>NZ_WTFT01000092.1 GCF_009861505.1 Pseudomonas izuensis | reverse complement strand
CACCTACTGCGAACCGAAAATGACCACCGTGGGCTCTCAGGACACCACCGGTCCAATGACCCGTGACGAACTGAAAGACCTGGCGTGCCTGGGCTTCTCCGCTGATCTGGTGATGCAGTCGTTCTGCCACACCGCGGCTTATCCAAAGCCGATCGACGTGACCACCCACCACACCCTGCCTGACTTCATCATGACCCGTGGCGGCGTTTCCCTGCGTCCGGGCGACGGCATCATCCACTCGTGGCTGAACCGCATGCTGCTGCCAGACACCGTCGGTACCGGTGGTGACTCCCACACCCGTTTCCCGATGGGCATTTCGTTCCCGGCCGGTTCCGGCCTGGTAGCGTTCGCCGCTGCCACCGGCGTGATGCCGCTGGACATGCCGGAATCGATCCTGGTGCGCTTCAAAGGCAAAATGCAACCTGGCGTCACCCTGCGTGACCTGGTTCATGCCATTCCTTACTTCGCGATCCAGAAAGGTCTGTTGACCGTCGAGAAGAAAGGCAAGAAAAACGCCTTCTCCGGCCGCATCCTGGAAATCG
>NZ_WTFT01000091.1 GCF_009861505.1 Pseudomonas izuensis | reverse complement strand
GCGCAGGCGCTTGTCGTCCATCTCGAAGCCCAGCGGTTCGATCAAATGCAGGTGGCAGCCACTGTTGGCGCACAGCCTGATAACGTTGCCGGTATTCGGTGGAATTTCCGGTTGGAAAAGGATGACGTGAAACATGCACGGCTCCGAAGGTAAAGATGTGCGGCATTCTACGCCGCAACCCGACAATCGTTCGAAACTATTCCCGCGAGTGATGGCTTCGCTGGCGATTGTCGGGGTGATGGTGGGGATGATGATCGGTCGCCTGACGACGCCCGACCCCAGCGAATTGCAGCAGGTCGAGGTGACGAATGACGGGCTGGTGGTGTGGTTCAACAACGAACCCAAGACCCATGGCGAGATCGTCGACGGTAGCGTCGCCTTGCTGTTCGAAGCGCAAGGCAAGGCGCAGCAGGGTCAACTCAAGCTCAACGACAAGAGCGTGAACTGGCGAGTGCGGTTGAGTGATGGGGGCTTATTGCTGACGGTGGTGGCGGCCCGTCCCCTGCAGGGCGACTGGGCCGGCAGCGAGGTCGATGACCGTTGGCGGCTGGAGATCCATCTCCGGGAGCAATAAAAGAGGGTATCCCCGGCCTGCCTGTACCAAGGACCCCAAAACGGCAGGGCTCGTCGCTTGTGCGGTGTGAGCCCGATGTAAAGAGGGGAATCCCCGGCCTGCCTGTACCAAGGTCCCCGAAACCGGGTAGTGATCTGAACCACTGATGAGACTATTGCAGGGGGCGTGCCAGGTTTTAACAAGCTGAAACAAAAAGTCGCGTATATGCGTTGAAGGCCCCGTTATTCGGGGCTTTCGTGTTTTTTCGATAGGGGTTCGGTTGCGAACTTAGGCGGGGTTTCGGATCTGGGTTCGTGCGCGGTTGCGGGTTCCGGGGGCTTTTTGGGGGGCACTGGATCCTTTAAAGCATCGCGGGGCAGCCCTGCTCCCACAGGGGAGGCGCCCTTTCCAAAATGGCGTTTCCCCTGTGGGCGCAAGGCTTGCCCGCGATTTGGTCTGAAGTAAGACGAGAACTCTAAGGTT
>NZ_WTFT01000090.1 GCF_009861505.1 Pseudomonas izuensis | reverse complement strand
CTCCAGATAAGCGGCCATGCCCATCTGCGTGACGCTGCAGGCCGAATGGGTGCTGAAGGTCTGCAAGCGCTGAATTTCCTGTTGATACTTGCCGGCAATCATCCAGCCGATCCGCACACCGGGCGACAGGGTTTTGGAGAAGCTCGAGCAATAGATCACCCGGTCCAGCCGGTCGTAGGCCTTGAGCGCCTTGGTGCGTCCCTGCTCGAACATCAGCTCGCCGTAGATGTCGTCCTCGACCACCTGAATGTCGAAATCCGACGCCAGGCGCAGCAATTGTTTCTGCCGCTCTTCGGGCATGGTGCCGCCCAATGGATTGCTCAGGCGCGTGGTCAGCACCAGCGCCTTGATCGACCATTGGTTGGCGGCCAGTTGCAGGGCTTCGAGGCTCATGCCGGTAGAGGGATCGCTGGGGATCTCGATGACCTTGAGCCCCAACAGATCCGCCAGTTGCAGCAAACCGTAGTAGGTTGGCGATTCGGCAGCGATGAGATCGCCCGGCCGGGTCAGCACTCGCAAGGACATTTGCAAGGCATCGACGCAGCCGTGGGTGATCACCACTTCCGACGGGTCGACCACCACCCCGGCATCGCGCATGCGGATGGCCACTTGTCGGCGCAACGGCTCGAAGCCTGGGCTGAACATGTAGCTGAATGCACGGGGACTATGGAAACGGGTGACCTTGGCCAGTTGCTGATGCAGTGCCCGTACCGGCAGATAGTCGACGCTCGGCACCGCGGCGCCCAACGGGAACACACCTTCGCGGCGGGATTCGACCAGTACTTGCTGGATGATGCTGCTGCGGGTGACCAGGCCTGGACGCTCGACCCGGGCAATGTCCGGCGTCGGTGCGGTCAGGGCCGGCGTCTGGTGCACGTAATAACCCGACTGCGGCCGGGCACGGATCAACCCCTGATCTTCGAGGTTGGCATAGGCCTGTAACACGGTGGCATGGCTGACATTGAGCTGCGAGCTCATCTTGCGTACCGAAGGCACGCGCTCTCCAGGTTGATACACACCGCGGCGGATGTCTTCAGCCAGTTGCTGAGCAATACGTTGGTAGAGCAAGAGATTGGTCATGACGCAGCACTCGATTTCACAGGCATTTTATTCTTGTAGGAAACGATACCGGAACAGTTTAGAAGTGTACTGGGACAGTTGCCACAATAGTCGACCGTACAGTGCAGTGTCAGCAAAATCTGTACTGCTTTTATCGGAAAGCTCGACTGTTTGGCAGGCACAAAAAAACCCGGCACTGACTGGCAGGCCGGGCTTGTAGGAGCCGGCTTGCTGGCAATGGCATCACTTCGGCGCCTCTGAAACACCGCGGTGATGTGATCGCC
>NZ_WTFT01000009.1:73750-314907 GCF_009861505.1 Pseudomonas izuensis | reverse complement strand
GCAGGTAGGGGTTTTGTTTTGTCCGCCGGAAAGTGGCGCGACGAAAATTCCCGTTTCCACACCCCCAACGATCTCGATTTTTTTGCTGGGCAAAACCGCGAATGCACGCCTGATGCTTCAAGAGAACGCTACCACTGGCCGATAACCATGGGATCACAGCGATCTTCAATTTTTGCAGCTTCCAATCGTTACGGCTGCCAAAGAGAAATCGCTTGATAGCCTATGGCTACTAGCTATCATCTGCGCGCTGAAAGGGGCGGTGAAGCTGATCTGGTTCATGTATCTGCCTTTCGGTTCTTCCTCTTAAATTGCCTGGAAATCTTCGATGTTGTCGTATCACCAAAAGAGTTTTCTGATCGTCGATGATTTTTCGGACTTCCGCAGTTCCGTCAGGTCAATGCTGCGAGAGTTGGGCGTCAAGGATGTGGATACAGCCGACACTGGCGAACAGGCGTTGAAGATGTGCTCGCAGAAATCCTACGATTTCATCCTGCAGGATTTCCATCTGGGTGATGGCAAGAAGAACGGTCAGCAGGTACTCGAAGACCTGATGATTGAGAAGCTGATCAGCCATGAAAGTGTATTTGTCATGGTGACCGCAGAAACCAGCCAGGCCATGGTGCTCAGCGCGCTGGAGCACGAACCGGATGCCTATCTGACCAAGCCTTTCAACCGTTCCGGCCTGGCCCAACGCCTTGAGCGCCTGGAGCAGCGCAAGACCCTGCTCAAGCCAATTCTGCAGGCCCTCGACCGGGGAAAACCGGTTGAGGTCCTTAACGCCTGCATTGCCCTGTGCAAGCAAGATATCCGTTATTCGCCTTTGTGCCTGCGTTACCGCGCTGATGCGTTGCGCGACCTGAATCAGAACGAAGCCCTCGAGCGTCTTTACGACAGCATCATTGCCGATCGTCCATTGCCGTGGGCATTTGCGGGGTTGGGTAAGTTGCTGTTCAAGCGTGGCCAGGTGGCTCAGGCCAAAGGCGTCTACGAAAAGGCGCTGAAAGTCTTCCCGATGATGCCAGCCCTCTACGACGGTATGGCGGACGTACTGGTCGCTGAGGGGGATACCAGGTCAGCTCAAAGGGTATTGGAAGAAGCGATTCGCCTGTCACCCTTGGCAGTGCGTCGCCAGGCGCAGTTGGGCAAGTTGGCGATGACCAACGAAGATTTTGACACGGCGTCCAAAGCCTACCGCCAGGCTGTTAACCAAGGCGCTCAATCGCGTTTCAAGGATGCTGAAAGTAACCTCGGACTGGCCCACGCCTTGATCAGCAAAGGCAGTGAAAAAGGCCTGGATACCCGGACCCGGCTGGAAATCAATACAACGCTGAGCGCGGTGGCCAAGGAGAATCC
This sequence comes from Pseudomonas izuensis, assembly GCF_009861505.1. Lineage (GTDB taxonomy): Bacteria > Pseudomonadota > Gammaproteobacteria > Pseudomonadales > Pseudomonadaceae > Aquipseudomonas > Aquipseudomonas izuensis. The sequence goes on along the minus strand of NZ_WTFT01000009.1, from coordinate 313,554 downwards.
GTCCGACCCCGGCCTGCAAATTCGTGCACGGTTGATGAAGGCCACCAGTCTGTTGCTCAACGATGCCGAGACCGCGGAAAAGCTCACTGAGCAAGCGTTGATGCGCCTCGATGGCATGGAGCAGTTCATGAGTGCGGAGGCTGCATTATTGGTGGCCAAGCAATTGCAGATGCTCGGTCAGGCAGAGGCCGGCACGTCAATGCTGAAAAACTGTGTCGAAATCTACGGTGACGATCCGGCGGTCATGAAGGACATTGCCAAGCTCACGGATGACCCGACCATCCTCAATTCCGGCAACGCCGCCGCTGATCTCAACCGACAAGGCGTTCGCGTGTACAAAACCGGTAACCTGGTAGAAGCCCGAGAAGTGTTCCGCAAAGCCCTGGTGCTGCAACCGAAGAACATCAGTATCGCGTTGAATCTGGCACAGGCCCTGCTGCATGGCACCGATACCAGCGTGCCGTCGGCCGTACTCGAAGAATGTCGCAGCTGCCTGAAAATGGTCGGTTTGATGCCTGATACCGATGCGCGTTATCCGCGTTATCAGAAGCTTAAAAGCAAGGCGTTTGGCGAATGAACGACAATCAGCAGTCCCTGGATTTTTCTACGGTAATCGCTTCTACCGTGCACGACATGAAGAACTCGTTGGCCATGTTGATGCAGGCCCACAGTCAATGGTTGGCGAACCTGCCCGACCCGGCGCGGCATACTCCGGAGCAGGGCGTGATCGAATTCGAGTTCGCCCACCTCAACGGAATGCTCGTGCAGTTACTGGGTTTGTATAAGCTCGGTGTGAATCAGATGCCCTTGCAACCGGCCTACCACGAACTGGATGACTTCATCGAAGCGCAGCTGGCCTGTCATCAGGACGTATTTGCCAGCCGCGGTATTGCAGCGACCTTCGAGGTCGATCCCTTGAGCCCCCTGGGTTTTTTCGATCGAGAGCTGATTGCCTCGGTTCTCGCCAACAGCATCAACAATGCCATTCGTTATGCCCGGCATGCGGTGTTGATCAGCGTCAGCGACGAAGCCGGACAACTGGTCCTGACCATCAATGACGACGGTGAAGGCTACCCGGTCGAGATGATCGAGCGTCAGGCAGACTATGTGCAGGGCATCAATCACAGCAGCGGCAGCACTGGCTTGGGGCTGTACTTTGCCGGAAGGATTGCTGCGTTGCATCAACGCAATGGCGTCGGTGGCCGTACCGAAATCAGCAACGGCGGCCCGCTGGGTGGGGGCGTCTTCAGTCTTTATCTGCCCTGAACTTCTCCCCCGGGCTAAAGCTTTTTGTTTGACGCTGCTTGATATTCCGAACACGCGGAGCCTATTTTGTACGGGTTGCCGTTCGCGGCTCGCACAATAACAAGGATTGCGTCATGACAACCGATGGCCTGAGTTCACTCGCTCAGCGATTGACGGGCATTGATGAGATTGAATGTGTCACGCCGGATTTGAATGGCGTGCCACGGGGTAAAGTGATGACCTGCGAGGGTTTCCTCGAGGGACGGCGTTTGCAGATGGCACGGGGGGTGCTGCTGCAATGCATCATGGGTGGATATCCGCCAGCGCGTTTTTACGGCAGCGATGACGGCGACCTTGCACTGGTTGCCGATCCTGCGCAAATCCATCGCTTGCCCTGGAGCGAGCAACCGCGAGCGTTCGCCATTTGTGATGCGGACGAACTGACTGGCGAAAGCTCCAAGCTTTCGACCCGCGGACACCTCAAGGCTGTTATCAAGCGATACAAGGCCCTTGGCTTGTCGCCGGTGGTTGCGACCGAGCTGGAGTTTTTTGTCTTCGCGCGCAACACCGACCCGACTCAGCCTTTTCAGCCACCTGTTGGCCTGGACGGTCGACGCGAAGATGGCCATTCGGCATTCAGCGTCAGTTCCAATAACGGCTTGCGGCCGTTTTTCACTGAAGTCTATAAGTGCATGGCCGCTTTGGGCTTGCCTCGCGATACCTTCATGCACGAGATGGGCATCAGCCAGTTCGAGATCAACCTGCTGCATGGCGATCCATTGCTACTGGCCGACCAGACGTTCCTGTTCAAGCATTTGTTAAAGGAAGTCGCACTCAAGCATGGCCTTACCGTGGTTTGCATGGCCAAGCCATTGGCACATACGCCGGGCAGTTCGATGCATATTCACCAGAGCATCGTCGAGTCCGACACGGGACGTAATGTGTTCAGTGATGAGGCCGGCCAGCCGACGGCGACCTTCCGTCATTTCATCGCGGGTCAGCAGGCCTGCATGCTGGACTTCACCGCTCTGTTTGCGCCGAATGTGAATTCGTATCAGCGCTTGTGCCATCCCTACGCATCACCGAATAATGCCTGCTGGTCCCATGACAACAGGGCGGCGGGGTTGCGCATTCCAGCCAGTTCGCCGGTCGCTCGCCGGGTCGAGAACCGCTTGCCGGGTGCCGATGCCAACCCGTATCTGGCGATTGCCGCCAGCCTGGCTGCCGGGTTATATGGCATCGAGCACAAACTGGAACCGAGCGAGCCGATCCAGGGTGAATTTCAGGTACCGGACAATCTTTCATTGCCGTGTACCTTGCATGCAGCACTTGAGCGTCTGAAACGTAGCCAATTGGCGAAGGAACTGTTCGGCAAGGAATTCATCGAAGGCTACATCGCTTCGAAGACCATGGAGCTGACCAGCTTCCTTGATGAAATTACTCCCTGGGAACGGCGTGTACTAGCAGCCCAGGCCTGACGCACCGTCCATATCGGGCTATCGTTTCGGTAGTCCGATTCTCACTGCAAGGAGCCGCTCGGAACGCCGATGCGCCAAATCTGGAAACCCTTTCGAGCGCTTTATTTCGCCTCGCTGATGATGTTGATCGGCTCAGGCTTGCTGAGTACTTACCTGGGCTTGCGCCTGGCGGCCGACCATGTCGACAGTCTGTGGGTTGGTGCGTTAATGGCGGCCAACTATTTCGGCCTGGTGTTGGGCGGCAAGATTGGCCACCGCTTGATTGCCCGTGTCGGGCATATTCGCGCCTATTCGGCGTGTGCCGGGATCGTCGGTGCAGCGGTACTTGGGCACGGTTTGGTGGACTGGCTGCCGGCCTGGATATTTCTGCGGGTCATCGTCGGCCTGGGCATGATGTGCCAGTACATGGTCATCGAGAGCTGGCTTAACGAGCAGGCCGAAGCCTCGCAGCGCGGTACGGTTTTCAGTGGTTACATGATCGCCTCGTACCTGGGGCTGGTGTTGGGGCAACTGATTCTGGTCATGCACCCGGGCCTGGGTCTGGAATTGTTGATGCTGGTCGCCTTGTGCTTTGCCTTGTGTCTGGTGCCCGTGGCCCTGACCCGACGGATTCACCCGGCGCCGCTGCACCCGGCACCCATGGAGCCCCGATTCTTCATCAAGCGCGTGCCTCAGTCGCTGAGTACGGTACTGGGAGCGGGGTTGATCATCGGTTCGTTCTACGGTCTGGCGCCGCTGTATGCCTCGCAGCAGGGGTTGTCCACGGAGCAGGTCGGTCTGTTCATGGGTAGCTGCATTTTTGCCGGCCTGGTGGTGCAGTGGCCGTTGGGGTGGCTGTCCGACCGTTATGACCGTGCGCTGTTGATCCGCTGTTTTGCGTTCGTTCTGGCACTTGCAGCGTTGCCATTGGCGATACTCAAGCAGGTACCGCTGGAGGTGCTGTTTATTGCCGGCTTCCTCTGTTCACTGGTGAAGTTCTGCTTGTATCCGCTGGCAGTCGCATTCTCCAATGACCATGTCGAAGCCGATCGCCGGGTGTCGCTCACGGCAATGTTACTGGTCACCTATGGCGTTGGTGCCAGTATCGGGCCGCTGGCGGCGGGTGTGCTGATGAAGCTGTTCGGCAGCCAGATGCTCTATGCCTTCTTCAGTTTCTTCGCCTTGGTACTCGTGTGGCGAATTCGCCCGAAAGCAGTGACCAATCTGCATCAGGTGGACGATGCGCCACTGCATCACGTCGCCATGCCGGACAGTATGTCGAGTTCGCCACTGGTGGCTTGCCTTGATCCGCGGGTCGATGAGCAAGTGGTGCAGGATCAGATGCAGAATCCGCCTTCTGAACCGACTTCCGAGCCGCAGCCGCAAACCGATGCACCTCCAGAGGAGCCGGATTCGGGCAGGGAACAAAGTTTCACCGAAGCCAGGCCATAACACTCAGGCATAAAAAACGGGCAGTCACCGCAAAGGGGCTGCCCGTTTTTGTTGGCGCGTTATATCAGAAGTCGTCTTTGTCGAAGCGCCGTGCTTCGCGTTGCAGCTGATAGACGAACCGCTCGACCTGCCGCTGCACCAGGCCGCTCATGTTATGGAAGCGTACACCGGCGAAGGTGGTGGAGATTCTTTCTTCGAAGTGCAGGTAGCGCAGTTCGACCGGCGCGGTCATCTTGCCGAAGGGCAGGGCAGCCATGAAACGATCATAGACCTGGCCCAGCTGCAGGTTGCCGGTGATGTCGCCGGCGAAACGCAATTTGCAACCGGTAGCCGAGATGTCCAGTAACTTGCCGCTGATCGGTGCCTTGAGTTTCTCGCCGTCCAGGTCGACGTCGACCAGTTGCGCCAGCTTCAGCGCTGCACGGAACGCATTTCGGCGTTGGTGATAGACCACTTCGTCGGGCAGCGTGCCACGGTAGCAACGACTGCCACCGGATTCCTCGATGGTCAGCGGACCATTGCTTTCCCAGGCAATGCGCACACCCTCATGGAAGCCTTCGACCTTGAACGGTTCGCCAGCCAGCAGGTAGCGTTCGCCATCGCGGGGAATCATTTCGTCCAGGGCGATCATGTTGCGATCACGGTCGACGTCCACCAGATAGCTCTGGAAGCGCTGGCTGCGCTCGTGGAACGTGATGATCAGCGGGTCATGGCTTTCTTGCAGCTGGCGAAGGTTGCCGGAGATTTCCAGGGGCGTGCTGAGCACCTTGGGTGGCTGCGGAGCATCGTCCGCATTTAAGGCATTGGACACGGTTAATCAATCTCCAGACAAATTTTGACTACGGCTGGCCAGCATTTTGCCAGCATGTTTCGCGTCTTGATAGAGCGTGCTCATCGACGGGCTCAAGCCTGACTGAGCGTGCGCGGTTTCACAAGCTTGGAAAATGTTCCGCTGGCGTCATACAGGGCTGGAGGTTCGCCGCCGGTAAGGATCTTCAGCTGATTGGCCGTAGCGGCCTGCTGCACCAGAATCGACTGGCCGTTGTTGACATTGATGGCCTGGCATTGGGCCAACAGGTCGGTCAGCACATCGCTTTGCGCCAGCAGCGCCGGGCCGACGCTCGACTGGCTGGCCAGTTGCTCCAGACCGCTACGATTGGTGGGCAGGTTGAGGCTGGCGAGGATTTCGCTGCGCTTGCGGCCATGCTGTTCAAGCAAAATGATCAAGGCCTGCTTTTGCGCCAGGATGTCCTCAAGCAGGTACATGTCGCGACCATGCAAGGCGAGGGATTCGGTACGCAGTAACTCCAGCAGTTGTTGCGCTGGAGCAAAATCGTCGGTGATCAGTTGCAGCAAATTGGTGTCGTGCATGGCTGGCCTTGGGGTTTAAGCGTCCAAAAGCCTGGCGCGGGCCGTGGCCTAGCGCTGGGCTTCGAAGTTGAGCAGTTTGCTGGCTACACGGTTGCTGTCGACTTTATAGCTGCCATCGGCAATCGCTGCTTTCAACTCGGCCACACGGGCTTTGTCGACGGCAGGCTGATCGCGCAGCGTATCAGTGACCTTCTGCAACTGTTGAGCCTCATTGCTGAGATGTACCGATTCCCCGACTGTAGCCGTACCGGCCTGCTCGGCCTGGGTATTCAGCGGCGCGGATTTGCCGGTATCGGCAGTGTCCTTGGCAGCGCTGGTACGAGTACTGCCCGTCAGTGACGAGGAGCTGTTCAAACGGCTGAAATCGATGACCATGATAAAAAACCTCTGGGAATTTGGACGCTTGCCATGTTTTCGGCCATTCCCCGTAAAACTTTAGGCCCAATTATCAATAGAGCTCGCGCGCGCCAGCGCTTGCCCTGCATGGAGCACAGTTTAGGGAACAGCCATGGCCAGCGCCACATCTTCACGAACAAAGAGCCCAGCATGGCCGCTTACATTGAAACCTCCACCTGGCCCGGCGCGGTGACCTGCGCCTTGATGACGCGTTGGGAGTTGAGGTTTTTCACCCGGATCTGTTCGCTCATACCGCCGTTGGACAGTGCTTCGCCAGGCATGCGCACGCTGAGCGTGCCACTGCGGGCGGTAATGACCACTTGATCACCCTTGCGAATGACTTCCGCCTGTTCGAGGTGCACCAGTGTGATGACCTGATCGGCGACCATTGGTCGGGTAAGTCGTTGCCCGACCGCCTGATCCATGGAAGTCAGGTAACCCTGGTTGATCGCGCTGATGTCCCGCTCGCGCAAAATGACATCCCCAGGCTCGACAATGCCGGCGCGCCGCAGGGGGCGGGTGGTGGTCACGACATCGCGAAACAGGCGGACTTGAGCGGGTACGAAGACTGTCCAGGGGGATGTTCCTTCGCAGCGCACCTTGACCGTGACCCGACCCAACGGCTTGGCCGGACTCTCCAGCGAGGCTGTCAATTCCTTGTCGCACATCGGCATGCGCAGGCGCGGGTCGAGCTGGTTGACCTGGATTTCGTAACGACCTTCCGTTTGACTGGTGGCCAGATAGTCTTCTACGGTGAATTCAAGAAAGCCCTGAGTGACGCCGATAAGCATGTCAGGCAAGGTAACCGCGTCAGCAAGGGCAGGGCTGCCCGTGTTGAGCAGGCAAACAGCCACCAATGCACCGAGCAAATTACGGTAGGGTGGGGGCAGGCGTCGAAAAAATGTCGGTTCAGTGTTCATGGAAAGATAAAAAGCAAGCGCCGTGCCGTTTAGAGATGAATGTGCGTCGCAACAACACTTAGCGTTGGTGTAGGAGTCTGGGCATGGCTGGTGTAATGGATTCGGTGAACCAGCGCACGCAACTGGTGGGGCAGAATCGCCTTGAGCTGTTGTTGTTCCGTCTCGACGGCCAACAGCTGTACGGGATCAACGTGTTCAAGGTTCGGGAGGTGTTGCAATGCCCCCAACTGACGCTGATGCCCAAGTCCAGTCCTGTCGTGTGCGGCGTGGCGAACATTCGGGGGGCGACCATTCCGATCCTTGATCTGGCAATGGCGACCGGCTCCGGTGCTTTGAAGGACAAGAACAATCCCTTCGTGATCATTACGGAGTACAACACCAAGACCCAAGGGTTCCTGGTGCGCTCGGTGGAGCGCATCGTCAACATGAACTGGGAGGAGATTCATCCGCCACCCAAGGGGACCGGTCGCGATCACTACCTGACGGCGGTGACGCGGGTCGACAATCAGTTGGTCGAAATCATCGACGTCGAGAAGGTGCTGGCGGAAGTGGCGCCGACACCGGAAGCGATTTCCGTCGGCGTGGTGGATGTCGAAACACAGCACAAGGCGCTTTCGTTGCGCGTGCTGACGGTCGATGATTCGTCGGTGGCGCGCAAGCAGGTCACGCGTTGCCTGCAAACAGTCGGTGTCGAAGTGGTGGCTTTGAACGATGGCCGGCAAGCGCTGGATTACCTGCGCAAACTGGTCGACGAGGGCAAGAAGCCGGAAGAAGAGTTCCTGATGATGATCTCCGACATCGAGATGCCGGAGATGGACGGGTACACCCTGACGGCGGAGATCCGCAACGACCCTCGCATGCAAAAGCTTCATATCATCCTGCATACTTCGTTGTCGGGCGTGTTCAATCAGGCGATGGTCAAGAAAGTCGGTGCCGATGACTTCCTGGCTAAATTCCGTCCTGATGACCTGGCATCCCGGGTAGTCGACCGGATCAAAGCAGCAGATATCAGCTAGGGGCGTCCGGCCCCTGGCAGTCAACACGATTTAAGAGGCGGCAGCATTGTCTACGGGTAATTTGGATTTCGAACAGTTCCGGGTATTCCTGGAAAAAGCCTGTGGCATTTTGCTCGGTGAAAACAAGCAGTATCTGGTCTCGAGCCGTCTCAACAAACTGATGGAGCAGCAAGGCATCAAGTCCCTGGGTGAGTTGGTTCAACGCATCCAGACCCAACCGCGCAGCGGGTTGCGCGAGATGGTGGTGGACGCGATGACGACCAACGAAACCCTGTGGTTTCGTGACACCTATCCATTTGAGGTCTTGAAGAACAAGGTGCTGCCTGAAGCAATCAAGGCCAGTCCCGGTCAGCGGCTGCGAATCTGGTCGGCGGCGTGTTCGTCAGGTCAGGAGCCGTACTCGCTGTCGATGTCCATCGATGAGTTCGAGCGCAGCAATGTCGGACAATTGAAGATGGGGGTGCAGATTGTGGCCACCGATCTGTCCGGCACCATGCTGACCAACTGCAAGACCGGTGAATACGACAGCCTGGCCATCGGTCGCGGTCTGTCGCCCGAGCGGCTGCAGCGCTATTTCGACCCCAAGGGGCCGGGGCGCTGGGCCATCAAGGCGCCGATCAAGAGCCGGGTGGAATTCCGTTCGTTCAACCTGCTGGACAGTTACGCGAGCCTCGGCAAGTTCGATATCGTGTTCTGCCGCAACGTGCTGATCTACTTCTCTGCCGAAGTGAAGAAGGACATCCTGTTGCGAATTCACAGCACGTTGAAGCCGGGCGGTTATCTGTTCCTCGGTGCTTCCGAAGCGCTGAACGGGTTGCCGGATCATTACCAGATGGTCCAGTGCAGTCCGGGGATCATTTACCAGGCGAAATGATTTTCCATCGGCAACAACAAAACGGGAGCCCTCAGGAGCTCCCGTTTTTTATGCCTGTTTGTTTCGCATAGGCGCCGCTTTACCTGTGGGAGCAAGGCTCGCCCGCGATAGCCGTGGGTCAGGCAACATTTTCAATAACTGGCCTACCGTTATCGCGGGCAAGCCTTGCTCCCACAGTTGGTCGGTGTCGTCCATGGGAAAGCGGCAGAAAAGCGGCATCCAGCGGAAACCGGTTGCCGCTTTTCTGGCATTGCCACGTTGCCACTGCCCGCAAAGCCCCGGTTTACGGGCTTTTTTGAATTGGCATGACGCTTGCTAAGTTCATCGTACGAAAAATCAGGTCACCCGAAGGTTTCCCGACATGAGCATCAGCTTCGATAAAGCGCTCGGCATTCACGAAAAGGCGCTGGGCTTCCGCGCCCAGCGTGCCGAAGTCCTGGCCAACAACATTGCCAACGCCGATACCCCGAACTACAAGGCGCGGGATCTGGAGTTCTCGAAAGTGCTCGAGGCGCAGAACGATAAAGCCAAAAACGGCACGTTCGCCTTGAACATGACCAACAGCCGTCATATCGAAGCTGAAGGCCTGGGCAACGGCGAAGAATCGCTGATGTACCGCACGCCGATGCAACCGTCGATTGACCAGAACACCGTGGATGCCCAACTGGAACAGTCGAACTACGCGGAAAACGCGGTCAACTTCCAGGCCAGCTTCACCCTGCTCAACAGCAAGTTCAAAGGGCTGGTGTCAGCCCTGCGCGGAGAGTAAGTCATGTCCCTATCCAGTGTTTTCAACATTGCCGGTAGCGGCATGAGTGCCCAGACCACGCGTTTGAACACCGTCGCTTCGAACATCGCCAACGCCGAGACGGTCTCGTCGAGCATCGACCAGACCTACCGTGCGCGTCATCCGGTGTTCGCCACCATGTTCCAGGGTGGCCAGAGCGGCGGCAGCGATTCGCTGTTCCAGAACCAGGAAGCCGCCGGGCAAGGCGTACAAGTGCTGGGCGTGGTCGAAGACCAGAGCAACCTTGAGGCGCGCTACGAGCCGAACCATCCGGCCGCTGATGCCAAGGGCTATGTCTACTACCCGAACGTCAACGTGGTGGAAGAAATGGCCGACATGATTTCCGCGAGTCGTTCGTTCCAGACCAACGCCGAAATGATGAACACCGCCAAAACCATGATGCAGAAGGTCCTGACCCTCGGTCAGTGATAAGGGGCGACTCAGATGAGTGTTACCGATACCACCAGCAGCCTTAGCCTCAAAGATATCCTGGCCAACTCTTCGATCAAGACCAACACCAGTGCCGACGGCCTGGCGTCCGCGACGAACAGCGCCACCGGCAATAAGTCCCTGGGCAAGGATGCGTTCCTGCAACTGCTGGTGACGCAGCTGAAGAACCAGAACCCGCTGGAGCCACAGGACAACGGTGCATTCGTTGCCCAATTGGCACAGTTCAGCAGTCTGGAAGGCATTACCACGCTCAATAGCACCGTGTCGGGCATCGCCGGTAACTACAACTCGTCCCAGGCGTTGCAGGCTTCGTCGCTGGTCGGGCGTTCGGTCATCGCGCCGGGCGACAAGGCCGTGGTCGATACCGCCAAGAGCCTCAACGGCACTATCGCGGTACCGGCGTCGGCAGACCCGGTCTCCCTCAAGATCACCGATACCGACGGTAAGGTTATCCGCACCATCAACCTGGGCTCTCAGCAAGCCGGCAACGCCAGTTTCATCTGGGATGGCAAGAACGATGCCGGTGAAGTGGCCAAGGCTGGTACGTACACCTTCAACGCCACCGCGACCTACGACGGCAAGGCGACCTCCCTGGTGACGAACCTGCCGGCGACCGTCAGCAGCGTGACCATCAGCCAGACCGGTGGTGAATTGATGCTCAACCTCGCCGGGCTGGGCAGCATCGCCCTGTCCAAAGTACAAACCATTGGTATGTAGGGCCGACTAACACGGCACAAAGGAGTGGAATATGTCTTTCAATATCGGCCTTAGCGGTCTCTATGCATCCAACAAACAACTGGACGTGACCGGCAACAACATCGCCAACGTTGCGACCACCGGTTTCAAATCGTCCCGTGCAGAATTCGAAGACGTTTACTCGGCCACCAAACTGGGTTCCGGCAGCAAGACCACCGGTAACGGCGTGCGCCTGGCCAACGTTTCCCAACAGTTTACCCAGGGTGACATCAACAACACGGGCAACGTGCTGGACATGGGTATCAACGGTTCCGGTTTCTTCGTGCTGAACAGCAATGGCTCGCTGTCCTACACCCGTGCCGGTACGTTCAAGGTCGACAAGGACGGATACGTCACCAACACCGATGGCTCTGCGCGTCTGCAGGGTTATGGTGTGGATGCCAATGGCAAGATCCTCAATGGCGTGTTGACCGATCTGCGCATTGACACGTCGAACCTGGCGCCGAAAACCACCACCAGCGTTTCGTCGACGATCAACCTCAATTCCACGGCGCCGGATATCGACCAGGTTGCCAACCCGTTCGACCCGAGCAAGCAGGCGTCCTTCACCAAGCAGTTCAGCACCCCGGTTTACGACACTCAGGGTAACCAGCACACCATGGATCAGTTCATGGTCAAGACCGGTGCGAACACCTGGCAAACCTACACCCTGATCGATGGCCGCAACCCGGATGGCAGCGACCCTACGCTTGCAGCTTCGCCGCCGGTTCCTTCGACCATGGTGTTCGACACCTCCGGCAAGCTGGTTTCGGTGACCACTCCAGCGGTCCCTGCGCCGATCGTCAGCCCTGACCTGAAGGTCTCCGGCTGGATTCCCGGTACCGTGACCAATGGTGTGTGGGCAGCCAACGGCGCCGCCGCCGACCCGGCCGGTATAACGATCTCCATGAGCAATACCACACAGTTCAACGCTGACACCGCGCGTTCGATTCCTGTGCAGAACGGTTACGCGACGGGCCAGATCACCAACCTGACCATCGACACCAGCGGTGTGATGCTCGCCAACTTCAGCAACAGCCAGACCAAGGCCATCGGCCAGATCTCGCTCGCCAGTTTCACCAACGAACAGGGTTTGCAGCCTGTAGGTGGCACCAGCTGGAAAGAAACTTACTCGTCGGGTATCCCGGGCTACGATGCACCGAACACCGGTACCCTGGGGCAGATCCAATCGAACTCGCTGGAAGAGTCCAACGTCAACCTGACCAGTGAACTGGTCGACCTGATCAAGGCGCAAAGCAACTACCAGGCGAACGCCAAGACCATCTCCACCCAAAGCACCATCATGCAGACCATTATTCAGATGACCTGATGCCGGGTACTGCAGCATAAAGAACCCCTCGCAAGAGGGGTTTTTTGTGCTCGGAATATGTGTGCCAAAAATAGGAAACTTGTGTTGTTAGAACGGGCCTCTTCGCGGGCAAGCCACGCTCCCACAGGGTCTGTGGCGTTCATTTGTTTTGTGAGCGACACAGAACCTGTGGGAGCGTGGCTTGCCCGCGAAGGCGTCAGGCCAGGCACCGTTTTCCAAAGGGCAAAAGAAAACCCCCGACCAATCCAGAGGACTAATCGGGGGTTTCAGGTAAGCGCCTTTGAGCGCCTACCGGCTCAGCTTATTGGCAAGCTTCGCAATCCGGCTCGTCGATGGCGCAAGCCTTCGGCACTGGAGCAGGACCGGCAGGTGCTGCCAGGACCGAATCTTCACCGTGGTTGCCGCCGCTGGAAACAGCGTTCAGCTTGCCGGTGTTGATGGTCGACTTCTCGGTGCTGGTCGCGGCCAGGGCACGGAGATAGTAAGTGGTTTTCAGACCACGGTACCAAGCCATGCGGTAGGTCACGTCCAGCTTCTTGCCCGAAGCGCCGGCGATGTACAGGTTCAGCGACTGAGCCTGGTCGATCCACTTCTGACGACGGCTTGCCGCGTCAACGATCCACTTGGTGTCCACTTCGAAGGCGGTCGCGTAGAGCTCTTTGAGTTCTTGCGGGATGCGCTCGATCTGCTGCACGGAACCGTCGTAGTACTTCAGGTCGTTGATCATGACCGAATCCCACAGACCGCGAGCCTTGAGGTCGCGAACCAGGTACGGGTTGATCACGGTGAATTCGCCCGACAGGTTCGATTTCACATACAGGTTCTGGTAGGTCGGTTCGATCGACTGCGAAACGCCGGTGATGTTGGCGATGGTCGCGGTCGGTGCGATGGCCATGATGTTGGAGTTACGGATACCTTTCTGCACACGGGCGCGCACAGGTGCCCAGTCCAGGGTTTCGTTCAGGTCAACGTCGATGTACTTCTGGCCACGGGCTTCGATCAGGATCTGTTGCGAGTCCAGCGGCAGGATGCCCTTGGACCACAGCGAACCCTGGAAGGTCTCGTAGGCGCCGCGCTCGTCGGCCAGGTCGCAGGAAGCCTGGATCGCGTAGTAGCTGACCGCTTCCATCGACTTGTCGGCGAACTCGACGGCGGCGTCGGAACCGTAAGGGATGTGCTGCAGGTACAGCGCGTCCTGGAAGCCCATGATGCCCAGACCGACCGGACGGTGCTTGAAGTTGGAGTTCTTCGCTTGCGGCACCGAGTAGTAGTTGATGTCGATCACGTTATCGAGCATGCGCACGGCGGTATTCACAGTGCGTTGCAGCTTGGCGGTGTCGAGCTTGCCGCCCACGATGTGGTTCGGCAGGTTGATCGAGCCCAGGTTGCAAACGGCGATCTCGTCCTTGTTGGTGTTCAAGGTGATCTCGGTGCACAGGTTCGAGCTGTGGACCACGCCGACGTGCTGCTGCGGGCTGCGCAGGTTGCACGGGTCCTTGAAGGTCAGCCATGGGTGGCCGGTTTCGAACAGCATGGACAGCATCTTGCGCCACAGGTCTTTGGCCTGGATGGTCTTGAACAGCTTGACCTTGCCCGGGTACTCGGTCAGGGCTTCGTAGTACTCGTAGCGCTCTTCGAAGGCCTTGCCGGTCAGGTCGTGCAGGTCCGGTACTTCCGATGGCGAGAACAGGGTCCACTTGCCGTCATCGAAGACACGCTTCATGAACAGGTCAGGGATCCAGTTGGCGGTGTTCATGTCGTGGGTACGACGACGATCATCACCGGTGTTCTTGCGCAGCTCGATGAACTCTTCGATGTCCATGTGCCAGGTTTCCAGGTAGGCACAGACAGCGCCCTTGCGCTTGCCACCCTGGTTAACAGCGACGGCGGTGTCGTTCACCACTTTCAGGAACGGCACGACGCCCTGGGATTTGCCGTTGGTGCCCTTGATGTACGAACCCAGTGCACGAACCGGCGTCCAGTCGTTGCCCAGGCCACCGGCGAATTTCGACAGCATGGCGTTGTCGTGGATCGCGTGGTAAATGCCCGACAAGTCATCCGGCACGGTGGTCAGGTAGCAGCTCGACAGCTGTGGACGCAGGGTGCCGGCGTTGAACAGGGTCGGCGTCGATGCCATGTAGTCGAAGGACGACAGCAGGTTGTAGAACTCGATGGCGCGGGCTTCGCGGTCTTTCTCTTCGATTGCCAGGCCCATGGCCACGCGCATGAAGAAGATCTGCGGCAGTTCGAAACGCACGCCATCCTTGTGGATGAAGTAACGGTCGTACAGGGTTTGCAGGCCCAGGTAGGTGAACTGCTGATCGCGCTCGTGGTTGATCGCCTTGCCCAGTTTTTCCAGGTCGAATTCGGCCAGAACCGGGTTCAGCAATTCGTATTCGATACCCTTGGCGACGTAGGCAGGCAGGGCCTTGGCGTACAGGTCGGCCATTTCGTGGTGAGTGGCGCTCTCGGCCACACCGAGGAAGCCCAGGCCTTCGGCACGCAGGGTGTCCATCAGCAGGCGAGCGGTGACGAACGAGTAGTTCGGCTCGCGTTCAACCAGGGTACGGGCGGTCATCACCAGGGCGGTGTTGACGTCGTTCAGGGCCACGCCGTCGTACAGGTTTTTCAGGGTTTCGCGCTGGATCAGGTCGCCGTCGACTTCTTCCAGGCCTTCGCACGCTTCGGTGACGATGGTGTTCAGGCGGCCCATGTCCAGTGGAGCAAGGCTACCGTCGGCGCGGGTGATGCGGATCGACGGGTGAGCGTTGACCGCTTCCTCGGCTGGAGCGTGCGAAGCGCGCTCTTTGGCGCGGGAGTCACGGTAGATCACGTAGTCGCGAGCGACTTTCTGCTCGCCGGCGCGCATCAGGGCCAGTTCGACCTGGTCCTGGATTTCTTCGATGTGGATGGTGCCGCCCGATGGCATGCGACGCTTGAAGGTGGCAGTGACCTGTTCGGTCAGGCGGGCAACGGTGTCGTGGATTCGCGACGAAGCGGCAGCGGTGCCGCCCTCAACTGCGAGGAACGCTTTGGTGATGGCGACGGTGATCTTGTCATCGGTGTAAGGAACGACAGTGCCGTTACGCTTGATCACGCGCAGTTGGCCCGGCGCAGTGGCGGACAGATCCGAATTCGAATCAGCGGCCTGCGGCAAGGTGCCCTGCGGGTTCTCGCGAGTTGTGTCGGTTTGCATGGGTGTCTCCACGTTCTCTATGTTTGTTTGGGCACCATGTCGGTGCCCACCGTTCCGTCCAGAAGCACTACAACCGGCGAATGCCGGGCATAACAACTTCGGGACAGTAGGAAGGGTGCGATTGGGCGCCGCTTCCATGCCGAAGTCTTTGATCTCATGCCACGGGCCTGAGATCGGGGTCCTTTAAGGTGACAGTTGGGACTGCAACACCCGTACCGTTTTCACCCTTTTGGGCCGAAATACAGTAGCCATCCGCACGCGCGGTTTGGTCTTTTAAAAATACGTTTGGTTCAACCGGACAGTGGCAAGAAAAGCGCTTGAAATTGGTGTCCGGTTTGTGTTTGGTTTTTTGCGCAAAACCCTACATCTAGGGTTTTTTTGGCGCTTGGCTACAAGATAATGCGTTTTGGGGGGGGATTGCAACGTACTACCTGTGGATAAACCTGTGCGTAAATTGTGTGTGAAAGAGCGAATTGGCGTGTAGGCCGCGATGCTGCTGGACCGGGCTTTTTTTCATCATTTTTCAACGATCGAAAACGGCTGGACAGATTTTTAAGGGCGCGAACCCTATCACAAAAAAACGTCTTGTCCGAACGCATTTACCAGCTTGTGTTCTGTGCGGGCGACGTTTATACAATCGGCCAGCATCCAGGCAATTTATCCACCCCCATCATTACAAAAAGACGGGTGGATACTTCCTTATTAGAGAAATTGGCAAGTAGAGGTCACCCGTGGAGCAAGAAGCCTGGCAGGTATTGATTGTCGAGGACGACCAGCGTCTGGCCGAACTGACTCGCGATTACCTGGAAGCCAATGGCCTGCGTGTGTCGATCGAGGGCAATGGCGCCCTGGCGGCGGCGCGCATCATCAAGGAGCAGCCAGACCTGGTGATCCTCGACCTGATGCTCCCTGGCGAAGATGGCTTGAGCATTTGTCGCAAGGTTCGCGACCGCTATGACGGCCCGATCCTGATGCTCACCGCGCGTACCGACGACACCGACCAGATCCTCGGCCTGGACCTGGGCGCAGACGACTACGTATGCAAACCGGTGCGTCCGCGCTTGCTGCTGGCGCGCATCCAGGCGTTGTTGCGACGCAGTGAAACACCCGAGGTCGTCCCGGAAAAACAACGCCGGCTGCAATTCGGCCCATTGGTGGTGGACAACGCGTTGCGTGAGGCCTGGCTGAACGACAACGGCATCGAGCTGACCAGCGCCGAGTTCGATTTGCTCTGGTTGTTGGTGGCCAACGCCGGCCGCATTCTCTCCCGGGAAGAAATCTTCACCGCGCTGCGCGGTATCGGCTATGACGGACAGGACCGTTCCATCGACGTGCGCATCTCGCGCATCCGGCCGAAAATCGGCGATGACCCGGAGCATCCGCGCCTGATCAAGACCGTCCGCAGCAAAGGCTACCTGTTCGTTCCCGAGGCCTGCGTAGATTCGTCCCTGTGAACTCGATCTTCCTGCGCATCTATGGCGGCATGTGCGCCGCGTTGATTCTGGTGGCAGTGCTCGGTGTGCTGGCGCTGCACATGCTCAACCAGGTGCGCGGCGAGCAATATCGCGAACGCCTGGCCCACGGCACGTTTTCGCTGATGGCCGACAACCTGCAACCGATGAACGAAACCGAGCGCCACCGGGCATTGGTGGTGTGGGAACGGCTGCTGGGGATTCCGCTGGCGCTGAAAACCTTCAACCAGACCGACCTCGATCTCACGCAGCGTACCCGCGTGCTGCATGGCCAGGCGCTGGTGGAGCAGACCGGTCCGCATGCGGCAAAGGTTTACCGTCTGGTCAGTGACAAGGAACAGCTGGTGCTCACCGGTGAGGTCCAGCAGATCAGCGAGCAATTGGCCCGGGCGACGATTTACCTGTTGACCGATGAGTTGGTGCGCTACCCGGTAGGCGAGCAACCGGTGCGCCTGGCGCAATTGAAGCAGGACAAGGGCTTTGGTTTCGACTTGCGGCTGGTCACGGTGGAAGACGCCGACATGGATGAAGACCAGAGTCGCCGGGTGTCCGAAGGCGACACGGTGATGGCGCTGGGCAAGGGCGGCGATTCGGTCCGGGTGTTCGCCGGCATGGTCGGCACGCCGTGGGTGCTGGAAATCGGGCCCTTGTATCAGATGAATCCTTATCCGCCGGAGTGGCTGGTGCTGATCGCGGCGCTGGGCCTGACCCTGATCGGCTTGATCGTCTACCTGCTGGTGCGCCAACTGGAGCGCCGCTTGCGCGGACTGGAAGCCGCCGCCACGCGCATCGCCAAGGGCAGCCTGGAAACCCGCGTACCGGCGCGGGGCGCGGACTCGGTGGGGCGGCTGGCGTCGGCGTTCAACGGCATGGCCGAGCACTTGCAGCAACTGTTGGCAATCCAGCGGGAATTGGTGCGCGCCGTGTCCCACGAACTGCGCACGCCGGTAGCGCGCTTGCGTTTTGGCCTGGAAATGATTGGTTCGGCGACCACGCCGCAAGCCCTGGAAAAGTATTGCGAGGGCATGGATCACGACATCGAGGACCTCGACCGTCTGGTGGACGAGATGTTGACCTATGCGCGGCTGGAGCAAGGCTCGCCAGCACTGAATTTTCAACGCGTCGACCTGGATGCCTTGGTCAATCAGGTGATCGGGGAGCTGGCGCCGTTGCGTGCCGATGTCACGGTGCAGCGTGGCTTGTGCCTGTCGGCCGCCGATTGCGACGATGCCTGGGTCGAGGCCGAGCCGCGTTATTTGCATCGGGCACTGCAGAACCTTGTCAGCAATGCCATGCGTCATGCGCATTCACGGGTGACCATCAGTTATCAGGTGGGGCAGCAACGCTGTCGGGTGGATGTCGAGGATGATGGGCCGGGCGTACCGGAATTGGCCTGGGAGAAAATCTTCACCCCGTTCCTGCGTCTCGATGACAGTCGGACCCGTGCATCAGGCGGGCATGGCTTGGGCCTGTCGATTGTGCGGCGCATCATTCATTGGCATGACGGGCGGGCGTTGATTGGCAAGAGCAAAAGCCTGGGCGGGGCCTGTTTCAGTTTGAGTTGGCCGAGGAATCAGGAGAAGCGCTGAGTTATTTGTTGTCTGTTCGGGCCCCATCGCGAGCAAGCTTTGCTCCCACAGGTTTAGTTTGACCGGCACAAAGCCTGTGGGAGCAAAGCTTGCTCGCGATGGCGGCCTGGCAGGCGCCGAAACACTTCAGGCCCTGATGCTGACCAAGCTCAACAACTGCCCATCCTTGACCCCAAACTGCGCATCCAGCTCAGTGCCGTTGCGCCATTCACTCGACAGATCCGTCAACAGCCGCAACCGCACTTCACCCGCCTCGGTCCACTCCAGCACCTCGGCGTGTTCAAAGTAGAAACGCTGTTGAACGATCGGATAGAGGGCCTTGAACAGGCTCTCCTTTACCGAAAAGGTCAGGGTCACCAGCAACGCCAGTTGATCGCGATGCCCGGCGGCCATGCGCTGGAGCTCGGGTGGGGTGAGGATTTCCCCGGCCAGGCGTTCGGCGCGTTCGGCATTGAGCAGGTTTTCCAGGTCCATGCCCAAGCCGCGCCAATGGTTTTTCCTGGCGACGATTGCCGCGGCCCGGCCGGTACTGTGGGTAATGGAACCGGTGATATGCGCCGGCCAGACCGGTGCCCGGTCTTCGCCGATGGCCGGGCTGACGCTCAGGCCTTCCAGTTGTTGCAAGGCGGCCCGCGCGCAGATCCGTCCGGCGAGAAACTCCGCCTGCCGTTTCGCGACGGAGCGCTGGATACTCGCCGGCGCTTCGATGGCACTGCGCTGGAAATCATCGCTGAGCAGTTGCGAAGGGTTGAAGTGGGTACTCAACAGCACCGCATCCGGCAGCACAAACGGCAGCGGCCAGTGGGCATCGAGGGGCGTGCAGCAGGCGGGCAGGGCGGGGACTGGATTCATGTCGGGCATTTTGCCGGGTTGCCCTGAAACTGGGTAGTGCAAAGGTTCAGATCGGCGGTGCAGCCATCGCGAGCAGGCTCGCTCCCACATTGGATTTGTGTCTCACCGCTGATCCTGTAGGAGCGAGCCTGCTCGCGAAAGCCGCACTGCGGTTTAACTGATCAACTGAAGATCTTCTTGAAGAACGCCTGCATATCCGCCCACGACTTTTCATCTGCCGCCTTGTTGTAACCAATGTCCGGCCCGCCGTGATCGCCATGGCTCAAGCGATCGGCGTCAGGATTGCTGAAGCCGTGCTTGGCGCCGTCGAGGCTGACGAACTTGTAGTCGGCGCCAGCCTTGTCCATCTCGGCTTTGAAGGCAGCCACGTTATCGGGCGTCACCATGCTGTCCAGCGCGCCATGTTCGACCAGGACTTTCGCTTTCACACTGCCGGGCGTCGCCGGCGTTTTGGTTGCCAACGCGCCGTGGAAACTCACCACACCGGCCAGCGGCATACCCTGACGCGCAGCATTGAGCACGACGGCGCCACCGAAGCAGTAGCCGATGGCAGCCACTTTATTCGGGTCGGTTTGCGCTTGTTTCTTCAGCAAGTCGAGCCCGGCCTGAAAGCGCGCACTGGACGCCGCGCTGTCTTGCGTTGCCGCCTGCATGAACGCCATGGCGTCCTTGGGGTGTTCGGTGTTTTTGCCGTTGCCATACATGTCGATGGCCAAAGCGCTGTAGCCCAGGCCGGCGAGGTCGCGGGCGCGGCGTTTGGTGTAATCGTTGAGCCCCCACCATTCATGCACCACAACGACGCCGGGGCGCGGGCCCTTGATCGCGTCGTCATAGGCGTAATAGCCGATCAGTTTCGTGCCGTCGGCGCTCTGGTAGGGGATTTCCTGGGTCTTGATGGCGGCGTGGCTGAGCCCGCTGAAGGCCAGCAAGAGGACAGCGAGGAACATGCGCATGGTTAATCTCCTGTCGAAAATTATCGGGACACTTTCATCGAAGCACCCGGATCGGGTTGATTCAGCTTAGGTTCAGATTGCGTTCAGGGGGAGTTCAGCGCGGGATCAGTAACCTTGCCGCTACCAAAAAGCGTACAGCGCATGAGGAAACTCCCTATGACTGGCTTGAAAAACCTGCTTCTGGCGTTCACCGTCCTGGGCGTCAGTGCTGCCGCCCATGCGACCGACGATAATTTCACCAGGCTTACTTCTGGACAGACCAGCGACAAGGTCAAAAAGTCCGGTGTGCTGAGTTATTCGAGCGTGGGTGGTGTGGTCGGCAATGACAGTGCCTGGAGCGTGCATCTGGCCAGGCAAGGCAGTCAGAATAGTGACTACGCCACGTATGACAACGTGTCGGTCTCGCACAATGGCATTAAACTTCGTCAGGAGGACCTCATGGGCCGCTACGATTTGACGACTATCAGCAAGCCGTCGTGATATCAGTCATCGCAACACGTGCCTTTATTGAAGGTTGTGCCTCTGGAGCTGTTGATCAGCAGGAGAACGTTATGAAATTGCTGGTCGTCGAAGATGAAGCGCTGTTGCGCCATCACCTGCAAACCCGCCTGACGGAAAGCGGGCATGTGGTCGAGTCCGTGGCCAATGCCGAGGAGGCCTTGTATCAGACCGAACAATTCAACCATGACCTGGCGGTAATCGATCTCGGCCTGCCGGGCATGAGCGGCCTCGATCTGATCCGTCAGTTGCGCTCGCGGGGCAAGACCTTTCCGATCCTGATCCTCACGGCGCGCGGCAATTGGCAGGACAAGGTAGAAGGCCTGGCCGCTGGCGCCGACGACTATGTGGTCAAACCGTTCCAGTTCGAAGAACTCGACGCCCGGCTCAATGCCTTGTTGCGCCGCTCCAGCGGTTTTACCCAGTCGACCATCGTCGCCGGGCCATTGGTGCTCGACCTCAATCGCAAACAGGCATCCCTGGACGATCAGCCGCTGGCGCTGACGGCCTACGAGTACCGCATCCTCGAGTACCTGATGCGCCATCACCAGCAAGTAGTGGCCAAGGACCGCCTGATGGAGCAGTTGTACCCGGATGACGACGAGCGCGATCCGAATGTGATCGAAGTGCTGGTCGGCCGTCTGCGCCGCAAACTGGAAGGGCCGGTCGGGTTCAAGCCGATCGATACCGTTCGCGGCCTCGGCTACCTGTTCAATGAGCGCTGCACTTGATTCGTTCCCTTCGTGTCCGCTTGATGCTCGCCGCCACACTGCTGGCGGTGTTGTTCATGCTGGCGCTGCTGCCGGCGATGCAGGGTGCGTTCAGCCTGGCGCTGCAAGACTCCATTGAACAACGCCTGGCCTCCGACGTGACGACGCTGATCTCCGCCGCACGGGTGGAAAACAACCACTTGCAGATGCCGGCGCAATTGCCCGACGAGCGCTTCAACCTGACCGACAGCCGTTTGCTCGGTTACATCTATGACCGCGAAGGTCACCTGGTCTGGCGTTCCAAGGCCACTCAGGAAGAGATGCTCAATTACAAACCGCGTTATGACGGGCGCGGTAACGAGTTCGCCAGGATCA
The DNA here is from genome assembly GCF_009861505.1 of Pseudomonas izuensis. GTDB lineage: Bacteria > Pseudomonadota > Gammaproteobacteria > Pseudomonadales > Pseudomonadaceae > Aquipseudomonas > Aquipseudomonas izuensis. Next base: position 291,876 of record NZ_WTFT01000009.1, on the reverse strand, counting down.
GAGAAGCCAATGGCCAGGAGTTCTTCGTCTATGACGTCGAGGTCAAGCTGCTGGGGGGCAAGAGCGCGGCGTTCAGCATTGTCGCGTTGCAACCGGTACGCGAATACGAGCTGACCCTCGAAGGCCTGCGGGAAAACCTCTACCTGGGCTTCGGCGCGGCGTTGCTGGTGCTGCTGGCGTTGCTGTGGATCGGCCTGACCTGGGGCTTGCAGGCGTTGCGCCGGCTCAGCCAGGAACTGGACGAAATCGAAAGTGGTGCCCGCGAAAGCCTCAGCGAGCAACATCCCCGCGAACTCTTGCGCCTGACGGGCTCCCTGAACCGCTTGCTGCACAGCGAGCGCGAACAGCGCAGCCGTTACCGCGATTCCCTCGACGATCTGGCGCACAGCCTGAAAACGCCGCTGGCGGTGCTGCAAGGCGTCAGCGAGGACATGGCGCAACGCCCCCAAAATCGCGATCAGGCCTGGGTGCTGCAAACCCAGATCGAGCGCATGAGCCAGCAGATCAGCTATCAATTGCAGCGCGCCAGCCTGCGTAAAAGCGGTCTGGTGCGTCATCAGGTTCAACTGCGTCCGGTGCTGCAAAGTCTCTGCGACACGCTGGACAAGGTCTACCGCGACAAGCGCGTGCGGGTGACCCTGGACTTGCCGCCAGAGTGTTACGTGCCGATCGAGCAGGGGGCCTTGCTGGAGATGATGGGCAACTTGCTGGAGAACGCTTATCGCCTGTGCCTGGGCGAAGTGCGTATCAGCGTGCGGCAGACCCTGGGCGGTATCGAATTGTGCGTCGAGGACGACGGTCCCGGCGTGCCGCCCGATCAGCGCGCACGAATCCTGCAACGTGGCGAGCGCCTGGATCGACAGCATCCGGGGCAGGGCATTGGCCTGGCGGTGGTCAAGGACATCATCGAAAGCTACAGCGCCAAACTGACGCTGGGGGATTCACCCATGGGTGGGGCGGCGTTCAGGATTCAGTTTCCGGTGGTTTAGTGTTGCTCTTGCGGACGCCATCGCGAGCAGGCTCGCTCCCACAATGGATCTATGTCGCACTGAATATCCCCTGTAGGAGCGAGCCTGCTCGCGAAGAGGCCAGTCAATCCACCGCAAATCTCAACTTTCCTGCGCCCGATAAGCCCCCGGCGTCAACCCCGTCCACTTCTTGAACGCCCGATGAAACGCCGAAGGCTCGGAAAACCCCAGCTGCTCGGCAATCTGCTGCAAGGGCAGATCGTTGCGGCTCAGGTGATAGATCGCAATGTCGCGGCGCAACTGGTCCTTCAACTCTTGAAAACTGCTGCCTTCCTCGCGTAAATGCCGGCGCAGCGTCTGCGGGCTGATGTGCAGGTGCGTGGCCACGGCGTCCAGGTCCGGCCAGCGAGCACTGTCGCGGCTGAGCAAGCGCCGCAACTGGCTGGTCAGGCTATGGCCATCATCCGGGCGCGCCAGCAGGTCGGAAGGCGAGCGTTCAAGGAAATGCTTGAGGGTGCGTTCGTCCTGTAGCAACGGCATGTTCAAGTAGCGACTGTGAAACAGCAGGCTGCTTTGCGCCCCGCTGTTCTTTTGTGCCGCGCTCTTTGCGGTTGAAAAGCTCAGTGCACAAGAGAACAGCAAATCGTACTCGGCTCCGTGTTCCGGTCGCGGGTAGCTGAACGTCGCCTGCTCCAGGCGAATGCGCTGACCGATCAGCCAACTGCCGAACCGGTGCCAGATCACCAGCAGGTATTCGGTGAGAAAATGGTCCGGATCCCAGAGCTGCGAATCGTCCAGGCTCAGGCGAATCATTTCGTCTTCGCGCGTCAGGGTCAGGCGCGGGGCGTCAGGGAATAGGCTATAAAACAATAAGCCGCGGTTGAGTGCCTTTTCCAGATTGCGGCAATGAATCACGGCATGGCACATCATCGCGAAGCTACCGGGTTTGCTCGGCGCTTGCCCAAACCCGAGGTATTCGTTGTCCAGTGCCAGCCACAGAGCCTGTATCAGTCGGGTGAATGACTCCGGACCAATGCGCGCCCGCGGCTCTTCGAGCAACTCGGGGCTGATCCCCAATTGCTGCAACAGGTCCGAATAGTCGTAGCCGTGCCGTTGCGCACCGCGCAGGACCGCACGGGCGAAATGACTGGCGATGGTGCGTTCGCGCATAGCAGGCAAATCCGTCCATTGAGCGATGGATGGTAGCTGCGGTTGCAACGGATGAACAAGGCGGATATCCGCCAGATTGTACGACCCGATTTGGTCAATGGGCGGAAATCCGCCACTGTGGCGCAACCGCCAGCCAGCAAGGAAAAACCTGCAACGCCTGATATCAAAAGGCTTGTAGGAGGATTCACGGAAGGTGGCACGGGCTTTGCGATACAACCGGCAGATGCTTGCCGTCGCGCAGCTCGAAAAAACAAATCCCTCCAGTGCAGGAGGGTTCGCAAATGAGGTGTCGTGGGCAACGGATGGATGTTGTCACCGCGCACTCTTGAGGAACTTTGCAATGACGACTCGTCAGCCACTGTACAAATCCCTGTATTTCCAGGTGATCGTTGCAATTGTCATCGGTATTTTGCTCGGTCACTACTATCCACAGCTCGGTGTGGCCGTTAAGCCGCTGGGTGACGGGTTCATCAAGCTGATCAAAATGATCATCGCGCCTATCATCTTCTGCACCGTCGTCAGCGGTATCGCGGGCATGCAGGACATGAAGTCGGTCGGCAAGACCGGCGGTTACGCACTCCTGTACTTCGAAATCGTTTCGACCATTGCTTTGCTGGTGGGCCTGGTCGTGGTCAACATCGTGCAGCCAGGCGCTGGCATGCACATCGATGTGAGCACCCTGGATGCCTCGAAAGTGGCGACCTACGTGGCACAAGGCGCTGACCAGAGCGTTATCGGCTTCCTGATGAACATCATCCCGGCAACCATCGTCGGTGCGTTCGCCACGGGCGACATCCTGCAAGTGCTGATGTTCTCGGTGATCTTCGGTTTCGCCCTGCATCGCCTGGGTGCCTACGGCAAGCCGCTGCTGGACTTCATCGATCGCTTCGCCCATGTGATGTTCAACATCATCAACATGATCATGAAGCTCGCGCCAATTGGTGCCTTCGGTGCCATGGCGTTCACCATCGGTGCCTACGGTGTCGGCTCGCTGGTGCAACTGGGCCAACTGATGGCCTGCTTCTACATCACTTGCGTCCTGTTCATCCTGATCGTGCTCGGCGGTATCGCCCGCGCGCACGGTTTCAGCGTGCTGAAAGTGATTCGCTATATCCGTGAAGAACTGCTGATCGTGCTGGGCACCTCTTCCTCGGAATCGGTGTTGCCACGCATGCTGATCAAGATGGAGCGTCTGGGCGCGCAGAAATCCGTCGTGGGTCTGGTGATCCCGACCGGTTACTCGTTCAACCTCGACGGCACGGCAATCTACCTGACCATGGCGGCCGTGTTCATTGCTCAGGCAACTGACGCGCACATGGACATCACGCATCAGATCACCCTGCTGGTGGTGTTGCTGCTGTCCTCCAAGGGGGCTGCGGGCGTGACCGGTAGCGGGTTCATCGTACTGGCGGCCACCCTGTCCGCGGTGGGTCATCTCCCGGTTGCCGGCCTGGCGCTGATCCTCGGTATCGACCGCTTCATGTCCGAAGCTCGTGCCCTGACCAACCTGATCGGTAATGCCGTTGCCACACTGGTGGTGGCCAAGTGGGTCAAGGAGCTGGACACCGACGTGATGCACGCTGAACTGGCCTCCGGCGGTCGCGGTATTGCTGATGAGCCTAAAGACGATGTTCTGGGCCATGTCAAAGGGGCAACCCCGACTAACGCCAAGTAAGTCTTGTTGTAATGAAAAACCCGCTTCGGCGGGTTTTTTATTGCCTGCGACTTGAGCGCAACTGTCAGCGTCACTGGCGCATAAGGTGATTGCTCCGTCACGTTCAGCTGCCTAGTCTGAGGGGCATCATATAAGGAGAATATTCATGCTCGGTCCACTGGCATCACTCAAGGTACTGGATTTCTCTACCCTGCTGCCCGGCCCGTTCGCCTCGTTGTTGTTGGCGGATATGGGCGCCGAGGTGCTGCGCATCGAATCGCCGACCCGCATGGACCTGTTGCGCGTGCTGCCGCCCCACGATCACGGGGTATCGGCCAGCCACGCCTACCTCAATCGCAATAAACGCAGCGTGGCCCTGGACCTCAAGCAGCCTGAGGCGCTGGACGTTATCAAGCAATTGCTCAAGGACTACGACATCGTGCTCGAGCAGTTTCGTCCCGGTGTCATGGAGCGCCTGGGGCTGGGCTATGAAGCCTTGAAGGCGATCAATCCGAAGCTCATTTATGTGTCGATCACCGGTTATGGCCAGACCGGCCCCTACAAGGATCGCGCCGGCCACGACATTAATTATCTGGCGCTGGCCGGGCTGGCGAACTACACCGGCCGCGCCGACAGCGGACCGCTGCCCTTGGGCACGCAGGTGGCGGATATCGCCGGTGGTTCGCTGCACGGCGTGATCGGTCTGTTGGCGGCCGTGATCGCCCGGCAGCACACCGGGCAGGGGCAACATCTGGATGTGAGCATGACCGATTGTGCATTCAGCCTGAACGCCATGGCCGGTGCCGGGTATCTGGCCTGTGGCGTCGAGCCGGGGCGGGAAGACCAGATGCTCAATGGCGGCAGCTTCTACGATTACTACCGCTCGCGGGACGGGCGCTGGTTATCGGTGGGCAGCCTGGAGCCGGACTTCATGAAGCAGTTGTGTGTGGCGTTGGGGCTCGAAGAGCTGGCGAGCCTGGGCCTGTCGCCGCAACCGGCGCAGCAGAGAAAGCTCAAGGATGCGTTGAAGGTCGAGTTTGAAAAACATGACTTTACCGAACTGTGTGCGTTATTTGCCGAGCTGGACGCCTGTGTCGAGCCGGTATTGAGCCTGCGCGAAGCGGTGCGGCATCCGCAGTTGCGGGCGCGGGAACTGGTGACTGCAGTGCCACGGGGCGATGGTTCGACGCAGGCGCAGATGGCTTGTCCGTTGAAGTTTTCAGAAGGTTTGCCAGAGCCCAGGCATATTGGCGCGGCGTTGGGGGAACACACGGATCAGGTGTTGGGGGAGTTGGGGTTCAGTCTTGAGCGGATTGATGAGTTGCGGCGAGCCAGGGTGATTCTCTAGCGCCTATACCGGCCTCATCGCGGGCAAGCCTTGCTCCCACAGGGATCAGCTTTGATCACAAAATTTGTGAACGACAATGAAACCTGTGGGAGCAAGGCTTGCCCGCGATGAGGCCAGCGCAGTCACCCAACTACTCGACCCGCATTTCCCCACTGAACACCAGCGTACTGCGGCAGCGCCGGCACAAATACCGCCGCCCCTGTCTCACCAGGCTATGGCGCTGTGCCGAAAACGGGAAATCGCTGTCGGCGCACGGGCATTTGTAGATGTAGCGGGTCACGCTGCGGCGTTTGACGTCGTAGGTGTGGCAACGATTGGGCGGCAGTTCATACACACCGCGCATGATCAATTGCCACTCTTCGCCATGGGGCTGGATGCGGTCGCCAAACAATTGATGGGCGATCAGGTGCGCGACTTCGTGGGCCACGGTCTGCTTGAGGAAATCTTCGGTGTTTTCCCGGTACAACTGCGGGTTGAAGCGCAGCAGGTTCTCGTGCAAATGCGCAACGCCGGCTTTTTGTCCGCGCAGCTTGAGGCTCACCACGGGGCGTTTGAAAGGTCGTTTGAAAAAGGATTCGGCTTGTTGGAAACAGTCTTCGACGCGGGAATTGAGTTGCTCGGGCATGCTTGATGGATCTCCAGAGACGTCGAGTATGCCGCAACCCCCAGGCCTTGCGAATCGCTCAAGCGCCGAATGGTCGTAGCCGTTCCAGTTGTTCAAGCATTAAAAGGCCGCCTTGCGGCGGCCTGTGTTGGCAGATCTAGTTTTAGGTGACGTGATATTAATTGGTGTAGACCGGCCCCACGCCGAGTCCCCAGACAATTACGGTGAACGCCATGATGGCCACCAGCACCACAAGGCCTACGGCGAGTACGGAACTGGAAAACAGGAATCCCTCGTCAGTTGGTATGTTCATGAACGTCGGTAGCCCGACATACAGCAGGTAGACCGTGTAGCAGATCGCTGCGGTGCCGATGATCATCCCCAGCCACAAGTGTGGATACAGTGCCGCCAGACCGCCGATGAACAGCGGTGTCGCGGTATAGGTTGCAAAAGCGACGCAGCGGGCCAGGCTCGGGTTGGCGTCATAGGTGCGGGCCATCCAGTGGATGAACGCGCCCATTACCGCAACGCCGCCAAGCATCGCCACGTACGACATGATCGACATCCATAGTGCACTTTCCATCGTCAACATCACTGGCGCTCGGCTGCCGATAACCCAACCGACTTGCGTGGTGCCGATGAACGCCGATACTGCTGGAATTGCCGCCAGAATCAGCGTGTGGGTCAAGTACATGTGGCTGATGCTTTCCTCCTGGTCGCCACGAATTTCTTTCCATTCCTGGTCAGGGTGGGTGAAGAGCCCCACTACGTGATGGATCATGCCAGTCACTCCTCTTGTTTTTACCGTCGCCCCCCAGTGGAGCGCCTACGGGCCAATGCGGCCAAGTAAGTAATAGGTCTGGATTAGAATGCGACCTTATGACGCAGTATAGGAAGGAGTTTCCCTTACAAGGTGAAGGGGCTTAGAGCAAATTGCGCTGTAAATGACACGGGTAATCGCGGTTGCATCTGACCATGGGGATGCGGTCCGTCAGGGCGCTTCGCCCTGGCGGGGTTTTTGCGTAAAATGCCCGCCTTTCGTCACACCTCACGGATTTCGCGTCATGGGCACTCTTACGGTCAACCAGAACAAACTGCAAAAGCGCCTTCGCCGCCAGGCTGGTGAGGCTGTCGCCGATTTCAACATGATTGAAGACGGCGACAAGGTCATGGTCTGCCTGTCCGGTGGCAAGGACAGCTACACCATGCTCGATGTGCTGATGCACCTGCAGAAGGTCGCACCGATCAAGTTCGACATCGTGGCCGTGAACATGGACCAGAAGCAGCCGGGGTTCCCCGAGCACGTATTGCCGGCCTATCTCAAGGAGCTGGGCATCGAGTACCACATTGTCGAGAAAGACACCTACTCGGTGGTCAAGGAGCTTGTTCCTGAGGGCAAGACCACTTGCTCGCTCTGCTCACGCCTGCGTCGTGGCACGCTCTACACCTTTGCCGATGAAATCGGCGCGACCAAGATGGCCCTGGGACATCATCGCGACGACATCGTCGAGACCTTCTTCCTGAACATGTTCTTCAACGGTTCGCTCAAGGCCATGCCGCCGAAACTGCGGGCCGACGATGGTCGCAACGTGGTGATCCGTCCGCTGGCCTACTGTAGCGAAAAAGACATCCAGGCCTATTCGGACCTCAAGCAATTCCCGATCATCCCGTGCAATCTCTGCGGTTCCCAGGAAAACCTGCAACGCCAGGTGGTCAAGGAAATGTTGCAGGACTGGGAACGCAAGACCCCGGGCCGTACCGAAAGCATTTTCCGCAGCCTGCAGAACGTGATCCCGTCGCAACTGGCGGATCGCAACCTGTTCGACTTCACCAGCCTCAAGATCGACGAGACGGCGGCTTCGCGCTTCGTCAACGTCGTAAACCTCTGATCAAACTGTAGGAGCTGAGCTTGCTCGCGATAGCGGTGTGTCATTCAACGGATTTGTCGACTGATACACCGCTATCGCGAGCAAGCTCAGCTCCTACAGGTTTTTTGTCTATTCCTCAGGAGAGGGCATGCGCGACTACAAGTGGCTGAATGAATACTGCTTGAACCGCTTCGGTTCGGCCGCTGAACTGGAAGCCCATCTGCCCGTTCCCAAGACCCCGGCGCAATTGCGCGACATCACCGACGATCGTTACCTGTCGACCATGGCGCTGCGTGTGTTTCGCGCGGGCCTCAAGCACAGCCTGGTGGATGCCAAGTGGCCGGCCTTCGAGGAGGTGTTCTTCAGGTTCGACCCGGAAAAAGTCGTGCTGATGAGCGCCGAACACCTGGAGCGCCTGATGCAGGACGCGCGGATCATCCGCCACCTGGGCAAGCTCAAGAGCGTGCCGCGCAATGCGCAGTTCGTACTGGATGTGGCCCATGAAAAGGGCAGCTTCGGCGCTATGATCGCCGATTGGCCGGTGACTGATATCGTCGGGTTGTGGACGTTCCTGAAGAAACGCGGCCATCAATTGGGCGGTCTGTCGGCGCCGCGTTTTCTGCGGATGGTCGGCAAGGACACTTTCGTACCGAGCTATGACGTGGTGGCGGCGTTGAATGCACAAGGCATCATCGACAAGGTGCCGAGCAGCTTGCGCGACCTGGCATTGGTGCAGGAGGTGTTCAACCGGTGGCATGAAGAAAGCGGCGGACGGCCGATGAGCCAGATCTCGATGATGCTGGCGTACACCGTCAATCACTGAGACCGCGTCGCCTTATTCGCTGGCAAGCCAGCTCCTACAGGGTTCATGTCGTTCACAAAAAATGTGATCGCTGCAATCCATGTGGGAGCTGGCTTGCCAGCGAAGGCGTCCGGTCAGGCGACGGAAATCTCGCCCTCGCCAGCCAGTTTGCGATTCAACTGATACCGCCAACGCACAAACAACAGCGCCGAGCAGAACACCGCCAGGCTCGCGCCCATTTCCAGCAAACCGAACATCTGCCGGTTCGGGTCGTACGCGGCCAGGGCGCCCTTGATGAAATACAGGTTCACCACAAAACACATCCATGAATGCCCGCGCGGGCTACCAACCACCATGCCGGGCGCCAACAACAGCAGCGGCACCAGCTCGATCAGCAAAATCACCCAGGGCCGGGCGCCGTGCAGGTCGGCTACCAGCGGGTAGTAGATACACAGCAACCCCACCAGACCGAAAAAACACAACAGACTGATGACACGCATGGCTCGAACACGGGGTTCGAGCCATGCGATGGCGGGCAGGATCTTCGGCTTCTTGGCCACCCTCAGCCCTCCAGCTTCTGTGCCGTCTTGGCCAGGCGCATGCCCAGTGCGCGACACAGCGCCACTTCGTGCCCGTCCAGACCGCTTTTACCATCAGCCCCGGCGTGGTGGCTGGCACCGTAGGGCGTGCCACCGCCCTGGGTTTCCAGGAGCGCTGACTCGCTGTAGGGCAGACCGGTGATCAGCATGCCGTGGTGCAGCAACGGCAACATCATCGACAGCAAGGTGGTTTCCTGGCCGCCGTGCAGGCTTGCGGTGGACGTGAACACGCCGGCCGGTTTGCCCACCAGGGCGCCGGTCAGCCACAGGTTGCTGGTGCCGTCGAGAAAGTACTTGAGGGGCGCCGCCATGTTGCCGAAGCGGGTCGGACTGCCCAGGGCCAGGCCAGCGCAGTTTTTCAGGTCGTCGAGGCTGGCGTAGAGCGCGCCCTCGTCCGGAATGTCCGGGGCCACGGCTTCGCATTCGGTGGAAATCGCCGGCACCGTGCGCAGGCGCGCTTCGAGGCCGGCCTGTTCGACGCCACGGGCAATCTGCCGGGCCATTTCGTTGGTCGAGCCGCTGCGGCTGTAATACAGCACCAGAATATACGGCGCACTCACGGCAGCAGCTCCAGGATCTGCTCCGGCGGCCGGCCGATGACGGCTTTGTCGCCGACCTCAAGAATCGGTCGCTCCATGAGTTTCGGGTGGGCGGCGAGGGCGGCGATCAATTGCGCCTCGCTCAGGCTGCTGTCGGCCAGGTTGAGGGTCTTGTACTCGTCCTCACCGGTGCGTAGCAGTTGCCGGGCGCTGATGCCCAGCTTGGTCAGCAGGCTCTGGATTTGCGCGGCGTCCAGCGGGGTTTCCAGATAGCGCACCACGGTCGGGGTCAGGCCACGGGTTTCGAGCAGTTCGAGCGCACCGCGGGATTTCGAGCAGCGCGGATTGTGATAAAGCGTCAGATCGGTCATGAGCGGGTCGCATCTTGTGTGAGGTGGCGGCTATTCTAACTGTGCAACGCGTAATCCAGAACCTTGGGTGGCAATGGGTCGCGGCAGTATTCTTTTTTCGACAAGGATCACGACATGACAAGGCGACTGGCAGCGGCATTGGCGATCATCGGGGCGTTGATGCTGGGGGGCTGCGGTAACGACTACGGGATCGATCAGAACGGGCAGAAGGTCGCCTCCGAGCGCCTGGACAAACAATGGCTGGTGCTCAACTACTGGGCCGAATGGTGCGGCCCGTGCCGCACCGAGATCCCGGAATTGAACACCCTGGCCGGTCAGCTCAAAGACAAGAAAATCGATGTGTTCGGGGTCAACTTCGACAATGTGCAGGGCGAAGAGCTGAAAAGTGCCAGCGAGAAACTCGGGATCAAATTCACTGTGCTGGCGCAGGACCCTGCCGAGTTGTTCGAACTGCCCCGCAGTGAGGCATTGCCGGTGACCTACATCATCGATAACAAGGGCAAGGTGCGGGAGCAGTTGGTGGGCGAGCAGACGGCTGCGGGGGTGATGGCGAAGCTGGAGGCGTTGCAGGCCAAGAATTGAGAGTCTGTGGGAGCAAGGCTTGCCCGCGATAGCGATCTCAGGGACGCCATCGCCAGCAAGCTGTGCTCCCACATGAATCGGTGATCAGCCCTCTTCCAGCCACCAGCGCAGCGGCTTGCCTTCGGCAGGCCAGAAGCGCATCTGCTCGATCGAGGAGACGTCCCAGCGCTGCACGTTTTCCAGAGCCTGAAGGAAGCGTTTTTCCTGTTCCATCAGCGCCGGCGCGCAGAGTTTGCGCGTGCTGCCGATCTTGCCGAAGCTCAGTTTATTGCCTTCCAGAGTGTAGGGCGCAAACCAGTGGTTGCAGCCGCCGTTGCCATAGGCGCGACCATCTTCACCGAGGGTGATGGTCAGGTGGCTGTAATCCATCAACGGCCGTTCGCCGATCCACTCCAGGATGTAGCTGCGGTTTTGTTGCAATTGCACAGGCTCGGCGGCGCAACCCAGCAGGCTTGCACCGACCATGCCGGCCAGAGCGAGGCGTTTCATCACGCAGGCTCCTGGCATTTCGGGCAAAGGTGTTTCTCGCCAACGGACTTCCAGCCCAATTCGGCAATCCGCGCAGTGGCGGCAGGTTTTTCAGCCTTGTTGCCCAGTTTGGCGTCGACCGCGAACTCGAAGCTCAACTCCTTGGCGCAGCTGTCGCAATTCACTTGCCAGGTATGGATCGCCAGTTCGCCGAACACCGGACCACTGGCCACCGCGACCCATTGGCCGGGCGGATTGATCAAGTGGCGAACCGTTTCGACGGTCAGGCGCATGGACAAGTCCTTGGCACCCTTGAGGGTCACGACCAGCACGTCATTGTTGCGAATCGAGCCGCCGTTGCCGGTGACTTGATAACGCCCCGGCACCAGGGCGCGGCATTCGGTGAGGGTGTGTTGCGGGTTCATCAGGCTGTAGCGGAAATCGTGTTCGACCATGGGTCCTCCAAATATGCGCGATATGCTAGCACGGGCATACGCGCAGCATGGCGCGGGCAGATGACCTTCGATCAGGTTCAGTCGCCCTCGACACGATTTTCGGGTATGCCGGCCATCCAGGCGGCAATGTTTTGTAAAGTAACGGTGGCAATCGCCCCAAGGGCTTCGCGGGTCAGGAAGGCCTGGTGTGCAGTGACGATCACGTTGGGGAAGGTCAGCAGTCGCGCCAGTACATCGTCCTGCAAGGGCAAGTCGGAACGGTCCTCGAAGAACAACTGCGCCTCCTCTTCGTACACGTCCAGCCCCAGATAACCCAGGCGGCCCTCCTTCAATGCGTCGATCAGCGCAGGCGTGTCCACCAGGCCGCCGCGGCCGGTGTTGATCAGCATCGCGCCCGGTTGCATGTGCGCCAGCGATTCGCGGTTGATCAAATGCTTGCTCTGTTCGTTGAGCGGGCAATGCAGGCTGATGATCTGCGATTCGGCCAGCAGTTGCGGCAAGCTCAGGTAACGGGCTCCCAAGGCTTCGACCTGCGGGTTGGGATACGGGTCGTAGGCCAGCAGTTGGCAGCCGAAGCCATTCATGATTTTGGCGAAGGTCGCGCCGATCTGCCCGGTGCCGACCACGCCGACGGTCTTGCCTGCCAAGTCGAAACCGGTCAGCCCGTGCAGGCTGAAATCGCCTTCGCGGGTACGGTTGTAGGCGCGGTGCAAACGGCGGTTCAGCGCCAGGATCAGCGCCACCGCGTGCTCGGCCACGGCATGGGGCGAATAGGCCGGTACGCGCACAATCGCCATTCCCAGGCGTTTCGCCGCTGCCAGGTCGACATGGTTGTAACCGGCCGAGCGTAGGGCGATCAGGCGTGTGCCGCCGGCAGCCAGGCATTCGAGCACCGGGGCGCTGAGGTCATCATTGATGAAGGCGCAGACCACCTCGTGATGCTCGGCCAGCGCCGCCGTATCGAGGCTCAGTCGCGCTGCTTGAAAGTGCAATTCGATACCGGCCGGCTGGTCGGCGGCGAGGAAACTGTCGCGGTCGTAGGTCTGGCTGCTGAAAAGAATCGTGCGCATGCGGTCCTCCTGGAAAACTCACGTTTTGCTGCCTACCCCGATCCTGTAGGAGCTGGCTTGCCAGCGAAGGCGGCCTCAAATTTTGCGTTGTTCTCAAGGTTGCCTTCGCTGGCAAGCCAGCTCCTACAAGGGGTGCGGTTAGTTTAGCGTTTAGGATTCACAGTCCAATTGCGCTGCGTCAGGCATTGATCCGCGCCTGGGCGGCCAGGCGGTTGATCGCGCGGTCTAGCTCCTCGAGCGCGCCGAAGGCCTTCGGGTCCTTTTGCTTGAGCAGGGTTTCGCTGCGCTGGCAGGCCGCGCGCAGTTGCGGTACGCCGCAATAACGGGTGGCGCCATGCAGGCGGTGAACCCGTTCGATCAGGGCATTGTGGTCGTGGCTTTCCTGCGCCTGGCGGATTGCTTCGCGGTCTGCTTCCAGCGATGCCAGCAGCATGGCGAGCATGTCCGCGGCCAGATCGGCCTTGCCGGCGGCCAGGCGCAAACCTTCTTCGTGATCCAGTACCTGCAGCTCGTAGGCGCCGCCGTGGCTGTCGCCGGAGCGATCCGGGCTCTGGTTGCGCAGCGCCAGGCCACTCCACTTCAACACCACTTGCGCCAGTTGCCGCTCGCTGATCGGTTTGGTCAGGTAGTCGTCCATGCCGCTTTGCAGCAGCGCACGTTTCTCGTTGGCCATGGCGTGGGCGGTGAGGGCGACGATCGGCAGCGGCGTGCAATGCCGCTCGCTTTCCCACTGGCGGATTGCCTCGGTGCTCTGGCGTCCGTCCATGCCGGGCATCTGCACGTCCATCAGCACCAGATCGAACGTCTCGACCTGAACGGCCCTGACGGCGGCGTATCCGCTTTCCACCGCCAGCACTTTGGCCCCCATGTCTTCGAGCAGGGTCTGCACCAGCAGCAGGTTGGCCGGGTTGTCGTCGACGCACAGCACTTTCGGCGCACGGCTGGAGACCGGTTCACCGGGTTCGCTGCGGGTCTGGCGCGGGTTGACCAGATCGGACAGCGCCCGCCGCAGCTTGCGGGTGCAGGCCGGTTTGGCCTGGAGCTGACTGTGAGGGTTGGGCACCGAGAGGTGGAACAGCGTCTGCTCCGTGGTCGGGCACAGCACCAGCACTTTGCAGCCCAGGTGTTCGAGGTCCCAGATGTACTGGTTGAGGCGCTCCGGCGGCATGTCGTTGCTGGTGACACCCAGTACCGCCAGGTCGATCGCCTGATCAGTCTGATGAGCCACAGTCACGCCATTGGTCAGGCTTTCCAGGTTGGTGAACGGGGTGACGGCCAGACCGCAGTCTTCCAGTTGGTGCTGTAGCGCCTGGCGGGCCAGCTCGTGATTTTCCAGCACCGCCACGCGACGACCGGACAGCGGCGGGCCGGGCAGGTCTTCGGCGTCGTCGCGGGTTTTCGGCAGGCTCAGGCTGATCCAGAATTCCGAACCTTCGCCCGGCGTACTGTCGACGCCGATTTCACCGCCCATTTGTTCGATCAACCGCTTGGAAATCACCAGCCCCAGGCCCGTGCCACCAGGTTGCCGGGACAGCGAGTTGTCGGCCTGACTGAACGCTTGGAACAGCGCGCGCACGTCCTGGTTCGACAAGCCGATGCCGGTGTCCTGAATGCTGATGCGCAGTTGCACGCTGTCTTCGTTTTCATCTTCCAGCATGGCGCGGGCAACGATGGTGCCTTCGCGGGTGAACTTGATCGCGTTGCTGACCAGGTTGGTGAGGATCTGTTTGAGCCGCAACGGATCGCCCACCAGCGACAGCGGCGTGTCGCGGTAAACCAGGCTCACCAGCTCCAACTGCTTGGCGTGGGCGGCGGGGGCGAGGATGGTCAGCGTGTCCTGCAGCAGGTCGCGCAGGTTGAACGGAATATGGTCCAGCACCAGTTTGCCGGCCTCGATTTTCGAGAAGTCGAGAATTTCATTGATGATCCCCAACAGGCTGTCGGCGGATTTTTCGATGGTGCCCAGGTAGTCGAGCTGGCGCGGGGTCAGCTCGCTTTTTTGCAGCAGGTGGGTAAAACCGAGAATGCCGTTGAGCGGCGTGCGGATTTCATGGCTCATGTTGGCGAGGAACTCGGACTTGATCCGGCTCGCCTCCAGGGCTTCCTTGCGCGCCAGATCGAGCTCGATGTTCTGGATCTCGATGGTTTCCAGGTTCTGGCGCACGTCTTCGGTGGCCTGGTCGATGCTGTGCTGCAATTCTTCCTGGGCGTTCTGCAGGGTGCCGGCCATGCGGTTGATGCCGGACGCCAGCTCATCCAGCTCCTGGCTGCCGAGGGGCGGCAGGCGGGTTTCCAGATGACCGTCCTTGAGCTGGGCCACGGCTTGCTTGATCTGGCTCAAGGGTCGATTGATCGTGCGCCCCATGCGCAATGCCAACAGCGCCGCTCCCCCGAGGCCCGCAGCGATCATCATCAGGCTGGCAAACAGGCTGCGGTAGCCGCGTAGCAGCATGCCGTTGTGGGACAGTTCGAGTTCGACCCAGCCCAGCAGGCGGTCGGCTTCATCGGGAATCACGTCACCGGCCAGGTTGCGATGTTTGCCGAACACGGGCAGCAAATAACGTGTCGCATCGCTGCCACTGCGGCGCAACATCTGCGAACCATCGCCCATGGGCGCCTGATTGAGCATGATAGGACCGGCATGGGCCAGCGGCGTGCGGTCAGGCGCGAGAAAGGTCACGGCACGCACGTCCGGTTGTTCCAGGGATTCGGTGGCAATCCGTTCCAGCAGTTCGGTGTTCTTGTGGCCCATGGCCGGTGCCACCAGCGGCGCCAGTTGCTCGGCGATCATCTCGCCGCGCTGCATGAGTTGGGCTTGCAGGTCGGATTGCTGCATCCAGGTAAAATAGCCCCCCAGCACCAATGCCATCAGGCTGGTTGGCAACAGGGTCAGCAACAGCACGCGGCCTTTAATTCCCAGGTTCTTGAGCACGCCTCTCTCCCGCATCCAGCTATTTATAGACCCGCACGTGCGTCCGGCACGCGTCACCTGGGCAGTGTAGCGATTTGCAGGCGGTCAATCCTCGTAAAATTGACGTCGTCATTCATCGGTCGGCTCGGCACTTTTGAGTGCGAGGCAAAGCCGTGGGTTGCCCTGTGCGGCGCAATCTTGAATAATTATCAACTGAGAATTATTTGCAGATACTCATGACTCCCATCACGTCCGGCCATCCCCGTATCCTCTCCATCGAAGACGACCTCGTACTCGGTGCCTATGTTCACGAGCATCTGGGCCGTAGCGGCTTTCAGGTGACCTGGTGTCAGAACGGCCGGGAAGGACTGGACGCTGCACTTCAGCAACCTTTCGACGTGGTGCTGATGGACATTCTGCTCCCCGGCCTGGACGGGCTCTCGGTGCTGACTCAACTGCGCCAGAGTCATTCCACGCCGGTGTTGCTGATGTCGGCGCTGGGTGCCGAGGCGGATCGCGTCAGCGGTTTTCGCCTGGGGGCCGATGACTACCTGCCCAAGCCTTTCAGCATGATCGAGTTGCGGGTGCGCATCGAAGCGATACTGCGCCGGGTTGCACTGGACCGTCGTCCGACACAGACGGCCGTTGCCCCGGTGGCGGACAGCCTGCGTTTCGACGATGGACTGTTCGAGGTGTTCTACGGCGAACTCGCTGCTGGCCTGACCCGCAGCGAGTACCGGTTGCTGGAAACCCTGAATCGCAACGGCGATGAAGTGTTGAGCAAAGCCTTCCTTTATCAGCATGTGCTGCAACGGGGCTACGCGGCCCATGACCGCAGCCTGGACATGCATATCAGCCAGATCCGTCGCAAGCTCAAGGCCGTCGGCTACACCGAACGCGAAGTGCGCACGGTGTGGGGCAAGGGCTACATCCTGAGTGCCGGCGATGAAATGTAAGTTGCCGGGGCGGCACTCGCTGTTCTGGAAGCTGGCCTGCCTGCTGGTGGCGTTCTGTCTGCTGATGATCTGGTTGAGCTGGTCCTGGGGCCGGTACATGGAAGAGCGCAACCAGTTCCTGTCGGATGAGGCTCGCGGCACCCTGACACGCTATGCCGCCGAAGCCGACCGGGCATGGCGGCAACGCCAGCGCGACGGCGTCGATCGCTGGTTGCAAAGCATGCAGCAGCGCGAAAAGAGTTGGGTCGGTGTCATCGGCGGGGATTTGCAATCCTTGAGCAGCCAACCGCTGACGGAAAAGGAAATCGAGCACCTGACCTTCCTGCGCGGCCTGGATTGGCCCATTCACAAGAAAGGCCGGCCCTGGATGCGCGTGCCGTTTCCCCGCGACCCCTCTGCCGGCAGCCTGGTGATCGAACTGCCCGAACGTTTTATACCCGGGCGCTATCAAGTGTTCTGGCGCGTGATTACTAATGGGGTCATTCCAGGGCTGTTCACTTTATTGTTGTGCGTTGGGCTGTACCGCGTACTGGTCGTGCCGCTCAATCACCTGCGTGCGCAAGCCAATGCCTGGCGCGCCGATCAATTGAATGTCCGGTTGTCGAGTCGCACCACCAATCGTTCCGATGAATTGGGCGAACTGGGCAGGGCGTTCGATCACATGGCTGAACGCCTGCAAAGTACCGTGACCTTGCAGCAGCAATTGCTGCGCGACCTGTCCCATGAATTGCGCACGCCACTGAGTCGCCTGCGGGTTGCCAGTGAAAGCGAGCAGGATCTGGAGCCATTGCGCGAGCGCATCGGCCGTGAGGTCGACGGCATGCAGCGGCTGGTGGAAGACACCCTGCAACTGGCCTGGCTCGACACCGAACGCACCCGCTTGCCCGACGAAGCGATCCAGGTCCAGGCACTGTGGGAGATGCTCACGGAAAACGCCTGCTATGAAAGCTGCTGGCCGGGCGGGCAATTGCAGTGCTCGGTGGACTCATCCTGCTGGGTGCGCGGGCATCTCAATACGCTGGCTCAGGCGTTGGAAAACATGCTGCGCAATGCGATTCGCCATTCCCCTGAGGGCGGTGTGGTCACGCTAGGTGGGCGACGTGATGGCAAGTATTGGCATCTGTGGCTGGAGGATCAGGGTGGTGGTGTGGCGGAAGCGGATCTGGAACGGATCTTCTTGCCCTTCACCCGCCTCGACGGTTCGCGACCGGGGGATGGCGGGTTTGGGTTGGGGTTGAGTATTGCCAGGAATGCGGTGCAGCGGCAGGGTGGGAGGCTTTGGGCGCAGAACACTGGGGCGGGGTTGCGGATGAATATGCGGTTGGTTGCCAATGATGGTGGTGTATTTGACGGCGCCTTCGCGAGCAAGCCCGCTCCCACAGTGGATATGTGTCGACCACAAATCATCTGATCATCTCGGGATCCTGTGGGAGCGGGCTTGCTCGCGAAGAGGCCTCCCAACAACAAGCACTGTGAATTTGCCAGAGCGTTCCCGAGATTCTGTACGACTTTTCCCAAAGGGTATCACCGGTCATTTCAAGCGTCCTTGGCGGTTTAAGCTCACGCTTTTACTCATGTTCAAGGAGTCATGCATGACCGTATCTCAGGTGCCCGGCAGTACAACCGACGACCGCTTCAATGAAGTGCTTGCCCTGATTCAAAGTGCCAGGCGACAGGCTCTGCAGGCGGTCAATACTCAACTGATCGAGTTGTACTGGCAGGTTGGGGCTTATATCAGCCGCAAGCTGGAGAAAGCCGAATGGGGTGATTCCGTGGTTGGTCAATTGGCCGAGCATTTGGCTCAGACTCAACCGGGGCTACGTGGTTTTACTCGGTCGAACCTGTTCCGCATGCGCCAGTTTTATGAGACCTACCGCACCGAGTTAAAAGTCGCACCACTGGCGCGACAATTATCCTGGTCACACAATTTGATCATCTTCGGCCAATGCAAACGACCGGAAGAGCGCGAATTTTATCTGCGAATGGCCGTTCAGGAGAAATGGTCGAAGCGCGAGCTGGAGCGCCAGTTCAAAGCTGCGCTGTTTGAACGCAGTGTGACCCAGCCGGCCAAAGCCTCTGCAGTTCTGAAACAAACCCACCCCTCAGCACTCGAGATATTCCGCGACGCCTACATGGTCGAGTTTCTCGACCTGCCCGGCGTCCACGCCGAAACTGATCTGCATCAGGGCTTGTTGGCGCGTCTCAAGGAGTTTTTGAGCGAACTGGGCCGCGATTTCTGCTTTGTCGGCTCCCAATACCCGGTTCAAGTCGGCGGGCGTGATTTTGCGCTGGATTTGCTGTTCTTTCATCGGGGTCTCAACTGCCTGGTGGCCATCGAGCTCAAGGTCGGGCGTTTCGAGCCGGAGTATCTGGGTAAGTTGGGCTTCTATCTGGAAGCCCTGGATCGCGAAGTACGTAAACCTCATGAAAACCCTGCAATCGGTGTATTGCTTTGTGCCAGCAAGGATGACGAGGTCGTCGAGTACGCCCTTAACCGCAGCCTGTCACCAGCGCTGATCGCGGAGTATCAGGTCCAACTGCCGGACAAACAGTTGTTGCAGGCCAAGCTGCATGAGTTCTATGCCTTGAATGTCGCACAAACAGAAGAGGGCTGAATCAGCCGCTTATTCCCATAAACCATAAGCACCATACTTTGCGTGATATGGCCTTCCAAGGTTTGCCGGTATGATAGTCGCCCCCGCAGTCTGGATTGCGAATACGCCATGACCTTGCAGTACCCAACCATCGCCGATTGCGTCGGCAACACTCCGCTGGTCCGTTTGCAGCGCCTGCCCGGCGAAACCAGCAATACCCTTTTGCTCAAGCTCGAAGGGAATAACCCGGCGGGTTCGGTCAAGGACCGTCCGGCGCTGTCGATGATCACTCGCGCCGAGTTGCGCGGGCAGATTCACGCCGGCGATACGCTGATCGAAGCGACTTCGGGTAATACCGGGATCGCGCTGGCCATGGCCGCCGCGATCAAGGGTTACAAGATGATCCTGATCATGCCGGACAACTCCAGTGCCGAACGCAAGGCCGCCATGACCGCCTACGGTGCCGAGCTGATTCTGGTCACCCAGGAGCAAGGCATGGAAGGCGCCCGTGACCTTGCCCAGCGCATGGAAGCGGAAGGTCGCGGCAAGGTGCTGGACCAGTTCGCCAACGGTGATAACCCCGAGGCGCACTACACCGGCACGGGCCCGGAAATCTGGCGCCAGACCGAAGGCAGCATCACCCATTTCGTCAGCTCCATGGGCACCACCGGCACCATCATGGGCGTCTCGCGCTACTTGAAAGAGCAGAACGAGAATGTGCAGATCATCGGTCTGCAGCCCATGGAAGGTTCGGCCATTCCGGGTATCCGTCGCTGGCCCCAGGAATACCTGCCGAAGATCTACCAGGCTGATCGCGTTGACCGCATCGTCGACATGGCCCAAAGCGAAGCCGAGGACGTGACCCGTCGTCTGGCCCGCGAGGAAGGTATCTTCTGCGGCGTGTCGTCGGGTGGTGCCGTGGCAGCCATGCTGCGTCTGTCCAAAGAAGTTGAAAACGCGGTGATCGTCGCGATCATCTGCGACCGTGGCGACCGTTACCTGTCGACCGGCATTTTCGACGCGCCCAACTGATGGCCAAGCATGAGAGAGGCCTGCGCTTCCAGCCCGCGGGCGGCAGCAAGGCCCCGCAAGTCCCGACCGGCAAAAAGCAGCGCCTGACCATCGAGCGCCTGGCCAACGACGGTCGCGGTATCGCGTTTTTCGAAGGTCGCACCTGGTTCGTCATCGGCGCATTGGCCGGTGAGGAAGTCGAGGCGCGGGTGCTCGGTGCCCACGGTAAAGTGGTCGAGGCGCGTACCGAGCGGGTGTTCAAAGCCAGCGAACTGCGCCGCCCGGCGCCGTGCGCCCATGCCGGCCGCTGCGGCGGTTGCAGCGTGCAACATCTGCCTCACAGTGAACAGCTCGCCCTGAAACAGCGCATGCTCGCCGAGCAATTGTCCAGGGTCGCCGGCGTCGAGCCCGAAGAATGGGCCGCGCCTTTGAGCGGTCCGGAATTCGCTTACCGCCGTCGCGCCCGGGTGGCGGTGCGCTGGGACATGAAGGCGAAGAATCTCGAAGTCGGTTTCCGCGCCGCCGGCAGCCAGGATATCGTCGCTATCGATGAATGCCTGGTGCTGGTACAGCCCTTGCAACCGATCATGACCCGCTTGCCGGAGATGTTGCGGCGCTTGAGCAAACCCCAGGCACTCGGGCATGTGGAGTTGTTCAGCGGTTCATCGCTAGCGGTTTTGCTGCGGCACATGGCGCCGCTGTCCGAGGCCGACCTGACGATCCTCAAGGATTTCTGCGCGTTCCATGAAGCCCAGTTGTGGCTGCATGGCGACGGTGAACCACAACCGGTCGAGGCCGGTCAATCCTTGGGCTATCGTTTGGAACAGTGGAACCTGGAGTTGGCGTATCGGCCCGGGGATTTCGTCCAGGTCAACGCCGGGGTCAACGAAGCCATGGTGGCCCAGGCTCTGGAATGGTTGAAGCCGACGGCGGATGAGCGAGTGCTCGATCTGTTCTGCGGCCTGGGTAACTTTGCCTTGCCGTTGGCCCAGGCCGTTCGCGAAGTGGTGGCGGTGGAAGGTGTGCAGGTGATGGTCGAGCGGGCAGCCGCGAACGCTGTCAGCAACAATCTGAATAATGCGCAGTTTTTTCAGGCCGATTTATCCCAGCCTCTGGCTGATGCCGAATGGGCGCGCGAAGGCTTTTCTGCGGTACTCTTGGACCCACCGCGTGACGGTGCTTTCGAGGTGGTGCGCAAGCTCAAGTCCCTGGGCGCCGAACGGTTGGTGTATGTGTCGTGCAACCCGGCAACTCTGGCGCGCGACACGGTCGAATTGATCAAGCAGGGCTACCGGTTAAAACGTGCCGGGATTCTCGATATGTTTCCTCAAACGGCACATGTCGAGGCCATGGCGTTATTTGAAGCGAGCTAGGAAGGCTCGTCTGGTCCGACTGGCCCGCCCGTGCAGCCGCGCACCAGCCCGACGTGGGCTCATGGGCAACGAAGGTCAGCGATTCTGACGCATTGAATCTGCGTCGTAGGGAAGGTAAGCAAGATGGTACAGGTGAGAGCACACCAGCCGATCAACACCGACGGCAGTATCAATCTCGAGGCATGGCTCGATCATGCGGTCAGTGTCGATCTGGCACTGGATCGCGAAGCCTTGAAGGAAGCCTGCGAGTACGCTCGCGAGGCTGAGCAACAAGCCAATGCGGCAAAGAATTTGTGGTCAGAAGGCAACTCGAGTTTCCGCACCGGCCTTGAAATCGCCGAGATTCTCGCCGACCTCAAGCTGGATCAGGATTCGCTGGTCGCGGCGGTCCTGTACCGCGGCGTGCGCGAAGGCCAGATTCCGTTGCCGGCGGTCAGTCAGCGCTTTGGTCCCGTGGTGGCCAAGCTCATTGACGGCGTGCAGCGCATGGCGGCGATCAGCGACAGCCTGAGCCCGCGCAAATCCATGGTGATGGGCACCCAGGGCCAGGTGGAAAACCTGCGCAAGATGCTGGTGGCCATGGTCGACGACGTTCGCGTCGCCCTGATCAAACTGGCCGAACGCACCTGCGCAATTCGTGCGGTGAAAACCGCCGATGACGAAAAACGCAACCGCGTGGCCCGCGAAGTGTTCGACATCTACGCGCCATTGGCCCATCGCCTGGGTATCGGTCATATCAAGTGGGAACTGGAGGATTTGTCCTTCCGTTACCTGGAGCCGGACCAGTACAAGCAGATCGCCAAATTGCTCCACGAGCGGCGACTGGATCGCGAGCGCTTCATCAGCGACGTGATGAGCCAGCTGAAAAACGAGTTGCAGGCCACCGGCGTCGACGCCGACATCAGCGGCCGGGCCAAACACATCTATTCGATCTGGCGCAAAATGCAGCGCAAGGGTCTGGAGTTCAGCCAGATCTACGACGTGCGTGCCGTTCGCGTGCTGGTGCCGGAAATGCGCGACTGCTACACCGCGCTCGGCATCGTCCACACCTTGTGGCGACACATCCCGAAAGAGTTCGACGACTACATCGCCAACCCCAAGGAAAACGGCTACCGCTCGCTGCACACCGCGGTGATCGGGCCCGAGGGCAAGGTGCTGGAAGTGCAGATCCGTACGCACTCGATGCACGAGGAAGCCGAACTCGGCGTTTGTGCGCACTGGCGCTACAAGGGCACCGACGTCAAGTCCGGCTCCAATCACTACGAAGAGAAGATTTCCTGGCTGCGTCAGGTCCTCGAATGGCACGAAGAGCTGGGCGATATCGGTGGCCTGGCGGAACAGCTACGGGTCGATATCGAACCTGATCGCGTCTACATCTTCACCCCGGACGGTCATGCCATCGACCTGCCGAAGGGCGCGACGCCGCTGGATTTCGCCTACCGCGTGCACACCGAAATCGGTCACAACTGCCGCGGCGCCAAGATCAACGGGCGCATCGTGCCGCTCAACTACAGCCTGCAAACCGGTGAACAGGTCGAGATCATCACCAGCAAGCACGGCACCCCGAGCCGCGACTGGCTGAACCCGAACCTGGGTTACGTCACCACCTCGCGGGCACGGGCGAAGATTGTTCACTGGTTCAAGTTGCAGGCGCGCGATCAGAACGTCGCCGCCGGTAAAACCCTGCTTGAACGTGAACTCAATCGCCTCGGCCTGCCGGCGGTGGATTTCGACAAGCTGGCCGACAAGGCCAACATGAAAACCGCCGAGGACATGTTTGCCGCGCTCGGTGCCGGCGACTTGCGCCTGGCGCAACTGGTCAACCTGGCGCAGCAACTGGTCGAGCCGGAACGCGGCAATGAACAGCTGGAACTGATTCCGCGCAAGGCCACTGGCTACAAACCGGGCAAGCGCGGCGACATCCAGATCCAGGGCGTCGGCAACCTGATGACCCAGATGGCGGGCTGCTGCCAGCCGCTGCCGGGGGATGCGATCGTCGGTTACATCACCCAGGGTCGCGGCGTGAGTATTCACCGTCAGGACTGCGCCTCGGTGCTGCAATTGGGCGGCCGTGAGCCGGAGCGGATCATCCAGGTCAGCTGGGGGCCAGTGCCGGTGCTCACCTATCCGGTGGACATCGTCATTCGTGCCTACGACCGTTCGGGGCTGTTGCGTGACGTTTCCCAGGTGCTGCTCAACGAGCGGATCAACGTGCTGGCGGTCAACACCCGCTCGAACAAGGAGGACAACACGGCGCTGATGTCCCTGACCATCGAGATTCCGGGGCTGGATGCACTGGGGCGGTTGCTGGGACGGATTTCCCAATTGCCGAACATCATCGAAACGCGGCGTAACCGAACGCCCTGAAATATACGCAACGGATGCTGATGCAACCGGAACCTGTGGGAGCAAAGCTTGCTCGCGATAGCGATTTACCTGACACACCGCCATCGCGAGCAAGCATTGCTCCTACAGGTCATCAAGCGAGATGATTGATGTACAGCCTTGAAGATTTATTGCACCTGATGAACCGCCTGCGCGACCCGCAGTACGGTTGCCCGTGGGACATCAAACAAACCTACGCGACCATCGTCCCGCACACCCTTGAGGAAGCCTACGAAGTCGCCGATGCCATCGAGCGCGGTGACTTCGATCACTTGCAGGGTGAGCTGGGCGATCTGCTGTTCCAGGTGGTTTATTACAGCCAGTTGGCCCGGGAAGAAGGGCGCTTCGAATTCGATGGCGTGGTCGACAGCATCACCCGCAAGCTGATCCGTCGTCATCCCCATGTATTCCCCACCGGTGATCTGTATGCGCCGCTGGATGTCCCGCGTCTGACTGAAGAGCAGGTCAAGCAGCGTTGGGAAGAGATCAAGGCCGAAGAGCGCGCGGAGAAGTCCGACGCCCCGCAACAACTGTCCTTGCTCGATGACATCCCCGCGACATTGCCCGCGTTGTCCCGTTCGGCCAAGTTGCAAAAGCGCGCAGGGCAGGTCGGTTTCGACTGGCCCGATGCCTTGCCCGTGCTGGACAAGGTCCGTGAAGAACTCGATGAAATACTCGAAGCGATGGCCGACAACGACCCGGCGGCGATTGCCGATGAAGTCGGCGACCTGCTGTTTTCCGTGGTCAACCTGGCGCGCCATCTCAAGGTCGACCCGGAAACCGCACTGCGTGGCGCCAACAGCAAGTTCGAACGACGCTTCCGTTTTATCGAACAGGCATTGCGCGACACCCACCGTCCCATGGAAGATTGCACCCTCGAAGAGTTGGACGCCTTATGGGGCGAAGCCAAACGTCAGGAAAAGAATGTGCCCAGCTGCGGTTGAGCAGTTGCCTAAGTGAGTAATAAGCACCATGAGCATTTCCCTTCGCGACCAGTTGCTCAAAGCAGGGCTGGTCAACCAGAAGCAGGCCAAGCAGGTCAGCAAAGACAAGCAGAAACAACAACGCCTGGCCCACAAGGGCCAGATCGAACTCGATGATTCCCAGCAGCGTGCAGCCCAGGAAGCCATGGCCGAGAAGGTCAAGCGCGATCAGGAACTCAACCGCCAGCAGCAGGAAAAAGCCGAG
The DNA here is from genome assembly GCF_009861505.1 of Pseudomonas izuensis. Classification (GTDB taxonomy): domain Bacteria; phylum Pseudomonadota; class Gammaproteobacteria; order Pseudomonadales; family Pseudomonadaceae; genus Aquipseudomonas; species Aquipseudomonas izuensis. The sequence goes on along the minus strand of NZ_WTFT01000009.1, from coordinate 266,960 downwards.
GCCAAGGCCCGTGTCGCGCAGATCAAGCAATTGATCGAAGCCACGCGCTTGCCGAAGTTGACGACCGAGGACTACTACAACTTCGTCGACGACAAGAAGGTCAAGCGCCTCTCGGTGAACACGCTGATGCGCAACCAGCTCAGCAACGGTTTGCTGGCCATCGTGCACCATGCCGGCGGTTACGAAGTCATCCCGCGGGAAGCAGCCCTGAAGATCCAGGAACGCGATCCGCAGCGCATCGTGCAGATGAACGTCAAGACTGAAGAAGTCGCTGCCGAAGACGATCCGTACGCGGCTTATCAGATCCCTGATGATTTGATGTGGTGATTGACTGAAGACTGCAACAACGACAAACCCCGCTCATGGCGGGGTTTGTCGTTTTCAATGCTGTCATTGTTTATGCGGAGCGACGTTCCCGTTGCTGCTCCTGTGCTTCCAGTTCGGCCTTGTAGTTGTGGGCGTCTTTCTCTGAATGGAACATCCCGACCAGCAGGTCTTGTTGGTACACATCCCAGATCCGGATACCGGCGGCTACGCCTTCATGGGATTTATGTGAATCGTCGCGTTCAGTTACTTTTACAGTCATCTGCTAGCTCCAATCTCTGTTATCTGCAGCAAGGCATGTGCAGGACTCTTTTATAGATTTTGTTAGCCTGCTAAGTAAATGCTAAGGATTGGAAAGGGTTTTTTACAAAAATGGAAACAGTCCTGCAGCCCGCGAAATCCGCGACATTCAGTCGCAGAGCGTTGGGTTTCATGACAAAAGCTTCATGTTTGGAAGTGGCATAGACCCCTGTGGGAGCTGGCTTGCCAGCGATTGCGATGTGTCAGGCTATGGTGATATTGGCTGTGCCGGCGTCATCGCTGGCAAGCCAGCTCCCACAGGGGTTTATATTTGCCGCGAGGTTTTCTTCAGGCGAAAAAAACGCCCCGAACCAGTCGGGGCGTTTTTTTGTGCGGCTCAGCGGCGGGGTATTACTTGCCCTGCCAGCGCTTCAGTACCAGGGTGGCGTTGGTGCCACCGAAACCGAAGCTGTTGCTCATCACGGTGTCGATGGTGGCGTTTTCGCGGGTCTTGGTCAGCACCGGCAGGTCGGCCACTTCCGGGTCCAGCTCGTCGATGTTGGCGGAGCCGGCAATGAAGTTGCCTTCCATCATCAGCATGCAATAGATCGCTTCGTGGACGCCGGCGGCGCCCAGGGAGTGACCCGACAGGCTCTTGGTGGAGCTGATGGCCGGCGCCTTGTCACCGAACACTTCACGCACACCTTTCATTTCCGCGACATCGCCGACCGGGGTCGAAGTGCCGTGGGTGTTCAGGTAGTCGATCGGGGTGTCGACGGTGGACAGCGCCTGCTGCATGCAGCGGATCGCGCCTTCGCCACTCGGGGCAACCATGTCGTAGCCGTCGGAAGTCGCGCCGTAGCCGACGATTTCCGCGTAGATCTTCGCGCCACGGGCCAGAGCGTGCTCCAGCTCTTCGACGACGACCATGCCGCCACCACCGGCGATGACGAAGCCGTCACGGTCGGCGTCGTAGGCGCGGGAGGCTTGTTCCGGCGTGTCGTTGCGCTTGCTGGACAGGGCGCCCATGGCGTCGAACAGGAACGACTGGCTCCAGTGCTCTTCTTCACCGCCGCCGGCGAATACGATGTCCTGCTTGCCCATCTGGATCTGTTCCATGGCGGTACCGATGCAGTGAGCACTGGTGGCGCAGGCAGAAGCGATGGAGTAGTTCAGGCCCTTGATCTTGAACGGGGTGGCCAGGCAAGCGGAAACGGTGCTGCTCATGGTCCGCGTCACACGGTATGGGCCGACGCGCTTGACGCCTTTTTCGCGCAGGATATCCAGCGCTTCCATCTGGTTCAGCGTGGACGCGCCACCGGAACCGGCGATCAGACCGGTACGTGGGTTGGACACTTGCTCTTCGGTCAGGCCGGAGTCAGCAATGGCGTCTTTCATGGCCAGGTAGGCATAAGCCGCTGCGTGGCCGACGAAGCGATAAATCTTGCGATCGATCAATTCTTCAAGGTTGAGGTCAATGGAGCCGGAAACCTGGCTACGCAGACCCATTTCGGCATATTCCGGGTTGAACCGGATGCCAGGGCGGCTTGCACGCAGGTTAGCGGAGACGGTCTCTTTGTCATTGCCCAGGCACGAAACAATGCCCAGACCAGTGATAACGACGCGGCGCATGCGAATAACCCTTAGAAGTTGTCAGTGGAGGTGAATACGCCGACCCGGAGGCCTTCGGCGGTGTAGATTTCGCGACCGTCGACAGTTACCGAACCGTCGGCGATGGCCAGGTTCAGCTTGCCCTTCAGGACACGCTTGATATGAATGTTATAGGTGACTTTCTTGGCGGTCGGCAGGACCTGGCCGAAGAACTTCACTTCGCCCGAACCCAGGGCGCGACCACGGCCCGGCAAGCCTTGCCAGCCGAGGAAGAAGCCGACCAGTTGCCACATGGCGTCGAGGCCCAGGCAGCCCGGCATCACCGGATCGCCTTCGAAATGGCAGGCGAAGAACCACAGGTCCGGAGTGATATCCAGCTCGGCGACCAATTCACCTTTGCCGTACTTGCCACCTTCTTCGCTGATCAGGGTGATGCGATCGACCATCAGCATGTTCGGGGCGGGCAGTTGCGCGTTACCTGGGCCGAACAGCTCACCGCGACTGCAGCGCAGCAGGTCTTCCCGGGTAAAGGCGTTTTGTTTGGTCATGCGAGCTCCTCAATAGTCCCATGCGGCAGGTGGGGCAAATCTTCCCGGCCGATCGAAGCGTTCATGCCTCGAACCGGCAGCCTACTCATAGACTATTGCGTTGTGGTGAAAGTCACAGCACCAAGGACATGAATGTACACTTGTGCACTGAAATTATTATTCAAGCCCCTTTTCGGGCCTGTTCGGGTGCCTAAGACTGCCGCACTTTCGCCTTTCACGCCAGTCGCAGATGCTCGAAAGGCCTGTACTACTGCACCCAGCGCTGCAGAATCTGCTGAAGATCATTACGTTTGAAGGGCTTGGCCAGATAATCGTTCATCCCCGCCGACAAACAGGCTTCGCGATCGCCCTGCAAGGCATTGGCGGTCAGGGCAATGATCGGCAAGTCGGTGCAACCAGGCAGTTGGCGAATCTGTCGGGTGGCCTCGTAGCCATCGATGACCGGTAATCGACAGTCCATCAGAACCGCTTCGAAAATCAGGCTCTCGGCACTGCGCACCGCCTGTGCGCCATCGGCGGCGACGCTGACAGTAAAGCCCAGGCTGCGCAACATGGCTTCGATGACCGTCTGATTGACCGGATTGTCTTCGACCAGCAACACATTGCGGCCATCGCCATCACCATTGCCTGTCGGTGCCCGCGGGACTGGAACCTGGAGTGGCTGCTGATAAAGCGCCAGCGGGATTTCCAGGGTGAATACCGAGCCACGGCCTTCTTCGCTCTGGGCGCGCAGGGTGCCGCCCATGCGCTCGGCGAGGGTACGGGCAATCGGCAGGCCCAGGCCGGTGCCACCGTAACGTCTTGAAATAGAACTGTCGGCCTGCTGGAACGCGTTGAACATCAATTCCAGGTTTTCGGTCGCAATGCCGATCCCGCTGTCGCGCACGGTGCAGGTGAACCACACCAGTTCATGATCCAGCGACTGCCACTGCGGTTCGATAGACACGCGGCCCTGCTCGGTGAACTTCAGGGCGTTACCGATCAGGTTGACCAGAATCTGCCGGATCCGCGTCGGGTCGCCCTGGACCTGCAACTCGCGCATGTCTTGCGCAATCTGCAATTGCAGATCGAGCCCGCGTTGCGCGGCGCTGTGCTGGAACGACTGGGCGCAGCTGCCGATCAAGTCGGCAAGGTTGAACGGAATGTGTTCCAGTTCCAGTTCCGAGCGCTCGATGCGCGAGAAATCCAGAATATCGTTGATGACTTTGAGCAAATGCTCGGTGGACTCCGACGCCAGCGCCGCGTATTCGACTTGCTCCGGGGTCATCTCGGTGGTTTCCAGCAGCTGCAACATGCCCAGCACGCCATTCATCGGCGTGCGCAGTTCATGGCTCATCATGGCAAGGAAGTCGGACTTGGCATTGTTGGCTTTTTCCGCTTCTTCACGGGTCTGGATCAGTTGCGCCATGGCCTGGTGCTGTTCGCGACTGGCCTGTTCGAGACCGCTGGCCAGGTTATTGATGTGTTGCGACAAGGCGCCCAGTTCGGTGTCGTCAACAATGGGCAGCGGCGTTTTGTAGTCCCCGTCCTGGATCGCCTTGACCGCATTGCCGATGTCGCGGATCGGTTGCGACAGGCTTCCCGCCAGGCGTCGGGCGAGGACGAAGGTAAACAGCAGGGCGAACAGCGCCAGAATCGCGGCCTTGAATAGAATTTCCTGCTGGCGTTGACTGAAGGCATCGCTGGACAGGCCGACGATCACCCGGCCCAGGTAATCCTCGGCGGGGCCGCTGGTGGCGATTTTGCTGTCCTGGAAAAAATCATTGTGCAGCGGGATCCGCTGCAGCCGTACCGGCGCCTGGAACACTTCGACCTGATGCGGGTGGGTATGGCTGGCCGACGGTTGCTCGACATACACCAGAATCCGGTTGTCATTGTCCTGGATTTCCAGAAACCGTACGTTGGGCGTGGCCAAGGTGGCCTTGAGCAGACTTTCCAGCACCTCGTTGTTGCCGGAAATCACCCCGTATTCGGTGGCCGGGGCCAATTGGTTGGCGATGAGTTGACCGGTGTGGTTGAGTTCCTGGCGCAGGTCCTGGATCCGCACGAAGGTAAAGAAGCTGATCAGCAGCAAGGTCAGCAAAAGGGCAGGGCCCAGACTGATCAACTGGGTGCGGGTGTTGATGTCCCAACGGCGACGGAAGGTCATGGACGGCGTTCTCTTTCAGCCAACAGTGTTGCGACAGAGGCTTCGTTTATCTGTTCAATACCTAATGAACGCGCCACCTGCGGGTTGCTTGAGACTTTGAAGCGAGGCGGGTAGTGCGTACGCGGCCACGTGGCGGGTGGCTGGTCGAGCAATTCATCGAGAATCGCCAGCCAATCACTCTGATCGCTGTAGGTGCTGGCCAGGCTCCCGGCCCTGACGAACCCGGCGTTGGGGCCGATCAGCGCCAGTTGTCGCGAATAGCTGCTGAGCAGCAGGTTTTTTGCGGTTTTCGGGTTGTACAGATCGGGGTCATCGAGGCCCAGCAACACATCACTGCTATTGAGCAAGGTTTGCAATGGACGACTGTCCTGGATGTTGTCCCAACGCTCGGTGACCACCTCGAGCCCGAGCGGATAAGCGGCCCGGCGCAGCTCTTTCAACAGAAATTCGCTGTGACTGTCATATAGCACGCCGACACGCTTGACCTGGGGCAGGAGCGTTCGGGTCAGGCGCAATTGGCGCTCCAGCGGCGGGTCGCTCCACAACAGGCTGAGGTGTGGGGGCACGCTGTCGCCCAGGTGTTGGCGCGCTTGCAAACGGCTGATACGCAGCACCAGTGTCGCAGGGCCCTGGGCGTCTTGCAGGCGCCAGTCAAGGCTTGGCAGGTCGAGCAGTATCAAACGGACATCGTCCGCGATTTTTCCTGGTGATGGCATGTCGGCCAGCGGCTGGAACCGTACATGATCGCCAGGGCGCAATGCGCGCAGGGCCTGGACGAAGGATTGCACGCCCGGGCTGTCTTCGGCGCCGGTCAACAGGATGTCCGCGGCGCCGGCTGACAGGCAAGCCAGCCAGCCACTGATCACCAGGCACAGCATCGCCAGCAGGTGGCCAACACCTGGCATCTTGCGTGGCGGACAATGATTCATCTTAAAAGACCAGCTCCGCGCTGAAATACATCACCCGACGTTCATCGTAATTGTTGTCGACGAAAGTGGTGGGCTGGTTGTCGAGGCGTTGCTGCATCACGCCGGCTAGCTCCAGGCTCGCCTTGCCCAGGCCGATGCGTTTGGCGATGCGTGTGTCGACACGTTCGAAGCGATAGTCGTTGAGGGCGTCGTCGCCATAGTAGAACAGTGCGCTGTTCCAGCCATGGCCCCAATCCCGCAGCCAACCGGCGGAACCGCTGTTGCGAGCGGTCTGTTGTGCGTCCAGCGGGTTGCTCGCGTCGGCATCGACGTAGGCATAGGTCAGGCGTAGTCGGTCGGCATTGCCGATTCTCCAGTCGAACTGGGTTTCAGCGCCCGAAAAGCGTGCCGAATTGGCGTTGCTCGCAATGTACTGATTGTTGCGTAGTGGCTCGCTGATCATTCCGGTGATTTCGTCATGAAACAGCTTCACATCGACGGCCATCCCCCATTCGGCAAAGTAGCCGTTGTAGCCCAGTTCCCGGGATCGCATGTGTTCTGGATCAAGGTTGCCGGGGCCGCGGGTCTTGACGAAATAGCGGGCGCTGGACTGGCCATACGCGCCGGGCTGCAGCTTCGTGACCTGGTAACTCCAATTGACGCTGTTCTCGAACATGTCAGGAGTACGGATGGCTTCGGAGTACACCGCGCGCAAACCGTGGCGCGGATTGATCAGGTAATTGACCGCTATCCGCGGGGTCAGCGAACTGCCGATCAAGCGGGAGTCTTCGAACATGGCTCCGCCCTGCAGCAGCCAGTGTTCGCTGGCACGCCATTCGAGTTGGCCGAATGTCCGCCAGGTGGTGTCGTCGAGGGTGCCATTGAAGTAGGTCTCGGAGTCTGCCCGGTCGTAACGATAGTTCAGGCCGCTGACCAGGCGCAGGCTATCGGACAGGCTCAGGGTATCTTGCAGTTCCAGATCGTAGCGTGTTTCCCGGGTGCTTTGATCGATGTCGCCGCAAACCGTCTGTCGAGCACCGTTGCGCCATTGGTCGAGTACCTGATTGGCCAATGCCTGCTGGGCAGGATCGCCGGCGGGCGCGCCGGGACCGATGAATTGCTCGATGTTGCGTGCCAGGCGTTCGGTGTAGTTCGGATTGAGTTGCCAGAGTTCGGTCAACTGCGGGCTGAACGAGACCTCGGCATCACAGGCACGCCAGGTTTGCTGGCGGTCCCAGTGCTGGGCCGTACCCTGGATGTACAGGCTGTGGTCGGGATTGATGTCGAGGTTCCAGCGCAGCGAGCCAGCGTAGTCCTTGGCGGTGACGTCGGAATTGTTACCAGAATTGGTAATCCCGGAAAACACCGGGCGGTAGGTATACGGCCGCTGGTTGCTGCCTTCCTTGGCGTTCAATTGCCAATCGATGCTTTGCCTTTCGCTGAGCGCCTGGCTGACGTCCAGGCTGAACCGGTTCAATCGGCGGCTATCGTGGTAATCGGCGCCGTTGCGATCGGTGTCGAAACCATCGTCCTGCTGGCCAGACAACGACAGGCGCAAATCGCCGTCATCCCAACCTACGCCCTGGCTGGCATAAAAGTCGTCGATGCCACGTTGGCCACGCGTGACTTTCATCCGCGTACCGTGGCTGTCGGCCGGATGGCGGGTGATGATATTGACCACCGCCATCAGGGCATTGGCGCCATAGCTGACGGTGTTCGGACCGCGGAATACCTCGATGCGCTCAATGTCTTCCATGGCCACCGGGATGTCGCTCCAGTCCACGATGGACAGTCCGGCACGATAGACCGAGCGGCCATCGATCAGCACCTGCATGCGCCGTGCCTGGGTGGCATTGGTCCCGTGATAGTTCACCACTGCCTGATTGCCGCTGATATTGCCGACCATCATGCCCGGCACCAGGCGCAGCACCTCGCTGATATCCCGGGCGCCACTGGCAGTGATCAGGGCATTGTCGATCACCGTCATGCTGCCCGGGACCGCGGCCGGCGACTGTTTCAGGCGTGTGGCCGTGAGCACCTGCGGCAACGGATCGCTGTCGAGGAACAGGTCGTCAGCGAGCAATGGCGAGCTGAAGACCAGCGCCAGTACCAGTGGCGAGCGGGGTGAAGGCGAGCCCAATGACACAACACGTCCTTGTTATTAATTATTGGCGCGCATGTTAACCGAGCCGGGTGACTTTTCCAGTCACGATGTCAGCACTTTCCTCGGTTTTATTGGACTTCTTCGCTCATGCGCGGGTAATTGACACGGGGGCTGGCCGCCACTGGGGGGCTCCGTATAATGCCGACATCGCCACTGGTATTGGATTAACGGATTGCATATGACTGAACAGCGCCCGATTGCGGTCCTGGGAGGCGGAAGTTTTGGTACCGCCGTGGCTAACCTGCTGGCCGAAAACGGTCATCAAGTCCTGCAGTGGATGCGTGACCCCGAACAGGCCGAGGCCATCCGGGTCAATCGCGAGAACCCGCGCTACCTCAAAGGCATCAAGATACTGCCCGGCGTGACGGCGGTCACCGACCTGCAAGCCACGCTGGAGGCGTGCGACCTGAGTTTCGTCGCGTTGCCTTCCAGTGCGTTGCGCTCGGTGCTGGCGCCGCACGCCGAACGGCTGCGGGGCAAGCTGCTGGTGAGCCTGACCAAGGGCATCGAAGCCCACACGTTCAAACTGATGAGCCAGATCCTCGAAGAGATCGCCCCGCAAGCGCGCATCGGCGTGTTGTCCGGGCCGAACCTGGCCCGTGAAATCGCCGAGCATGCGTTGACCGCCACGGTGGTGGCCAGTGAGGACGAAGAACTCTGTGAACGGGTTCAAGCCGTGCTGCATGGCCGTACCTTTCGTGTGTACGCCAGTGGCGACCGATTCGGCGTGGAGTTGGGCGGGGCGTTGAAAAACGTCTACGCGATCATCGCCGGCATGGCGGTGGCGCTGGACATGGGCGAGAACACCAAGAGCATGTTGATCACCCGGGCCCTGGCGGAGATGACCCGTTTCGCCGTGAACCAGGGCGCCAACCCGATGACCTTCCTTGGCCTGGCAGGCGTGGGCGATTTGATCGTCACCTGTTCGTCGCCAAAAAGTCGCAATTATCAGGTCGGGTTCGCCCTCGGCCAGGGTTTGAGCCTGGAGGAAGCGGTCAACCGCTTGGGTGAAGTGGCCGAAGGTGTGAATACCCTCAAGGTGCTCAAGGCCAAGGCCCAGGAAGTGGGCGTGTACATGCCGCTGGTCGCCGGGCTGCACGCTATCCTGTTCGAAGGGCGCACGCTTGAACAGGTGATCGGCCTGCTGATGCGCGGCGAACCGAAGACCGACGTCGACTTTATTTCCACCAGCGGCTTCAACTGAGCCCTCAACGCAACAGGAACGGAGCGAGACATGAGTGATCAAAAAGTAGAAGCCAAATACGAGTCCATCCTGCTGCGGGTGCTTTGGATGGTCGTCTTTGTGCTGGTCTGGCAAGTGGCGCAGTTCATCCTGGGCGCCGTGGTGCTGGTGCAATTGATCTATCGTTTGATCTATGGCGCCCCGAGCGCCAGCCTGATGAACTTCGGCGACAGCCTGAGCCAGTTCCTGGCGCAGATCGGTCGTTTCGGCAGTTTTCACAGCGACCAGAAGCCCTGGCCGTTTGCCGATTGGCCGACGCCGCGTACGCCGGAAGGTGAGGCACCGCATGTCGTGGCGCCAGCCCCGCATCCGGCCCGAGATGAGGAACCCAAGCTATGAAACTCTGGGTATTGCGTCATGGTGAAGCCGAACCACACGGCTCCAAGCCCCACGATTCGGAGCGGGAACTGACGGCCAACGGTCGTGAAGAAGTGCTGCGTACAGCCGCCAACCTGGTTGGCCAGCCGCTGACAGCGATTTATGCCAGTCCTTACATGCGAGCGCAGCAGACCGCGCACCTGGTAAAAGATGCTCTGGGTTTCGAACCGGAAATCCGCACCGTTGAGTGGTTGACCCCGGATTTCGATCCCGACAGGGTCACCGATCAACTGAAGTCGGTGACCAATGTACTGCTGGTTTCTCATAATCCGCTGGTGGGGAATCTGCTCAGTTACCTGCAACATGGCGCTGGCCATCCGCCGGAAAAAGTCAGTACCGCCGGCCTGGCCGAGCTGGAAAGCAATGAGCTGCTGATCGGGGCGATGAAGCTCAACAGCATCAAGCACCCATAACTGTTATTGCTTTTGTTTTTGTAGGAGCGAGCTTGCTCGCGATGTTCGTTAGCGTTAACGCTGGCAGTCTGGATGGACGCGGTGTCCTGAAGTCCATCGCGAGCAAGCTCGCTCCTACAGGGATCGCGGTGTTTGAAAAAAAATTGTCTGAAATAGCTAACCAAGCACTTGCTTGGTTGGCTACGCTTGCTCCACAACAAAAACAAAGGAGCGAGTCGCATGTCTGCTGCTTTTCGTTTGCCGTTGGACGTGTTCTACGAGCGGGAGGCGCGCCATCCGCGCCAGCGCTTTTTGGTCCAGCCTGTCGGTAACGGCCAGGTCGAGACCCTGACCTGGGCCGACGTCGGTTATCAGGCCCGCTGCGCGGCGCACTGGCTGCGGGCGCGGGAATTGCCCCAAGGCAGTCACATCGCCCTGATCTCGAAAAACTGTGCGCACTGGATCATTGCCGACCTGGCAATCTGGATGGCCGGGCATGTTTCAGTGCCCTTGTACCCAAACCTGACGGCCGAGTCGGTGGCCCAGGTGCTGGAGCACTCCGAAGCGGCGCTGGCCTTTATCGGCAAGCTCGACGACTGGCCCGGCATGTCCCGTGGGGTCAGCCCGGACCTTGTAACCATCAGCCTGCCGCTGCATCCGCCGGGGGACTTCGATTTCAGCTGGGCCGATCTGCAACGCAGTTCGCCGATTCAGGACGACCCGAAACCCGGCGCCGATCAACTCGCGACCATCATCTATACCTCCGGCACCACCGGCATGCCCAAAGGGGTGATGCACAGCTTCGGCAATCTGGGATTCGCCACCACTCACGGCACGCAATTGTTCAGCTTGAATGAATCGGATCGACTGCTTTCCTATCTGCCACTGTGTCACGTTGCCGAGCGGATGTTCGTCGAACTGGCGTCGATCTATACCGGGCAGACCGTATTCTTTGCCGAAAGCCTCGATACCTTCCTCGCCGATCTGCGTCGCGCCCGGCCGACGGCGCTGTTCGGCGTACCGCGTATCTGGACCAAATTCCAGATGGGTGTGTACAGCAAGATCCCGGCAAAACGCCTCGACTTCCTGCTTGGCCTGCCGATCATCGGCAAGCGGGTCGGGCACAAGGTGCTCGCCGGGCTGGGCCTCGACGCCTTGCGTGTGGCGTTGTCGGGCGCCGCTCCCGTGCCGCAGACCTTGCTGCTGTGGTATCGCAAACTCGGACTGGACGTGCTGGAGGTCTATGGCATGACGGAAAGCTGTGGCTACTCGCACATCTGTCTGCCGGGCCAGAACAAACCCGGCTGGATCGGCAAACCCTGCCCGGAGGTCGAGGTTCGAATCGATGAGTCGGGCGAGGTGCTGGTGCGTAGCGGCGCCACCATGCTTGGGTATTTCAAGGAACCGCAGAAAACCGCCGATACCCTGACCGAGGACGGCTTCCTGCGCACTGGCGACAAAGGCGAGGAAGACGCCGAAGGCAACCTGCGCCTGACCGGACGGCTGAAGGAAATCTTCAAGACCAGCAAAGGCAAGTACGTGGCGCCGGCGCCCATCGAAAACCGCCTGGCGGTGCATTCCCGCATCGAGCAGGTGTGCGTGGTGGGCGATGGCTTGAGTGCGCCGCTGGGCTTGTGCGTGCTCTCGGCGGTGGGGCAGCAGGATGCAGGGGAAGCGGCCCGCGCGGGCTTGCGCTCCAGCCTGGAAAAACTGCTGGAAGAGGTCAATGCGGTCCTCGATAAGCACGAGCGATTGCGGCGGCTGGTGGTGGTCAAGGACAGCTGGGCCGTGGAAAACGGCTTCCTCACGCCGACCCTGAAGATCAAGCGCAACGTGATCGAGGCCGCCTATGGCGCGCGCTTCGAAGAATGGAGCGAGCATAGCGAAGCGGTGCTGTGGCAGGATTGAGGCACGCATAAACCAACAAGGAAAATCAGCGATGAGCCTTTGGCGTACCACTCCCAACATTGAACAGTTGAACGCAATCCAGAAAAACACCATCGGCGAATTGCTGGATATCCGCTTCGAAGCCTTCGATGATGAATCCCTGACCGCGAGCATGGTCATCGACCACCGCACCCACCAGCCTTATGGCTTGCTGCATGGCGGTGCTTCGGTGGTGCTGGCCGAGTCCGTCGGCTCCATGGCCAGCTACCTGTGCATCGACGCCAGCAAGTTTTACTGCGTGGGCCTCGAAATCAACGCCAACCACCTGCGTGGCTTGCGCAGCGGGCGGGTGACGGCAGTGGCCAAGCCGATACATATCGGTCGCACGACCCATGTGTGGGATATCCGTTTGACCAGCGACGAGGGCAAGGCCAGTTGCGTGTCGAGGTTGACCATGGCAGTGGTGCCGCTGGGCGAAAATCCGCCTGCCCGTTGACCCCATACTCTGTAGGAGCGAGCCTGCTCGCGATGGTCGCCAACGATAACGCCGGGAGCCTGACACCCCGCGGCGTTCTTGAGTCCATCGCGAGCGGGCTCGCTCCTACAGTCAGTACAGGGATCGGTCATCACCATGGCCGGACTGTCATCATTCCTGTCAGTTACGGTCATTGCTGTAGTACGCGGTCTTACGGACAATCAACGCCTGATCTCGCTCATGGATTTGCCGGTTATGTCGCAACAGATATTTTTCGCCCACGCCAATGGTTTTCCTTCGGGCACCTACGGCAAATTGTTCGCGACGCTGGCGCCCGAGTATCAGGTGTCGCATCTGGAGCAGCATGCCCATGACCCGCGTTTCCCGGCGGATGACAACTGGTACAACCTGGTGGATGAGTTGATCCATCACGTGCAGCAACAGACCGAGCCGGTCTGGGGCGTTGGCCATTCCTTCGGCGGTGTACTGCATCTGCACGCAGCGTTGCGTTGCCCCGAGTTGTATCGCGGCGTGGTCATGCTCGACTCGCCGGTACTGTCCCGTGCCGATCAATGGGTGATCCGTGCGGCCAAGCGCTTTGGTTTCATCGACAAACTGACGCCCGCTGGCCGTACCCTGGGGCGACGCGAAGAATTCGCCGACCTCGAAAGCGCCCGTCGTTATTTCTCCGGCAAAACCCTGTTTCGCGGTTTCGACCCGGAGTGTTTCGACGCCTACCTGCAATACGGTTTGCAGCAGGTCGGCGACAAGTTGCGCCTGCGCTTCGACCCGGCCACGGAAATCAGCATTTACCGTGGCGTACCCCACACCAGCCCTGGCCGAACCGGGCAATTGAAAGTGCCGTTGGCGCTGGTTCGCGGCCGCAAGAGCCGGGTGGTGATGCGCTATCAAGCCAGTTCCGTTGGGCGCATGCCGCTGGGCGAAACCCTGACCATGCCAGGGGGCCACATGTTTCCCCTCGAACGCCCCCAGGACACCGCCGCAATGCTGAAAAATCTCTTCAGTCGCTGGGACGGTCGCCAGCAGGATTGCGCATGAGCAACGTTGTCGAAGAAATCCGCCTGAGCCTGCCGCACATCGAGTTGGCGGCACACCTGTTCGGCCCCGAAGACGGTTTGCCGGTGATTGCCCTGCACGGCTGGCTCGACAATGCCAACAGCTTCGCCCGGCTGGCGCGGAAGCTCAAAGGCCTGCGCATCATTGCCCTGGACATGGCCGGCCACGGTCATTCGGGGCATCGCCCGGCCGGTGCCGGCTATGCCATGTGGGACTATGCCCACGATGTGTTGCAAGTCGCCGAACAGCTTGGCTTGAAACGGTTTGCACTGATGGGACACTCCATGGGGGCGATCGCTTCGCTGATCATTGCCGGGTCATTGCCGGAGCGTGTCACGCATCTGGCGTTGATCGACGGCGTCATTCCTCCTACAGATAAAGGCGAAAATGCTGCCGAGCGCATGGGCATGGCCCTGCAGGCGCAACTGGACCTGCGGGAAAAAAGCAAACCGGTCTACAGCACCCTCGAACGGGCCATCGAGGCGCGCATGAAGGGGCTGGTCGCGGTCAGCCGCGAAGCCGCCGAGTTGCTGGCCCGGCGTGGCTTGATGCCGGTGCCGGGCGGTTACACCTGGCGCACCGACAATCGCCTCACGCTGCCATCGCCACTGCGGCTGACCACCGAACAGGCCATGGCCTTCGTCCAGCGCGTCGCTTGCCCTGCAAAACTGGTGGTTGCCGCCGATGGCATGCTCGCCAAACATCCCGAATTGCTGGAGCGTCTACCCTTTAGCCGTGAACAGCTGCCAGGCGGCCATCATTTGCACCTGAATGACGAGCCCGGTGCCGATCTTGTCGCAGACTGTTTCAATCGGTTCTTCGCCATTCCTTGACTTGCACCGGGCAACTGTCGAGGCTGGGCGGGTTGAAATGGGAGACAACCATGATAGATCTGTACACCGCTGCGACCCCGAATGGCCACAAGGTCTCTATCGTGCTCGAGGAACTCGGCCTGCCTTACACCGTGCATGCCTTGAGTTTCGACAAGAAGGAACAGAAGTCCCCGGACTTCCTCAAGATCAACCCCAATGGCCGGATCCCGGCGATTGTCGATCGCGCCAACGGCGATTTCGCCGTGTTCGAATCCGGCGCCATCCTGATTTACCTCGCTGAAATGACCGGCAAGTTATTGCCCGCCGACCCCAAGGGGCGCTCGGTCGCGTTGCAGTGGCTGATGTTCCAGATGGGCGGTATCGGCCCGATGCAGGGCCAGGCCAACGTGTTTTTCCGTTACTTTCCGGAAAAGCTCCAGGGTGCCATCGACCGCTATCAGCATGAAACCCGACGCCTCTACGAAGTGCTCGATACGCGCCTGCAAACCGTCGAGTTTCTCGCCGGCGAGTACAGCATCGCCGACATTGCGACGTTCCCCTGGGTGCGAGGCTACGAGTGGTCCGGTGTTTCGGTGGATGGACTGACGGCGTTACAACGCTGGATGGCGACCCTGGAAGCGCGGCCTGCGGTGCAGCGCGGTTTGCTGATTCCTGAACGCACCGATGACGCCAGCGTCGTCAAGGGTGCCCAGGCCATGCTGATCCGATGAGTCTATCGATGCGTTCCCTCAGTCTGCTGGCGCTGTGCAGTTTCAGTCCCCTGTTGTTTGCCGCTGATCTACCTGGCAGTCAGGACCTGCCGATCCTGCCACGCATGGCCGATGCACAGATCATCGACTATCGCCCGGCAGCCGAACTCGAACGGATTTATCCGCTCGGTTCGATCCGCAAGATCAGCGGCCAGTTGCGCTTCGATGGCCAGGTCAGTGCCCGTGGCAGCACCACGTCGGTGACTTACGAGTTGCCGCCGGAACATTCGTCCATCGACGCCTTCACCGCTGCTCGCGAAGCCTTGCAGAAGCAGGACGCCCAGTTGCTGTTCTGGTGCCAGGCCCGTGATTGCGGCGAGAGCAGCCTGTGGGCCAACGAGGTGTTCGGCAACGCCAAACTCTACGGCTCGGACAACGAACAGGCGTACCTGCTGTTGCGCCTGGCGGCACCGAAAGACAACACACTGGTGGCGCTTTACAGCATCACCCGCGGCAATCGCAAAGCCTACCTGCACGTTGAACAATTCGACGCTGCCGCACCGCTGGGTGTTCTGCTGCCGACCTCCGCGACCTTGCTGCGTGAACTCAAAAGCACCGGCGAACTCGATTTCCCCAACCTGACCCAGGCGCCGGATGACACCTGGTTGCGCCTGATCTCCCGTGGCCTGAATCTGGACACAACGCTGCGGGTCAGTGTTTCCGGAGCGAATGCCGAAGCCTGGCGCCAGGCGTTGATCGACCAGGGCGTGCGTGCGGCGCGGACGGAAACCGGTCGTGTTGAAGGCTCTGGCCTGCACATTGAACTGCTGCGATAAGCTTTATCAGGTGAACGCTTGTCAAAGCGTTCGCCTACTCTTTTGCTGACTGATTTATTCGAGATTTCAAATGATCAATAACGATCGGCTGTTGGTGCAGATCCTGCTCGTGGTGCTGTTTGGTGCGAGTTTCTGGGTGATGGCGCCGTTCTGGTCTGCGTTGTTCTGGGGGGCAGTGCTGGCGTTTGCCAGTTGGCCGTTGATGCGCCTGCTGACCCGTTGGCTCAATGGCCGCGAATCCCTGGCGGCAGCGTTATTGACCGCGGGCTGGATGGTGTTGGTGGCGGCGCCATTGGTGTGGCTTGGGTTCAACCTGGCCGATCATGTCCGTGATGCGGTGGCGTTCATCAAGGATGTACAGGTCGATGGCCTGCCGGAGGCCCCGGTCTGGCTGGGCAGCATCCCGTTGGTGGGCAAGCGTCTGGTGGAAATTTGGAACAGTATCGACCAGCAGGGCGCGGCCATGATGGTGTCGCTCAAGCCCTATCTCGGCCAGGTCGGTAACTGGTTGCTGGCGCGCAGTGCGCAGATTGGCGGCGGTATTCTCGAACTGACCTTGAGCATTGTCTTCGTGTTCTTTTTCTACCGTGACGGGCCACGGCTGGCGGCGTTTGTTCATAGCTTGCTGGAGCGCCTGATCGGCCACCGTGCCGGTTATTACATCGAGTTGGTGGCGGGCACGGTGCAGCGGGTGGTCAACGGGGTGATCGGCACGGCCGCGGCCCAGGCGGTGCTGGCGCTGATCGGATTCCTGATTGCCGGGGTGCCGGGGGCGCTGGTGCTCGGCATCGCCACGTTCCTGCTAAGCCTGATTCCCATGGGGCCACCACTGGTGTGGATACCGGCCACGGCATGGCTGGTCTGGAAAGGGGAGTACGGGTTGGCGGTGTTCCTTGGCATTTGGGGCACATTCATCATCAGCGGCGTGGACAACGTCCTCAAGCCCTACCTGATCAGCCGCGGCGGGAATTTGCCGTTGGTGATCGTGTTGCTGGGGGTGTTCGGCGGGTTGATTGCGTTTGGCTTCATCGGTCTGTTCATTGGTCCGACGTTGCTGGCGGTGGCGTACAGTTTGTTAACCGACTGGAGCAAGAGTCAGGCCCGGGTCGAAGACCGTCGCTGATTTCAGGAGGGATTACGCAGGGGGAAGAAGAAAACAGACTCGCGTTGATCTGGCGGACGGATGATGGGGACCGTCAGACCAACGCCAGGCTGTAAAAGCGACTCGGGCTTCCTTGCCCGAGCCGTATAGCGGGAAATCAGAATTTCGCTTCGGCATCCAGTTGCAGGGTGTTGATGTCCGAATCTTTCTTGTTGATGTTGGCGTTGGTCTGGTCGGAGGTCGCCATGAAGTACGTGGCACCCAGGGCGAAGTTCTTGTCCAGCTCGTAGCTCACTTTCAGCTTGCTGCCGCGCGAACCGGTAAAGCCGTTGGCGAAGTCGGAGTCGGTGAAGGCACCCACCACGGCGTTACGCTGTACGTCGCGGTAGTTGTAGTCCACTGCGAAACCGTAGAACTTGGTCTTGACGCCAGCCAGCCAGCCAGTGTCCTGATCGTTGCTGGCATCGTTGTTGTTGACGTACTGGCCGTACAACGAAAGCGGTACTGCCAGGCCACCGATGTCGAGCTGACCGAAGCCTTCATACAGTTTGAACTGTTCGTTCGGACTGTTGCCGTTGATGGCCAGTTGTCCTGGGATGACGCCGGGGACCGGGGTGATGTTGTCATCGTTGTCGTAGCTGTAGATGCTGCCGCCCAGGGTCAGTTTCAGGTTGTCGGTGATGCCGAAGCGGGCGCCCAACTGACCAGCGTACAGACGCAGGTCGTGTTTGAACTGCACGCCCTCGCCGTCGACGTTGTCCTTGAGGGTGTAGTGACCGGCGCTACCGAACAGCTCGGTGCTGCCGCTCAGCGGGTACTTGTACGACAGCGACAGACCTTCCGGGCTGATGTCGCTATCCCAGATGATGTCGCCCATGCTCACCCATTGTTGTGGCATCTTGCCGCCAACCACGTGCAGGTTTTTGATGGCGTCTGGGTGGTAATCCACGTAACCCTGGTCCAGCCAGATCTGCTTCTTGTCGAAGTAGTTGTCCAGGCTCTGGTTGGTGGAACGTGGGTCGTCGTTGTTGCCGGTGGCGATACGGATACCGGTATCGACTTGCGGGTTGATTTCGCTGTAGGCGCCCAGGCGGACACGAATGCGCTGGCGATCCTGGTCTTTGTTGTTTGGAACGCCATCGTTCTTGACGGTTTCCTGACGGAAACGCACGTCGCCCTTGAATTGGGTCTTGGCAGCCCAGGCCAGTTTCTGGTCGAAGGTGCTCAGCTCATTGGTTTTCTTCGCGGTTGCCGCGATCTGCTCATTGGTCTCTTGCTGAGCCTGACGGGCGATTTGCTGGTCTTTTTGGTCCCTGGCCAGCTCGGCTTGCAGTTCGCTGTACTGCGCGTTGGTAATCGAGCCGTTAGCCTTAAGCATGTCGAGCAGTTTGGCGTCGACTGCGGCGCTGGCCGGAACACTCATGGCCAGCAGCAGGCCACCACACAGGGCCGCCGCAGTTTTCGTGGAAGCAAGACGCATATCAATCTCCGAAGATGAGAGTGGATGACTGAGCCATCCAGGGCACAACCGACCATTGATGGACGGAAAACAGTGACCGGGTATAACCCGGCGCTCTAAAAACAGGCGCCAGTATCGCGATGGTTTATGACAGAGCGGTGGCAATGTGATGGCATGTCGATGACGATACAAAGTCGTCCCGAACTATTGAGCTAGAGCGCTGTCGTCGATTTGATCGTGTGCAATGGATGGCGATAGGCGATACTCGCGGGGCTTTCACACCACGAATAAGTGAGGATGGTGATGCCGTTGCAACGCCTGCAAAGTCTGTCCGAAATCGACCCGCACACGTGGGACGCCCTGGTGCCCGAGACTCAGCCGTTTCTGTGTCACGCGTTCCTGAGCTCACTGGAAGACAGCGGCAGCGTGGGTCCCCATTCCGGCTGGCAGCCTGAACATTTGCTGCATGTCGAAGGCGATCGGCTGATCGCGGCATTGCCCAGCTACCGTAAATGGCACTCCTACGGCGAGTACGTGTTTGACCACGCCTGGGCCGATGCCTGTGAGCGCGCCGGCATTGACTACTACCCCAAGCTCCTGACCGCCGTGCCGTTCAGCCCGGTCAGCGGTCCGCGTTTGCTGGCAGCGAGCGTGGAAGACGGTTTTGAATTATTGAAAAGCCTGCCGGGCTATCTGGAGATCGAACAACTCTCCAGCGCCCACATCAATTTCACCGACCCGTTCACCGATGCCGCATTGGCCGAACAACCGGGTTGGTTGCAACGCATCGGCTGTCAGTATCACTGGCACAATCGCGGCTATCGGGACTTCCAGGATTTCCTCGATGCCCTGAGCTCACGCAAACGCAAACAGATGCGCAAAGAGCGCGAGCAAGTGGCAGGGCAGGGGTTTGAGTTCGAATGGCTTGAAGGTCGGCAACTGACCCAGGTGCAGTGGGATTTTGTCTATGCCTGCTACGCCAATACCTACGCGGTGCGTCGGCAACGACCCTACCTGACGCGAGCGTTTTTCAGCTTGCTGGCCGAGCGCATGCCGCAGTCGATACGCGTGGTATTGGCCAAACAAGGGGCACGGCCGGTGGCGATGGCGTTCAGTCTGGTAGGGGGCGACAGTTTCTATGGCCGTTACTGGGGCTGCCTGGCGGAGTTCGATCGCCTGCACTTTGAAACCTGTTTCTACCAGGGCATGGACTACGCGATTGCCAACGGCTTCCAGCGCTTCGACGCCGGGGCCCAGGGTGAGCACAAATTGATTCGCGGCTTCGAACCGGTGATCACCCATTCATGGCATTACCTGCGTCATCCGGGTTTGAAAGCCGCGGTCAAAGATTTCCTGCATCAGGAACGGGTGGGTGTACTGGCCTATGCCGAGGATGCGCGGATGGCGTTGCCTTACCGACAATCCTGAATATCACACCCGCTGTAGGAGCGAGCTTGCTCGCGAAGGTGTATCAGTCGACACCGCGGTGCCTGACCCACCATCGCGAGCAAGCTCGCTCCTACAGGGAAATGTGGTGAGCACAAAGTTAATCGATCCCGACAAACCCACCCGTCTGGTGCTGCCACAACCGCGCATACAAACCGCCCAGGGCCAGCAGTTCGGCATGGTTGCCGGTTTCGGCGATCTTGCCGTTTTCCAATACCACCAGGCGGTCCATCCGGGCGATGGTCGAAAGCCGGTGGGCGATGGCGATCACGGTTTTGCCCTGCATCAGGGTTTCCAGGCTCTCCTGGATCGCTGCTTCGACTTCCGAATCCAGTGCCGACGTGGCTTCGTCCATGATCAGGATCGGTGCGTCCTTGAGCAGCACACGGGCGATGGCGATCCGCTGGCGCTGGCCACCGGAGAGTTTTACCCCGCGTTCACCGACATGGGCATCGAAACCGATGCGGCCTTCGGCATCCGACAAGGTGGGAATGAAACCATCGGCCCGCGCCTTGTGCACCGCCTCCCAGAGTTCGATGTCGGTGGCATCGGGTTTGCCGTAAAGCAGGTTGTCGCGGATCGAGCGATGCAGCAGGGACGTGTCCTGGGTGATCATGCCGATGCGTTCGCGCAGGCTTTCCTGGCTGACATCGGCGATATTCTGGCTATCGATGAGAATCTTCCCGCCTTCCACGTCGTAAAGGCGCAGCAGCAGGTTGACCAGTGTCGACTTGCCGGCGCCCGACGGGCCGATCAGGCCGATCTTCTCACCGGGTTTGATCGTCAGGTTGAGCCCGCCGATGATCCCGCTCTGCTTGCCGTAGTGAAAGTCCACGTCCTCGAAGCGCACTTCGCCACGGGCCACGGTTAACGGTTTGGCCTGGTCGCGGTCGGTCACGCTGACCGGTTGCGAAATACTTTGCAAACCGTCCTGGACCATGCCGATGTTTTCGAAGATGCCGGTGACCACCCACATGATCCAGCCGGACATGTTGACGATACGAATCACCAGCCCGGTGGCCAGGGCAATCGCGCCCACGCTGATCAACGACTGTGTCCACAGCCACAAGGCCAGTCCGGTGGTACAGACGATCAACAGGCCGTTCATGCTGGTGATGACCACGTCCATGCTG
This sequence comes from Pseudomonas izuensis, assembly GCF_009861505.1. GTDB lineage: Bacteria > Pseudomonadota > Gammaproteobacteria > Pseudomonadales > Pseudomonadaceae > Aquipseudomonas > Aquipseudomonas izuensis. The sequence goes on along the minus strand of NZ_WTFT01000009.1, from coordinate 246,066 downwards.
GTGACGACACGGCCGGCGAGTTGGGCTTTTTCGGTTTGTTCCTTGATCGCTTCCCGGGCGTATTGCTGCTCGAAATGGGTGTGGGCGAACAGCTTCAAGGTGGTGATGTTGGTGTAGCCATCGACGATCCGCCCCATGAGTTTGGAACGAGCATCGGAAGCAACCACCGAGCGATCCTTGACCCGGGGTACGAAGTAGTAGAGGGCGCTGATAAAGGTAATGATCCAGGTTAGCAACGGGATCATCAGGCGCCAGTCGGCTTCGGCGAACAGCACCAGCGAACTGATGGCGTAGATCAGCACGTGCCATAGCGCATCCACCGCTTGCACGGCCGAATCGCGCAGGGAGTTGCCGGTCTGCATGATGCGTTGGGCGATGCGCCCGGCGAAGTCGTTCTGGAAAAAATTCAGGCTCTGCTTGAGCACGTAACTGTGGTTTTGCCAGCGGATCAGGCTGGTCATGCTGGGGCTCAGGGTCTGGTGCACCAGCAAGTCATGCAGCCCGACGAACACCGGACGCAGGACCAGCGCTACCACCACCATCCAGGCCAGTTCAACGCCGTGCTCCTTGAAAAGGTTGGCGTTTGGGGTGCCCTGTGCCAGGTCGATGATGCGGCTCAGGTAGCTGAACAGCGCCACTTCGATCAGGGCTGCGAACAGGCCGACGATCAGCAGGGCCACGAAACTCGGCCAGACCTGCTTGAGGTAATAGGTATAGAAGGGCAGGACCCGGTCCGGGGGAGCGGCTGTCGGGGCATCGCGAAAGATGTCGATCAGTTTTTCAAAACGGCGATAAAGCATCGGTTTTCCACCCGCGAACGGGCACTCCTTTAAACGGTTTGAGCCTTGCCGGTTAAACCGGAAAAAGCTCGGACATCCTTGTCCAGCTTAGTCTTAGTCGATGCGTTTGGCCGACTTGATGAACACCGGGTCGGCCGGCACATCCTTCATGCCAGCGCGAACGGTGGTGGGCGAATTGACGATGATGTCGACCACGTCCATGCCTTTGACCACTTTGCCGAACACCGCGTAGCCGTCACCCTGATCGAGGAAATCGTTGTCCTTGACGTTGATGAAGAACTGGCTGGTGGCCGAATCCGGCACCGAGGTACGGGCCATGGACAAGGTGCCACGAACGTTGGCCAAACCGTTCTTGTGCTCGTTCTTGATCGGCGCCTTGGTGTCTTTTTGCTGCATTTGTTGGGTGAAGCCGCCGCCCTGGACCATGAAGCCCGGAATCACGCGGTGGAAAATCGTGTTGTTGTAGAAGCCGCTGTCCACGTAATCAAGGAAGTTCTTGGTACTGATCGGGGCCTTGACCGGGTCCAGTTCGATTTCGATCGGGCCATTGGTGGTTTCCAGCAAGACATGCGGCGCCGTGGCAGGCGTTGCCGCCATCAGGTTGGCGGCAAACAGAACGGAGCCGGCGGCGAGGGCGATTTTTTTCAGCATGGGTCAGTGATCCTGAGTGTGGTGGTATCGACTGCGGTGAGAAACTCGAGCAGTGTCTGGTTGAAGCGTTCGGGCTGGTCCAGCGGCGTGGCGTGACGGGAGTCGGCGATCACCACCAGCCGCGCATCGGGCAACATTCTTGTGTAGTTTTCCTTCAGCGAGACCGGTGTGTAGTCACGGTCGGCGCTGACGATGAGGGTTGGACAGGACACCTTCGACAGTCGTTCCTGAACCCCCCAGCCAACGATTGCATCGAAGCTGGCGAGATAAGCATGTTTGTCGTTTTTTGCCCAGCGGTCGGCCATCTTTTGTCGCAAATCCGCCTGCTCGGGCTTGGGGAACAATTTGCCGCCCAGCGCCTCGCCAATGGTGCGCAGGCTGAGGACGCGCATCAGGCTCCAGCGTTTGAACCACTGCCAGTAATCATCGCGGCTGCGCAGTTTGACTTCGGGCGCGCTGTTGACGATGCACAGGCTCTTGAGCAGTTGCGGCTGATCCACGGCCAGTTGAAAGCCGATCATGCCGCCCATGGACAAGCCCACATAATGAGTCGGGCCGAGATTCAGATGCTCGATCAGTGCGACTAGATCGGCGCTGAACCCGGCGATGCTGTAGCGCTCGCGAGGTTTGTCGGAGCGACCGTGACCGCGTACATCGGGGACGATCACCCGGTAGCGCGTCGCCAGCGCGGGGATCTGTTTTTCCCAGTCCAGCGTGCTGGAACCCAGGCCGTGGACCAGCAGCAACGGCGTGCCGTGGCCATATTCCTCATAGTGCAGGTTACAACCTTCGTGTTCGAAATAGGCCATGGGTACACTCCGTGTCAGGCTTGTTCAGGGGCCGCGAAAGGTGCGTCCAGCGGCGCGGTGTCGAAAGTGCGCAGCAGTTCGATGAGAATCTGCGTGGCTGGTCCGAGCGGTTTGTCCTTGTTCGAATACAGGTAAAAACTCGGGTTGCGGCTGCCACCCTGATCCAACGGTAGCAGCTTGAGCGTGCCTTCTCGAAGTTCGCGTTCAATCATATGCCTGGGCAACCAGGCGAACCCCAGGCCACTACTGACGAAGGTGGCGGCGGTGGCCAGGCTGCCGACGGTCCAGCGTTGTTCGGCGCCGAGCCAGCCGACATCTCGTGGTTGCTGGCGACCGGAGTCGCGTATCACCACTTGCATCTGGCTTTCCAGGTCCTGGAAATTCAGTTCACGGTTCAGGCGGTGCAGGGGATGTTCGGGGTGGGCGACCGCGACGAATTCGACATCGCTCAATTCCGCGCCCAGGTAACCCGGGATGCTCAAGCCGGTGATGGCCAGATCGGCTACGCCTTCCAGTAATACTTCCTCGACGCCTGACAACACCTCTTCGCGCAGGCGCACCCGGCAGCCGCGGCTTTGCGGCATGAACGCGGTCAGCGCGCGGACGAGGCGGGCGCTGGGATAAGCGGCGTCGACCACCAGGCGCACTTCGGCTTCCCAGCCTTGTTCCATGTGGTGAGCCAGGTCTTCCAGTTGGCTGGCCTGTTTCACCAGTTGCCGGGATCGGCGCAACAGCACGCCACCGGCTTCGGTGAGCACCGCTTTGCGCCCGTCGATGCGCAACAGCGGCACGCCGAGCTGGTCCTGCATGCGCGCCACGGTGTAACTGACTGACGATTGCGAGCGGTGCAGCGCTTCGGCGGCCTGGGCGAAACCACCGTGGTCGACCACGGCCTGAAGCGTTCGCCATTGATCAAGGGTCACGCGGGGCGCTTTCATGTGGAGCTCCTCTTGTCCTAAGCTGCGCAGTTCTTATTGGAGACTGCTGAATGAAAAAAATTGGTTTTGTGCTGCTGGCGATGTTGCCGCTGACTGCGTTTGCTTATCCGATCGACGTACAAAAAGAACTCAATGGCCTGAAGATCGACTACACCACTTACGCCTCCGATTACGATCTGGGTTCGATCACCGTGAACAACTACGGTGATATCGCTGCCGAATGCGCGGTGGTGTTCCGCAATGGCCCCGAATCGCCAAAGACGCGCAGGGTTAATCTGGATGCCGGCAAAAGCGCCGACCTGTCAGCCAAGTTCAATCGCAAAATCATCAAGCTGTACATCAGCATGACCTGCAAGCCGAAATGACCCCCAGCGGAGCAGGTCAGCTGGCTATGCTCCGCTTATAAACGAATTTATTGATGGGTTATAGCAGTTATTTGCGCTTTTTCATCGATATGACTCTGTTTAACCTTCACTCCATCGACTTACAGCATTCTCAGATGGAGCCTACATCCCATGTCCCGCGTTCTGATCATCGAAAGCAGTGCCCGTCAGCAAGACTCAGTTTCCCGTCAACTGACCCAGACCTTTATCAACCAGTGGAAAGCCGCGCATCCGCAGGACCAGATCACCGTTCGTGACCTGGCCGTCAACCCGGTGCCGCACCTGGACATCAATCTGCTGGGTGGCTGGATGAAACCTGCCGATCAGCGCAGTGACATCGAACAACTGTCCCTGGAACGTTCCAACCAGTTGACCGACGAATTGCTGGCCGCCGACGTACTGGTCATGGCCGCACCGATGTACAACTTCGCCATTCCGAGCACCCTCAAAGCCTGGCTCGATCATGTGCTGCGTGCCGGCGTGACCTTCAAGTACACCGAAACCGGTCCCCAGGGTTTGCTCAACGGCAAGCGCGCCTATGTGCTGACCGCTCGCGGCGGCATCCATGCCGGCGCGCCATCGGATCACCAGGAACCCTACCTGCGTCAGGTCATGGGCTTCATCGGCATCCACGACGTCACGTTCATTCACGCCGAAGGCATGAACCTGGGCGGCGGCTTCCAGGAGAAGGGTCTGAACCAGGCCAATGCCAAGCTTTCGCAGGTGGCCTGACCGGTTAATCGCCAGATAATCGCTGGATGGTCTAGTGACCTGGCGCAACCCTTCAAGCCTGTACGCGCATCGAACCTCCCTTTGCACTTATTGCTCCTGAGTGCCCTGGCCCGATTGAACGCTTTAGCGAGATCGGGCTTTTTTTTGCCTGCGATTTGATGATCTTGCCTATCCCTGTAGGAGCAAAGCTTGCTCGCGATAGCGGTGGGTCAGTCACATCGTTGTCGACTGACACTCAGCCATCGCGAGCAAGCTTTGCTCCTACAGGGTTTAGTGCGATCACCGGCAAAAACCGCTATCGTCGCCGCCATTCGAAACGAGGCGAGCATGGGCTATCTACTTTTTGTCACGCTGATCCAGGCGTTTTCCTTCAGTCTGATCGGCGAATACCTCGCCGGCCATGTCGACAGTTACTTCGCGGTACTGGTGCGCGTGCTGCTGGCCGGGCTGGTGTTCATTCCACTGACGCGCTGGCGCTCGGTGGAGCCGGCCTTCATGCGCGGCATGTTGCTGATCGGCGCGTTGCAGTTTGGTGTGACCTACGTTTGCCTGTACTTGAGTTTCCGTGTGTTGACGGTGCCGGAAGTGTTGCTGTTCACCATCCTCACGCCGTTGCACGTGACCCTGATCGAGGATGCGCTCAATCGCCGCTTCAATACCTGGGCATTGATCGCTGCACTGGTGGCGGTCGCGGGCGCGGCGGTGATTCGTTATGACCGGATCAACCCGGACTTCTTCATGGGTTTCCTGCTGCTGCAATTGGCCAACTTCACCTACGCCGCCGGGCAGGTGCTCTACAAGCATCTGGTGGCGCGGCACCCGAGCGACCTGCCGCATTATCGGCGCTTCGGCTACTTCTATCTGGGCGCACTGGCGGTGGCATTGCCGGCATTTCTGTTGTTCGGTAAACAGAACTTCCTGCCTGAAGCGCCGCTGCAATGGGGCGTGCTGCTGTTCCTCGGCCTGGTCTCGACTGCCTTGGGGCTGTACTGGTGGAACAAAGGCGCGTGCCTGGTCAATGGCGGAACATTGGCGGTGATGAACAACCTGCATGTGCCGGTCGGATTGCTGATCAATCTGCTGATCTGGAATCAGCATGAAGAACTGGGACGGTTGCTCCTTGGCGGTGGTGTGATTCTGCTAGCGGTGTGGATCAGTCGTTTGGGCATCCGGCGCGTAGCCAAATTCGTGTAGGCGCTGCCGCAGGGTGCGGCAGTTGGACCCGCAAGCAGGCTGGTAAGCCATGGACAGCGGAAGAACCAAGGGAATGGCAGCATGAAATATGCGTGCAAAAAAATGGCTGTGGGTGTCTGCCTGTGGGCTGGCTTGATGGTGTCTACGCCAGAAGCTGTGTTGGCTGAACAAGCGCGTACAAAAGATTGGAAACAATCAACGATCGATGACCTTCTGGTCATGCGGCAACTGATCGTCACTGCTCATCCTGGCGTCTTGGACAGTAATAACCAGGCGTTTACAGACTGGGTTGAACAGGGCTTTCTGAAAGCGAGTGAGCTGTCCAAACGTGTCGACTCACGGAAAGACTCCCAAGCCGTCCTTGATTTTTACATTGCCGGCTTCAAGGACGGACATGTTGGCCTGAGTCAAAACAATCCAGGGAAATCTTCCTGGGCAGGCTTTCTTCTGGATCTGCAGGGGCAGAGATTCGTTGTAAAGCACGTTGCTAAAAATTGGCCTGTACCGTTACCGCCGCTAGATTCCGAGGTTATAGCCTGTGATAACAAATCAGTCCGCGAGATTCTGGAGAGTGAACTGTCTCCTTATATTGATCGCAGGCTTGATCTAACGTCGACCTGGTTGCATTTGGCTAAGCAGTTGACGGTCGATGATGCCAGCTACCCCGTGCTGGCGAGGACCTTGTCAAAAAGTTGTCTGGTTGTTCTCCCGAATGGCGTCAGGCAACACTTTCCTCTGTTATGGCAAGAAGATCACGGGCAATTGGCAGCCTTTTTGCGCCAGCCGCAACCACCCCAAACGCTCCAGAATTTGGGGGGAGGGCGGTACTGGATACAGGCATCAAACTTCATGCCGTCAGCCGCCGAGAATGCTTCCCTCGATAAAATGCTCGACGCCATCAAGCGTATCGATGATGCCAAGCTGGTTGTGCTCGATACACGAGGTAATCGCGGCGGTAACAGTTTGGTGGGGGCTGAAATACTGTCTGCTCTATTAGGCCCGCAACGGGCAAAAAGCCTGGATGAGTCCTCTCATGCGTATGCGATGTGGCGTGTTTCGCCTTTTGCACTCTCAACGCTCAATAAAGCGCTCACTGCCATGGAAAGCGACTATGGGAAAAACAGTGAGCCGTATAGGTTTGTTTTCGGTTTAACCCGATCGATGGAATCTGCCCTTCACGAGAAAAAAGACTGGTTGCGACAGCCGGGCACTTCTTCGGTTGATCAAGAGGGAGCAAGAGGCGCCAATGACCAGGGTTTCAAAGGTCAGCTTGCACTGGTGACTGACTCATTTTGCGCGAGTGCCTGTCTGGATTTTGCGGACGTCGTGCTTGCTGTTCCGGGGGTTGTTCATTTTGGGTTACCTACGAGCGCCGATACGCTTTATATCGATATAGGCGCTCAAACGCTGCCGAGTGGCGCCCGGTTCTGGCTACCGTTAAAAGTATGGAGAGGCCGAACGCGAGGCAATAATCAAAGTTATGACCCCCGGTTCGTTTTTGACGGGGATATAAACGATACAGCCGCTGTTCAACAGTGGGTTCTTGATAAGTTATGACCGGATGGGCGCCATTGATCATGCGCGCCGCAAGACCGGTGCTACATGATGTGCTTTTCCGGCTCGGGAATATGGCTGGCGCCGAGGACCGCCGGCAGCAAGCCGGCGCGCAAATCCGTGCCGCTGGGCTGCTGATAAAGGCTCAACCCGAACTCCGGCAGCACCGCCAGCAGGTAGTCGAAAATATCCCCCTGGATTCGCTCGTAATCGGCCCACGCCGTGGTGCGGGTGAAACAGTAGATTTCCAGTGGAACGCCCTGGGCCGTGGTCTGCATCTGCCGAACCATACAGGTCATGTTCGGCTGGACCTCCGGGTGACTCTTCAGGTACGCCAGGGCATAGGCGCGAAATGTCCCGATGTTGGTCATGCGCCGACGGTTGGCCGACATGGCCGCGACGTTGCCCTGGGCTTCATTCCAGGCCTTGAGTTCAGCCTGTTTGCGGCTGATGTAGTCAGTCAGTAAATGCACCTGGGACAGTTTCTGCTCTTCGTCATCGCGGATGAAACGCACACCGCTGGCGTCGATGAACAGGCTGCGCTTGATCCGTCGACCACCGGACTGCTGCATGCCACGCCAGTTCTTGAACGACTCGGACATCAGGCGCCAGGTCGGGATGGAAACGATGGTCTTGTCGAAGTTCTGTATTAGTGAGCTTAGGCATGGACATGGACACAAAAAATTATCCAAATCAATAAGTTAAGAAATTTTTCAATATGTCCATAATTTGTGATTTTGATGGACATTCTGATCAACGAATTTCGTTGGGCCGGGTTCGGTACTAAAAAATTGGCTGTATTGGATCTCACGACTACTGACGTTAATAACGCACGAGGCATGGAAATAGTGTGGACCCTATCTGAGCAGTCGCTTTTCGATGTCGCGACCAATGATGTACGTACTCAGCTCATCACAGTACCTGGCGCTGTGGTTCCGTGGCCTTACGGTGGTAAGCAGCGTCAAGTCCAAATCGATGTCAGACCGGAAGCTCTTCAGGCGCGAGGTCTCTCGGCCCAGGATGTCGCGGCCGCATTGGCCGTGCACAACGTCCTTATCCCAGTTGGTACTCAAAAAATCGGGGGGCTGGAATACACGCTACAGCTTAATAGCGCACCAACCCTGATTGAGGATATTGGTCGTATTCCGGTCAAGTTCGTCAACGGATCCACTATTTTCATGCGTGATGTTGCGGACGTGCGCGATGGCAGCGCCGTGCAGACGAACATCGTGCACGTTGACGGTGGGCGCTCTGTCTTGCTCTCTGTCTTGAAAAACGGATCTGTCTCCACGCTGTCTATCGTAGACGGCATCCGCGAGAAGCTGGATCAGATGCGCGGAGCGCTCCCCGACTCACTGCGGGTTTTGGCGATCAATGATCAATCTGTTTTCGTTCGAGCTGCAATCAAGGGAGTGGCGCTCGAAGGTGCTATCGCGGCTGTTCTGACGAGCATCATGATTTTGCTATTTCTGGGGAGTTGGCGCTCGACGATCATCATCGCAATTTCGATTCCACTGTCGATCCTCGGTTCAATCCTGGCGCTTTCCGCGCTCGGGCAGACATTGAACTTGATGACCCTAGGGGGGCTTGCGCTTGCCATCGGCATATTGGTGGACGATGCAACAGTCACCATCGAAAACATTAACTGGCATCTCGAACAGGGTAAGGATGTAGAAACATCGATCCTTGACGGTGCTCGGCAAATCGTCACCCCAGCGTTCGTTTCGCTCCTTTGTATCTGCATAGCATTTGTGCCGATGTTCTTCCTGGAAGGCGTATCACGCTTCCTGTTTGTACCTATGGCGTTGTCGGTCATTTTTGCCATGGTGTGCTCTTTCATTTTGTCACGGACCTTGGTTCCAACAATGGCCAAGTATCTGTTGAAGCCCCATGCAATGAGCGAAGGCATCCACGCAGATGCGCACGCCGTGACCCAGTCGCGCAACCCGCTGGTTCGGTTTCAACGTGATTTCGAGAAACGCTTTGAGCGCTTTCGTGGTGGCTATCGCGACCTGCTTGAGCGGGCATTGGCTACCCGCAAAGCCTTTCTCGTCGGATTCGCCGCAGTCGTAATGCTTTCCTTCGGCTTGGTGCCTTTCCTCGGCGCGAATTTCTTTCCTACGGTCGACTCTGGGCAGGTGCTGATGCATGTCCGTCTTCCAGTAGGCACACAAGTAGAGGAAACGGCCGCACGCTTTGCGCACATTGAACGAGCAGTTCGTGAGGTCATCCCCTCCGAAGAGATTGAGACGTTGGTTGATAACATCGGCTTGCCGAATAGCCCTACCAATACGACCTACAACAACACGGGCGTAATGGGCTCACAGGATGGCGACTTCCAAATCGCATTACGAGACGGGCACCGCCCTACTGCCGATTACGTGCGGCAGTTACGCGAGATCCTACCTGAGCGTTTTCCTGATGCGACGTTTTCATTCCCACCCGCTGATATCGTCAGCCAGATCCTTAACTTCGGCGCACCCGCACCGATTGATATACAGGTGAGGGGGGCGAACATTGAGGCGAATTTCGGTTACGCGCAGCGCTTACTCAAAAGTATCCGCGCAATTCCAGGTGTAGCGGATGCCCGCATTCAGCAATCGAACATGGCGCCCAAATTCAACATCGATTTTGATCGGGCGCAGGGAGGGCTGCTGGGGCTGAACACGCGCGATGTCGCCAACAGTCTAGTGATCAATCTTGCAGGTAGCAGCCAGGTCGCGCCGACCTACTGGCTCAATCCCGCTAATGGAGTGAGTTATTCCATTGTGATGCAGACCCCTCAGTACGATCTCGACTCGCTAGCGGCGCTTTCGAATCTTCCTGTAGGGAACGGTGTTTCACCTGCGGGTACAACGTTGGGAGGTGTTGCACGTTTTGAGCGAACCACTGGCAGCGCACTTGTGAGCCATTACAACATTCAGCCAATGGTCCAGATCCATGCTGCTACACAGGACAGAGATCTTGCTGCTGTTGCCGCAGATATCCGCAAGGTGTTGGCCGATACGGAGGATGATGTGCCGAAAGGTTCATCCGTGCATCTTCTCGGGCAGGTACAGACCATGGAGAAAGCCTTCTCCGGACTGCTATTCGGGTTGATCGGCGCCATTGTCCTGATCTATCTGCTCATCGTTGTGAATTTCCAGTCCTGGTTGGATCCGGCAGTCATCGTTTCCGGTTTGTCCGCTGCGCTGGCGGGCATCGTCTGGATGCTGTTTGCCACAGACACGACGCTATCAGTGCCTGCGCTCACGGGGGCAATCATGTGTATGGGGGTGGCCACTGCCAATAGTGTCCTTGTGGTCAGTTTCGCCCGTGAACAGCTCGAACTAATCGGCGACCCAGTGGCTGCCGCCCTGGAGGCTGGCTTTGTCCGTTTCCGTCCCGTGTTGATGACTGCCCTGGCGATGATTATCGGAATGTTGCCGATGGCGCTTGGCGTGGGCGAGGGCGGTGAGCAAAACGCTCCGTTGGGTCGAGCGGTCATTGGCGGTCTGATCTTCGCCACCATCGCCACTCTGATGTTTGTGCCTGTGCTGTTCAGCCTTGTGCACGGGCGTAACTCAAGTCGCGCCAAATCTGCGCAAGCGTTGTCTGTCTCTGGAGTTGCTTGATATGAGTACTGAATCCGTCCACATCTTGCGCCGCCCGGCTGCGTTGATCCTTATCTGTATCGCTCTCGTCGTGGTGATCACCGGCCTGTTTTTACGTTGGTCTCGTGCTGAGGCGCTGGAGAGTCGAGCCCATGTCCAGAGCACCAAATCTGTTGCTTTGATTTCTCCCACAGCTGTACCTGCATCGACGATTGAGCTGTCCGCCCGTATCGAAGCTTGGTCCCGAGCACCGATTCATGCCCGAGTCAGTGGCTATCTCCAGCGTTGGATGGTCGATATTGGCGACAAGGTTAAGGCTGGTCAGGTATTGGCTGAGATCGAAACGCCAGATCTCGACCAACAGATCCTCCAGGCTCGTGCAGAGTTAGTACGTGCACGTAGCGATGCCTCCCTAGCCGAATCTACTGCGAAGCGCTGGCAAGCACTTCTTGCCAGCGACTCTGTTTCGCGGCAGGAAGCCGAAGAGCGGGCGGCTGATTTTCAAGCGAAAAAAGCTGAAGTAAGCGCACTGACTGCGAACGTCGAGCGCTTGCTGGCCCAGCAGCAATTCAAGCGTCTTGTTGCGCCGTTTGATGGTGTCATCACGGCTCGTAACACCGATGTAGGGGCATTGATCAATGGTGGGATGAACTCAGGTAGTGAGCTATTTGTCGTCTCGGATACACGTCGAATAAGAGTGTATGTGGATGTGCCGCAACGGCAGGTTGCCAATATTCAGGAGGGGAGCCCAGCAAAGCTCAGCGTACCTGAGAGGCCGGACCACACTTACTCTGCAACCGTACAGTCGCTTGCCCAAGCGATTAATACAGGAACGGGGGCCATGAGAGTGCAGCTCACGGTGGACAATCCTTCTGGTGAGCTGTTGCCGGGTGGTTTCGCGTTGGTGCGATTTGATGGGCAGAGTTCCGTGGCGCAGCAGTTCGGCTTGCCACCGAGCGCAATTATTCTTGGTAAATCTGGTGTTCAGGTGGCGGCAGTCGGAAATGATGGTCTTGCACAACTGCGGCAGGTAACCATCGCCCGTGACTTTGGAAATATCATTCAGTTGGCAGGCTTGCAGGAGTCGGATCGGGTTATCAATAACCCACCGGACGGGATAGCCAATGGCGATCCCGTCCGTATAGCCGTCGCTGAAACCGAAGGAGCTAAGCCATGAGAGGGGCGTATGTCATTGCAACCCTCGCTGTGTTGACCGGATGCGCGTCTGCCCCACAACCCCCGTTGCCACAGGTACCGATCACAGACAATTACAAGGAAAAAAGGGGCGATGTCTCTGCCACATCCATTCCGTTGGCCCAGGAAAAATGGTGGTCCATTTACAAGGATCCTGAACTTGATCGCCTGGAGGCGCGGTTGATCGCCAACAGCCCCGATCTTGGAAGCGCACTGGCGCGTTATCAGCAAGCACGCGCGACCACCGATACCATTCGGGCCGCACGCATGCCGTCTGTTGACTCAAGCCTAAACGGGGCTCGCAATCGTCAATCGGAGCGTCGACCGTTACGCGGTGAATCATCCCCAGATAATTACAGCAGTGCCACTCTTGCTCTGAATTTTGATTACGAAATCGACCTCTGGGGGCGCGTAAGCCAGCAAGTCGCGGCAGGAGTATCCCAAGAGCAGGCCGCTCAGGCCGATCTTGCGTCGGCGCGTTTGGCGCTGCAAATTCAACTCGCAGATACAGTGGTTGCATTGAGAGGGGCCGATAAGGAGATCAGCCTGCTGCAAGAAACTGAAAGTGCATACGCGCGGGCGGCGTCCATGGCTGCCGAGCGTCATCGAGGAGGCGTCGCATCGGGTTTGGATCTTGCCCGAGCACAGGCACAACTTGAGACTGCGGGTTCGCAGCTACATCAGGTTCAGGCTCAACGCGCATTGCTTGAACATGCTATTGCTGCCTTGGTGGGGGCGAATGCTTCGAGCTTCTCATTGGAGCCAAAACTGCTTGCCGGTGACGTCCCTGTGATTCCGTTGGGCATACCCTCCGACTTGTTGCAACGCCGTCCAGACATCGCGGCAGCGCAGCATCGGATTGCAGCGGCCAATGCCAGTGTCGGCGTAGCGCGCAAGGCCTATTTCCCCTCCGTTCGATTGAGCGGGATAGGCGGATATCAGAGCGACGATTTCGGTAACTTTCTCTCCGCCCCGAATATTTTTTGGGCAGCCGGTCCCGGCTTACTGGTCAGTCTCTTCGATGGTGGCCGTCGAAAAGCGGAAATAGCCCGTGCAGAAGCGGTACTTGATCAGGAAGGGCATGTGTATCGAGGTGTCGTTTTGTCGGCTTTTCAGCAAGTGGAAGATCAGCTCTCGTCGCTGAACAGATACGGGGAGGCTGCGAGCGACGAACAGCGGGCAGTTGTTGCAACCCAGCGTGCTCTTGATTTGGCTAACAACCTCTATCGCGACGGCGCGGTGAGCTATATCGAGGTGGTCACGGCACAGACTGCGAACCTTCAATCGCGACGCAGTGCACTGGACTTGAATACCCGGCAGCGCCGGGCAACGGTCCAACTGATACGCGCGTTGGGTGGGGGATGGTCGGCGCAGATGGTTGCAGCGCAGCCCATACAGAAGGAGCGATAGCCCTTATCGACTAAGCCCCGAGGTTGAACACCAATGTCCTGCTATTCAACCTCGGCAAGAACCAAAGATTACTCAGGTAGCGTCGCATTCTCCATGCGCCGTACCCAGAATGCACATAGAGCACAGCCGACCCCGCACGCGGCAAGTACAGCACCCAAAGGCCATGGAGTGTCATCTGCGAAGATGGCGACCATGGCCGATCCAATCATGGCTGAGCCGTACTGAAGGAAGCCCACGAGAGCTGAAGCCGACCCACTCGATTGTGGAAAGCGATTCAACGCTCCAGCGATTGAGTTTGCCAATACGAGACCTGTGGCTGCGACGAATAACAGGCACGAGAAAATCATCAAAGCTAATCCGCCCCAGTCGGACCAAGTATCGAGCGCTAGCAACAACCCCGCACACGCTGACATTAGTGCGCCCACCATCATCATCGTTTGTGTGTCATAACGGTCGAGCAGCCTGGCATTGACCTGTGCAGTGACCATCATTCCGATGATCCCCGCCGCAAAAAGCACTCCGTATATCTGCGGCGAAACGTGGTGATAGGTGATGTATGCAAATGGGGATGCTGCGATGTAGGCGAACGTTCCCGCGTAGAAGAATGCTCCTGCTGCCGTGTAGCCAACAAAGCGACGGTCGCCAAAGAATCTGCCGTATCTCGCGATGATCTCCTTCAGGGATGCGGCACTTCGACGGCTGTGGGGCAACGTTTCAGGGAGCATCACCAAGCTGATCAAGGTTGCGACGGCGATCAGCACCAGTACCCAGAAAATGGCTTGCCACGATCCCAACCTCAGAATTTGTCCACCTACAGTCGGGCCCGCGAGGGGGGCGATGGCCATGATTGTCATCAGCGTGGACATCTTCTGGGCCGCTTTGCGGCCCTGGTAAAGATCCCGAACCATGGCGCGTGCCAGCACTACGTTGGCGCAAGCTCCTAGTGCCTGTACTACACGCCAAGTGATGATCTGCGTGCCGTCAGTTGCCAAAGCACATCCTGCCGAACCGATGATGAACAGCACCAACCCGACGGCAACCGGCAGCTTGCGACCGAATCGGTCACTGACCGGCCCCCAAACCAATTGTCCGGTGCTGAAGCCGATGAGGTAGCCGGTGACAGTTAACTCCAGCGTTCCTCCGCTGACATGGAGGGCTGCCGCCATCATAGGCATTGCGGGTAGGTACAGGTCAGTCGAAATGGAGGCAAACGCCATCAACATGCTCAGGATGAGCAGGATCCTCAGGCCATGATCCTGAGCTTGATCATTCAGGCGAAGGTTGTCTTTCGGTTGGGATGAAATGTCCAATTCACTCATGGGGAAATCTAAAACCTTTGTTCAACGGTAAAAGACGTAACGTCGTCGCTTTAGCGCGTTCGCTGATCATTGAGGACAGGTATCGGCTGGCTGCGTATTTGGCCCGATATGCGTCATCTACACGGCCATTCAACGATGCTTCGACGGTCTCGAATTGCACCGGACATGCGATTCCCATAACAACAATCTGTCCCGTCTTGCGTTCCGTTGCTGCCTGATACCAGCTCGACTGGACACCGTTGTAGGCGCGCACATATAGACTTCCATCGACCTCGACACACCAGATCCAGGTAGGTGTGCCGTAAGTTCGCCCGTCAAATCGAAAAGGGGCTATGTGTAGATCGTCGGCCTTGATGATTTTTTCCAGTTCTGATTTTTCCCAGTTCATAAGGGCTCCTTCAGCCTGCGCCGATGCTCGCTATCTGCATGGCTACATAAGAGCTTTTCTCTTGGCAGAGACAGTCTGCGGAAACGCCAAAGCGTCTCCGCATCGCTGCTTCTGAAGGTGTCCAGAGCAGTCGCAGTAGCACATTGGAGATAAGTGATTAGGTTTTTTAGGTGGTAACGCCGTTCACGCTAACTCAGTAATCACTCCCGTAATATGGTGAAAACAAGGACGAACTGTTGAGCAGCATTCATCAAAGAGCGTGGCGTTGATTTTCGAACCAAAACAGCTGTATTGATGAATGTCGCTCATAACTTCGTGAGACGAAGGGGTGGTAGTCGCTGTGTCGCTCATAGACTAAGTTGAGTGCTGACCCGATTCGCAGGCAGGAGCTTAATGATGAGAACACTCGCAGCTTTATTCGCGATCGCCTCAACGCTTGGGGGGCCTCTTACCGCTACGGCGGCAGACAGCGAAGCGACAATGAGCATCGTCAGGAATGGTGAGCAGGCCTCGCTCATTGGCGCCCCCTCCAATTTCACAGGCAGCGCCCGTATTGATCCTTTGTTTCCAGCGCGTGCCCCTTCGCGAGTTTCTGCGGGTTATGTGACGTTCCAACCAAACGCCCGTTCCATGTGGCACACGCATCCGCTAGGCCAGACTCTGGTGGTTACAGCAGGTATGGGCTGGATTCAGCAAGCTGGTGGTGACAAGCAAATTATCAAGCCGGGCGACGTGATTTGGACGCCTCCTGGGGTTAAACATTGGCATGGTGCGACGGCTACTACTGGCATGACGCATATGGCGATTCAGGAAACTCTAGACGGCAAAAACGTCGAGTGGCTTGAGCCTGTCACAGATGCGCAGTACGAGGCTGCACGATGACTATTCGTAAGCTTGTCCTCACACTACTGTCGTTATCTCTGGCCGCCTGCGCAACTCCTGATAGGAATTCCATAACCTCAGGGACACCGTCGGTCCCAACCCCTGACGATGCACGAGCGGTATCACCTGCACTCGCTCAAAGCACGGACTCGTTGCTCCTCGGTGAGATATGGAAACGTCCTGGATTGTCCCCCCGTGACCGAAGCTTGGTTACTGTGGCTGTGCTAATTGCTCGTGGTCAAACCGTTGAGATGGCGTACCACTTCAACCGGGCCCTAGATAATGGTGTTAAGCCACTGGAGTTGTCGGAAACTATCAATCATCTTGCGTTTTACTCTGGATGGGGTAACGCCACGGCCACGATCTTGGTTGCCAAGGGAGTGTTCCTAAAACGAGGCATTGGACCTGATCAACTGGCACCTGTGTCGCCAAATCGGCTTGCCCTTGATGAGACCACTGAGAAAGTACGTGTAGCTCAAGTCGACAAGATCGTGGGGCCCGTATCACCCGGTCTGGTTCAGTACACCACCTCTGCGCTGTTTCGCGATTTGTGGCTGCGCCCTGGCCTTGCCCCAAGAGACCGAAGTTTGATCACCGTCAGCTCGCTGGTTGCCAACGGGCAGACTGGACAGGTTGGTTATCACCTTAACCGCGCTATGGACAATGGGCTGACGCAAATAGAGGCGTCTGAAATGCTGACCCAGCTCGCTTTCTACGCTGGCTGGCCTAACGCTTTTTCAGCAGTCCCAGTGTTTAACGAAGTCTTTGTTAAACGCCAGAAGACTTAGAGGCAAACGCTCAACTCTTTTGCTGAACCTGATTGTCAGTAGCTGGTGGCTGGATACATCCGGTCAAGCTCCGGCCGCTTGACGTTAGAGGTTAGCGCTTACTTTCCCCATTTAAGGCTGTCTTCAAAATGAACTCATCTGTCACTTACGCCTTCCCCAACAAAGTTGCTCTTGTTACTGGAGCCGCATCTGGTATGGGATTAGCGACTGCCAGAGCCTTCGCGGTCGCAGGTGCCAAAGTAATATTGGCTGACCTCAATGAGGAGGCTGCTGTCAATGAAGCACGCGCCCTGGTCGCTGAGGGCTTCGATGCCATGGCAATTCGCTGTGATGTCGCCAATGAGCTTCAGGTCAAGACCATGGTGGAACATGCAGTCGCTGCCTACGGTCGGTTGGATTTTGCATTCAATAACGCAGGTATCCAGTCTCCTGTTGCAGAAGTAGCTGATGCAAGCGGGGAGGAGTTTGATGCGGTTAATGCTGTGAACATGCGCGGTGTCTGGAGCTGCATGAAGTACGAGTTGCTTCAAATGCGCAAACAAGAAACTGGTGGCGCCATCGTGAATTGTTCCTCGCTCGGCGGGCTGGTAGGAATTGGCGGGCGTTCGGCTTATCACGCAGGCAAACACGGCGTTTTGGGCATGACCAAGAGCGCGGCGTTGGAATATGCCGCACGAGGTATCCGTATCAATGCGGTGTGCCCGGGGATCATTAACACGCCAATGGTTTCAACGATGCTTGAAACCCAGCCTGAAGCAATGGCGGAACTCATGAAGCTTCAACCCATCGGGCGTTTGGGTGAAGCTAGCGAGGTAGCCGATGCTGTGCTGTGGTTGTGCAGCCCAGGATCGAGTTTTGTCATAGGCCAATCATTGGCCATTGATGGTGGTTACACCGTAGGCTGACTGAAGCCTGTTCATGGACGCGAGTTCTGAAGGGGGGGGGCTAAGGGGCCTGCGCTAGGCTCAGGGGAGCGGGCCCATCGGTTGCATTTCTCGGATCAACTCAATCAGCAAACGGAGTCCAACAGGGAGTTGCCTGAAGCTTGAGTAGTAGAGGTGGAATCCTGGATCAACATGCGACCAATCTGCTAACACTTCGCACAACGTCCCCTCTGCAATTTGGGGAGCAATAATTGCAGCAGGTACATACATTAAACCCGCTCCGTGAGTCGCTAAGGAAATCCCGACTCGCGACTCATCCAGTGTGATTGTGCCAGGAACATCTATCTCCAGAATCTGGTCATCTTTTGCAAACTGCCAATGATAGATCCGGGCGTTTCCCAAGCGCACGCGAAGGCAGCGATGATGCATCAAGTCTGTTGGGTGGGCCGGGGTTCCGAAGCGTTCAAAATAGTTTGGCGTACCTACTACTGACCAGCGAATATCGGGAGACAATCGTTGAGCAATCATGTCGGTCGGAACAGTTCCGCCGAATCGAATACCAGCGTCATGGCCGTCTCCAATCACATCGATCATTTTGTTGGTCACCGTGAGGTCGATTTCGATGTTCGGATAACGCTCAACGAAGACCGGTAGTACAGGTCCCAGCAGCAATTTTGCACCATCGCTCAGAACGTTCAGGCGAATACGGCCAGCAGGCTCGTCACGTAGACGATTTAGAGTCTCCAACGCCTGGCCGATGTCGTTGACTGGCGCACTGACCAAACCTTGTAATTCCTCTCCCGCCGCCGTCAGCGTCACGCTCCGAGTGGTCCGGTTGAAGAGTCGGACTCCAAGCCTTGCTTCCAGTCCTTTCATGGCATGACTCAGTGCGGACGCACTGATACCCACATCAATGCTCGCGCGGCTGAAACTGCTATGTCGAGCAATGGCAAGGAAGTAAACAATGTCTGCCAAATTCACACGGCTGAGTTGCATTGACGGCTCCGTAGGCACGATGGCTCATAATTGTTTATCGCTGAGTTGGGTGGGCATGTGGGTGAGTATGGACGCTGAGGCTGAATGTAATGACCGCGCGCTTGCGATGAAAGATTACGAAGCCTCCGATATGTCCATGAGTACCGCGCCAACAGCTGCATCGAAAACTGAATTGCTTTGACTTGAGGCTCTCCGGCACTTTCGACTTCTGATGCAAAGACAGAGTGTGCCTGTTTCATTAATCGGACACTGGATTCGTCGCGCGAATGCTGGGGGTAGATGTCAAATTGCTTTTCCAGGAGTCGTTGCTTCGGTCTGCGTGGGAGTGGGTCAGCCAATGCGTCTGTAACTGTTGAGCCTATGCGAAGGTGAATCTGCCGATAATGCTCAAATACTGAATGCAGTTATGAGTGCTACTCAGCAATAGTCGCTGTGGCGTTAATTATTCTCTTAAGCCCCGTATTCAGAGAGCGCGGTCATGATGTCGGCTCTTCAATTCTGAATTGTTGTGTCTATGGCCTTCAACGCCTGCACGACTAGGGAAACCGCTTGTGATACCTGCCGCCTACTGGGGTAAAAAAGGTGATACCCAGGATAGGTCGGAAACCAGTCCTCCAGCACACATACGAGCCTACCTGCATTGACGTAGGATTTCGCAAGTTCCAACGGCAGGTACGCCAGACCGAATCCTTCAAGTGCAGCTTCAAGCATTTGGTAAGTGCTGTTGAAAACCCATTGCCCATCGACCCGAACCTGCAACTCCCGGCCTCCTTTGCTCAGTTCCCAGAGCATTAGCGAGTCCCGCGTTGGCAAGCGTAGATTGATGCAGTTGTGATGGACCAGATCTTGGGGGGTGACGCAGGGACCGCGTTCGCTCAGATAACCGGGCGCCCCAACAATAGCCATGGTGAGGTCTGGACTGATACGTGCTGCGATCATGTCTTTCTCGACTTGATCCCCTAGTCGAATACCGATGTCGTAGCTTTTCTCAACGATGTTCGAAAGCCCGTAATCATTGATCAGCTCAACCCGGATGTCCGGGTACTCGTGCAACAGCGACTTGAGGCGTGGCCAGACGTAAGTCTGTGTGGCGTAGTCAGTGGTGGTGATCCGGACAGTGCCGGTTGGCCGGTCTCGCAGGTCGCTTAGCGCTTCCAATTCTGCGTCGATTTCTTCGAAGCGCGGAGTGATTGCCGCGAGGACTCTCCGTCCTGCTTCAGTGGGTGAAACGCTACGCGTAGTGCGCGTCAGGAGCCGTAATCCCATTCGGGCTTCCAGAGCGCTGATGGTTCGACTCAGTGCCGATTGTGAAACACCCAGTTGGGCTGCTGCACGGGTGAAGTTTCGCTCACGTGCTACGGTCAGAAAGGCCAAGAGATCATTCAGATTTTCTCGCATTGATGCTCCTTAGCATAAGTGCATGCCGATTTTGCCATCTAATCATAGGTATCGAATGCTCTTAAAGTAAGTCCATAGCTGAGTTGTTTGCTGGATAACTCGTAGCTGGCTTCCAGCCCACCTTCCAATGACTTTACTGATTGAGGAGAAACAAATATGGAACTGAAACGTGTTGGCTCGCAGGCTTCGGCAAAAGGCCCAGAAGCTTACTTCACGGGCACTGTGCGAATTGATCCTCTGAATTTCCCTCCAGAACCTGCACGGGTTTCTGTAGCCAGTGTCACGTTTGAGCCAGGTGCCCGCTCCGCATGGCACACCCATCCCTTGGGCCAGACCCTCATTGTCACCGCTGGTTGTGGTTGGACCCAATGTGAAGGCGAACCGATTGTGGAGATCCGCGCAGGTGACGTCATTTGGTGCCCGCCAGGGCATAAGCACTGGCACGGCGCATCGGCCACCACCTCGATGACTCACATCGCTGTTCAAGAAGCGCTGAATGGCGTAGCCGTGGTGTGGATGGAAAAGGTGACGGATGAGGAATACAACGTCGGCCCTACGTCTGCGTCGCATGAACACAGCCATTGATCAGCCTCAACTATTTCTATCCACCACCGTCTCTGGAGAACAACTCATGACTGGTACGTCCGTTGTACCGACTTCGCAAGATGTCGATGCCGTATCGCCGGCGCTGCGTCACTTCAATGAATGTGTTGTACAGGGTGAACTTTGGGATCGCGTGGAGCTTTCCGCCCGGGACCGTAGCGTCGTGACCCTTGCCGTGGTCATTGCACGCAGTCAGTCCGTTCAGCTCAGCACCACGTTGGAGGCGGCTCTGAAGCACGGGGTGAAGCCAGCCGAAATCTCGGAAATCATTACGCATCTGGCGTTTTACGCAGGCTGGGGCAATGCACTAGCGGCGATCCTGCCTACGAAGGAAGTGTTTAGCCGCAATGGCGTCAAGCAAGAGGCTCTGCCATCTATCCATGATGCGTTGCTCCCACTTGATGAGGAGGGTGAGAAAAAGCGCGCTACGACTGTGGCTGCCAATTTCGGTGAGGTTGCTCCAGGCGTCGTACAGAACACGACAGACTATCTGTTCCGCAATCTATGGCTTCGACCGGGACTGGCCCCGCGTGATCGAAGTCTCGTAACAGTAACCGCCTTGGTAGCAGCGGGTCAGGTCGCACAGATTCCATACCACCTCAATCGTGCATTGGATAATGGACTTACAAAGCAGCAAGCTTCGGAAGTGCTTAATCAGTTGGCGTTTCACGCAGGCTGGCCAAATGTGTTCTCTGCGATGCCCGTATTCAAGGAAGTCTTTGCGGGAAGGAGCTGATACCTGAGGTAGTCATTTGATAATAGTTATCTGCTGCGCTCATGAATGCCTTAAGGGCTGACGCTGTAGAATCCTTGGCGTCAATCTTGAACAGGAGTGAATTGAATGCGGATGTCAGCCTTTCTAGGTGTGTTTGCACTGTCATGCCTGTTAGGGCAGACAGCCTATGGTGCTGAGCCAAGTGACAAAGTTGTGCGGATCGCACAGATTGTTATCGACCCTGCTCAACTGGACGCTTATCAAGCAGCTGTCAAAGAGGAAATGGCCGATTCAGTGCGTCTGGAACCGGGCGTTTTATCGATCTATTGTGTTGCCGAAAAAGACCATCCGAATCGTCTTCATTTCTTTGAGATTTACGCAAATGATGCGGCCTATCGTAGCCATATCGCATCTGCTCACTTCCAGAAGTACGTAGCCACGACAAAGGACATGATTTTGTCTAGGGAGCTAATCGAGACTCAGCCGGTACAGCTTAGCGCCAAGGCACCCTGATGTCGGTTGGCGCTGGATCTTCCGGCGAGTCTAGAAAGCTAGCCTCGGAAGCCGCTTTCCCAAGAGGTCTGCTGCTCGTACTTGCTGTATGTGCGGGGGCCTCGGTAGCGAATCTGTACTATGCCCAGCCTTTACTAGCTCAAATAGCTGGCACTTTCGATGTTTCAGCACGCATTGGGTGGGTCGCAGTAGCACCAATGGTGGGTTACACCGTTTCCCTCGTGAGCATCTTACCCTTGGGAGATCTGGTGGATCGTCGACGGTTATCCGTCGTCCTCGCATGCGTCATGGCTGTGGGAGCATTTGCGTGTGCGATAGCACCCTCACTGGTTCTGTTGGCGGTTGCCTGCGGAGTTCTGGGATTCGGCGCGGTTATTACTCAAATCCTCTTGCCAATGTCGGCAGACATTGTTCAAGAGCCCCAGCGTGCGCGGGCACTGGGAATTGTATTTAGCGGTGTGCTTGCAGGCATTCTAGCCGCCCGGACGTTGAGCGGATTTATCGGGCAGGCATACGGTTGGAGAACGATGTTTTTTGTCGCAAGCTTCGTAGCTATCAGCCTTGCGCTTACGCTTGGTAAGGCTCTCCCTAAGTCGGCTCCAAAAGCCAAGCAGAGCTACCTCTCTCTTTTTACTTCGATGTGGCAAATGCTCCGGCAACATGCGCCGCTGCGTAGCGCGTGCCTTATCCAAGGTTGCCTGTTTGGTGTATTCACTGCGTTCTGGTCAGTGTTGGCATTGCTGCTGGCTAGTCCTCCTTTCGAGATGGGGGCGGCAGTGGCAGGCTCATTCGGCATCGTCGGTATCGTCGGTGTGATTGCGGCGAATCTCAGCGGACGCATCATCGAGCGATTTGGCAGTGCTAATGGGCGTTTGTTTGGTATCGGATGTTGCCTGTTTGCTTATGTGGTATTTGCTGTTGACATCTCGCTACGAGGTTTAGTGATCGGAGTGATTTTGATGGACTTCGGCCTTTCTATTGCCAACGTTTCAAGCCAGAACACCATCCTTGGTTTGGAGTCCGCTGCCCGTAATCGCATCAATACCTTGTACGTCACCAGCATCTTTCTAGGCGGATCGTTGGGTGCATTTCTTGCGAGCCTCGGTTGGGCGCATGCTGGATGGTCAGCCGTGTGTGCATTGGGGCTAGTGCTGTCGTTGATAGCGCTTGGAGCCCATCTGCTGGGACAGCGTCGGAATTAATCAGTCGAGTATCAGTTGGAGCAATGAGCATATGAATCTCTCAAAGGTCATGATAGGAACACTGGCGGGGCTGGCACTTTTGTCGACGGGCAGCAGTCCAGTGTATGCAGCGCAAGCAGCAGCGGTTCCTCCCCATGTCTATTACGTGGCGGAGTTCGAGGTAACAGATCCTGAAGGTATTAAGCCCTACAGTGCCAATGTTGAATCGACGTTCAAACCTTATGGAGGCCACTTCATTGTACGCGGGGGCAGGACTATCTCTTTGGAGGGAGACGCCCCGAAACGTCGGCGTGTAGTTATCGAATTCGATAGCGTTGAGAAAGCACAAGCCTGGTACAACTCACCGGAGTACACGGAGCTGAGAAAGATTCGTCAAAGATCTGCGAAGGCAGACGTCTATTTGATCGAGGGTGTGGTCGAGAGGTAGGAGGCGATTTGATGAATTTCATGCATTAGTACAACTCATGGTGGCGGCTAATGTGCGCTGCTTCCGTACTCTAAAATGACCTTCCATTCTTCCCCGACTTCGTTTGGAAGGTTCATATGAGCAACGACCCTGCGAAATGGGTATTTAAGTGTTTGCTCCCATTGATCATCGGTCTTCTGCTCGGGTCGGTAATACTCGCTGATACGACCCACATTGGACCTTCCGGTCATCCAGAGCAGGGTATGCGGAGTCAGCACTCAGGTAGCCTCATGAAAATTCGTATTTCTGCAAATGGAAAATCCATCATCGCAACGCTGGCCGACAATAGTACGGCGAGAGACTTCACGTCTCTCCTGCCAATTACTCTCACCATGCACGATCTATTTGGGCGAGAGAAAGCGGCTGGCTTGCCTAGAGCAATCTCTACAGCAGGACCACGATCCAGCACTTATGCAGTAGGTGAGGTGATCCTCTGGTCGCCTGGTCCCGACATCGCTGTGTTCTACCGACATGACGGCAAAACCATTCCCTCTCCTGGAAGTATTCTGATTGCCAAGGTCGATCAGGGCGTTGAGATGTTTGACATCCCCGGTCGAATCGAAGTGACGTTTGAGTTGGTGGGCGAGTAGAGTTTCGCTGGTAAGTGCATGTTTGCCACCAATGTACGAAGGTGATCATTTGTGAAACGGGAGATGAGGGATGCTGCGTGAAAACGCAAACGACCTGCTGATATTTATCGCTGTCGCACGAGAGCGGAGTTTTACCAAAGCCGCTGCTCAGCTTCGTGTCTCCCAATCCGGCCTGAGTCACGCTATAAAATCTTTCGAGGCGCGTTTAGGCTTGCGTCTACTCACGCGTACGACGCGCAAAGTCACTCTTACTGAAGCAGGCCGGGCCTTGTATGAAAGTATGAGCCCCCATTTCGATGCGATGGAGGAAAATTTCCAAACACTCCTCGGTCTTCGGGACAAGCCTGCTGGGACTATTCGCATAACCGCTGCTGACTTTAGCTTTCATACAGTTCTGTGGCCGGTACTGTCCCACTTTTTGGCTCAGTACCCAGATATCAACGTTGAGGTCAATTGCGACTACGGGCTGGTCGATATCGTTTCAGAGCGGTACGACGCAGGCGTTCGGTATGGCGACCAAGTTGCAGATGGAATGATCGCAACGCGTATTGCCCCCGATATGCGCATGGCCGTGGTTGCCTCTCCCGCTTTTTTCAAAACAAGCCCGATACCCAAGCTACCGAATGATTTGACCAGCTATAAATGCATCAACATGCGGTTTCCAACATATGGCGGCCTGTACTCATGGGAGTTTGAAAGGGCTGGTGAGGTTCAAAAAATACAGGTTGGTGGGCAGCTTGTGGTCAACGGGGTCTATCAGACCCTCGACGCCTGTCTGGGCGATGCGGGCATTGCTTATCTCCCAGAAACTTTAGTCCAGCATCACATCGACGACGGTCGCTTGATTCGAGTGCTGGAGGAATGGTGCCCGGCATTTCCAGGTTTCCACCTCTACTATCCCAGTCGTCTTCAAGCATCGGCTGCATTTAAGCTATTGGTCGAAGCGCTTCGTTACCCAGGCGATGGGACGCTCATTGAGGACTGAACCAATCACGTAGAACGGCTGCTTCTGGTCAATAGCGTCTGACAATGTCGACTAGGGTGCGGAAGCTGCCAAATGATCGTGACAAGCTGATTTTCGTCCGCCGCTCCTGGTAAATCGAGCTAACGCCCTCTGGTTCACTTCCGCGCAGCGTAGTTGACGGTTAAGCGAGCCGAACGAGGAAAGAGTAATCTCCTGCACCTCTAGAAAAACATCATGTTGCGGCATTGTTCGACATTTGAGATGACGCATTTGAAGCCTCGCGACCAGCGAGCCAAGTGAAAGCTGCTGCCACCAATAGAACCGCCGCGCTCAACTCAAAGGTCGCTCGATAACCGCTGAGGTCATAGGCGATACCTCCGATGATTGCCCCACCAGATATCGCCAACTGCACAATGGCGACCATCAATCCACCTCCCGCCTCAGCATCGTCTGGTAGTGTCCGGGCCAGCCAAGTCCACCACCCCACAGGAGCGGCAGTGGCCACCAGGCCCCACATACCCAGCAAGGCTGCGGTCAATGCTGGCGCGGAACCAAACGTCACCAGTGCCTGAGCTATGCCCGCCATCAGCAAAGGGATGATCGTCAGAGTGCGGTACAGACCATCGCCGATGAATTTTTCGATCAGAAATGTACCGACGAAGCCTGCGATGCCCAGCCCAAGTAACATTAGTGATAACGTCGATACATCGACGCTGGTTACTGTTTCGAGAAACGGCCGCAGGTAGGTGAACAGCATGAACTGCCCCATGAAAAATACGCTTACTGCGATCATGCCTAGCGCTACCGGCCTTTGTTTCATCAATCGCAGAGCATTGCCGCTACTCGTGTTGTGTTCGCTCTTGAATGACGGCAGGGTCAGCAATAGCCAGAGTGCGGCGAGGGCAGCTACCGGCACGATGCAGAAGAAAGCGCCACGCCACCCTATCAGCGAGCCAAGATAGCTCCCCAACGGTGCTGCGATCACGGTAGCCAGCGCGTTGCCCCCATTGACGATGGCCAGTGCACGTGGCACTTGTGCTGGAGCCACCAAGCGCATTGCGGTGGCCGCTGACAGTGACCAGAAACCACCAATGGCAACGCCGATGAGGGCGCGCCCGAGCATGAATGAGGGATAGCCTGGCGCGACCGCAACCACTGTGCCCGATACCATCATCAGCAAGGTCAGGCACAGGAGAAGTCGTTTACGCTCGACGCGCGCAGCTATGGCAGCGATGACCAAGCTGGTGATCAAGGCGAATGCGCCGGACACGGAAATACCTTGGCCCGCTTGGCCTTCAGTAACTTGTAGGTCTAACGCAATTGGTGTTAGCAAGCTGACAGGCATGAATTCGGAGGCTACCAGAGCGAAGGCGGCCAGCGACATGGCCAGCACGGCGCCCCAACGGTGCTTTTCGGTGTGATGGGAAGACATTGGAATAGACCTGTAGCGGTGAGTGCGGTGGTAGCGATAGCCCTCTAATGGGCAGGCTGGGGCGTTCGCTTTTGATCGTGTGACTCAATAGCGCAACTTCGATTGCGCGTCCGGGCCATTACGGCCCGTACACGGTTTCTCTCAATCCGCCAGGGTGGCGTTGTCGATCACGAAGCGATATTTCACGTCACCTTTGAGCATCCGCTCGTATGCGTCGTTGATCTGTTCGGCGCGGATCAGCTCGATATCCGAAACGATGCTGTGCTCGGCACAGAAATCCAGCATCTCCTGCGTTTCAGGAATGCCGCCAATCATTGAGCCCGTTAGCGTGCGGCGTTTCATGATCAGGTTGAAGACGTTGGGCGATGGGTGCGGCAAAGCCGGGGCGCCGACCAGTACCATGGCACCGTCACGCTTGAGCAACACCAACAAAGCGTCCAGATCATGAGGTGCCGCCACGGTATTGATGATCAGATCAATGCTTTTCAAGTGCGCGGCCATCTGCTGTGCATCGCTTGAAATCACCACTTCGTCAGCGCCCAGGGCTTTTGCCGCTTCACGTTTGGATTCGGATGTGGTGAACGCGACCACGTGCGCGCCAAGGGCGTGGGCCAGTTTGATGCCCATGTGGCCTAGCCCTCCAATACCAACAATGCCCACTTTCTTGCCGGGACCGGCTTGCCAGTGGCGCAATGGTGACCAAGTGGTAATGCCCGCGCACAGCAAAGGAGCAACCGCTGCGAGCTGGGCCTCAGGGTGGCGAATACGCAGCACATAGCGCTGATGCACAACGATGGCTTGAGAATAACCGCCGAGTGTCCAACCTGGTGCATCAGGGGTAGGAAAGTTGTAGGTACCGATCATGCCGTCGCAATAGTTCTCCAAGCCCGCCTCACATTCATCGCAGTGCTTACAGCTGTCGACAATGCAACCGACACCGACCAGATCACCTGGCGAAAAGTCGGTGACCTGCGAGCCGACCGTCGCTACACGGCCAACGATCTCGTGACCGGGGACACAAGGAAACTGTGTGCCTTCCCACTCAGCACGCACCTGGTGCAGGTCCGAGTGGCAAATACCGCAGTAAGCGATTTCGATCTGAATATCTTCGACGCCGGGAGTGCGTCTGTTGATGCGCAGAGATTCAAGGGGTTTGTCGCCCGCGCGGGCACCGTAAGCGAAGAATTGCATGGGACTCTCCTGTATCAGATTGACCCATTGTCCTGACGGTTACCTCTGCAACGTAGCGCGATCCTATTGAATACTTGCCCAATCCTCTGGCCTTGCGGGGACGTGGATATCAAACGCCTGGATTGCGGGCTAGAGTTCGGCCAACAGGAGCCTGCCACCATGATTCACGCCAGTTCATGCCAAGCATCGCCCTTGGCGATGATTATTGACCCGCGCTTGACCCAGCCAGGGGACTACGCCACATCGGTTGCCGGTCTTTCGTTGTTTCGCCGCGACCATCCTGCGCCGCCTGCGGCCTGCATGATCGAGCCGAGCCTAATTCTGGTTGCTCGTGGCGAAAAACGCTTGTGGGTCGGGGGGGAAGGCTACACCTATGACCCATCGGGCTTTATGGTGACTTCACTGGACCTGCCAGCAAACTCCGAAGTGCTCACGGCTAGCCCGGAACAACCCTGTGTAGGGCTGGTGCTAAAGCTAGATATCTCGATGCTGGCCGAATTGATTGCAAAAGGCAGTCTTCCGGTGACACGCGACAGGGCTATGAACAAAGGCGTCGGCATCGGCAGCATGGGCGTTGCGCTAGAAGGTGCAATCGGTCGCCTGTTGGCATTGCTTGATGAGTCGGAGGCGATTCCAGTTCTAGCACCGCTGGTCTTGCGTGAGATCCACTATAGGTTGCTGCATACCGATCAGGCCTCGCGCCTTCGGCAAATTACAGCGGTCGATGGCCAGGGCTATCGCATCGCCAAGGCCATCGACTGGCTCAAGCTCAATTACACCACGCCCCTGCGCATCGATGATCTGGCAGCTCGGGTACAAATGAGTGCGGCGACGTTTCATCACCACTTCCGCCAACTCACTGCCATGAGCCCATTGCAATACCAAAAATGGCTGCGCTTGAACGAAGCGCGACGTCTGATGCTTAGCGAGCGGCTGGATGTGTCGCGAGCAGCATTTGCCGTGGGTTATGAAAGTCCGTCGCAGTTCAGCCGCGAATACGGCCGACTATTCGGTGCTGCGCCCAGACGCGATATCGCGCGAATGCGCGGCGAGCCATCCGAGGTCATTGCTGAAGGATAAACGGACATCAGTTTCTACCGGTGCTGCATTGCATCACCGTTTATAAAAAACCAAAAAACGCACATCAACCGATGATCAGTGGGTGAGCCATGGAACTACGAATCAACCAGAAGACATATCAGGTCGATGCTGACGCCGACACTCCCTTGCTGTGGGTGATCCGTGATGACCTAGGCATGACCGGCACCAAATACGGCTGCGGGTTAGCTCAGTGCGGGGCGTGTTCTGTGCTGGTAGACGGCAACGTGGTGCGCTCCTGCGTTACGCCGGTCGCCGGTGTGGTTGGCCGTGAGGTGACCACCATAGAGGCAATCGAGTCAGATGAGGTCGGTAAACGTGTGGTGGCTTCTTGGGTCGAGCATCAGGTGGCCCAGTGTGGTTACTGCCAATCCGGGCAGGTGATGGCGGCTACGGCGCTGCTCAAACGTTCCCCCAAGCCAAGTGATGAGCAGATTGAGGCGGCAATGGTCAATCTATGTCGCTGCGGTACATACAACGCCATTCATGCTGCCGTGCATGATCTCGCTGGCCAGCCCGCGCAGAAGGGAGATGCTTGATGAACGTTCGCCTCGATTCAGTTGAACAGCTCGTGGGCAATCCCTTGACTGGCCCGATCAACGTGTCCCGCCGCCGCTTTCTGACTGGGACCGCTGTGGGCGCTTTGGTGCTGGGCTTCGGTCTACCGCTAGGTTCAGCTAGGGTGCAGGCAGCTGCCGTCGCATCTGCCCAACGCGGAACGCAAGTTCCTGCCTTCCTCGAAATTCGACCTGAC
Organism: Pseudomonas izuensis; assembly: GCF_009861505.1. GTDB lineage: Bacteria > Pseudomonadota > Gammaproteobacteria > Pseudomonadales > Pseudomonadaceae > Aquipseudomonas > Aquipseudomonas izuensis. The sequence goes on along the minus strand of NZ_WTFT01000009.1, from coordinate 216,625 downwards.
AACACCATACGCCTGCTGTGTCCGTTCATTGAGGGAGGGCAGGGCACCTTTACCGCGATGGCGCAGATCGTGGGTGAAGAGTTGGACGCCGACCCCGCCACCTTCCTAGTTGAGTGCGCTCCGCCTGGTGAAGTCTATGTCGTGATGGAAAATGGCATGCGGGTTACCGGTGGCAGCATGTCAGTGCGGATGAGCTATCCGACCATGCGTCGCCTTGGGGCTCTGGCGCGGGCCATGTTGTTACAGGCAGGGGCAGAAACGCTCAAGGTGCCGGTAGGGGAGCTATCTACCGAACCCGGCAAGGTGCTGCATGTAGCATCAGGTCGCTCCATCGCCTATGGCGAATTGTCGGAGCGCGCCATGGATCTGCCCGTACCGGATCCCACCAGCGTGCAACTGCGCGACCCAAGCCAGTTCCGTTGGATCGGTAAACCGGTGAAGCGTCTTGACGCCTATGACAAGTCCACCGGTAAGGCGCTCTACACCATCGATTTGAAGGTCGACGGCATGCTGCATGCCGCTGTGCAACATGCTCCTCGCCTAGGCATGACGGTAGGTAATTTACGGAACGAGGAGCAGGTCAAGGCTATGAAGGGTGTCCATTCAGTGCATCGCCTGCCTGGAGCCGTAGCGGTGGTGGCCGAACGCTGGTGGCATGCCAAGCGCGCAGTTGAGTCTGTTCAGGTCGACTGGCAGGAACCGGCCGCCGATTCCACAGTTCGAGCAATGCCTGCGGACTTTTCCACCGACGATTATTTCAAGCGTCTGGCTGCTGCAAAGGGCCCTGCCCGTGACGACGAAAACGAAGGCGATGTGACCTCAATGCTGGCTAACACCAAAACAAAGGTCGAAGCTACTTATCACAACCAATATCTGCATCATGCCCAACTAGAGCCGCCTTCGGCTCTGGCGCGATTCAATCCTGACGGTTCCCTGGAGGTCTGGCTGCCTAACCAAGCACCGGACATGTTCCGGACTGATATAGCTAAACGGACCGGACTCGACCCTTCGAGGATTACGCTCCACTCGCCACTTTTGGGTGGGTTTTTCGGGCGGCATTTTCTGTATGAATCGGCCAGTCCGTATCCTCAGGCCATCGCCTTGGCCAAGGCAGTTGGGCGCCCGGTCAAACTGATCTGGAGTCGGGAAGAGGAGTTTTTGAGGGATGTACTCCGCCCCGTCGCAGCGGTCAATTTTCGCGCTGCGTTGGACAATGACGGCTGGCCGTTGGCAATCGAAGCGATCAGTGCAACAGAAGGTCCGACCGAGGCACTCGCTGGCAAGCAGGGAGAAAAGCTGGACCCAACTGCTCTTGAGGGATTGTCGGGTAAGGCGTACGCCATTACACACAAACGAATCGCCCAGATTTATATCAAGGGCCCGGTCATGCTGGGCTACTGGCGCTCGGTCGGCAACTCGCTCAATGATTTTTTCTATGAGGCCTTTCTCGATGAGCTTGCCGATAAGGGCGGTAAAGACCCGTTCGCGCTGCGCCTGCATTTACTGCGTGACAACCAGCGTCTAACGAACCTGCTCAATGCCGTGGGTGAATTGTCAGGAGGTTGGAGGCGTGGTCCGTATACGACCGAAGATGGCAGTAAACGTGCCCGAGGGGTAGCCATGGCGTCACCATTCGGTACGCAGACGGCAGTGATCGCAGAGGTGTCGATTGAGCAGGGGCAGGTCAAAGTTCATGACATTTGGCAGGCGATTGATCCGGGTAGCATCGTCAACCCGGCGATTGTCGAGGCCCAGGTCAACGGGGCCGTGGCTCTGGGGTTGTCTCAGGTGCTTGTAGAAGAGGCGGTCTATATCGACGGTAAGCCTCGGGCACGTAACTACGACTTGTATCCGATTTTGCCGCCCTCTCGGATGGCAAGGGTACATGTGCGCGTTATTGAGAGCGGGGAAAAAATGGGCGGCATCGGCGAGCCGCCCTTGCCAGCTGTGGCGCCTGCCGTGGCCAATGCGGTAGCGGCATTGACGGGGCAGCGCATTCGCAGCATGCCCTTGAGCCGATACACCTTTACCTGACCTGCGCCGGAGCACAAATGAAGAATAGCCGATTCGCAAGAACTGCTGGTTGGCTGGCGCTGCCGTGCCTCGTCGCGGCGGGCCTGCTGGCTTGGTATGTCACCCACGAGCCCTCCTCACGTCTAGAGAATGAACAATTGGCAGTGGCTGACATTGACCCGGCGCTGGTCGCCCGTGGCGAATATGTTGCCCGGCTCAGCGATTGTGTGGCCTGTCACAGTGTGCCGGGCGGCGCCCCCTTTGCCGGAGGTCTGGAAATGGCAACTCCGCTGGGCGCGATTCACGCCACCAACGTCACCCCGGATCGAGAAACCGGCATTGGTGGCTACAGCCTCACAGAATTTGACCGCGCCGTTCGCCAAGGCATCGCGCCCGGTGGGAGGCGGCTGTATCCAGCGATGCCATATCCATCCTATGCGAAACTCAGCGAAGATGATGTGCGCGCCTTGTATGCGTTCTTTATGAAAGGCGTGGCGCCGGTCCGGCAGGCCAATATCCCAAGCGCGATACCTTGGCCACTTAACATGCGTTGGCCTATCGCGCTATGGAATGGCGTCTTTGCCGACACCACTCCCTATGTAGTGAAACCGGCAGAAGATGAGCTATGGAACCGTGGTGCTTACATTGTTCAGGGGGCGGGCCATTGCGGCAGCTGCCATACCCCACGGGGGCTGGCATTTAATGAAAAAGCGCTGGATGAATCCGGCTCGCCGTTCCTTGCCGGTGCCTTGCTCGACGGCTGGTACGCACCTAGTCTGCGGGACGATCACAATACGGGCTTGGGGCGCTGGAGCGAGCCGGAAATTGTTCAGTTCCTGAAGACCGGTCGCAACAAACACACCGTCGTCTTTGGTTCGATGACCGAGGCTTTCAACAACTCTACGCAGTTCATGAGTGACGAGGATCTGGCCGCGATTGCACGCTATCTCAAGTCACTGCCCGGCGACAGCAAACGCGACGGCCCCCCCTGGCAGTATCGGGCGGAGTCTGCCGCAGACCTACTGGATATGCCCGGCGCCCATACCTATGTCACCCGCTGCGCTTCTTGTCACGGAATGGAAGGCAAGGGGCAGGCCGAATGGATGCCGCCTGTGGCAGGGGCTACGTCAGCACTCGCCGAAGAGAGCGCCTCGGCGATCAATATCACCCTCAATGGCTCGCAGCGTATCGTTGCCGCTGGTGTGCCAGACGCCTATCGCATGCCAGCTTTCCGGGAGCAGCTTTCGGATCAGCAGATTGCCGAGGTGCTTACGTTTGTACGCAGCATGTGGGGAAACCAAAGCGGTGCGGTTGACGCGCAGGCGGCCAGCAAGCTGCGTGAACACACCGACCCAGCTAGCAGCAGCCCGATCATTCTGCAAATGCGGTAAGGAGAGCCCGATGGAAAGCATCGATTTGCTAGTTCTTCGCTCCGCTCAGGAATGGCTCGCTGCCGGAGAACGTGTTCTGCTGGCGACTGTAGCGCGAACCTGGGGTTCGTCGCCACGGCCGGTTGGCTCAATGATGGCTTTGCGTAACGACGGTCGGGTGATAGGGAGCGTGTCCGGGGGCTGCATTGAGGAGGACCTGATCCACCGACATACCGCCGCTCATGGCGGCACGGGTTTGAGGGAGGGGCCACCTGAGGTGGTGCGTTACGGCGTCAGCGCTGACGAAGCGCATCGCTTCGGATTGCCATGTGGAGGGACGCTGGAGTTGATCCTCGAATTCTGCCCGTCCTGGCAGTTGCTGGATGAGTTGCTATCTCACCTCGACGCTGGACGTCTTATGCGTCGCAGTCTGGTACTGAACTCCAACATGGTGACACTGGAGCACAGTGCTACACCGGAGCAGTTCAGTTTCGACGGCCAGCAGATGCTCAACACGCTCGGTCCGGGGTATCGAATGCTCATAATCGGTGCCGGTGCGCTGGCTGAGTACTTAGCTACCATGGCGCAATTCAATGGTTTCAAAGTAGCGGTCTGCGATCCGCGACCCGAATATGTAGAGACCTGGTCGGTGACCGGAGTCGAGCGCATAGTCGGCATGCCGGATGACGTGGTTCGTGACTTCTCGTTTGACTTGAGAACCTGCATCATCGCTCTCAGCCATGACCCGAAGCTCGACGATCTTGCCTTGATAGAGGCGCTGCGGGGACCTGCGTTTTATATTGGTGCCATTGGTTCGCGTCGTAATAGTCAACTGCGTCGGGAGCGCCTAATAGAGCATTTTGGGGAGACGGAAACCTCACTCAAACGCTTGCACGGACCTATCGGAATTTATATTGGTAGCAAGACACCTGCGGAAATCGCGGTTAGCGTCATGGCCGAAATTCTTGCTGTGAAAAATGGCATCGTTTTACCCCGCGATACCAGCGTAGCGGAGGCCAAGTTGATCCGAGAAGCCATCAACGACGATATGTCGGCTTAATGGCCGTGAGTCATAGAGAAATCGTCTTCACTGGTGCGCTAATTTGGAACTCCGTGTGCATGGTTCTTTCAGAGCCTCGGCGGCATATAGGCTTTGTCCAGGCGCCGATGGATAAGCGAAACGATTGTAAGCAAATCTTCCGCGTCCTCTTTCGTCATATCCCAATGTATTCGAGCTTCATGAACAACGGGGTTGCGGAACATCCCAAATGTGCCTCGAACCAAATTTGCAAATCCACTCTGCTCGCTTCTTTCACTTACAGTTGAGCGTGGATTGATGGCGAGAAGAGGTGGATCCCCAGCTAGCACTCGATCTACCAGCGGCGCACCGTCATCGGTCAGACCTGTACGTTCTCTCATCTTTGCTGCAACGCTTTTCACTGCTTCCTGAACTGCGTGGAAATAGTTATCTGCTAACAGTTCTGAGCGACAAAACCTGAGAACGTCGGGATGAACTCCTCGGCCCTCAAGGTCGGCACGCAGATCGCGTGCTCTGCGCTGGGCCTCAGGTAGGGTTTGCACCGCCTCCGCTGATACAAGTGTTCCTGCTTCGTCCACCATGAGCGAGGCGAATGCGAGAGCTTGGTTGACGAGTGCTCGCATCGGCTCGAAGCGTTCTGGAGATCGACTATATCGGGCTGGTTTCATGGCAAGGCGTATAAATTCCAACACATGAGTGCGGTTACGCTTGGCATTTTGGCTCTCGACAAACGCGTTATAAATCCTGATGCGTTTTGTGATTTTTCCAGGGTCATTCATTTTGGCGGAAGCAAAGAAAAGCTCTATTTCAGCACCAGTGAGGCCCGTTTCTGTGTCGCCTAAGGCATTTGCGATCGCTTCGAGTTGATCTTGAGAAAATAAGGCCATTATTCATCCGTGATGCTGAGATGTGAGCAGTCCACGCTTGGACAGTGCCGGTAAAACAAAGCCTACCAAAAGAGAAGATCTTCTACCCTCGGTGAAGTCACCTCATTGGTTCAGTTAGAATGCGTCGAATGGACCTGATCGATTGGGCTGCCACTCTTGAAGCACAACGGTATGTTCTTTTTTTCACCATTTCCTATTCGTCAATCTGCAAAGCACACGAGACATCTGCATGAAAGAGAACCTGAGCGAAGAAGAGATGCGCCGTGCGCTTTTCGGCACCACGATCAGTGAGGTTACCTCCGTGGCTGAGGATCTGCGGGTTACTTCAGATCAACAACATGTATCGAAAGCCCGACGGGCTACGACTTCTCGCTCGCCGAAATTAAGGGTGACGCTCCGTGTAATGTCGGAATTTGAGGGCAAGGCCGAGGTGCTTGTTTACGAGGCGAGCACTCTGAGTAGCCTCATTGCTGAGCAGGAAGCGAAGGCAGAGGCGAAAAAACGCAAGTTTAAGTACTTCGAGTTGGTCTCGATTGAATCTGTCTGACAGTTTTCGATTGCCTTCTATGTCTTTAACTCTCGAACCCACAGCCGTGAATGCAGACATCGACATGTCTGGCCTCATTGGACAATAAGTACGCTTCCCGCGACATCCTCGCATCTCAAACGGTTCAGGCGCAGCGTGTATGAGGTCTCAGGAAATTAAGGGCCAATAAGCAAGAGAGCGAGCAAATCGCACTCACCTCACTACCTGTGTGTAGAAGTGCTTGCTTGGGGGGCGTGTAGATTCGTACTAAGAAGGCTGGGGGCTGGTACGGGAGAGTCCACGCAATCGGCGAGTAGCTTATGACGAGTCACCGTCCTTTTTTTGGGGCGCGACAGCAATCATTTCCATTCTGACCTCGCTCAATGCTTTCCCTATCAGGGTCTCGATGCTTTGGGATTGATCGCGGTAGAGATAGCACTGGAGCACAAGCGCCAAGGGCGAGATGCCCATAACCTCGGCCAGATTGTCGATTGTTTCCAGGCTGGGCGAACGCAGCCCGCGCTCAAGGAGACTGACGTGCTCCCTGCTGACTTTCGGTGGAAAATCAACCTGCGCGAGATTGGCCTTGAGTCGCAAATCCCTTAAGGCCTGTCCAAACGCTTCATTCAGCTCCCGCATGCGGCACTCCGAAAAAGGAGTATATGGCCACATTGAGAAAATGTTAGCAGCGTACTATAGTACGCATTGCAATGTTCTGGAGACATAATATGTTCGAAACCCACGCGCAAGCCCGATTGCAGAATCCGTTTTTCGTGTTGGAGGAAGGGGCGCAACGGTGGGCTTACATTTCACAAACGGCGAACGATGAGTGGTTTTTCGTTACGTACGAAACCGTTGACCAACAAATTTCCTCGCATCAACAGTTCATGGTTTCGACCGTACGTTTCCTACTGGACCTGTCTTCCAAAGACAGCCCCGAGCAATTTATCCACCAGGTACAGCTGGTATCACCGCCTTGGTTGAACAAGAGGGGTTGCTGGTTGATGGAGCAGCTTTCTGCGATTTATACAGTCGATGAGCGGCTCTTATACGAAGTGATGGATGGGCAGATTTATCCATCAGAGCTGCGCGGACAACCCCGAGAGCTTTTGTGGTCCAAGGAGTCGAGGACAGATGAATAATTTCATCGAAAGGCACCTTGCCGCTGAGTATCGTGCACTTCTTTTTCCTCATGAGTTTTCAGGTCAAGCAACGTTTGGTTTTGAATGCAATGACGGGTGGGCGGATCTCATTGAAGCGAGTTTGCGGTTGGTCCAACGGCGTGCTGAGTTGCACGCGCTCGACGTTTTGGTCACGCAGGCGAAAGAGAAGTTTGGTCAATTGCGGATCTACCACAGCGGAGCCGATGAAGGTATTGGTTCAGTTTTCGAAATTGCGCAGCTCGCGTCAGGCTACATCTGTGAGCTTTGCGGCGAGCCTGGCAAAGTGGCAAGTCTTGAAGGTTGGCTCGTCGCTCGGTGTGGCAAACATTCCGAGCCGGGGCATCAACATCAGATTGCCCCCCATCTGGCGGATGAAAACTACATCGCTAGCTACATGCGAGCCGTGGATTCAATTTTGGCTTTTTTTGGTACTCGCGCGGTGCTTTGGGTGCAGGAAGAACGCACTGCCTTTGCAGGTCGGCGACCCAGCGAAATGCTGGCGACGGAGGAGGGGTGCCAAGCGATTTATCTAATGCTCAAACGGCTTGAGCATGGGGTTGGGGTATGACTTCGCAGCTAGTCCGCGCGACGTGCGTGGTGATGGCTGCCCAACCAAACCTACAGGATCATTTGCGCCGCGAACTGGAATGGGAATTTAGCCAAGGTCCTGTGGATTTGAGGTATGTGCGAAGTCTTGTGTCGTCGCCGAGGTTGAAGTCGTTGATCGTCCGTGCTTTCAGCCATCCCGCGCTAGCCGAAGCTGGGGACACGTTTTTGGATTCGCGCACGCGGTTGGCGGATTACCCTCAAAAAACCATGGCCATATCGCTCACGAATTATCGACTTTTGGAGGGCACGATAGAGGTTGTTGAAGAATACGGTCACAACGACTCGACGCTGGTGAAACTTCAAGTCTGGCCATTCGAACCAGGAGAGCTGAATGAGTTTGCTATGGCGGTTGCGGTGGCGTTGAGTTATACGCCTGCGGAGCTGATGGCTGAGTCGAGGATTTCGCTCGCAATAAATGAATTGGTCGGTAAATGGGGTTTCTTTACAGATGGGTTCTGAGCCGATCTCTTGAACAGATTTCGTCTGCCTACAGGGTCGCTCGCGCATCGGACGGATCTGGCGAATTGGATGCCGAAGGCTCCACAGGGCTGTCATCCTACCGAGCTAAAATTCCTTTCCCTCCGGTGCCATTTTTTCCCAGGCTTCGTCTCGATTGTTCTCGGGAGTTTCTGCTAGCAGGCTCTCCAGGGAAAGCTTCGTAGGCTTCAATGGCGCTACAGAATGGACCTGGCTCGATGAGCACGTGTGCGGCTTAACCCTTGGGTCTTTAGGTCGTATCTGTGATTTTTTTCGGGTCATGGGCTTCCTCCCCCTTGCTCATACGAGTTTAGTGTCCCGCCGGGGGAGCAAGGCTCAAGGGGATGAATGGATGAGCCGCTCGGCCTCTTTCCCTTCGACGAGCCATCGGCCAGTGGTGCAAACGCATTAGGGCGCTACTGGCACATCCAGATACTCAGGCGGTACCAATGCGCCCGCGCAGATAAACCTCATTTTCATCTGGAGACGGCTCCAAACCTCGCTTTCCCAAGGCGACGCCTTGAGCAAATCACAATACTCGCGAAGCGATTCTTCGAGCGCAGATAGAAATCGTGTGGCATCGATCACCAAGTTTTCCGCGTCAAACAGTTGAGACGTATCCCTTCGAATTCGCCACCCTCCGGTTGTTTCGCCTTGGTGCATGACTCCGCAACGGACGTGCTTGTAGAAGAGTCTGCCGTGCTCTCGCAGGGATGAAAAATGATCAACACGGTCGAAGAAGTGGCTGAAAGCAACTCCGCTGAGACCCGACTTTGCGGAGCCAGTCCAGAAAGCCTCTAGCATTTCGATCATCAGGCACGCACATGCCATCATCGCAAAACCGTGCTTATGCTCCTTAGACTCGAAGGGTTTGAGATAGCGCTCCTGAAATCGTTGGTACACGAAATCAGCGATTCTTACCTTGTCCTTTGCTCGTTTGAAAGCACGGTAGTCGGCTACGGTGACCGTACTTGAAAGCAAAACATCCGAGGGCGCGCGTTTATCCATGATACGTAGATCCCAAGAGCGTTGATGGCTGTAGGGACTAAGTCGGCCAAGGGCCTCTATACTGAAGAACGGCAGCGCATTATTTTTTGAGGCGCAAGCAGCCGACCATGGGCTGGAACGGCAACGCAACTTAGGCAATGTATGAAATACAAGCGAAGCCCTATGATATGCGCATCTAATAGATGAAACCTGGCTGCATAATGCGCGAAAGAGTCGTGATCTGTGTCCTTCAGTTGACTCGATCTCAGCGTTTTTTAATCGGAGTGACGTTCTGAATTTTGCTTATTTGCTGTTCCAGTTTTTCTAATTGTACTAAAAGCATTAATTCACGGCCAAGTGCAGCTTTGTATTTTTCCTCATATTCAGCAGCTTCGCTTTTTGCTTTGCCTGTCTTTAATTTTGCTGAGCGTACTTCTAATGAACCTGGCTTTAAGCTTTCCATTTGCTTCTTTGCTTGAGATTTGATTTCGGTTATTAAGTTAGAGAAAACAGCGCGAGATTTCTTGATGCTTCCTTCAGTTTTACCTGCTTCCAAAGCTACAGATTTGAGTGATATCTTGGTGCCAACAGGGACCCGTTGGGGGATGCCTAATACGAGTCGCAACAACGCTTCGTAATAGGGTTTTAGTGTCTGTGAATCCTCATAATCTGTAAGCATATTTATATCCTTCGTTTATCAATGTGCACTAGGAACGAACTACGCCTTGTGTATAATGGCGCGCATGCTCAGCCAGTCCTGGAGGTTCATAAGTTCAGCATTGTGTTCTAATGTGCCAGGCTCAAGTTCTGAGATTTCCCATTTGATTTCTTCAATGGTTTCATCAATTACCGAAAGTTTACCAACACAATTAGAGCAATAGGGACACCATAAAAAATTCCCATGTGCTCTTCGATCACAGGGGCCGTTGAATGTGCAGCCTCCCACAGGGGAGGGTGACCAGGATCGCACACCCTTCAGAATTTCTCGGGCGGTTTCTTCGGGGGGCTGATGGATCCACACATTAATCTTCGAATCCATAAGGCGCGAGCCTTGAGCCCCCAGAAGAGATTCTGCGGAATGCACGACATCTCGAATATACAATGCGGCATCGGCATGCCTCTTTGCCGCTTTGATTTCATCCGCTAACTCAGGGTTTAGCAAATTCATCATGTAATTGTTTATTGAACAACCGCGTGCATAGTAGGTGCTCATCAACTTTGTGAGGTGCTGAAGCAATCTTTTCAATGCGGGCAAAGACATAAGCCCAGATTGACCCGCAAAAACTGCAATCGATCGGCGGTACTGGTGCGATGTAAGCCGCCAAGGAGTTCCGATACGGAATTTTGGATCCGTCCTCCAATTCCTCCATGGTTCGATCAATTCGAGTTCCTCAAGATCCTCTTCGGTTATCAAAACATCCGGCATTTCATCGTCTAGCCACACACGTGGGATGTTTTCTTGTGAATTGGAGCAGCTATTGGCAATGGGTAAACGCGCAGGGCTCACAAAAAGACTTTTCTTTAACATGTCAGAATGAACATAAGGCGCGATGAGTGCATTAATTGTATGCAGAATTTCAATTGGCTCTTCGATTTTTGGAATTGTTATCCATTTGTATTTGAAAGGTTGGCTGTGAAGTTTGGTGCTTTCGCCGACGAGATATACTGCCTCATTGTTCCACCCTTTGGCTGGAAGTAAACAGTCTCGTTGCAGCCCTATGGCCTCACTTTCACGCATCAGTGTGAACAAGTGAATGTGGCACCGGGCGCAAAACTGTACAAGAGACAAGTAGTGGCTGACGCTAGAGATCTTTTCCCACTTGTACTTTTCCGCAAGACCTTCAAGGCCGTGCTCTGCAACAGCGACTTTGAATGATCGGCCTTCTTTTTTTAACTTCTCCTGGATTTCCGGATGGATGTCACTGCGCTTTTTTTTGTACTCTTTGTGGTACGCGTAGTCACGACCATAGTAGGGATTGGCACATGCTTTGTTTATTAATTCAATTAGCTGTTGTTGGTGTGAGCGAAACTCTGTGAGAACTTCTTTCTGGTGGCAATATTTTAACCAAAGTATCCTGCTTGGAATGACAGGGTGTTGGGATGACTCTCTGTTGAACGTTTTAGCTTTTGCCTTGACTGTGGCCACTGCGTGACCGCTAAAAGTAAACCCTTTTTCCGATAGGTCAATTTTGTTAAGGTTGGTCATCATAGTGCGCAATTGGACCAAAGCCGTGCTCGGGCATGTATCCAGCAAGTTCGAGAGAAGATTATCATCTTCAACTAGGTCTAGTATCCCAATCTGGAGACGGTCGGCGAATGAGCAAATCATACGTAAAAGATGCATATACGGCCGCATGGTACTTAGACGCGCAGGTTTTTTGCTTTTGCTCTTAGGGAAATAAAGAAGCATGATAAAGATTTTCTTGCAGAGGTCTATATTTTCATTGTTAAATTTCGCATTGTTACGCCAAGCATCGAATGAAAATACATAGTTATCTCTTGCCATAAACGCGAGAAGCGGAAATAGCCATGTGTCGTGTATGAATAACGAAAGGATATTTCCAGAACCGTCTCGCGAAACAATCATATTTGAGTTTATGCGAGAGAAAGACATGCCCAAGTATGCATCGTTGATGAGAGTGACGAAATCTTTAGCTGCGATTATGGGTTTTTTTTGCGGCATGATCACTCTGCCCCTCTCAATTTTTGAATGCGATAAAGCTGGCGATTCCAGTAGCCAGTAAGCTTGTACTCGTTTTCGATTTCGGATGAGACTTTGTCAACCAATGCCTTTATCCCCGGACGAGCATCCAATAAGCTAGCCATTATCAGGTCTATGCGGTTGATGGCATCCCCATGCACTTGCACGAAGTGTTCAACGTCAGTGCATAATGTTAGGCGCTCTTGTATAACGTAGCGCATGCTGAGTATTTTTCTGATGCCATCTTCATTTACATGCGTACCAAAGTGATGGCAGAAAATGCAGCTAGAGAAGTCCTTGCAATTTGGCTCGTATCCAACAGGAATCAGCCTGAGGGCTAACGGATCGTCTATCGACCTACACGCACCCGCTGGTGTCTCCTTATGTTCATAGTTCTCAAGGGCCTCAAGAAGCATAGTTAGCATCGAGTAAATTTCATCAATGCCCGAGCGCTCGTGTATATCTGAATAACTTTTCGCCACAGTTTGTGGCGAATTCTGCATTACTGATGCGACGACGGGTACGGAATAACCCTTCATCAGCAAGTATACGGTCTTATATTTCCTAAGTTCTCGGTAGTTTAGCATCGGGTAATTTGGGTCGATGAAGGTTCTAACTGTATAGCCAAATCTAATCAGCGAAGAATTCCTTAGTACGCTATGCACTTTTCCGTTGTTTCCATCCACGTGAAAAAAAAGGTTAGGGCCATTAAAGTGCTTACTCACAAACTTTCGAAGGATAAGATACTTTCTGAATAAGGGAATGAAACTTTTCTTAATCGAGAGCGTGATCGATTTTCCATTGGCCCGATATTTGATAGCCGCGAACCCAACCTGTTCATCGTCCTCAATAGTATAGTCGTCGCTCCACGGTAATTCTTTAGCTGGGGATTCATTAATACCAGTGTTAGCAACAAAAAGCGTAAGAAAAGCGTCATGTGCCTGCTGCAAGATCCACCTACGAGTGGTGTGAAACAAGTCATCATTTGCATTAGCTTGAAGTTCATGTGCTTTGGTCAGCATACCAGCGACACTTTTAGTCCCGCCTTTACTCAATGCTACAATTTCACCGTAACTTCGAATACGAGGGACACTGTAATCCCACGTAACCGATGAACGAGCTTTCCTAGAATTTGCGACCGTAGGTGTTATTAGAATGTATTCCGACGCTGTCAATACTCCGCTAGTATTGGGGAATGTCACTGCAAATGGGAATTTCAAGCCGTTGACTAAGAAGTGAGTGAATTGATCGAATATCGCCATGCACATGACTATGGTTTCGCCGAAGTCCGCTTCGCTTGGAGTCGGCGTTGGATTTGCATTGGACGATTCAGACCACACAGCGGGTATGTCGGTTTCAAAGTTAATCGACGTGTTGGGGAAAAGTTGGCGTCCCGACTTTTGTATTTCTCGCTGCTTTAACCTGCCAGTTTTTCTATCCAATTTGCCATTGTTGACTTCGGGTTGCATGCTCAGGCAGTAGTTCTGCAACGCAGATTTATATGCTTCGGCTGTTGCCAGAACATTGTGATATCCATTTGCATCCGACCAAGAGATGAAATGGCGCATTATCGTCACTTCACCATAAAAAGTAGCAATTCGTTGCCCATGATAAAATTTGATCGTTTTAGCGATCAGCCATTGTTTCAGTGGTGTTTTGCGCTCAGGTCTAAAATCCTCGCTAGAGACCAGTCGGATGCTAGAACGCTTAGTGTTGAGATTTCCTGCGTAGCACATTGCGCCAATGTCGATTATCAAGTCGGATTGGAATGAAAGAGCGACAAGCTCTATTGACGACTCAGAAATAAGCTGGTGAGCTTGATCAGCCTCTAAAATTTTTGGATCAATAATCATCACGTTCCGGGAAATTGGTTTCATGCTTATTCCAATGCTCCGTAGCGAGATCTCGCAAGTGTGATTCGAACTCTGTTTGAGCCCGACCTACAAGATCGTGATTTTGTTTGTAACGAAGATATCCTTGGGTAACTTCAATGCTGCTATGATTCATTCTTGATTTGATCATGTCTATAATTTCCATTTCGTGTAGTTGTAGGTAAGATGTAATACCGATTTTCTCTACTATTTTTTGATTTTTAGCAATGTGGTCTTCAAGTAGATTCATTCCAAATGTCGCCCGTAGGTCGTGGAATCTATATTTGAAGTGTTGTCCTATCTGTTTTAGTTTTCCGTTGATACGCGTTTGAAACTGTCTAACCGCTGAGCCTGCTTCAGATGAGACGTAGATATGTTTATCTTCCTCAGCAATGTAGTAGGGATTTCCTGTTCGTGTTAAAAAAAGATATTGATGTCCATTGTCCTCCAGTTCGGATTGTTTTCTTCTATGAGCAGCTCGTTCTGAGTCCAGATACGTTGTCAGTAATTGGTGTACCCATCCAGGCATAAGGACCATTCCCGATTTGTCCCGCTTGGTGTCTACTCCAGTGTCCGGTCCAGTCGGGACTGGAAAAAGAATATCCTCTTCGTTTATTTTGATGTCTTGCTTTATTGATTTTATGCGAAGGGTAAGAATTGTTTGAATCCGCATTCCCGTTGTCATCGCGATGATATGGATGAACAACATTTCTGGGTTTGCTAATTGTCTCAGTGCGATCAGTAAGTTTTTTTGATCATCGCGGGCGATCGGATATAAGTTGCCGCCATCTTGTATGCAGTCGAAATTGTTGTTTGAATTTATGGGGAAGGTCAGGTCTGTGCATATCACCTCAAACGCATGCTGGAAACCATGACGATCCGGCCGAGAGATGATTTTAGTCGTAGATTGCCACATATCTTGGGAGGGCTTAAAACCTTTGCTCGTCTTGAAACGATAGAAGCCAACCATGGTGGAAATTTTTCTATTTTGCGTTTTTCTTGAAGCGCCCTTCGATATTAATTTTTTTAGCTGCTGTCTATAGTAATACGTAGGCCTGTTAAATGACGGGCCGGCAAAATCTAGATAGTCTTTATTTGCTCGGCTCATTTCATTGGCGAAATGAGTTAGATCCCCACCAATATTGGCAAGAGTTGTGTCTTTGGCGCCCCGAAGAGCTTTTTCGAAGAGATACAAAGACCCATCCCGCCAGATGCTGCCGTCCGGTTGAAGAATCACGAAATGACGAGTGAGGGATTGCGGGCAGTGAGGGAGCGGCTGAACTTGGTAATCAGGAGGCTCGGGACTATCGCTCGTGTTTTTGACAGAAACATCTCGGCCACCTTCTGAGCAGCGTTCCCAAATGGTCAGGTTGGTGAGAACTACCTTTTGATATCTGCCTGATTGCGACATGGAAGGACACTCATCAAGGTGTCTGTCCAGTTAAGTCCAGCTCACGATATCTGTCCAGTACGTCTAAGCTCACACGTAGTTCTGCACCTTCACCGTGTGCAGGGTGATGTCCACCACATCGCCATCGGCGCCGACCTGTGGCATTTCGATCCAGTCGCCGACCCGCAGCATGTCGTTGCTGGTCAATTGCACGCTGGCAACGAAGGACAGCAGGGTGTCCTTGTAGACCAATAGAATCACTGCCGACATGGCACCCAGACCCGATAGCAGCAGCAACGGCGAGCGGTCGATCAGGGTGGCGACGATGATGATTGCCCCGAACACGTACAAGACCATCTTGGTCAGTTGCACGTAGCCTTTGATCGAGCGGGTGCGCGCGTGCTCAGTGCGGGCGTAGATGTCGAGCAAGGCACTGAGCAGCGCGCTCACCGCCAGCATCAGGAACAGGATGGTGAACGCCAGCGCCACGTTGCCGAGGAAGATCATCGCGGTTTTGCTCAGCTCCGGCACCAGGTGCAGGCCGAACTGGATCACCAGCGACGGCGTCATCTGCGCCAGGCGCTGGAACACCTTGTTGTGGCGAAAGTCGTTGATCCAGTGCAAGGCAGGCTGACGACCGAGCATTCGGCTGGCATGCAGGATCAGGTAGCGTGCCACTCGTCCGAGCACCAGGGCGATCACCAAGAGCACGACCAATGCCAGGCTGGCATGCAGGAGCGGGTGCTGATCGAGGGCACCCCAAAGGTCTTGGGCGTTGAGCCAGAGCTGTTTGATATCCATGGGAGAAACGATTCTTCTGTAAGGCGCGACGGGCGATTAGAGCATTTAAGACGCTTTGTATTACGTTCCGGGACAAATCAGGCAACAAAAAAGCCACTGTTTGCTGTCGATTGCATAAAGAAACTCGGCCTACGCGCTCGAAACCGTTACCCTATGCAGCTGATTTTTTGTATTTCTTCGAGGTAGCACCCGTGTTTTCCGAATTCGCCCTGCACGAACGCCTGCTCAAAGCCGTGGCCGAACTGAAATTTGTCGAGCCAACGCCTGTGCAAGCAGCGGCTATTCCGCTGGCGCTCCAGGGACGTGACCTGCGGGTGACAGCGCAAACCGGCAGCGGCAAAACCGCCGCCTTCGTTTTGCCGATCCTCAACCGCCTGATCGGCCCGGCCAAAATCCGCGTCAGCATCAAGACCCTGATCCTGCTGCCGACCCGCGAACTGGCCCAGCAGACCCTGAAAGAAGTTGAACGCTTCTCGCAGTTCACCTTCATCAAGTCCGGCCTGATCACCGGCGGTGAAGACTTCAAGGTCCAGGCCGCCATGCTGCGCAAGGTGCCGGACATCCTGATCGGTACGCCGGGCCGGATGATCGAGCAACTGAATGCCGGCAACCTTGACCTCAAGGAAGTCGAAGTGCTGGTGCTCGACGAAGCCGACCGCATGCTCGACATGGGTTTCGCCGAAGACGTGCAGCGTCTGGTGGACGAATGCACCAACCGTCAGCAGACCATGCTGTTTTCCGCCACCACCGGTGGTTCGGGCCTGCGCGAGATGGTCGCCAAGGTGCTGAACAACCCTGAGCACCTGCAGCTCAACGCGGTCAGCCAGCTGAACGAAACCACCCGTCAGCAGATCATCACCGCCGACCACAACCAGCACAAAGAACAGATCGTCAACTGGTTGCTGGCCAACGAGACCTATCAGAAGGCCATCGTTTTCACCAACACCCGGGCCATGGCTGACCGTATCTACGGGCGCCTGGTGGCACAGGAATACAAGGCATTCGTGCTGCACGGCGACAAGGACCAGAAGGATCGCAAGCTGGCGATCGACCGTCTGAAGCAGGGCGGGGTGAAGATCCTCGTGGCGACCGACGTTGCTGCACGCGGCCTGGACGTCGATGGCCTGGATCTGGTGATCAACTTCGACATGCCACGCAGCGGTGACGAATACGTGCACCGTATCGGTCGTACCGGCCGCGCCGGCAACGATGGCCTGGCCATCTCGCTGATCTGCCACGGCGACTGGAACCTGATGTCGAGCATCGAGCGCTACCTCAAGCAAAGCTTTGAGCGCCGCACCATCAAGGAAGTCAAAGGCACCTACGGCGGACCGAAAAAGGTCAAGGCCTCGGGCAAGGCTGTCGGTGTGAAGAAGAAAAAGACCGACGCCAAGGGCGACAAGAAAAAAGTCGCCGCCAAGACCCCGACCAAGCGCAAGAGCGCCAACCGTCCGAAGGCCGAAGCGCCGTCGCTGGTCAGCAAGGACGGCATGGCCCCGCTCAAGCGCCGCAAGCCGCAAGAGCCGGCTGCTGAATAAGCACCCTGGCTAAACAAAAATGCCCGTATCGCCAGATACGGGCATTTTTGTTTAGATGACGCATAGACCTGAGGTAGTGATTTGCCATGCTGGTGATTTCCAACAACGTGCAGCTGCCGGATGCCGAGATCGAGTTGACGGCCATCCGCGCCCAGGGCGCCGGAGGGCAGAACGTCAATAAGGTCTCCAGCGCCGTGCACCTGCGCTTCGACATTCCGGCCTCGTCCTTGCCCGAGTTCTACAAGGAGCGGCTGCTGGCGCTGCGTGACAGTCGCATCACCAGCGAAGGCGTGTTGATCATCAAGGCCCAGCAATATCGGACCCAGGAGCAGAACCGCGCCGATGCGCTGGAGCGTTTGGTCGAGTTGATACTCAGTGCCACCAAGGTCGAAAAGAAGCGCCGCCCGACCAAGCCGACCCTCGGTTCGAAGACCCGTCGACTCGAATCCAAGAGCAAGCGCGGCAACATCAAGGCCGGGCGCGGCAAGGTGGATTTCTAGCCGCGGGCTTCGCGGTGCTTCGGCGCCTGCCGGTACAGGTAAATGCAGAGCATCAGGCTGCTGATCGCGGCCAGCGCGGCGAACAGGAAGATTGACGCAAAACCGAACCCCGCTGCGACCGCACCGGCCAATGGCCCGGTGATCCCCAGTGACAAATCGATGAACAGCGAATAGGCCCCGACGGCCGCGCCGCGACTGGACGCAGGCACCAGATTCACCGCTTCAACACCCAACGCCGGAAACACCAGGGAGAAGCCAAAGCCGCTCAACGCCGCGCCCGCCAGTGCCCAGTGGGCATCGGGTGCCAGCCACAGTAGCAACAGGCCCAGGGTTTCCACCGACAGGCAGGCAATCGCCACGCGAAAACCGCCCAAACGGTTGATCAGATTGCCGAACAACAGCCGAGCGCCGATGAAACTGGCGCCGAACAGGCTCAGGCACAACACTGCGTTATCCCAATGCTGGGTGGCGTAATACAGGGTGATGAACGTGGCGATGGTGCCGAAACCGATGGAGCCCAACGCCAGGCCGCAACCGTGGGGCAGCACCCGCCCGAGCACATGCATGAAAGGCAAGCGCTCACCGACCACGATGGGCGCGGCGGTTTTTGGCCAGGCCAGCAGCAGCCCGAGCATGGCCAGCAGCACAATGCTCACGCCCATGCTCCACAAGCCCAGTTGACCGACCAGCCATACGCCCAGCGGAGCGCCGACCGCCAATGCGCCGTAACTGGCGATGCCATTCCAGGAGATGACCTTGGCGGTGTTCGCCGCACCGACCCGGCCGATGCCCCAGCCAATGGAGCCGGAACCCACCAGGCTTTCCGCGCTGCCGAGCACCAGGCGGCCAATCAGCAGGCTGATCAGGCTCAACATCGGCAGGCTTTGGGTCCAGGCTGAAATGAGCATGAACACGCCGCTCAAGCCGCAACCGGCCAAGCCATACATCACTGCCAGTTTGCTGCCCTTGTTATCGATGATCTTCCCGGCGTAGGGACGGCTGAGCAGGGTGGCGAGGTATTGCACGCTGATCACCAGACCCGCAATCACCGCGCCGAAGCCCAGGTCGCTGTGGACGTAGCCGGGCAATACCGCCAAGGGAATGCCGATATTGAGGTAGCCGATGAAGGTGAACAGGACGATGGAGACAACTTGCAGCGTGACCGCCAGGGGGCGCTGGTTTTCTGACATGGGGAGAGGTCCACGGGAAAGCAGGATTAG
Organism: Pseudomonas izuensis; assembly: GCF_009861505.1. GTDB lineage: Bacteria > Pseudomonadota > Gammaproteobacteria > Pseudomonadales > Pseudomonadaceae > Aquipseudomonas > Aquipseudomonas izuensis. The sequence goes on along the minus strand of NZ_WTFT01000009.1, from coordinate 197,533 downwards.
ATAGGCTGCTTATGATAACGGTGCAAGCGTTCGTGGAGGGTAAAAAGTAAAACTATTTGCCTGACGGATCCGTCAGGGCTTGGCGGGCGCTACCAGTTGCGTGGTGACCAGGGCGGCGAGCGCATTTTCTTCGCTGCCGAAGCGGGCGAGTAATGCAGCTTGTTTTTCGGGAGAGAGGCGGTTCCAGATCTCGATCATTTTCTCGGCGGTGCCGATCAGAACGCTGGCTTGCTCTTCGCTGAATTCATCGGTCATGGGGGGAGGGCTCACGGTTCAGGCAGTGTGGAAAGCGCATGTTAGCGCTTTCCACACGGTCTGTACGGCGGGTGTTTCAGTCTTCGCTGTCAGCCTGGCGGCTGTCAGTGGCTTCTTTCGGCTGGGGCTTTTGGGCACCGGCTTGTTGCGTGGTTGTCTGCTCAGGTACGTGCAGGCTTGGGAAGGGGAGATTAGGAATCTCGTGCATAGTCGCGCTCCTCGCTAAGTCTGTTGACAGATCTGGTAGATCCGCGCTTTTAGAAAGCTTGCTAAGGATACAGCACGGGAAATGACAAACAGACTTTTATATCCATTTGTTTCGACGGATGGGCTTGTATAGACAGGTCGAAATAACTGTAGGAGTGAGCTTGCTCGCGAAAAACGTCAACGATAACGCAGGGTGTTTGACACCCCGCGGTGTTCTGGCGTCCATCGCGAGCAGGCTCGCTCCTACAGGGTTATATGCAGACCTTGGCGATCGCCTCAGCCAGCAAATCCAGACGCGTGGCATCAATCCCGGCCACGTTCGCCCGGCCTGTGCCGACCATGTACACACTGTGGTGATCTCGCAGTTGCTTGACCTGATCCGGCGTCAAGCCGGTGTAGGAAAACATTCCGCGCTGCACGCCGATGTGTGCAAAGCGCTCGCGCAATCCATGGGGTTCAAGCGCTTCCAGCAGACCGCTGCGTAGCTGGGCAATGCGCAAGCGCATGTTTTCCACTTCGTCGGTCCACAGCTGTTTCAGCTGCGGATCGCCAAGAATGGTCGCCACCACGGCGGCACCATGGTCCGGCGGCGTCGACCACAGGTTGCGGGCGATGTTGGCCAGTTGGCTGCGAATATCCACCAGTTTGTCCGCGGTTTTCGCACAGACAATCAACGCACCGGTGCGGTCGCGGTACAGGCCGAAGTTCTTCGAGCAGGAACTGGTGATCAACACTTCCGGCAACTCGGCGGCAAACAGCCGGGTCGACCATGCGTCCTGTTCCAGGCCATCGCCAAAGCCCTGGTAGGCGAAGTCGATCAGTGGCAACAGTTCGCGGCGACGCACGACGTCCAGCACCCGGCGCCAATCGTCATGGGACAGATCGAACCCCGTCGGGTTATGGCAGCACGCGTGCAGCAGCACCACATCGCCCTTGGGCGCCTGGTCGAGCACTGCCAGCATCGCCTCGACGTCGAGACGGTTGTCGCTGCCGACGTACGGGTAGTGACTGACCTTCACCCCGGCCGTGGCGAAAATGGTTTCGTGGATCGGCCAGGTCGGATTGCTCAACCACACGCCGCGGCCCGGCAGGCACTGGGCGATGAAGTCCGCGCTCAAGCGCAACGCACCGGTGCCGCCCGGGGTCTGGGTGGCGCCGGCACGTTTGTCGCGGATCAGCGTCGAATCAGCGCCGAGCACCAACTCATTGATGACCTTGCCGAACGCCGGTTCGCCATGGCCGCCAATATAGGTCTTGGTGCTTTGGCCATCCACCAGCCGCGCCTCGGCCAGTTTCACCGACTCAAGAATCGGCGTCAGGCCCTGGGCATCCTTGTAGACACCGACGCCAAGGTCGAACTTGCGCGGATTCGGATCCTGCGCATAGGCCTCCATCAGACCGAGGATCGGATCGCCGGGCACCCGGCCGATGGCGTCGAAGTGCATTACTTGCGTCCTTCTGCAGTCTTGGCCACTTCGTCAGTGCGTGCAGCCATGATGAAGTCGTTGCGGTGCAGGCCCTTGATCGAGTGGCTCCACCAGGTCACGGTGACTTTGCCCCACTCGGTCAGCAGGCCAGGGTGATGACCTTCAGCCTCGGAAATTTCGCCGACAGCGTTGGTGAACGCCAGTGCGTGCTTGAAGTTTTTGAACAGGAAGACTTTTTCCAGCTGCATGATGCTGTCGCGTACTTCGATGTTCCAGTCCGGGATCTGCTTGATCAGGATCGGCAGTTCTTCGTCGCTGACTTGTGGGGCATCGGCGCGGCAGGCTTCGCAGTGGGCTTGGTTCAATGTGGACATGATGAATTCCTGAAATCGAAAAAATGGAAATCGGTCGCCAGTGTGCTCACGCTAAAGCAAAGCGCAAATTACTGACAGACTCACTTGATCGTAAAAGCAGCGGTTCAGGCGGCTTTTGGTTTTGGCGGAAACTTCGGTGCGTGCAAACCCATCTGCATGGCTTGCTTGACCATGCCCATGATGTCTTCGTGGGCCAGGTCGAACAGGCGCTTGAGATTCGGCAAGACAAAGTACAGGGGCTGCAGGATGTCGATGCGGTACGGCGTGCGCATGCATTCCAGTGGATCGAACGCCTGATGCTCAGGTTCGTCCGACAGGCAGTACACGGTTTCTTTCGGCGAAGACAGGATGCCGCCACCGTAGATGCGCTGGCCTTGCGGGGTATCGAGCAGGCCGAATTCGATGGTCATCCAGTACAGGCGCGCCAGGTACACGCGTTCTTCCTTGGAAGCCTGCAGGCCAAGTTTGCCGTAGGTGTGGGTGAATTCAGCGAACCAGGGATTGGTCAGCAGCGGGCAGTGGCCGAAGATCTCATGGAAAATGTCCGGCTCCTGCAAGTAGTCCAGCTCTTCGCGGGTACGAATAAAGGTCGCCACTGGAAACTGCTTGCTGGCGAGCAATTCAAAAAAGGTCTGGAAAGGGATCAGCGCGGGAACGCGCGCAACCTGCCAGCCGGTGGTCTCACCGAGGACCTTGTTGATCTCGCCCAGTTGCGGAATGCGGTCGTGGGGCAGACCGAGTTTTTCGATACCGTCCAGGTATTCCTGGCACGCACGCCCTTCGATCACCTTCAGTTGGCGGGTGATCAGCGTGTTCCACACCGCGTGTTCTTCAGCGGTGTAGTCGATAAAACCATGCGCATCGGGCTCGCGAGCCACGTATTGCGTCTGCTTCATGCTGCTCTCCTGCTAGGGGGATTCGTTCTTGTTATGTACTGCTATGGACCTAGGAATAATCCATTGTTCGCCGCTTTGCAGCCGCTGTTCCGCCTCTTGCGCAGGAAAACGCCTGATTAATCGTAAAGTTTTCGTTACGTATTGCCGGTTGTCGCGTAGATGTTGAGATTGGCAGGTGGGAAAAGCCGTTCATCTGTCACATAATCTTGACGACTATCTGAGCGCCTCAGCAGAAAATAATCCCTGTAGGAGCGAGCCTGCTCGCGAAAGCGTCGTCGCATCCAACATTGATGTATCAGACGAACCGCTATCGCGAGCAGGCTCGCTCCTACAAGGTTGCGCACCTCATTCACCGTTTTTTCGGGCCTTTATATGCGTATCAAAGTCCACTGCCAGAACCGCATCGGCATCCTGCGCGACATTCTCAATCTGTTGGTGGAGTACGGCATCAACGTCGCCCGCGGGGAGGTGGGGGGCGAGCACGGCAATGCGATCTACCTGCATTGTCCCAACCTGATCAACATCCAGTTCCAGGCGTTGCGTCCGAAATTCGAGGCGATTGCCGGGGTCTTCGGTGTCAAGCGCGTAGGGTTGATGCCCAGCGAGCGTCGGCACATGGAACTCAACGCCTTGCTCGGCGCCCTGGAGTTCCCGGTGCTGTCGATTGATATGGGCGGCTCCATCGTCGCGGCCAACCGTGCAGCGGCGCAGTTGCTCGGCGTACGTGTCGATGAAGTGCCAGGGATTCCGTTGTCGCGCTATGCCGAAGATTTCGATTTGCCGGAACTGGTGCGTGCCAACAAGTCGCGGATCAACGGGCTGCGGGTCAAGGTCAAGGGTGATGTGTTTCTGGCCGACATCGCGCCATTGCAATCGGAGCACGACGACAGCGAGGCCATGGCCGGTGCGGTGCTGACGCTGCATCGCGCGGATCGGGTAGGCGAGCGCATCTACAACGTGCGCAAACAGGAGCTGCGTGGCTTCGACAGCATCTTCCAGAGCTCGAAAGTGATGGCGGCCGTGGTCCGTGAGGCCCGGCGTATGGCTCCGCTCGACGCGCCGCTATTAATAGAAGGTGAAACCGGCACCGGCAAAGAGTTGCTGGCGCGGGCTTGCCATCTGGCCAGCCCCCGCGGGCAATCGCCGTTGATGGCGCTCAACTGCGCGGGTCTGCCGGAGTCGATGGCCGAGACCGAGCTGTTCGGCTACGGTCCCGGTGCCTTCGAAGGGGCGCGGGCCGAAGGCAAGCTCGGGCTGCTGGAGCTGACGGCGGGCGGTACGCTGTTTCTCGACGGTGTTGGCGAAATGAGCCCGCGCTTGCAGGTGAAATTACTGCGCTTTTTGCAGGACGGTTGCTTCCGTCGTGTGGGCAGCGATGAAGAGGTCTACCTCGATGTGCGGGTGATCTGTGCGACCCAGGTCGACCTGTCCGAATTGTGTGCTCGCGGCGAGTTCCGCCAGGACCTGTATCACCGCTTGAATGTACTGTCGCTGCACATCCCGCCGCTGCGCGAGTGCCTCGACGGTTTGCCGCCGCTGGTGGAACACTTCCTCGATCAGGCCAGCCGACAGATTGGTTGTCCGCTGCCCAAACTGGCCCCGGCGGCCATGGACCGGCTCAGTCATTACCATTGGCCGGGCAACGTGCGGCAACTGGAGAACGTGTTGTTCCAGGCGGTTTCCCTGTGCGACGGCGGGACGGTCAAGGCCGAGCATATTCGTCTGCCGGACTATGGCGTGCGCCAGCCGCTTGGCGATTTTTCCCTGGAAGGCGGGCTGGACGAGATTGTCGGGCGCTTCGAGAAAGCGGTGCTGGAGCGGTTGTATTCCGAGCATCCAAGCAGCCGGCAGTTGGGCAAGCGGTTGGGGGTATCCCATACCACCATTGCCAACAAGTTGCGCGAGTATGAGGTTGGCAAGAGCGAGTCATAGCCGAGGGCTTACTTTGTTAATACCGGCCTCATCGCGAGCAGGCTCGCTCCTACAGGGAATACGCGATCAACTGTAGGAGTGAGCCTGCTCGCGATAGCGGTAGTGGTCATCACCCAGGTCAAGCCTTGCCACCCACCGGCATGACACCGCCGGTTTTTCGTCTCCGACACAATCCCCCTGATCCCCTCAGAACCCCTCAAGTCCTTTGTTTACGGGGTCTCGCATCGCCGAAATCAAATTGGTCTGCAAATTGCTTGTGGCTGATCAGTACAGCAGTGGGCGGCAAACGTCCGGCAGGCAGAGGAAAGAGTGTGGACAAGTACCTTTACGTGGCAATGACCGGCGCCAGCCAGAATGCACTGGCGCAAAAGGCTCATGCCAACAACCTCGCGAACATCTCCACCAATGGTTTCCAGAAAGATCTGGAGCAGGCGCGTTCGATGCCGGTGTTCGGTGACAGCTTTCCGGCGCGTGCGTTTGCCATGTCCGAACGTCCGGCCACCGACTTCTCCCCGGGCGCCCTGGTGGAAACCGGCCGCGACCTCGATGTCGCCGTGCAAGGAAACGGCTGGCTGGCCGTGCAGAACCCTGATGGCGGTGAAAGCTACGTGCGCACCGGCAGCCTGGTGGTTGACGCCCTGGGTGTGCTGCGCGCCGGCAACGGCATGCCGGTGATCGGCAATGGCGGCCCGATCGCCGTACCGCCCGAGCAGCAGATCGAAGTGGGCGAGGACGGCACCATCAGCATCCGGGCGATGGGCGAAGGTCCCCGCGTCATGGCGGAAGTCGACCGCATCAAACTGGTCAACCCGGACATCAAGAACATGACCAAGGGCCTGGACGGATCGATCCACACCAAGGACGGCAAGCCGGCGCAAGCCGATGCCAACGTCAAGCTGGTGTCCGGTTTCCTTGAGTCGAGCAACGTCAATGCCGTGGACGAAATGACCTCGGTACTGGCCTTGTCCAAGCAGTTCGAGCTGCACATCAAGATGATGAACACCGCCAAAGAAGACGACCAGGCCATGGCTCGGGTCTTGCAGATCAGCTAATTACCAGAACGTCGCGCCGTAAAACAGGCGCACGAGGAGAATCGAATGCTTCCGGCTCTATGGGTTGCCAAAACCGGTCTGTCCGCCCAGGACACCAACCTGACCACCATTTCCAACAACCTGGCCAACGTGTCGACCACGGGTTTCAAACGTGACCGCGCCGAGTTCCAGGACCTGCTCTACCAGATCAAGCGTCAGCCTGGCGCCCAGTCGACCCAGGACAGCGAACTGCCGTCGGGTCTGCAACTGGGTACCGGTGTGCGCATCGTCGGCACCCAGAAAAACTTCACCGCCGGCAGCCTGCAAACCACCGATCAGCCACTGGACATGGCCGTCGACGGTCGTGGTTTCTTCCAGATCCTGCAACCGGACGGCACCACGGCCTACACCCGTGACGGTACGTTCCACCTGGACTCCAATGGCCAGATCGTCAACGCCAGCGGCTTCGCCCTGGAGCCGGCCATCGTCATTCCGAACGACGCCCAGACCTTCACCGTCGGCCGCGACGGCACCGTGTCCATCACCGTGGCCGGCAACCCCGCTGCCCAGGTGATCGGCAACCTGCAAACCGCCGACTTCATCAACCCGGCCGGCCTGCAGGCGGTGGGTAACAACCTGTTCCTGGAAACCGCCGCCAGCGGTGCACCGCAAGTCGGCACCCCGGGCCTGGCCGGTTTCGGTACCACGCTGCAGAACACCCTGGAAACCTCCAACGTCAGCACCGTTGAGGAGATGGTCAACATGATCACCACTCAGCGAGCCTACGAGATGAACTCCAAGGTGATCTCCACCGCCGACCAGATGCTCTCGTTCGTAACGCAGAATCTGTAATCAAGTCTATGAGGCGGCCATGAGGCCGCCTGCAACACCGTGAGGTAGGGTCATGAAACGCTATGTATCTGTTCTGGCACTGAGTGGGATAGCTGCGCTCGCAGGTTGCGTGCCTGCGACACCCAAGCCCAATGACCCTTACTACGCCCCGGTGTTGCCACGCACGCCGTTGCCGGCGGCGGCGAACAACGGCTCGATCTATCAGGCCGGTTTCGAACAGAACCTGTACAGCGACCGCAAGGCGTTCCGGGTCGGTGACATCATCACCATCACCCTGAACGAGAAGACCCAGGCCAGCAAAAACGCCAACTCGCAAATTGGCAAGAACAGCAAGACCAGCATCGGCCTGACCTCGCTGTTCGGCTCCACGCCCAACACCAACAACCCGTTCGGGGATGGCGACCTGAGCCTGAACGCCGCGTATGAAGGCGACCGCGCGACCAAGGGCGACAGCAAGGCGGCGCAGGGCAATACCCTGACCGGCTCGATCACCGTGACCGTTGCCGATGTATTGCCCAACGGCATCATCGCGGTGCGCGGCGAGAAGTGGATGACCCTTAACACCGGCGATGAGCTGGTGCGGATTGCCGGCCTGGTTCGCGCCGATGACATCTCTACCGACAACACCGTGTCGTCGACCCGTGTCGCCGATGCGCGCATCACCTACTCGGGCACCGGTTCGTTTGCCGATGCGAGTCAGCCAGGCTGGTTCGACCGTTTCTTCCTCAGCCCGCTGTTCCCTTTCTAGGTGGCTACGTTGAATTTCAGAAGTCTCATCGTTGCCGCTTTGATGCTGTCCGCGGCTTTCAACGCTCAAGCCGAGCGCCTGAAGGATATCGCCAGCATTTCCGGCGTGCGCTCCAACCAGTTGATCGGTTACGGCCTGGTGGTCGGGCTTAACGGTACCGGCGACCAGACGACCCAGACGCCATTCACCCTGCAGACGTTCAACAACATGCTCTCGCAGTTCGGCATCAAGGTGCCGCCGGGTTCGGGCAACGTGCAGTTGAAGAACGTCGCGGCGGTGTCGATCAGTGCCGATCTGCCGGCGTTTGCCAAGCCGGGTCAGCAGGTCGATATCACGGTCTCGTCCATCGGTAACTCCAAGAGCCTGCGCGGCGGTACGTTGTTGCTGACGCCGCTCAAGGGTATCGACGGCAACGTCTACGCGGTGGCCCAGGGCAACCTGGTGGTCGGCGGTTTCGATGCCGAAGGTCGTGACGGTTCGAAGATTACGGTCAACGTTCCGTCGGCCGGTCGCATCCCCGGTGGTGCTTCGGTCGAGCGAGCGGTGCCGAGCGGTTTCAACCAGGGCAACAGCCTGACCCTGAACCTCAACCGTTCCGACTTCACGACGGCCAAGCGCATCGTCGACAAGATCAATGACATGCTCGGCCCGGGCGTGGCCCAGGCCATCGATGGCGGTTCGGTTCGTGTCACCGCGCCACTGGACCCGAGCCAGCGTGTCGACTACCTGTCGATCCTCGAGAACCTTGAAATCGATCCGGGCCAGGCGGTGGCGAAAGTCATCATCAACTCCCGCACCGGCACCATCGTGATCGGGCAGAACGTCAAGGTGTCCCCGGCCGCCGTCACCCACGGCAGCCTGACCGTGACCATCACCGAAGACCCGATCGTCAGCCAGCCCGGCCCTCTGTCCAATGGCCAGACGGCGGTCGTGCCGCGCTCGCGGGTAAACGCCCAGCAGGAAGCCAAGCCGATGTTCAAGTTCGGTCCGGGCACCACCCTCGACGAAATCGTGCGTGCGGTGAACCAGGTCGGCGCAGCACCGGGCGACCTGATGGCCATCCTCGAAGCACTGAAACAGGCCGGCGCCTTGCAGGCCGACCTGATTGTGATCTGAGGACGGCGAACATGGATATGTACAAGAGCGGTCGGGTCAGCAGCAGCGATTCGGGTGCGTTTTCCGACCTGAACCGGCTGAATCAGCTCAAGGTCGGCGACAAGAACAGTGACGGGAACATGCGCAAGGTCGCGCAGGAATTCGAATCGCTGTTCCTCGGCGAGATGCTCAAGTCCATGCGCTCGGCCACCGAAGCGCTGGGAAAGGACAACCCCCTCAACACGCCTGAAGCCAAGCAGTATCAGGAAATGTACGACCAGCAACTGGCCGTTTCCATGTCCCGCGAGGGTGGTGGTATTGGCCTGGCGGACGTGCTGATGCGGCAGATGTCGAAGAGCAAGCCGCTGGCACCGGGTGAAGCGGCCGCCCTGTCTGCCGCCAAGCAGGAGGCCGCCAAGGCCGCCGCGCAAACGCCAGTGGCCGCCGGTACGGTGGCCACCAACGGGCCGCTGTCGCGGGTCAATGGCGAGCGTCCGCTGTGGGCTTCGCGTTCGGTCAAGGCACCGACAGGCGAGGGTACGCACCGCAATGACATGGCAATGATCAATCAGCGTCGCCTGGCATTGCCGCCGAAACTGGCGGATCGGCTGCTGGCAGGCCTGGTGCCTTCCGCCTCGCCGGCCACCACGGCGGCGGTCGCGGCGGTCAACAAGACCCCATTGCCGGAACGCACCACGCCGACCGGCACGGGCGCTCTGTTCAATGGCGACTGGCTGGCGAATGCCCAGTCCGCTGTTGGCGGTGGCTTGCAGATTCACGGTCGCGCCATCGCCCAGATTCCCCTGGCGCCGGCGAAGAAGGCCTTCAGTTCCGCCGACGAATTCGTCAACACCATGCTACCGATGGCCAAGGAAGCCGCCGACCGCATCGGCGTCGATCCGCGTTACCTGGTGGCTCAGGCTGCCCTGGAAACCGGTTGGGGCAAATCGGTCATGCGCGCCCAGGATGGCAGCAGCAGCCACAACCTGTTCGGCATCAAGACCGGCAGCAGTTGGCAGGGCGATTCGGCGCGGGCGATCACCAGCGAATTCAGGAACGGCGAGATGGTCAAGGAGACGGCCGAGTTCCGTTCCTACGCCTCTTACAAGGACAGCTTCCACGACCTGGTGACGTTGCTGCAATCGAACAATCGTTATCAAGATGTCGTGAAGTCGGCCGATAACCCGGAACAGTTTGTACGCGAGTTGCAAAAGGCCGGTTACGCAACCGACCCGAACTACGCAAGCAAGATTTCGCAGATAGCCCGGCAGATGACGAGCTACCAGAACTACGCCGCGGCGGGCGCTTCCACGACGCCTTTATAGACACAAGGTATAAGGTCTGAACCATGAGTTTGCTCAACATCGGAATGTCGGGTCTGGCCGCTGGCCAATCCTCGTTGATGACCACCGGCAACAACATTGCCAACGTCGACACCGCCGGGTACTCACGCCAGCAAACAGTGCAGGGCACCAAGGCCTCGCAGCAGTTCGGCAATGTGTACATCGGCACCGGCACCACGCTGGCCGATGTGCGTCGGGTGTACAACAGCTACCTCGATGCGCAGTTGCAGACCACCACTTCGCTCAACAGTGACTCGGCCGCGTACCTGGGCCAGGTGACGCCGCTGGACAAACTGCTTTCGGACAGCGGCACCGGCTTGAACGGCGCACTGACCAAGTTTTTTGCCTCGGTGCAGAACGTCAATGCCAAACCCGGTGACGACGCTTCCCGTCAATTGCTGCTCAGCGATGCCCAGGCCTTGAGCAACCGCTTCAATTCGATGTCCGCGCAGCTGTCCCAGCAGAATGCCAATATCAACGGCAACCTGACGAACATGGCGGATCAGGTTAACAAGCTGGCCGCAACCGTGGCGCAGTTGAACCAGAAGATCTCCGAAGTTTCCAGTACCGGCGGCATGCCGAACGAGCTGCTCGACGCCCGTAACGAAACCGTGCGCCAACTGTCGACCTTCACCGGTGCGCAAGTGGTGGAGCGTGAAGGCAGCCTCGACATTTACCTGGGCAGCGGACAGCCGCTGGTCATGGGCAACACGGTAAACAAACTCGAGGCGGTGCCGAGCAAGGACGATCCGGGTCGTCTGGCGCTGCAGCTCAATCGCGGCTCGAGCACCATTGACATCACGGCGATCATGACCGGTGGTGAGATTGGCGGTCTGTTGCGTTATCGCAGCACCGTGCTGGACCCGGCCATGAACGAATTGGGGCGCGTGGCCCTGGTCGTTGCCGATCAGATGAACACCCTTCAGGCCCAGGGCATCGACAAGAACGGTGACTTCGGTTCGACGCTGTTCAACAGCATCAACAGTGCGGCCCAGATGTCTCAGCGCAGTATCGCGACCATCGGCAATTCGCCGGGTACCGGTAACTTCAATGTGAGCATCGAGGACAGCGGCAAGCTGACCATCAATGATTACAAGGTTACGTTCACCAGCGCCACCGACTACACCGTTCAGCGTCTGCCGGACAACACGCCCATGGGCGCCTTCAACACAACGACGACGCCGCCGCCGGTCATTGACGGTTTCTCCCTGACGCTCACGGGCGGCACTCCCGCTCCCGGTGACACCGCTGCCGCCGGCGATACCTTCAAGATCACCCCGACCCGCAATGCGGCGACGAACATCAAGACCGAGATGACCGACTCCAAGCGTCTGGCCATCGCGGCACCCCTGGGCGCAGCGATTGCGCCGGGCTCCAGCGGCACACTGACGATTCCGGCCAGCGGTCAACCGACCCTGACCACCAAGTTCGACATCTACGACCCAGCCACCACCACCGCGATGCAGAACGGCCTGAAAAACTCCACGCCGACCAAGGTGGTGTTTGGTGACGTATCTGCTGACGGTACCAGCCAGACCTATCAGTTCCTGGATGCCAACGGCGGCGTCATCAGCAGTGGCACCATCAAGCCCGGCGAGAACAACACCCTGAGCCTGAGCATCCCGCTCAAGGATGCCACGGGTGCACCGATCCCGCCGGCGCCCGCGACCCAGTACACCGCGAACTTCGACATGACCATCGCCGGCGCGCCTCTTAAAGGCGCCGCGATCAACGTCTCGCTCAGTCAGCCGGGCACGCTGGACAACCGTAACGGCACCGCACTGGCCGGCCTGCAAACCGCGCAGACCGTGGACACCGCTTCCGCCAGCAAGGGCATTTCCCTGACCGATGCCTACGGCAAACTGGTCGAGGGTGTCGGCGCCAAGGCCGCTCAGGGCAAGCTCGACAGCGCGGCGACCGACGCCATCCTGGCGAACGCCAAGAGCGCTCGTGATTCGCTGTCGGGTGTCGATCTCGACGAAGAAACCGGCAACCTGGTCAAGTATCAGCAGTACTACACCGCGTCTTCGCAGATCATCAAGGCTGCGCAGGAAATCTTCAGCACACTGATCAACAGTCTTTAAGGAGTCGTAGCCCATGCGCATTTCTACCGCCCAGTTTTACGAGTCCTCGGCTGCGAACTACCAGCGTAACTTCGCCAACGTGGTCAAGAGCAGCGAAGAGGCCAGCAGCCTCGTTCGCGTCAACACCGCCGCCGATGATCCGGTGGGTGCCTCGCGCCTGCTGCAGTTGGGCCAGCAGGCTTCGATGCTTGATCAGTACCAGGCCAATGCCACCACCATCAAGGGGACCCTGGGGGCGACCGAAGCGGTGATGACCAGCATCAACAATGTGCTGCAGCGCGCCAAGGAACTGGCCGTCAGTGCCGGTAACGCCGGTTACACCGATGAGGACCGCAAGGCCAACGCTTCGGAACTGGGGCAGATCGAAGAGCAACTGCTCAGCCTGATGAACAGCAAGGATGAGAATGGCAAATACATCTTCGCCGGTTCCAAGGGCGACACCGTGCCATTCACGCGCAACAACGACGGCACCTACAGCTACAACGGCGACCAGGTGACCCTTGACCTGGCCGTTGGCGATACGATGTCGATGGCCACCAACAGTACAGGCTGGGACGCGTTCCAGCAGGCACTCAACACCAGTCGCAGCCAGGTCACGATGACTTCGCCACCCGTGGATGACGGGCGCGTGACCCTGTCCAATGGCCAGGTGTCGTCGAACGTGAGCTACAACAACAAATTCCGCAGCGGCGAGCCCTACACCGTGGACTTCGTCAGCGGCACGCAACTGAAGATCACCGACGCTGCCGGCAATGATGTGACGGCCGAAGCCAGCCAGGGCGGCGCATTCGATCCGACCAGCAAGACCGGGCAAAGTGTGAGTTTCCGTGGTGTCGACCTGACGCTGAACATCAACCTGGGCGCCGGTGACGTACCCGGTGCGGTGCTGCCAGGACACTCCTTTACCCTGGCCGCCAAGCCTGACACGTTCACGTCTACCCGCAGCCCGGGCAACCCGACGGCCGCACAGGTGACCACCAGCAGCATCACCAACGCCGCCGACTACCACGCCAGTTTTCCGTCGGGGGCAGCGGTGATCAAGTTCACTTCGGCGACCGACTTCGATCTGTACGCAGCCCCCCTGACCGCCAACAGCAAGCCGGTGTCCAGCGGCACCATGGCCGGTAGCGTTGCCACGGCGTCGGGCGTGAGTTTCACCTTCACCGCCGCCCCTGTGCCCGATACCGGTGATCAGTTCAGTGTGGCCGTCAACACGCACGAAACCCAGAACATTCTGGACACCGTGAGCCAGTTGAAAACGGCGTTGAATACGCCCACCAACGGCAACGCGATTGCCACCCAGAAGCTGCAAGCCTCGCTGGCCTCGGGCATCGCCAACCTGGCGAGCGGTACCGATCAGCTGTCCAGCGCCTTGAGTTCGGTCGGTGGTCGTGGCCAGGCGCTGGAGAATCAGATGGACACCAATCAAAGCCTGGTGCTGGCCAACACCCAGACCCAATCGGCGATTCGCGACTCCGATCCCGCCGCAGTGATGACCCGCCTGACGTTGCAACAGACCATGTTGCAGGCCTCGCAACTGGCCTTCAGCAAGATTGCTCAGTTGGGCTTGTTCAACAAAGTCTGAGTTTGCGCCTGTCGAGTTGCCAGCCGTCTTTTCCTAAGCGGTTCCGGAGTTTCTACCCGAAAGGGTAGAAACCCGCCGCTCGAGAGTTTCCCGCCGTGAATCAACATCCCCTCGTCAGCATCGTTATCCCTGCGTTCAACCCGCGTTTCTTCAGCCAGGCGCTCGAGAGTGCGCTCGCGCAGACTTATCAGCCCATCGAAATCGTCGTGTGTGACGACTCCATGGGCGATGAGATTCGCGATATTGTCGAGTCGTTTACCCAGCAGGCTCACCCGGTTCGCTACCTGCGCAATCCTCAGCGTCTGGGTCTGCAGAAGAACGTATTGCGTTGCGTGCAAGAGGCTCGGGGCGAGTTCATCAAGGTCTTGTGCGACGACGATCGCCTGTTTTCTCCCAGCATTGCCTTGCAGGCGCAGGTGTTGATCGATCATGCCGATGTCAATCTGGTGCTCGCTCTGCGCATGTTCAGTGACGCCGGCAACTTCATCCTGCCATCGCGGGTCGACAACTGCCGGTTCTCGCCAAATGACGCCTTGTTCAAGGGTGAGGACATGTTGGCGATCTTCGAAGGCACGCCGAAGAATTTCGTCGGTAATTTCAGCTCGACCCTGATGCGCCGCGCCGATGTGTTGGAGCTGTTGCCAGCGCTGATCCAGGAAGGCGCCGGGTTTGTCGCCATGCTGGATTTCGCCTTGTTCGTGTGCCTGATGCGTCGCGGCAATCTGGTTTCGCTCAATACCGTGCTCAGTACAGAGCGCTTGTACCCGGAGCGTCTGAGCAAAACCCCGGAGATGGTCAAGGCCACCCTTCAGGAGTGGAGCTGGTTGACTCAGATGCTGGCGGCTCGCAGTGGCGAGTCGGCGCCGGCTTCGGGGTGGGTGCGCTTCATCGATCTGGCGAAAATCAGCGATCAGCCTCATGCCTGGGAAGAGTTGTGCGTTGTGCGAATTCTGGGCAACCGCAACACCGTGGTGAATGGCCGGGTGGGTGGGGAGAGTGGCAGTTACGCCGATTTCTACCGCGAATGGCTGGCGGTCCGCAGGTTCTCGGACGTCGAGCGGCGCTTGATGCCGCAGCGTATCGACACCTGGGCGTTCAAGCCCCAAATCGTGCCGATCGTGATCGACAGCGATGCCGACAGTGCCGCACTGAAAACCACGCTGCAGAGCATCGAATCCCAGCTCTATGCGCCGCAAGCGGTGGTCGTGCTGTCCGACGCCAGTGATGTCGCCGGTGAGCGCGTGGTGCAGTTGCCCTGGCACGCCGAGTGGGCGCAGCAGCTCAATGCGGTCGTCCCGCAACTGGAGGGCGCCCACTGGTTCTATCTGCTTCGGGCCGGCGACACCTTGCGCGAGTCTGCGCTACTGATTCTGGCCGAACGGATTGCCGGTTCTCCAGGCATCCTGTGTGCCTACAGCGACGAGGGTGCGCTGTTCGACGGGGAGTCCATCGATCCGGTGTTCAAACCGGACTTCAACCTCGATCTGATGCGTGCCTATCCTTACGTCGGGCGCACCCTGGCGTTCGAACGTCAGCGTTTCATGGCGCTGGGCGGGTTCGATCCGGCCCATGGCGAATTGGCGCCCCATGACCTGTTGTGGCGTCTGGTGGAGGAAGCCGGTCCGCAGACCATCGAGCACATCGCCGAAATACAAGTTGAATCGAGCCTGACCTACGCCAACTGGTTGTCGTTGCCTGCGGTGATCGATCGCAATGCCGGGATGGTCAGTGCGCACCTGGACCGTTTGGGCGTGGCCCATGCTATCCGGCATGAAGCGCTGCCGTTGATCAATCGCATCGATTATTCGCACGGAGCCCGGCCTTTGGTGTCGATCATCGTGCGCACAGCGGATTCGCTCTACGCCTTGCAGCGTTGCATTGAAAGCGTGATCGAGCGCACCGCTTACACCCAGTATGAAATCCTGATCGTTGAAAGCGGGACCGATGACCAGGCCATGCTCGACTGGCTGGCGGCCATGGCGCAAATGGGGGCCGCGATGTTGCGGGTACTGCGTTACGCCGGTGATGACAATGACGCCGCCATTCACAATTTTGCCGCGGAGCAGGCGCGTGGCGAGTACCTGTTGCTGCTCAGTGCGCAAGCGGTGATTGGCGACGGCGACTGGCTGGACGAATTGCTCAATCATGCCCGGCGTCCTGAAGTGGGCGTGGTCGGTGCGCGGATTCTCAGCCCCGAGGGCACGATTGTCAGTGCCGGTTTGATACTCGGGCTGGCGGGCCCGGTGGGTTCGCCGTTCCAGGGCGAGGCGGCCGGGTCCCGTGGCTACATGCAGCGCCTGCATGTCACTCAGAACTGGAGTGCCGTGAGCAATCACTGCCTGATGGTGCGCAAGCAGGCGCTCGACGAAGTGGGAGGCTTTGACGACAGGACGTTCAGCCTGGATTTGAGCCACGTCGATCTGTGTTTGCGGGCGAGCAAGGCCGGTTACCTGGTGGTCTGGACACCTTACGCCAGTGTCGTACTGGCGCCCCGCGAGGCTGTGCCGGCACGGCTGGAGCAGGAGCTGGAGCAGGAAGCGTTCTACTGCAAGTGGCTGCCGAAAATCGCCAGGGATCCGGCCTACAGTCCGGCACTCAGCCTCGGCGTTTCCAGCTTCAGCCTGGAGGCTTCGCTGCGCCACAACTGGAACCCGTTTTGCACCCGCGCCTTGCCGCTGGTCCTGGGCCTGCCGGTCAACAGCACGGCGGTCGGCATTTACCGGGTGACTGCACCGCTGGAAGAACTTCAGGCGGCGGGCCGGGTGATCGCCAGAGTGGCTTACGAGTCGCCGTCGACCGTGGAAATCGAGCGCCTGGGGCCGGACACCATCGTGTTGCAAGGGCGTTATAGCGAAGGCGCGGCAGGTGACATTCTGCGCATGAAGAAATACTCCGGCGCCCTGCGGATTTTCGAACTCGACGACTACGTTGTCAGCGCGCCGAAAAAGAATACCCATGCCCGTAACAAACCGGTGAACACCGAGCAGATGCTGCGCGAAGGCATCGCTTTGTGCGATCGCGTGGTGGTCACTACCCAGCCGTTGGCCGATGCCTTGTCGAGCATGCACAGTGATATTCGCGTGGTGCCCAACATGCTCTCGCCGGTCCCTTGGGCCACGTTGACCAGCCAGCGCCGAACGTCGCGCAAACCCCGTGTCGGCTGGGGCGGCGGCACCAGCCACACCGGCGATCTGGAAATCATTGCCGAGGTCGTACGGGAGCTGGCGAATGACGTCGAGTGGGTCTTTTTTGGCATGTGCCCGGAGGCGTTGCGGCCCTACATTCACGAGTTTCATTCCACCACCGGCTTTCAAGGCTACCCGTACAAACTGGCGAGCCTGAACCTCGACCTGGCACTGGCGCCGCTGGAGTTCCACATCTTCAACGACTGCAAGAGCAACCTGCGCCTGCTGGAGTACGGTGCCTGCGGTTATCCGGTGATCTGCACCGACACCGCGGCCTATCGCGGCCACTTACCGTGCACCAGGGTCTACAGCAACAGCACCGAGGAATGGTTGCAGGCGATCCGCATGCACCTGGCCGATCCCGATGCCAGCTATCGCATGGGCGATGAACTGCGCGAGGCAGTGCACCGCGATTTCATGCTGCGCGGCGATAACCTCCAGCATTGGTTGTGGGGTTGGTTGCCGGACTGATCCTTTCAGGCAACGCACAAAAAAACGCAGTCGACTCATCCTCGGCTGCGTTTTTTTATGCCTGAAGGTTCATCAAGAGCGCCGCCTGTACCCTGCCTGGCCGCCTGCCTTAAGAGCTGGCGCGCTTCCTGCAAGTCGTCCCTATATCGCCATAAAACGAGCGCTTGCGGCCAGTCCGCACGCGCCGGACACGGCCAATGTTTTAGCCCGGCGGCCTGCAAAAGCTTGATGAAGCTTGGTTGAGCCCTGTGAAGAACAAGAGGGGAGAGGATGAAGGCAGTAATTCTGGCAGGTGGTCTCGGTACGCGGATCAGCGAAGAGTCGCACCTCAAGCCTAAGCCAATGATTGAAATCGGCGGCAAGCCAATTCTTTGGCACATCATGAAGCAGTACTCCGCTCACGGGATTCATGATTTCGTGATCTGCCTTGGCTACAAGGGCTATGCGATCAAGGACTTCTTTGCCAACTACTTCCTGCACACCTCCGACGTCACTTTCGACATGTGCAACAACCGCATGGATGTTCACCAGAACTACAGCGAGCCATGGCGCGTCACGCTGATCGACACCGGTGAAGAAACCATGACCGGCGGGCGTTTGCGTCGCGCCTCGCGTTATCTGGAAAACGAGCAAGCGTTCTGTTTCACCTACGGCGATGGCGTTTCGGACCTCAACATCGGTGCGCTGGTCGACTTCCACCTGAGCCATGGCAAGCTCGCCACCGTGACCGCGGTGCAGCCGCCGGGACGCTATGGCGCCCTGGAGCGCGATGGCGACAGGGTCTTGGGTTTCACCGAGAAGCCGCGTGGCGACGGCGGCTGGATCAACGGCGGCTTCTTTGTCCTTTCGCCAAAGGTCTTGCCTTACATCGCCGCCGATCACACCTCATGGGAAGCCGAACCGCTGACGAAGCTGGCCAGCGAACAGCAGTTGCAGGCCTTCCAGCACGAAGGCTTCTGGCATCCGATGGACACCCTGCGTGACAAGAACCACCTGGAGTCGTTGTGGCAGAGCGGGGAGGCCCCATGGAAGCAATGGGACTGAGCCCGCAGTTCTGGCGCGGCAAGCGGGTTCTGGTCACCGGCCACACCGGTTTCAAGGGCAGTTGGTTGACGTTGTGGCTGCAAAGCCTGGGTGCCGAGGTCAGCGGGTTTGCCCTCGATCCGTCCACCGAGCCGAGCCTGTTCGAACTGGCGCGCGTGCACGAAGGCATCAACGATCAGCGAGGCGACCTGCGTGACCTCGGCGCCTTGCTGGAACTGATCGCCGAGACCCAACCGGAAATCGTCCTGCACCTGGCGGCCCAGCCACTGGTACGCGAGGGTTATCGCGACCCGTTGGGTACTTACTCCAGCAACGTCATGGGGACCCTCAACCTGCTGGAAGCCATCCGCCAGGTCGGCGGCGTCCGTGCCTGTGTGCTGGTGACCACCGACAAGGTCTACGCCAATCAGGAATGGCTGTGGCCATACCGCGAGAACGAAGCGCTGGGCGGACACGATCCTTATAGCAGCAGCAAGGCTTGCTGCGAGTTGCTGGCACAGTCCTACGCGGCCTCGTTCTTCCCGGCCGAGCGTCATGCCGAGCATGGCCTGGCCCTGGCCACGGCCCGCGCCGGCAACGTGCTGGGCGGTGGTGATTTCGCGCCGGAGCGTTTGATTCCCGACGTGCTCAAGGCCTGGTCGGCGAACGAGCCCGTGACCCTGCGTTTCCCCCATGCCGTGCGTCCATGGCAGCACGCGCTTGAGCCACTGGCCGGTTATCTGCAACTGGCTGCCGGCCTGTATGAGCAAGGCCCGCAATTCGCTGGTGCATGGAACTTCGGCCCGAGTGAGGCGGACATGTGCAGCGTAGGCGAAGTCGTCGAGTTGCTCGCCCATCGCTGGCCGCAAGCCCGCGGGCTGCGCATCGAGCCGAGTGACTTGCATGAAGCCGGCCTGCTGCGCCTGGACAGCAGTCGCGCCCGTCAATTGCTGGCCTGGCGACCTCGCTGGTCGTTGCAGCAATGCCTGACCCAGACCCTGGATTGGCATTTGGCGTGGCAGAACGGCGATGACATGCGCGCCATCACCTTGAGCCAGTTGAACCTGTACCGAGGCGCGTTGTGAGCGAATTTCAGTTGAAGGCATTGCCGCTGGACGGGCTGTTCAGCGTGCAGCACAAACGCTTCGAAGACGAGCGCGGGCACTTCGCCCGGCTGTTTTGCGAGGGCAGCCTGAACGCCTTCGGCCAGGCGTTTCATATCCGTCAGATCAACCATTCCTGCACCCGCGAACGCGGCACGGTGCGCGGCCTGCATTACCAGAACGCCCATGCGCCGGAAGCCAAGTTGATCACCTGCCTGCGTGGCGAGGTTTGGGACGTGGCGGTGGATTTGCGCCCCGACTCCGACACCTTCCTGCACTGGCACGCCGAGCACCTGCGCGCCGGCGATGGGCGCAGCCTGCTGATCCCGGCCGGGTTCGCCCACGGCTTCCAGACCCTGAGTACCGATGCCGAGCTGCTTTATCTGCACAGCAACGATTACACGCCTGCGCACGAAGGCGGGTTGTCGGTGAACGATCCACGGCTGGCGATTGCCTGGCCGTTGCCTGTCAATAATCTGTCGGCGCGGGATTCCAGCCATCCCTTGCTCGATGAACACTTTGCTGGAGTGCGTGTATGAATTGCCGTGGATGCGGGACTCCGTTGACTTTGCCGCTGATCGACCTCGGCACCTCGCCGCCATCCAACGCTTATGTGCGTGCCGATCAGCTGGAGCAAGCCGAGCAGTGGGTGCCCTTGAAGGTCGCGGTGTGTCAGCAGTGCTGGCTGGTGCAGACCGAGGATTACACCCGTGCCGACAGCCTGTTCGATGCCGAGTACGCCTATTTCAGTTCGTTCTCCAGCACCTGGCTGGCCCATGCCGAGCAATATGTGGGCGAGATGGTCGAGCGTTTCGGCCTTACCGCCGACAGCCGTGTGGTGGAGGTTGCCGCCAACGACGGTTACCTGTTGCAGTACGTCGCCGGGCGCGGGATTCCTTGCCTGGGTGTCGAGCCGACCCGCAGCACCGCGCAAGCGGCACGGGAGAAAGGCCTGGAGATTCGCGAGTTGTTTTTCGGTCGCGACACCGCCTCGCTGTTGAACAGCGAAGGCTGGGGCGCCGACCTGATGGCCGCCAATAACGTGCTGGCGCATGTCCCGGACATTAATGATTTCCTCGGTGGTTTCGCGACCCTGCTCAAATCGACGGGCGTGGCGACATTCGAGTTCCCGCAACTGCTGACGCTGATGGCCGGACAGCAATTCGACACGCTGTATCACGAGCACTATTCCTATCTGTCGCTGACCGCCGTGCAGACGTTGTGCGAGCGTAATGGCCTGGAAGTATTCGACGTCAGCCGGCTCCCGACCCATGGCGGTTCGCTGCGGGTTTTCGTCCAGCGTCAGGATGGCGAGCGTCGTCAGGTGCAACCGGCGGTCCGGCAACAGTTGCAGGCCGAACTCGACGCCGGGGTGAAGACCCCCGATTACTACACAACCCTCGCGCCGGCCGCCGAACGCATCAAGCACGAGCTGCTGCGCTTCCTGTTGCAGGCCAAGGCCGATGGCAAGCGTGTGGTCGGCTACGGCGCCGCCGCCAAGGGCAACACCTTGCTCAACTACGCCGGGGTCAAGCCGGACCTGCTGGCCTGGGTCGCCGATGCCAACCCGCACAAGCAGGGCAAATATTTGCCGGGCAGCCGCATTCCAATCGTTTCGCCCGCGCAGATCGATATCGAAAAACCGGACTACGTCCTGGTGCTGCCGTGGAACCTGCTGCACGAAGTCAGCCGGCAACTCGCGCAAGTACGGCAGTGGGATGGCCGTTTCGTGATCGCCGTGCCTGAGTTGACCGTGCTGTGAAGGTTCTGGTCACCGGGGCCACCGGGTTTGTCGGTCGCCATTTGGTTGCGGCATTGTTGGCCCGTGGCTGCACGGTGCGAGCGGTCGCGCGCAATGTGCAAACCGCCGCGAGCATGCCGTGGATCAATGACGTCGAGTTCGTGAGCGCGGATATTCACGCGGCGAGTCTGGATATCGGCGCACTGACCGAGGGCGTCGATGCACTGGCGCACCTGGCCTGGCCGGGGTTGCCGAACTATCGGGCACTGTTCCATTTCGAGCACAACCTGATGGCCGACTACCGCTTCATCAAAGGCGTGGTAAGGGCGGGCGTGAAGCAGGTGCTGGTGACCGGAACCTGCTTCGAGTACGGCATGCAGAGTGGTCCGCTGAGCGAACAGAGCGAGGCGCAGCCGGCCAATCCCTACGGTCTGGCCAAACACACCCTGCACCTGTTTTTGCAAAATCTGCAGCAGGAGCATCCGTTCACGCTGCAGTGGGCGCGGCTGTTTTATCTGCACGGCGCCGGGCAGAACCCCAACAGCCTGTTGGCGGCGCTGGACCGGGCGATCGACGCCGGCGACGTGACGTTCGACATGTCGGCGGGTGAACAGCTGCGGGACTTCCTGGCGATTGAAACGGCCACCGCGCACCTCGCCGCGATCCTGCACAAGCGCGATTTCGACGGCACGATCAACTGCGCCAGCGGCCAACCGGTTTCGGTGCGGGCGCTGGTCGAACGGCGCTTGCGTGAACGCGGCGCAACTATCGGCCTGAACCTCGGCCACTACCCGTATCCGACCCACGAACCGCTGGCGTTCTGGGCGGTGACCGAGCGCTTGCAACAGTTATTGGGAGCAGAGCAATGAGGCACGAGTTGTATCGGGTCACCGGCCTGCCGGTGTTGCAGAACCGCACCTTTGCCGATCCGGAATCGGCCAAAGCGTCGGCCAGTGCCGACATGTTGCTGGTGCAGGATGAGCGCAGCGGTCTGATCTTCAACGCGGCGTTCGACGCCGACAAGCTCAGCTACGATGCCGACTATCAGAACGAGCAGGCGCACTCCGGCCAGTTCCAGAAGCACCTGAGCGATGTCGAAGGCATCATTGGCCGTCACTTCAAGGGCCAGGAACTGATCGAGGTCGGCTGCGGCAAAGGTTATTTCCTGGAACTGCTCAAAGGTCTGGGCTACCGCATCACCGGTATCGATCCGGCCTACGAAGGCGATAACGCCGATGTGATCAAGGCGCCCTTCACCCGTGGCCTCGGTCTGGCGGCGGACGCCATCGTGCTGCGTCATGTGCTGGAACACATCCAGGACCCGGTGGGTTTTCTGGCCCAGATGGCCGAGGCCAATCAGGGCGGGCAGATCTACATCGAAGTGCCGTGCTTCGACTGGATTCTTGAGCACCGTGCCTGGTTCGACCTGTTTTACGAACACGTCAATTATTTCCGCCTCGATGATCTGCGCCGGATGTTCGGCACGGTGCATGAGGCCGGCCACCTGTTTGGCGGCCAGTACCTGTACGTCGTCGCCGACCTGGCCACATTGCGCCTGACCCCGGAGCAACCGGTGCCACGCCTGGTGTTGCCCGAGGGTTTCACCGCCAGCCTCGAGCGTGCGGTGCAGATCATCCAGGCCGCACCCGGGCAGGGTTCGGCGATCTGGGGGGCGTCGTCCAAAGGCGTGATCTATTCGCTGTTTCTGCAGCGGGCCGGTGTGGCGGTGGATCGCGTAGTGGACATCAACCCGGCCAAGCAAGGGCGCTACCTGCCCTTGAGCGGCGTGCGCGTGTCTTCGCCGCAAGAAGCCATGGATGCCTTGCCTGAAGGTGCCAACCTGTTTGTGATGAATTCCAACTACCTCGAAGAAATCAGGCGGATGACCGATGGACGCTACGTCTATCACGCCGTCGACAGCGCTTCGTTCCAGTGACTATTGAGATTCTAAAATGACCGACAACACCATCAATAAAGCCTTCGAAGCCGAGTGCCAGGCAGAAATCGCCCGTCAGGGCGACGATCAGAAACTCGTGGGTCTGGCCAAGGATTTCTTCAACGAATCGGCCAAGCACAAATACAGCTACCACTTTTCGTGGATGGGGCGGCCGATCATTCAGTTGCCGCAAGACATGATGGCGATGCAGGAAATCATCTGGCAGGTCAAACCGGACCTGGTGATTGAATGCGGCATCGCCCATGGCGGCTCGATCATCTATTACGCCTCGCTGTTGGAGCTGCAAGGTCACGGCGAAGTACTGGGCATTGACCTGGACATCCGTGCGCACAACCGCGAAGCCATCGAAAGCCACCCGATGAGCAAGCGCATCAAGATGATCGAAGGCTCGAGCATCGACCCGGCCATTGCCGCCCAGGTGCGCGCCGCCGCCGAAGGCAAGAAAGTCATCCTGGTACTCGACTCCAACCACACCCACGACCACGTGCTGGAAGAGTTGCGCCTGTACGCACCCCTGGTTTCCGTGGACAGCTACTGCGTGGTGATGGACACCGTGGTTGAAGACATGCCGGCCGACTTCTTTCCGGACCGTCCGTGGGGCCCGGGCGATAACCCGAAGACGGCGGTGTGGAAGTACCTGGAGGAAAACAAGGACTTCGAAATCGACCAGCAAATGCAAAACAAGCTGCTGATCTCCGTGGCGCCGGACGGCTACCTGCGTCGCGTTCGTTAATCAAAAACAGTTCAGGTTCCTGGCGATTGGCCGGTTGTGGGGATAGACAGATGCAAGTGCAAAACAGTACTCAAAACAATGTCGCGCCGCTGGACGAGCGGTTGACGGTGGTGGTGATTTCCCACAACCGGAACGCGTTCCTGCGACGTACCTTGCAGTACTACAGCAACTATCCCTGCTCGGTGCTGGTGCTGGACTCCTCGGTCGAAGGCGACGAGCACATGGCCGCGGATTTCCCGTCGGTCGACTATCGCCATTTGCCGCAGTACACCTACAAGGGCTTCCAGGACAAAATCACCTACGGCGTCAATCAGGTCACCACGCCCTACATGGTGTTTGCCGCCGATGACGATTTCCTGCTGCACGGCGCATTGACCGAGTCGCTGGAATTTCTCGAAGCCAACCCGGACTACGGCCTGTGCCATGGCTACGGGATGATGTACCTGGCACGCGCCACGGA
Source organism: Pseudomonas izuensis (assembly GCF_009861505.1). Classification (GTDB taxonomy): domain Bacteria; phylum Pseudomonadota; class Gammaproteobacteria; order Pseudomonadales; family Pseudomonadaceae; genus Aquipseudomonas; species Aquipseudomonas izuensis. The sequence goes on along the minus strand of NZ_WTFT01000009.1, from coordinate 173,031 downwards.
AGTGAATTACTACCGTCGCGACAAGCGCGTCCAGGAAGACTACAACGCGCAGCAGCCTGAGGTTCGGCTCATGGAATTCATGGGCCAGTTCCTGCCGCCGTTCTATGCCGTGACTCGCACCGATCTGCTGCAACAGTGGTACAGCCTGTTACCGGCCGGAACCAGTTTCGAGTGGCAGGAAATTGGTCATACATACTTCCTGCTGGCTTGTGCCAAGGCGCGGGTGCTACCGATTCCTTTTGCCGTGCGCGAAATCAACTATGGCGCCTCGGATCACAACACCAACGTCCTGACCGTGCTGACATTCAAGGACGCAAAATCGGTTGCCGAGCGTGACCAGTTTGCCGAGTTCCTGGCGTCCTTGCCGACGCAACTGGGCGACCGGGATCCGGTCCGGGTCAAACAGATTGCGCTGGACAGTTTTGCCGCCATGGCCGAGTGCCTGCTCGAAGGCCGCTCGCTCAAAGGCAATATGATTTTCCGTTCAGTGTGGACCGAGCCGGGGTGTGAGCCCGTTCGTTCGTTCGCGCCCCAGCAGTTCGTCGAAATGCCGTTCTACAACAAACCGATGTTCGACCTGCTGACCGAGTTCGAATTTTTGCTGCACGCCATGCCCGCCGGTCGTTTGCAGCTTCAGGAGCTGGAAGGCATCCTGCTTCGCCAGACCGAGCTGATGCGGGTCCAGCCCAATGACAATGAGCGCACGCTGCGTGCCCGTCTGTGGGAGGCCTACGGACTCAACCGGTTCAACCGTTCGGTGGTCAAGGGTCTTGCCCAATCATTGATGGGGACCGAGGAAGAGGCCGAAGGGATCAAGCTGCAGGCCTGGGCCGAGCGTCTGGATTCGTTGCCAAGGCAGGACGAGCGCGCGCTGTTCAAGAAGATGCCGTCCGGCCGCCTGCTCGACTGGCTCGACGCACGCAATCCCGAAGCCGGGCAGTTACCCGCGATCGCCAGCCACCTGGCCGCGCACGATGGCGGGCCGCAGTTCGGCATCGTGCTGCTGGACCTGGAAGCGGACATGTTCAAGTTGCAGGCGACGTTCGACAGCCTGGTCAATGGACATTGCCGGGCCTTCAAGGTCATGGTCTTCACCACGGGCGAGTTGCCGGCCTCCACGTCCGTGCGCGACACCGTGCACTTTGTCAAAGTCAGCACCACGAACTATGTAGAGCGCATCAACCAGGTGGTGAATCAGTCGAGCGCCGACTGGATCCTGCTGGCTGAGGCCGGTGATCAACTGACCCCCGGCGGCTTGCTGCGTGCCAGCCTGGAATTGCTCGGGGCAGAAGGTATCCGTGCAGTGGCCATGGACGAAATCCAGCGCAAGGCCAATGGTGCCCTGACGGATGTATTCCGTCCGGGAGTGAACCTCGATTTGCTGCAAACCGTCCCGTCCTTGATGGCGCGGCACTGGTTGATCAAGCGTGATGTGCTGGTTCAAGCCAAAGGTTACTCGCCAGAGTTCCCTGCCGCGCTGGAGTTCGACCTATTGCTGCGTTTGATTGAAGACGGCGGCCTGAACGGTCTGGCGCACCTGGCCGAGCCATTGCTGATAGCCAATGCGCCGGTCGAAGAGGAGAACAGCGAGGAGCGCCGGGTGCTCACGCGCCATCTGGCGAACCGTGGCTACCGCGGTCAAGTCAGCTCGACGTTGCCGCAGACCTGGCAAATCGATTACCAGCACGCCGAGCGTCCGCAGGTCTCGATCATCCTGCACAGCCAGGACAATCTGGAGCCTCTGCAACGGGCCCTGGTCAGCGTGCTGCAACGCACCCGATATCAGCGTCATGAAGTATTGATCGCCGACAACCACAGCCAGTCACCTGAGCTGCTGGCCTGGTTGAGCAGCCTGGAAGGCAAGGGCGAGCGTATTCGTATCTTGCGCAGCGGTCAGCGCCTCAGCGCTTCGGCGCTGCACAACCTGGCGGTCAACGAAGCCAAGGGTGAATACCTGGTACTGCTGTCGGCCGAGGCTGAAGTGTTCAACGCCAACTGGCTCGACGCCCTGCTTAACCAGGGGCAGCGTCCGGAGGTCGGTATCGTCGGCGCCAAACTGATGGATATTCGTGGCGTGACGACCCAGGCCGGTTTGATTCTCGGTCTCAATGGTCTGGTTGGCTCGGCGTTTGTCGGCGAACGCAAAGACGCCAAGGGCTATCTGTTCGGCCATCAGGTCGAGCAGAACTATTCGGCGGTGTCCGGTGCCTGCCTGATGATCCGCAAGGATGTGTACCAGGCGGTAGGCGGCCTGGACGAAGAACATTTCGACGAGGCGTTTGCCGATATCGACCTGTGCCTGAAAGTCGCCGACGCCGGCTACCTGACCGTCTGGTGCCCGCAAGCCCAGTTGCTCCATCCGGGACTGTTGCCTGATGAACCTCAATTGGCCGCAGCCCTGCGTGACAAATGGCAGGCACGCTTCGCGCAGGATGCCGCCTACAACCAGAACCTGGCCCTGACCGGCAAGGGCTTTACCCTTCGCGAAGCTTCCAGTGTGAACTGGGCGCAGTTGCTCGCTTAAGCCTGGCTGACAGGTAATAGGACTCAAGGCATGTTCAACGGTAAATCCATTTTCATCAGCGGCGGCACCGGCTCGTTCGGGCGTAACTTCATCCGCCGTTTGCTGGAGCAATACCAGCCCAAGCGCGTGGTGGTGTTCTCCCGCGATGAGCTGAAACAGTACGAGATGCAGCAGACGTTCAACGCACCGTGCATGCGTTACTTCCTGGGTGATGTGCGCGATGCCGAGCGTTTGCGCCAGGCCATGCGGGGCATCGATTACGTGGTGCACGCCGCTGCGCTCAAGCAAGTGCCGGCGGCGGAGTACAACCCGACCGAGTGCATTCGCACCAACGTCAATGGCGCGGAAAACATCATTGCCGCCGCCATCGACAACGGCGTGAAGAAAGTCGTGGCGCTGTCCACCGACAAGGCCGCCAGCCCGATCAATCTGTACGGCGCGACCAAGCTGCTTTCGGACAAGCTGTTCGTCGCCGCCAACAACATTGCCGGTGAACAGCAAACCCGGTTTTCCGTGGTTCGCTACGGCAACGTCGCCGGTTCGCGGGGTTCAGTGGTGCCGTTCTTCAGCCATCTGATTGCGCAGGGCGCCAAAGAGCTGCCGATCACCGATGAGCGCATGACCCGCTTCTGGATCACCCTGGACCACGGTGTGCAGTTCGTACTCGACAGCTTCGCCCGCATGCACGGTGGCGAAGTGTTTGTGCCAAAAATCCCGTCGATTCGCATTGTCGATCTGGCCCTGGGCATGGCCGAGCACCTGCCGCACAAAAACGTTGGCATTCGTCCGGGAGAAAAGCTCCATGAACTGATGGTGCCGCTGGATGATGCGCGCATGACCCTGGAGTTCGCCGATCACTACACGATTCAGCCGTCGATCCGTTTCACCAGCGTCGACGTGGATTTCGCCGTGGATAACCTGGGCGAGCGGGGCCGACCTGTCGGCGAAGACTTCGAATATCGCTCCGATACCAATCCGAAGTTTCTCTCGGTCGGCCAGATCGCCGAGCTGCATGCGGGGCTGTCGGCATGATTCCCTACGGTCGGCAAAGCCTCGATCAGGCGGACATCGATGCGGTGGTCACCGTGCTGCAGTCCGACTGGTTGACCCAGGGGCCGACCATCGAGCGTTTCGAACAGGCGATGGCCGAACGTTGCGAGGCGGATTTTGCCGTGGCGGTGTGCAACGCCACGGCGGCGCTGCACATTGCCTGTCTGGCCGCCGGACTGGGGCCGGGCGACCGTTTGTGGACCACGCCGAACACCTTTCTGGCCTCGGCCAACTGCGGACGTTACTGCGGCGCCGATGTGGATTTTGTCGACATCGACCCACTGACCTGGAACCTCGACGCCAATGCACTGGCGTTGAAGCTGGAGCAGTCCGAGCGCGACGGGACCCTGCCCAAAGTGTTGGTGGCCGTGGCGTTCTCGGGGCAGAGCTGCGACATGCGCCGCATTGCCGAACTGGCTGAGCGCTACGGTTTTACCGTGATCGAGGACGCGTCCCACGCGGTCGGTGCGTCCTATGCCGGGCGGCCGGTGGGTTGTGGCGAGTTCGCGGCGATGACCGTGTTCAGTTTCCATCCGGTGAAGATCATCACCAGTGCCGAAGGCGGCATGGTGTTGACCAATCGGCCGGAGCTGGCCGAGCGTCTGCAACGTTTGCGCAGCCACGGCATGACCCGCGATCCGCAGCAAATGAGCGAGGCCAGCCACGGCCCCTGGTACTACCAGCAGGTGGAACTGGGCTTCAACTACCGGATCACCGACCTGCAAGCAGCCCTTGGCTTGTCGCAATTGAGCAAGCTTGAGGGGTTCATCGAGCGTCGTCGCGAACTGGCGGCCCGTTACGACCGGTTGCTGGCGGATCTGCCATTGACCCTTCCCGGCGCTCAGCCCGAGGCCGAATCGGCGTGGCATCTGTATGTCGTGCGGTTGCACCTGGATGCCATCAACTTGAGTCATCGCCAGGTATTCGAAGGCTTGCGGGCGGCCGGCGTCGGGGTGAACCTGCACTATATTCCGGTGCATCTACAGCCGTACTATCGCGAGCAGGGTTTTGCCGAGGGTGATTTCCCGCAGGCAGAGCATTATTACGCGCAGGCCATCAGCCTGCCGCTGTTCCCGTTGCTGAGCGATGAACAACAGGACCACGTGGTCGAGCACCTGCGTCGGCTGGTCCTTGAGGAGTAAAGAGTCTTGAGCTGCGTTGCGATTATTCCGGCCCGGGGCGGCAGCAAACGAATTCCGCGCAAGAACCTCAAACCGTTCGACGGCGTGCCGATGATCGTTCGCTCGATTCGCACAGCGCTGGAGTCGGCGCTGTTCGACCGGGTGATCGTCAGCACCGACGACGCCGAGATCGCCGAGGTCGCGCGGGCCCATGGTGCCGAAGTGCCCTTCACGCGGCCGGCGTCGTTGTCCGATGATTTCACCGGTACGGCGGCGGTGATCGCCCATGCCTTGCAACAGCTCGAGACGTTCGATTTCGCCTGTTGCCTCTACGCCACCGCGCCACTGTTGCAGGCGCGTTTTCTGCGTCAGGGATATGAGTTGCTGATGCAGCATCCGGACAAGTCATTCGCGTTTTCCGTGGCCGGTTTCGGCTTCCCGGTGCAACGTGCCCTGACCCTCGACGCGCAAGGTGCCTTGACCGCGCTCTACCCGGAGTTTCGCCATACGCGCTCCCAGGATCTGTGCGAGGCGTATCAGGACGCCGGACAGTTCTATTGGGGGCGCAGCGAAGCCTGGTTGCGCGGCGACGCGTTGTTTTCGCCCGCGAGCCTGCCGGTGATTCTGCCGCGTCACCTGGTGCAGGACATCGACACCGCAGAAGACTGGACGCGCGCCGAATACCTTTATGACGCGCTGAAAAGAGGCGGTGAGCTGCAATGAGAGTGCTGATTCGCTCCGATGCCTCGCCGACCATTGGCAGCGGTCATATTGCCCGCTGCTTGCCACTGGCCAGGGCCTTGCGCAAACATGGGGCTCATGTGGCTTTCGCCTGTCGCCAGTTACCGGGGCATCGGCTGGACAGTCTGGCAGCCGAAGGCTTTGAAACTTTCGCGCTGCCCGATCGCTATCCTGATGAAGACCCGCAACAGGCCATCGAATCCTTATTGCCCTGGCAGGCGGATCTCGATGCGTTGGCTCATCTGCTGGAAAATCATTCGGTGTTTGACTGGATACTGGTCGATCACTATGGCCTCGACCATCACTGGCAAACGGCTGCGCGTCGCCTGGCACCTCGCATCGCTGCGGTGGACGATCTCGCGACCCGTCGGTACGACGTCGATCTGTTGCTCAATCAGAACTTGTCAGGCACGCCACAGGCCTATGGCTCGTTGCTGCCATTGGGTTGCCGGACACTGTTGGGCCCACGCTTTGCCATGCTGCGCGATGAGTTTCGCTGCCCGGCCATCGAGATCAAGCCTCGGGTCAGGCGGGTACTGGTCAATTTCGGCGGGTTCGATGTGGCGCTGCAGACCCACCACGCGATGTTAGCGCTGGCTGATTTCCATGAGCTGGAGGTTGATTTCGTCGCCGGTGCCGACAATCCGGCCTGGGAACAGATGCGGGTGTTGGCGACCGATCGTCCCAACTGGCGCCTGCACAGTTTTGTCAGCGACTTCTACAGGCTGATGACCGAAGCGGATTTGTTTATCGGTGCCGGTGGTGGCACCAGTTGGGAGAGGGCGGCCATGGGGCTGCCGACGATCTGCATTGCGGTGTCGAACAACCAGCAGGCCAACGGCGAGGTGATGGGTGCTTGCGGGGCCCATGTGTTCCTCGGCGCGCGCGAGCACGTCAGCGTCGAGCAATTGCGTCAGGCCGTCGCTTTTATCGCGGGCAACCAGGGGCTTCGCCAGAGCCTGGCCGATCGTTCACGGCAACTGGTTGACGGCCGTGGTGCGCAACGTGTGGCCGCAGCGCTGGTCGGGGCGGTTTTGCAACTGCGCCCGGCGACGCTTGAGGATGCGCAGTTGTTGTTCGAAGGGCGCAATGCGGAGGCGGTGCGGCATTCATCGCTGGACTCTGGCGTCATTGACTGGCCGTCGCATCAAGCCTGGCTGGCCGCGAGTTTGAAAAATGACCGGCGCCTGTTGCTGATCGCCGAAACCGAAGACGGGCCGATCGGTGTGTTGCGCTATGACGTGGATGGTCATGAAGCCAAGGTTTCGATTTACCTGTTCGAAGGCCGTTTCGGGCTGGGCTGGGGCCGCGCACTGCTGTCACGGGGCGAAGACTTTGTCACCGCCCGCTGGCCGCAACTGGATACCCTTGCCGCCGAGATTCTGTCGACCAACCAGCCGTCGCTGAAGACCTTTCGCGAAGCCGGTTTCACCCAGAGTGTTTGCGCGTTCACGCGCGTATTGAAGGATCACCGCCCATGACCAGTTTCAAGATCGGCAACCGCTTGATCGGCGCTGACGCGCCGCCGTTCATCATTGCCGAGATGAGCGGCAACCATAATCAGTCCCTGGAGGTGGCGTTGCAGATCGTCGAGGCCGCGGCCAAGGCCGGCGCGCATGCTTTGAAGCTGCAGACCTATACCGCCGAGACCATGACGCTGGACCTGTGCGAAGGCGAATTCTTTATCAAGGATCCAGACAGCCTTTGGTCGGGAACTTCGTTGTATGCGCTGTACGAGAAGGCCTACACGCCATGGGAATGGCACGCGCCGATCTTCGCCCGCGCCAAGGCGTTGGGCATGGTGGCTTTCTCCACGCCGTTCGATGACAGCGCGGTGGATTTCCTCGAGAGCCTGGACGTGCCGGCGTACAAAATCGCCAGTTTCGAAAACACCGACTTGCCCTTGATTCGCCGGGTCGCTGCGACCGGTAAACCCTTGATTATCTCCACTGGCATGGCCAGCATCGCCGAACTCGACGAAACCGTGCGTGCCGCCCGTGAGGCCGGGTGCAAGGATCTGGTGTTGCTCAAATGCACCAGCACTTACCCAGCGACGCCGGCCAACAGCAATGTGCGCACGATTCCACATCTGCGCGATTTGTTTGGCTGCCAGGTGGGGTTGTCCGACCACTCCATGGGCGTCGGGGTGTCGGTGGCGGCGGTAGCGTTGGGGGCGACGGTGGTCGAGAAGCATTTCACCCTCGACCGTTCAGCCGGCGGTGTGGATGCCAGTTTTTCGCTGGAACCTGAGCAAATGGCCAGCCTGGTGATTGAAACCGAACGCGCCTGGCAGGCCATGGGGCAGGTGCAGTACGGCGCTACCGAAGCCGAACGCAAGTCCCTGGTGTTTCGCCGTTCGCTGTACGTCACACGGGACATGGCTGCCGGCGAGCCCTTCACCACCGAGAACCTGCGCGCTATCCGTCCAGGCCTGGGATTGGCCCCCAAGCACGCGCAAACCCTTCTGGGACGCCGCGCCCGCCATGCCATCAAGCGTGGCACGCCGCTGGATTGGCCCCTTGTCGAATAACCCCATTCGGGGTTGATTCGGCAAAATAGAGTGACCTGCGAGTCATAACGGGCATCTTCACTGTATTGTATTGCTCGGGAAGGTGGCGCCTGGTGCCTGTTTGGCCCAGTGATGGCCTTTTATTCTTCCCGTTTGTCGCTGCCTTGGGGGCGACGCTTTTCTCTGTTTGTCGGCGCCCCTCGATTCCTTGCGAGCGGTGGTATTGGGCTGTTTATTATTGGGAAGCCGTAATGATTGGCATAAAAAGCATTGCGAGCTACGTTCCTGTAGCCGGCGTGGACAATTACGCACAAGGTGCAAAATTCGAAAAGGATGAAGAATTCATCCTGGGCAAGATCGGTTCGGCCTTCCTGCCGCGCAAGGACGCCGGGCAGGAAACCTCGGACCTGTGTGTCGAAGCAGTCAACGCGCTGTTCGCCAACAATCCCGATTTGAAACGTGAATCCATTGACGCGCTGATCGTCGTTACCCAGAACGGCGACGAAGAAGGCCTGCCGCACACGGCGGCCATCGTGCAGGACAAGCTGGGCCTGCCAACGACCGTGGCGGCGTTCGATATTTCCTTGGGCTGCTCCGGCTACGTCTATGGCATTTACGCGCTCAAAGGCTTCATGGAGGCCGCAGGCCTGAAGAATGGCTTGCTGATCACCGCCGATCCATACTCCAAGATCGTCGACCCGGAAGATCGCAACACCACCATGCTGTTTGGCGATGCCGCCACGGTGACCTGGATGGGTGAAGAGCCCGTGTGGGAGCTGGGTAAGGCCAAGTTCGGTACCGACGGTTCCGGTGCGCCGCACCTGAAAGTCACGGACGGGGTGTTCTACATGAACGGCCGTCAGGTTTTCAACTTCGCGCTGCTCAAAGTCCCGGCGCACTTGCACCAATTGCTCGATGAATCCGGGCTGAACCCTGATGATATCGATGCCTTCTGCATTCACCAGGGCAGTGCGGCGATCGTCGATGCCGTGGCGCGCCGCTTCGAAGGCGACCCTGCCAAGTTTGTCAAAGACATGGTCGAGACGGGCAACACGGTGTCGTCGAGCATCCCGCTGCTGTTGGAGAAGCACGTGCTGGACTCCAACTGGAATCGCATTGCGATCAGTGGTTTCGGTGTCGGGTTGTCATGGGGTTCGGCGATCATCTATCGCCCTTGAGCCACTGGCACCCAGGCCATAAAAATCAGGCACAAAAAAAGCGTTCAAGGTGTACCTTGAGCGCTATTTTTTTGCCCCAATGAAAAGCGAGGCCCCATGAGCGAGTTCTTTGAGCGCAACGCGCAAGTCATACAGCGCCGCTGGCCGGCGCTGTATGCGCGTTTGCTGATTGAAGACACGAATGCGTTGCAGGCTGATCTGGTAGAAGGCCTGGGCTCGACCCTGAGCATCAACGGGATCCAGCTGACCAGCCGTCATGACCGTACCCGAGAGGCCAGGCTTCAGGCCGACAGCCTGCCGGCCGGCAGCCAGATGCTGCACGTCTACGGAACGGGCCTTGGCGATCTGCCCATGGATTTACTGCAGCGTACCGGGCTCGAGCGTTTATACGTGCACATCCTCAATGGCGCGGTGTTTTCGCTGGTGCTGCAACTGATCGATCAGCGGTCCTGGCTCAGTGATCCTCGAGTGGAACTGCTTTTTGCGGGGGATCTGCCCGAGATTCAGTTGCCTTATTTCGCCTTGCCATCTGAGCTGGTGCTGGCGGATGACTTCAATGCCAAGATTCGCGACCGGTTGATCAGCGAAACTCACCTGACCTTCAATAATCGGGAATTCGACCCCCAGGCGCCGGAGATCGTCGAGCGTTTGCAGGCCAGCCTGAAACGGCTGCCGGCCGATGGCGATGTGGCTGAACTGTTTGGTACGCGGCAAGGGCAGGACGTATTTGTCATCGCCACCGGGCCGAGCCTGGAGCTTCATTTCGAAGCATTAAAGGCGCTGCGCAATCAGGCGGACAGGCCCTTGTTCATCTGTGTCGATACCGCCTACCGACCGCTGCTCAACCATGGGATTCACCCTGACATTGTGGTCAGCATCGATCAGCGCATCTCGGCTCGGCATCTGCCGCCCGAAGGCACGTCGGATATCCGCCTGGTTTATATGCCCATGGTCGATCCGCACGTTGTGGAGGCCTGGCAGGGCGAACGGTATGCCGCTTATTCCGCCAGCCCGATGTACCAGTCCTTGCGTCGCCAGTTACCACGAGGCGAACTCCATCATGGTGGCAGCGTCATCCATCCGGCAGTGGACCTGGCGGTGAAAATCGGCGCGGCGCACATTACCCTGTTCGGTGCCGACTTCGCCTTCCCGGGAGACAAGACTCATGCCGGCTGGGGCGACGGTGACCTCGGGCCGCAACTCGGTGCAGCCAGGCATTGGGTGCTCGATGGTCACGGGCAGCGCATCAAGACCCAGCTCAACTTCCGCAGTTACCTGTGCGAACTGGAGCGATTTATCGCCGGCCATCCTCAGGTGCGTTTCTATAACAGCAGTCGGGCCGGGGCGATGATCGCTGGCACGTCGTTTCATCCGGAGCTGGCGGTATGAGTGCAGTCGAGTCCTTTGTCAGCGAGGCACAACGCTGCGCCGTGATGTTCCGTTTGGGGCGTGATGTGGAAGCCGGCCTGGCGATGATCGAGCTGGCCACTGCAATACAGGCGTCCTTCGACGTTGCGCCTGAAGGCGTTCAGCGGCAGTGGCTGGCCTTGCTCGGTAGCCTGCTGGAATGTCAGGAAGCGCAAAACTGGTTGGCGCTGGCAGACTATCTGGAATATGAATTGGTCCAGTTGCTGACGGACAGTCTGTCCTTTTAAACAATTTCCCTTCTGCCGGCGCGGGCGAGCCCTCGCCAATCTGTCGCCGGCATTTCCATGACGTCATTTTTTTGCTGCTCGATTGCCACCAAGCCCTTTGTTTACGGGGGGTGGCAACGTGATGGCAGTTTTTTTTGAAAATCCCCTAAAGCAAGTTGCAAACCCGACGATAACTATTACGAAGGTTCTCTAGGCCATACCCGGCGGTTGCCAGGGCCGGAAGCCGCAGTACCCAACCAACGAGGAATTCGTCATGGCTTTAACCGTAAACACTAACGTTACATCGTTGAACGTACAGAAAAACCTGAACAAGGCTTCTGATGCTCTGTCGACTTCGATGACTCGCCTGTCTTCCGGCCTGAAAATCAACAGCTCCAAAGACGACGCCGCCGGCCTGCAAATCGCTACCCGTATGACTTCGCAGATCCGTGGTCAGACCATGGCGATCAAAAACGCCAACGACGGTATCTCGATCGCTCAGACCGCTGAAGGCGCGATGCAAGAGCAGACCAACATTCTGCAGCGTATGCGTGAACTGGCTGTTCAATCCCGAAACGACTCCAACGGTACCGACGACCGCGCTGCTCTGAACAAAGAGTTCGCAACCATGTCGGACGAACTGACTCGTATCGCCAAGTCGACCAACCTGAACGGCAAGAACCTGATCGACGGCACTGCTGGCACCATGACCTTCCAGGTCGGTTCCAACACTGGCGCAACCAACCAGATCACCATCACTCTGGACAGCGGCTTCGATGCTGCCACCCTGAGCGTTGACTCCGGCGCCGTAGCCATCACCGGTAACGACAGCGCCACTGCAGAAGCCAGCAGCGCCGCTGCAATCGTCGCCATCGACGCTGCACTGAAAACCATCAACACCAGCCGTGCGGACCTGGGTGCTGCCCAAAACCGTCTGACCAGCACCATCTCCAACCTGCAGAACATCAACGAAAACGCCAGTGCTGCACTGGGTCGCGTACAAGATACCGACTTCGCTGCTGAAACTGCACAGCTGACCAAGCAACAAACTCTGCAACAAGCTTCCACCTCGATCCTGGCTCAAGCCAACCAACTGCCATCCGCTGTACTGAAACTGCTTCAGTAATAGCCGGGTTAGTTTTTGGCGGGGGAGTGCGCTTGTCGTGCTCTCTCGCTTTTTACTTTAAGAGGTGATGGACATGGATATGAGCGTCAAGCTGAACTTGTCTTATCCGGCGCCCCAGCAGGCGACGACAACTGTTGCTGATAAGCCTGCGCATAAGTCTCTGGCAGAATCCGCACCCGTGGGTGCCGTCAAGGATGAAAGCAAGAGCGATCAGGTCGAGCAGGAAAAACTGAAGATGGCCGTTCAGGAAATCGAAAAGTTCGTGCAATCGGTCAAGCGTAACCTGGAGTTCTCGATTGATGAGCCCTCCGGCAAAGTTGTAGTCAAAGTGATTGCCAGTGAATCCGGTGAGGTGATCCGCCAGATCCCCAACGAAGAAGTCCTGAAACTGGCCAATAGTTTGAATGATGCAAGCAGCCTGTTGTTCAGCGCGAAAGTCTGATCGCTGGCACGAATTTTGTTGCTATGTTCTTTTGGGCGTTGTAGTGGTCAAAAGACCGGCGAGACACTGAAGGGAGATCTACATGGCAAGTCCAATTTTACCGGGTCTGGGCTTAGGTTCCGGCCTCGATACCACGGCTATCGTCAAGGCACTGGTCGATTCTGATAAAGCGGCCAAGCAAGGTCAGATTACCCGTGGGACTTCGGCTAACACCGCAAGCATCTCCGGTATCGGCACCTTGAAGTCCTTGATGGCTGCGTTCAACAAGTCCATGACTGATCTGGGCAGCACAACCAGCCCGCAGTTTCCAGGCTATGCCGCGACTTCCGCCGATGTGAAAATCCTGACGGCTACCGCCAGCAACACGGCCGTGGGCGGTACCTACAACGTTAACGTCGGCAATCTCGCCACTTCGTCCAAAGTGGCCAGCGCTGCTTTTGTGGGTGGTGCGAGCAGCGCGATTAACGCGGGCACGCTGACCATCAGTCAGAGCGGCAAAAACTACAACGTCAGTGTTGGCAGCGGTGCAACACTGCAATCGGTCCGTGACTCGATCAACGCTGACAGTTCGCTCAAGCTCGCGGGCGTCAGTGCCAACATCGTCACCGACTCCTTTGGTTCGCGCCTGGTACTGGGATCGACCAATACCGGGGCGGGCTCGGATATTTCCGTTAGCGGTATTGCAGAGCTGGCCATCGATGGAAGTAACGTCATCGGCACCAGCGGTTCTCCGATGTCCCTCACGTCCGCCGGCACCATCGGGGCGCTGGCTGTCGATGCCAACTTCACCATTGACGGCATGGCGTTGACCAGCAAGACCAATTCGGTCGACAAGGCCGTTTCCGGCTTGACGCTGAACCTGACGGCTACGGGTTCGACGACGGTTTCCGTGGCAAGCAACAACGATGGCCTGAAGGCTTCGATCCAGAAATTCGTTGATTCCTACAATGCCATCGTCAATGGCATCACGAAGTTGACCACGCCTTCGGTCGATGCCAATGGCAATCCGGTTTCGGCGGCATTGACGGGGGATGCGCTGGGTCGCTCGATTCTGTCCACCATTCGCGGACCTCTGTCGGAAACCGGTGCCGGCGACAAGCTCACGGTACTCGCGCAGTTGGGGATCACCACCAACCAGAAGACCGGTGCACTGGATTTCGACAGCACCAAATTCAACGTCGCGATGAATGACAAGAAACTCGGCGGTGAGGTCCAGGAGATGTTCACAGGCACTAACGGCCTGCTGTCGCGCATGACCAAGGCGATCACTCCGTTCACTCAAACCGGTGGCATTCTTGATCAGCGCAGCACCAGTCTGAACAAGACAGCCTCCAAGCTGGCTGCCGATCAGGAGGCGCTCGATCGTCGTGTAGAAACGCTGACGGCCGTGCTCACCAAAAAGTACAACGACATGGACACCCTGGTCGGTAAGCTCAAGGCCACGGCCAGCAACATCACGTCGATGTTCGAAGCCATCACTGCGCAGCAGAAGAACAGCTGATCATCCGTTAGCGCCAAAAGCCCGGCAACGTTTTGAACGTTCCGGGCTTTTTGCATAGGCATCTAAAGTTTTTTGACGCATCGTCGATACGCTGTTTATACGAACCAAAGAATTCAGATGAGGTACAACATGAATCCAATGTTAGCCCTTCGCCAATACCAGAAGATTGGCGCCCAGGCGCAGACTTCCGAAGCTAGCCCCCACCGTCTGGTGCAGATGCTGATGGAGGGTGGTCTGGATCGTATCGCTCAGGCCAAGGGTGCCATGGAGCGCAAGGATATCCCGAACAAAGGGATACTGATCGGCAAGGCCATCGGCATCATCGGTGGTCTGCGTGAGGGACTGGATCTGGAAAACCAGGCCGAATCGGTGGGTGAGCTGGATAACCTCTACACCTACATGATGAAGCGTTTGACCGAGGCCAACCTCAAGACAGATCCAGTGATCCTTGACGAAGTCGCCGATTTGCTTCGCACCGTCAAAGACGGTTGGGACGCTATTGCTACACCGGGTCCGCAGTTTTAAGGAGAACACCATGAGTCCTGTATTGCAGCGAATCGAACAAGCGCGCGCCGGCCTGGTCGATGCATTGGCCGAGCGAAACTGGGAAGCCATTGGTCAATTGGACCTGGATTGCCGTTCCTGCATGGAGGATGTCATGAGTGAGTCTTCGGTGAGCGAAGTCGAGTTGCGCGATAATCTTGAGGAATTGCTGGGGGTGTACAAGCAGCTTCTTGAAGCGGCGACAGGGGAGAGGCAGGCGATAGTCGATGAGATGTCGCAGATCTCCCAAGCACAGAAGGCTGCAAAGGTTTACCATCTGTTTGGTTAATTAATCCCCGGTTAATCCAAACATAGTGCGCCATAAATTTGACTGTGCACGGTTTTTTGACTTAACTAGTGGCTGGTTCCAGATTTCAGTCGTCTTCAGGCATGATCTTGCCTGCAAGCGTGTAGCTTGCCCCAGCATTTTGGGCATTGAGTTGACTAGGGAAGTTGCTATTGCATGTGGCGTGAAACCAAAATTCTGCTGATAGATGACGATAGCGTCCGCCGCCGCGACCTGGCGGTGATTTTAAATTTTCTCGGCGAAGAAAATTTGCCCTGCGGGAGCCACGATTGGCAGCAGGCTGTCGGCTCATTGTCATCTAGTCGCGAAGTAATCTGTGTCCTCATCGGGACGGTCAATGCTCCTGGGGCGCTTCTGGGCTTGCTAAAGACACTCTCGACATGGGATGAGTTCCTTCCGGTTTTGTTAATGGGCGATAATTCTTCCATTGACCTGCCGGAGGACCAGCGTCGCCGTGTGCTTTCGACCCTCGAAATGCCACCCAGCTACAGCAAGTTGCTCGACTCGCTGCACCGCGCCCAGGTCTACCGCGAGATGTATGACCAGGCCCGCGAACGCGGTCGTCATCGCGAACCCAATCTTTTCCGCAGCCTCGTCGGCACCAGCCGTGCGATCCAGCACGTCCGCCAGATGATGCAGCAAGTCGCCGACACCGATGCCAGCGTGTTGATCCTGGGCGAGTCCGGGACCGGCAAGGAAGTGGTCGCGCGCAACCTGCATTACCATTCCAAGCGCCGTGAAGCGCCGTTCGTGCCGGTCAATTGCGGGGCGATTCCGGCCGAGCTGCTGGAAAGCGAATTGTTCGGTCACGAGAAGGGCGCCTTCACCGGAGCGATCACCAGTCGCGCCGGGCGTTTCGAGCTGGCCAACGGCGGCACCCTGTTCCTCGATGAAATTGGCGACATGCCACTGCCGATGCAGGTCAAGTTGCTGCGCGTGTTGCAGGAGCGCACCTTCGAGCGCGTGGGCAGCAACAAGACCCAGAGCGTCGATGTACGCATCATTGCGGCGACCCACAAGAATCTCGAAAGCATGATCGAGATCGGCACGTTCCGCGAAGACCTGTACTACCGCCTGAATGTGTTCCCGATCGAGATGGCGCCGCTGCGCGAGCGCGTCGAAGACATTCCGTTGCTGATGAACGAGTTGATCTCGCGCATGGAGCACGAGAAGCGTGGTTCGATCCGCTTCAACTCCGCGGCCATCATGTCCCTGTGCCGTCATGGCTGGCCGGGCAACGTCCGCGAGCTGGCCAACCTGGTGGAGCGCATGGCGATCATGCATCCGTACGGGGTGATCGGCGTGGTCGAACTGCCGAAGAAATTCCGTTACGTCGACGATGAAGACGAGCAAATGGTCGACAGCCTGCGCAGCGATCTCGAAGAGCGGGTGGCCATCAATGGTCATACCCCGGACTTCACCGCCAGCGCCATGCTGCCGCCGGAAGGCCTGGATCTGAAGGACTACCTTGGCGGTCTGGAGCAGGGGCTGATTCAGCAGGCGCTGGATGATGCCAACGGTATCGTGGCGCGTGCTGCCGAACGGCTGCGTATCCGCCGTACCACGCTGGTGGAAAAGATGCGCAAGTACGGCATGAGCCGTCGTGACGGAGATGAACAGGCGGATGATTGACGCCTGTTTTTCAACCTCTTCATTTATAAGCTGTTTTTTTTAGGCACGGGTATTGCTACGTCCCTCGCAACGTTCCGTTTCACTGACGGTCAGCCAAGCGAGAGAGCACGATGCCCCAAGCCGCCCAGATGTCTCCTGTTCCAGATACCTTGGGGCAACCGTCGTCCGTAGAGCAGGCAAGCCGGCTTGGCCTCGAGCAGGCTTTCGCCCTGTTCAACCAGATGTCGAACCAATTGACCAGTTCCTACAGCATGCTCGAAGCCCGGGTCACCGAGCTCAAGGGCGAGCTGGCTGTGGTCAGTGCTCAACGCATGCAGGAGCTGGCGGAAAAAGAACGCCTGGCCAACCGTCTGCAAAATCTGCTCGACCTGTTGCCTGGTGGCGTCATCGTCATCGACGCTCAGGGCATCGTGCGCGAAGCCAATCCGGCGGCCTGCGAACTGCTGGGTCTGCCGCTCGAAGGTGAGTTGTGGCGTCACGTCATTGCCCGCTGTTTTGCGCCTCGCGAAGACGACGGTCATGAAATCTCCCTCAAGGATGGGCGGCGCCTGTCGATTGCCACGCGTTCGCTGGATGCCGAACCGGGTCAACTTGTGCTGTTGAATGACCTGACTGAAACCCGTCATCTTCAGGATCAACTGGCACGGCACGAGCGCTTGTCGTCCCTGGGCCGGATGGTTGCTTCGCTGGCTCATCAGATTCGCACCCCCTTGTCCGCCGCCTTGCTTTACGCCAGCCATTTGACCGAGCAGGCACTGCCCGTCGAGACCCAGCAGCGTTTTGCCGGGCGCCTCAAGGAGCGCCTGCATGAGCTCGAGCATCAAGTGCGCGATATGCTGGTGTTCGCCCGCGGTGAGCTGCCATTGACCGACCGCATAACCCCCAGACAACTTATGCAAACGCTGCAGGCGTCGGCGCTGACCCATGTGCAGGCGTTGCCGATCCGCTGGCAGTGCGACAGCCATGTCGGCGAGTTGCTGTGCAATCGCGACACCCTGGTCGGAGCCCTCCTCAATCTCATCGAAAACGCCATTCAAGCCAGCGCCGGTGACGTGCGCTTGAAGGTTCATCTGTATACCCGCGACAACAACCTGCGCGTGTGCATCAGCGACAGCGGCAGCGGTATCGACCGCGCCGTGCTGGCGCGTCTGGGCGAGCCGTTTTTCACCACCAAGGCCACCGGAACCGGTCTGGGCCTGACCGTGGTCAAGGCGGTTGCCCGTGCCCATCAGGGACAATTGCATTTGCGCTCGCGGCTCGGTCGCGGCACCTGTGCGCAGGTGATCCTGCCGTTGTTCAGTGGCGCTCAGGGAGCGGAGTGAAGGTCATGGGTATCAAGGTTCTACTGGTCGAGGATGACCGGGCGTTGCGCGAAGCTCTGGCCGATACGCTGTTGCTCGCCGGCCACGATTACAAAAGTGTTGGTTCGGCAGAAGAGGCCTTGGTCGCGGTCGAAACCGAAGCGTTCAATCTGGTGGTCAGCGACGTCAACATGCCGGGCATGGATGGTCATCAGTTGCTTGCCTTGCTGCGGGCGCGCCAGCCGCAACTGCCGGTGTTGTTGATGACGGCTCACGGTGCCGTGGAGCGGGCAGTGGATGCGATGCGCCAGGGCGCGGCGGATTATCTGGTCAAGCCGTTCGAGCCCAGGGCCTTGCTCGATCTGGTCGCGCGCCATGCCCTGGGCAGCCTCGGCACCGCCGACAGCGAAGGGCCGGTAGCCTTCGAATCGGCCAGTGCGCAACTGCTGGAATTGGCCGCGCGGGTGGCGCGCAGTGATTCCACGGTGTTGATCTCCGGCGAATCCGGGACGGGCAAGGAGGTGCTGGCGCGCTACATCCACCAGCACTCCCATCGTGCGAGCCAGCCGTTCATCGCGATCAACTGTGCGGCCATCCCGGACAACATGCTGGAGGCCACGCTGTTCGGTCACGAAAAAGGTTCGTTCACCGGCGCCATCGCGGCGCAGGCCGGCAAGTTCGAACAAGCCGATGGCGGGACCCTCCTGCTCGATGAAATTTCCGAAATGCCCCTCGGCCTGCAAGCCAAACTGCTGCGTGTGCTGCAAGAGCGCGAGGTCGAGCGGGTAGGGGCGCGCAAGCCGATCGCCCTGGACATTCGCGTGGTCGCGACCACCAACCGTGACCTGGCCGGTGAAGTGGCAGCGGGGCGTTTCCGTGAAGACCTCTACTATCGCCTGTCGGTGTTTCCGCTGGCCTGGCGTCCGCTGCGCGAGCGCACCGCCGACATCCTGCCGCTGGCCGAGCGCCTGCTGGCCAAACACGTCAATAAAATGAAGCATGCCGCGGCACGGTTGTCACCCGAGGCGCAGGCGTGCCTGATCGGGTATCCGTGGCCAGGGAATGTGCGCGAGCTGGACAACGCGATTCAGCGCGCATTGATCCTGCAGCAGGGCGGTTTGATCCAGCCCCAGGATTTCTGTCTGTCCGGGCCGGTTGCCTGTGCGCCGTTGCCGACACTCGTGCCGGCGCGGGCCGTGGAGGTTGAAGCCGAATCTGCCGGGGCATTGGGCGATGACCTGCGTCGCCGCGAGTTCCAGATGATTATTGACACCCTGCGCACCGAGCGTGGCCGCCGCAAGGAGGCCGCGCAAAAGCTTGGCATCAGCCCAAGGACCTTGCGTTACAAGCTGGCACAGATGCGCGACGCCGGAATGGACGTGGAAGCCTACCTGTTCGCCACCTGAAAGTTGACGCTGGTCAAACCACTGTGGGAGCGAGCCTGCTCGCGAAGAGGGAATGTCAGTCGACATTTGTGTGTCTGTCACACCGCCTTCGCGAGCAGGCTCGCTCCCACAATGGATTTGCGGCAATTCACGGTCATGGCAACGCAGCGAATGGCTTTTGTAGGACGCAGCCACGGAGCTGGCACCCTTGTTGCTAACACCTCACTACCCGCCGAGTGAGTGTCAAAAAAATTGCGGGTCGCCATCGACGTAGCTTCGTCAAAGAGAGAGACCATGAGCCAAGGTATTGAATTCAATCGGTTGATGCTGGACATGCGTTCCATGCAAATGGATGCGATGTCTGCGCCGAAATCGACTGCCGCCGTCCCTGAACTGAATGGCAGCAGCTTTTCCGACATGCTCGGCCAGGCCGTCAATAAAGTGAACGATACCCAGCAGGCGTCCAGTCAGTTGGCCAATGCCTTCGAAATCGGCAAGAGCGGCGTCGACCTGACGGACGTGATGATTTCCTCGCAGAAGGCCAGTGTGTCTTTTCAGGCGTTGACCCAAGTACGCAACAAGCTGGTTCAGGCTTACCAAGACATCATGCAGATGCCGGTTTAAGGACGAGATTGAGTCATGGCAGAAGCAGTCGCCGATAACGTTCCGGCCAAGGCCACACCGATAGACGGCAAACCGCCGCTGTTCGGGTTGTCTTTCCTGGAAAACCTTTCCGAGATGACCATGTTGCGTCAGGTGGGCCTGTTGGTCGGCCTGGCCGCGAGCGTGGCGATTGGCTTTGCCGTGGTGTTGTGGTCCCAGCAACCGGACTACCGTCCCCTGTACGGCAGCCTTGCCGGTATGGACGCCAAACAGGTCATGGACACCCTGGCCTCTGCCGATATTCCCTATACCGTAGAACCCAATTCCGGTGCCTTGCTGGTCAAGGCCGATGATTTGTCCCGTGCGCGCCTGAAACTGGCGGCCGCTGGTGTCACTCCCAGCGACGGCAACATCGGTTTCGAGATTCTCGACAAGGACCAGGGCCTGGGTACCAGCCAGTTCATGGAAGCCACCCGTTATCGCCGTGGCCTCGAAGGCGAACTGGCCCGGACCATCTCCAGTTTGAACAACGTCAAGGGTGCTCGCGTGCACCTGGCGATTCCGAAGAGTTCGGTGTTCGTGCGCGATGAGCGCAAGCCAAGCGCTTCGGTTCTGGTTGAACTCTATTCCGGTCGTTCGCTGGAGCCAGGCCAGGTCGTGGCCATCATCAACCTGGTGGCGACCAGCGTTCCCGAACTCAGCAAGTCGCAGATCACCGTGGTCGACCAGAAGGGCAACTTGCTCTCCGATCAGGCGGAGAACTCCGAACTGACCATGGCCGGCAAGCAATTCGACTACAGCCGTCGCATGGAAAGCATGCTCACCCAGCGTGTGCACAACATCCTGCAACCGGTGTTGGGCAACGACCGCTACAAGGCTGAAGTGTCTGCCGATGTAGACTTCAGTGCCGTCGAATCGACCTCCGAGCAGTTCAACCCGGACCAACCGGCGTTGCGCAGCGAGCAGTCGGTCAATGAACAGCGCACCGCCAGCAATGGCCCGCAAGGTGTGCCGGGTGCCTTGAGCAACCAGCCACCGTCGCCGGCTTCCGCGCCGCAAACCACCGGTGGCGCCACAGCGTCGGCGGGCATGGTGCAGCCAGGCCAGCCATTGATCGATGCCAACGGCCAGCAAATCATGGACCCGGCCACCGGTCAGCCAATGCTGGCGCCGTACCCGGCGGACAAGCGTTCCCAATCGACCAAGAACTTCGAACTCGACCGTTCCATCAGCCACACCAAGCAGCAGCAGGGCCGTTTGAATCGCCTGTCGGTGTCGGTGGTGGTGGATGATCAGGTCAAGGTCAACCCGGCCAATGGCGAAACCACCCGCGCGCCATGGACCACCGATGAACTGGCGCGCTTCACCCGCCTGGTCCAGGATGCGGTCGGTTTCGACGCCAGCCGTGGCGACAGCGTCAGCGTGATCAACATGCCGTTCTCCGCCGACCGTGGCGAAGTGATTGCCGACATTCCGTTCTACTCCCAGCCGTGGTTCTGGGACATCGTCAAGCAAGTGCTGGGCGTCTTGTTCATTCTGGTGCTGGTGTTCGGCGTGCTGCGTCCGGTGCTCAACAACATCACCGGTGGCGGCAAAGGCAAGCAGCTGGCGGGTATCGGCAGCGACGTCGAACTGGGTGGCATGGGCGGCCTGGACGGCGAACTGGCCAACGACCGCGTCAGCCTCGGTGGCCCGACCAGTATCCTGCTGCCGAGCCCGAGCGAAGGTTATGACGCTCAGTTGAACGCAATCAAGAGTCTGGTGGCTGAAGACCCGGGTCGTGTGGCCCAGGTCGTGAAAGAGTGGATTAACGCAGATGAGTGATAACCGAGCCATTGCCGCCAAACTGACCAAGGTCGACAAAGCCGCGATTTTGCTGCTGTCCCTGGGTTCTACCGACGCCGCCCAGGTGCTGCGCCACATGGGACCCAAAGAGGTCCAGCGTGTAGGCGTGGCCATGGCCCAGATGGGTAACGTGCACCGCGAGCAGGTCGAGCAGGTGATGAGCGAGTTCGTCGACATCGTCGGCGACCAGACCAGCCTGGGCGTCGGCTCCGATGATTACGTGCGCAAAATGCTCACCCAGGCCCTGGGTGAAGACAAGGCCAACGGCCTGATCGACCGCATCCTGCTGGGTGGCAACACCAGCGGTCTCGACAGCCTGAAATGGATGGAACCGCGCGCCGTCGCCGATGTGATCCGTTACGAACACCCGCAGATCCAGGCGATCGTGGTGGCGTATCTCGATCCGGACCAGGCCGGCGAAGTGCTCGGCAACTTCGACCACAAGGTGCGCCTGGACATCATTTTGCGGGTGTCCTCGCTCAACACCGTACAGCCGGCTGCCTTGAAAGAACTCAACCAGATTCTCGAGAAGCAGTTCTCCGGCAACTCGAATGCCTCGCGCACCACCCTGGGTGGTATCAAGCGCGCGGCCGACATCATGAACTTCCTCGACAGCTCGATCGAAGGCCAGCTCATGGACTCGATCCGCGAAGTCGACGAAGACCTGTCCGGTCAGATCGAAGACCTCATGTTCGTGTTCAACAACCTGGCCGACGTCGACGATCGCGGTATCCAGGCATTGCTGCGCGAAGTGTCCTCCGACGTGCTGGTGCTGGCCCTCAAGGGTTCGGACGAAAACGTCAAAGAGAAGATCTTCAAGAACATGTCCAAGCGTGCGGCCGAACTGTTGCGCGACGACCTCGAAGCCAAGGGCCCGGTTCGCGTCAGCGACGTGGAAACCGCGCAGAAGGAAATCCTCACCATCGCCCGTCGTATGGCCGAAGCCGGAGAAATCGTTCTCGGCGGCAAAGGCGGCGAGGAAATGATTTAACACCATGGCCAAGCATGATGATGAACCCACTGACCTGATCCGGGCCAGGGATGTCAGTGGTTTCGATACCTGGGCGCTGCCCAGCTTCGACCCGCCGGCACCCGAGCCGGAGCCGGAGCCGGAACCCGAACCGCCGGAAATGGAAGAAGTGCCGCTGGAGGAAGTCCAGCCACTGACCCTCGAAGAACTCGAAAGCATTCGCCAGGAAGCCTACAACGAAGGTTTCGCGGTGGGCGAGAAAGAGGGATTCCACAGCACCACGCTCAAGGTTCGCCAGGAAGCCGAAGTGGCGTTGGCGGCCAAGATCGCGGGGCTTGAGCAATTGATGGCGCACCTGTTCGAGCCCATCGCCGAACAGGACACACTGATTGAAAAGTCCCTGGTCGACCTCGTGCAGCACATCACCAAACAGGTGATCCAGCGCGAACTGGCCATCGACTCGACCCAGATCGAACACGTCATGCGCGAAGCCCTCAAGCTGCTGCCGTTGGGCGTGGGCAATGTGCGGCTGTACATCAATCCGCAGGATTTCCAACAGGTCAAAGCCCTGCGCGAGCGCCATGAAGAAACCTGGCGCATCGTCGAGGACGAGGCGCTGTTGCCGGGTGGCTGCCGGGTCGAGACCGAGCACAGCCGGATCGATGCCACGGTGGAGACCCGCGTCGTGCGGGTGATGGACAAGCTGTTCGATCAGTTGCACGAACAGGCACTGCACCCGGCCGCGCCGGACGTGAGCCTTGAACTGCCCATCGAAAGCAAGCCGGCCGCGGACATTCCCGATGCGCCTTGAACGCACCAGTTTCGCCAAGCGCCTAAGCAGTTATGCCGAGGCCACGCAATTGGAAGGCGCACCGATCCTCGAAGGCCGCCTGCTGCGCATGGTCGGCCTGACCCTCGAAGCCGAAGGCTTGCGCGCGGCCATGGGCAGTCGCTGCATGGTCATCAACGACGACAGCTATCACCCAGTGCAGGTCGAAGCCGAAGTCATGGGCTTCTCTGGCAGTAAGGTCTTCCTGATGCCGGTCGGCAGTGTTGCCGGTATTGCGCCCGGCGCCCGGGTGGTCCCGCTGTTGGACAGTGGTCGCTTGCCCATGGGCATGAGCATGCTCGGGCGGGTGCTCGATGGCGCCGGTCGTGCGCTGGACGGCAAGGGCGGGATGAAGGCCGAGGATTGGGTGCCGATGGACGGCCCGACCATTAACCCGCTCAAGCGCGAGCCGATCAGTGAGCCGCTGGACGTGGGCATCCGTTGCATCAACGGGATGTTGACGGTCGGTCGCGGCCAGCGGCTTGGTTTGTTTGCCGGTACCGGTGTCGGTAAATCCGTGTTGCTGGGCATGATGACCCGCTTTACCGAGGCCGACATTATCGTCGTCGGGCTGATCGGTGAGCGGGGTCGTGAAGTTAAAGAATTCATCGAGCACATCCTCGGTGAAGAAGGGCTCAAGCGTTCGGTGGTGGTGGCATCGCCGGCGGACGATGCGCCGCTGATGCGTCTGCGCGCGGCCATGTACTGCACGCGTATCGCCGAGTATTTCCGCGACAAGGGCAAAAACGTCCTGTTGCTGATGGATTCGCTGACCCGTTTCGCCCAGGCCCAGCGGGAAATCGCCCTGGCCATCGGCGAGCCGCCGGCAACCAAGGGCTATCCGCCGTCGGTGTTCGCCAAGTTGCCGAAACTGGTGGAACGGGCCGGCAATGCCGAGAAGGGCGGCGGTTCGATCACCGCGTTCTATACCGTGCTGTCCGAAGGCGATGACCAGCAGGACCCGATTGCCGACTCGGCGCGAGGCGTGCTCGACGGGCACATCGTGCTGTCGCGGCGGCTGGCCGAGGAAGGGCACTACCCGGCCATCGATATCGAGGCGTCCATCAGCCGGGTCATGCCGGCGGTGGTGTCGCCGGAGCACATGACCCGCGCGCAGTATTTCAAGCAATTGTGGTCGCGCTATCAGCAGAGCCGGGACCTGATCAGTGTTGGCGCCTACGTCGCCGGCGGGGATCGCGAAACCGACCTGGCGATTTCCCTGCAACCGCAACTGGTCAAGTACCTGCGTCAGGGCCTCAACGACAGCATCAGCCTGGGCGAAAGCGAAGCGTATCTCGCGTCGATCTTCGCGCCTGCGGCGGGCGGTTAACCGATCATGGCCCAGACTCGGGCAGGGCGCCTGGCGCCCGTGGTGGAAATGGCCGAGAAGGCCGAGAAAACCGCGGTCCAGCGCCTGGGTCATTTCCAGGGGCAGGTGCGTCTGGCGCAAAGCAAGCTAGACGACCTCGAAGCCTTTCGTCTCGACTATCAGGAACAGTGGATCGTACGCGGCAGCGGCGGCGTATCGGGCCAATGGCTGCTGGGGTATCAGGGTTTCCTCGCACAATTGGGCACGGCCATCGATCAGCAGCGCCAGAGCCTAGCCTGGCACCAGAACAACCTGAACAAGGCGCGGGACACTTGGCAGCAGGCGTTCGCCCGGGTCGAAGGCTTGCGCAAGCTGGTTCAGCGGTACATGGATGAAGCGCGGGCGCTGGAGGACAAGCGCGAGCAGAAGCTGCTGGATGAATTGTCCCAGCGCTTGCCGCGTCAGAGTCAGTATTGAGTCCGCGTTATCGTTCATCGCGGGCACCACAAATTTCGAACCTTGCCCCAACCTCTACCAACTGCTAAACCTTGTACAAGCAGGTTTACCCATGACAAGGACGCCACGACATGTCAGTCATTTCTGAAATCTCCCCGGATGGGCAAAAACTGACGATATCGGTCAAGGGACGATTCGATTTCGCCAAGCACCAGGAATTTCGAGAGTCCTACGAAGACAAGGATCTCGCAGAGGTCGTGATCGACCTGAAAGAGGCGACCTACCTCGACAGTTCCGCATTGGGCATGCTGCTGCTGTTGCGCGATCACGCCGGCGGCGACGACGCCGATATCCGCGTGGTCAACAGCAGTTCCGACGTGAGGAAAATCCTCGCTATCTCCAATTTCGACAAACTGTTCGACATCAGTTGATCGCCGTGCAGTCTGCACTCGAATCGCTGACGATATTGATCGCGGAAGACAGCGCGGCTGATCGCATGCTGTTGTCGAGTATCGTCCGGCGCCAGGGCCATCAGGTGCTGACGGCTGCCAACGGTGCCGAAGCGGTCGAGGCGTTTAGCCAGCAACGCCCGCAACTGGTGTTGATGGACGCGATGATGCCGGTGATGGATGGTTTCGAAGCGGCCCGACAGATCAAGGAACTGGCCGGGGAAACCCTGGTACCGATCATCTTTCTCACCTCGCTGTCCGAAAGCGAAGCCTTGGCCCGTTGCCTGGAGGTCGGGGGTGACGACTTTCTGGCGAAACCGTACAACCAGGTGATCCTCGCCGCCAAGATCAAGGCGATGGACCGATTGCGGCGGCTGCAGGCGACCGTGCTGCAGCAGCGTGACCAGATCGCCCGGCACCACGACTATTTGCTCAACGAGCAGCGGGTGGCCAAGGCCGTGTTCGACAAGGTGGCCCATTCCGGCTGCCTGAATGCCCCCAACATTCGCTATCTGCAATCGCCTTATGCGCTGTTCAACGGTGATTTGCTGCTGGCCGCGTTCACCCCGGCGGGTGACATGCACGTGCTGCTCGGTGATTTTACCGGCCATGGCTTGCCGGCTGCGGTTGGCGCGATGCCCCTGGCCGAAGTCTTCTACGGCATGACTGCCAAGGGCTATGGGTTGGCGGAAACCCTGCGCGAGATGAACGCCAAGCTCAAACGCATCCTGCCGGTAGACATGTTCTGTTGCGCAACGCTGCTGTGCCTGAGCTTCCAGCGTCGCTCGGTGGAGGTCTGGAACGGCGGCATGCCGGATGGCTATCTGCACAGCATCGCCACGGGGGAGCGCACACCGCTGTCGGCCCGGCATTTGCCCCTTGGCGTGTTGAGCCCGCAAACCTTTGATGACCGCACCGAAGTGTTTCCGATGGCGCTCGGTGATCGGGTGTTTTTGTTGTCCGACGGGGTGATCGATACCTGCGATGCCAATGATCAGCTGTTTGGCGTGCAGCGGTTGCAGCGAGTGTTCGCGGCCAATTGTCAGCCCGATGCGTTGTTCGAGGAAATCGAGCAGGCGCTACGGGATTTTCGCGGTGAAGCCCGGGACGATGTCAGCATGGTTGAAATCAGCCTGTTGGATCCGGCTCACCTGAGTCCGCCCGTTCCGGTCTATTCCGACAGTGGTCAGTCCTGTCCGCTGGATTGGTCGGTGAGCTTCGAGTTTCGTGCCGCCACGCTCAAGCGTTTCAATCCGCTGCCATACCTGTTGCAACTGCTACTCGAGGTTCACGGTCTGCGGACGCAGAGCGGGGCCTTGTACAGCGTTCTGGCAGAGCTGTACTCCAACGCCCTGGAACATGGCGTGTTGGGGCTGGATTCCAGCCTCAAGCGCGATCTCGCGGGTTTCGCCCGTTATTACCAACAGCGCAATTCACGTCTGGACGACCTGCAGGACGGTTATGTGCGAGTGCATCTGGAGGTCACGCCGCAAGGCGAGGGTGGTTGCCTGGTGATACGCGTCGAGGACAGCGGCGTGGGATTTGATGTCGATCGGGTGATGGAGCGTCCGATTGATCCTGTCCGTTTGTCGGGACGCGGCGTCAGTCTGATCCGTCAGTTGGGGCGTAACGCCAGTTGGTCCGACGATGGTCGAAGTGCCCGCGTGGAGTTTTTCTGGAAGGCTCTGGCATAATCCGCGCATTCTTGATCAAGGAGTGAACAAGTGGCTGACACACATCTGGACCCAAACGTGCTGAGCGCGTTGCGGGACGTCATGGAGGATGAGTTTTCGACATTGGTCGAGACCTTCCTCGCAGACTCCGAAGAACGGTTGCAGCAATTGACCGTGGCGGCCGACGCCACGCAGATACTCGAGACCGCGCACAGCTTCAAGGGCAGCAGCAGCAACATGGGCGCCACTCGCCTGGCCGGGCTGTGTCATGATCTGGAGCAACGGGCCAAGGCGCGAAACCTTTCAGGCATTGAAGCCCTGATCGCTGATGTTGCCCGTGAGTTCGCCCTTGTCCGGCCACTTTATGAAGAAGAACGGCAGCGTTCTCTCTCGGCCATCACGACAGTTCGGCCTTATTGATCACACTCGAGCAAAACTGGCGCGACCTTTGCAGTCAACTCTCCCAACTGTACCTACGATCCCAGTGCAGCGGAGACCGTTAAATGCCCGTTACCCCTAACATTCTTCTTCAGGCCGCCGCGCAGGCCAAGACTCAGGCCGCCTCCGCCAATTCCACGGCGCTGCCCGCCGAGCCCGGGGACAAGGCCGCAAGCTTCGCTCAAGTGTATGCCAAGCAGGGTCAGAACAAACCTGACGTAGCAGCTGATGGTTCGGCCAGGCCGGTACGTGACAAAGCCCCGGACGGTACCGGCAAGAAGGATGTCGCCGACGACGAATCTGCCGCCCCGGAACCGGTCGTTGCCGATAGCGGCAAAACCTTGCCCGCCGACAAACCGGCGCAGGCTGATGACAAGGCGGCGAGCGAGGATCCGGTGGACACCCCCCAGACACCGGTCGTTGACACCGCGCCTGTTGATCCGGCGCTCGATCCTGCCTTGCTTCAGCCCGTTCAGCCAGTTGTCACCGCGCCAGTCCCGGCCACGACGCCCGTGGTGGAAGCCGAACCGAAACCGGACCAGGCACCGGTTGCCGCGGCTGTCGCCGCAACAACGCCAGCAGTCGCCACCACCGACACCGATTTCGACCCTGAAGCCGATCCGCTCGACGCGCTGCCCGCGGTGCGCCTGGCCATGGAGCAGAGCGGCCACGTTTCCGCGTCCAGCCAGGCACAACCCAAAGCCGCACCAACGCCTGCCCAGGCGCAGGCCGATGGTGAGCAGACCCCGGCGCAGAACTTTGCCGCGGGCATGGCCAACATGCTTGATGTGCAAACCAGCAAGGACAGCACCAGCCGGGGTGGCGACAAGGCGTTCAGCGGCCTGATCGACGACGGTCTCAAGGATCTCAAATCTGCCAGCAGCGATACCCGGGTCGACGACTTCGCCAACCGTCTGGCGGCGCTGACCCAGGCCGCCACGCCGAAAACTGCCAACGCGGTACCGGTGAACCAGCCGATTGCCATGCATCAGAGCGGCTGGACCGAGGAAGTCGTGAATCGGGTCATGTACCTGTCCAGCGCCAATCTCAAGGCGGCGGATATCCAGTTGCAACCGGCCGAGCTGGGGCGCCTCGACATTCGGGTGAACATGGTTCCGGACCAGCAGACCCAGGTGACATTCATGAGTGCGCATCCGAGCGTTCGCGAAGCACTGGACGGTCAGATGCATCGCTTGCGTGACATGTTCGCGCACCAGGGCATGGGCCAGGTTGACGTCAACGTGTCCGACCAGTCCCGGGGTTCGCAGCAGGGGCAGGAGCAGGCTCAACAGCGACAAAGCGGGCGAACCAGTGCCAGCGGTGGCCGCCTCGACAGCATGGATGACGAAGCCGTACAGGGCGTCGCCGAAGTCGCCGCCCCGGTGACCAGCGTGATCGGCTCCAGCGCCGTCGACTACTACGCCTGATCAAACACAATTCCCCCCTGTAGGAGCTGGCTTGCCAGCGAAGAGGGCGCGTCAGTCAACTCAAATGTCGGCTGATGTACCGCTTTCGCTGGCAAGCCAGCTCCTACAGTTGATCGGCCACCAATACCTCCCAACCGTTCTGGCATAACACTTGCTCTTGCCTATCCGTGCGACTGTGAAAACCCGAATAGTGACGGATTATTGGCATGGCGAAGAGCGAAGCAGCAGTAAAAGACCCCGCAACCAAAGGCAGATTCAAGCTGATTATCCTGATCGTGGTGGCCTTGCTGCTGGCGATCGGTGTGTCCGTGGGGGCGACCTGGTACTTCATGCACAGCGCCCAGAGCAAGCCTGTCGCCGCGGCTGAAATCGCTCCGGTGGGCAAGCAGCCGGCGATTTTCGAGTCGATGGCGCCGGCGTTTGTCGCCAACTTCAATCAGAACGGCCGTCAGCGCTACATGCAGGTGAGCATCACCATGCTCGCGCGCAATCAAGCAGATCTGGACGCGCTCAAGGTCCACATGCCGGTGATCCGCAATAACCTGGTCATGCTGTTCTCCGGACAGGACTTCGCCACGCTCGCCTCGCCGGTCGGCCAGGAAATGTTGCGTCAGAAAGCCACGGCCAGCGTCCAGGAAGTCGCGCAGAAAGAACTCGGCAAAGTGGTCGTCGAACAGTTGCTTTTCACTAATTTCGTACTGCAGTAGGAACACGACATGGCCGTGCAGGACCTGCTGTCCCAGGATGAGATCGACGCGCTGTTGCATGGCGTGGACGATGGTCTGGTACAGACCGATAACATTGCCGAACCCGGCACCGTCAAAAGCTACGACCTGACCAGCCAGGATCGCATCGTCCGCGGACGCATGCCGACCCTGGAGATGATCAACGAACGTTTCGCCCGCTACACGCGCATCAGCATGTTCAACATGCTGCGCCGTTCGGCGGACGTGGCGGTCGGTGGCGTGCAGGTGATGAAGTTCGGCGAATACGTGCACTCGCTGTACGTGCCGACCAGTCTCAACCTGGTCAAGATCAAACCGCTGCGCGGTACAGCGCTGTTCATCCTCGACGCCAAACTGGTGTTCAAGCTGGTGGACAACTTCTTCGGTGGCGACGGCCGTCACGCCAAGATCGAAGGGCGGGAATTCACCCCGACCGAATTGCGCGTGGTGCGCATGGTGCTGGAGCAGGCCTTCATCGACTTGAAGGAGGCCTGGCAGGCGATCATGGAAGTGAATTTCGAGTACATCAACTCGGAAGTGAACCCGGCCATGGCCAACATCGTCGGTCCGAGCGAAGCCATTGTGGTGTCGACCTTCCACATCGAACTCGATGGCGGTGGCGGCGATCTGCACGTGACCATGCCGTATTCGATGATCGAGCCGGTGCGCGAAATGCTCGACGCCGGCTTCCAGTCGGACCTCGACGATCAGGACGAGCGCTGGGTCAATGCCTTGCGTCAGGACGTACTGGATGTCGACGTGCCGATCGGCGCCACCGTGGCCCGCCGCCAATTGAAGCTGCGCGACATCCTGCACATGCAGCCGGGGGACATCATCCCGGTGGAAATGCCGGAAGACATGATCATGCGCGCCAACGGCGTGCCGGCCTTCAAGGTCAAGATGGGCTCGCACAAAGGCAACCTCGCGTTGCAGGTGATCGAGCCGATCGAGCGCCGCTGACCGGTACTCCAACCCTATTTGAAATGACTGCTTGTGATCGAGCAGTTGCTCGTCGAGGACAAATTGATGGCTAACGATATGAATACCCAGGACGACCAGGCGCTGGCTGACGAATGGGCCGCGGCCCTGGAAGAAACCGGTGATGCCGGCCAGGCCGACATCGATGCCCTGCTGGCCGCCGATTCCGGCGTTCCGGGCTCCAGCCGCCTGCCGATGGAAGAATTCGGCAGCGTGCCGAGAAACAACGATCCGGTCAGCCTGGAAGGGCCGAACCTGGACGTGATCCTCGATATCCCGGTGTCGATTTCCATGGAAGTCGGCAGCACCGACATCAATATTCGCAACCTGCTGCAACTCAACCAGGGTTCGGTGATCGAGCTCGATCGCCTGGCCGGTGAGCCGCTGGACGTGCTGGTCAATGGCACGCTGATCGCCCATGGCGAAGTGGTGGTGGTCAACGAGAAGTTCGGCATCCGCCTGACCGACGTGATCAGCCCAAGCGAACGCATCAAGAAGTTGCGCTGAGTGAAAAAGCTTCTTTGGGGTCTGTTGGCGTTGCCGTTCAGCGTGCTGGCGGCCGAGCCTGTTGCGACAGCCGCTACTGCCGCCGCCGCACCGGCGGTCAACAGCGGCGTGGCCGGGCAATTGACGCAGCTGGTGTTCGGCTTGCTGCTGGTACTGGGGTTGATCTTCTTCCTCGCCTGGCTGTTGCGCCGGGTGCAGCAGGCAGGCCCCGCCGGCAAGGGGCAGGTGATCGAGCTGATCGGTTCCCGCGCCCTCGGCCCGCGTGACCGCTTGATGCTGGTGCAGGTCGGTAACGAGCAGATCCTGCTCGGTCTCAGCCCAGGCACGATCACCGCGCTGCATGTGCTTAAAGAGCCGATTGAAGTGCCGGCCACCGCCGACAAAGCTACTCCGGAGTTTGCCCAGCATCTGTTGAAGATGCTCGGCAAGGATCAGAAGGATAAGAAGTAATGGGTGCGCTACGCATCGTCTTGACGCTGGCCCTGCTGCTGGCCGCGCCGCTGGCGTTCGCCGCCGATCCGCTGTCGATCCCGGCGATCACCCTGGGCACCAACGCACAGGGCGCCCAGGAATATTCGGTCAGCCTGCAAATCCTGCTGATCATGACTGCGCTGAGTTTCATCCCGGCGTTCGTCATGCTGATGACCAGTTTCACCCGGATCATCATCGTCTTCTCGATCCTGCGCCAGGCCCTGGGCCTGCAACAGACGCCGTCGAACCAGATCCTCACGGGCATGGCGCTGTTCCTGACCCTGTTCATCATGGCGCCGGTGTTCGACCGGGTTAATCAGGACGCCTTGCAGCCGTATCTGGCGGAAAAAATGACCGCTCAGGACGCGGTGGCCAAGGCCCAGGTGCCGATCAAGGACTTCATGCTCGCCCAGACGCGCACCAGCGACCTGGAGCTGTTCATGCGCCTGTCCAAGCGCACCGACATTGCCAGCCCGGACCAGGCGCCGCTGACCATTCTGGTGCCGGCGTTCGTGACCTCGGAGCTGAAAACCGCGTTCCAGATCGGTTTCATGATCTTCATTCCGTTCCTGATCATCGACCTGGTCGTGGCCAGTGTGCTGATGGCCATGGGGATGATGATGCTGTCGCCGCTGATCATTTCTCTGCCATTCAAAATCATGCTGTTCGTGCTGGTCGATGGCTGGGCGCTGATCATCGGCACCCTGGCCAGCAGTTTTGGTGGTGTATCGCCATGACGCCTGAAGTCGCCGTCGATATCTTCCGTGAGGCCCTGTGGCTGACCACCATGATGGTGGCGGTGCTGGTGATCCCGAGTCTGCTGGTGGGCCTGATCGTGGCGATGTTTCAGGCTGCCACCCAGATCAACGAACAGACCTTGAGCTTCCTGCCGCGCCTGCTGGTGATGTTGGTGACGCTGATCGTGGCCGGCCCGTGGCTGGTGCAGACCTTTATGGAGTACATCCTGCAGTTGTACGGCAGTATTCCGCAGGTCATCGGCTAGGCCATGTCGTCGCTGCTTCAGCTGACCGATACCCAGATCAGCACCTGGGTGGCGAGCTTCATGTTGCCGCTGTTCCGCATCGGCGCCTTGCTGACGGTCATGCCGGTGTTCGGCACCTCACTGGTGCCCAAGCGCATTCGCCTGTATTTCGCCCTGGCCATTACGGTGGTCATCGCCCCGGGGCTGCCGCCCATGCCGCCGGTGAATGCGCTGGACTTGAGCGGACTGCTGCTGATTGCCGAGCAGATCCTCATCGGCGCGGTACTCGGTTTCTCCCTGCAACTGTTCTTCCAGGCCTTCGTGGTGGCGGGGCAGATCGTCGCCATCCAGATGGGTATGGGCTTCGCCTCGATGGTCGACCCCACCAACGGCGTGTCGGTGGCGGTGATCGGGCAGTTCTTCACCATGCTGGTGACCCTGATGTTCCTGGCCATGAACGGCCATCTGGTGGTCTTCGAAGTGCTCACCGAGAGTTTCACCACGCTGCCGGTGGGCAGCGGCTTGATGGTCAATCATTTCTGGGAACTGGCCGGCAAGCTCGGCTGGGTACTGGGCGCGGCGCTGCTGCTGGTGCTGCCGGCGATCACTGCGCTGCTGGTGGTCAACATCGCGTTTGGCGTGATGACCCGGGCGGCACCGCAACTGAACATCTTCTCCGTCGGCTTCCCGCTCACCCTGGTACTCGGGCTGTTTATCGTCTGGGTCGGGCTGGCGGACATTCTCAATCAGTATCAACCGCTGGCCAGCGAGGCCTTGCAGTTTTTACGCGAACTGGCACAGGCGCGCTGAGTCATGGCAGAGAGCGAAAGCGGTCAGGACAAAACAGAAGACCCCACGGAGAAAAAGAAAAAGGACGCCCGTGAGAAGGGCGAGATTGCGCGCTCCAAAGAGCTGAACACCCTGGCGATCATGCTTGCCGGTGCTGGCGCGCTGCTGATTTTCGGTGGCGCGCTGGCCCAGGACCTGATGGACCTGATGCGCCTGAATTTTTCCCTGTCGCGGGACGTGGTGCTGGACCAACGCTCGATGAGCACCTACCTGCTGCATTCCGGGAAGATTGCCTTGCTGGCGATTCAGCCGGTGATGATCACCTTGCTGCTGGCCGCGTTGATCGGTCCGATCTCCCTGGGTGGCTGGCTGTTTTCCGCCGGCAGCATGGCCCCCAAATTCAGCCGCATGAACCCCGGCGCGGGCCTCAAGCGCATGTTCTCGGCCAAGGCCTTGACCGAGCTGCTCAAGGCCCTGGCGAAGTTTTTCATTGTCCTGTTCGTGGCGCTGGTGGTGTTGTCGGGAGACATCGACGACCTGCTGCGCATCGCCCATGAGCCGTTGGATCGAGCGGTCACTCATAGCCTGCAAGTGGTCGGCTGGAGCACCCTGTGGATGGCCTGCGGGCTGATCATCATTGCCGCGGTGGACGTACCGCTTCAGTTGTGGGAAAGCATCAACAAACTGAAAATGACCAAGCAGGAAGTGCGCGACGAGCACAAGGACCAGGAAGGACGGCCAGAGGTCAAACAGCGGATTCGCCAGCTGCAACGCGAAATGTCCCAGCGCCGGATGATGGCCGCCATTCCCGACGCCGACGTGGTCATCACCAACCCGACTCACTACGCCGTGGCACTCAAGTACGACCCGGACAAGAGCGGTGCGCCGATGTTGATTGCCAAGGGCAGTGACTTTTTGGCGCTGAAGATTCGTGAAATCGCGGTGGCCAACGAAATTTTGCTGCTGGAATCGCCGGCGCTGGCGCGGTCGATTTACTACTCCACGGAGCTGGAGCAGGAGATTCCGGGTGGGTTGTATCTGGCGGTGGCGCAGGTGCTGGCGTATGTCTATCAGATTCGCCAGTACAAAGCCGGCAAGGGCAAGCGGCCGGATCCGCTGAAGGATGATTTGCCGATTCCGCCTGATCTGCGTCGCGATCCCTGATTCTTTCGTTGTCAGTTCCGGCCTCATCGCGGGCAAGCCTCGCTCCCACAATATTGTGTCGTCCACAAAACCTGTGGGAGCAAGGCTTGCCCGCGATGAGGCCCGTCCGGGCAACACAAATCTTCATGTAAACCCCTCTATTTCAACCCCCCGCAAAAGTTGGAAAGCTTCTTGCAGTAGCCCCCGTGCGCCCGCTTCAGGCGTCAAAAGTTTGCTTTAAAGGCACGGGGATTACCGGTGGATCGCTCTCAGTTA
This sequence comes from Pseudomonas izuensis, assembly GCF_009861505.1. Taxonomy (GTDB): domain Bacteria; phylum Pseudomonadota; class Gammaproteobacteria; order Pseudomonadales; family Pseudomonadaceae; genus Aquipseudomonas; species Aquipseudomonas izuensis. The sequence continues at coordinate 138,167 of NZ_WTFT01000009.1, read as the reverse complement.
TTCAACAGTACACGCACGCACATGGCAGACCTCAGTCGAGGCAATCTGGGCGTGCCGCTGTTGCTGCTGGTCATGTTGGCGATGATGATGTTGCCGGTCCCGCCGTTCCTGCTGGACGTGTTTTTCACCTTCAACATCGCCTTGTCGATTGTCGTGCTGCTGGTCTGCGTCTACGCCCTGCGGCCACTGGATTTCGCGGTGTTCCCGACCATTTTGCTGGTAGCGACGCTGCTGCGGCTGGCGCTGAACGTGGCATCCACGCGGGTGGTCATGCTTCATGGTCAGGACGGACACGCTGCCGCCGGCAAGGTGATCCAGGCCTTCGGTGAGGTGGTGATCGGCGGTAACTACGTGGTCGGTATCGTGGTGTTCGCGATTCTGATGATCATCAACTTCGTCGTGGTGACCAAGGGCGCCGGGCGGATTTCCGAGGTGAGCGCGCGTTTCACCCTCGACGCGATGCCCGGCAAACAAATGGCCATCGACGCCGACCTCAACGCCGGTCTGATCGATCAAAACCAGGCCAAGGCCCGTCGTGTCGAAGTCGCCCAGGAAGCCGAGTTCTACGGTTCCATGGACGGTGCCAGCAAGTTCGTGCGCGGTGACGCCATCGCCGGCCTGCTGATTCTGTTCATCAACCTGATCGGCGGCATGGCCGTCGGTATCTTCCAGCACAACATGTCCTTCGCCGATGCCGGCAAGGTTTACGCATTGCTGACCATTGGTGACGGTTTGGTGGCGCAATTGCCATCACTGCTTTTGTCCACTGCGGCGGCGATCATGGTGACCCGTGCTTCCGGTTCGGAAGACATGGGCAAGCAGATCAATCGCCAGATGTTCGCCTCGCCCAAGGCGCTGGCCGTGGCTGCCGGCTTGATGGCGGTGATGGGCCTGGTGCCTGGCATGCCGCACGTGTCCTTCCTGAGCATGGCGGCGCTGGCGGCGGGTGGCGCGTACCTGTTCTGGAAGAAGCAGAACGCCATCAAGGTCCACGCGGCGCAAGAGGTCAAGCGTCAGCAAGAGCTGCTGCCATCGCCGGCCCGCGCGCAGGAAACCAAGGAGCTGGGCTGGGATGACGTGACCCCGATCGACATGATCGGCCTGGAAGTGGGTTATCGCCTGATTCCGCTGGTGGACCGCAACCAGGGTGGTCAATTGCTGGCGCGGATCAAGGGCGTGCGCAAGAAGCTGTCCCAGGACCTGGGCTTCCTGATGCCGACCGTGCATATACGCGACAACCTCGATCTGGCGCCGAGTGCCTATCGCCTGACCCTGATGGGGGTGATCCTCGCGGAAGCGGAGATTTACCCGGACCGCGAACTGGCGATCAACCCGGGGCAGGTCTACGGCTCTCTCAACGGCATCACCGCCAGAGACCCGGCTTTCGGGCTGGAGGCGGTATGGATCGAAATCAGCCAGCGTGCCCAGGCGCAATCGCTGGGCTATACCGTGGTCGATGCCAGCACCGTGGTGGCGACCCACTTGAACCAGATTCTGTACAAGCACTCCAGCGAGCTGATTGGTCACGAGGAAGTGCAGCAACTCATGCAATTGCTGGCGAAAAACTCGCCGAAACTGGCCGAAGAACTGGTGCCTGGCGTGCTGTCTCTGTCGCAATTGCTCAAGGTTTTGCAGGCCTTGTTGGCCGAACAGGTGCCGGTACGCGATATTCGCAGCATAGCCGAAGCCATCGCCAACAACGCTTCCAAGAGTCAAGATACTGCCGCATTGGTGGCCGCGGTACGCGTCGGCGTTTCCCGCGCCATCGTGCAAAGCATTGTAGGCACTGACTCGGAGCTGCCAGTCATCACGCTGGAGCCAAGGTTGGAACAAATATTGCTCAATAGTCTGCAGAAGGCAGGACAAGGCTCGGAAGAGGGCGTTCTGCTGGAGCCAAGCATGGCCGAGAAGCTGCAGCGCTCGTTGATCGATGCGGCTCAGCGTCAGGAGATGCAAGGTCAACCGGTGATTCTGCTGGTGGCCGGTCCGGTTCGCGCGATGCTCTCGCGATTTGGCCGGCTGGCAGTCCCGGGTTTGCATGTGTTGGCCTATCAGGAAATACCTGACAACAAGCAAGTGACCATCGTTGCGACAGTAGGGCCCAACGGCTGAGGTAGTGGTTTATGCAAGTTAAGCGTTTTTTCGCCGCCGATATGCGTCAGGCCATGAAACTGGTTCGTGATGAGCTGGGCGCCGATGCCGCCATCATTGGCAACCGCCGGATCGCCGGTGGTGTCGAGCTGACGGCTGCCCTGGATTACAAACTGTCGGCGCTGGCTCCGCGCGTTCCGAACATGGAACTCGAAGACGAGCTGCGCAAGACTCAGTCGCGGATCGTCACCGCCCAGGCCGAATTGAGCCTGCGCAGCGAGGGCGAGAGCGACAACGCTACCAATCGCCAGTTGTTCGCCGGCCTGCCGCTCACCGCCGCCGAGCCGCTGATCGAACCGACTTACGCCGAGCCCCGTCGCCCTGCGCCGGCTCCTGTTGCTGCGCCTGCGGTTGATCAGCGCGTATTCGACTCGATGCGCTTCGAACTCAACGGCCTGCGGGAACTGCTTGAAGTTCAGCTGGGCTCTTTAGCGTGGAATCAGCTGCAAGGCAGCCGCCCGGACCAGGCGAACCTCTGGCGCCGCCTGCAACGCATTGGCCTGTCCGGTCCGTTGTCGCGGGATTTGCTCGCGCTGATCACTGACATCGAAGAGCCCCGCCAGGCCTGGCGCATGTTGCTGGCACACCTGGCGCGGATGATCGCTACACCGGAAGTCGAACCGCTGGAAGAGGGCGGTGTGATTGCCATGGTCGGCCCTGCCGGCATGGGCAAGACCACCACCCTGGCCAAGCTGGCCGCCCGTTACGTGCTTAAATACGGCGCACAGAACATCGCGCTGGTGAGCATGGACAGCTATCGTATTGGTGCCCAGGAGCAACTCAAGACCCTGGGCCGGATTCTCAATGTGTCGGTGACCCACGTCGATCCGGGGCAATCGCTGGTGCAGGCACTGGATCCACTGCTGCGCAAACGCGTCGTGCTGATCGATACCGCCGGCCTGCAAGCCAGCGATCCGGCCCTGCGCATGCAGCTTGAAAGCCTGGCCGGGCGTGGCATCAAGTCAAAAAATTACCTGGTCCTGGCAACCACCAGCCAGAAACAGGTTCTAACCGCCGCTTATCACAGTTACAAGCGTTGCGGGCTCGCTGGCTGCATCCTGACTAAACTGGATGAAACGGCGAGCCTGGGCGAGGTGTTGAGCCTGGCCATCAGCCATGAATTGCCGGTGGCCTACCTGACCGACGGACCGCGGATTCCGGATGATTTGCATCTGCCGCGTCGTCATCAACTGGTCAGTCGGGCCGTTAGCGTGCAAATGCAGGAAGAGCCCAGCGAAGAAGCCATGGCTGACATGTTCGCTGATATCTACCACAGCCCGACCAAACAGGTAGGCTGAGGTGAAAATGAATAGTTTTTGTACCTACATCGATGGTCTGCCATGCATTGTTCCATTTGCGAACGCGCAGCCAGTAATGTGGCCTCCGTCTATGCAAGACAAGGTAAAGAAATAACATGGGCAGCATGCATCCCGTACAGGTGATCGCGGTGACCGGCGGCAAAGGTGGCGTCGGGAAAACTAACGTGTCAGTGAACTTGTCCCTGGCTTTGGCTGAGCTTGGCCGGCGCGTCATGCTGCTGGACGCCGACCTGGGGCTGGCGAACGTCGACGTTCTGCTGGGCCTGACACCCAAACGTACCCTGGCCGACGTGATCGAAGGCCGCTGCGAGCTGCGCGACGTGCTGTTGCAGGGGCCGGGCGGCATCCGCATCGTGCCGGCCGCGTCCGGCACCCAGAGCATGGTTCATTTGAGCCCGGCGCAGCATGCCGGCCTGATCCAGGCGTTCAGCGACATCGGCGACAACCTCGACGTGCTGGTGATCGACACCGCTGCGGGGATTGGTGACTCGGTCGTCAGCTTCGTGCGCGCGGCGCAGGAAGTATTGCTGGTGGTCTGCGACGAACCGACTTCGATCACCGACGCCTACGCGTTGATCAAATTGCTCAACCGCGATTACGGCATGAACCGCTTCCGCGTCCTGGCGAACATGGCGCAGAGCCCGCAGGAAGGTCGCAACCTGTTTGCCAAGTTGACCAAGGTCACGGACCGTTTCCTCGACGTGGCCCTGCAATACGTCGGCGCCGTGCCTTACGACGAAAGCGTGCGCAAGGCCGTGCAGAAACAACGTGCCGTCTACGAAGCCTTTCCGCGCTCCAAGTGCTCGCTGGCCTTCAAGGCAATCGCACAAAAGGTCGATACCTGGCCGCTGCCGGCCAACCCGCGTGGGCACCTGGAGTTTTTCGTCGAGCGCCTCGTGCAACAGACGGCAGGACCGGTGCTATGACAGCCAGCGGTTACAACCTCTACAAGAAGTCGGCGCGTGACGCGCAGTACGAGCTGATCGAGCGTTACGCGCCACTGGTCAAACGCATTGCCTACCACTTGCTGGCGCGCCTGCCGGCCAGCGTCCAGGTCGAAGACCTGATCCAGGCCGGGATGATCGGCCTGCTTGAAGTGTCGACCAAATACGACGCCAGCAAAGGCGCCAGTTTCGAAACGTACGCGGGCATCCGTATCCGCGGCGCCATGCTCGACGAAGTGCGCAAGGGGGACTGGGCGCCACGTTCGGTCCACCGCAATACCCGAATGGTCAGCGACGCCATTCGCTCGATTGAAGCTAAAACCGGCCGTGACGCTAAAGATCACGAAGTTGCGGCCGAACTCCAATTGAGTCTCGACGATTATTACGGGATTTTGAACGACACCCTGGGCAGCCGGTTATTCAGTTTCGACGATCTGTTGCAGGACGGCGAACACGAAGGGCTGCACGAGGATGGCGCGAGTGCTCATCTCGAACCGTCACGCGATCTGGAAGATGAACGCTTCCAGGCGGCGCTGGCGGACGCGATTGCCAATTTGCCGGAGCGTGAGCGACTGGTGTTGGCGCTGTACTACGACGAAGAGTTGAATCTCAAGGAAATCGGTGAGGTCCTGGGGGTCAGCGAATCTCGGGTCAGCCAGTTACACAGCCAGTGCGCGGCCCGTTTGCGGGGGCGTTTGGGAGAGTGGCGAGCGCGCTGAAGGCAGTGTGGGGGCACTGCGACGTGGCTGGTGGGGTGATGAACCGCGCCGGTCTCGATCCGCTGTACTCCAGACAGTCATCGAGTGCTTTGCCAGATTGATTGAAATGGCGCGTCCAGGTGCTGGGCGCGTTTTAGTCTGCTTGGAGGTCGAATTGGACAAGAACATGAAAATCCTCATCGTTGATGACTTCTCAACGATGCGGCGGATCATAAAAAACCTGTTGCGTGACCTGGGGTTCACCAACACGGTCGAGGCCGACGATGGCACTACCGCCATTCCGGTACTCAACAGCGGGAGCATCGACTTTCTGGTAACGGACTGGAACATGCCTGGCATGACCGGTATCGATCTGCTGCGCCACGTGCGTGCCGATGAAAAGCTCAAGCACCTGCCGGTGCTGATGGTGACCGCTGAAGCCAAGCGCGAGCAGATCATCGAAGCGGCCCAGGCCGGTGTAAACGGCTATGTGGTCAAACCCTTCACGGCCCAGGCGTTGAAAGAAAAAATCGAGAAGATTTTCGAACGCATCGGTTGAACTGCGCCACGGGGGAGCTATGGGGCATAACGAATCTTCGCAGGGCGATTTTGAATCGACCTTGAAAAAACACGCCGTCGAACTGGTCGCGAGCCTTGAAAAAGGCAGGTTCGGCGATGCTGTGCAATTGATCCATGAGCTCAACCAGACCCGTGACCGCGGCCTGTATCAGGAAGTGGGCAAGCTCACCCGCGAGTTGCACAGCGCGATCGTCAATTTCCAGATTGACCCGCACATGCCGCAAGCCGAGGAAGTGTCACAGATCACCGATGCCACCGAGCGTCTGGGGTATGTGGTCAAGCTGACCGAGGCCGCGGCCAACCGCACCATGGACCTGGTGGAAAACGCCACGCCGCTGGTCAGTCGCCTGAGCGAAGAAGCCCAGGCCCTGAGCACCGACTGGGGACGGTTCATGCGTCGCGAAGTCGGGGCTGAAGAGTTCCGCGAACTGGCGCGCCGGGTCGACGGCTTCCTGACACGCAGTGCCGAGGACGGCCGCGCGGTGTCGAGCAATCTCAATGACATCCTGCTTGCCCAGGATTATCAGGACCTCACAGGTCAAGTGATCAAGCGTGTGACCCAACTGGTCACCGAAGTTGAAAGCAACCTGCTCAAGCTCGTACTCATGGCCAGCCAGGTGGACCGCTTTGCGGGCATCGAACACGACCGTGATGCGATGCTTGCCGAAAAAGATCCACAAAAACATCTCTCTCAGGGTGAAGGTCCGCAGATTCATGCCGATAAAAGAGAAGACGTTGTGTCCGGTCAGGACGATGTGGACGATTTGCTATCCAGCCTGGGTTTTTAGGGTTTGGAATTTTAGGTTTTTTGGGTTTTTAAACCTGTTAGGAGCACACCATTAATGAGCTTCGGCGCCGATGAAGAGATCCTTCAGGATTTCCTGGTTGAGGCCGGCGAGATTCTAGAGCAACTGTCCGAGCAACTGGTCGAGCTGGAAAGCCGTCCGGATGATGCGGACTTGCTCAATGCAATTTTTCGCGGTTTTCACACTGTAAAAGGGGGCGCCGGCTTCCTCCAGCTCAACGAGCTGGTGGAGTGCTGCCACATCGCCGAGAACGTGTTCGACATCCTGCGCAAGGGTGAGCGTCGCGTCGATTCGGAACTGATGGACGTGGTTCTCGAAGCACTGGACGCGGTGAACAGCATGTTCAGCGAAGTCCGCGAGCGCAGCCCGATCACGGCTGCCACACCTGAATTGCTCGCGGCATTGGCCCGTCTGGCCGAGCCGCAAACGGCTGACGAGGCTGCACCTGCGCCTGTTGCCGAGGTGATTGAAGAGCCTGTCGCACAAAGCGAATCGGGTGACATCACCGACAATGAATTCGAACAACTGCTGGACTCGCTGAACGCCGTCAAGGCTCAGGCCGAGGCGCCGGCGGCTGTTCCAGCACCTGCCGCCGATGGCGTTGCCAGCGACGAAATCACCGATGCCGAGTTCGAGTCGTTGCTCGACCAGTTGCACGGAAAAGGCCAGTTCGCCGTGGATGCGGTGGTGGCCCCTTCGGCACCTGCCGCGCCGCCAGCACCGAAAGCTGCGGGCGACAGCTCCGACATTACTGACGACGAATTCGAAGCGCTGCTCGACCAATTGCATGGCAAGGGCAACTTTGCCGTGGAAGCTCTGGAATCGGCGATTGCTTCGGTGCCGACGCCTGCTGCGCCAACGGCCGCCGCAGCCGGTAGCGACCTGATTACCGATCACGAATTCGAATCGCTGCTCGACGAATTGCACGGCAAAGGCAAATTCACCGAAGTCGGCAGCGCATCGGGAGCCGTCACCGGCGCCAGCACTCCGGTGGCGGCACCTGTCGCCAAGGCAGCAGCGCCTGCACCTGCGGCCAAGGCACCCGAGCCGAAAGCCGAAGCTCCGGCGGCAGCTGCCGCTCCGGCACCCGCGCGTGCCCAGGCGGCACCGCCAGCGGAAAAGCCGGCCAGCGAAGCCGAGACCACCGTGCGGGTCGATACCGCGCGTCTCGATGAAATCATGAACATGGTCGGCGAACTGGTACTGGTGCGTAACCGTCTGGTACGCCTGGGACTCAACAGTGGCGACGAAGCCATGTCCAAGGCCGTGTCGAACCTCGACGTGGTCACGGCCGACCTGCAGACCGCGGTCATGAAGACCCGGATGCAACCGATCAAGAAAGTGTTCGGGCGCTTCCCGCGCCTGGTTCGCGACCTGGCTCGCCAGCTTAAGAAAGAAATCATTCTGGAACTGGTCGGCGAAGAAACCGACCTCGACAAGAACCTCGTCGAGGCCCTGGCCGATCCGCTGGTCCACTTGGTGCGCAACGCGGTCGACCACGGCATCGAGTCGCCGGAAGAGCGCGAAGCCTCGGGCAAGGCCCGTGGCGGCAAGGTCATCCTGGCGGCAGAGCAGGAAGGCGACCATATCCTGCTGTCGATCTCCGATGACGGTAAAGGCATGGACCCGAACGTCCTGCGTTCCATCGCGGTAAAACGCGGTGTGATGGACAAGGACGCGGCCGACCGCCTGAGCGACACCGAGTGCTACAACCTGATTTTCGCCCCGGGCTTCTCGACCAAGACCGAGATCTCCGACGTGTCGGGTCGTGGCGTGGGCATGGACGTGGTGAAAACCAAGATTTCCCAGCTCAACGGCTCGATCAACATTTTCTCCGCCAAGGGCCAGGGTTCGAAGATCGTCATCAAGGTGCCGTTGACCCTGGCGATCATGCCGACCCTGATGGTCATGCTCGGCAACCAGGCGTTCGCGTTCCCGCTGGTGAACGTCAACGAGATCTTCCACCTCGACCTGTCGACCACCAACGTGGTGGATGGCCAGGAAGTGGTGATCGTGCGGGACAAGGCGCTGCCGTTGTTCTACCTCAAGCGCTGGCTGGTCAGCTCCGCCGCTCACGAAGAGCAGCGCGAAGGCCATGTGGTGATCCTTTCGGTGGGCACCCAGCGGATCGGCTTTGTCGTCGATCAACTGGTGGGTCAGGAAGAAGTGGTCATCAAGCCATTGGGCAAAATGCTCCAGGGAACCCCGGGCATGTCGGGCGCCACCATTACGGGTGACGGTCGCATTGCGCTGATTCTCGATGTTCCGAGCATGCTCAAGCGTTACGCCACACGGCGTATTTGATTCTGGCGCAGCGGGGCGACTGATACCCCGCTGCGTCTAACGGAGTGTTTATGGCAGTCAAGGTCCTGGTGGTGGACGATTCGGGGTTTTTCCGCCGCCGCGTCTCGGAAATTCTTTCAGCGGATTCGAATATCCAGGTCGTCGGCACGGCGACCAACGGAAAAGAGGCGATCGATCAGGCGCTGGCCCTCAAGCCGGACGTGATCACCATGGACTACGAGATGCCGATGATGGACGGCATCACGGCGGTGCGGCACATCATGCAGCGCTGCCCGACCCCGGTCTTGATGTTTTCCTCGCTGACCCACGAAGGCGCCCGGGTGACCCTCGATGCGCTGGACGCCGGTGCGGTGGACTTCCTGCCGAAGAATTTCGAAGACATCTCGCGCAACCCCGAGAAGGTCAAGCAACTGCTGTGCGAGAAGATTCTCAGCATCGCGCGCAGCAACCGTCGTGTCAGCGCCTACAGTGCCCCGGCGCCTGTAGCGGCTCCTGCACCAGCACCTGCGCCTTCCAGCCTCGGCAGTTATGGCGGTAGCGCGCCTGTGCGTCCGGCGCCGATCCCGGCGCGTATTCACGCCGCCGCACCCTCGTCGCCGGCACCCAAGCGCAAAGCCTACAAACTGGTGGCCATCGGCACATCCACGGGTGGCCCGGTTGCCCTGCAGCGGGTACTGACTCAATTGCCGGCCAACTTCCCGGCACCGATCGTGCTGATCCAGCACATGCCGGCAGCCTTCACCAAGGCCTTCGCCGAGCGTCTGGACAAACTGTGTCGCATCAGCGTCAAGGAAGCCGAGGACGGCGACATCCTGCGTCCGGGCCTGGCGTTGCTGGCACCGGGTGGCAAGCAAATGATGATCGACGGTCGTGGCGCGGTGAAAATCCTGCCGGGCGACGAGCGTTTGAACTACAAACCGTGCGTGGACATCACCTTCGGTTCGGCGGCGAAAACCTACGGTGACAAAGTTCTGGCGGTGGTGTTGACCGGCATGGGCGCCGACGGCCGCGAAGGCGCGCGCCTGTTGAAACAGGGCGGCAGTTCGATCTGGGCCCAGGATGAAGCCAGCTGCGTGATCTACGGCATGCCGATGGCCATCGTCAAAGCCGAGCTCGCCGACGCGGTGTACAGCCTGGACGACATCGGCAAGCACCTGGTCGAGGCCTGTATCTGATGGATGTTCTCAGCCTTATCGGCATCATCATGGCGTTTGTCGCCATCATCGGCGGCAACTACCTTGAAGGTGGGCACCTCGGGGCGCTGGCCAACGGCCCGGCAGCCTTGATCGTACTCGGCGGGACCATCGGCGCGGCGTTGCTGCAATCGCCGATGAGCGCCTTCAAGCGGGCCATGCAGATACTGGCGTGGATTCTGTTTCCACCGCGTGTCGACCTGGCCGGCGGCATCGATCGCGTCGTCAACTGGAGCCTGACCGCACGCAAGGAAGGCTTGCTCGGGCTGGAAGGGGTGGCCGACACCGAGCCGGACAGCTACTCGCGCAAAGGCTTGCAACTGCTGGTGGACGGCGCCGAACCCGAAGCCATCCGCAGTATTCTGGAAGTGGATTTCTACACCCAGGAAAGCCGTGACGTCGAAGCGGCCAAGGTTTTCGAAAGCATGGGCGGTTATGCGCCGACCATCGGCATCATCGGTGCGGTGATGGGCCTGATCCATGTCATGGGCAACCTCGGCGATCCATCGCAACTGGGCAGCGGCATTGCCGTGGCCTTCGTCGCCACCATCTATGGCGTGGCCAGTGCCAACCTGGTGCTGCTGCCGATTGCCGCCAAACTCAAATCCGTTGCGCTGCGCCAGTCGCGTTATCGCGAAATGTTGCTCGAAGGCATCCTGTCGATCGCCGAAGGTGAAAACCCTCGCTCCATTGAGTTGAAGCTTCAGGGCTTCATGGATTAAGGGAATAACCTCATGGCACGTCGTCGCCAGCATGAAGAGCATGTAAACCATGAACGTTGGCTGGTTTCCTATGCCGACTTCATCACCTTGCTCTTCGCGTTTTTCGTGGTGATGTACTCGATCTCCTCGGTCAACGAAGGCAAGTACAAGATCATTTCCGAGGCGCTGATCGGGGTCTTCTCCGACACCGAACGCGCCCTCAAGCCGATCCCGATCGGTGACGAGCGCCCGAAGACCGTGACCCCGGCCAAGCCGCTGGTCAAGGATGCCGAGCAGGTCGACGCCGGTATCGCCGGAGCCAGCGATCCGCTGAAAAGCATTGCCGACGACATCAGCGCGGCGTTCGGCGACCTGATCAGCTCGAATCAGATGACCGTGCGTGGCAATGAGTTGTGGGTCGAGATCGAACTCAATTCCAGCCTGTTGTTCGGCAGCGGCGATGCCATGCCCAGCGACATCGCGTTCAACATCATCGATAAGGTCGCGGCCATTCTGAAGCCGTTCGACAACCCGATCCACGTCGAAGGTTTTACCGACGATCAGCCTATTCGTACCGCGCAGTACCCGACCAACTGGGAACTGTCGTCGGCCCGCTCGGCGAGCATCGTGCGCATGCTGGCGATGCAGGGGGTGAACCCCGGTCGTCTGGCGTCGGTCGGCTACGGCGAGTTCCAGCCGGTGGCCAACAACGCTACGGCCGAAGGGCGGGCGCGCAACCGTCGCGTGGTGCTGGTGGTGTCACGCAATCTTGACGTGCGCCGCAGCCTGACCGGGACCGGAACCGCCCATACCACACCGGATGCCGCTTTGAAGCGTGCTGGCACACAAACTGCACCGACCCAGGTCAAGTCGCCGGTACGAGAGAGCGCCGTCAATTCTCCGTCACCGGCATTAACACGTTGAGCAATTTCTCGGCCGATTCCTTATGGTTGGCCGGGTGGAACAATCCGAATGAGAGTCTGGGCAGTCGCCAATCAAAAGGGTGGTGTCGGTAAAACCACTTCCTCCATCGCTTTAGCCGGTTTGCTGGCCGAGGCGGGCAAGCGCGTGGTCGTGGTCGATCTGGACCCCCACGGCTCGATGACCAGCTACTTCGGCTACGACCCCGACAGCCTGGAACACAGCAACTACGACCTGTTCCTGCACAAGGGCAGCGTGCCGCAAGGCCTGCCTGGGCAATTGCTGCTGTCCACCAGCGACGAACGCATTTCCCTGCTGCCATCGAGCACCGCGCTGGCCACCCTTGAGCGCCAGTCGCCAGGCCAGAGTGGCCTGGGCCTGGTGATCGCCAAGAGCCTGGCGCAGTTGTGGCAGGACTTCGATTACGCGGTGATCGACAGCCCGCCGTTGCTCGGCGTGCTGATGGTCAATGCCCTGGCGGCAAGCCAGCAATTGGTGATCCCGGTGCAGACCGAACACCTGGCGGTCAAGGGCCTGGAACGCATGGTCAACACCCTGGCGATGATCAACCGTTCACGCAAGCAGGCCTTGCCGTTCACCATCGTGCCCACCCTGTTCGACCGGCGCACGCAGGCGTCCCTCGGCACACTGCGGGTGCTGCGCGACAAGTTTCCGGAAGAGATCTGGCAGGGCTACATTCCCGTGGACACGCGCCTGCGCGATGCCAGCCGTGCGGGGCTGACGCCTTCGCAATTCGACGGCAAGAGCCGCGGCGTACTCGCCTATCGTGCGTTGCTCAAGCATCTGCTGGCGGCACAACTCGTTCCGCAGGTGGCGTGAGATGAGCCATAGCCGTGGGGTGCGCACATGAACCGGCCATTGAAAACCACTTCCCGCCCGCAACTGGCGCTTCAGTCTTATCTGGAAAGCTTGCTGCAGGACATCACCGAGGAGTTTGCACCCTCAGTCGAAGCGCCTCCCCAGGTGGTCGAGGTCGAAGCCGCGCTGGACGAATTCCAGGCGGCAGTGCTCGAAGAACAGGCCCGGGATGCGCAGAAAGCCGTGGCCGCTCCCGCTCCAGCGGTCACGCCGGTAGCGAAGACACCCGTTGTCGTAGTCGAAGCACCGGCACCTGTCCTGGCGCCGGTATCGACCATCGCTCCGTTGCTGCAAGCGCTGGTGCCTCCACCCGCCGAGGTGGAGTCAGCACCGGAGCCAGCGGTTGTCGAAGTTCACCAAGCGCTGGTGCTTCCGGTGGTCGAGGTTCACCTGCCACCCGCCAACACGCCGCCACCGGTGGAAACCGACGGTCGTCCAGCCTGGGCAGCCGAACCGTTCGAATGCCTGTTGTTCGATGTTGCCGGATTGACGCTGGCGGTGCCGCTGGTGTGCCTGGGGTCGATTTATCCTTTGGCCGGCCATGAGCTCACGCCGCTGTTCGGCCAGCCGGAGTGGTTCCTCGGCATCCTGCCGAGCCAGGCGGGCAACCTGAAGGTTCTGGACACCGCGCGTTGGGTCATGCCCGACCGTTATCGCGATGACTTCCGCCAGGGCCTGCAATACGTCATTTCCGTTCAGGGCTACGAGTGGGGGCTGGCGGTGCATCAGGTCAGCCGCTCGTTGCGCCTGGACCCGAACGAAATCAAGTGGCGCAGCCATCGTGGTCAACGGCCATGGCTGGCCGGCACGGTGATTGAACACATGTGTGCGTTGCTCGACGTATCCGAATTGGCCGAGTTGATCGCCAGCGGTGGGGCAAAGCACATGGGCGGCAGCAAGCCCGCCCCAAAGTTGAAATGAACACTGCACAACAAACACGCGACGGCATTCAAATGCCGCAGCACAGAACACACACCGCCACGGCGGTTTTTCGAGGGGTCAGGGTATGAATGATAAGGCGACGGCGGCAAAAGGGTCCGAAGATCCGATCCTGCAATGGGTAACCTTCAAGCTGGACAACGAAACCTACGGCATCAACGTGATGCGCGTTCAGGAAGTCCTGCGCTACACCGAAATCGCCCCGGTGCCGGGTGCCCCGAGCTACGTGCTGGGCATCATCAACCTGCGCGGTAACGTGGTCACCGTGATCGACACCCGTCAGCGCTTCGGCCTGATGAATGCCGAAATCAGCGACAACACCCGTATCGTCATCATCGAAGCCGACAAACAGGTGGTCGGGATCATGGTCGACAGCGTGGCCGAAGTGGTTTACCTGCGTCAGTCGGAAATCGAAACCGCGCCGAACGTCGGTAATGAAGAGTCCGCCAAGTTCATTCAAGGCGTGTGCAACAAGAACAACGAACTGCTGATCCTGGTCGAACTGGACAAGATGATGAGCGAAGAAGAATGGTCGGAACTGGAGAGTATCTGATTGATTCTCGAGGTTGCGGTCATTGTCCTGTTCCTGTTCTGGGCAGGCACGCTGGCGATGTTTCTGGCGTACATTCGCGATCAACGCAAGATCGCCGCGCAACAGGCCCAGGGAGATGCGCTGCGTGATCAGCGCATCAAGGACCTGGCAAAACGGGTCGATGACTACCAGAACGGCAATGTGCGCATGGGTGAAGACCTGCACGAACTGCGCGCGATCGTCGCGCCGTTGCCGGACCGGCTCGCCCGCGTGGAACAACGCGACCCTACCAGCCTGTCGTTCGCCCAGGCGGCGCGACTGGTGGGCATGGGCGCCAGCGTCGACGAACTGACCCAGTCCTGCGGCTTGACCCAGGCTGAGGCGGAGTTGATGAGTAAGCTTCACAGGAACTGAATGTTGCAGTTCGGCTGAAATCGCCATCGCGAGCAGGCTCGCTCCTACAATGGATCGGGGTGGACACAGAATCTGTGATCACCGCCAATCCCCTGTGGGAGCGAGCCTGCTCGCGATGGCGGTGTATCAGGCGCCGTCTATGTTGAATGTACCGGCCTCATCGCGGGCAAGCTTTGCTCCTACAGATTGGTGGTGTTCACATAATCCGCGAACACCTCAATCCCGTGGGAGCAAAGCTTGCTCGCGAAGGCGTCCTCGAAACCTCAATAGTCATCCCCGCGATCGGTGATGTCTTTCTCGAGCACGGGCGCATCCGGATCCTGCCCCGCCGGAAACTTGCCCTTCAAATTCCACGCAAACGCGATGATCTCCGCGATCGTGCGGTACAACTCCTCCGGAATGCTGTCCCCCAGCTCCATGCGCGCCAGCAGCTTCACCAGCTCGGCGTTTTCGTAGATCGGCACTTCGTAGTCGCGGGCGATTCGCAGGATTTCTTCAGCCAGTTCTTCATCACCCTTGGCGGTAAGGGTAGGGGCGTGGGTGCCGTCGTATTGGAGGGCGATGGCCTGGCGTGGGGCGTTGGGGTTTTTCATGCGGTTTCGTCGACCCAGCGTTGTTCAAGACGGGTTTGCGGGCCTTGGGGTGGTTTGCCGTGATGGCAATCGAGATCGCCGACGTTCAGGCCCGATGCCAGCAGGCGTTGGCGCAGTGTGGCCAGGTTGTTTTCGATCAGGCTGGCGGTGTACGGCCGTTCAGCCCATAACTGGCTGGACAGGCTGCCCTTGATCAGCTGTGCCTGAATCTGCATCGGCCCCAGCGGCTCCATGTCGAACGCCAGCTCGACACGCCACAGTTGTTGCCTGGGCTCTTGCTCGTCGCGACGTTCATGTTGCTGTTCTTTCTCTGGCGCTTCTTCGCGCTGGAATTTGATCTGCAACGGCACGATGTCCTGCAGGTTGCGCATCGGGATTTCCAGTTGCCAGGTGCTCATCAGGCGACCGTCACTGGTCACGCCGCTCTGCTCCAGGCTAGACAGTTGATGGCTCTGCAAGCGTGAAACCGCTGCCGCCGCCAGACGCAGCAGGTGTTCGAGATCGTCTTCGCCTTCGGCGCTTTGCAGCAGGCGCTCGGGCAATGGGAAGTCGGTCGGTGAGGGTTTGGCGCTGACCTGTCCGAGCATGCCCAGGGCATTGCGCACGAAGCTCGGCATGGCCTGGGCCAGGGTGTTGGCGGCGATGATCGCACTCAGATTGGTACTGGCCGGCAGCCCCGGTGTCAGTTGCGCGATCAATTTCAGCAGATCGGCTTTCATGTCGGGTGCGAGCGTGGGGTTCTGACCGGTCAGCAGTTTGGTTTCGAGGAAGGCGCCGCTGTTGGCCAGCGCCTGCGCCAGGCCTTTGGGTGTGCTCAGTTGCTGGACGTCCGGCAGGCCAGCGAGCAGCCTGTCCACGGCCGCGCGCAAGTCGCTGGAGGTCTGGTCAGACGGTGGCAGGTTTTGCAACAGCGTGAGCAAGCCATCCAGCGAGCCCTGACGGCTGGATTGACTGACCAATTGCTGGGTCACCGCCAATTGCTCCTGGCGGTTGCTCAAGGGCACGAACTTCAAGGTCTGGGTGTCCTGCACCCGGGCGCTGAGCAAGGTGCCGATACGCAACGGCTGCGGGCTGTCGATGCTCAAGGTGCTGCCGCTCAGGGCGGTATTGAGCAGGCTGACCATCGAGCGAAACACCGTCGGTTGCCCCGGCACTTGCGGCAACACCTGGGAGGTCAGCACCTTGCCCTGTAACAGCGTGCCGACCGGCAGTTGCGCGGTATCGAGGCGGGTGAGGGTGGCAACACTGGAGGCGAGGGCCTGTTGCACGGTGATGGCCAGATTGCCCGCCGAAGGCTGGGTGACGGCGATGCTGGTTCCCTGCGCCAACGGCAGATTGCTGGTGGCCTGAACCGTGGTCTGGCGCCCGCTTTCCAGAGTGACCTTCAACAACAGCTGAAAAGTCTGATCCGCCTGCTTGAGTGACAGCACTTCGGCCCTGGCATTCTGGCCGGTGGTGATCAGGCCCTCGATGGGCGTCAGCAGCTTCAACAACTCGCCACTGATCGCCAGCGAGCGCGTGGCCGCCGGGGTGGTCTGCGGAAGCGGGAGGATGTTGATTTCGCCTGTCATACGCGGTCACAACCTTGGGAAAATGCGCTCTTTGGAGTAGGAAATGGCATGTATAATGCCGCCGCGTTGTATACAGAGTGCTGGAAACATTGCAATTATTTGACGCAGCTCTCTAGTCGGAGCCGCCAATACAACTATTCTGCTCTCTTTAACGGCCGCGCCAGAGCCGACTTGAACCGATAAGGCCCGTGAACCCTTGACCAGTCCTGTCCTGCAAACCGTTGCCCTTGCCTGTGAGCGAGACCTTCGGCTGCTCTTCGAAAATCTCGATTTGAGACTGGCCAGTGGCGAAATGGTACAGATCAGCGGCCCCAATGGCAGTGGCAAGACCAGCCTGTTGCGTCTGCTTTCGGGGCTGATGCACCCGACGGCCGGTCAAGTGTTGCTCAATGGCCAGCCACTCAACGAACAGCGCACGGAGCTGGCGCGCAACCTGCTGTGGATCGGCCATGCGGCGGGGATCAAGGACTTGCTGACGCCGGAGGAGAACCTGAGCTGGCTCTGTGCCCTGCATCAACCGGCCTCCCATGACGCGATCTGGCAGGCCCTGGCGGCTGTCGGATTGCGCGGGTTCGAAGATGTTCCCTGCCATACCCTGTCCGCTGGCCAGCAGCGTCGTGTCGCCTTGGCGCGTTTGTATCTGGATAGCCCGCCGTTGTGGATTCTCGATGAGCCCTTCACCGCCCTCGACAAGCAAGGCGTGGCGCAGCTGGAAGAACACCTGGCCGGCCACTGCGAACGCGGTGGCATGGTGGTATTGACCACTCACCACACGCTGAGCCGCATGCCGGCTGGCTATCGCGACATTGATCTGGGGAAATGGGCCGTATGAGTGTGTTCGGCCTGTTGGTCGCCCGTGAGGCCCGTCTGTTGTTCCGCCGCCCCGCGGAGTTGGCGAATCCGTTGGTGTTTTTTGCCATTGTCGTTTCGCTGTTTCCGTTGGCGGTCGGTCCCGAGTCTCAATTGTTGCAAGCCTTGTCCCCGGGACTGGTCTGGGTGGCGGCCCTTTTATCGGTTTTGCTCTCGCTGGACGGGCTTTTCCGCAGTGATTTCGAAGACGGCTCGCTGGAACAGTGGGTCCTTTCGCCGCACCCCCTGCCTCTTCTGGTTCTGGCCAAGGTGCTGGCACACTGGTCGTTTTCCGGCCTGGCACTGGTTTTGCTCGCTCCCTTGCTGGCGTTGATGCTCGGTTTGCCTGCCGCCTGTCTGCCGGTGTTGCTGCTTTCCTTATTGCTCGGTACACCGGTGCTGAGCCTGCTCGGTGCGGTGGGTGCGGCATTGACCGTCGGTTTGAAGCGCGGTGGCCTGTTGCTGGCATTGCTGATTCTGCCGTTGTACATCCCGGTGTTGATTCTTGGCAGTGGCGCCTTGCAGGCGGCCTTGCAGGGCATGCCGGCGACCGGTTATCTGTTGTGGCTGGGTAGCCTGACCGCCCTGGCGATAACCCTGACACCCTTTGCAATAGCCGCTGGCCTGAAGATCAGCGTCGGCGAATAATGAGGTCTGGTTAAAAATTGACCAGTAAAGACCCTTTGGCTGCCTCGTGATAACGGGCAGCAACCGTGATTGGAAACAGTAATGAACTGGACCTGGTTTCATAAGCTCGGCTCACCCAAGTGGTTCTACGGCATCAGCGGCAAACTGTTGCCGTGGCTGAGCATTGCAGCGTTGCTGCTGATCGGCATTGGCGTGATCTGGGGCCTGGCCTTTGCGCCGCCCGATTATCAGCAGGGCAACAGCTTTCGCATCATCTATATTCACGTTCCGGCGGCCATGCTGGCGCAGTCCATCTACGTGATGCTGGCCGTGTGCGGTGTCGTCGGGCTGGTGTGGAAAATGAAACTGGCCGACGTCGCCCTGCAATGCGCGGCGCCCATCGGTGCCTGGATGACGGCGGTGGCGCTGGTCACCGGGGCGATCTGGGGCAAACCGACCTGGGGCTCGTGGTGGGTCTGGGATGCACGACTCACGTCTATGCTGATCCTGCTGTTCCTGTACTTCGGTCTCATTGCGCTGGGCAACGCCATCAGCAATCGTGACAGCGCGGCCAAGGCCTGCGCGGTGCTGGCGATTGTCGGTGTGATCAATATCCCGATCATCAAATACTCGGTGGAGTGGTGGAACACCCTGCACCAGGGCGCGACCTTCACCCTCACCGAAAAACCGGCGATGCCTGCCGAAATGTGGCTGCCGCTGCTGCTGACGGCGCTGGGGTTCTACTGTTTCTTCGGCGCGGTGTTGCTGCTGCGCATGCGTCTGGAAGTGCTCAAGCGCGAGGCGCGGGCCAGCTGGGTCAAGGCCGAAGTACAGAACAGCCTGGAGGTCGCTCGATGAGTTTTGCGTCATTCGGCGACTTCATCGCCATGGGCCATCACGGCCTGTATGTCTGGTCGGCCTACGGCATCTGCCTGGTGGTGCTGGCCCTCAACGTGGCGGCGCCGATCCTGGCCCGCAAGCGTTATCTGCAACAAGAGGCGCGTCGTCTGCGCCGGGAGAACGGCAAGTGAATCCGCTGCGTAAAAAGCGTCTTACCATCATTCTTGCGATTCTGGTCGGGGTCGGCGCTGCCGTTGGCCTGGCCTTGAGCGCCCTGCAGCAAAACATCAATCTGTTTTACACGCCGACGCAGATCGCCAACGGCGAAGCCCCGCAGGACACGCGCATTCGCGCCGGTGGCATGGTCGAGAAAGGTTCGTTGCAACGTTCCAGTGATTCGCTGGACGTGAAGTTCATTGTCACCGACTTCAACAAGTCCGTGACCATCACCTATCGCGGCATACTCCCTGACCTGTTCCGCGAAGGGCAGGGCATCGTCGCCCTGGGCAAGCTCAATGCCGATGGCGTGGTGGTGGCCGATGAAGTGCTGGCCAAGCACGACGAGAAGTACATGCCCCCGGAAGTGACCAAGGCGTTGAAAGACAGTGGTCAATCCGCCCCAACACCCGCTAAGGAGGGTTGATCGATGACTTCCGGCATTTTCATTCCAGAGCTGGGCCATTTGGCCATGATTCTGGCGCTGTGCTTTGCGCTGGTTCAGGCCGTGGTGCCGTTGCTCGGTGCCTGGCGCGGTGACCGTTTGTGGATGAGCCTGGCCCAACCGGCAGCCTGGGGCCAGTTTGCCTTTCTGCTGTTCGCTTTCGGTGTTCTGACTTATGCGTTCATGACCGACGATTTTTCCGTCGCTTATGTGGCCAGCAACTCCAACAGTGCCTTGCCGTGGTACTACAAGTTCAGCGCCGTTTGGGGCGCCCACGAAGGTTCGCTGCTGCTCTGGGCGTTGATCCTCGGTGGCTGGACTTTTGCGGTGTCGGTGTTCTCCCGCCAGTTGCCGCAGGTGATGCTGGCACGGGTGCTGGCAGTGATGGGCATGATCAGCACCGGTTTCCTGCTGTTCCTGATCCTTACCTCCAACCCGTTCAAACGTATCCTGCCGCAAATACCCAGCGATGGCGCTGACCTTAATCCGCTGCTGCAAGACATCGGCCTGATCGTGCACCCGCCGATGCTCTACATGGGTTATGTCGGTTTCTCGGTGGCCTTCGCCTTCGCCATCGCCGCGCTGATGGGGGGACGCCTGGATGCCGCGTGGGCGCGCTGGTCGCGTCCGTGGACCATCGTTGCCTGGGCCTTCCTCGGCATCGGCATCACCCTTGGCTCGTGGTGGGCCTATTACGAACTCGGCTGGGGAGGCTGGTGGTTCTGGGACCCGGTGGAAAACGCTTCCTTCATGCCATGGCTGGTGGGCACTGCCCTGATTCACTCGCTGGCGGTCACGGAAAAACGCGGGGTGTTCAAGAGCTGGACCGTGTTGCTGGCCATCGCTGCATTTTCGTTGAGCCTTTTGGGTACCTTCCTCGTGCGTTCCGGCGTGCTGACGTCGGTTCACGCTTTCGCCTCGGACCCCGAGCGCGGCGTGTTCATCCTGATTTTCCTGTTGTTCGTGGTCGGCGGATCATTGACGCTGTTCGCCCTGCGGGCGCCGGTGGTCAAGAGCCAGGTCGGCTTCAACCTCTGGTCCCGGGAGACCCTGTTGCTGGGCAATAACCTGGTGCTGGTGGTGGCGGCTTCGATGATCCTGCTCGGCACCTTGTACCCGCTGATTCTCGATGCGATGACCGGCGCCAAACTGTCGGTCGGCCCGCCGTACTTCAACGCGCTGTTCATCCCGTTGATGGCGTTGCTGATGCTGGTGATGGCGGTCGGCGTGATCGTGCGCTGGAAAGACACCCCGGTGAAATGGTTGATGAACATGCTGACCCCGGTACTGCTCGGCAGCGCTACGCTGGCGGTGGTGGCCGGCGTCGCTTACGGCGATTTCAACTGGGCGGTACTGGCAACCTTCATGCTCGCGGCCTGGGTATTGCTGGCCGGCGTGCGGGACATCTTCGACAAGACTCGCCACAAAGGCCTGATCAAAGGTCTGCCGACCCTGACCCGCAGCTACTGGGGCATGCAGCTGGCGCACCTGGGCATCGCGGTCTGCGCCCTCGGCGTGGTGCTGTCGAGCCAGAACAGTGCCGAGCGCGACCTGCGCCTGGCACCGGGTGAGTCCATGGACCTGGCCGGTTACCACTTCGTGTTCGAAGGCGCCAAGCACTTCGAAGGCCCGAACTTCACTTCCGACAAGGGCACCATCCGGGTGATCCGCGATGGTAAGGAAGTCAGCGTGCTGCATCCGGAAAAACGCCTGTATACCGTGCAGAATTCGATGATGACCGAAGCCGGGATCGACGCCGGTTTCACCCGTGACCTCTACGTTGCCCTGGGCGAGCCGCTGGGCGATGGCGCCTGGGCGGTGCGCGTCCACGTCAAACCGTTCGTGCGCTGGATCTGGTTCGGTGGCTTGCTCACCGGCCTTGGCGGCTTGCTGGCGGCGCTGGATCGGCGTTATCGGGTCAAGGTAACAAGCCGTGTGCGTGAAGCACTGGGCATGAGTGGAGCCACTGCATGAAACGATGGTTGATGCTGTTGCCACTGGCGATTTTTCTGGTGGTCGCTGTTTTTCTGTATCGCGGTCTGTTCCTGGACCCGGCCGAGTTGCCCTCGGCGTTGATCGGCAAACCCTTCCCCGAGTTTTCCCTGCCAGCAGTGCAGGGCGACAAGACCCTGGCCCGCGCCGACATCCTTGGCAAACCGGCGCTGGTCAACGTCTGGGGGACCTGGTGCATTTCCTGTCGGGTCGAGCACCCGGTACTGAACAAGCTGGCCGAAAGGGGTGTGCTGATCTACGGCATCAACTACAAGGACGTCAACGCCGACGCCTTGAAGTGGCTGAACGAATTCCACAATCCGTATCAACTGAACATCCGCGACGATCAAGGCACCCTGGGCCTGAACCTCGGCGTGTACGGCGCACCGGAAACCTTCTTCATCGACGCCAAGGGCATCATCCGCGACAAGTTCGTCGGGGTGATCGACGAACAGGTCTGGCGGGAAAAACTGGCGGCCAAATATCAGGCACTGGTCGATGAGGTCAAACCATGAAGCGCTGGCTCGCCGCTGTTGTGTTGGGCTTGAGCATGGCCGGGGTGGCGCATGCGGCCATCGATACCTATGAGTTTGCCAAGGAAGGTGATCGCGAGCGTTTTCGTGAATTGACCAAGGAGCTGCGTTGCCCCAAGTGTCAGAACCAGGACATCGCCGACTCCAATGCGCCCATTGCCGCCGACCTGCGCAAAGAGATTTACCGCATGCTCGGCGAGGGCAAGGACAACCAGCAGATCATCGACTTCATGGTCGATCGCTACGGTGATTTCGTCCGCTACAAACCGGCCCTCAATGCCAAGACCGCATTGCTCTGGTTCGGTCCCGCCGGCCTGCTGCTGGGCGGTTTTGTGATCATCGCGGTGATTGTCCGCCGCCGTCGCGTACAACGCGTCAGCACCCCGGGCTCGCTTTCTGCCGAGGAGCGCGAGCGCCTCGACCACCTGTTGGATAAAAACCAAGAATGATTGATTTCTGGCTCGCTGCAGGTTTGCTGCTTCTGGTGGCCCTGAGTTTTCTGCTGATCCCCGTCCTGCGCAGTCGTCGCGCCCAGCTCGAAGAGGATCGTACTGCCCTGAACGTGGCGCTGTATCAGGAACGCGTGGCTGAGTTGCAGACTCAGCAGGAAGAAGGCGTTCTCGATGCCGCGCAAATGGACGCCGGTCGCGCCGAAGCCGCCCGTGAGTTGCTCGCCGATACCGAAGGCGTTGCTGCGCCACGGGTATCACGACTGGGCAAGCCGGCGCCGTTGCTGGCGGCGATCCTCGTCCCGGTGTTGGGCCTGGGCTTGTACCTGCATTTTGGTGCCAGTGACAAAGTCGAGTTGACCCGGGAATTCGCCCAGGCGCCACAGTCGATGGAAGAGATGACCCGGCGCCTGGAGCGTGCGGTCGCGGCGCAGCCGGACTCCGCCGAGGCCCTGTACTTCCTGGGGCGCACCTACATGACTCAGGATCGTCCCGCCGACGCGGCGAAGGTCTTCGAAAGAACCGTCAACCTGGCCGGGCGCCAGCCTGAACTGTTGGGACAATGGGCCCAGGCCCAGTACTTCGCCGATGGCAAGCAGTGGTCGGACAAGACTCAGGCACTGACCGATGAAGCGTTGAAAGCCGATCCCAAGGAAGTCACCAGCCTCGGTCTTCTGGGTATCGCAGCGTTCGAAGGCCAGCGTTATCAGGAGGCGATCGATTACTGGAATCGCCTGCTGGAGCAATTGCCACCGGAAGACCAATCCCGCATCGCACTGCAGGGCGGTATTGCCCGTGCTACCGAAAAACTGCTGGCCAGCGGTGGCAAGGTGGCCCCGGCACCGGTGGCCAAGGCGGGCGCGTTGCTCAAGGTCCAGGTGGATCTGGCGGCCGACCTCAAGGCCAAGGTCCAGCCCGGTGACAGCGTGTTCATTTTCGCCCGCGCCACTTCCGGCCCACCTGCACCCCTGGCGGCCAAGCGCCTGACCGTGGCCGACCTGCCGGCCACCGTCGAACTGGGCGATGCCGATGCGATGATGCCGCAATTGAAACTGTCGAACTTTCCTGAAGTCCAACTGGTTGCGCGCATCTCCCGTGCTGGCAAACCGACAGCAGGTGAGTGGATCGGTCGCAGCCAGCCACTGGCCAGCAGCACCACCGCGCCGCAAACACTGACCATCGACAGCCCGGACAAATGACAGGAAACGCCACCATGACCGCCATTGCTCGTATCACTTTGCTCAGCGTTGTTTTGGGGCTGAGCGCTTGTGCGGTCCAACAGCCCGAGTCGACGCACCTGCCGCCGATTCCGCCTTCGCAGCCCAAACCCACGCCGTCTACCTCGCCCAGTCCGAGCAAACCGGGCATCCCGGCCAAACCCGCCAAACCGCTGCCGCGCACCTCCGCGAGCTTCGCGCCGCCACCGGGGGGCAACAGCCATTGGGACCCGAAACTGGGGGTCTATGTGCTCGACGATCAGCCCAATACCTTCTATCGCCAGCGGACCTATTACCGCTGGGATAACGGCTGGAGCCGGTCGATCAGCCCGAAAGGACCGTGGGAAGAGACCGATATTCACGGCGTGCCGGGCGGTCTGGGGCGACAGTTCGGGCAGTAACGCAAAAGGCGACCTTCGAGGGTCGCCTTTTTTGTGGGCACAGAAACACCGCTCAACCTTGCTTGCAGCAGATGTCTGTAGGAGCCGGCTTGCTGGCGAGGCGGCCTATGAGCCGACCTGAGTTTCGGGGATGTACTCGATCCCCTGAGCTGGCTTGCCAGCGATGGACGCCCAGGCAACGCGTTCATCCAGACAGCACGCGTTATCGTTGACGCCCATCGCGAGCAGGCTCGCTCCTACAGGGGATCGGGGCATTTGCCAAAGTCAGGTCGGCTGTCAGGCCGCCTCGCTTGGTTTTTGATCTGGGCGCCCCATTAAACCACGCTGGCCGAACGCAGGCGTTGCGCAGTGGGGAAACCGGCAGGACGCCGGTTTAGCCGCGCTGGGCCAGGGACGGCCCATCGCGGCGACCCACGGAGCAATGCCGGAGAGAGGGCATGCCGAGCCTAAGCGAGGCACCGAGTGGTGGGGCAAGAGCGTTTGGTTACTTGGGGCCGGGCGGCGTTCCGATTTCCAAGTGACCCGCTGTAAGAGCGGAACCATAAGTGGCCGTTATCGCAGGAATGGATATGTACACCATCAAGAAATGCATCGCCTGACATTAAGTCATCGCTGGCGAGCCAGCTCCCACAAGGGATTGGTTGCAGCCGCAAAAATCAGGTCGACTTTGCGGCTGCCTGGCGAGGCGCGCCGATCCAGTGGATGGCCAGTGCAATGAGCCCGAGGACGACACCAAAAACCACGATGCCGGACCAACCATAGCGCGTCATCAACCAGCCGCTGACCGCCGCACCCACCGCCCCACCAAAGAACGTCGCCGTCATGTACAGGCTATTGATGCGGCCCTGTGCTTTCGGATCCACCGCAAACGCGCGAGTCTGATTAGACACCAGTCCCGACTGCACACCGATATCCAGCACGATCACGCCGAGCACCAACAATGCCATCGAGGTTTGCGCACCGGAAAGCAGCAGGTAGGCCAGCGTGACAATACCGATACTGGCGCCGATAACACTGCGCGAGCCTAACCGGTCGGTAGCGCGACCGCCGAGCGACGCAGCCAGCGCACCGGCGGCGCCGATGATGCCGAAGCCGCCTGCCCAGGCACTGTTCAACTGCCAGGGACCGTGGGCCAGCAGCGCCGCCAGGTTCACCCAAAACGCATTGAAGCAGGCCCACAACAGCGCCTGGACGATCATCGACTGGCGAATCGGCGCATTGTCACGCATCAGCGGCCATAGCGAAGCGAGCAGACGCGGGTAGGACAGATTGGTGCTCGGCACGCCTTGCGGCAGCAGTGCAGCCGCAGCGAACCACACCGGAATCATGAACGCCGCTTCCACGCCATACACCGCACGCCAACCCAAGGTCTCACCCACCACACCGGCGATGGTGCGCCCGAGCAGGATGCCGACCATGATGCCGCTGACCACCGTGCCGACGTTACGCCCACGCTCGCTGGGCTTTGACATGACCGCAGCGAAAGGCACCAACTGCTGGGGCACGCAACTGACGATGCCGAGGCCGAAGGACGCGGCAATCAACGTACCGACACTGGGCGAGACGGCTGCCGCAATGGCGAAGCAGAAGGCCAGGGCAATCTGACCGAGCACCAGTTTGCGCCGATCAAAACGGTCGCCCATGGGCAGCAGCAGCGCCAGCCCGGTGGCGAAACCCAGCAGCGCCGCGCCGGCCACCAGATCGACTGTCGTCAGGTCCAGGCCCAAGTCCGACGCAATCAACGGCAGGATCGGTTGGGTGCAGTAAATGTTGGTGATCACCGCGCCAGCGATGATCGCCATCATGATGATCTTCCCGCGTGACGCCAGCGCGGGTGCTGTTGTGCTTTCGGAGGATAGGGGCAGGGCGCTCACGGCACTCTCCAGGGTTGGCTTCCGGCAGGTGCGACGGGATATCGCGCGCGGGAGTTGAGTGCCCCACCTTACGCATTCGCATAAATGTAGATAATCCCCTAGGATCGGGAATCATCCTTCCATAATTTGATAGAGCGCCATGAACCGCCTTGAATCCATGTCTGTACTGATCGCCGTGGTCGATGCCGGCAGTCTGTCGGGCGCCGCGCGCAGGCTCGGCATGCCGCTGGCCACCGTCAGCCGCAAAGTGGCGGAGCTGGAGTCGCACCTCAATACCCGCTTGCTGCATCGCACCACCCGGCAACTGTCACTGACCGAAGCCGGCGCTTCTTATGTGGCGGCGTGCCGGCGCATTCTTGAGGACATCGGTGAAGCCGAGCGCATGGCGACCGGCGAATACGCCTCGCCCAAAGGTGAGCTGGTGATTACGGCGCCGGTGGTGTTCGGACGCTTGCATCTGGTGCCGGTGGTTGCCGAATTTCTTGCGCACTATCCCGAGATCGAGATCAACCTGATGCTCACCGATCGCGTGGTGCATCTGATGGAAGAACACTGCGACGCCGCGGTGCGTATTGGCGATTTGCCCGACAGTTCGCTCATGGCCACGCAGGTGGGAGCGGTGCGCCGCGTAGTCTGCGCAAGCCCGGATTATCTGGCGACCCATGGTGTGCCCACCCGGCCTGCGGATCTGGCCGAACACGCCTGCATTACCTTCGAGGTCCTCGAGTCTGTCGGCGCCTGGGTGTTCGAGACGGGCAAATCGCAGACGTCCGTGCGGGTTCGTTCGCGGCTGGCCGTCAATACGGCGGAAGCGGCCATCGATGCGGCGATGCTTGGGGTGGGCGTGATACGGGTGTTGTCCTATCAGGTTGCAGACGCCCTTGGCAAAGACGCCCTGAGGGTAGTGCTCGAGCCCTACGAGTCGTCGCCCTTGCCGGTCAGCCTCGTGCATAAGGGGCAAACCCCGTTGCCACTGAAGCTGCGTGCATTTCTTGATTTTGTAGCGCCGCGTTTGCGGGCGCGCGTTTCCCTGTAGGAGCGAGCCTGCTCGCGATGGTCGTCCGGACAACGCGCGCATTCAGGCAGCACGCGTCATCGTTGGCCTCCATCGCGAGCAGGCTCGCTCCTACAGGGGGCACGTCTCAACCTTTCACAAAACCTTCATCAAATAGTTAATCCAGCGACATGTGCGAGTCATAGGGCTGACATGCCCCGTGCCTAAAGTCGGTTGAACTCA
The DNA here is from genome assembly GCF_009861505.1 of Pseudomonas izuensis. Classification (GTDB taxonomy): domain Bacteria; phylum Pseudomonadota; class Gammaproteobacteria; order Pseudomonadales; family Pseudomonadaceae; genus Aquipseudomonas; species Aquipseudomonas izuensis. The sequence continues at coordinate 110,943 of NZ_WTFT01000009.1, read as the reverse complement.
AATACGGCCACGGACGGCCGTTCAACCAGACAGAGAAGCCCATGAACGCAGCTATCCATGTCGATCATCTGAACAAGACCTTTGCGCGTAAAACCGCATTGGTCGACCTCGAGCTGACCATCGCGTCCGGTGAGATGGTCGCGCTGATCGGCGCGTCCGGCTCCGGCAAATCCACCTTGCTGCGGCATCTCGCGGGCCTGGCCTGTTGCGATCGCAACAACGGCGGCAGCGTCAAGGTGCTGGGGCGGGAAGTGCAGGCCAGCGGACGGCTCAATGGCAAGGTGCGGCGCTTGCGGGCCGATATCGGCTACATCTTCCAGCAGTTCAACCTGGTCAATCGCCTGAGCGTACTCGACAACGTGCTGCTCGGTTGCCTGGGCCGCATGCCACGCTGGCGCGGCAATTTGTGCCTGTTCAATGCCGAGGAAAAACAGTTTGCCCTGGAGTCGCTGGATCGCGTCGGCCTGGCCGATCTGGCAGCGCAGCGCGCCTCGACCCTGTCCGGCGGCCAGCAGCAGCGCGTGGCGATTGCCCGGGCGCTGACCCAGCGTGCCGAAGTGATTCTGGCGGATGAGCCGATTGCCTCGCTCGACCCGGAGTCGGCGCGCAAGGTCATGGAGATCCTCGCCGATATCAACCGCCGGGACGGCAAGACCGTGGTCGTCACCCTGCATCAAGTCGACTACGCCACGCGCTATTGCCCGCGTGCCGTGGCGCTCAAGGGCGGACGCATTCATTTCGATGGCCGCGCCGCCGAGTTGAGCAGTCAGTTCCTCAATGATTTGTACGGTGCCGACATCGACACCAGCCTGATGTGTTCCGACCAGATTCGCACCGCCGAAGCCGCGCCCCGGCTGGTATTGGCGCGCGCGTAAACACCCCTCGATTCCCAACCGTTCACCCTCAGGAAACCTTTCCATGTTGAACCGTATCGGTCGCGTTTTTGCTGGCGCAGCATTGCTCGCCACCTGTGTACTGGGCACCGCCCAGGCTGAAGAAAAAGCCATCAACTTCGGCATCATGTCCACCGAGTCATCGCAGAACCTCAAGAGTATCTGGCAGCCGTTTCTCGATGACATGCAGAAAAAAACCGGCCTGAAAATCAACGCCACCTTCGCCTCCGACTATGCCGGCCTGATCCAGGGCATGCGCTTCCACAAGGTTGACGTCGCCTGGCTGGGCAACAAGGCCGCCATTGAAGCGGTGGACCGTTCCAACGGCGAAGTCTTCGCCCAGACCGCGGCCGCCAGTGGCGCTGCCGGCTACTGGAGCGTGTTGATCGCGCGCAAGGACAGCCCGATCAACTCCGTCGACGACATGCTGAAAAACGCCAAGAACCTGACCTTCGGCAATGGCGACCCGAACTCCACCTCGGGCTATCTGGTGCCGGGCTACTACGTGTTCGCCAAGAACAACGTCGATGCGGCCACCGCGTTCAAACGCACCCTCAACTCCAGCCATGAGGTCAACGCCTTGAGCGTGGCCAAGGGGCAACTGGACGTGGCGACCTTCAACACCGAAAGCTGGGATCGCCTGGAAGTCACCCAGCCTGACAAGGCGGCGATGCTCAAGGTGATCTGGAAATCGCCGCTGATCCCCGCCGACCCGCTGGTGTGGAGCAAAGCCCTGAGCGACAGCGAGAAGCAGAAGATCCGCGATTTCATCTTCAGCTACGGCGACACCGATTCCGAGAAAGCCGTGCTCGCGGGCATGCAACTGGGCAAGTTCCTGAAATCCAGCGACGACCAGCTGCTGCCGATCCGTCAGCTTGAGTTGTTCAAGCAGCGCACCACGATCAGTGCCGACACCAAGCTCGAAGCGGCGGACAAGGCGAAGAAACTCGCCGACATCGATGCCGAGCTGGCCAAGCTGCAAGAGCGCATCACCTTGCTCGAGAAGACTGACAAAAAGACCGCAACCAACGGCTAACCCCCTGTAGGAGCGAGCCTGCTCGCGATGAACGTAAGGGCACCGCATATATCCCGGTTTCCCGCGTCATCGTTGACGACCATCGCGAGCAGGCTCGCTCCTACAGGTTTTTGTACCAGGCATATTTAGAGAACCCTTATGACCACTTTCCACGCTGAAGCTGTCGGCAAGCGTACCTGGCCGCAATACGCCGGTTGGGGGCTGTTTCTGGTCCTGCTGGCCTGGGCCTGGCACGGCGCCGAAATGAACCCGCTGGCGCTGTACCGCGATTCGGGAAACATGGCGACTTTCGCCGCGGATTTCTTCCCGCCGGACTTCCATGAATGGCGCGCCTACCTCAAGGAAATGATCGTCACCGTGCAAATCGCCCTCTGGGGCACGGTGCTGGCGATTGTCTGCTCGGTGCCGCTGGGCATTCTCTGCTCGGAAAACATCACCCCCTGGTGGATTCACCAACCGTTGCGCCGGGTGATGGACGCCTTCCGTTCAATCAACGAAATGGTCTTTGCCATGTTGTTCGTGGTGGCGGTGGGGCTCGGGCCGTTCGCCGGTGTCCTGGCGCTGTGGATCAGCACCACTGGCGTACTCGCCAAGCTGTTCGCCGAAGCGGTGGAAGCGATTGATCCAGGTCCCGTCGAAGGCGTTCGCGCCACCGGTGCCAGCGCCTTGCAAGAGGTGATCTACGGTGTGATTCCACAAGTGATGCCGCTGTGGGTTTCCTATGCGCTGTACCGCTTCGAAGCCAACGTGCGTTCGGCGACGGTGGTGGGAATGGTCGGTGCCGGCGGCATCGGCGTGATCCTCTGGGAGAACATCCGCGCCTTTCAGTTCGTTCAAACCTGCGCCGTGCTGCTGGTGATCATCGTCGTCGTCAGCCTGATCGACATCCTGTCGCAACGCCTGCGCAAGCAGTTCATCTGATCTTCGGAGGGGTGCCCCAGGGCGCTTTTTTTTAAGCATGCAGTTGTCTAGACAAGACGAACCGGTGTACCGCGAACTGGCCGACATCCTGCGCCGGGAACTGGCGGACTACAGCGCTGGAGACTTCCTGCCAGCCGAGGTTCAACTGGCCGAGCGCTTCGGCGTCAACCGCCACACCCTGCGCCGCGCCATCGATGAACTGGTGTTCGAAGGCAGCCTGCTGCGCCGCCAGGGCAAGGGCACCCAGGTGTTGGAGCGCCCGTTGATTTATCCGATGGCTGCCGACAGTGCCTACAGCCAGTCGTTGTCCGCCCAGGGGCTGGGTGTCGAGGCGGTGTTGCTCAAGCGCCGTTACTGCTTCGCCAGCCGTGAAGAAGCGCAGCATCTGGGGCTTGCCGAGATGGCACCGATGATCGAATTGCAGACCTTGCGCAAGCTCGACGGGCAACCGGTCAGCCTGATCCGCCATCGCTACTGCGCCAGCCACGCACCGTTGCTGGCGGACTACACCGGCGGCTCCCTGCGTCAGTACCTCAGTGAACGCGATCTGCCGCTGACCCGCACCCAGAGCCTGATCGGCGCCCGCTTGCCCAACCGCGAAGAAGCCGCGCTGCTGATGATGCCCCGGCACTTGCCGGCGCTGAGTGTGTTCACCCTTTCCCGCGATCGCGACGGCCGTGCGGTGGAGCTCGCGCAGTCCACCAGCCGCTCGGATCGCTTCCAGTACCAGGTCATCACCTGATGGAGAACCAACCGATGAACCCTGCTTCTCACACTGCGCGCCAGCACTGGATCGGCGTGCTGGCCCGCGCCCGTCGCAGCGAATTGCAGCCCCACGAAGCGGCGCTGCGGGATGTTGAATACCAACTGATCCGCGCCCCGGAAATCGGCATGACCCTGGTGCGTGGCCGCATGGGCGGCAACGGCGCGCCATTCAATGTCGGCGAAATGAGCGTGACCCGTTGCGTGGTGCGCCTGGCCGATGGCCGCACCGGCTACAGCTACCTGGCGGGTCGCGACAAGGTCCACGCCGAACTGGCGGCGCTCGCCGACGCACATTTGCAAGGCGCGCAGCAGCGCCACTGGCTCGATCAGGTGATCACGCCGCTGGCCAACGCCCAGGCCGAACGTCGCGCGCAAAAAGAGGCGGACACCGCCGCCACCAAAGTCGAATTCTTCACCCTCGTGCGAGGAGAAAACTGATGAGCGCACAGTTGTTGCAACCGGCGTTTGCCGACCCGGTGCTGGATGCCCAGCGCGGTTTTCGCGCGGCACTCAAGGCACTGGCCGGCCCCGGTCTGATCCAGACCCTGCACGCCACGCCGAGCCTGGAAGGTCTTATGCCTGCGACCTACGCCCTGTGCCTGGCGCTGCTGGATGTGGACACGCCGCTGTGGCTGGCGCCGTCGTTCGACACGCCGCTGATCCGCGCCAACCTGGCGTTCCACTGTGGCTGCCCGCTGACCGCTAAACGTGAAGACGCACGCTTTGCCTTACTCGCCGCCGACGATCTGCAAGACCTCAGCGGCTTCGACCACGGTAACGATCGCTACCCCGATCAGTCCTGCACCTTGCTGGTTCAGTTGCCCGGCCTCGCTGGCGGGGCAAGGTTGAGCTGGCGCGGGCCGGGGATCGAAACCGAGCACACCGTCGCGTTGCCGGTGGCCGATGGTTTCTGGGGCGAACGTGAACGCCGCAACGAATTCCCTCGTGGGCTGGATCTGTTTTTCGCCGCCGATCATGACCTGATCGGCCTGCCGCGCAGCACCCGCATCGCACAGGAGCCAGTCTGATGTACGTAGCCGTGAAGGGTGGCGAACAGGCCATCGACAATGCACACCGCCTGCTGGCGAAAAAGCGCCGGGGCGATACCTCGGTCGCTGAATTGAGCGTTGAACAGATCCGCCAGCAACTGCCGTTGGCGGTGGCGCGGGTGATGAGCGAAGGCTCGCTGTACGACGAAGAACTCGCTGCGCTGGCGATCAAGCAGGCAGCGGGGGATCTGGTGGAGGCGATTTTCCTGCTGCGCGCCTATCGCACCACGTTGCCGCGCTTCAGCCCGAGCCTGCCGATCGACACGTCGAATATGCTGCTCAGTCGACGCCTGTCCGCCACCTTCAAGGACGTGCCCGGCGGACAACTGCTGGGGCCGACCTTCGATTACACCCATCGCCTGCTCGACTTTGCCCTGCTGGCCGAAGGCGAATATCCGGGGCCGCAAACCACCCCGAATGCCATTCTTGATGCCTGCCCGAGAGTCCTCGGTTTGCTCGCGCAGGAAGGCTTGATCAAGAACGAATCCGACAATAACGAAAGCATCGCCGACATTACCCGCGATCCGCTGGAACTGCCCGCCAGCCGTGCCGAACGCTTGCAAGCGCTGGCCCGTGGCGATGAAGGTTTCCTGCTGGCACTGGGTTATTCGACCCAGCGCGGTTATGGCCGCAACCACCCGTTCGCCGGGGAAATCCGCATCGGTGATGTCGAGGTGTGGATCGATCCTGAAGAGCTGGGTTTCCCGATCTGCCTGGGCAGCATTGAAGTGACCGAGTGCGAGATGGTCAACCAGTTCGTCGGCTCGTCCACGGAGCTGGCGCAGTTCACCCGCGGCTATGGCCTGGCCTTCGGTCATGCCGAGCGCAAGGCCATGGGCATGGCGCTGGTCGACCGCGCACTGCGCGCCAAGGAGTTCAACGAAGAGATCGAGTCCCCGGCGCAGCAGGAAGAATTCGTGCTGATGCACTGCGACAACGTCGAGGCCGCCGGTTTCGTCTCGCACCTCAAACTGCCTCACTACGTGGACTTCCAGGCCGAACTGGAACTGATCCGCAAACTGCGCAAGCCTGCCGAAGGACAAAGCCATGAATGACCTGAAGGCGCCGGTACGCGATGCGGCGTACAACTTCGCCTACCTCGATGAACAGACCAAACGCATGATCCGCCGCGCCTTGCTCAAGGCCGTGGCGATCCCCGGCTATCAGGTGCCGTTCGGCGGTCGCGAGATGCCGTTGCCTTACGGCTGGGGCACCGGCGGCATGCAACTGACCGCGGCAATTCTTGGGGATGATGACGTGCTCAAGGTCATCGACCAGGGCGCCGACGACACCACCAACGCCGTGTCGATCCGCCGCTTCTTCGCCCGCACTGCCGGCGTCGCGACGACCGAAATCACCCCGGACGCGACGGTGATCCAGACTCGCCACCGCATCCCGGAAACGCCGCTGCACGCCGATCAGATCATGGTCTATCAGGTGCCGATTCCCGAGCCGCTGCGCTTTATCGAACCGTCGGAAACCGAGACCCGGACCATGCATGCCCTCAACGATTACGGGGTCATGCACGTCAAGCTTTACGAGGACATCGCCACCTTCGGTCACATCGCCACCGCCTACGCCTACCCGGTGATGGTCGATGAACGCTATGTGATGGACCCCTCGCCGATCCCCAAATTCGACAACCCGAAACTCGACATGAGCCCGGCGCTGATGTTGTTCGGCGCCGGCCGCGAGAAGCGCCTGTACGCGGTACCGCCGTACACCAAAGTCGTCAGCCTCGACTTCGAGGACCACCCCTTCGAAGCCCAGCAATGGGACGAGTGCTGCGCCATTTGCGGCAGCCACGAGTCGTTCCTCGACGAGTTGATCCTCGACGACGCCGGCACCCAGAGCTTTGTCTGTTCCGACACCTATTACTGCGCCCAGCGCGTCAGCCAGCAGGAGCAGGGCCAATGAACCAGGCGCTGAAAAACGAACTGTCCGTGTCCACCGAACCCTTGCTGCAAGTGCGAAACCTGTCGCTGTTGTACGGCCCGGAGAAGGGCTGTCAGGACGTGAGTTTCGACCTCTATCCCGGCGAAGTGCTGGGGATTGTCGGCGAGTCCGGTTCAGGCAAATCGACCTTGCTTTCGCTGCTCAGCGGGCGCCTGCCGCCACAAAACGGTCGCATCGGTTACCGCGACAAGCAGGGCCAATGGCTCGACTTGTACAGCGCCAGCGAAGCCGAACGCCGCACCTTGCTGCGCACCGAATGGGGCTTCGTCGAACAGAACCCGCGGGATGGTTTGCGCATGGGTGTTTCAGCCGGTGCCAACATCGGCGAGCGCTTGATGGCCCAAGGCGTACGCAATTACCAGCAACTGCGTGGAGCGGGTCTGGACTGGTTGAGCCAGGTGGAAATCGATCCCCAGCGCATCGACGACTTGCCCCGGACCTTCTCCGGCGGCATGCAGCAGCGCCTGCAAATCGCCCGCAACCTGGTGTCGAGCCCGCGCCTGGTGTTCATGGACGAACCGACTGGTGGCCTCGATGTGTCGGTGCAGGCGCGCTTGCTCGACCTCTTGCGGGGGCTGGTGCGTGAGCTGGATCTGGCGGTGGTGATCGTCACCCACGATCTGGCGGTGGCGCGGTTGCTGGCGGACCGGCTGATGGTGATGCGTCGCTCGCGGGTGGTGGAAACCGGGCTGACCGACCAGATCCTCGACGATCCGCAGCACCCTTACTCTCAACTGTTGGTGTCTTCGGTGTTGCAGCCATGATGAATACCTTGATCGAGGTCCGTGACCTCTCGAAAACCTTCACCCTGCATCAGCAGAACGGCGTGGTTCTCAACGTGCTGCGCGGGGTGGATTTCAGCGTGGCGGGCGGCGAATGCCTGGTGCTGCACGGCCAGTCCGGCGCCGGTAAAAGCACCTTGTTGCGCACCCTGTATGGCAACTACCTGCCGGCAGGCGGCAGCATTCGCGTACAGCACGACGGCCAGTGGCTAGAGCTGGTGGGCGCCGAGCCCCGGGACATTCTTCAGGTACGCCAACGCACCCTGGGTTATGTCAGCCAGTTCCTGCGGGTGATTCCTCGGGTGGCGTGCCTGGACGTGGTGATGGAGCCGGCCCTGGCCCGTGGCTGGTCCAGACACCTGGCGCAATCCCGGGCCGAACTGCTGCTCACTCGCCTGAACATTCCGCAACGCCTGTGGCAACTGGCACCGGGCACCTTCTCCGGTGGCGAGCAGCAACGGGTCAACATCGCCCGCGGTTTCATGGTGGCGTGGCCAGTGATGTTGCTTGACGAGCCGACGGCCTCACTCGACGACAACAACCGTCAGGTGGTGCTGGAACTGATGAACGAAGCCAAGCAAGCCGGTGCCGCGCTGATCGGCATCTTCCACGATCGCATCGCCCGCGAGGCGGTTGCCGACCGCCATCTCGACATGACGCCTGCCGCAGTGAACCAAGAGGAATACGCCAATGCCCGTTGAACAGATCCTCAGCAATGCCCAACTGGTCACCGCTGACCGCGTGTTCTACGGCACCGTACTGCTGCGCGATGGCGTGATCGCTGATGTGGCCGAAGGCCCGAGCCGGTTGCCCCAGGCCCAGGATCTCAACGGCGATTACCTGCTGCCGGGCCTTGTCGAGCTGCACACCGACAACCTGGAAAAACACATGACCCCGCGCCCCGGCGTGGACTGGCCGTCGCGCTCGGCGGTGCTCAGCCACGATGCGCAGATCGTCGCGGCGGGCATCACCACGGTGTTCGACGCGGTGTCCATCGGCGACGTGAATCCCAAGGGCAACCGCATGCAGAAACTGCCGGCGATGCTCGAAGCGATCTCCAGTGCCTCCGACGCCGGCCTGACCCGCGCCGAGCACCGCCTGCACCTGCGCTGTGAGTTGTGTCACCCGGATACCCTGACTGTGTTCCGCGATCTGGTGGAGCATCCGCTGGTGCAACTGGTGTCGGTGATGGACCATTCGCCGGGTCAGCGCCAATTTGTGCTGGAGTCCAAGTACCGTGAGTACTACATGGGCAAATATCACCTGACGACCACGCAGATGGACGAATTCATCACTTTGCAAATGGCCAACTCTCGTGAGTACAGCGACCGCTATCGGGCCGCGATTGTCGAGCATTGCCTGGCGCTCGGCCTGTCGGTGGCCAGTCATGACGACGCGACCCTGGCCCACGTCGAGGAATCGGCGCGCTACGGCATGACCATCGCCGAGTTCCCGACCACTGCCGAAGCGGCGCGCGGTTGCAAGGAGCGGAACATGAAAGTGTTGATGGGCGCGCCGAACATCGTGCGCGGCGGTTCGCACTCGGGTAACGTGGCGGCCGCTGACCTGGCGGCAGAAGGGCTGCTGGACATCTTGTCCAGTGACTACTATCCGGCGAGCCTGTTGCAGGCCGCCTTTGCACTGGCGGCGCAGAGCGAGCGGATCGGCCTGCCCGAAGCGATGCGCATGGTCAGCCTGGCCCCGGCCCATGCCGCAGGACTGAGTGATCGCGGCGAAATCGCTCCGGGTCTGCGTGCCGATCTGGTGCAGGCACGCAGTCAGGATGGATTGCCGGTGATCCAGCAAGTATGGCGACAAGCGAAGAGGGTGTTTTGATGTCAGGCAGGTTGATCTATCTCATCGGTCCTTCCGGTTCGGGCAAGGACAGCCTGCTCGATGCCGCACGCACGCGGTTGGCCGAACGCGGCTGCCGCATCGTGCGGCGGGTCATCACTCGTTCGGCGGAAGCCGTGGGGGAAGCGGCGCTGGGTGTCAGCATGCAACAGTTCACCGAGATGCAGGCCCAGGGCGCATTTGCCCTGAGCTGGCAGGCCAATGGCCTGGCCTACGGCATCCCGCGGGAGATCGACGATTGGCTGGCGGCAGGGGACGACGTGCTGGTCAATGGCTCGCGCGGGCATCTACCGCAAACCCGCGAACGCTATCCGAACGTGCTGGTGGTGTTGTTGACCGTGGACGAGGCCGTGTTGCGCCAGCGCCTGCTGGCGAGGGGGCGTGAGTCCGTGGCCGAGATCGACCAGCGGCTGGCGCGCAATGCCCGTTTTGGCGAACGCCTGATCGCCGAAGACCCGACCGTGCACCTGCTCGACAATTCCGGGCCGCTGGAACGTACAGTCGAAGGCCTGCTGGCCTGCATCGACGAGTCCAACCCATGCGCCTGACGCTGTTGGGCACTGGCGATGCCCGGCAAGTGCCGGTGTACGGCTGTGAATGTCAGGCCTGTGCACGTGCGGGCATCGATGCACGTTGGCGACGACAACCCTGCTGCGCATTGATCGAATGCGGCGATCAGCGCTGGCTGATCGACAGCGGCCTGCCAAACCTAACCGAACGCTTCCCGCCGCGCAGTTTCACCGGCATCTTCCAGACCCACTACCACGCTGACCATGCCCAGGGTTTGCTGCATCTGCGTTGGGGTCAGGGGCTGGTGATTCCGGTACACGGACCAGCGGACCCGGAAGGCCTGGCGGACCTCTACAAGCATCCGGGGATTCTCGACTTCAGCCAGCCGTTCGAGGCGTTTGAAACCCGTTCTTTCGGCGCGTTGAGTGTCACAGCATTGCCCCTGCTGCATTCCAGACCGACCCTCGGCTATCTGCTCGAAGGCGAGGGGCGGCGCATCGCCTACCTGACCGACACCGTGGGCCTGCCACCAGCCACTACGGCCTGGCTGAAACGTCAGCCACTGGATTTGCTGGTCCTCGACTGCTCAATGCCGCCGCAGCCACTGGCACCGCGTAATCACAATGACCTGAACCTGGCCTTGCAGTGCATTGAAGAATTGCAACCTGAGTCGGCGGTATTGACCCATGTGGGGCATACGCTGGATGCGTGGTTGATCGAACATCGTGGTGAATTGCCGAGGAATGTGAGTGTGGGGGTTGATGGACAGGTGATCTGAACGCAGACCGCCTTACTCATAACCCATCTTCAACGCCTTAGCCTGCTCGGCGAGAAGCATCATCGCTTTCTGGCTGGTGTTGGCCGCCATCAAGGCCTGGACATAATCGGCAAACGCCCGCGCCTTCGCGCTGGCCATTCTTCCCGTCGGAAACACCGCCCAAAGGTCTTGATTCGGCAACGCCCAATCGCTCATGACCTCTCTGACCATGCCACTGGCCAGCTCTGGCGCAAACATCCACTGCGACGCGATGGTCAGTCCGAGGTGAGCCAGCACTGATTCACGCAGCGCCTCAGCGGCATTGACGCGGATGCGGCCGCTGATGGTTGCCGGTTGTGCTTCGCCACCCTTGTTGAACTGCCAATTGGCACCTCCGCCCAGGCTATAGACAACTGCCTGGTGTTGGCTCAGGTCTGCCGGGCAGGCGGGCTCGCCCTGTTTTTCAAAATAGGCTGGTGTGCCCAGTACCACGCGCCGGCATTCGGCGATTTTGCGGGCGGTGAGGCCGGAGTCGCTCAGGGAGCCCATGCGCAGAGCGACATCGACGCCTTCCTCCACCAGGTTGACGTTGCGATCGTCGAGTATCAGGTCAATGGTCAATTCAGGGTTCTGCTCAAGAAACGGGCCGAGGTGAGGAACGATGTGCATCCGGCCGAAGGTCACGGCGGCGCAGATGCGCAGGTTGCCGCTCAGACCACTGGCAGTACCGCGAGCGGCATTGTCGGCCTCATCGGCTTCTTCGATGGCGCGCTTGGCGCGCTCGAAAAAAGCCAGGCCGGCTTCGGTGGGCGTCAGGCCTCGGGTCGAGCGCAGCAACAGCCGGACGGCAAGCCGCGCCTCTAACTGAGCAATGGTTTTAGACACGGCGGGCTGGCCGATATTCAGGCGCCGTGCTGCCGCGGAAAACGAGCCGGTTTCCACCACGTAGACAAAGGTTTCCATTGCGGCCAAACGATCCATCTCAAGTCCTTGTGCAGATTCAGTGTGGGAGCGGGATTGCTCGCAAAGAGGCTGGAGCATTCAATTTAGATGCTGGCTGACCTGACGCCATCGCAGGCAAGTCGGGTCGCCGCATCGCACGCTCCCACAGGATTTTGTGTCGTTCATGAATATTGCAGTCGACACGATAACCTGTGGGAGCTGGCCTCTGTGGCCGAATTACTCAGCGGGGTCGAGTAGGTCCAGTGCATGGTTCACCGAGATTTCCGCCACGCTCATGATCAGGTGAACGCCCAGCAGGGTGTTGCGGCTGGGTCCTGTTTCCTGGTCTGCCAGGTCCATGGTGATCACACAGGCTGAGGCCAACGTTTCGCTGACACCACCAAGCAGGGAGTGAACGTCGACTTGCGGGTTGACGCTGTATGTCTTGCAAGGTGTGCGCGGGAGGGCTCGGATGTCGGCGTAGGAGAGGAGAGCGTCGTCGGGCTTTTCTGTATTGGGGTTTTGGTGTGGGGATGCGTCGTCCGCATTGGGGGGATCGGGCGTTACTTTAGTCATGTCAACATTCCCTTTGGGTGCCATCCCCGTCGCCGCTAAAACGAAGAGGGAGGCAGCTGCACGCAGGTTAGCGGACCGGGGAATGTTGCAAAGCCGGCGCGCCCGAAGGCGCCCTACGTACAGCCACCATCAAGCCGCAGGTTTGGAAGAACACCTTTGGAATGGATGCACGTGCAACGATGAACCGCAGGCCGCTAAACCCGACCACTGATGAGCAGTGGCCGGGCAACGATAGAACCCGTGGTCAGGCTGCACAAGCCGGCGGAGTCTGGCGTAACCGTAGGCAACGACGCAAGCTTGCGTGGCTTACAGGAAGTGAAACTAAACGCGATTAAACAGCTGCCGCTCGCATGTAATACGTCTGACAGACGCGTCTTCTGAAGGAGCGCTTTGCACAAAAAATTGGGAAATGTCCGACGTTTTTCTCAGCTGTCGAAAGGTATCCACAAAATTTCCACCGCGAACAGACCCACTCCCAAAATGGATTGATGTTGTCAGGTGAGTTATGAACCTCAGAAGCCTCCTCATTTCACACGCGGTAAACCAACCTGTCGTCGCGTCGCCAATTTCTATGCTTGAGTAAATATAACTCTGGAGTTACTTTTATTCGGGTCGGAGCAAGGAGGCTGGTGGTGCAGAGCAGGTTACTGATCAAGGAGTTGATAGAGGCAGGTTGGACATTGGACAGGGTCACTGGCAGTCATCACCTCTTCATTCACCGCTACAACCCATACACGATTCCCGTTCCTCACCCGAAAAAGGATTTGCCGGTGGGGACGGTCAAGAGCATCAGGAGGCGAGCCGGGCTTTTTTGCCCGCTGGCCAGTTACGCAGGAGATCCATAATGCAATATCCAATCTGTATCGAGTGGGGCGATGAGAACACCGCCATCGGTATTCAGATCCCCGATATTCCAGGCGCGGTAACCGCCGGGGATACCTTTGAAGATGCCTACAATGCGGCGGTCGAGATTGCCCACATCATGCTGCAAGAGATTGCGGCGAGTGGAGAGCCGATTCCGATGCCGACATCCATGGCTGACCATCTTGGAAATCTCGATTTCGTCGAAATGGGTTGGGGTCTGCTCGAAATCGACATTTCGCCCTATATGGGCAAGACCGAGAAGGTCAATGTGACGCTGCCGGGCTATGTGATTCAGCGCATCGACCGGTATGTGCGGGAACACAACGTCAAAAGCCGTTCGTCGTTTCTGGCGGATGCGGCGATGGAGAAGCTGGCTCGGTATTGAGGGGTGTCAGCAACACCGTCATCGCGGGCAAGCCTTGCTCCCACAGGGTTAACGCATAACCTGTGGGAGCAAGGCTTGCCCGCGATGCTTTTTAGGAATTACGCAGTCGCCAGCGAACGCTTCTCTGAAACAATCAAAAACCGCACCAACGCCACCAGTGGAAACGCGCTACCCACCACCACGATCCACAGCCAGCCGCCCTGTTCATACACCGCACTGGCCACCGAAGAGCCAAACGCACCGCCAATAAAGATGCTGGTCATGTACAACGCATTCAGGCGGCTGCGGCTTTTGGCATCGAGGGCGTAGACCGCGCGTTGGCCGAGGACCATGTTCATCTGCACACAAAAGTCGAGTACCACGCCGGTCACCGCCAGACCGATAACGCTGTAGGCCGGATGAATGAACGCTGGCAGGAAGCTCAGGCTGGCGAACAGCAGTGCCAGCAAGGAAGCGATGCGCGTATGGCCGGCGTCTGCGAGGCGACCGGCGATGGGCGCGGCGATGGCGCCAATGGCGCCGACCAGCGCGAAAATTGCGATCTGTGATTGCGACAAGCCGTGATTGCGCGCCAGCTCCAGCGGCACCGCGGTCCAGAACAGGCTGAACGTGGCGAACATGCAACCCTGGTAAAACGCGCGTTGTCGCAGCACGGGTTGCTGGCGCAGCAGCGTCCACAGCGAGCCGAGCAACTGTCCATAGGACGCACTGTGATCAGGCTGGCGCTTGGGAATGGTCGCCGCCAGCACGATGCTGATCGCTGCCATTAACAGCGCCGCAATCACAAACATCGCGCGCCAGCCAAAGTGATCGGCCACCACACTGGACACTGGTCGTGCCAACAGGATTCCCAACAGAAGACCGCCCATGATCCCGCCGACCACGCGGCCGCGAGACTCTTCCGGCGCCAGGTGTGCAGCCAGCGGAATCAGGATCTGCACCGACACCGAACTGAATCCCACCAGCAACGAGATCAGCAAAAATACATTCGGCTGATCGGTAAAGGCTGCGCCCAGCAGACTGGCAATTGCCACCACGGTAGTGATGATCATCAATCGGCGGTTTTCCAGAAGGTCACCCAGGGGCACCAGGAAGAACAGGCCCAACGCGTAACCAATCTGGGTCAGCGAAACGATGAAGCTGGCCAGGGTGTTGCTCAGGCCGACGTCCGGCGCGATCAGGCCGATGATCGGCTGCGCGTAGTAGATGTTGGCCACGATCGCCCCGCAACAGAAGGCGAATAGCAGCACCATGCCTCGGGTCATTGTTGCGGCGCCGTGGGGCACCTGGGTCGCTGGGTTCATAACGTGTCTCGCTGAACAAAAGGGAATGCGCGCAGGCTAATGGCCTGGCCAATACGGCAGAAGAGAGATTGGAGTGATAGCAATCATTCCATTGCGGAATGAGTGACGAACGCGCGTGCCGTTCGCCGATGAGCGTTGCGTCAAAATTTCAGGGGCTGATGATACATTCACTTACATCTTGTTCGATAGCGTGCTTATGTTCTCTTTTCACGTTTCATCACAGGAAGTCACTCCCATGAATCCGATGTTTCGTCACGTTATACGCGGCGTTTCAATGGTCACCCTGATCGGCTTGTTCACCGCAGGCCCGGCCCAGGCACAAGATGCACCCGGCATGCGCATTGGCGTACGTGGCGAGATTACCGGCGTGAGCCCGGACGTTCTGAAAGTCCACGCCAACAGTGGCGAAAATGTGGTCATCAACCTGACCAATGACACCAAAATCCGCGCGGTTACCGTGGCGAACATCGAAGACATCAAGCCCGGCAGCTACATCGGTTCGGCAGCCATTCCTCAAGAGGATGGCAGCCTGAAGGCGTTGGAGGTCCATGTCTTTCCGCCGGAACTGGCGGGCAGTGGCGACGGCCATCGCCCCTTTGATCTGGCCAAGGGCAGCAGTATGACCAACGGCAGCGTCGGTGATCTGGTCGTCAGCAATGGCCGGGTGTTGACCGTCAACTACAAGGGTGGCCAGCAGAAAATTCTGGTGCCGGAAGATGTCCCTATCGTCAACCTGGTGCCAGGGGATCGCAGCTTGCTGAAGGTGGGCGTGAAAATTGTCACGTTCGTGACTCAAAGTGCGGATGGAGCGCTCACGGCACAGTCGATTTCGGCAGGTAAGGATGGGGTGACACCGCCAATGTAATGCTCACCAGGCGACCGACCATCCGAAGAAATGCCAGCTTTCGCGTGCCAGCTAAAATCTACAGGGGGATCACTTCAACGCGTCCTTACAAAGCGGGAGTCTCACGATGAAAATCGTATCTTCGCTGGCGTTGGTGGTAGCGGTTGGGACGATCTCCGGGTGCTCGACAGTGCCCGACAGTCAAGTCACTAACGTTCCCCTGAACGCTACTTCCATCAATGCCGGGAATATCGCCCGGCCAATCATGATACCCGATGGTCATGCAACCGTGTTCTGGTTTGCTGTCAGTGGCGAACCCCAGGGCAGCGCATTGCCAGGCCGTTTGCAGGCCTACATCTATCAGGGAAGCTGTGGGAGCCTGGGTGCAAAACCGGCCTATGACATGAACGACGGTCCGAATGCGCGGTTCTATTCGCAAGCGTCGATGCAGTATTTCTGGAAAAGTGCACCGGTAGCGGTCGAGACGCTTCGAGCGGGGGGCTATGCGTTGGTGGTGCGTGAAAGCCCGGCGGATGGTCACCAGGCCATTTTTTGCGGCAACCTGAGCTGAACCCTGTAGGAGCGAGCCTGCTCGCGATAGACGACAGGACACCGCGGGGCGTCAGTCTCCCAGGGTTATCGTTGACGTCCATCGCGAGCAGGCTCGCTCCTACAGTAGTTCGGTGTTTTACCAACAAAAAAGGCGACCTCTTCAGGTCGCCTTTTCATTTTCAGCGCTTACTGCGCATAGATCTGATCGAAAATCCCGCCATCATTGAAATGGGTTTTCTGCACGGTGCGCCAGTCGCCGAAAGTTTTCTCGACCGACAGGAAGTCTACTTTCGGGAAGCGGTCGGTGTACTTCGCCAATACCGCCGGATCACGTGGACGCAGGTAGTTGGCCGCAGCGATTTCCTGGCCTTCCGGCGACCACAGGTACTTCAGGTATTCCTCGGCGGCGGCGCGGGTACCTTTCTTGTCGACCGATTTGTCGACCACCGACACCGGCGGCTCGGCTTCGGCGGAGACGCTTGGGTAGATGACTTCGAACTGGTCGCGACCGAATTCGCGGGCGATCATTTCCGCTTCGTTTTCGAAGGTCACCAGCACATCGCCGATCTGGTTGGTCATGAAGGTGGTCGTAGCGGCGCGGCCGCCGGTGTCGAGCACGGGTGCTTGCTTGAACAGCTTGCCGACAAACTCCTTGGCCTTGTTTTCGTCGCCGCCGTTCTTCAGCACGTAGCCCCACGCCGACAGGTAGGTATAGCGACCGTTACCCGAGGTTTTCGGGTTCGGCACGATGACTTGTACGCCATCCTTGAGCAGATCCGGCCAATCTTTCAGGGCTTTGGGGTTGCCCTTGCGCACGATGAACACGGTGGCGGAGGTGAACGGCGCGCTGTTGTTCGGCAGGCGTGTGACCCAGTTGTCCGGGACCAGTTTGCCGTTGTCCGCCAAGGCATTGATGTCGGTGGCCATGTTCATGGTGATGACGTCAGCGGGCAAGCCGTCGATGACCGAGCGTGCCTGTTTGCTGGAACCGCCGAAAGACATTTGCAGGGTGATGTTTTCGTTGTGCTCGGCTTGCCAGTGTTTCTGAAACGCAGTGTTGTAGTCCTTGTAGAAATCGCGCATCACGTCGTAGGAAACGTTAAGCAGGGTCGGTGCGGCCTGAGCCATGCTGGTCAGAGCCAGGCCAGCGGCCAGAAGTGAGGCGCCAAAGAGTTTTTTCACTGCGAATTCCTTGTTCTATGTGTGTAGGAGCTGCCGCCCCCTGTAGGAGCGAGCCTGCTCGCGAAAAACGTCAAGACAACGCGGGCATTCAGACAGCCCACGTTATCGTTAAAGACCATCGCGAGCAGGCTCGCTCCTACAGGGGGGTAACGTGTAGAGAGGGATACCATTTTGCCAGCGACTATAGCCGGGCTCGCATAGGCCTTTAAAGATTAAAAAGCTCTTTGCTTATTCCATTTTCTTGAACAATGCATTGCCGCAACGGGAGCAGAACGCGGCGCCATGTTCATGGCTGTTTTTCCGGCATACCGGGCAGTCGTGTTGCAGCTGTTCGCCGCGCATGGCGTTGGCCAGTTCGGCGGTGAAGATCCCGGTCGGCACGGCAATGATCGAGTAACCGGTGATCATTACCAGCGACGAAATCACTTGGCCCAGCGGCGTCTTCGGCACGATGTCGCCGAAACCGACGGTGGTCAGGGTCACGATCGCCCAATAGATGCCTTTGGGAATACTGGTGAAACCGTGCTCCGGGCCTTCGATCACATACATCAGCGTGCCGAATACCGTCACCAGGGTGCAGACGCTGACCAGGAACACCACGATCTTTTGCTTGCTGCCGCGCAGCGCCGACATCAGGTAATTGGCTTGTTTGAGGTAAGGGCTGAGTTTGAGCACGCGGAAAATCCGCAGCATCCGGATGATCCGGATAATCAGCAGGTACTGCGCATCGGCGTAATAGAGGGCGAGGATGCCGGGTACGATCGCCAGCAAATCCACCAGTCCATAAAAACTGAAGGCGTAACGCAGCGGTTTGGGCGAGCAGTACAGCCGCAGGATGTACTCGCCGAGGAAGATGACCGTGAAGCCCCATTCAATGTACGCCAGCACATCGGCGTAGTTCTGGTGAATGGTGTTGATGCTGTCGAGCATCACGACCACCAGGCTGGCGAGGATGATCAACAGCAAAATGCCATCGAAACGCCGGCCAGCCTTGGTGTCGCTCTGGAAAATCATGACGTAAAGCTGTTCACGCCAGTGTTTGCTGCTGTCCATGGATAACGCCTGACTCGAAGATCAGCGCAGCCTAGGTTGATTGTCCCCGTGAGCGCAAGGCGCGGTGTCAACCGTGGTTTTGCCGAACATCTGAATGCCGGTGCGGATCAGCCAGCAGGCGAGAATAAACGGTGCGGTAAGCGTGGCCAGACCAGCGGCTGCAAAGATGGGCGTCAGCAACAGCGCCAATACGATGCCAAGCAGTGGCAGCCACGGTTGCTGGCGTTGCGCGCTGAAGGCGAGGGCGGCCAGCACGGCATTGTAGCCACCCAGCCCGAGCAGGGCGGTGCCGGTCTCGTGGTGCAGCAGACTGGAGCCGAGGCCGAGGATCGAGGCCATCAGTGCCCAGCAGAACGCACGGCGATCGGCAATCAGCAAACCGGCGGCAATCATCGCCCCGGCCAGTGGATGGTCGAGGAACATCACCTGGCCAATCCCCATGAGCGATGCGGCCAACAGGTTCGGTGTGTTCATTTCGATCAGGGGTGTCGGTAGCGATGGCGTGGCGAAACACAGCAGCAACCAGCTCAGGCCCACGAATGGCGCGGTGTAGGCGGGCACGTATTGGTTGACGCGGGTGCGCTTGAGCCACTGTTGAGTGATCATCGCACTCAAGCCGCCGGCAGCCAGAATCAGCGGCGGCATCACCGCCGACCACGGGAAGTACAGACTCAGCAACAGGCCAAGCAACACGCCGTTGTAGCTGAACAAGCCAGCCTGGCGATCGGCCTTTGCATAGTTGCGCCGTTGGGCGGTGAGTAATCCGGCGACACCGCCGAGCAACGCACCGCCGAGCAGCGCCGGCGCCGTGAACAGGATGGCTGAAAGGCACAGCAAGCCGCAGAGCGGATGGCGCTGAAGGAATATTTGACTGAAACCGTTGAGCAAAGCCTCGGCCCAGTCGGGGCAGTGGGTGTTGAAGTGATTGGCAGGCATGGCAGTTCTAAAAAGTCAGTTAGACCGTGTCGCCGCCTTCGCGAGCAGGCTCGCTCCCACAATGAATCTTTGTTCAGTCATTGAATTTGTGGTGTACACAAATCAACTGTGGGAGCGAGCCTGCTCGCGAAGAGGCCGGTATGGGCGCTCTAGATCAACGTCTCGATACGCAAAGAGTTAGTCGACCCCGGCTGCCCAAACGGCACACCCGCGGTGATCAATAATGTGTCGCCACGCTGCGCCATGCCCTGAGCCTGGGCAATTTCCAGCGCTGTCGAGCACACTTCATCCACCTGACGCAGTCGATCGTTGACCACCGAGTGCACGCCCCAGGCCACGGTCAAGCGACGCGCGGTTTGCAGATTGGGCGTCAGGTTGAGGATCGGCACCGTCGGCCGTTCCCGCGCCGCCCGCAAACTCGAGGTGCCGGATTCGCTGTAGTTCACCAGCACCGCCACCGGCAGCACGTTGCTGATACGGCGGATCGCGCAACTGATCGCATCGGATACCGTGGCTTCGGCTTTCGGCCGGCTGACGTCGAGCTGGGCCTGATAGTCCGGGCCGTTTTCCACCTGGCGGATGATCTTGCTCATCATCTGCACGGCTTCGAGCGGGTATTCACCGGATGCGGTTTCCGCCGACAGCATCACTGCGTCCGCCCCTTCGGCCACGGCGTTGGCCACATCGGTGACTTCGGCGCGGGTGGGCGCCGGAGAGAAGCGCATTGACTCCAACATCTGCGTTGCCACCACCACCGGTTTGCCGAGCTGGCGGCAGGTGCTGATGATGTTCTTCTGAATCTGCGGCACGCTTTCGGCCGGCACTTCCACGCCCAGATCGCCGCGGGCGACCATGATCGCGTCGCTCAATTCGGCGATTTCCCGCAGTTGTTCAACGGCCGAGGGCTTCTCGATCTTGGCCATCAGAAAAGCCTTGTCGCCGATTAGCGCACGGGCCTCGCGGATGTCGTCCGGACGCTGCACGAACGACAGCGCCACCCAGTCCACACCGAGTTCCAGACCGAAGTTCAGGTCGCGGCGATCCTTGGCGGTCAGCGGGCTCAGGTCGAGCACGGCTTGCGGCACGTTAACCCCTTTACGGTCCGACAACTCGCCACCGTTGAGTACCGTGGTGTCGATGGCGTCGGCGTATTTGGTGACCACCCTCAGTCGCAGCTTGCCGTCGTCCAGCAGCAGGTCCATGCCCGGCTCCAGCGCGGCGATGATCTCCGGGTGCGGCAGGTTGACCCGGCGTTCATCGCCCGGCGTGACATCCAGGTCCAGGCGCAGGGCCTGGCCGCGGACCAGTTGCACCTTGCCCTCGGCAAACCTGCCAACCCGCAGCTTCGGACCTTGCAGGTCCATCAGAATGCCCAGCGGATAATTCAACTGGCGCTCGACTTCACGGATCCACTGATAGCGCTGGGCGTGATCGGCGTGATCGCCGTGGCTGAAGTTCAGGCGAAAGATATTGACCCCGGCCTGCACCAGCTCACGGATGTCGTCGATACCGTTGATAGCCGGACCCAGGGTGGCGAGGATTTTGACCTTTTTATCAGGCGTCATGTTTAGGGCTCTCGAGAATCAGGATGGCGCGGAAGTCATTGACGTTGGTGCGGGTCGGCTCGGTGACGATCAGTGCGTCCAGCGCCTCGAAATAGCCGTAGCCATTGTTGTTGTCCAGCTCGTCGCTGGCGCTCAAGCCAAGGGCGGTGGCGCGGGCGTAGCTGTCCGGGGTCATGATGGCGCCGGCGTTGTCTTCGGAGCCGTCGATACCATCAGTGTCGCCGGCCAGCGCATAGACGCCGGGCAGGCCCTTGAGGCTGTCGGTCAGGCTCAGCAGGAACTCGGCATTGCGTCCGCCCCGGCCATTGCCGCGCACGGTGACCGTGGTTTCACCGCCGGAGAGAATTACGCAAGGCGCCGCCAACGGCTGACCGTGCTGCACCACCTGACGGGTGATGCCGGCGTGGACTTTCGCCACCTCGCGGGACTCGCCTTCCAGGTCGCCGAGAATCAGCGGGCTGAATCCGGCCTGACGGCATTTCACGGCCGCTGCTTCAAGGGATTGCTGTGGACGTGCGATCAACTGGAAGTGACTGCGAGCCAGGCTCGGGTCACCGGGTTTGACGGTTTCCGATTCCGGGTTTTGCAACCAGGTGCGCACGGAGGCGGGTACGTCGATGTTGTAGCGCTTGAGAATCGCCAAGGCTTCCGCCGACGTACTCGGGTCGGCCACGGTGGGGCCGGAGGCGATGACCGTGGCGAGGTCACCCGGTACATCGGAAATCGCGTAGGTGTACACGGTGGCAGGCCAGCAGGCCTTGCCCAGGCGCCCGCCCTTGATCGCCGAGAGGTGCTTGCGCACGCAGTTCATCTCGCCGATGGTGGCACCGGATTTGAGCAGGGCTTTGTTGATCGACTGCTTGTCGGCCAGGGTGATGCCGGCGGCCGGAAGGGCGAGCAGCGCCGAGCCGCCACCGGACAGCAGAAAGATCACGCGGTCGGTTTCGCTGAGGTTGCTGACCAGTTCGAACACCCGTTTGGCGACGGCTTGACCGGCTGCATCGGGGACTGGATGCGCGGCTTCGACCACTTCGATCTTTTCACAGGGGGCGCCGTGACCGTAGCGCGTGACCACCAGACCGGACACTTCACCCTGCCAGCAGCGCTCGACCACCTGGGCCATGGCGGCCGCGGCTTTACCGGCACCGATAACGATCACCCGACCGCTGCGATCGGCAGGCAGATGGGCTTCGAGGACTTGCTGCGGATGGGCCGCGTCGATGGCTGTGGCGAACAGCTCGCGCAGGAATTGTTGCGGATCGACCGACATGGCGGGCTCCCGGAATTCTTGTTATTGGGATGTCGAGGCTTGCATAGCCCCTGTGGGGGCAAGGCTTGCCCGCGATGCAGACGCTGCGGTGTTTCTGCTGCACCGAGGCGATGCAATCGCGGGCAAGCCTTGCTCCTACAGGGGCGAGGGCAGGGACTTACTTCTTATCGCGAATCGAGAAGTTCGCCATATGCTCCAGGCCCTTGATCAGCGCCGAGTGGTCCCAGTTGCTGCCACCGATGGCCGCGCAGGTGCTGAACACTTGCTGGGCGTTGGCGGTGTTCGGCAGGTTGATGTTCAACTCCTTGGCGCCTTGCAGGGCCAGGTTCAGGTCCTTCTGGTGCAAGCTGATGCGGAAGCCCGGATCGAAGGTGCCCTTGATCATGCGCTCGCCGTGTACTTCGAGGATCTTCGAGGAAGCGAAACCGCCCATCAGCGCTTCACGCACCTTGGCAGGATCGGCACCGTTCTTCGAAGCGAACAGCAGGGCTTCGGCCACGGCCTGGATGTTCAGCGCAACGATGATCTGGTTCGCCACTTTCGCGGTCTGACCGTCGCCATTGCCACCGACCAGGGTGATGTTCTTGCCCATGGCCTGGAACAGCGGCAGGGCGCGTTCGAAGGCATCGGCATCACCGCCGACCATGATGCTCAGGGTTGCGGCCTTGGCACCGACTTCACCACCGGACACTGGCGCGTCAAGGTACTGCGCACCTTTTTCGTTGATTTTTGCGGCGAAGGCCTTGGTGGCGGTGGGCGAGATCGAGCTCATGTCGATCACGACCTTGCCTTTGCTGACGCCGGCGGCAACGCCATCGGCGCGGAACAGCACGTCATCGACCTGCGGGGTATCCGGCACCATGACGATGATGAATTCGGCTTCTTGCGCGACTTCTTTCGGGTTCGCCAGGGCGACGGCGCCAGCGGCGACCAGGTCGGCAGGCGCAGCGTCGTGGTGCGCGGACAGGAACAGGCTGTGACCGGCTTTCTGCAGGTTCGCCGCCATTGGGTGGCCCATGATGCCGGTGCCGATAAATCCGATTTTAGCCATGAGAAAATCCTCTTGTTTTTGTCTTGCTCAAGCAAATAGGTGCATAGCTTTTTGTAGGAGTGAGCCTGCTCGCGATAGCGGTGGCCCAGACAACATCAATGTTGAATGTGCGGGCCTCATCGCGAGCAGGCTCGCTCCTACAGGGTTCTGTGTCAGATCGCGTTATGGGTTTTGAGCCAGCCCAAGCCTACTTCGGTGGTGGTCAGCGGCTTGTATTCGCAACCGACCCAGCCCTGATAACCGATGCGGTCCAGGTGTTCGAACAGGAAGCGGTAGTTGATTTCACCGGTGCCAGGTTCATTGCGCCCAGGGTTGTCGGCCAACTGGATGTGGTTGATCTCGCCCAGGTGCGCGGCCATGGTGCGGGCCAGGTCGCCCTCCATGATTTGCATGTGATAAATGTCGTATTGCAGATACAGGTTGGCGCTGCCGACCTGCTCGCGAATCGACAGGGCTTGCGCGGTGTTGTTCAGGTAGAAGCCGGGGATGTCGCGAGTGTTGATCGCTTCCATCACCAGTTTGATGCCTGCCGCCTGCAGCTTGTCGGCCGCGTACTTGAGGTTGGCAACGAAGGTTTTTTCCACGGTGGCATCGTCGACGCCTTGCGGGCGGATGCCGGCCAGGCAGTTGACCTGGGTGTTGCCCAGTACTTGCGCGTAAGCGATCGCCAGATCGACACCGGCACGAAATTCTTCGACCCGGTCCGGCAGGCAGGCGATACCGCGCTCACCCTTGCCCCAATCACCGGCCGGCAGGTTGAACAGCACTTGGGTCAGGCCGTTGGCGTCGAGCTTGGCTTTGATTTCGGCGGAGCTGAAATCGTAGGGAAACAGGTATTCGACACCACTGAAGCCGGCCTTGGCGGCCGCTTCGAAACGGGCAAGAAAGTCCTGTTCGGTGAACAGCATGGACAGGTTGGCTGCGAAACGCGGCATGGTGGTCTCCCAAATTTGAGTCAGCTGCCCTCTGTAGGAGCCGGCTTGCTGGCGATAGCGAACTGTCAGTTACATCAATGTTGATTGATTCACCGCCATCGCCAGCAAGCCGCCTCCTACAGGGGGAGTGATAAGTTAATCGAGCAACGAAATCGCCGTCGGTGCGTCGTTGCCGACCAGCGCCAGGTCTTCGAATTCGTTGACGGCGTTGATCTCTGTGCCCATGGAAATGTTGGTCACGCGCTCCAGGATAATCTCGACGATCACCGGAACCTTGAACTCCTCGATCATCTGTTCGGCCTTGCGCAGGGCTGGGGCGATGTCCGCCGGTTCGAAAACCCGCAGTGCCTTGCAGCCCAGACCTTCGGCAACCGCGACGTGATCGACGCCGTAACCGTTGAGTTCCGGAGCGTTCAGGTTATCGAAGGACAACTGTACGCAGTAGTCCATCTCGAAACCGCGCTGTGCCTGACGGATCAGCCCCAGGTACGAGTTGTTCACCACCACATGGATGTACGGCAGCTTGAACTGCGCGCCCACCGCCAACTCTTCGATCATGAACTGGAAGTCATAGTCGCCCGACAGTGCGACAACCTTGCGGGTCGGGTCAGCCTTGACCACGCCCAGCGCCGCCGGAATGGTCCAGCCCAACGGGCCGGCCTGACCGCAGTTGATCCAGTGACGCGGCTTGTAGACGTGCAGGAACTGCGCGCCGGCAATCTGCGACAGACCGATGGTGCTGACGTAGCAAGTGTCCTTGCCGAACACCTGGTTCATCTCTTCGTAAACCCGCTGCGGCTTGACCGGCACGTTGTCGAAGTGGGTCTTGCGCTGCAGGCTGGCCTTGCGCTGCTGGCAGTCTTGCAGCCAGGCGCTACGGTTTTTCAGTTTACCGGCGGCTTGCCATTCACGAGCGACTTCGATGAACACGGTCAGCGCGGCAGCGGCGTCGGAAACGATGCCCAGGTCCGGGGTGAACACGCGGCCGATTTGAGTGCCTTCGATGTCGACGTGAATGAACTTGCGGCCTTCGGTGTAGACGTCGACCGAACCGGTGTGACGGTTGGCCCAACGGTTACCGATACCCAGCACCACGTCGGACTTGAGCAGGGTCGCGTTGCCGTAGCGGTGCGAAGTCTGCAAGCCGACCATGCCGACCATCAGCGGGTGATCGTCAGGAATGGTGCCCCAGCCCATCAGGGTCGGAATCACTGGAATGCCAGTCAGTTCGGCGAATTCCACCAGCAGGTCGCTGGCATCGGCATTGATGATGCCGCCACCGGCCACCAGCAATGGACGCTCGGCCTGATCGAGCAGGGCCAACGCTTTTTCAACTTGAATGCGGGTTGCGCTCGGCTTGGCCAGTGGCAGCGGCTGATAAGCGTCGATGTCGAATTCGATTTCGGCCATCTGCACGTCGAACGGCAGGTCGATCAGCACCGGGCCTGGACGGCCGGAGCGCATTTCATAGAACGCTTTCTGGAACGCGTAAGGCACCTGGCCCGGTTCCAGAACAGTGGTCGCCCATTTGGTCACCGGCTTGACGATGCTGGTGATGTCGACGGCCTGGAAGTCTTCCTTGTGCATGCGGGCGCGGGGCGCCTGGCCAGTGATGCAAAGGATCGGGATCGAGTCGGCCGAGGCGCTGTACAGCCCGGTGACCATGTCGGTACCGGCCGGACCGGAGGTGCCGATGCACACGCCGATATTGCCGGCTTTGGTGCGGGTGTAGCCCTCGGCCATGTGCGACGCGCCTTCAACATGGCGAGCGAGGACGTGATCAATGCCGCCGACCTTTTGCAGGGCGGAGTACAGCGGGTTGATGGCAGCACCCGGGATGCCAAAAGCGGTATCAACCCCTTCACGGCGCATCACCAGAACGGCGGCTTCGATTGCTCTCATTTTGCTCATGGTTTTGTGCCTCTTTACGTTTTGTAATTGTATACAAGTGGCTTTGCGCAGAGTGTATTCACGGCGGACGGCGCAGGTCAATCCATTTTCTCAAGCGGTTGTTTCATTCGTCGGAAGCCCGATCTACTGTGGCTTTTCGTCGCATGTGGCGCTTTTCGATAATTATTGTATACAAAAAAATAATTCATTGTGTTCTATTTGTTGCATCGGACTGCGGCGCAAAGAAGCAGTCCACCGGCTTTCCAAAAAACAAAATGAGGACGGCACCATGAGCGCTTTAACCTTGAAATTCGCAGTCAACCTGGTCAACGAGGCCATCACCGCAGGGCGCGCGATTTCCGCGGCGCCCCTGACCATCGCAGTACTGGATGCCGGTGGGCATCTGATTACCCTGCAACGTGAAGACGGCGCCAGCCTGCTGCGCCCGCAGGTCGCCATCGGCAAGGCCTGGGGCGCCATCGCGCTGGGCAAAGGCTCGCGCCTGCTGGCGCTGGACGCACAACAACGCCCGGCGTTCATCGCCGCTTTGAACAGCCTGGGGCAGGGCAGTGTCGTGCCGGCACCGGGTGGTGTGCTGATTCGCGATCAGGGCGGGAACGTGCTAGGGGCGGTGGGGATCAGCGGGGATCTGTCGGATGTTGACGAGCAGTGCGCGATCAATGCGATCGAGGCGTTGGGGTTGAGGGCGGATGCGGGGGTAGCTGCTTGATCTTCAGTGACTGATTAACCGCTATCGCGAGCAGGCTCACTCCTACAGGATCGGTGTCAGACACAAAATGTCTGAACAGCTGAAACCCTGTAGGAGTGAGCCTGCTCGCGATATCTATCTACCAGACACATCCAGCCAAAAGTTTATCCAATCAACTTGAATCCACAGAACTAGCCTTCTCATGACCTGATCTGGGGGGCTAAGGAATGCCGGATTTACCTGCTGCACACCGATTGCGAGTCGGGCGCTATGCCGAAGCCAGTCGAATTTATCTGCTGACCACCAACACATTTCACAGGACACCGTTTTTCAAGGACTTCGCCTTGGGCAGGTTGGTCGTCGATGAATTTCGAAATGCACAGAAGCTTGGCCTTGCGAACTCACTGGCCTGGGTGGTCATGCCGGACCATTTTCATTGGTTGATTGAGTTGCAGCAGGGATCTTTGAGTGAGCTGATGCAAAGGACCAAATCTATGAGTACCAAAGCGGTGCGGCGGATTACCGGTCGAAATACCAGCCTCTGGCAAAGAGGTTTTCATGATCGGGCACTGCGGCGGGAGGAGGATTTGGTGAAGTTGGCTCGGTATGTCGTGGCCAATCCATTGAGGGCAGGCTTGGTGGAGAAGATTGGCGACTATCCGCTGTGGGATGCCATTTGGGTTTGAGTTGAAACCGTGTCGCCTTGATCGCGAGCAGGCTCACTTCTACATTGGAATGCATTTCCCTGTAGGAGTGAGCCTGCTCGCGATGGGCACACTGCGGTCTACCGATCCGGCTCACACCCCTTGAGTACCAGCCGGATGATCGTCTGCGCCGCCGCTTCATAGTCCACTTCATCCAGCTTGGCCTTGCCGGTGATGGCGGTGATTTGCCAATCGAAGTCGGCGTAGGTCTGGGTGGCGGCCCAGATGCTGAACATCAGGTGGTTGGGGTCGATGGGGGCGATCTGGCCGCGGTCGATCCAGGTCTGAATGCAATCGATGTTGTGCCTGGCCTGGCCATTCAGCTGTTCGACCAGGTCGGCGCTCAGGTGCGGGGCGCCATGCATGATTTCGCTGGCAAACACCTTGGAGGCAAACGGCAGGTCACGGGAAATACGGATTTTCGAGCGGATGTAGCCACTCAGGACTTCGCTGGGTACGCCGTCGGGGTTGAACGGCGTCGAGGCCTGCAGGATTGGCTCGATGATGCTTTCCAGGACCTCGCGGTAGAGGTTTTCCTTGGATTTGAAGTAGTAGTAGACGTTGGGCTTGGGCAATCCCGCCTTGGCGGCGATGTCGCTGGTTTTGGTTGCAGCGAAGCCCTTGTCGGCAAATTCTTCACTGGCGGCACGCAGGATCAGTTGTTTGTTGCGCTCGCGGATTGTGCTCATAAACCAGGTGGTTCCTTGCCTGTACTGGCGGTTGCGCATGGTAGCACCGGCCTCCGGCGGCGCTCAAGAATGCTCCGTGCCGCGCCCGGCCGCGCTATGCTGCACGCCATTCATTCAAGAAGGGAACCCGATTCATGGCAGGAAGCAGTTTGCTGGTGCTGATCGACGACATTGCCGCTGTGCTGGACGATGTGGCGTTGATGACCAAAATGGCCGCCAAGAAGACCGCCGGCGTGCTGGGCGACGATCTGGCGCTCAATGCCCAGCAGGTCAGCGGCGTGCGTGCCGAGCGGGAAATTCCGGTGGTCTGGGCGGTTGCCAAGGGCTCGTTCATCAACAAGCTGATCCTGGTGCCGTCGGCGTTGGCCATCAGCGCATTCATTCCGTGGTTGGTTACGCCATTGTTGATGGTCGGAGGCGCTTATTTGTGCTTCGAAGGATTCGAGAAACTCGCCCACAAGTTTCTGCACAGCAAGGCCGAGGATCAAGCCGAGCATGCCGAACTCGTCGAGGCGGTGGCGGACCCGGCGGTGGATCTGGTGGCTTTTGAAAAGGACAAGATCAAGGGCGCGATCCGCACTGACTTCATTCTCTCGGCGGAAATCATCGCCATCACCCTTGGCGTCGTGGCTGATGCTGCGCTGACCCAGCAAGTCGTCGTGCTGTCGGGCATCGCCGTCGTCATGACCGTCGGCGTTTACGGGTTGGTGGCAGGCATCGTCAAGCTCGATGATCTGGGGCTATGGCTGACTCAGAAGCCCGGGCAGATGGCCAGGAGCATCGGTGGCGGGATTTTGCGTGCGGCACCGTATCTGATGAAAAGCCTGTCGGTGATCGGCACGGCGGCGATGTTCCTGGTGGGTGGCGGGATCCTGACCCACGGTGTGCCGGTGGTGCATCACTGGATCGAAAGTGTCAGCGCAGGGGCGGGTGGTGCCGGGTTTATCGTGCCGACTTTGTTGAATGCGGTGGCGGGGATTGTGGCGGGTGCGGTGGTGCTGGTGGGGGTGATGGCGGTCGGCAAAGTCTGGAAAGCTATTAAGGGCTAAGATCAGAGTCCTGCAGAAACGCGTAACAATTGTAGGAGTGAGCCTGCTCGCGATTGCGGTGTGTCAGATAACTTTGATGTTGACTGATACACCGCAATCGCGAGCAGGCTCACTCCTACAGTGTTTTGTGGTCGCCGGAATTACTCGGCAATCTGCAACTTGCGCGACTCGGTGTAGACGTAGCGCACCTTCTCGTACTCGAACGGCGAGTTCAGTTGGCCATAGCGGAAGCTGGTCTGGTAGCGCTTGTCGACGCCGCGCAGAATCCAGATTTCCGGATGGTTTTCGCTGACATTGGCAACGTTGAGGAAGTTGATGGCCGACTCGGCACTGAAATCGACGATCAGACCGCCCGTGTCACGCAGGTTCGACGGGCCGAGGATCGGCAACACGAAGTAGGCACCCCCTGGAACACCATAGAAACCCAGGGTCTGTCCGAAGTCTTCCTTCTGGCGCGGCAGGCCCATGGCGGTGGCCGGATCCCACAGGCCGGCGATGCCGATGGTGGTGTTGAGCAACAGGCGCCCGGTAATTTCCATCGAGCGCTGGCCCTTGAATTGCAGCAGGCTGTTCAACAGGTTCGGCACGTCGCCCAGGTTGTTGAAAAAGTTGCTGACACCCGTGCGCAAGAAGCTCGGGGTGACGTAACGGTAGCCATTGACCACTGGCAAAAACACCCATTGGTCGAAGCGGTAATTGAAGTGGTAAACGCGGCGGTTCCACTGTTCCAGCGGGTCGTAGACGTTCAGTGCGCTGAGGGTCGAGCGTTCGAACTCGCGCTGATCCAGCCCCGGGTTGAACTTGAGTTTGCTCAGTGGCTCCTTGAAGCCGTCACCGTCGATGACCACGGGAGCGTTGGCTTTGCTGTTGTCGGCATTGGCGGCGGTTGCGCAGAGTAACGCGGCGATAAGCAGGAGGTATTTAGCCACGGAAGAACTCCAGCATGGCGTCGCTGTTGACGCGGTAGTTAAGGTTGCCGCAGTGGCCGCCCAGCGGGTAAACGGTCAGGCGATCGCCAAAGGTCCTGCGCAGGAAACCGAGGTCCCCGGGGCCGAGGATCACATCGTCGGCGTTGTGCATGACGGCGATTTTCGGGCTGTCGTGCAGGTAGTCCTTCAGTGCATACAAACTCACCTGGTCGATCAGTTGCAGCAGGCTGCCGCCGTCGGTGCGGGCGCGCCACATCGGGATCACCTGTTCGGTGATGTAGCAGTCGAAGTCGCACTGCAACGCACGCTTGAGGTAGGGCGTGAGGCTGGTGCCTTCGGTGATAGGCGTTTTCGGTGGAGTGATGAGGCCGCGGCGGTTGATCAGGTCCGAAGTGAAGGCGATGTCGGCGGCGGAGAAACGGAACGAGGTGCCGATGAGCATGGCCATCTGTTCGTTGGTCAGGTGCTGCTTGGACTGCTGGAAATCGTAGAGCAGCGCATCGTTGAGGTCGATGTAGCCTTTCTGCTGGAAGTAGCGGGTCAGTTTGTTCAGCACCAGCTCATAGAAAGTGGTCGTATTGGTGATGCCCTTGACTTCCGTTTGTACAAGCTTGTCCAGGTTGGTGATCGAGGTGTAGAGATTGACCGGAGGATTGAGCAGCAGCACTTTCTTGAAATTGAAGCTGCGGCGGGTTTCGTCCAGGTGCGCCACAAATGCCGCATCCAGTGCACCGAGGCTGTAGCCCGTCAGGTAGTAATCGGTGACCGGCAGTTTCGGATTTTGCGCCCGCACCGCCTGCATCACCCGGTACATGTCTTCGGCGTCGTCCTTGGTGATGCCGGGGGTGGCAAAGCGCGAAGCGGCGCTCATGAAGTCAAAGCTGGTGGGCGATGACAACTGCACCACGTGATAGCCGGCCTTGTAGTAAAGCTTTTTCAGGTATTCGTTCAGGTTACTGTCATAGCGCGCACCGGTGCCGGCGATCAGGAAGATCAGCGGTGCGGCTTTATCCTGGGAGGCGATGCGATAGGTGAGTTTTTTCACCGGCCAGAAGTTGTCGGGCAAGTCGAATTGACGCTCAGGCCGCAACGTGACGCTGCGATCCGATTGATTGATGTCATCGTCCAGCGGCAGTTCCGGGCGCAAATCCGGCGGCGTCGTGGCGATGGTTGCCTCGAACGGGTTGGTCAGCGGATAGCCATAACTGGCGGCGTCGATATCCCGCGCCAGCGCGGACGCACTCAAGATAAGGCCGCCAAACAGGGCGGCAAAGCGCAAGGAACGGAGCATGACTGGATCCCTTAGAGGATGGTGCCGAATGAAGTTCGCAGGCTATGACCACTGGATTTGCGCCAAAGTGCCACGCATCGGCACCAAACTGGCCTGAACTCGAAAGTAATAGTAGCTGGACGATACACTTTGCAGCGTTTGGATGGCCAGTTAACTGTTGTTAGCGCTTGCTTAAGGTGGCCGGGCGATTAAGCTGGCCGCCGTTTTCGCTTAATTGGAGTGCTTCATGTCCCGTCGTCTGCCGGTGATTCTGCTGCTTGTTTTGCTGCCGTTATGGCTGGCCGCCAGTTATGGCGCGCGTTATGGGTTCATGGAAGATGCGCAGTGGGTGGGCATCTGCGTGGATGAGGCGAACCGCTGGGAATGCCAGGTCCGTTCGAACCTGGGCCTGTTGATTCACTTTGCGGTTTTGGGCTGGGCTGCGTTGGCAACGGCGGTGATCGGCTTTGTGCTGCCAGGACGGGCAGGGTGGGGGCTGGCGGTGCTGGCGCTGGTGCTCGGGTTTCCGGCACTGGCGTTGTACAACACGACGCTGGCGGTGTTTGCGGTGGTGATTGCGGGGTTGCGGTTGGTCAGGGCATCCCGTAGCGCCTGATAGTTCGCCTTCGCGGGCAAGCCTTGCTCCCACAGGAATTGTGTCGATCGCACAAAGTGTGTGCGACTTAAATCCTGTGGGAGCAAGGCTTGCCCGCGAAGAGGCCAGCAGGCTCGCTGAAAATTACGCCTTGCGAACTCGCAAACTGCGCCACAACGCAGCCACCATCAATACACTCACCAGCGCCCAGCCCCAGGCCTGCTGGTTCTCCAAACCTTCACGAAACAACTGCGGCGCAATGCCCGCGCCGATGATGAAGGTCAGCAGGGCGATTTCCCGGCGTGGCACGCTCACCGGGCGGCACAGGTAGACCAGCGCCGGTACGATGAAGGCCACGCTTGGAAAACTGCGATAGCGCGGGTCGAACACCAACTCCAGCATCGTCACCGCCGCGGCAAACCCTGCCACCGCCAATAACCAGCCTGACCGACGTTCGAGGGCATTGAAGGCTCGTCCACGCCATCCGTTTCGAGGGCTCAGTGTCAGTGCGGCATGAGCCAGTACCAACAGGTTCAGCGCCGTCAACAAAGCGACCCACAACCATTCGCTGGTAAAGCGGGTTGTAACCCGTGCCAGATCACCCCAGGCGCCGATCGAGCAAGCCGCCAGTGCCCCCAGCAACGGCAGAACCAGCGCTGCGCGGGTGTTGCGCACACGACCGCCGAGGATCAGCGTGCCGAGGAAGATCAAACCGCCCACCATCAGCCACTGCGACCAATAAGGTACGTTGGACACGGGGCCGGCCAGCACGCCCTTGTCCTGGCGATCTGCATCGAACAATCCCCAGTAACCCCCGACAGCACCTTCATTGGCGCGTTTCCACGGTTGGTCGAACGCTTCGATCAGGTTGTAGTGCCAACCGTGCTGCTCGGCCATGGTGACAAAACCACGAATGAATTTGGCTTCGTTGACCCGGCTAGGCAGGGCGGTTTCGCGCTGGCGGCCTTCACTCGGCCAGCCGGTTTCGCCAATCATCACGTCCTTGGGCGCGAATTTGTTGCCGAACACTTGGCGTACTTCGGCCACATGTTGCAGGGCCGCGTCGATGTTCGACGGGTCATCTTCCCAGTACGGCAACAAGTGAATGGTCAGGAAATCCACAGCCGGCGCGATTTCCGGGTGCTTGAGCCAGAACTCCCAGACGTCGGCATAAGTGACGGGCTGTTTGACCTGGCTTTTGACCTTGTTGATCAGCCTGGCCAACTGGGCGCCGGTGACTTCCTTGCGCAGCAGGGTTTCGTTGCCGACGATCACCGCGCTCACCACGTCCGCGTTGGCGTTGGCCGAGGCGATCAGCAGGTCGACTTCTTTCTCGGTGTCTACCGGATTGCTGTTGACCCAGGCGCCGATCATGAGCTTCAACCCGTGCTTGCGTGCCAGGTCGGGCAGTGCTCCGAGGCCGGACATGGAGTAGGTGCGGATGCATTCGAAGCTTTTGGCCAGCAGTGCGAGGTCGGCGTCCATGCGCTCGGGGCGCAAGTTGAACGGCACATCGAAGGGTGACTGGTCCTTGTCGAATGGGGTGTAGGAGGCGCATTGCAGCTTGTGCGTCGCGCTGGCCGCGTCCGGCAGGATCACCGGTTTGCCAATGCCATACCAGAAGCCGCCAAGGGCAAACAGCCCCAGCAGGCAGGCGAAAAGATAAGCCGAAAAAGGAAAGCGGGATGTCGCGGGCATGGTCAGGCCGTCTGGGAGCAAAGCGGCGCATGTTACCTGCATTTGCCCCGCGCTTGGGGGCCTGCATGATTTTGACATGCAAAGTTCGGGCGGATCGGCCAGCACCGTTGTTGAACAACAGTTTAATGGCGTTCTGATGTCGTTTCTCGATGCCTTGAGGTCGCTGGCAGAGCAGGTCGCGATGAGCGTCAGGTTGATTATCGAAGGCGTCAGTACCCTCGTTGATAAATCGCGCTGATGATCGAAAGAGTTTGCGGTGAGGCGTGATGGGGGCGCTGTGCACCATAACAATACGTTTAAGCGACTCGGCATCCGTCGAGCGCAGCACTTTCGGGGAAGTAACGATGAAGATGCGACGACTCTTGGGCGCAGGTGCCGCTTTGGTGCTGGCGATCAGTTCTACCGTGGCCAGTGCCGCCGGCAAGGAAGTGACGATCGGTTATGTCGACGGCTGGTCGGACAGCGTCGCCACGACCAACGTGGCCGCAGAAGTGATCAGACAGAAACTCGGTTACGACGTGAAGCTGCAAGCGGTCGCTACCGGGATCATGTGGCAAGGCGTGGCCACCGGTAAACTCGACGCCATGCTGTCGGCCTGGCTGCCGGTGACCCACGGCGAATACTGGACGAAGAACAAGGACCAGGTCGTCGATTACGGCCCGAACTTCAAGGACGCGAAAATCGGCCTGATCGTGCCGGAGTACGTTAAAGCCAAGACCATCGAAGACCTGAAAACCGACGACAGCTTCAAGAAACGCATCGTCGGCATCGACGCCGGTTCGGGTGTGATGATCAAGACCGATCAGGCCATCAAGGACTATGACTTGACCGGGTATCAAAACAAGGCCAGTTCCGGCGCCGGCATGATCGCCGAGCTGACCCGTGCCGAGAAGAAAAACGAATCCATCGCCGTGACCGGTTGGGTGCCGCACTGGATGTTCGCCAAGTGGAAACTGCGCTTCCTCGAAGACCCGAAAGGCGTGTACGGCGCGGCTGAAACCGTGAATAACATCGGCAGCAAAGGCCTGGAGGCCAAGGCGCCGGAAGTGGCCAAGTTCCTGAAGAACTTCCAGTGGGAATCCAAGGACGAAATCGGTCAGGTCATGCTGGCCATTCAGGACGGCGCCAAGCCTGACGCCGCGGCGAAGGATTGGGTTGCCAAGCACCCTGAGCGTGTAGCCGACTGGACTAAATAATAGCCACCTCGCTTTACCTTGTAGGAGCGAGCCTGCTCGCGAAAGCGGCCTGCCAGTTGACAGAGATGTCAGCTGACACAAAGCCTTCGCGAGCAGGCTCGCTCCTACAGTTGTTTTGTGCATGCTTGAAATTGGCGAAAACGCCATGTGGTTCTAAGACTAAGGTCGTCTGGAACCTGCCCCGCAGCCGCATAGAGTGGATACCGTTCCAACTCAATCTGTGCTGCGAGGATAAAAACAATGAACGACAGCATTTACCTCTCGATTCAAAACAGCCCGCGCTTCAAGGAGCTGGTTAGCAAGAGGGAACGATTCGCCTGGATACTTTCGGCGATCATGCTAGGGCTTTACTCCGGATTCATCCTTCTTATTGCTTACGGGCCGCAAGTGCTGGGGGCGAAGATCAGTCCCGAGTCTTCGATTACCTGGGGCATACCGATCGGTGTCGGGCTGATTGTTTCAGCCTTCGTCCTGACCGGTATTTACGTACGACGCGCCAATGGCGAATTCGACGACCTGAACAATGCGATTCTCAAGGAGGCTCAGCAATGATCCGGCGTCTAATGGCTCTTTTGAGCATCGCAGCCTTTGCACCTGGCGCCTGGGCCGCTGATGCCCTGACCGGCGAAGTACACAAACAACCGCTCAACGTTGCCGCGATCCTGATGTTCGTGGTGTTCGTCGGTGCAACCCTTTGCATTACCTACTGGGCCTCCAAGCGCAACAAGTCGGCAGCCGACTACTATGCGGCGGGTGGCAAGATCACCGGGTTCCAGAATGGCCTGGCGATTGCCGGTGACTACATGTCCGCGGCGTCCTTCCTGGGTATTTCCGCGCTGGTGTTCACCTCCGGCTACGATGGCCTGATCTATTCGATCGGCTTCCTGGTGGGCTGGCCGATCATTCTGTTCCTGATCGCCGAGCGCCTGCGTAACCTGGGTAAATACACTTTTGCCGACGTGGCGTCATACCGCCTGGGGCAAACCCAGATCCGTTCGCTGTCCGCTTGCGGTTCGCTGGTGGTGGTGGCGTTCTACCTGATTGCGCAAATGGTGGGTGCCGGCAAGCTGATCCAGCTGCTGTTCGGTCTCGACTACCACGTTGCGGTGATCCTGGTCGGTATTCTGATGTGTCTGTACGTGCTGTTCGGCGGCATGCTGGCGACCACCTGGGTGCAGATCATCAAGGCGGTCCTGCTGCTGTCCGGCGCCTCCTTCATGGCGCTGATGGTGATGAAGCACGTCAACTTCGACTTCAACACGCTGTTCTCCGAAGCCATCAAGGTTCACCCGAAGGCTGAAGCGATCATGAGCCCGGGCGGCCTGGTGAAAGATCCGATCTCGGCGTTCTCCCTCGGTCTGGCACTGATGTTCGGTACCGCTGGCCTGCCACATATCCTGATGCGCTTCTTCACCGTGAGTGACGCGAAAGAAGCTCGTAAAAGCGTGCTGTACGCAACAGGCTTCATTGGCTACTTCTACATCCTGACCTTCATCATCGGCTTCGGCGCGATCCTGCTGGTCAGCACCAACCCGGCCTTTAAAGATGCTGCTGGCGCGTTGCTGGGCGGTAACAACATGGCGGCGGTGCACCTGGCCAACGCGGTCGGTGGCAGTATCTTCCTGGGCTTTATCTCGGCGGTGGCGTTCGCGACCATTCTGGCAGTGGTTGCCGGTTTGACCCTGGCCGGCGCATCGGCGGTGTCCCACGACCTGTATGCCAGCGTGATCAAGAAGGGCAAGGCCAACGAGAAGGATGAAATCCGCGTTTCGAAGATCACCACGATCGCGCTGGCGGTGCTGGCGATCGGGCTGGGCATCCTGTTCGAAAGCCAGAACATTGCGTTCATGGTGGGCTTGGCGTTCTCCATCGCGGCGAGCTGCAACTTCCCGGTCCTGCTGCTTTCCATGTACTGGAAAAAGCTGACCACCCGCGGCGCGATGATCGGCGGCTGGATGGGCCTGGTGAGTGCCGTGGGCCTGATGGTGCTCGGCCCGACCATCTGGGTGCAGATCCTGCATCACGAGAAGGCGATCTTCCCGTATGAGTACCCGGCGCTGTTCTCGATGATCATTGCCTTTATCGGGATCTGGTTCTTCTCGATCACCGACAAGTCGACGGCGGCTGACAATGAGCGGGCGCTGTTCTTCCCGCAATTCGTTCGCTCGCAGACCGGTCTGGGGGCGAGTGGGGCGGTTTCGCACTAAGGCTTCAGCGATTTATATATAAGCTGCGTTAAAAAGAATGCCCCGGTCGAGAGATCGGGGCATTTTTATTGGGCGGTTATCGGATATTCGTTGTGGGAGCAAGGCTTGCCCGCGATGGCGGTATAACGATTGGCCAGTATTTTGCGGATAGATCCGATCCAATTGTGGGAGCGAGCCTGCTCGCGAAGGCGGCCTGACAGCCGACTTGCCTTTTGCTGACCGAGTACATATCCATTCCTGCGGTAACGGCCACCTATGGTTCCGCTCTTACAGCG
>NZ_WTFT01000009.1:0-73713 GCF_009861505.1 Pseudomonas izuensis | reverse complement strand
AAAAGCCAAAGCGAGGCGGCTTGGCAGCCGACCTGTTCTCGTGAAGTACGCGCGCATTGCTGAGGAGGGCACAAACAAAAACGGCCTCTATATAAGAGGCCGTTTCCGGTGCAACTCAAGACATTATCGCAAGACAGGTCTTACTTGCGGTCTTCCAGCTTGGTGATGTCGCGCGACTCGTAGCCGGTGTACAACTGGCGCGGGCGGCCGATCTTGTACGGGCTGGAGAGCATTTCTTTCCAGTGGGAGATCCAGCCGACGGTCCGCGCCAGGGCGAAGATCACGGTGAACATGCTGGTTGGAATGCCGATCGCCTTGAGGATGATCCCCGAGTAGAAGTCGACGTTCGGGTACAGCGAGCGCTCGATGAAGTACGGGTCGGTCAGGGCGATCTCTTCCAGGCGCATGGCCAGTTCGAGTTGCGGATCGTTCTGGATGCCCAGTTCCTTCAACACTTCGTCGCAGGTCTGCTTCATGACGGTGGCGCGCGGGTCGCGGTTTTTGTAAACGCGGTGACCGAAGCCCATCAGCTTGAACGGATCGTTCTTGTCCTTGGCCTTGGCGATGAACTTGTCGATGTTCGAGACATCGCCGATTTCATCCAGCATGGTCAGAACGGCTTCGTTGGCGCCGCCGTGGGCAGGGCCCCACAGTGCAGCGATACCCGCGGCGATACAGGCGAACGGGTTGGCACCCGAAGAACCCGCCAGGCGCACGGTGGAAGTCGACGCGTTCTGCTCGTGGTCGGCGTGGAGGATGAAGATCCGGTCCATGGCCTTGGCGAGCACCGGGCTGATCGGTTTGATCTCGCACGGGGTGTTGAACATCATGTGCAGGAAGTTTTCCGCGTACGACAGGTCGTTGCGCGGGTACATCATGGGTTGGCCCATGGAGTACTTGTAAACCATCGCTGCCAGGGTCGGCATCTTGGCAACCAGGCGGATCGCGGAGATTTCGCGATGCTGCGGGTTATTGATGTCCAGGGAGTCGTGGTAGAAGGCCGAGAGGGCGCCGACTACGCCGCACATGACGGCCATCGGGTGGGCGTCGCGACGGAAACCGTTGAAGAAGGTCTTGAGCTGCTCGTGAACCATGGTGTGGTTCTTGACGGTGCTGACGAACTGGGCCTTCTGTTCTGCGGTCGGCAATTCGCCGTTGAGCAGCAGATAGCAGGTTTCCAGGTAGTCCGACTTTTCAGCCAGCTGTTCGATCGGGTAGCCGCGGTGCAACAGAATGCCGTTGTCGCCGTCGATATAGGTGATCTTCGACTCGCAAGAAGCGGTCGACATGAAACCAGGGTCAAAAGTGAAGCGGCCCGTGGCCGTCAAGCCCCGAACATCGATAACATCGGGACCAACGGTGCCGGTTAAAATGGGCAGCTCGACGGGGGCTGCGCCCTCGATGATCAACTGCGCTTTTTTGTCAGCCATGTGGCCTCCTATTTATGCTTGAAATCATCAGACAGACCCCCCACGCAGGGCCCGCACCACTATAGTGAGATAAATTCGAATGTCAATTTGCCTAAAGTCTTGCTCCAGAAGGCTTTAACCCGACTTTTTTCTCGAAATTGCCTGCCATTTACGCCTTTTATACGCGTTGTGCAATCAGCTATTAGGGCTAGGTGTTTGCGTTGTCATTAGTAGCCTAACTGTCTATACTCGGCGACCGACCGCCAAGGGCTTTTGGGCTTGCTTTCATTGGGGGTCGCATCCCTGGGTGGTGGTTACCTGACCAGTGCACTCCCCAACAACTTTGCCCTGATTGTTAGGGGCTCTTCAGTGTGAAAAAAAAGCCGTGAAAAGCCAACGACCTGTAAACCTAGACCTAAGGACCATCAAACTCCCCATCACCGGCGTTACGTCGTTTCTTCACCGTGTTTCCGGCATCATCCTCTTCCTGGGCCTCGGCTTCATGCTTTATGCATTGGGCAAATCCCTGGGTTCCGAGGAAGGTTTTGCCGACGTGAAGGCAACCTTGACCAGCCCGCTGGCCAAGTTCGTAGCATGGGGCCTCCTGTCCGCTCTTCTGTATCACCTGGTTGCCGGTGTGCGCCACTTGATTATGGACATGGGCATCGGTGAGACGCTGGAAGGCGGCCGCCTGGGCTCGAAAATTATCATCGCCGTTTCCGTGGTGTTGATCGTTCTGGCAGGAGTTTGGATATGGTAACCAGCGTTACGAACCTTTCGCGTTCGGGCCTCTATGACTGGATGGCACAGCGTGTGTCTGCGGTTGTCCTCGCGGCTTATTTCATCTTCCTGATCGGATACCTCGCAGCGAACCCGGGCATTGGCTACGACCAGTGGCATGGCCTGTTCGCCCACAACGGGATGCGTATCTTCAGTCTGCTGGCCC
This sequence comes from Pseudomonas izuensis, assembly GCF_009861505.1. Classification (GTDB taxonomy): domain Bacteria; phylum Pseudomonadota; class Gammaproteobacteria; order Pseudomonadales; family Pseudomonadaceae; genus Aquipseudomonas; species Aquipseudomonas izuensis. The sequence continues at coordinate 71,358 of NZ_WTFT01000009.1, read as the reverse complement.
TTGTTGCCCTCGGCGCTCACGCCTGGGTCGGCATGTGGACCATCGCGACCGACTACCTGACGCCAATGGCGCTGGGCAAGTCCGCGACTGCAGTACGTTTCCTTTTCCAGGCAGTATGCGGCGTCGCGATGTTCGCTTACTTCGTCTGGGGTGTGCAGATTCTCTGGGGTATCTGATTCATGGCTAACATTCCAACGATTTCTTTCGACGCCATCATTATTGGTGGCGGCGGTGCCGGCATGCGCGCAGCGCTGCAACTGGCGCAAGGTGGTCACAAGACTGCCGTGATCACCAAGGTGTTCCCGACCCGTTCACACACTGTGTCGGCACAGGGCGGCATCACCTGCGCCATCGCGTCGGCCGACCCGAACGATGACTGGCGCTGGCACATGTACGATACCGTCAAGGGTTCCGACTATATCGGTGACCAGGACGCTATCGAATACATGTGTCAGGAAGGCCCGGCCGCCGTTTTCGAGCTGGACCACATGGGTCTGCCGTTCTCGCGTACCGAAACCGGCCGTATCTACCAGCGTCCGTTCGGCGGTCAGTCGAAGGATTACGGTAAAGGCGGGCAGGCTGCCCGTACTTGCGCCGCTTCCGACCGTACCGGTCACGCACTGCTGCACACCCTTTATCAGGGCAACCTGAAAGCCGGTACCACGTTCCTGAACGAGTACTACGCTGTCGACCTGGTGAAGAACGCACAAGGCGAGTTCGTCGGTGTGATCGCGATCTGCATCGAAACCGGCGAAACCACCTACATCCGTGCCAAGGCAACCGTTCTGGCAACCGGCGGTGCAGGTCGTATCTACGCTTCGACCACCAACGCCCTGATCAACACCGGTGACGGCGTCGGCATGGCTCTGCGTGCAGGCGTACCGGTACAAGACATCGAAATGTGGCAGTTCCACCCGACCGGTATCGCCGGCGCCGGTGTACTGGTTACAGAAGGCTGCCGTGGTGAAGGTGGATACCTGATCAACAAGCACGGCGAGCGTTTCATGGAGCGTTATGCTCCGAACGCCAAAGACCTTGCCGGTCGTGACGTTGTTGCCCGTTCGATGGTTAAAGAGATCATCGCCGGTAACGGTTGCGGTCCGAACGGCGACCACGTGATGCTCAAGCTCGACCACCTGGGCGAGGAAGTGCTGCACAGCCGTCTGCCGGGCATCTGCGAACTGTCGAAGACTTTCGCGCACGTTGACCCGGTTGTCGCTCCGGTTCCGGTTGTTCCGACCTGCCACTATATGATGGGCGGCGTTGCCACCAACATTCATGGCCAGGCGATCACACAGGACGCCGAAGGCGTGGACAAGATCATTCCTGGTCTGTTCGCGGTAGGTGAAGTGGCTTGCGTATCGGTACACGGCGCCAACCGTCTGGGCGGCAACTCGCTGCTCGACCTGGTGGTCTTCGGTCGCGCTGCCGGCCTGCACCTCGAAAAAGCGCTGACTGACGGCATCGAATACGATGACGCCACCGACGCCGACATCAATGCGGCCCTGGCACGTCTGTCCGCTCTGAACGAGCGTACCGAAGGTGAAGACGTGGCTACCCTGCGTCGCGAGCTGCAAAGCTGCATGCAGAACTACTTCGGTGTATTCCGTACCGGCGAATACATGCAGAAAGGTATCGCTCAGCTGGCTGAGCTGCGTACCCGCATCGCCAACGTGAAGATTAACGATAAGTCGCAGGCGTTCAACACTGCCCGTATCGAAGCGCTGGAACTGCAAAACCTGCTGGAAGTGGCCGAAGCCACTGCAATCGCTGCAGAAGTACGTAAAGAGTCCCGTGGTGCTCACGCCCGTGAAGACTTCGAAGATCGTGACGACGAAAACTGGCTGTGCCACACCCTGTACTTCCCGGGTGACAAGCGCGTCACCAAGCGTGCCGTGAACTTCTCGCCGAAGACTGTTCCGACTTTCGAACCTAAAGTCCGGACTTATTAAGGGTGACCGCCATGTTGCAAGTCAGTGTTTATCGCTACAACCCTGATCAGGACGCTGCGCCGTTCATGCAGGAATTCCAGGTCGATACCGGTGGTAAAGACCTGATGGTGCTGGATGTGCTGGCCCTGATCAAAGAGCAGGACGAAGGTTTTTCCTATCGTCGCTCTTGCCGTGAAGGTGTTTGCGGTTCCGACGGCATGAACATCAACGGCAAAAACGGCCTGGCGTGCATCACGCCGCTGTCCGCTGTTGTAAAAGGTAACAAGTTGATCGTTCGTCCTCTGCCAGGTTTGCCGGTTATCCGTGACCTGGTCGTCGATATGAGCATCTTCTACAAGCAATACGAGAAGGTTAAGCCATTCCTGCAGAACGATACGCCGGCTCCGGCCATCGAGCGTCTGCAGACCCCTGAAGAGCGTGAAAAGCTCGACGGTCTGTACGAGTGCATCCTTTGCGCTTGCTGCTCGACCTCTTGCCCGTCCTTCTGGTGGAACCCGGACAAATTCCTGGGTCCAGCTGCCCTGCTGCAAGCGTACCGCTTCCTGGCAGACAGCCGTGACACCAAGACGTCCGAGCGTCTGGCTTCGCTGGATGACCCGTTCAGCGTATTCCGCTGCCGCGGGATCATGAACTGCGTCAACGTATGTCCGAAAGGCCTGAACCCGACTAAGGCCATCGGTCACATCCGTAACATGTTGCTCTCGAGCGGCGTGTGATTCAGCTGTTGTAAATGCAGTACCGCTGTAAACGTAGAGGCTAAGGCGCGGGCTTCAACCCGCGTCGTAGCTATAACCAGAGCAGCAGCTTAAAAGGCTGCGGCTCTTATTTTGAAGAAATGAGACAAGCAGGGGCATCCGGGCTGGTACCCGGACTATCAGTGTGATCCTAGTGGCTTGTTTTGGTCGCTGCATTCGGACTTCTGCAAGTTTGCTCGGTGTCGACACCGATGGTGTTCCCCTAACCGAGGGTGACCAAGCATGCAAGAAAGCGTGATGCAGCGCATGTGGAACAGCGCCTACCTATCCGGTAGTAACGCTGCCTATGTGGAAGAGCTCTACGAGCTCTACCTGCACGACCCTAACGCTGTGCCAGAAGAGTGGCGCACCTACTTTCAGAAGTTGCCTGCCGACGGCAACTCTGCCACCGATGTTTCGCACTCCACGATTCGCGATCATTTCGTCTTGCTGGCAAAGAACCAGCGCCGCGCCCAACCGGTTTCCGCCGGCAGCGTGAGCAGTGAGCACGAGAAGAAGCAAGTTGAAGTGCTGCGATTGATCCAGGCCTACCGTATGCGTGGCCACCAGGCAGCCCAGCTTGACCCGCTGGGGCTGTGGCAGCGTACTGCACCTGCAGACCTGTCGATCAATCATTACGGCTTGACCAATGCCGATCTTGATACGACCTTCCGTGCCGGCGACCTGTTCATCGGCAAAGAGGAAGCGAGCCTACGCGAAATTCACGAAGCGTTGCAGCAGACATATTGCCGCACCATCGGCGCTGAATTCACGCACATCACCGATTCCCAGCAGCGCCAGTGGTTCCAGCAGCGTCTGGAAAGCGTGCGTGGCCGTCCGACGTACTCCGCTGACATCAAGAGCCACCTGCTCGAGCGCGTCACTGCCGGTGAAGGCCTGGAAAAATACCTGGGGACCAAATACCCGGGCACCAAGCGTTTCGGCCTGGAAGGCGGCGAGAGCCTGATTCCGATGCTGGACGAGCTGATCCAGCGTTCCGGTTCCTACGGCACCAAGGAAATCGTTATCGGCATGGCCCACCGTGGCCGTCTGAACGTGCTGGTCAATACCTTCGGCAAGAACCCGCGCGAGCTGTTCGACGAGTTTGAAGGCAAGAAGAAGGTCGAGCTGGGTTCCGGTGACGTTAAGTACCACCAGGGCTTCTCGTCCAACGTGATGACCACCGGCGGTGAAGTTCACCTGGCCATGGCGTTCAACCCGTCCCACCTGGAAATCGTTTCCCCGGTGGTCGAGGGTTCGGTTCGCGCCCGTCAGGATCGTCGCAACGACCCTACCGGTGAGAAGGTTCTGCCGATCTCCATCCACGGTGACGCGGCATTCGCCGGTCAAGGCGTGGTGATGGAAACCTTCCAGATGTCGCAGACCCGCGGTTTCAAGACCGGCGGTACCGTGCACATCGTGATCAATAACCAGGTCGGTTTCACCATCAGCAACCCGCTGGACTCGCGTTCCACCGAGTACGCCACCGACGTCGCGAAAATGATCCAGGCGCCGATCCTCCATGTGAATGGTGATGATCCGGAAGCCGTATTGTTCGTGACCCAACTGGCCATCGACTACCGCATGCAGTTCAAGCGTGACGTGGTGATCGATCTGGTCTGCTACCGTCGTCGCGGCCACAACGAGGCTGACGAACCGAGCGGCACCCAGCCGCTGATGTATCAGCAGATCACCAAGCAGCGCACCACCCGTGAGCTGTATGCCGATCGTCTGACCCAGAGCGGTGTACTGGACGCAGAGCGTGTTCAGGCGAAAGTCGACGAATACCGCAACGCGCTGGACAACGGTCTGCACGTAGTGAAAAGCCTGGTCAAAGAGCCGAACAAAGAGTTGTTCGTGGACTGGCGTCCGTACCTGGGTCACGCCTGGACTGCGCGTCACGACACTCGCTTCGACCTGAAAACCTTGCAGGAACTGTCCGCCAAGCTGCTGGAAATTCCGGAAGGCTTCGTGGTTCAGCGCCAGGTTGCCAAGATCTACGAAGACCGTCAGAAGATGCAAGCCGGCGGCCTGCCGATCAACTGGGGTTACGCCGAAACCATGGCGTACGCGACCCTGGCGTTCGAAGGTCACCCAATCCGCATGACCGGCCAGGACATCGGCCGTGGTACGTTCTCGCACCGTCATGCTGTGTTGCACAACCAAAAGGACGCGGGCACCTACATCCCGCTGCAGAACCTGTACGACGGTCAACCACGGTTCGACCTGTACGACTCGTTCCTGTCCGAAGAAGCGGTGCTGGCGTTCGAGTACGGTTACTCGACCACCACGCCGAATGCCCTGGTTATCTGGGAAGCCCAGTTCGGCGACTTCGCCAACGGTGCCCAGGTGGTCATTGACCAGTTCATCACCAGTGGCGAGCACAAGTGGGGCCGTCTGTGCGGTCTGACCATGCTGCTGCCGCACGGTTATGAAGGTCAGGGTCCAGAGCACTCCTCGGCTCGTCTGGAGCGTTACCTGCAGCTGTGCGCCGAGCACAACATTCAGGTGTGCATGCCGACAACGCCGGCTCAGATCTACCACTTGCTGCGCCGTCAGGTGATCCGCCCGCTGCGCAAGCCACTGGTAGTCCTGACTCCGAAGTCGCTGCTGCGTCACAAGCTGGCTATCTCGACGCTGGAAGATCTGGCAGAAGGTTCGTTCCAGACCGTCATCCCGGAAATCGATGCACTGGACCCGAAAAAGGTCGAGCGCATTGTTCTGTGTAGCGGCAAGGTCTACTACGACCTGCTGGAAAAACGCCGTGCCGAAGGCCGTGACGATATCGCCATCGTGCGTCTCGAGCAGTTGTACCCATTCCCTGAGGACGACTTGAACGAAGTCCTGGCTCCTTACACCAACGCCAAGCATGCCGTCTGGTGCCAGGAAGAGCCAATGAACCAGGGTGCCTGGTACAGCAGCCAACACCACATGCGTCGCAGCATCAGCAACCTCAACAAGTCTCTCGTACTCGAGTACGCGGGCCGTGAGGCTTCTGCTGCACCTGCATGCGGTTACGCATCGATGCACGCCGAGCAGCAGGAAAAACTGCTGCAAGACGCCTTTACTGTTTAACGCCTTCGCGCACCTGAAACCGAATTTAAGGAACCACAGATAATGGCTATCGAGATCAAAGCCCCCACTTTCCCGGAATCGGTTGCCGATGGCACCGTTGCCACCTGGCACAAAAAACCGGGCGACGCCGTCAAGCGTGACGAACTGATCGTCGACATCGAAACCGACAAAGTCGTACTGGAAGTTCTGGCCACTGCTGACGGCGTGCTGGGCGCTATCGTCAAGAACGAAGGCGACACCGTTCTGTCCGACGAAGTGCTGGGCTCGATCGTTGAAGGCGGCGCTGCTGCCGCTGCTCCTGCTGCCGCTCCGGCCGCAGCTGCCCAAGCCGCTGCCCCTGCTGGCGAAGGCGAAGATGATCCTGTTGCTGCACCGGCTGCTCGCAAGCTGGCTGAAGAAAACGGCATCAACATCGCTTCCGTTGCCGGCACCGGCAAAGGTGGTCGTGTGACCAAGGAAGACGTGGTTGCAGCTGTTGCCGCCAAGAAAGCCGCTCCAGCTGCCGCGCCTGCCAAGGCTGCTGCTCCTGCCGCTGCTGCTCCGGTATTCGCTGCCGGCGACCGCGTTGAAAAACGCGTTCCGATGACCCGTCTGCGTGCCAAGGTTGCCGAGCGTCTGGTTGAAGCTCAATCGAACATGGCGATGCTGACCACTTTCAACGAAGTCGACATGACCGAAGTCATGGCCCTGCGTTCGAAGTACAAGGACCTGTTCGAGAAGTCCCACAACGGCGTGCGCCTGGGCTTCATGTCGTTCTTCGTGAAGGCTGCCACCGAAGCGCTGAAACGCTTCCCGGCTGTCAACGCGTCGATCGACGGTGCGGACATCGTTTACCACGGCTACGCTGACGTCGGTGTTGCTGTTTCCAGCGACCGCGGCCTTGTTGTACCGGTTCTGCGTAACGCCGAGCTGATGAGCCTGGCTGAAATCGAAGGCGGCATCGCTACGTTCGGCAAGAAAGCCCGTGACGGCAAACTGTCGATGGAAGAGATGACTGGCGGTACGTTCACCATCACCAACGGCGGCACCTTCGGTTCGATGATGTCGACCCCGATCGTCAACCCGCCGCAGGCTGCGATTCTGGGCATGCACAACATCATCCAGCGTCCTATGGCAATCAACGGCCAGGTCGTTATCCGTCCGATGATGTACCTGGCACTGTCCTACGATCACCGCCTGATCGATGGCAAAGAAGCTGTGACCTTCCTGGTGACCATCAAGAACCTGCTGGAAGACCCGGCTCGTCTGTTGCTGGATATCTGATAGAAGCAGCCATGAGCTGCAAGCCCAGGCTGTCGGAAAACCCGCAGCCTGGCTTGCAGCTCGCGGCTTGAAGCTTTTCGCTAAAGAGGATTTTTTGAATGTCGCAGAAATTTGACGTAGTAGTGATCGGTGCGGGCCCTGGCGGCTACGTGGCTGCCATCAAGGCCGCGCAACTCGGTCTGAGCACTGCCTGCATCGAGAAGTACACCGATGCTGAAGGCAAGCAAGCCCTGGGCGGCACCTGCCTGAACGTAGGCTGCATTCCATCCAAGGCGCTGCTGGACAGCTCCTGGAAATACAAGGAAGCGAAAGAAAGCTTCAACGTCCACGGCATCTCGACTGGCGAAGTCAAAATGGACGTCGCTGCGATGGTTGGCCGCAAGGCTGGCATCGTCAAGAACCTGACCGGCGGTGTTGCCACCCTGTTCAAGGCCAACGGTGTTACTTCGATCCAGGGCCACGGCAAACTGCTGGCCGGCAAGAAAGTCGAAGTCACCAAGCCAGACGGTTCGGTTGAAGTCATCGAAGCTGAAAACGTCATCCTGGCTCCAGGTTCGCGTCCGATCGATATTCCACCGGCTCCGGTTGATCAGAAAGTCATCGTTGATTCGACTGGCGCACTGGAATTCCAAACCGTACCTAAACGTCTGGGCGTAATCGGCGCTGGCGTGATCGGTCTGGAACTGGGTTCGGTATGGTCGCGTCTGGGCTCTGAAGTGGTTGTCCTGGAAGCCCTGGACACTTTCCTGATGGCAGCGGACACCGCTGTTTCCAAGGAAGCGCTGAAAACCCTGACCAAACAGGGTCTGGACATCAAGCTGGGCGCTCGCGTGACCGGTTCCAAAGTGAACGGTGACGAAGTCGTTGTGAACTACACCGACGCCAACGGCGAACAGACCATTACTTTCGACAAGCTGATCGTAGCCGTTGGTCGCCGCCCGGTGACCACTGATCTGCTGGCTGCCGACAGTGGCGTGACCCTGGACGAGCGCGGTTTCGTGCACGTTGACGATCACTGCGCCACCACCGTACCGGGCGTTTTCGCCATCGGTGACGTGGTTCGCGGCATGATGCTGGCGCACAAGGCGTCGGAAGAAGGCATCATGGTTGTCGAGCGCATCAAGGGCCACAAGGCCCAGATGAACTATGACCTGATCCCTTCGGTTATTTATACTCACCCGGAAATCGCGTGGGTCGGTAAAACCGAGCAGGCCTTGAAAGCTGAAGGCGTAGAAGTTAACGTCGGCACCTTCCCGTTCGCAGCCTCTGGCCGTGCCATGGCTGCCAACGATACCGGCGGTTTCGTCAAGGTCATCGCAGATGCCAAGACAGACCGCGTATTGGGCGTCCACGTGATTGGCCCAAGCGCTGCCGAACTGGTTCAGCAGGGCGCAATCGGTATGGAATTCGGCACCAGCGCTGAAGACCTGGGCATGATGGTTTTCTCCCATCCGACCCTGTCTGAAGCCTTGCACGAAGCTGCTTTGGCAGTGAATGGCGGCGCCATCCACATCGCCAACCGCAAGAAGCGTTAAGACAATAAGAAACCACGGCGGAATGGCCCGTCGTGAGCCTTGCATGCAAGACTCACCGCGGAATATCCGCTGGACGCAGTCTTGCATAGCTGCACCGGGTATCCGGAAAGGCTATGCAAGCAGCAGTCACAGGTGGTGCGGCACTTGAATGAGTGCAGCACCGAATGCGCAGTACCTAACGAAGACGGTAATAAGCATGAATCTTCACGAGTATCAGGGTAAGCAGCTGTTCGCTGAGTACGGCCTGCCAGTATCCACCGGTTACGCGGTAGACACCCCGGAAGCAGCAGCAGAAGCTTGCGACAAAATCGGCGGCAGCGAGTGGGTTGTCAAAGCCCAGGTCCACGCCGGTGGTCGCGGTAAAGCGGGCGGCGTAAAGCTGGTTCGCAGCAAAGAAGACGCCAAAGCCTTCGCACAGCAGTGGCTGGGCAAGCGTCTGGTGACTTACCAGACTGACGCCAATGGTCAGCCAGTCACCAAGATCCTGGTTGAATCGTGCACTGATATCGCTAAAGAGCTGTACCTGGGCGCTGTCGTTGATCGTTCGAGCCGTCGCATCGTGTTCATGGCTTCCACCGAAGGTGGCGTGGACATCGAGAAAATCGCTCACGACACTCCAGAAAAAATTCTGAAGGCCACTATCGATCCACTGGTTGGCGCTCAGCCATTCCAGGGTCGCGAGCTGGCATTCCAGCTGGGTCTGGAAGGCAAGCAAGTTGCCCAGTTCGCCAAGATCTTCGTAGGTCTGGCCAAGCTGTTCAAGGATCACGACCTGGCCCTGCTGGAAGTGAACCCGCTGGTGATCAAGGCTGACGGCGATCTGCACTGCCTGGACGCCAAGATCAACATCGACGCCAACGCCATGTACCGTCAGCCTAAGCTGAAGACTTTCCACGATCCGTCGCAAGACGATCCGCGCGAAGCGCACGCTGCCAAGTTCGAACTGAACTACGTAGCGCTGGAAGGCAACATCGGTTGCATGGTCAACGGTGCTGGCCTGGCCATGGGTACCATGGACATCGTCAACCTGCATGGCGGCAAACCAGCCAACTTCCTCGACGTGGGCGGCGGTGCTACCAAAGAACGCGTTACCGAAGCTTTCAAAATCATTCTGTCCGACACCAACGTCGCTGCAGTACTGGTTAACATCTTCGGCGGCATCGTTCGTTGCGACATGATTGCCGAAGGCATCATCGGTGCAGTGAAAGAAGTCGGCGTGAAAATCCCGGTTGTTGTTCGCCTTGAAGGCAACAACGCTGAGCTGGGCGCTAAAGTACTGGCAGAAAGCGGTTTGAACATCATCGCTGCTACCAGCCTGACCGACGCTGCTCAACAAGTTGTCAAAGCTGCGGAGGGCAAATAATGAGCGTCCTGATCAATAAAGACACCAAAGTTATCTGCCAGGGTATTACCGGTTCGCAAGGTAGTTTCCACACCCAGCAAGCCATCGAGTACGGCACCAAGATGGTTGGTGGTGTAACGCCTGGTAAAGGCGGCACCGAGCACCTGGGTCTGCCAGTGTTCAACACCGTGAAAGACGCCGTAGCTGCCACTGGCGCCACCGCCAGCGTGATCTACGTTCCGGCTCCTTTCTGCAAGGACTCGATCCTGGAAGCTGCTTTCGGCGGCATCAAGCTGATCGTGTGCATCACCGAAGGCATTCCTACCCTGGACATGCTGGACGCTAAAGTTAAGTGCGACGAGCTGGGTGTTATCCTGATCGGCCCTAACTGCCCAGGCGTGATCACTCCAGGCGAATGCAAGATCGGCATCATGCCAGGTCACATTCACTTGCCAGGCAAGGTCGGTATCGTTTCCCGTTCCGGCACCCTGACCTACGAAGCTGTGAAGCAGACTACTGACGCCGGTTTCGGTCAGTCGACTTGCGTCGGCATCGGTGGTGACCCGATCCCGGGCTCGAACTTCATCGACATCCTGAAGCTGTTCCAGGAAGACCCGAAGACCGAAGCGATCGTGATGATCGGTGAGATCGGCGGTTCGGCTGAAGAAGAAGCGGCTGCCTACATCAAGGCACACGTGACCAAGCCGGTTGTTTCCTACATCGCTGGTGTGACTGCTCCTCCGGGCAAGCGCATGGGCCATGCTGGCGCAATCATCTCTGGCGGCAAAGGCACTGCAGACGAGAAATTCGCTGCGCTGCAAGACGCAGGCGTTAAAACCGTGCGTTCGCTGGCAGACATCGGCAAGGCCCTGGCCGAGCTGACGGGTTGGGCTGTCAAGTAAGCCTAGCGCTTAGCTGACGCTTAACCAAACAAAGGCCACCTTCGGGTGGCCTTTGTCGTTTCTGCGATTTGCGTTCGCTGTGCTGGCCTCTTCGCGGGCAAGCCCGCTCCCACAAGGATTTGTTGCGTTCATACAATTTTGTCTACCCCGCAAAACCTGTGGGAGCGGGCTTGCCCGCGATGGCGGACTTACAGGCGACAACCATGAACATGCGAAAACGCGACACAAAGATGTCGCGTATCGGATAGTTCGCCCTCAAACAGTGCGTTTGTCAGACAAATTCGTTAGGCTAGCCGCCATTTTTGCGTCCGCCGCCCACAAGGTAGCTTCGCGCTAAACGGGTCAGTCCTATTCGGACCGACTGCATTTCCCTCACCCATAAGGGAAACCCCTCTCTAAATTCCGATTCAGTAGTGTGGTATTTCCTTAATGAAAGTGTTGAAAGGTCAGGACATCCTGGCACTTGGTTTTATGACGTTTGCCCTGTTCGTCGGGGCCGGCAATATCATCTTCCCGCCTATCGTCGGTTTGCAGTCCGGGCCTAATGTCTGGATGGCGGCGCTGGGCTTTCTGGTCACGGCGGTAGGATTACCGGTGATCACCGTTGTCGCGCTGGCCAAGGTCGGTGGTGCCATGGATGCGTTGAGCAGCCCGATCGGTAAACTGGCCGGTGGCCTGCTGGCCGCCGCGTGCTACCTCGCCGTGGGGCCGCTGTTTGCCACACCGCGTACCGCTACGGTGTCGTTCGAAGTGGGCCTGGCGCCGCTGACCGGCGAAAGCCCGTTGGCGCTGTTTCTCTACAGCTCGGTGTATTTCCTGCTGGTGTTCTTCATCTCGCTCTATCCCGGTCGTCTGCTGGATACCGTAGGACGTTTCCTCGCACCGTTGAAGATTATCGCCCTGGCCGTTCTTGGCATCGCGGCATTCGCCTTGCCGGCGGGCGACATTGGTCAGGCAACGCCTGAGTACGTGGCGGCCCCGTTCTCCCAGGGCTTCATCAATGGTTACCTGACCATGGATACCCTCGGCGCGCTGGTATTCGGCATTGTCATCGTCAACGCGATCCGCTCCCGCGGCGTCGAGTCGCCAGCGTTGATCACCCGTTACGCGATCATTGCCGGCCTGATTGCCGGCGTGGGCCTGGCGCTGGTGTATATCAGCTTGTTCCGTCTCGGTTCGGGTAGCCATGAAGTGGCCGTCGGTGCGACCAACGGCGCGGCGGTGTTGCACGCCTACGTGCAGCACACGTTCGGCTCGCTGGGCAGCGGATTCCTTGCGGTGCTGATCTCCCTGGCGTGTTTGGTCACGGCGGTTGGCCTGACCTGCGCGTGCGCCGAATACTTCAGCCGTGTACTGCCACTGTCCTACAAGACTCTGGTGATCATCCTCGCGGCGTTTTCCCTGTTGGTCTCCAACCTGGGCCTCACCAAGCTGATCGCGTTCTCGATTCCGGTACTGACCGCGATCTACCCGCCATGCATCGCCTTGGTAGCCCTGAGCTTCTGCAAGGACTTCTGGCATGAGCAAGGCCGTATCGTCGGTCCGGTGATGCTGGTGTCGTTCATTTTCGGTCTGATCGATGCCCTCAAGGGTGCCGGCCTGGCGGACTGGATGCCGGCGCAACTGGCCCACTTGCCGCTGAGCGAGCAGGGGTTGGCGTGGCTGGTACCATCGGTAATGACCCTGGTGGTCGCCGTGGTCTGCGATCGCTTGCTGGGCAAACGCGTCGAAGCTTTGGCTTAAGCTTCACGGGCCTGCCACAAGCGGGCTTTTGAGCTGCTCTCTACAAAAAATGGAAATGCCCCGTATCAATCGATACGGGGCATTTTTTATGGGCGTGAGGCAGTGTCTTTTTCCGTAAGCTAACGTCGAAGCATTGCGAAAATCCAATGTGGGAGCGAGCCTGCTCGCGAAGGCGGCTTTAAATTCAACCTATATGTTGGCTGATCCAGTGCTATCGCGAGCAGGCTCGCTCCCACAGTTTTGCCTTTCCTAGTCATCAAAAGGACCTGCATGTCGTTCATCCAAGCCAATCTGATCCACATCCTCGCCGCGCTCTGGTTTGTCATCTGCTGGGGCGGCTATACCCGCTACGCAACGTGGAAGGGCCGTGACACTGCGTGCCTGGCCAGCGTTCTGCATCTTTACCGCGAAGACTGGATGCGCCGCATGCTGCTGCGCGACAACCGCATCGCCGACGCCAGCGTGATCGGTAACCTGGAGCGTAATGCATCGTTCTTTGCCTCCAGTACCCTGATTATTCTGGCCGGCATTCTCACGGTGCTCGGGGCCTCCGAGCGGGCGGTGTCGTTGCTGGCGGATATTCCGATGGTGCAGCAGGCATCCCAGGGGATGTCGGAGATCAAGTTGCTGTGTTTGGCGCTGGTGTTCGTCTATGCGTTCTTTACCTTCAGCTGGTGCATGCGCCAATACAACTTCGCGGCCATCCTGGTCGGCTCGGCGCCGATGATCGGTGAGCGCCATGTGTCCGAGCAGGAGCGCAAAGCCTTCGCTGCCCGTGCAGCCCGTGTCATCTCCATGGCGGCCAACCAGTTCAACTTCGGCCTGCGTTCCTATTACTTCGGCATGACCATGCTGGCCTGGTTCGTCAGCCCCTGGTTGTTCATGTTGATGAGTGCCGGCGTCGTGTTCGTGCTGTATCGCCGCGAGTTTCATTCCGACGTTCTCGACGTGATGGTCTATACACCTACAGAGGCGCCATTGCCCGAGGTGATCAAAGAGGCTGCTTGATGAGTATTCCGTTCTGGTGTGTGTTTATCAGTGCCGTGCTGATCTACGTGGCGCGCATGCCCGTGACCACGGCCATGAAAGAGCAGGGCGGTTACAACAATCACCTGCCGCGCCAACAGCAGGCGCAACTTACGGGGTTGGGTGCCCGGGCGGTGGCGGCCCATCAGAATTGTTTCGAAGCCTTCATATTGTTCGCGGTGGGCGTGTTGATGGCGCATACCACGCAGACGGCAGGATGGCTTATTGATTGGCTGGCGATCATCTTCGTGGTTACACGAGTTATCTACTTGGTGTGTTACTGGAAAGATCTTGCCTGGCAGCGCAGTCTGGTTTGGCTAGTGGGTTTAATCTGTTCGCTGTTGCTGATGATCAGTCCGACTTTTCGAACGATTTTGTTGTGACGCCTACATGACCAATAAACCTGAAGGCAAAAGAAAACCCGCACTTGGCGGGTTTTCCTTTATCTGACTAAAAACCGATTTAGTTTTTAGGAGCGGCTTCTTTTGCCGCTGCTTCGTTCGATTCAGCCTGAGCTTTGGCAGCTTCGGCGTTTTCTTTCGCTGCGTCGTTCACTTTATCCTGAGCTTTGCTCATGTCTTGCTGAGCTTGCTCAGCATGTTTGTTGGCTTCTTGAGCTTTGTCCTCGGATTTTTTATCGCAGGCAGCGAGACCGAGGGTAGCGGTCAACATCAAGGCAATAGCTAAAGTCTTACGCATGGGGTGTTTCTCCTGATGGAAAATATCTTACTGGCCTTTCGAGCACAGTCATCAGGGTTAAGTTCCATAAGTCGTTCAGATATATAAGTTTGTTCTAATGCGGAACTTTTTTCAGTGCTGTATTGCACTGTCGGAATACTAAACAAGAGTTTTTATCAAATGGCTGAAAGTCTCGTTTTCGAGCGTGCAACGCGATTTCTTTCCGCGCTTCGACATTGTCAGGTCCTCGGCCTGCGTGTTCACAGTGCCAGCAGTGAAGGGCTCACCGTGGTTTTGCCTTACAGCCCGCAGATCGTTGGTAACCCGCAAACCGGTGTCATTCATGGTGGCGCGCTGACCACGCTGATGGACACCGCCTGCGGCATGTCCACCCTCTGTGTGCTGCCGGAATTCGAAGTCTGCCCGACCCTCGACCTGCGTATCGACTACATGCACGCCGCCGAGCCCCATAAAGATGTCTATGGTTTCGCCCAGTGCTACCGGGTGACCACCGACGTGATTTTCGCCCGGGGCTTTGCTTATCAGGACGATCCCGAACAACCGATTGCCCATGTGGTGGGTACGTTCATGCGCATGGGCAAGGGCATCAAGGGCACCAAGGGCTTTGGCGGCGTTATTGCCGGAGATGCGAAATGACTGGCACGTTTCAGGAACAATTGCGACAGGCCCATGAGCAGGGTGACTACGCCTCACTGCTGCAGATGATTCCCTATGCGACACTGATCGGTGTCGAATGCTCGCGGGTGGGGGATGAGTTGCTGTTTCGTCTGCCGGCCAACAAGGACAACATTGGCAACCCTCTATTGCCCGCCATCCATGGCGGCGTGATTGCCGGTTTCATGGAGCTGGCCGCCGCCATGCACCTGCTGATTGCGACCGGCTCGCCGAGCGTGCCGAAGATTATCGATTTTTCCCTCGACTATCTGCGGGCGGGTCAATTCCGCGATACCTGGGCCCGATGCCAGGTGTGCCGCCAGGGACGCCGGGTGGCTAACGTGGCAATTACCGCATGGCAAACCACCGAAGGCGAGCCGATTGCCACGGCCCGGGCGCATTTCAAACTCGAGGAGCCCTTGAAATCCTGAACGCAGCCCCCAACTCTGATGACAACCCGCCGCCGACCCTCTTGGTCGCGGCTTATGCCATCTGATTGGAGTTTGATGACCATGAGTGTGGAAACTCAAAAGGAAACCCTGGGCTTCCAGACCGAGGTAAAGCAGCTGCTGCACCTCATGATCCATTCGCTGTATTCCAACAAGGAAATCTTCCTTCGCGAACTGATCTCGAACGCCTCTGACGCTGTAGACAAATTACGTTTCGAAGCCCTGTCCAAGCCAAACTTGCTGGAAGGTGGCGCCGAACTGAAGATCCGTGTGAGCTTCGACAAGGACGCCAAGACCGTCACGCTCGAAGACAACGGCATCGGCATGAGCCGCGAAGATGTGATCACCCACCTGGGGACCATCGCCAAGTCGGGCACCGCCGACTTCATGAAAAACCTGTCGGGCGATCAAAAGAAAGACTCGCACCTGATCGGTCAGTTCGGCGTGGGCTTCTATTCCGCGTTCATCGTCGCTGACAAAGTCGACGTGTTCAGCCGTCGTGCCGGTAGCCCGGCCAGCGAAGGCGTGCATTGGTCTTCCAAGGGTGAGGGCGAGTTCGAAGTCGCTACCATCGACAAGGCCGAGCGCGGCACCCGTATCGTCCTGCACCTGAAGTCCGGTGAAGACGAGTTCGCCGATGGCTGGCGCCTGCGCAACATCATCAAGAAGTACTCCGACCACATCGCCTTGCCGATCGAGTTGCCGAAAGAAGTGGCCGCTGCCGAAGGCGAAGAGCAACCGGCTGTTGAATGGGAAACCGTCAACCGTGCCAGCGCCCTGTGGACTCGCCCTCGCACTGAAGTGAAGGACGAGGAATACCAGGAGTTCTACAAGCACATCGCCCACGACTTCGAAAACCCGCTGAGCTGGAGCCACAACAAGGTTGAAGGCAAGCTGGAATACAGTTCGCTGTTGTATGTGCCGGCCCGTGCACCTTTCGACCTGTACCAGCGTGAAGCGCCGAAAGGCCTGAAGCTGTACGTGCAGCGTGTGTTCGTCATGGACCAGGCCGAATCGTTCCTGCCGCTGTACCTGCGCTTCATCAAGGGCGTGGTCGACTCCAATGATCTGTCGCTGAACGTGTCGCGGGAAATCCTGCAGAAAGACCCGATCATCGACTCCATGAAGTCGGCGCTGACCAAGCGCGTGCTGGACATGCTGGAAAAACTGGCGAAGAACGAGCCTGAGCAATACAAGGGCTTCTGGAAGAACTTCGGTCAGGTCATGAAAGAAGGCCCGGCAGAAGACTTCGCCAACAAGGAAAAGATTGCCGGCCTGTTGCGTTTCGCCTCCACCAACGGTGACGAGGGTGAGCAGGTTGTTGGTCTGGCCGACTACCTGGCTCGCGCCAAGGAAGGTCAGGACAAGATTTACTACCTGACCGGCGAAACCTACGCCCAGGTCAAAAACAGCCCGCACCTGGAAGTCTTCCGCAAGAAAGGTATCGAAGTGCTGCTGCTGACCGATCGTATCGACGAGTGGCTGATGAGCTACCTCAGCGAATTCGACGGCAAGAGCTTTGTCGATGTGGCGCGTGGTGACCTGGACCTGGGCAACCTGGACTCTGAAGAGGACAAGAAAGCTGCGGAAGAAGTCGCCAAGTCCAAGGAAGGTCTGGTCGAGCGCCTCAAGACTGCGCTGGGCGAATCCGTTGCCGAAGTTCGGGTTTCCCATCGCCTGACCGATTCCCCGGCGATCCTGGCCATCGGCGAGCAGGACCTGGGCCTGCAAATGCGTCAGATCCTGGAAGCCAGCGGCCAGAAGGTGCCGGATTCGAAACCGATTTTCGAATTCAACCCGGCTCACCCGCTGATAGAGAAGCTCGACAACGAGCAGAGCGACGAGCGCTTCGGCGACCTGTCGCACATCCTCTTCGATCAGGCAGCCCTGGCGGCCGGCGACAGCTTGAAGGACCCGGCGGCGTATGTACGTCGTCTGAACAAGCTGTTGGTTGAACTGTCGGTTTAACTGCGTTGTAGAAAAACCCGCTTCGGCGGGTTTTTTCATTCTGGTGTTGAAAATCAGGAGTCAGAAATGAGCCAAATCACTGTACGTTCCGTGGCCTACCAGATTGACGGTCAGGCTTACGAAAGCCGCCTGGCGTTCGATGCTGACCATAAGGGCGCGCGCCCGGGCCTGCTGATGGCACCCAACTGGATGGGCGTCGGCGCCGGTGCCGAGGACATCGCCAAATCAGTGGCGGCCAAGGGCTATGTGGTGCTGATCGCGGACCTCTACGGCCAATCGGTTCGTCCAACGAACAACGATGAGGCAGGCGCGGCGATGATGCCGCTGAAGAACGACCGTGCATTGCTGCGCAAGCGCATGCAGGCGGCGTTCGAGCAATTGCAAAAGCAGGGGGAGGCGGCGGTCGATACGTCGAAACTGGCGACCTTCGGTTTCTGCTTTGGTGGTTGCTGCGCGCTGGAACTCGCCCGTACCGGTGCTCCGGTAAAAGCCGCCGTCTCGTTCCATGGCACCCTCGATACCCCGAATCCGGCCGATGCGAAGAACATCAAGGGCAAGGTGCTGGTATTGCACGGAGCATCCGACCCACTGGTGCCAAAAGAGCAATTGCCGGCTTTTGAAGATGAAATGAATGCCGCGGGTGTGGATTGGCAGTTGCTGAGCTACGGCGGGGCTTTCCACTCGTTCACCGACCCGCATGCCAAGGTGCCGGGGATGATGATGTACGACGCAAAGGTTGCCGCGCGGGCGTTCACTTCGATGCATAACCTGCTGGATGAAGTGTTCAAGGGCTGATTGCTTTTTTGCCCCGGCATGGTCGGTGTGAGTGCCGGCCTCTTCGCGAGCAGGCTCGCTCCCACAATGGAATGCATTTCCCTGTGGGAGCGAGCCTGCTCGCGATGGCGGTGTGACTCACACCGAGGATCATTACAACGGAGTGGGCTCGCTTCGGTGTTTTGGCAATTCAATCCGCTCGACTTCCCCCGGTACCGTTGGCCAGTCCCCGGCCGCCCAGCGTCGCCGTGCTTCGTCGATCAACGCCGGGTCGCTCGCCACAAAATTCCAATTGATCCGCCGCGGACCGTCCAGCGGTGCTCCGCCGAACAACACGGCATGACAATCGCTCTCGGCGAACAACGTCATTTCTTCCCCGGCCGGCAGCACCACCAATGCGTGTGGTTCTATCGGTTCGCCATCCAGTTGCACTTCACCGCTCAACACATACAGCGCACGTTCTTCATGCTCGGTGGGAATCAGCAATGTCGCCGCTGTTTGCAGGTGCAATTCGGCATACAGCGTGGGAGAAAGCACGGGCACCGGCGATTCCAGGCAAAAGCCTGAACCGGCAATCATGCGGATTTTCACGCCAAGGTTTTCACTGGTCGGGAGCGTAGAGGCGGGATGGTGGCTGTAATGGCCAGGACCGTGTTCGCGGTCCTTGGGCGAGGCCAGCCAGATCTGCAGGCCGTGCATCGTGAAACCGCGTTCTTTCAGGGCTTCGGGCGTGCGTTCGACGTGGGCGATGGCACTGCCGGCGGTCATCCAGCTGACATCCCCGGCGTTGACCACCTGATCCGAA
Organism: Pseudomonas izuensis; assembly: GCF_009861505.1. Classification (GTDB taxonomy): domain Bacteria; phylum Pseudomonadota; class Gammaproteobacteria; order Pseudomonadales; family Pseudomonadaceae; genus Aquipseudomonas; species Aquipseudomonas izuensis. Next base: position 52,437 of record NZ_WTFT01000009.1, on the reverse strand, counting down.
CCGAGGCTGTCCTTGTGCTGGAGTTGGCCTTCAAAGAGGTAGGTGAGGGTGGACAGGCCAATGTGCGGATGTTGGCGAATGTTCATGCCATCTCCCGCGGCGTAGCGGGTCTCCAGCATGTGGTCGAAAAACACGAAGGGCCCGACATTACGGCATTTGGCGGATGGCAACGGGCGCAGGATGGGCTGGCCTTCGACATCTTCGGCGCGGGGGCGGATCACGAGCGGAGTGTTCATGGTGCGTTCCAGGCTGAGCGGGTGATGCATCCGAGCATAACCCGCTTGCGCAACCCTTGCCGCTATTGGCTGAACGCGCCTTCGGACAGATGGGTTTCGATGCTGACTTCGCTGGTGGTCATCAGTTTGTGAATCGGGCAGCGATCGGCCACGCGGTGCAGTTCTTCGCGCTGGGCGTCGGTGAGTACACCTTTGAGGGTCAATTTGACGTGCAGGGCGTATTTGCCTTTTTGCTCTTCGCTGTTATCGCGTTTGACCTCGACGCCGACACCGGTCAGCGGGATGTCCTTTTTCCTGGCATACAGCTTCAGGGTCAAGGCTTTGCAGGCACCCAGTGCGGCATCGAAGTAATCGTGGGGTTCCGGCGCCGAGCCTTCACCGCCAGCAGTGGTGGGCACGTCGGCAAAAAGTTCGTGGTCATCGATTTGCACGCTGTGACGAAAACCTTCGGCAGACACGGTGTTGACGGTAACAGTCATGGGATACCTCGCGGGTGACGGGAATGATCATTCGATCAAAAAGGACCGTGAAGGTATAGAGCATTCCTGCGCAAACATGTTCCGGATATCCGGGCTGGTGCCGGTATTGGGCTGAATCGATACCGCTTTTGACCGATGCAGTACAGGCGATTTGATATCACTTTTTCGTCTTACGCAAATTTTCAACAGTCCGATATCGTCTAAAAGACCAGCTGCCTGAAGCAGCGCTTTTGGAAGGAACCAGAGTAATGAGTTTAAGAAGTCTCAATATTGCGCCGCGTGCGAGTCTGGGTTTTGGCCTGTTGGCATTGATGGTTTTTGGCCTGGGGGTGTTCGCGCTGCTGCAAATGTCGAATATGCGGGCGCAGGCCGATGAGGTCGATGACAACTGGCTGCCCAGCGTCATGGCGGTCGGTGATATGAGTCAGGACATGTTGCGGCTGCGGGCCTTGACCATGCGCTTGCTGATCAATCGCGATCCACAGGCGTTGGCTCAGAACGTCGGTAAGATCAACGATTTGAAGGCCGTTCTCAACGATGCTCAGCAACGCTATGACAAGCTGATCGTGTTGCCCGAAGAGCGAATTTTGTTCGATCGCTTCAAGACCGCCGAGCAGAAGTATCTGCAGTTCCAGAGTCAGGTAATGGCGGGATCTGCCCAGGGACGGGTGGAGGACGCAGCGGCCATTCTCAACGGTGAAATGAATCCGCTGGCCGATGAAATCACCATCACGCTCAAGGAGCTGGTCGGCTTGAACAAACACAACGCCAATCTGGCGAGCGAAGCCGGGCGCCAGGTGTTCAACCAGTCGCGGATCTGGGTCGGGGTGATGATTGCCCTGGCGGCGATTACCACCGTTGGCCTGGCCTTATTGTTGACCCGCAGTATCGTGGTGCCGCTTTCGCAATCAGTGAAGGTCGCCGAAGTGGTCGCTGGCGGCGATCTGACCGGTGACATCAGCATCACTGGCGACGACGAGCCGGCGCGACTGTTGCACTCGCTCAAGAGTATGCAGCTGAACCTGCGCGAAACGATCCAGCGTATTTCCGAGTCATCCAGCCAATTGGCCTCTGCTTCGGAGGAGCTCAGCTGCGTCACCGAGGATGCCACCCGTGGCCTGCACCAGCAGAGCCTGGAGATCGATCAGGCCGCCACGGCAGTCAATCAGATGACCGCGGCGGTGGAGGAGGTGGCAAACAATGCCGTGGCCACCTCCGAAGCGTCCCGCGAGTCCGATCGCATTGCTCAGCATGGCCGTGAGCAGGTGCACCAGACCGTGATGTCTATCGAGATGCTGGCCGATGATGTCACCGCCAACGCTTCGCAGGTCGAAGACCTGGCGCAGAAGGTGTACAGCATCGGCAAAGTCCTGGACGTGATTCGCTCGATTGCCGAGCAAACCAACTTGCTGGCCCTGAACGCAGCCATTGAAGCGGCCCGGGCCGGGGATGCCGGACGCGGGTTCGCGGTGGTGGCCGACGAGGTGCGGGCCCTGGCGCACCGTACTCAGCAATCGACCCGGGAAATCGAGCAGATGATCACTGGCATCCAGCAAGGCACCGATTCGGCGGTCAGCTCGATGCAGCACAGCAATGCCCGGGCACGCTCGACCCTTGAAGTGGCAAAGGCCGCGGGCATTGCACTGGAAGATATCGCATCGGCATTCACCCTGATCAATGAGCGCAACACCGTGATCGCCAGTGCCTCGGAGGAGCAGGCGGCGGTGGCGCGGGAAGTGGACCGCAACCTTTCGAATATCCGCGACCTGGCACTGCAAAGCTCGGCCGGGGCGAATCAGACCAGTGCGGCGAGCCAGGAGCTGTCACGGTTAGCGGTGGATCTGAATACCCTGGTGGCGCGGTTTTCGGTCTAGGGATCGATAGCCGAATCCCGGACAAAAAGAAGCCCCGCATTTTGCGGGGCTTCTTTTTGTCGGTGTGGATCAGCTGCCTTTGACGGTCTTGCCGTTGACCTTGCCGTCCAGGAGCATGATGTTGTACTCCTTGCCGTCGGTTTCGACCTGTTGCAGGCGGACCAGCAGGTAGTCCCAGTCCTTGGCGAACCAGAGCACGGTGATGCGCTTGCTTTGTGTCGGGTCACGCACGCGCTCGACCTTGATCGCATCGATCTGGCCAGCCTTGGTGTCGACCTTTTCCGAACCCAGCACACGGAAATCATAGGTATCGACTTCGCCAGCATCCACGACTTGATAGCTCATGCTTTTCTTGCCGGCGGCCACGTCATGCTGCAGTGCCAGCTGATAGGTGGACTTGTCGACCATGCCACGGTTCAGCGGGATATTGACCGCGTCGCCACGGTCTGTGCCGGTGATCTTCTTGGTGGTCCAATCGAAGTCCAGGTCAGCCTTCTTGGCTTTGCCCAGGCCACCCCGTTCGAAGTGGTAGGACTGTGGCAGCAGGGTGTCCTTGTCGACTGTCAGGGTGCTTTCTTCGGACAGGCTGGCGATCATCATCGAAGCCTTGAAGCTGAGCTTCCAGACGCCGTTGGCTTCCTGGGTCAGGCTGCGCTCGGCGGTGCCGCTCATGGGCAGCTGCTTCCAGTCGGCAGTGTAGCTGGCGGAGAAAGGATGAAGGTCTGCCGCCTGTGCAAAGGGCAGGGCGAGCAGAGCGCAAGCGAAGAGCAGGGCACGACGCATAAAATCTCCTAGATTCGAATCAAGTGGCCGCTGGCCGCGAGTAACTGCCCATCCAGTAAAGCACCTTGATCGTCGAGTGATAAACGGCCTTCGGCAAACCAGCGGACGGCCATCGGGTAGATCAGGTGTTCCTGAACATGGACCCGCTGCGCCAGACTCTGCGGCGAGTCGTGCAACTCTACCGGTATTACTGCCTGTACGACCAGTGGTCCGCCATCGAGTTCCTCGGTGACAAAGTGCACTGAGCAGCCGTGTTCAGCGTCGCCGGCTTCCAGAGCGCGCTGATGAGTGTGTAACCCTTTGTATTTGGGCAACAAAGACGGATGGATATTGAGCAGGCGACCCTGGTAGTGGCGCACGAAGCCCGCGCTGAGAATGCGCATGAAGCCGGCCAGGACCACGAGTTTGGGGTTGAAGGCGTCGATCAGTTCGATCAGCGCGGCATCGAAGGCTTCGCGGCCTTCGAAAGCCTTGTGATCCAGGGTGCGGGTGTCGATACCCGCGTCCCTGGCGCGTTGCAGGCCGTAGGCGTCGGCGCGGTTGGAAATCACCGCAGCGATGCGGACCGGGCTGTCGCCGGTCCGCGTGCTGTCGATCAGGGCCTGCAAGTTACTGCCGGTGCCGGACAACAGCACCACCACATCACAGGTCTGGGACATCAATGAGCCTTGAGGTTCTTCAGTTCAACCTGGGCCGCGCCTTCGGCAGCGGTGGAGATCTGACCGATGACCCAAGGCTGCTCGCCCGCTTCGCGCAGAACGTTCAGGGCGGCTTCAACGTGCTCTTGAGCCACGCAGATGACCATGCCCACGCCGCAGTTCAGCACGCGGTGCATTTCGTTCTCGTCGACGTTGCCTTTCTCTTGCAGCCAGTCGAATACGGCCGGGCGGTTCCAGCTGGCTACGTCAACCACGGCTTGTGCGCCTTTTGGCAGGACGCGCGGAATGTTGTCCAGCAGGCCGCCACCGGTGATGTGGGCCATGGCCTTGACGGCGCCGGTTTCCTTGATCAGCTTGAGCAGCGGCTTCACGTAGATACGGGTCGGGGCCATTAGCAGATCGGTCAGCGGTTTGCCGTCGAGCTGGGTGTTTTCGATGTCGGCGCCGGACACTTCGATGATCTTGCGGATCAGCGAGTAACCGTTGGAGTGCGGGCCGGAAGACGGCAGGGCGAGCAGGGCATCGCCGGCGGCAACCTTGGAGCCGTCGATGATTTCGGATTTTTCCACGACACCGACGCAGAAACCGGCCAGGTCGTAGTCTTCGCCTTCGTACATGCCAGGCATTTCAGCGGTTTCGCCGCCAACCAGGGAGCAACCCGACAGTTCGCAGCCAGCGCCGATGCCGGTTACCACCTGGGCGGCGGTGTCGACGTTCAGTTTGCCGGTGGCGTAGTAGTCGAGGAAGAACAGCGGCTCGGCGCCACACACCACCAGGTCGTTGACGCACATGGCAACCAGGTCGATGCCGATGCTGTCGTGTTTGTTCAGGTTCAGTGCCAGGCGCAGCTTGGTGCCGACGCCGTCAGTACCGGAAACCAGCACAGGCTGCTTGTAGCCGGCCGGGATTTCGCAGAGGGCGCCGAAACCGCCCAGGCCGCCCATGACTTCCGGGCGCGCAGTGCGCTTGGCGACGCTCTTGATGCGTTCGACCAATGCTTCACCGGCGTCGATGTCTACACCGGCGTCCTTGTAGCTCAGGGAGGGTTGCTTGCTCATGATCCAGGCCTTTAGGGGGGATTTCTGGGTAACGACCGAGTTCAGCGGGGGCGCGCCGAAATCGACGAGGGCGATTGCCTCACGCGAATTTCGAAAGTGCCCGGCTGTTGCCGGTCTGCGAAGGCGCGCGATTTTATCAGGCTTGAAGGGCAGCGGCCATCCTCACGCCGACGGCAGGGGCATATCGGCTTAAAAAAACCTTCATTGTTGTGTGTTGGTTGCATCCTTCACGCTTGAGCAGGGTATCGTCATTAACCGTCTATCGTTATGACAGTGCGAAAACTTACCCGGGCCGTGTGAATGTTTTGCGCCGGGCGATGGTCACAGCCTTGCTCGATCATGTTCATTCGGCCTGTTCCAGCCGCTCTTGTCGTCAGGAATCTTCCATGCGTTTTTGTAAATTCTTGTTTGTGGGTTGTTTGTCTCTGGTCAGCCTGGTCAGCCATGCCGAAACCGTCAAAGGCCTTTATCAAGTACGCGAACCGGTCAGTGGCCAGTCACCGGAAGAGCGTGACCAGGCGACTCAGCGCGCCCTCGATACACTCATCTTGCGTCTAACCGGCGACCCCAAGGCGGTGCAAAGTCCTGGACTGGCGGCGATCCGCAAGGACCCGCAGCAAATCATCAGTCAGTACGGCTTTGACGCCGGGCCGCCGGAGGTATTGAAAGTCGATTTCGATCCGACTTCCACCGAACAGGCGTTGCGCCGCGCCGGGCTGGCCATGTGGGGCGCCAGTCGGCCGTCGATTCTGGGATGGTGGTTGAACGATTCCACCGAGGGTTCGAGCCTGGTGGGCGACGGTCAGGCCAGTGCGGCGCCGCTGCGTCGTGCAGCACAACACCGCGGCTTGCCGTTGCGGCTGCCCCTGGCGGATCTGAATGAACAGATTGTCGCCACTGCACCCAATCTGGAAAGTGCTGATCCCGCGCCGCTGCACAACGCATCGGAACGCTACAATGCCGACGCCTTGCTGGCGGTGCATGCCCGAGAAGAGGGTGGGCAGTGGCAAGCCAAGTGGCGTTTGTGGCTGGGCGACCAGAAAGAGGCAGGCAGTGTCCAGGGTGCCGATCAAGCGGCTCTGGCAGACGCGGTGATGCTGGCGGTCAACGAGCGGCTGGCGCCACGATTTGTCGCCAAGGCAGGTGCGTCGACTCAGCAGTTGCTGGAAGTGCAGGGCATGAATCTTGAGCGCTATGCGACCCTTGGGCGTTTGCTGGAGCCTTTCGGCGGGCGCCCGCAAAGTGTCGATGGCGACCGGATTCTGTATCGGGTCAATGGCAGCACCGATCAGTTGCGGGCGCAGTTGTCGCTGGCGAAATTGCAGGAAGTTGCGGCGGCACCGGCCCCCGTCCCCGTGGCGCCTGTTGCACCGGCGGCAGGCGGTTCGGCCCCTGCCGCAGCGCCCGTCGCTGCACCGACACCGCAATTGCATTTCCGCTGGTAGTTTTTCTTTCTTTATATAGAAGCAATGGAGTGGTTCATGGCCGATACGCGGCGTTGGTTCTGGTTGGGTGGAGTGGTTCTGCTCTGCGCGTTTATCTGGCTGCTGCACCCGATCCTGACGCCGTTCCTGGTGGCGTTGCTGCTGGCCTATCTGTTTGATCCGCTGGTGGATCGACTGGAGAAGGCCGGGCTGTCGCGAACCCTGGGCGTGGTTGCCGTGTTCGCGCTGTTCATATTGATCTTCACCACGCTGCTGCTGGTGTTGGTGCCGATGCTCGCCAAGCAGCTGTTTCGTTTGTATGAGCTGGCACCGCAGATGCTCGACTGGTTGCAGCACACGGCGCTGCCGTGGGCGCAATCCAAGTTCGGTTTGTCGGAGGGTTTCTGGAAGTTCGACAAGCTCAAGGCCGCGATCAGTGAGCACATGGGGCAGACCAGCGACGTTGTCGGGGTGGTATTGAGCCAAGCGACGGCTTCCGGTCTGGCGCTGATTGGCTGGCTGGCGAATCTGGTGCTGATACCGGTGGTGACGTTCTACTTGCTGCGGGATTGGGATCTGATGATGGCCAAGATCCGTAGCCTGCTGCCCCGGGATCGGGAGGAGCGCGCAGTGTCCCTGGCCGGTGAGTGCCATGAAGTGCTCGGGGCCTTCGTTCGCGGGCAATTGTTGGTGATGGTGGCATTGGGCGTGATCTACGCCGCGGGCCTGATGCTGGTGGGGCTGGAATTGGGGCTGTTGATTGGTCTGATTGCCGGTCTGGCGGCGATTGTGCCGTACATGGGGTTTGTGATCGGTATAGGTGCGGCATTGATTGCCGGTCTGTTTCAGTTCGGCGGCGATCTGTATCCGATGATCGGTATCGTCGCGGTGTTCATGGTGGGGCAGGCGCTGGAGGGTATGGTGCTGACGCCGTTGCTGGTGGGGGATCGGATAGGTCTACACCCGGTGGCGGTGATCTTTGCAATTCTGGCCGGTGGAGAACTGTTCGGTTTTACCGGCGTTCTGCTGGCGCTGCCGGTGGCGGCGGTGATCATGGTGCTGGTGCGCCATGTGCATGATTTGTATAAGGATTCAGAAATCTATAGTGGTGTGGACGAGCCAGAGCTTTAAGACGCTTCGCGGGCAACCCGGATCGAGGCCGGGTCGATGCCTGCACCGCCAAAGAAACTGTCATGAAACCGGGGCGCCAACGCAAACCTTTGATTTTGCTTGTGGTCTGTCGCATTGTGCGGTCGGCTTCACGGGTATAAACTGCGCAAACTTTACACAGAGGCCACTAACGGTTCCTTTGGAACTGTTCAGTCAGCATGAAACCGATTCAGCTGCCCCTAGGTGTGCGTCTGCGTGACGACGCCACCTTTATCAACTACTACCCAGGCGCCAATGCCGCTGCACTCGGCTATGTCGAGCGGCTGTGCGAAGCCGACGCCGGCTGGACCGAAAGCCTGATTTATCTCTGGGGCAAGCACGGGGTAGGTCGCACGCATCTGTTACAGGCGGCCTGCCTGCGTTTCGAACAGATGGGTGAGCCAGCGGTGTATCTGCCGCTGGCCGAGTTGATGGATCGTGGCATCGAAATTCTCGACAACCTCGAGCAGTACGAACTGGTCTGCCTGGATGATCTGCAAGCGGTCGCCGGCAAGGCGGATTGGGAAGAGGCGCTGTTCCATCTGTTCAATCGTCTGCGTGATAGCGGTCGGCGCCTGCTGATTGCCGCGTCGACGTCCCCTCGGGAACTGCCGGTGAAGCTGGCGGACCTCAAGTCCCGCCTGACCCTGGCGTTGATCTTCCAGATGCGCCCGCTCTCCGACGAAGACAAACTGCGCGCCCTTCAGCTGCGCGCATCCCGTCGTGGCCTGCACCTGACCGATGAAGTCGGGCATTTTATCCTGACCCGCGGGACCCGCAGCATGAGCGCGTTGTTCGAGCTGCTTGAACGCCTCGACCAGGCCTCCCTTCAGGCTCAGCGCAAGCTGACCATTCCCTTCCTTAAAGAAACCCTGGGCTGGTAGCTAACCCCTTTAAATCTGCGGCTTTCAGCGCTTTTCGGCATATTTCAGGCGCCAGAAAACGCGCTTTCCTGGCAATGGCAGGCCGCGTAAATGATCAAAATGGGCTTAAGCGCTTAGATGTAAACGAGAAACCGAGAAGTCACAAAAAGTTCGATTGAATTTGCAAATGAGGTTGATAGCGGGCATAGTCTCGGCTTCTTTACAACTAACAGCCACGGTCGTGCCCATGCTAAAGCGCTTTGCACCCCTCGTGCCCCTCGCACTCGTTACCCTGTTGTTCGGTTGCGCTGCCCACACGCCAGTGGCCCAGCAAGAGCAACAACAGCAGGTTAAAAACTCTGTTACTGCCCAGTCTTCCGTTCGTTATCAAGACTCTCTTTTCCAGGAAGAAGTGGCCACCGAAAAAGAACTGGCCGCTTTCGCCGACGGCAAGTCCTATCAGCTTCCGGTTCTGGCCGACAGCATTCTCGAGCGCGGCATGTCCCTGATCGGTACCCGTTACCGTTTCGGCGGTACCTCTGAAGCCGGTTTCGATTGCAGCGGTTTCATCGGTTATCTGTTCCGCGAAGAAGCGGGCATGAACCTGCCGCGCTCCAGCCGTGAAATGATCAACATCGACGCGCCGCTGGTCTCGCGCAGCAAGCTCGAGCCGGGCGACCTGCTGTTTTTCGCCACCAACGGCCGTCGCGGTCGTGTCAGTCACGCCGGGATCTACTTGGGTGATAACCAGTTCATCCATTCCAGCAGCCGCAAAAGCGGTGGCGTGCGGATCGATAGCCTGGGCGACAGCTACTGGAGCAAGACCTTCATCGAAGCCAAGCGCGCACTCGCGATGGCTCCGAATGCCAGCCCGATTGTCACGGCGCGCAAGTAAGCGGACAGTTCGTAAGGCGAACTTAAAGTCTTACTTGAAGTTTGCCGCATAAGCGCTAGAATCTGATCCATGAATGATGGCAAACCGCCTGCGTAATGCGCAGGCGGTTTTCTTTTCTGCGTCCTCTGCAGAAAAAAGCCGCAGCCAGATCAGGATGCTCTGCTTATGTCGACGTCGGCCCGCCTCGCAATCATGCTTTTCGCAGCGCTGCTCAGTGCCTGCGCCAGCCGCACACCGCCGCCAGCGCCGGTGGTTCGCGCTCCCATCGTTTTCGGTCCTTCCCAAGCCTTTTCGCCTGAAGCGGAAGATGTGCTGTTTCGTGCATTGGGCCTGGTGGGCACGCCTTATCGCTGGGGTGGCAATACACCAGACTCCGGTTTCGATTGCAGCGGGCTGATCGGTTATGTGTACCGTGATGTCACCGGCATTTCCTTGCCGCGCACCACCCGCGAAATGATCTCCATGCAAGCGGCCGATGTCGGCAAGGAAGGCCTGCAAACAGGTGACCTGGTGTTCTTCGCCACCAACGGCGGCTCGCAGGTCAGCCATGCCGGCATCTATGTCGGCGAAGGCCGTTTCGTCCATGCGCCTGCCACGGGTGGCACGGTCAAGCTCGACAGCTTGTCCAAGGCTTATTGGCAGAAAGCCTACCTGAGTGCCAAGCGCGTCCTGCAACCGGAGCACCTGGCGCGCAATCCGTAACAGCCAGAGTTTGTGGTCATGACCGCTCGCACGCTCAATCTCGACGATTCGCTCTATCACTACCTGCTTGACGTGTCCCTGCGCGAAACGCCGCTGCTCAAGCGTTTGCGCGACGAAACCCAGGCGCTGCCCATGGCGCGCTGGCAAGTGGCGCCAGAGCAGGGGCAGTTTCTTGCGTTGCTGGTGAAGCTCACCGGCGCCAGGCGTTTGCTGGAAGTCGGCACCTTCACCGGTTACAGCGCCCTGTGCATGGCGTCGGCATTGCCGGAGGGAGGTTCGTTGATTTGCTGTGATATTCCGGGCGATTACAACGCAACGGCGCGCCGTTACTGGCAGGAAGCCGGGTTGGCCGGGCGAATTGAGCTGCGTCTGGCGCCGGCGCTGGAAACCCTGGGCAAACTGGATCAGCCAGGCCAGTTCGATCTGATTTTCATTGATGCCGACAAGGCCAACTATCCAGCCTACCTGGAGCATGCGCTGCGCCTGTTGCGCACCGGTGGTCTGGCGGTGTTCGATAACACGCTGTGGAGCGGTCGGGTGCTGGAGGACAATCCAGAAAGTGCAGATACCCGAGCCATTCAGGCGCTCAATCGTGCCTTGAAGGATGACTCGCGGGTGGATCTGTCGCTGTTGCCGCTGGGGGATGGGCTCACCCTTTGCCGCAAACGCTAAACACAGAGTCCCTGTGGGAGCGAGCCTGCTCGCGAAGAGGTCAGCACATTCAGCATCAAAGTTGCCTGTACTGACGCATTCGCGAGCAGGCTCGCTCCTACAGTGGTATGTGGTGCTATTTAGTTGCCGACACCCGCCATACTTTGTTCCCCACGTCATCGGCCACCAGCAAATCTCCCTGCTGATCAATCACCACACCCACTGGCCGGCCCATGGCATTTTCTTCGTCATTGAGGAATCCAGTAAGTACATCCACCGGCTGTCCGCTCGGTTTGCCGGCGTGGAAGGGGACGAAAATCACTTTATAGCCGCTGTGTGGCTTGCGGTTCCATGAGCCATGCTGGCCGACAAAGGCACCTTCCTTGAATTGCGCCGGCAGCGTGTTGCCTTGGGCAAACGTCAGCCCCAGCGACGCGGTATGCGGGCCGACCGCATAGTCCGGCGCAATTGCCTTGGCCACCAGTCCGGGGTTTTGCGGTTCGACGCGGATGTCGACGTGCTGGCCGTAATAGCTGTAAGGCCAGCCATAGAATCCGCCGTCCTTCACGGAGGTGATGTAGTCCGGCACCAGGTCGCTACCGATTTCATCCCGCTCATTGACGGCCGTCCACAATGCGCCGCTCGAAGGCTCCCAAGCCAGTCCGTTCGGATTGCGGATTCCCGAAGCAAAGATCCGGTGGTTGCCGGTCGCGCGATCCACCTCCCAGATCGCCGCGCGTCCTTCTTCCTGATCCATGCCGTTTTCACCGACGTTACTGTTCGAGCCGACGGTGACGTACAGCTTGCTGCCGTCCTTGCTGGCGATGACGTTTTTGGTCCAGTGGTGATTCAGAGTGCCCCCCGGCAGATCCACTACTTTGACCGGTTGTGACTTGATCGACGTGTCGCCGTTTTCATAATGGAAGCGCAGCAGGCGGTCGGTGTCGGCGACGTACAGATCATTGCCGACCAGGGTCATGCCGAAGGGGGAGTTGAGGTTTTCCAGGAATACCGTGCGAGTCTCGGCGACGCCGTCGTGGTCGCTGTCCCGCAGCAGGGTGATGCGGTTCGGGCTGGGTACGGTCGCACCGGCGCGGGCCATGACTTTTTTCATGACCCAGCCACGAATGCCTTTGCCGTCATCCGGTTTGGGCGGGGCGTTGGTTTCGGCCACCAGCACGTCGCCATTGGGCAGTACATACAACCAGCGCGGATGATCGAGGCCCTCGGCAAATGGGGTCACTTGCGTGCCGGCGGCGGCGACGGGGCTGGCGCCGTCCGGCCAGCCGATTGCCGGGGCGATGTTCACCGTCGGCATCAGCGTCTTGTTGGGTTCCGGGAGTTTGGGCGACGGGCCGGTACCGTCGGAGACTTGCAGCGTGGAGGTCTCACCGCAAGCGGCAAGCCCTCCGGCGAGGGCGATGATGAGAGCGAGCTGAAGCTTGCGCATGCTGATCTTCCCTATGAATCCATTGACCTGATCAGTAGAGAAGCGCAAGCGCGTGATGGTTCAACCGGTCAGCCGCGGGCCTCCTTGAGCAGTACGGCGATACCCGGGTGATAATGGCCCGCTTCGTTGCGCAACTTGCGATAGGCATAAGGGAAATACCAGGCCACGGCGCAGGTGTGCTCCTTTTGCAAGTCGTCGACCATGTCCTGCAGTTCTTCTGGGGTGGCGCCATGCTGGGCTTTTTGCGGTGCGACGAACAGGCAGCCGAGTTTGAGGTCGCTGGCGTAGCTGATTTGTCTGGCGTTGCTGGTGATGTCTTGCAGGGCCTGGGTCAGGTTCAGGCTGTTGACCCGTGGCCAGCGTTGTGTGGCCTGCAGCCAGGCGCGTGTTTCGGGCGTGGCGATAAACAGGTCGGCGCGGCCATTGCGCTCGCCTTCTTCGATCTGTTTGCGGGTGGGCGATTGTTGCAAGGTGACCATTTCCGCCATCCACGCCGCCGAGGAGAACAGGCCGAGGTTGGCTTTTTCGTCGAGCCAGTAAGGCGTTTCGTTATCGCCACGCACGGCGTTGTAGCGGTCGATACACTCGAACCAGCGCTCCAGTACCGGGCGCAGGAATTCCAGCTTCGGATTGCTGATGATCATGCCTTGCATGTGGCTCACCCTTGTTATTGTGTTTTGAGGTTTGTGGCGCTTTGATATCATTGCTGGGCGTGCGGCACAAGATTGACGTCAGTAAATTGATCGGCGGCAGATAATCACTTGCGCGGCCTGTCTTCAATTGACGCTCCACCCCCAACCCTCTAACCTTCGCGGCTTGTTTCAGGTGCTCTGTGGCTTGCGCCGACAGAGTGAAACAGGGAAGCCGGTGAGTGGCCGATTCAAAGCATGATGGCCTGCAATTCCGGCGCTGCCCCCGCAACGGTAAATGAGTGAACACTGTGCCTTGAGCCACTGTGTCAATTGACATGGGAAGGCGCACAGTCGGCAAACGCCGCTCATGAGCCCGGAGACCGGCCTGATCCATCCAAGCGGCATCACGGTGGGCGATGCCAGGCTTCTTGCCATCTATTCTTGTGCCTGCCCGCCGTTATCCAGCCTCAACGGAGAGCTCCCCCATGACTGATACCCCTGATCGTGACGAACGTCATCTGGCGCGCATGTTGCGCAAGAAAGCCGTGATCGACGAACGCATCGCCAATTCCCCGAACGAGTGCGGCTTGCTGCTGGTGTTGTCCGGCAACGGCAAGGGCAAGAGCAGCTCGGCGTTCGGCATGCTCGCCCGGTCGCTGGGCCATGGCATGCAGTGCGGCGTCGTGCAGTTCATCAAGGGCCGCAACAGTACCGGCGAGGAGTTGTTCTTCCGACGCTTCCCCGAGCAGGTGCGTTTTCACGTGATGGGCGAAGGCTTTACCTGGGAAACCCAGGACCGTCAGCGTGATATCGCCGCCGCGCAAGCGGCCTGGGCGGTGTCGCAGGAACTGCTGCGTGATCCTGCCATCGGCCTGGTGGTGCTGGATGAATTGAACATCGCGCTCAAGCACGGTTACCTCGATCTCGATCAGGTGCTCAGCGATTTGCAGGCGCGTCCGCCGATGCAGCATGTGGTGGTCACCGGTCGCGGCGCGAAGCCGGAGATGATCGAACTGGCTGACACCGTCACCGAGATGGGCATGGTCAAGCACGCCTTCCAGGCCGGGATCAAAGCGCAAAAAGGCGTCGAGCTGTGAATCAACCTCGTCATTGCCCGGCGGTACTGATTGCCGCACCGGCCTCCGGTCAGGGCAAGACTACCGTCACTGCCGCGCTGGCCCGTTTGCATCGCAATCAGGGGCGCAAGGTTCGCGTGTTCAAATGCGGTCCCGACTTTCTCGATCCGATGATCCTCGAACGTGCCAGCGGTGCGCCGGTGTATCAACTGGATATGTGGATGGTCGGCGAGCAGGAAAGTCGCCGATTGTTGTGGGAAGCCGCAGGCGTTGCCGACCTGATCCTGATTGAAGGGGTGATGGGGCTGTTCGACGGCACACCGTCCAGCGCCGACCTGGCGCGGCACTTCGGTGTGCCGGTGCTGGGCGTGATCGACGGCACCGCCATGGCCCAGACCTTTGGCGCACTGGCGCTGGGGCTGGCGCGCTATCAACCGGATTTGCCGTTTGCCGGGGTCCTGGCCAACCGTGTCGGCACCTTGCGTCACGCACAATTGCTCGAAGGCAGCCTGACTGAAGGCCTGCGCTGGTACGGCGCCTTGTCCCGGGAAACCGGGATCGAATTGCCAAGTCGGCACCTCGGCCTGGTGCAGGCCAGCGAGTTGAACGACCTGGATATGCGCCTCGATGCGGCGGCCGATGCCCTGGCCAGCAGTTGCGAAGTCGCGCTGCCACCGGCGGTGGCATTCGCCGCGCCGGATGTGATCGCAGCCGAACCATTGCTGTCCGGCGTGCGCATCGCCGTGGCCCGGGACGAAGCATTTGCCTTCACCTACGGTGCCAGCCTCGATTTGTTGCGGGCGATGGGCGCCGAGTTGTCGTTCTTCTCGCCGATCCGCGACCGTGTGTTGCCAGAGGCGGACAGTCTGTACCTGCCGGGTGGCTATCCGGAATTGCATCATGTGGCGCTGTCACAGAACACGTCGATGCTCGATGCAATCCGCGCGCACCACGCCGCCGGCAAGCCGTTGCTGGCCGAATGTGGCGGCATGCTGTATTTGCTTGATTCGCTGACGGATGTCGAAGGTGCTCGCGCAGAACTGGTCGGCTTGCTGAGCGGCGATGCGGTGATGCAAAAGCGCCTCGCCGCGCTGGCCTTGCAAGCGGTCGAATTGCCGGAAGGTTCGCTTCGCGGTCACACCTATCACCACTCGCTGACCACCACCGAACTGACGCCGATTGCCCGGGGCTTGAGTCCCAATGGCGGGCGCGGGGCGGAAGCGGTTTATCGCGAGGGGCGGATGACGGCCTCTTATGTGCACTTTTATTTTCCGTCCAATCCATCGGCGATTGCCTCGCTGTTTGCGCCTGACCGACAGACCGCTTTCGCTGGCAAGCCAGCTCCTACAATGGATCAACTAACCCCTGTAGGAGCTGGCTTGCCAGCGAAGAGGCCATGACCGACAACGCATTCAGTCAGGCCGAACGCGAAGCGGTATATCGCGCAATCGCCGAACGCCGCGACATGCGCCATTTCAGCGGCGGCACTGTCGAGCCCGAACTGTTGCGGCGCCTGCTCGAAGCCGCGCACCAGGCACCGAGTGTCGGCTTGATGCAGCCCTGGCGTTTCATTCGCATCAGCGACCGGGCCTTGCGCGGCAAGATCCAGGCGCTGGTGGAAGAAGAACGTATCCGCACCGCCGAGGCCCTGGGTGAGCGCACCGATGAATTCATGCAACTCAAGGTCGAAGGCATCAACGATTGCGCCGAGGTGCTGGTCGCCGCGCTGATGGATGATCGCGAGCGGCATATCTTCGGTCGGCGCACCCTGCCGGAAATGGACATGGCGTCGTTGTCCTGCGCAATTCAGAACCTGTGGCTGGCATCCCGCGCCGAAGGGCTGGGCATGGGCTGGGTATCCCTGTTCGAGCCGCAAGCCCTGGCGGACTTGTTGGGGTTGCCGTCCGGTGCCAAGCCGTTGGCCATTTTGTGCCTGGGGCCGGTCAAGGAATTCTACCCGGCGCCCATGCTGGTGCTTGAAGGCTGGGCGCAGGCGCGTCCGCTGAGTGAACTCTTGTACGAGAATTATTGGGGAGTGAGTCAATGAGTGTGGCGTTGTTGAGTGTCGCCGCCGTGGCGCTGGATGCGCTGCTGGGCGAACCCAAGCGCTGGCATCCGCTGGTGGCGTTCGGCCGTTTTGCCGAGCGCATCGAGCAGCGATTCAACGGTGGTGGTCGCGGCTGGCGCAGCCATGGCGTCACCGCATGGGTGATCGCGGTTTTACCCTTGACCTTGCTGGTCACGGCCATTTCCTGGGCGCCCTACGTCGGCTGGATCGTCGAGATTCTCGCGCTGTATTGCGCCCTCGGCATGCGCAGTCTCGGCGAGCATGTCGAGCCTGTGGCCAAGGCCTTGCGCAGCGATAATCTCGAAGAAGCGCGCGAGCGTGTGAGTTACCTGGTCAGCCGCAAGACCAGCGAGCTGGATAAAACCGAAGTCGCCCGCGCCGCCACCGAGTCGGTGCTGGAAAACGGCAGTGACGCGGTGTTCGCCGCCTTGTTCTGGTTTGCCGTGGCCGGTGCGCCGGGGGTGGTGCTCTACCGTTTGAGCAACACCCTGGATGCGATGTGGGGTTATCGCAACGAACGCTTCGAACGTTTCGGCTGGGCTGCGGCGAAGATCGACGATGTGCTCAATTACATTCCGGCGCGGCTGGTGGCATTGACCTATGCGCTGTTGGGCAAGACCCGGCTGGCCTTGAAATGCTGGCGCACCCAGGGCCCGACCTGGGACAGTCCGAATGCCGGTCCGGTGATGGCGGCGGGTGCCGGTGCGTTGGGCGTCGAGTTGGGTGGGCCGGCGATTTATCACGGCGAACTGCACGAGCGTCCGCAACTGGGCGAAGGCGTGCCGGCGGATGCGGACTCCATCGACCGCGGCTGGCAATTGGTCCAGCGCGGGGTATGGTTATGGCTGCTGATTCTCTGCGTGGGGGCTGAATTTTATGCTTGAGCACGGTGGGCGGTTGCGCAAGGCGGCGCTCGAATACGGCATCGAGGAAGCCGATTGGCTAGACCTGTCCAGCGGCCTGGCACCCTGGCCGTTTCCCGTTCCGGATATTCCGCTGCGGGCCTGGGCGCGCTTGCCGGAAACCGATGACGGCCTGGAGCAGGCCGCCTGCGATTACTACGGCACACTGCAGGCGCTGCCGGTGGCCGGTTCGCAAATGGCCATTCAGTTGCTGCCGCGGTTGCGGCGGGCCGGCAAGGTTGGCGTGCTGTCGCCTTGTTACGCCGAACATGCCGAAGCCTGGCGTCGCAATGGCTACATCGTTCGCGAAGTGCTGGAGCAGGAAGTCGATTTTTTCGTCGACAGTCTCGATGTGCTGGTGGTGGTCAACCCGAACAATCCCACCGGCTTGAGCCTGACGCCCGCGCGATTGCTCGACTGGCATGGGCGCCTGGCCCAGCGCGGTGGCTGGCTGGTGGTGGACGAAGCGTTCATGGATAACACGCCGCACCTGAGTGTGGCGCCGTTTGCCCATCAGGTCGGATTGATCGTCTTGCGTTCGTTCGGCAAGTTTTTCGGCCTGGCCGGGGTGCGGCTGGGTTTTGTCCTCGCCGAGCGCAAGTTGCTCAAGCTACTCGCCGAACAGGTTGGGCCGTGGGCGGTGAGCGGCCCGACACGGGTGCTCGGTCAGGCTTGCCTGCGCGATACCGAAGGACATAGGCAGCAACGCGTGCGGGCCGAGGAAGCCAGCGAACGGCTGGCGTCGTTGCTGGAGCAGTACGGGTTCAAGCCCCAGGGCGGTTGCGCCTTGTTCCAATGGCTGATCACCGAGCGCGCCGAGGAGCTGCACGAGTTCATGGCCCGGCGCGGCATTCTGCTGCGATTGTTCACGCAAACCAGCAGCCTGCGCTTCGGCCTGCCGGCCGATGAAGCCGATTGGGCACGCCTGGCTGCCGCATTCGAAGACTTTGCCAGGGAACGCCAATGACCACGTTGATGGTGCAAGGCACCACCTCCGACGCCGGCAAAAGCACGCTGGTGACGGCGCTGTGCCGCTGGGTCACGCGTCAGGGCGTGGGCGTGGTGCCATTCAAGCCACAGAACATGGCGCTCAACAGTGCGGTGACGGCTGACGGTGGAGAGATCGGCCGTGCGCAAGCGGTACAGGCCCAAGCCGCTTATCTCGAACCGCATACCGACATGAACCCGGTGCTGCTCAAACCCAACAGCGACACCGGTGCCCAGGTGATCATCCACGGTCGTGCAGTCACGACCATGAACGCCGTGGCTTATCACGACTACAAGGCCATCGCCATGCAAGCGGTGCTGGCTTCCCATGCACGGTTGAGCGCGGCCTATCCGCTGGTGATGGTCGAGGGCGCCGGTTCACCGGCCGAGATCAATCTGCGTGCTGGCGACATTGCCAACATGGGCTTTGCCGAAGCGGTGGATTGCCCGGTGGTGCTGATCGCCGACATCAACCGTGGCGGGGTATTCGCCCATCTGGTGGGTACGCTGGAGTTGCTGTCGCCCAGTGAACAGGCACGGGTCAAGGGCTTCATCATTAACCGCTTTCGCGGTGACATCGCGCTGTTGCAACCGGGCCTGGACTGGTTGGAACAGCGCACCGGCAAACCGGTGATCGGCGTATTGCCGTATGTGATGGACCTGCACCTGGAAGCCGAGGACGGTATCGATCAGCGCCAGACCGACAAGGCCGAGCGGGTGCTGAAAGTGCTGGTGCCGGTGTTGCCGCGCATCAGCAACCACACCGATTTCGATCCGCTGCGCCTGCATCCGCAAGTGGATCTGCAATTCATCGGCCCCGGCCAGGCGATCCCGCCGGCCGACCTGATCATTCTTCCAGGCTCAAAAAGCGTGCGCAGCGACCTCGCGTATTTGCGGGCCAACGGTTGGGAAACCGCCATCTCCCGTCATCTGCGTTATGGCGGGAAATTGCTGGGCATCTGCGGTGGCCTGCAGATGCTCGGCGGGCAAGTGCATGACCCGCTGGGCCTGGAAGGCGCACCGGGCTCCAGCGCCGGTTTGGGTTTGCTGGCCTTCGAAACCCGCCTCGAAGAAGAGAAGCAACTGCGCAATGTGCGCGGGCATCTGGCACTGGAAAACGCTGAGGTCAGCGGTTATGAAATCCACGCCGGCGTGACCACTGGCCCGGCACTGGAAAACGCCGCGGTGCAGCTCGATGACGGGCGTTGCGATGGCGCGCAAAGTGTCGATGGGCAGATTTTCGGCACCTACCTGCATGGCCTGTTCGAGTCGCCGGCGGCGTGCAGTGCGCTGCTGCGATGGGCGGGATTGCAGGCCGTGCAGGATGTGGATTACCACGGGTTGCGCGAGCGGGATATCGAGCGGTTGGCGGATCTGGTGGAGAAGCATCTGGATACCGGGCTGTTGCGTGAACTGTGCGGAATCTAGGGTGACTGTTCCGGCCTCATCGCGGGCAAGCCCGCTCCCACAGGTTCCGTGGGTGGGCAAAAAAGCTATGAATAGTCTCGATCCTTGTGGGAGCGGGCTTGCCCGCGATGAGGCCAGTAACCTCACCGAAGATTTTAAGGAATGAACCATGCTCCAACTGATCCTCGGCGGCGCCCGCTCCGGCAAGAGTCGCCTGGCTGAAAAACTGGCAACAGACAGTCAACTCCAGGTGACCTACATCGCCACCAGCCAACCCCTGGACGGCGAAATGAGCGACCGGGTCGCCCATCACCGCGCCCGTCGCCCTGCCGAATGGGCCTTGATCGAAGAGCCTTTGGAGCTGGCCCGCGTCCTGCGTGAAAACGCTCGCGCCGATCATTGCCTGTTGGTGGATTGCCTGACGCTGTGGCTGACCAACCTGCTGATGCAGGGCGATGCCGAACGCTTGAACGTTGAACGCGATGCGCTGCTGGAGTGCCTGGCGTCGTTGCCGGGTGAAATCATTTTTGTCAGCAACGAGACCGGAATGGGTGTCGTGCCGCTGGGCGAATTGACTCGCCGCTATGTCGATGAAGCCGGTTGGCTGCATCAAGCTCTGGCCGAGCGTTGTCAGCGAGTCGTCCTGACCGTCGCCGGCCTGCCCCTCACTCTGAAAGGAACTGCGTTATGACCCCATCCTGGTGGCTGAACCCGTGCAAACCGATCGATGCCCAGGCGGTCGAGCAGGCCCAGGCCCGCCAACAACAATTGACCAAGCCGGCGGGTTCCCTCGGTCAGCTGGAGTCGGTAGCAGTACAACTGGCGGGATTGCAGGGGCGGGTCAAACCGAGTCTGGAGCAGGTTTCGATCACGATTTTTGCTGGCGACCACGGCGTGGTGGCCGAAGGGGTGTCGGCGTTTCCCCAGGAAGTCACCGGGCAAATGCTGCACAACTTCGTCAGCGGCGGCGCGGCAATCAGCGTGCTGGCGCGGCAGTTGGGGGCTGCCCTTGAGGTGGTGGATCTCGGGACGATTACGCCATCGCTGAGCCTGCCGGGGGTGCGTCACCTGAACATCGGCCCGGGCACCGCAAATTTTGTGCAGGGCCCGGCGATGACCGTGGCTCAAGGCGAACTCGCGATGCAGGCTGGTCGTGACAGCGTGCTGCGGGCCAAAAAAACCGGTGCGCAGTTGTTTATCGGTGGCGAGATGGGTATCGGCAATACCACCGCCGCCAGTGCGCTGGCCTGTGCCGTGCTGGATTGCCCGGTGGGGCACCTGACCGGGCCTGGCACCGGGTTGAATGCGGCGGGCGTCAGCCACAAGGCTTTGGTGATCGAGCGTGCATTGGCCTTGCACGGTGCCCGGCGTGGCGATGCGTTGCAAACCCTGCTGAACCTGGGTGGCTTCGAAATCGCGGCATTGGTCGGGGCCTATCTGGCCTGTGCCCAGGAAGGCGTTGCGGTGCTGGTGGACGGCTTCATTTGCAGCGTCGCGGCGTTGGTTGCCGTGCGCCTGAATCCACAATGCCGCCCGTGGTTGTTGTTCGGTCATCGTGGCGCCGAGCCGGGGCATCGACATGTGTTGGAATCCTTGAGTGCCGAGCCACTGCTCGATCTCGGCTTGCGACTGGGTGAAGGCAGCGGGGCTGCGCTGGCGGTGCCATTGTTGCGGCTGGCGTGTGATCTGCATGGGCAGATGGCGACGTTCGCTGAAGCCGCGGTCGCGGATCGTCCGGCATGATGTTGCGTCTGGATCTGCTGCGCCATGGCGAAACCGAACTTGGCGGTGGCTTGCGCGGCAGCCTCGATGACGCGCTGACCGAAAAGGGTTGGCAGCAGATGCGCGCAGCGGTGATGGAGCAGGGGCCTTGGGACCGTCTGGTCAGCTCACCGTTGCAGCGTTGTGCGCGCTTCGCTGAAGAACTCGCCGCGCACTCGGGCTTGCCGGTGGAGTTCGATCCAGACCTGCGAGAGCTGCACTTCGGCGCGTGGGAAGGGCAGAGCGCTGTGGCGCTGATGGAAACCGATGCCGAAGGCCTGGGATTGTTTTGGGCTGACCCTTATTCATTCACTCCGCCACAGGGTGAGCCAGTGGCCGAGTTTTCAGCGCGAGTGCTGGCGGCAGTGGCGCGTTTGCAGGCGGCGTACGCCGGGGAGCGGGTGCTGCTGATCAGTCATGGCGGGGTCATGCGTTTGTTGCTGGCCCAGGCGCGAGGCTTGCCCCGTGAGCAGTTGCTGAATGTCGAAGTGGGTCACGGTGCGTTGTTCTCGCTATCGGTACAGTCCGACGGCTTGTTAAAGGAAGTGCGCTGACCATGTTGCCGTTCTGGATCGCCCTGCAATTCCTCAGCAGCCTGCCGATTCGTTTGCCGGGCATGCCGGCACCGCAGGAACTGGGGCGGTCGCTGCTGTTTTATCCGCTGGTGGGTTTATTGTTCGGCGGTATTTTGTGGGGGGTGAACTGGCTGTTGCTGGGGGCGCCACTGTTGCTGCATGCCGCACTGTTGCTGACGGTTTGGGTATTGCTCAGCGGAGCGCTGCACCTGGACGGTCTGGCCGACAGCGCCGATGCCTGGCTCGGCGGATTCGGTGATCGCGAGCGCACGCTGACTATCATGAAAGACCCGCGCAGCGGACCGATCGCGGTGGTCACGCTGGTGTTGGTGTTGCTGCTTAAATTCACCGCGTTGCTGGCGTTGATCGAGCAGCAAAACGCGGTGATGCTGATCATCGTTCCGTTGCTGGGGCGTAGCGCATTGCTCGGATTATTCCTGACGACGCCCTATGTGCGTCCCGGTGGATTGGGGCAGGCGCTGGCCGATCATCTTCCGCGGTTGGCGGGTAAGCAGGTGTTGGCGGTCAGCGCGTTGGCCTGTGTGTTGATCGCGGGTGTCAGCGGTCTTGTTGCCGTGGTGCTGGCGGTCCTGGTGTTCCTCTGGCTTAGGCAAGTGATGCTGCGGCGATTGGGCGGCACGACGGGCGATACGGCGGGGGCGTTGCTGGAGTTGCTGGAGATGGTGGTGCTGGTGGGTCTCGCTTTGTAGGAGCAATGCTTGCTCGCGATGAACGATGACGCGGTTTCCTGTCTGAATCCGCGTAACGGCCATCGCGAGCAAGCTTTGCTCCTACAGGATCGGTGTAACATTAATTTGCAGTCTTCTCACCACGGGTATATACACGCACCATGCTCGACTCCCAATGTTTATGCATCAACCTGCGTCGCGCCGCCCGTGGCGTCAGCAGGCATTACGACGGCGCTCTCGACGGCTTCGGGATCAACGTCGCGCAGTATTCTTTGCTGTGCAATCTGCAGCGCCTGGATCAACCGAGCATTTCCATCCTGGCGGAAGCCATGGGGCTGGATCGCAGCACCCTGGGGCGCAATTTGCGGGTGCTGGAAGGTGAGGGCCTGGTGACGCTGGTGGAAGGCGAGGACATGCGTAATCGTATCGTCCTGCTCACCGAAGCCGGGGCTGAGCGGTTGCAGGCAGCCTTGCCGGCCTGGGAGGCGGCGCAACAGCGGTTGGTTGATCGGCTGGGGGCCGAAAAGCGTGAAATGTTGTTGAAGTTGCTGGACGAACTGGCGTAATGCCGGTTTGTTCGATCTTAAGCGGGTATATACCCGCGCCCGGAGAACAAGAATGACATCGATGTGGCGTACGTGCGGTTGGGTGCTGTTGGGGAGTGCGCTGATTCTTGCGTTGTCTCTGGGAGTGCGACATGGCTTCGGCCTGTTCCTGGCACCGATGAGTGCCGAGTTCGGCTGGGGGCGTGAGGTCTTTGCCTTCGCCATCGCCCTGCAAAACCTGATCTGGGGCCTGGCGCAGCCCTTCACCGGCGCGCTGGCCGACCGCTTTGGTGCGGCGAAAGTGGTGCTCATCGGTGGCGTATTTTACGCCTTGGGCCTGGTGTTCATGGGCATGTCCGACTCGGCGGTGACCTTGTCGTTGAGTGCCGGTCTGTTGATCGGTATCGGCCTGTCCGGTACTTCGTTTTCGGTGATCCTCGGCGTGGTCGGGCGAGCGGTTCCACCGGAGAAGCGCAGCATGGGCATGGGCATTGCCAGCGCCGCCGGTTCGTTCGGCCAGTTCGCCATGCTGCCCGGCACGCTGGGGTTGATCGGCTGGCTCGGTTGGTCCACGGCCCTGTTGGCGCTGGGACTGCTGGTGGCACTGATCGTGCCGCTGGTGAGCATGCTCAAGGACAAACCCTTGCCGGTGCTCGGCCATGAGCAAACGTTGTCCGAGGCCCTGCACGAAGCCTGCTCGCATTCAGGGTTCTGGCTGTTGGCGTTCGGTTTTTTTGTCTGCGGTTTTCAGGTGGTATTCATCGGCGTGCACTTGCCGGCGTACCTGGTGGATCAGCATCTGCCGGCGACGGTCGGCACCACGGTGTTGGCGCTGATCGGCCTGTTCAATATCTTCGGCACCTACACCGCAGGCTGGCTGGGCGGGCGCATGTCCAAGCCACGGTTGCTCACGGGGCTGTATGTGCTGCGGGCGGTAGTGATTGCGCTGTTCCTGTGGGCACCGGTGACCACAACAACCGCCTATCTGTTCGGGATGGCCATGGGCTTCCTCTGGCTGTCGACGGTGCCCTTGACCAACGGCACGGTCGCGACCTTGTTCGGCGTACGGAATCTGTCCATGCTCGGCGGGATTGTGTTCCTGTTTCACCAGCTCGGCTCGTTCCTCGGTGGCTGGTTGGGCGGGGTGGTGTACGATCGAACCGGGAGCTATGACTTGATCTGGCAGGTAGCGATTCTCCTGAGCCTGATGGCCGCCGCCCTCAACTGGCCGGTGCGTGAGCAGCCGGTGGCGCGGCTGCAATCCCAAATGAGTGCGATATGAACCGTCTCTGGCCGCGAATCACCCTGATTGCTGTCTGTGCGTTGCTGCTGGCCCTGGCCTGGTGGGGTTGGCATCAGGGTGGGTTGGCGTTGATGCAGTTGGGTATGGCGGTTTGTTAGCTTGCTAGCAGGATGTGAGGACGAGTAACTTCAATTCCTGACGATTCCTCACAAGGAAGCACCGATATGCTGATGCGCTGGTTTGCAGTTCCTGCGTTACTGGTAGCGTTTACCGGATTGGCTCAAGCGGCACAGTGCCCCGAGTTGCTGCAAGGTTCATTACCCAAGTTGCGCGCCAATGAATCCATCGATTTGTGCCAGCGCTTTGCCGGCAAGCCGTTGGTGGTGGTCAATACCGCGAGTTTCTGTGGCTTCGCGCCGCAATTCAAAAGCCTTGAGGCGTTGAATCAACGTTTCAAGGGGCAGGGGCTGGAGATAATCGGCGTGCCGTCCAATGATTTCAAGCAGGAGTCCAAGGACGGCGCAGAGACCGCCAAGGTCTGCTATGTGAATTACGGCGTGACCTTCACCATGACCGAACCGCAGAAAGTCCGCGGCGACGATGCCACGCACCTGTTCAAGGTGCTTGCCAAACAGAGCAGTACGCCGAAGTGGAATTTCTACAAGTACGTAGTCGATCGCCAGGGCAAGGTGATCGCCAGTTTCTCCAGTCTGACCAAGCCTGATGATCCTGACTTCATCGCGGCGGTGGAGAAAGCCCTGGCTTCGCCACCGTTAGCGTCCACCCCATAATTTGAAACCGGTTAGATCCCTGTAGGAGCGAGTCCGCTCGCGAAAAACTCAGAGCACCGCGTTCTGTCAGTCAGCACGCGTTATCGTTAACGTCCATCGCGAGCAGGCTCGCTCCTACAACAGGCAACAAAAAAGCCCCGCCTCTGTACAGAGCGCGGGGCTTTTTTGATTCCGGTGGCGAGCGGTTCAAGCTCGCCGGGAATCATCAGAAGCGATAGGTCGCACCAACACCGAAACCGTTCGCACTGTTTTCGTACTTGGCGTTGTAGGACTGACCCAAGCGGTTAGTGCGTTGGACAGTGACATCTTCTTCCTGGAGGTAGGAGTAAGCCACATCAATGGTCCAGTCGTCGGTTGGGTTGAAGCCCGCACCGATACTGAAAATCGTCCGGTCGCCGGTAGGAATGCGTGGCGAACGATCAGTGTTGTTGGTCGGCGACTGGTCAAAGGTGAGACCGGTACGCAGCACCCACTGCTTGTTCAACTGGTAGGAGGTACCCACGGCGTAGGCCCAGGTGTCATGCCAGTTCTGTTCTTCCGTGATGGTGCCAACAATTTGTGGGGCGAGGGCACCACCGCTGGCTGCGGTTACGCCTTCGTTGTTGACGGTGATGTCTTTCAGGCGGCTCCAGCGAGTCCAGGTAGCACCGGCATAGAGTTTCCAGGCCTCGTTCATATCCTGAGTCACGGAAAGGTCATAGGACTCAGGTGTTTCGATCTTCAGCGAGGCATCGTAACGGTTGGATTTGAGCAGCTGAGGTGGCACGCCACCGCCGGCAGTCACTTCGGTGTGGCCGTCGAGCTTGTAGTTCACTTTCGAGTGATAGGTCAGGCCCACGCGAGTGGTGTCGGTGGCTTGCACCAGGACGCCGGCGTTCCAGCCCAAGGCCGTATCGTCACCCTTGATCTGGATATTGTTGTCGCCAGTCCTTGGGTTGAGAGAAATGTCCGATTGCAGCTCGCCGGAAATCCGGTTGATGGTAGGGCCAAAACCGATCGATACTTTATCGTTGAACGCGTAGCTGACGGTTGGCTGCAGAGTGACGACCTTGACTTCGCTCTTGCTGCCGAAAGCGCGGCCCTGAAAGCCGGTTTCGTAGTTGGTGATCAGCCCGAACGGAGCGTAGACACCAAAACCGACCGACCATTCATCGTTGAGTTTATTGGTATAGAAACCCATCGGTACGGTAGTGAACGGAACCATATCGCCTTTGTTGGTTCCGGTTGAACTGCCGCTGGCATCGCTGATATCGGTGGAGGCGTCGATCGCTGCGATACCGCCAGTGATTTGCTGGCCTTTGAGGCGAGACATGCCGGCAGGGTTGCCAAAAACTGTACTTGCATCATCGGCAGCAGAAGAACGCCCGGCGTAACCAGTCCCCATCCCGCTGATGCTTTGTTCGTTGAGGGCAAAACCACTTGCGAAGATCTGGGTGGATGCCAAGGCAACGGCGAGGCTAATGGTGGTTTTGAGCATTACTTTTTTCATTATTAGAACTCCTGATGATCACCGGGGCGAAAATTACCAACATTTTCGTTCCAGCGCCATAGGCTGTATCGCTTGATTTAGAGCGGTTTTGTAGGACAATCCGACCAGATTCGCGACCTGTTGTGCGATCTTTGGATCCAGGTGAGATCAGCAGGCAACCTGATTCAGCGGTGAAACACAGGTTTGCCAGGCGTAGGTGAAGTCTCTCAGGCGACCTTGGGGTTGGAAGGTCTGGCGCCAGATTCGGGCCATTCCCAACAGGTCGTCTGCTTCGGGGAGCGGGGTGTTCTGTTCTTCGACCAGCAGCCAGGCGATGGCGGTGGCGTAACGCAGGTTGACGGTCAACTCCAGGTGCGGGCCACTGAGAAAGGCATGCTGGCTGGCCAGGCCACGGACAAGGCTGGCGCGCTCGGGGTCGAGTGCCAAGTAGTGGTCCCAGAGTGCCTGGTGGCGGGGTTCGGCGATTCGATAGAGGCCGTGTCCACGGCGGTCGTGCAGTGCGGTACCAAGGGCTGACTGGCTGGCGGCGATGCCCAGCAGCAGGGATTCGGCGGTGGCGCTATGGCGTCCAAGGTAAATCAATGTCGGGCGGATCACATAGCGGCACAGTTCGCTGGCAGCGATACCCATAAAACCCTCGAAACATAAAATGGGCGGCGATACCTGAAAGGAGCGTTGGCAGCGGTGAATCGACTCAGGCTCGCCGGAAGCGGATGAGACCGCTTGAGTTGAAGTGTAGTGTCATATTGGTAACGTAAAGGCCTGTTTTTAAAATATTTCCGGCTTCGAGTTATAACCGTTATATCGGTTGGTGCTTAAGCGGGGGTGGGCTGACGTGAAATGGCGGGCAATAAAAAGCCCCGCTTTTTGAGCGGGGCCTTTGATGTTTCAGCCTTGCTGGCGTCTCAGGCAACCAGTGCCTGACGGGTACGTTCGATCACGGCCTGCAGCGGTTCGGCGCTGGAGTATTGATCGGGGTACAGGCGTTCGCTGTGACGGGCGATGCCGTGTTCGTTGACCAGGGTAAAGCTGAAACAGCCTTTGCGAGCGGCCATGATCAGGCAGTTCATTGGTGCAAAAGCGTTGGTTAGGGTGCGGATGGCATCCTGTGCATGGATTTGAGTAGACATAGTCATGGGTGTTCCTACAAGCGACACGGATAAGAGCCGTGCAAAATTAAAACGTTCCAGTAACGACGACCACCGTTGGTCGAACGAAGAACCCGACTGGAACAAAGCAGCCAGTTTGAAGCGCTGATAATTGGCGCGCTTGGGCTGGCAGGTAGGTACTTAGGAGGGCAGGCAACACATCGAGGGCAAAGGTTCTGGGCCCGGGGTGAAGATCCTGATCAATTTGCAGGTTGGTTCGGTCAGAGTAAGCGAGCCTGACAACACCCTTTGCTTTCGATTCAAAGGCTGTGTTGATGCAGGATTTACCTGGAAACCATCGAGGTGGTCGATCCCGCTTGTTCGGTGGAAGGCTTCCTGTGGGAAGGCTGACCGGGGGATTTGTTCGACCAGAATTGACTTTCAGCTTGGTACTAACGCCGCGGATACTAACGGATTGAACTGTCGAAGGGAAGTGTGTTAGCCAAAAAAGATCCGCCATCCATGCCATTTTCGGCGGCGTGAAGTGATTTGCCCCAGGTCATGAACCAGAAAGGTGCCCTGTAAACGCCCGGAATCCGACGGGTGGTCCGGTCGATCCGACCAGTGGAGAGCAGTCTGGATCACGGGTTTTGCGGGGTTTATCCCCAGGAAAAGAGAAAAAGTGCGCCGAAAAAGGTCAGCGATATAACCACCGCGAAGGTACTTGTGCACATTGGTAGCGCAGCCTGTCACCCCGCTGTCATCTAGCCTTCAAACGCAGTGGGTGCCTGTAACCAAAATTTAAGTCAATGAAAAACATCGCTTTTTTTTACTGGTGAAAAAATCGACAGTTTGTCTGCAGGCCCCATTCCATAGGGCTTTGCGCGGGTTCAGGGGCGGTTGTCCACTGAGTTATCCACAGCTTCTGTGGATTGTCCCGAGCGCTTGCTCTAGCACGGGCGTGCCGCGATTTTTTCACCTTTACCTGTAAGAAAAAAAGAGTAGAGTGGCGCGCCCTCCGATCTGCCCACAGTGCTTTATGAAGTTTCGTACACCGTCCGCGTCCTCCACGTCCAAAACATCCCCTGTTGCTCCGCCCAAGCGCTTTTCGATGCGGGTGGCCGAATGGCTGCTGGACAGTCCGCACCTGGGTGAAAACACCAACGTCAAACACATCGCCGGGCGTTTGCTCAAGCAACCGGCCCGTGAGGGTGTCGTGGCTGCGCAAAGCCGCCTCGGCCAGTTGATGTGCCGCGAGTGCGGCAATGCCAGGGACCGTCGCATCGGCCAGGACCTCTTGCGCCAAGCCGCGCGGGCAGGGGATCTGCGCGCACAACAGGAACTGGGCCGGATCGAAGACTGAGCTGTCCAAGACCTGACGCCTTGGTTAACCTTCAAGCAATATTTCAATGGCAGGAATGGCTATGGCTATGGACTTGACCAGCGCATTGCTCGGTCTGGGGGGCGCTGCTCTGCCGTTACTGGTGGTGGCCTGGCAACTTCAAAGCAGGGTAAGCAGGGCACAGGCAGAGACAGCGCTGCTGCAAGAGCGCCTGGCCACGGCGCAACTGGCGCAGGATGGCCTGAATGCGCAACTCGAAGCCTGTCGCGATGAAGTAGCCGATCTCGGCCAGTTCAATGCCGCCCGGCAAGCTGACCTGGCGGCGGTACGTCGCGAAGTCGAGCTGCTGCAAATCGAACGCGACGATGCGCGCGACGCCGCCCACGCCTGGAATATCGAGCGCGCTGGCAAAGATGCCGAATTGCGCCGCCTGGATGCCCATGCCGCCTCGCTCAATGCCGAGCTGCGCGAGCAGCAGGACAGTCATCAGCAGCGCCTCAATGACCTGCAAGGATCAAGAGATGAGCTGCGTGCGCAGTTCGCCGAACTGGCGGGGAAAATTTTCGATGAGCGAGAGCAGCGTTTCGCCGAAACCAGCCAGCAGCGACTGGGGCAGTTACTCGATCCATTGAAGGAGCGCATCCAGTCGTTTGAAAAACGCGTCGAGGAAAGTTATCAGGCTGAAGCCCGGGAGCGCTTTTCGCTGGCGAAGGAACTGGAGCGTTTGCAGCAACTCAATTTGCGCCTGAGCGACGAAGCCACCAACCTGACCCGTGCCTTGAAGGGGCAGAAGACCCAGGGTAACTGGGGTGAACTGATTCTGGAACGAGTGCTTGAGCATGCGGGCCTGGAGAAGGGGCGCGAGTATCAGACCCAGGTCAATCTCAAAGGTCCGGACGGCGAGCGTTTCCAGCCGGACGTGATCATCTATCTGCCCGGCGACAAGCAGGTGGTGGTCGACTCCAAAGTCAGCCTCACGGCGTATCAGCAATACGTGGCGGCCGAAGACGAGGGCATCAGCCAGATCGCCATCAAGCAGCACGTATTGTCCCTGCGCAATCACGTCAAAGGTTTGGCCGGCAAGGACTACAAGCGGCTCGATGGCTTGCACAGTCTGGATTTCGTGCTGCTGTTCGTGCCGATCGAAGCGGCATTTTCCGCCGCGTTGCAGGCCGAGCCGACACTGTTCCAGGAAGCGTTCGACCGCAATATCGTGATCGTCAGTCCGACCACCTTGCTGGCGACGCTGCGCGTTATCGACAGCCTGTGGAAGCAGGAGCGGCAAAGCCAGAACGCCCGGGAAATCGCCGAGCGGGCGGGGTGGCTGTACGATAAATTCGTGTTGTTCATTCAGGATCTGGATGAAGTCGGTAATCGCTTGCAGCAACTGGACAAAGCCTACAGCGCAGCGCGCAACAAGCTGACAGAAGGCCGCGGCAACCTGGTCAGCCGCAGTGAACAGCTGAAATTGCTCGGGGCGAGAGCAAGTAAAAGCTTGCCGGCGGATTTGCTGGAGCGGGCGATGACGGATGTCGACGGGCTGGTCGAATTACCGGAATAACCAGAAAAGCATCGCGAGCAAGCTTTGCTCCCACAGGTTGTGCCCCGAGCTCGCGGGCATGCATCAATCCTGTGGGAGCAAAGCTTGCTCGCGATGGCGTCATACCTGCCAGCGCAAAACTCAAACCATTACAACGGCAAATGCCGACTCAACAAAGCCCGCAACGCCGCCGGTTTCACAGGTTTAGCCAGGTAGTCCAACCCCGCCGCATGCACCTGGGCCATGGTCTCCGGTCGGCCATCGGCGCTGATCACCACGCCGGGCACCGGTTCGCCCAGGCGAGTGCGCAACCAGGCCATCAATTCAGTGCCCGTTTCGCCATTGTCCAGGTGGTAATCCACTAGGGCCAGTTGCGGCCGCACCCCGTCGCCGAGCAGCGCCGCGCACTCGTCGCGATTGCGCGCGGTCCAGACCTGGCAACCCCAGCGAGTGAGCAAACTGTTCATACCGATCAGGATGCTGTCTTCGTTGTCGATGCACAGCACCTGCGCACCGCTGAGCAATTTGCCATTGAGCTCGGCGGCCTTGGCCGGCAACGTGGCTTGCGCCCGGGCCAGCGGTACGCTGACGCTGAATACGCTGCCGCGCCCTGGCCATGAACGTACGCGCAAGGTATGCCCCAGCACGCGGCACAACCCGTCGGCAATCGCCAGCCCGAGCCCCAGGCCTTTCTCGGCGCGTGTCTGATGGCTGTCGAGGCGTTTGAATTCTTCGAAAATCACCTGCTGCTTATCTTCCGGAATGCCCGGCCCACGGTCCCAGACCTCCAGGCACAGCTCGCCCTGGCGACGGCGAACCCCCAGCAGCACCGGGCCTTTGGCATAGCGGAAGGCATTGGTCAGGAAGTTCTGCAGGATTCGGCGCAGCAGTTTGATGTCGCTTTCGATGCGCAGCGTGCTGCCCCGCACGCGGAACTCCAGCCCTTGATCCCGTGCCAGTGCCTTGAATTCGGCGCCGAGGGCATCGAACATCTCATTGAGCGCAAATGGCCTGGCGTCGGGATTGATCTTGCCGTTTTCCAGGCGGGAAATGTCCAGTAGATCGCTGATCAGGTCTTCGGCTGAACGCAGTGAGCTGTCCAGGTGCTGCACCAGTTTTTGCGCCTCGGCGGACAAGCCCTCTTCCTGATGGGTCAGGGCCGCGGAGAACAGTCGCGCCGCGTTTAAGGGTTGCATCAAGTCGTGGCTGACAGCGGCCAGAAAGCGGGTTTTCGACTGGTTGGCCGCTTCTGCGGTGCCCTTGGCTTCGGTCAGGGCCACGTTGAGCTGCGACAGCTCGTGGGTGCGTTCGGCCACCCGCTGCTCCAGGCCTTCGTTGGCTTCGGTCAGCGCGTATTCGGCTTCTCGGAACGGGGTGATGTCGGTGAAACTCATGACGAAACCGCCGCCCGGCATCGGGTTGCCGATCAGTTCGATCACCCGTCCATTGGGGAACAACCGCTCGGAAGTATGAGCGCGACCCTGGCGCATCCAATGCAGGCGGCGGGCGACGTGCACTTCGGCTTCGCCGGGGCCGCACAGGCCACGCTCGGCGTTGTGGCGAATGATGTCGGCAATCGGCCGGCCGACGCTGATCAAGCCATCCGGGTAATTGAACAGTTCCAGGTAGCGACGGTTCCAGGCCACCAGCTTCAGCGACTGGTCGACCACGCTGATGCCTTGGGTGATGTTCTCGATGGCCCCTTGCAGCAGCGCGCGGTTGAACTGCAGGACTTCCGAGGCTTCATCGGCGATGCGCACGACGTCCTCCAGTTGCATTTCCCGACCTTCGATGGCGGCTTTTACCACCGCGCGCGTCGACGAAGCCCCCAGGACACCGGCCAGCAATCGCTCGGTATGGGCGATCCATTCACCGTCGGCGTTTTGGCTCGGATTAAAGCCTTTGCCCTGGCGGTAGGCAAAACGGATAAAGCTCTGGCGGGCGCGCTCTTCACCGACGAAGCGGGCGGCCAGTTGCAGCAGATCGTCGATCTGCACCGCCAGCATCGAGCGCGCGCTGGGGCGGGCACTGATTTCCTGGCCGATGAAACGACCGGCCTGCCAGTGTTCCGACACTCGCGTGCGCGACAGGACCGAAACCCAGGCGAACAGGGTGAAGTTGCCGGCGAGGGACAGGACCACGCCTTGGGTCAGTGGCGTGATGGGCAGGTTCAGCGGGTTGCTGTGCAGCCAGGCCAGGCCCGGGAAATTGCTCAAGGGCAAGCCGAGGCTGTGGGCGGCGATGGGCAGTATCAGGGTGTAGAACCACAGGAAGGTGCCGGTGGCGAGGCCGGCGAATACGCCGCGACGGTTGGCCTGCTTCCAGTACAGCGCACCGAGCATGGCCGGCGCCAGTTGCGTCACGGCGGCAAAAGCAATCTGGCCGATGGTCGCCAGGCTCGCGGTCGAGCCCAGCAATCGGTAGCTGACATAAGCCAGCAGTAAAATCACCACGATACTCACGCGGCGCACCGACAGCATCCACTGGCGGAACACTTCGAACGGCCGTTCGGCGTTGTTGCGGCGCAACAGCCATGGCAACAGCATGTCGTTGGAAACCATGGTCGACAGCGCAACACACTCCACGATCACCATGCCGGTGGCCGCCGAAGCGCCGCCGATGAAGGCCAGCAAGGCCAGGGCCGGGTGTGCCTGAGCCAACGGCAGGCTGATGACAAAGGAGTCCGGCAGCACCGAACTCGGCAGCAGCATCTGGCCGGCCAGGGCGATCGGTACGACGAACAATGCCGCGAGGGCGAGGTACGTCGGGAACACCCATTTGGCCAGGCGCAAATCCTGAGGGTCGATGTTTTCCACCACCGTCATCTGGAACTGTCGTGGCAGGCAGATGATCGCCATCATCGCCACCCCGGTCTGTACCACCATCGAAGGCCAGTTAACGGTTTCTTTCCAGTACTCCTCGAGACGCGGGGCGAGCATGGCCTGATTGAACAGGTCGTCAAAGCCGTCATACAGCCCGAACGTCACATACGCGCCGACCGCCAGAAACGCGAACAGCTTGACCAGCGATTCGAAGGCAATCGCCAGTACCATGCCGCGGTGGTGTTCCGTGGCGTCGAGGTTGCGGGTACCGAAGACGATGGTGAACAACGCCAGCACCAGTGACACCACGAGCGCGGTGTCCTGCGCGCGAACCCCCATGGCGTCGGCGCCCGCGCCGATCAGCAGGTTCACCCCGAGGACGATGCCTTTGAGCTGCAAGGCGATGTAGGGCAACACGCCGACCAGGCAAATCAGCGCCACCACCACCGCCAGCGATTGGGATTTGCCGTAGCGCGCGGCAATGAAGTCGGCGATGGAGGTGATGTTCTCCTGCTTGCTGATCATCACCATTTTTTGCAGCACCCACGGCGCGCCAAGCAGCAGCAGGATCGGCCCGAGGTAGATCGGCAGGAATGACCAAAGCTGCTCCGCCGCCTGACCCACGGCGCCAAAGAATGTCCAGCTGGTGCAATAGACGGCCAGCGACAGGCTGTACACCCACGCACGCATCCGCGGCGGCAACGGCGTGCTGCGACGGTCGCCGTAAAAGGCGATGGCGAACATGATGGCCATATAGGCCAGGGCGACGGCGGCAATCAGCCCGCTGGACAGCGACATGGGAACTCCACACAACCAAGGACACCCGGACCTCCCGCCCGGACAGACAGTCTCGCACGATGGCAGGGGTTAGTCAGTGTCGACCAAGGTCGTGGCGTGGCGGGGTGTCGCAGGTGGGGTGTCAGTCAGATTTTCGGTGCCAGTGCGGGCCTCTTCGCGAGCAGGCTCGCTCCCACATTGGATCTATGCAGTAGCACAAATCCCTGTGGGAGCAAGCTTGCTCGCGATGAGGCCCTCACTGACCCAGCGCAATCCCGATCAACCGATGCAATTCCTCAACTTCCAGCGGCGCCTCGGAAAACAGTATGCGAAACACGATAGGCGCGGCCACCAGGTTGATCAGCCGATCGATGCTGGGCTTGGGCTCATCCGGGTAGCGGTCGAGAATGACCTGCAATTGCCCGCCAATGATCGTCGCGCAATAGCTCGGCTTGAGGCACGACTGCACGTCGCGCAGCATGTTGCGGCCGGGGGCAGAGCTCATTTCATCCAGATACTGTTCGGCCCAGGCCCGCACATCGCCTTGCAAGCTGCCGGTCCTGGCCGACTCGGTTTCCGGTTGCAGGCGGGCGAGCGCAACGTCCGCCAGCAGTGCCGACAAATCACCCCAGCGCCGATAAATGGTCGAGGGTGTGACCCCCGCCCGCGCGGCAATCTGCGGCACCGTCACGGTGGAGCGATCCTGCTCTTCGAGGAGCTCGCGCACCGCCTTATGAATTGATTCCTGGACCCGGGCGCTTCGGCCGCCGGGGCGTAAAACGGGAGCGGTCATCTGTGTTTCCTGTCTCGTGCCGGGGCTGTGCCCGGTCTTGAAAAGCCATGCACCGGACCTTAACACAAAGAATTTGCTTTAAGCGCGATCCGGTAGCACACTCCGCAAAAGCATAAAGTTAGCTTTTGCGGAGCGTGCCCATGTCCTCAACTCATTCCAACCGTACCAGCCTGTGGTTTCTGGCAGTCACTTTACTCAGCTTCCTGGCGGCCTCCACGGCGCCGACGCCCCTGTATCACTTGTACCAGGAGCAACTGCATTTCTCGCCTGCGGTGCTGACCCTGATTTTCGGCGTGTATGCCCTCAGTTTGTTGGTGGCGCTGCTGACGGTCGGTTCGCTATCGGATTACCTGGGGCGTAAACCGGTGATATTCACCGCTGTGTTGCTCAACATTCTGGCGATGCTGCTGTTTATCTACGCCGACAGTGTCGCCTGGCTGATCAGTGCCCGGGTGCTGCAAGGCTTCGCGACCGGCATGGCCACCGCCGTATTGAGCGCCACGTTGCTCGATACCGATCGTCAACAGGGCCCGTTGATCAACAGCGTGGCACCGTTGCTCGGCATGGCCCTGGGCGGGATGGGCTGCGGTTTGTTGGCCGAATTTGCACCAGCGCCATTACACCTGACCTATTGGTTACTGTTGGCTCTGTTTGCGATGCAGGCCGTGTACGTGTGGCGTTTGCCGGAGAGTGTCTCGCGCCAGCCAGGCGCATGGGCATCATTGCGGCCAACCCTGCACGTGCCGGTGCAGGCGCGCTCTACCTTGTGGCGGGTCTTGCCGCTCAACACCGCGACGTGGGCGCTCGGTGGATTCTTCGCTTCTCTGGCTCCATCATTGGTGCGCGCTGCCACCGGTTCGACGTCCAACCTGGTCGGCGGATCAACCGTGGCGGCATTGACGCTGACGGGCGCCCTGATGATCTTCACCCTGCGCAATCGACCGGCCTCCCTGGCGTTGCGGCTGGGTGCCACTTTGCTTGCGACAGGTGTGATCCTGATTCTGCTGGGCGTACACAGCGCCAACTTGCCGCTGTTTTTCCTCGGCACACTCGTTGCCGGTTGTGGCTTTGGCAGTGGCTTTCTGGGTGCCGTGCGCAGTCTGGTGCCGTTGGCCTTGCCCCATGAGCGGGCGGGTCTGATGTCGGCGTATTACACACTCAGTTATCTGGCGTTCTGCCTGCCGTCGTTGCTGGCCGGCAATCTTGCGCGCACTTTCGGGTTGGTGGCGACCATAGATGGGTATTGCGGGGTTTTGATCATCCTGTCGCTGAGTGCGCTGTTCTCACTGCTGCGCCAGCGCACTGTCAGTGTTTGTAGCGCTGCCGGTCGGTCATAAATAACGGCGCCTCGAGAGGCGCCGTTTTGTTGTCCGGAGTTAGATCTGCGCAAACCCTCCGTCTACAAACAATTCAATACCGTTGATGAAACTGCTGTCGTCCGAGGCCAGGAATACCGCGGCTTTACCCACTTCCGATGGCGACCCGAGGCGGCCCATTGGCACTTGGCTGCTCAGATAATCGAGCAGGCCTTGTCGTTGATCCTCCGGCGCGAGCTCGGTCAGGCCAGGGGTGTGAATCGGCCCTGGACTGATCACGTTGACCCGAATCCTGCGCGCCTTCAGATCCAGCAACCATGACCGTGCAAAGTTGCGTACTGCGGCCTTGCTGGCGCTGTACACACTGAAGTTTTCCGTGCCTTTGGTCGCAGTGGTCGATGCGGTGAGGATCACCGAGCCACCGTCCTTGAGCAGGGGCAGGGACTTCTGCACGGTGAACAGCAGGCCTTTGACGTTGACGCCGAAAATCCGGTCGAAATGTTCTTCGGTGATCGCCCCCAGCGCCAACATGTCTCCGCCACCGGCGTTGGCAAAAACGATGTCCAGATGACCAGCCCTGGCTTTGATCACTTCGAAAATCCGGTCCAGGTCATCAAGGTTCGACACATCACCCTGAATGCCAGTGACGTTCTGGCCGATGCTGCGAACGGCCGCATCCAGTTCCGCCTGACGGCGACCGGTGATGAATACTGTGGCGCCCTGGTCAACGAAGGCTTGAGCCGAGGCCAGGCCAATGCCAGTAGTGCCGCCGGTGATCAGTGCGACTTTGCCTTTGAGAGTGCTGCTCATGCGGTGAATCTCCGAGAGTCGTGTGGGAAGAGTTCGGCGCTGATGTGCACCGTTGAAGCCACTCTATGCCTGACGATTCGGCAGAAAAATCACCAGAATCGGGTTTGTTTGTACATGGTTGTGGACAATACTCAGGGCTCTTCGACTGAGGGTTGACCATGAATCAATTGCTGGCCATGCGCGTCTTCGCCCGTGTCGTACAGGCTGGATCCTTTACCCGGGCCGCCGATTCCCTGAACCTGCCCAAGACCTCGGTCAGCAAACTGGTGGCCGAACTGGAAGAACACCTCGGTGTGCGCTTGCTGCAACGCACCACCCGCCGCTTGACGGTGACAGCGGACGGCATGGCCTACTACGAGCGCGCCTTGCAATTGATGGTTGAGCTGGATGACCTGGACAACAGTTTCGCCAGTGCCCAAGGGCGTCCGCGAGGGCGGATCCGGGTCGATGTCGGAGGCTCGGTAGCCAGCATCCTGATCATTCCGGCCCTTCCGGATTTCCATGAGCGTTTCCCGGACATCCAGATTGATCTGGGTGTCAGCGACCGGTCAGTGGATTTGATCAGCGAAAATGTCGATTGCGTGATTCGCGGCGGCCCGTTGACCGAGTTGTCTCTGGTGGCGCGTCCGTTGGGTCTGTCGAGCTGGACCACCTGCGCAACGCCGGCTTACCTGGCGCGTTTCGGTACACCGACTGATCCCCGGGACCTGGAAAAACATCACCGAATCATCAGCTATCACTCGGCCCGCACGGGGCGGGTGATGCCGGCGCGTTTCGAGCGCAACGGCGAGAAAATCGAAATTCAGGCGCGTGGCCTCATCAGTGTCAATGAAAGCAACGCGCATTTGGCGGCGGGGCTGGCAGGTCTCGGAGTGATTCATACCTTTACGTACACCGTACAACCGCACATCGAGCGCGGTGAGCTGGTGCCGATTCTTCAGCATTGGCAGCCAGCGCGTTATCCGTTTCACGTGCTGTACCCGCCGAACCGCCACTTGAGCAATAGAGTGCGTGTGTTTATCGATTGGTTGGCTGAGTTGTTCGCCGGGATGGCTTAGTCGCTTATTTGTAAAATAGATAACACTTAGAGATATTACCCGTTATATCGATATTCTATTCAGATCTATGATGGGCTCTACCTCACCAGAGGACAGGAGTTCGTCATGACATGCACCCACACTGCCAAACCCGGTATCAAGCCTTTTCGCCATTTACAGCACCCGCGCGAAGTCATTCGCCAGTTCACCCCGAACTGGTTCGCCGCCACCATGGGCACCGGAGTGCTGGCCTTGGCGCTGGCGCAATTGCCCGTCGTTAATCCCGTTCTGCACGCCATTGCCGAAGCCCTTTGGCAGTTCAATATCCTGCTGTTCCTGTTATTCACGGCGCTGTACGCGGCGCGTTGGGTGCTGTTTTTCGATGAGGCGCGGCGTATTTTCGGCCACTCCACGGTTTCGATGTTTTTCGGCACCATTCCCATGGGCCTGGCGACCATCATCAATGGCTTCCTGGTGTTCGGCCTGCCGCGTTGGGGTGATGGCGTGGTTCAGCTCGCGGAAGCCTTGTGGTGGCTGGATGTGGCGATGTCGCTGGCGTGTGGGGTGCTGATTCCCTACATGATGTTCACCCGTCAGGAACACAGCATCGACCAGATGACCGCCGTGTGGCTGTTGCCGGTGGTGGCGGCGGAAGTGGCGGCTGCCAGCGGTGGCCTGCTGGCGCCGCATCTGGCCGATGCCCATTCGCAACTGGTGGTGCTGGTGACCAGTTACGTGCTCTGGGCATTTTCCCTGCCTGTGGCGTTCAGCATTCTGACCATTCTGTTGCTGCGCATGGCGCTGCATAAACTGCCTCACGAAAACATGGCTGCCTCCAGCTGGCTGGCGCTTGGACCTATTGGCACGGGTGCGCTGGGCATGTTGCTGCTGGGGGCCGACGCTCCGGCGATTTTCGCCGCCAATGGTTTGCCTGGTATGGGTGAAATCGCGGCCGGCCTGGGCCTGGTCGCCGGCATCACGCTGTGGGGCTTTGGTCTGTGGTGGATGCTGATGGCGGTATTGATCACCCTGCGTTATCTGCGCGCCGGTATTCCTTTCAATCTCGGCTGGTGGGGCTTTACCTTCCCGTTGGGCGTCTATTCTCTGGCGACGTTGAAACTGGCCAGCACGCTGCACCTGACGTTTTTCAGTGTCTTTGGCTGTGTGCTGGTGACGTTGCTGGCGGTGATGTGGCTGATTGTCGGCAAACGCACCGTGCAAGGCGCGTGGCGGGGCGAGTTGTTTGTCTCGCCTTGTATTGCGGGATTAAAGAAATAACCGGCAAATTTTCGGTAATGTGTGGCCTGGATCGACGTGCGATATTCCAAGCATTGTATTCAGGCCTTTCTCTAAATCAGGGACACATGGAAGATGAGTCACCCCTCACAGTTCACCTTGCTGCGCACCCGGCGCTTCCTGCCGTTCTTCGTGACCCAATCCCTCGGGGCGTTCAACGACAACATCTTCAAGCAATCGTTGATCCTCGCCATTTTGTACAAGCTCACCCTCGAAGGTGACCGTTCGATCTGGGTCAACCTGTGTGCGCTGCTGTTCATCCTGCCGTTCTTTCTGTTCTCGGCACTGGCCGGGCAGTTCGGGGAAAAATTCGCCAAGGACGCGTTGATCCGTCTGATCAAGCTTGGGGAAATCGCCATCATGGCGGTCGGCGCGATCGGTTTCATGTTCGATCACTTGTCGCTGATGTTGGTGGCACTCTTTGCCATGGGCACCCACTCGGCGCTGTTCGGGCCGGTGAAATACTCGATCCTGCCCCAGGCCTTGCGTGAAGATGAGTTGGTCGGTGGCAACGGTCTGGTGGAAATGGGCACCTTCCTGGCGATCCTGGCCGGGACCATCGGTGCCGGGATCATGATGTCGTCCAGTCATTACGCACCGGTCGTTTCCACCGCGATCATCGGCATCGCCGTGCTCGGCTACCTGGCCAGCCGTGGTATTCCGCGGGCGGCGGCGGCTTCGCCGCAAATGCGCCTGAACTGGAACATTTTCAGCCAGTCCTGGGCCACGCTGAAACTCGGCCTGGGACAAACTCCTGCGGTGTCGCGCTCGATTGTCGGCAACTCATGGTTCTGGTTCGTCGGGGCGATTTATCTGACACAGATCCCGGCGTATGCCAAGGAGTGGATGCACGGTGATGAAACCGTGGTGACGCTGATTCTGACGGTGTTCTCGGTCGGTATCGCCGTGGGTTCGATGCTCTGCGAGAAGCTCTCCGGGCGCAAAGTCGAGATCGGCCTGGTGCCGTTCGGCTCGTTCGGCCTGACCGTGTTCGGATTGCTGCTGTGGTGGCATTCCGGGGGGATTCCGGACAGTGTTGCAGGGCATGGCTGGATCGAGATTCTCGGGTTCGGCCACACCTGGCTGGTGTTGCTCGACATCCTTGGCCTGGGGGTGTTCGGTGGTTTCTACATCGTGCCGCTGTACGCGCTGATCCAGTCTCGCACCGCCGAGAACGAGCGGGCACGGGTCATTGCCGCCAACAATATTCTCAATGCGTTGTTCATGGTGGTGTCGGCGATTGTCTCGATCATTTTGCTGAGCATGGTCAAGCTGTCGATCCCGCAGCTGTTCCTGGTGGTGTCGTTGCTGAACATCGGCGTCAACGCCTACATCTTCAAGATCGTCCCCGAGTTCACCATGCGTTTCATGATCTGGCTGCTCAGCCATTCCATGTACCGCGTGGAGCATCGCAACCTCGACCTGATCCCCGGTGAAGGCGCGGCGCTGCTGGTGTGCAACCACGTGTCGTTCGTCGATGCCTTGCTGATTGGCGGTGCGGTGCGTCGGCCGATTCGCTTTGTGATGTACTACAAAATCTACAACCTGCCGGTGTTGAACTTCATCTTTCGCACGGCCGGGACCATTCCGATTGCGGGACGTCAGGAAGATATCCAGATCTACGAAAAAGCCTTCACGCGCATTGCCCGGTATCTGAAGGATGGCGAGTTGGTGTGCATTTTTCCCGAGGGGAAATTGACTGCCGATGGCGAAATCAATGAGTTCAAAGGCGGGCTGACGCGGATTCTCGAAGAAACACCGGTGCCGGTGATTCCCTTGGCCTTGCAGGGGTTGTGGGGGAGTTTCTTCAGTCGCGATCCGGGCAAGGGGCTGTTTCGCCGGTTGTGGTCGCGGGTGACGTTGGTGGCGGGACCGGCGGTGGCGGTCGAGGTGGCGGAGCCTGCCAGGTTGCAGGCGTTGGTGGGGGATTTGCGTGGGACAGTCAGGTAATCGGTGTTTGTGCAGGACTCATCGCGGGCAAGCCTTGCTCCCACAGGGATTGATGGTGTGACACATATTGTGAGCACAACACAAAACCTGTGGGAGCAAGGCTTGCCCGCGATGGCGGTAGATGCCTAAGCGCTAACCTTGAGCCCGACCAACCCGGTAATGATCAACGCCACACTGGCCAACCGCACCAATGCCATCGACTCACCAAACAGAATGATGCCGGCAATCACCGTACCCACCGCACCCACACCGGTCCAGATGGCATAGGCCGTGCCCAGCGGCAATTCCTTCATGGCAAGGCCCAGCAAGCCAAGGCTGACAGCCATGGCCGCGACGGTGAGGGCGGTGGGGAGCGGACGGCTGAAACCGTCGGTGTACTTCAGGCCGACGGCCCAGCCGACTTCGAACAGGCCGGCGAAAAACAGAATGATCCAGGACATCAGTGACCTCCATCGATTGACGGGGTCGTCCCCAGATTAATGACTCGATCGAGCCGCGGGGTCGTCCCCGCGTTGCGCAATATAGTGCCCAGCATTAATCCGGGGATCAAGTTTCGGATCAGTCGATGGCTTGCTGAGCGGCGATTTCCCGGTCCTGTTTCTCGCTCATGCGACGGAACCAGGTCGAGAGCAGGGCGCCGGAAATGTTGTGCCAGACGCTGAACAACGCACTGGGCACCGCTGCCAGCGGCGAAAAGTGCGCGCTGGCCAACGCGGCACCCAACCCGGAGTTTTGCATGCCGACTTCCAGGGCCAGGGATTTTCGTTGGGCCAGTGGCAGCTTGAACAAGCGCCCGGTGAAGTAACCCAGCAGGTAGCCGAAGCTGTTGTGCAACATGACCACAGCCATGATCAGCAGGCCGGACTCGGCAATCTTCGCCTGGCTGGCGGCAACCACGGCGGTGACAATGATCACGATGCTCACCACTGACACCAACGGCAATACATCGACGGCGTGGCGAACCCGATCACCGAGCAGACGTTGGGCGACGACACCCAGCACGATCGGCAGCAACACCACTTGCAGGATCGACCAGAACAATTCCATGAACGAGACCGGCAGCCACGCCGAAGCCAGGAGCCAGATCAGCGCCGGCGTCAGCAGTGGGGCGAGGAGGGTGGTAACGGCAGCGATGGCCACCGACAATGCCAGATCCCCGCGTGCCAACCAGGTCATCACGTTCGATGAGGTGCCGCTTGGGCAGCAGCCGACCAGAATCACCCCGACGGCGATCTCCGGTGGCAAATGGAAGGCCTGGCAGAGCAACCACGCCACGCCGGGCATGATCACGAAATGTGCAACTACACCCAGAGCCACGCGCCATGGATGGCGGGCGACTTCGGCGAAGTCTTCGAGCTTGAGGGTCAGGCCCATGCCAAACATCACCACCCCGAGCAGCGGCACGATGGCGCCCTTGAGGCCGATGAACCATGCCGGTTGCAGGAACGCCACCACAGCGAATATCAGTACCCAGTAGGCGAAGGTGTTGCCGACAAAACGACTCAATGCAGCCAATGCGCGCATGGCCTGATCCTTAATTTATGTAACGCCACAAACCCTCTGTAGGAGCGAGCCTGCTCGCGATGGAGTGTCAGGCAAAGAGGGGCGACTGACACTCCATCGCGAGCAGGCTCGCTCCTACATTAGAGATCACAAGGCTTTAGATCCCCTGCGGAGTCTCTTCCCCACCCAAGGCTTCAACCAATGCCGGCAGGAAGTCGCCGAACGTCAGCATC
Source organism: Pseudomonas izuensis (assembly GCF_009861505.1). Lineage (GTDB taxonomy): Bacteria > Pseudomonadota > Gammaproteobacteria > Pseudomonadales > Pseudomonadaceae > Aquipseudomonas > Aquipseudomonas izuensis. The sequence goes on along the minus strand of NZ_WTFT01000009.1, from coordinate 9,542 downwards.
ATCAGGGTGAAGCTGGCATCCAGTTGGCCCAGGGCTTCATCACCACCGTCCTGTTCCGCCTGATCCTGCAGCAGGTCTTCGAACTTCAGGCGCTTGACCACCATCTTGTCGTCGAGGACGAAGGACAGCTTGTCCTGCCAGGCCAGCGACAGTTGGGTGACCACTTTGCCGGTGCTCAAGTGCAGCTGGATTTCTTCGCTGGTCAGGTCCTGCCGCTTGCAACGCACGATGCCACCGTCTTCGTGGGTGTCGCGCAGTTCGCACTCGTCCAGCACGAAGAAATCGTCCGCGGCTTTCTGGGTGGTGACCCACTCGGTCATGGTCGCGGTCGGGGACATCTTCACGGTCAGTGGACGCACCGGCAGCGTACCGATCACTTCACGCAAGGTGGACAACAGGTCTTCGGCGCGTTTAGGGCTGGCCGAGTTGACCAGGATCAGGCCCTGTTTCGGCGCGATGGCGGCGAAGGTCGACGAGCGACGGATAAAGGCGCGCGGCAGGAAAGCCTGGATGATTTCATCCTTGATCTGGTCGCGTTCCTTTTTATAGACCTTGCGCATTTGCTCGGCTTCGATCTCTTCGACCTTTTCCTTCACCGCGTCACGCACGACGCTACCCGGCAGGATGCGTTCTTCCTTGCGTGCGCTGATCAGCAGGAAGTCACCGCTGACATGCACCAGCGGCGCATCTTCGCCCTTGCCGAACGGTGCGACGAAACCGTAGGTGGTCAACTCCTGGCTTGCACATGGGCGCGCCAGTTTGGTGGCCAGTGCAGTTTCCAACGCCTCGGCATCAACAGGCAGATCTTGGGTCAGGCGATAGATAAGCAGGTTTTTGAACCACATGGGGTGAGTCTCTCCTTATATACAAAGGCGGGCATTATTGTCCTCCGTGTGCCATAGGCCAACCCTTCTCTAAGCCTTTGGAAGGCATGAAAAAATTAATTAAAAAAGTGCTTGCCAGAGGTGGGGTCGCTCCGTAGAATGCGCGCCACACCGAAGCGAAGGGTGATTAGCTCAGCTGGGAGAGCGTCTGCCTTACAAGCAGAATGTCGGCGGTTCGATCCCGTCATCACCCACCATTCGTTTCAAGTGTTACGCGCAGCGGTAGTTCAGTCGGTTAGAATACCGGCCTGTCACGCCGGGGGTCGCGGGTTCGAGTCCCGTCCGCTGCGCCATATTCGGTAACCTGGAACACTGAACGCCAGGTCACCACGGAAAAGCCCGCTAACGCGGGCTTTTTTCTGCCTGAAGTTTGTCGGTTGTATCTGCTGGGCGCGTCGTTTCACTGGTTTTTAGATTTTTTTGAAAAATTTATCAATTAAATCAACACTTTATAAAAACCTGTGGCATAATGCGCCCCGCAACGAAGGTAAAGGGTGATTAGCTCAGCTGGGAGAGCGTCTGCCTTACAAGCAGAATGTCGGCGGTTCGATCCCGTCATCACCCACCACTTTCAACGCTACGCGCAGCGGTAGTTCAGTCGGTTAGAATACCGGCCTGTCACGCCGGGGGTCGCGGGTTCGAGTCCCGTCCGCTGCGCCATATTCGGTAACCTGGAACACTGAACGCCAGGTCACCACACAGAAAGCCCGCTTAATGCGGGCTTTTTGTCGTCTGGCGTTTGGGTTTTCTGCCTTTGTAGGAGCGAGCTTGCTCGCGAAAAACCCGAAAACACCACGGGGTGTCAGACTTCCCTCGTTATCGTTGACGACCATCGCGAGCAAGCTCGCTCCTACAGCCCGGCATTGCGGGCGTGTCGGTAGTCGCTGACGGCCTCGTAGACGGCTTTGCGCAGTCGGTTGATGCCACCAATCGGGCGATGGGCCTCAAGGCCAAACCATGGATTGAACGAAAGATTGTCGCATTGCAGGTTCAGCGCCGGCGTGTCGAAATCCTGTGCTGGCACTGTGATCCGCGCCACGGTTTGAAACGGCGCATCGCTCTCACGCCATTCAATGCTGGTGTCTTCGATCGGCATGTATTTGTTTGCGTCCTGGCGCTGGATCTGCAAGACGAAGCATGCCGGCACTCGATCTGTGGATAACTGCTGGTTCAGCGCGCTGCGCAGGAAGTTCGGCAGCTTCTGATTTTGTGTCGGCAAGGTGTAGCCCGGGCAGCTTTCAGCGTCGGGCATTACGCGAAACTTGGCATTGGCCTCACCGAATTTGTAGGGCGAAACCGAAAAATAAGTCGTTTGGGTCGGGCTCGGCGGTGCGGGGGAGAGCGTCGCCAGAGCAATGAGCAGATGACGAACCTGCCAGGCGCGCGGATCCCAGCCCGGAAAGAACGCCATCATTGTTTTGCCATCCGCCTGAGCCGCGACATTCTGACGATACTCAGCGACATCGCTGACGAAGAAGTTCGGATGACTGAACATCACGAAGTCCTGTTCGCCTCGTTGCTGGCGATCGCTCAGCAGTTGTTTGCCCGGCACTTCGAGCAGCTTGATGGCCATGCCCCGGGCATCAGGGATGCTGTCGAATTGTGGGTAGGCGTTGCCGTTGGACAGGCGCAGGGTCGCTTGCCAGGTTTTTCCGGGTTCGCTGAACACGCCTTGGCGCAAGTCACTTTCCAATTCCGGCAGTACCTGGACTTCCGCCTGCACGCAGCCGTGGGCCTTGGCATGGGCATCACGCAGATAGCGTGTGCTTTCGCGGTGCTGGTCGACGATGCGCACAGCGGTCTGAATAATGTCCTGAGTCATTGTCGCTTCGCCGTCAGGGATCATTTCCTGCGCCGATACCGGCCCGCGGTGTTGCCAGGCAAACCACGCCGCGGCCAGCACCCAGCCGAGCAGTCCAAGCCCCAACAGCCAAAGCAAGGCCTTGCCCAGAAAGGCACCCAGGCGCAACCAGAGGGTCTTCAACATGCAGCAATCCTTTTGATCATGGCAGCTGCGACTCCAGCGGGCCGCCCAGCACTTTCAGATACTCCAGCAGTGCCCAGCGCTCCTGCGGCTGTAGCAGGCGGCCAATCACGCCATTGCCGAGCTTGCCGGAGCGAAATTCGTGCCCGCTGTTATGGTTGCCGGTGATGCGCGTGTCGAACTGAAAGCCGTTGGTAAAGGCTTCGGTGCGATAGCCCAGGTGCTTTGGGTCGTACTCGAAGGTGCCTTTGTAAAACGTGGTTGTGCGTTCATCCTGCGGCGAGAGCAGCTGGTAGATGCTTGGCACCGAACCGTTATGCAGAAACGGTGCCGTCGCCCACACACCTGCCAATGGTCGAGCCTTGTAGGCGCGTAATTCACGTACTCCGATAGGCAGGCCGAAACCGTCCATCTGCGGTCGTTCGGCCGGGGTGATACCGGCGTCGCGATAAGCCCGGTTCCCGACAAATGCCGTGACATAGGCCAGGCCCTTGGCCACTGACATCTGGCTCAGATCAAGCGGCTCGGTGGGCTTGGGCTCGACGTCGAGTTGTTCCAGTTCCTGTTGATTCCATTGCAGCGCCGTCAGGTCGAAACGGTGGTCGGCAATGTTGTTGGCGGCGCCTGGGTCGGTACCGATGAACTCCACCGGCAGCATCTTCAGGTGTTGTACGTATCGCCCTTCGCCTTGAGTTACCCGTGGCACGTGGCAGCCGGCGCAGTTCTCGCTGAACAGGGCACGACCTTTGGCAGCCAGGGGCTTGTCGATTGCTCCTAGCAGGGCTTCCGGCCAGGCGGGGGGTTCCAGTCGTTGCAGGGTTTGCTCGATCAGGTGCAAATCGTGCACTCGAACACTGGAGGGGTAACGGTCAGCGCCCATCAGCGGCTGCCTGTTACTGTCAAAAAAGTTCAGCGTGGCGCCTACACCCAGGGCTTCGCCGATATTGCGCGCCATGGGTTGCTTCGCCGAGCCATTCCATTGCACCCAATCGAAGGTCCACATGTCCCATAACGGCGGATAGTCGACCGGGGCGTTGGCCACGCGGTAGTTGGCGGGGGAAATCGCATCGCCGAAGCTGGCGTTGGCAATGCGCCCGAACGCATCGGTACGCCCAGGGCCTTCTTCGGTCGGGTAGAGCCCGCGATGGGTGTCATTCCAGGCTACTTTCAGGAAGGTATCCAGGGAGCCTTTGAATTCCTTGCGCAGTTGCTGGTGTCGGGCCTCGTAGTCCGGGCCCAGCACCTCGCGAGCGAAACGTTCGAATTTCCACGGGTTGTAGTAAGTCGAGGCCAGGCTCGCCACCAGTGCTTGTCCGAAACTCCCGCCTCGCAGTGTAGGAACACTGGAAGGCAAAACATGCTGCGCCGAACCGCCGTCGATGCGCACGGCCTGTCCCTTGAAGCGCAGTTCTCCGGTATGGCAGGCGGCGCAGGTAATATCCAGAAACGTTTGCGTACCATCGGAATTCTGGTGGCGGGCAAAGCCCACCGGCAGGTTGCCGGGGTTGTTCGGTGTGGGTTTCTGCCCGGGGTCGATCAAGAAACCGAAGCGCGCGAGGTATTCGGGAGCGGCGAAGCGTTGTTGCGAAAAGGGCAGTTCGAGCGCAGTGAACCAGTCGTAGCGCAAGCCTTTGACCTGAGTGCCCTGGGGCGTGAAGTAATAGCTATCGCGGTCGGCAACGCTCCATTGCTCCAGGTAATGCACCTGCTGCGCCGGGGACCACAGCGGCAGTTTCGGGTTGGCAACGTAGTACAACACCACGGCCAGGCCTGCACCCAGCAGGACAGCCATCACACACAGCAAACGGAATAAGAGGCGCAAGATGAACGTCCTTGTCGATTTATGCTTCCGTTATGCCTGAGTGCCAGATAGGCGGCAAGTGGCCATTACGCCAGGTGTCGTGGGATGCAGAATTAGTTTCTGTGGGAGCGAGATGACAGAAGTTTCATCATCTACACTCCGAAAAGCGTTTAAACACCTGAACTTATCGGAAATCTCTGGCTCTCATGCCGGTAGCCATTGGTCGTGGCCGCCTGATAAGCTCGCGGCTTTACTCGATTGCCCTTTAGGCGCATGAACAAGGAAATAGCATGAAACAGCATCGGTTGGCGGCGGCGGTGGCCCTGGTTAGCCTGGTACTCGCGGGTTGTGACTCGCAGACCAGCGTAGAGCTGAAAACCCCGGCGCAAAAAGCTTCCTACGGGATTGGCCTGAACATGGGCAAGAGCCTGGCTCAGGAAGGCATGGATGACCTGGACTCCAAAGCCGTAGCCCAGGGCATCGAAGATGCCGTTGGCAAGAAAGAACAGAAACTCAAGGACGAAGAACTGGTTGAAGCCTTCGCCGCACTGCAAAAGCGTGCCGAAGAGCGCATGGCCAAGATGAGTGAAGAGTCGGCGGCCGCCGGCAAGAAATTCCTCGAAGAAAACGCCAAGAAAGCTGGCGTCGTGACGACCGCTTCGGGTCTGCAGTACGAAGTGGAAAAGAAAGCTGATGGCCCTCAGCCAAAGCCGACTGACGTAGTGACCGTTCACTACACCGGCAAGCTGACCAATGGCACCGTGTTCGACAGTTCCGTCGAGCGTGGCAGCCCGATCGATCTGCCGGTCAGCGGCGTGATCCCGGGTTGGGTCGAAGGCTTGCAACTGATGCACGTTGGCGAGAAGTACAAACTGTACATTCCTAGCGACCTGGCTTACGGCGCGCAAAGCCCAAGCCCGGCGATCCCGGCCAACTCGGTACTGGTGTTCGACCTGGAACTGCTGGCAATCAAGGATCCAACCAAAGAAGACGCTGCCAAGTAATCAGCGCCTGACTTGAAAACAACGCCCCGTTCATGCGGGGCGTTGTTGCATCTGGAGTCCGGCACGGGTAAACAAAGCGAACCGATGATGTAGGCTGGAGTCATAGCCAGTGTAGGACCGGCGCTAACCGCGTCAGATCGCCAAGTCAATGAAATAATGGGTTTTTTTTGATGGGCAAAAAACGCCCGATCTAAGCTCAGCCCTTGTGTAATGGGGCTTTCAGCCGTGAAAAGTAGCTCTGTTCACAAGGTTATCCACAATTTGTGTGGATAACATTTCCGTGGGAGTCATCATGAAAACACCCTGGAACTTCGCTCGTTTCCTGCCGCTGGCCGGACGCCTGCTCGCACGTGGGCGCTTGCCGACCTTGCTGTTCGCAGTGGCCAGTAAAGGTGCCAGCCAAGGCCATCGGCTGGGCAAGCTCAAGGACGATCTTCGCCTGTTGCAGGCACTATGCCTGGCGTACTGGCGCGGTGAGTATCGCGCAGTTAGTCCCAAGGCGATGGTATCGGTCGTGGCTGGGCTGATGTACTTCCTCAGCCCGGTGGATGCGATCCCGGACTTCATCCCGGTGTTCGGCATGCTCGATGACATTGCGGTGCTGGCGTGGTTGATGAAGGTGCTCGACGATGAGCTCAACGCCTTCCGTGCCTGGCGCAAACGTCAGGTGCCGGAGAAGCTCGCTGTGGTCGAGCGCTTGCCCGATACCAAGGAGCAACTTCAACTCCAGGGCTCGAAAAAACACTGAGTCGATCAAGTCTCATCCACAGATAGATACCCCCCGCGACCTTGGCCGCTGTTAGGATTACACTTCTAGGGAAAAGTGCCGACTCGCTAAGTGTTGTTGTCCTACGGGGTAGTCATGGATATTCAGATAATTACATGCGAAGGCGAACCCGAATACGCGGTTCTGCCGTGGGCTCAGTATCAGGCTCTACTTAAAGCAGCAGGCATCAATGAAGCTCCGTCGCGCCCGGCCCCAGCGCCGCTTGCGACAACCCAGGACCCGATTCTTCCAGGTCTTGATCAGCTACGCAGTTTGCGCGAAGGGAAGGGCATCGCCATTGAGGCGCTCGCCCGCACGGTAGGTATCAGCCCGTCTTATCTGGCCATGATCGAAAGTGGCGAGCGTCAGCCCGACGCTGCGATTCGCCGCAGTCTGGCCTGGGAATTGACGGTGCCTGGGTGGAGGGATGAATCGTGAGCGTACGCATCAGTCGTCAACATTGGGACGGATTGCTGGGCGAGCTGGATCAGGCGCGCCGTCAGCGTCATCTCCTGACCTATCGGGCGTTGCTGGAGCGTTTGCAGCTCCCCACGCCCGCCATGCAAACCCTGACCGCCGCCCTTGAGCATCTGGCGGCGCTGGACGCCAAGGCCGAGCAACCCTTGCGCAGTTCATTGGTGATCAGTCAGGGGGCCAGCCGCCTGCCACGCACCGGTTTCTTTGAGTGCGTCGAGCGCCTCGGACGTTTCTCCGGGCCGTCCGATGGCGTTGCCGCCGCGTCCTGGCATGCCTCGGAAGTGGTGCGGGTGTTCGAGTACGAGTACCCCGAGTCGGCGGAGGCCTGAGTGTTTTTACGACTCAAGGCGCGGGTCAATTACTGGCTGGCGCGCAGGCTGTTTCACTGGTCGTGGTTTGTGCGTAACCCCCGTGGCTGGCGCTGGCTCGAAGGTCAGTTCGCCCGCATGGCGAACCTGGGCGATGTCGGCGCCCAGAGTTTTTATGGCCATATCCTGACCTTTCGCGGCGTCGGTCTGGGCGCGCGCGAAGAGGGTGTTCGCCTGCTGCGCCTGGCGGCATTGGCCGGTGATGGCAAGGCGGCCTATCAGGTGGGTGTGATCAGCCTCGCCGGGACCCCGAGCAAAGCATCGGACCCCGCCGAAGCGGCGCGGTTCTGGGGGATTGCCGCCAAGGCTGGGCATCCGCTGGCGCAGATCAAGCTCCAGGAATTGGCTTCCCGCGATTCCTCAAAATAACACCGACTTATCTGACAGACGAACGTGGCGCAGGGGAAGATTCCTAAGCCACGTTTTGTTTTAGCGAATCGCCCTACACGAAACACCTCCTTTCCTGACTTCTTTCCCCGCTGATCCCCCGCAAAGTCCCTCGCGCCCTATTTCCTGTGCGAGAGATTGCTCATGTTTGACCCGGTTTTTCACGCGGCTTCCTGCTTTTCGGAGGGGTGATGGATCACATCGCCCGGTTCGAGCAGGAACTCGAGCATTTCCCGAACACACTGACCCTTTACCGCCAACAGCTCACGCGCTGGTTCAGCCAGGCCGCCGACCGGGTCAGCCACGCCACTGACATGCCCTCGCTGATGGGCATGGACCGGGTAATCAAGCTGGGCGATGCCAGCACGGTTGTCAGCAGCGGTGACGACGACTTTATTTCGACGGTCGCGCAGTGCCCGCAAAGTGGAATCCTGCAGATCGAGAGCAAGTTCGAGTCGGTGTATGACGTACCGCTGGGGAACATTCAGGTCGATGTGATTGCGGTGAAGGGCGGCGAGTCGACGCCCGTCATGCTGGATGAAAACGGCAAGGGGCAATTCAGGGGAGAGGCGGGCAGGTTCTATCGCGTGCGGGTGCAGGGTGAGGTTACGCCGCAGCAGGTGGATGAGCTTTTCAGTTCCTACAACAAGTTATCTCAGGCTCTGGAACGTTGGCTTCGCAGTGAGTGGGACGTCTTCAAGCCACAGTGGTCGCAATCGACTTCAGGAGCCGTGGGCAACGGGATGTTGGCCGGCAGTTGGGCGGCCATTGAGGGGGTGTGGGACGGCATCCACTTGCTGTCGGACATTCTCCGGGATCCCGGTGAGTTTGCGGGGCGGCTCGGCAGCGGCGTCGATCAGCTGAGGGCGCTGGCGGAAAAAGCGCCGCAGGAGATGGCAAAGATCCAGCTGTTGGCCAGTGACGAGGCGGCGCTTTCTCTACTGTTGCGCACGGCCAGCCTCTGGTTGGACATGCTGCCACCCAGCATGATTGCCGGTGAGACCGCCAAAGCCGTGTCCATGTTGGTGGTGGAATTGTTGATCGACATCCTGATCGCGGTCGTCCTGACCTTCGCCACGGCCGGGGGTGGAATTGCCTACTTGAAGATGCGTTTGGCCAGTCGCGGCGCACAGTTGATCAGTGCGGTAGCACGACTGGTTGAGGCGATGTTCACGATCCTCAATACCTTCGTTGTTTACGTTGACCGCTACAAAAAAGTCGCTGCCCGGGGTGTTGCAGCCGGGTTGAAGAAAGGCCGGATGCAACTGCGCTGGAATGCGCGCAGCAACACCGTGCTGAAAAAAGACGAACACCACGACGACGTTCCGAAACCGGCGAAAAACCCCAACGGCGACAGCGCCGAACCCGCCGCCCACACCGCCACCCACGGCTGTCCGCTGTCGCTGGTTACCGGCGAAGAACTGCTGAGCCTCACCGACGGCACCCTCGACGGTCTGCTGCCGTTCGCCTTCACCCGCCTGTATCGCAGCAGCGCCGTGGAGCTCGACAGTGGCCTCGGTTTCGGCTGGAGCCATTCACTGAGCCAGCGCCTGGAGCTCGACGGCGACACGGTCACCTGGGTCGATCCGGAAAACCGCCGCACGCCGTTTCCCCGGCCCAACCAGGCGCGCCCGGCGATCCACAACAGCCTGGCGCGGGCGGCGATTTACCTCGGGGAGCAACCGGACGAACTGATTGTGGCGCTGGCCGGTGAGGCGCCGCGTTTCCAACACTTTATGGGCGGGCGTCTGAGCGCCATCAGCGACGCCTACGGTAATCGGCTGACGGTGCAACGCGATTTTTCCGGCCGCATCCAGCGCCTGGATAACGGCGCCGGGCGTTGTTTGCGACTGCGTTATGACCGCCAGCAC
>NZ_WTFT01000089.1 GCF_009861505.1 Pseudomonas izuensis | reverse complement strand
GCCGACCTGCCATTGGCAGATGCCCCCCAATCCCTTGTGGGAGCAATGCTTGCTCGCGATGGAGGTCAACGATAACGCGCCCAGTCTGAATGATCGCGTCGCCGGGTCGTTCTTCGCGAGCAGAGCTCGCTCCTGCACCCTCATGAAGTTTGTGTGACATCCGTTCGGTCGCGCCCCTCGCCAACTGCCTATGTCGTAACAGCAGGTTCTTCCAGGCCTGCGGCCTCTTGCGCCAATCGAAAAGGACCTAGTAGTGATGCTCGCTCGCCAAGCCCGTCGCAATTCCCCTTCATTGTCTGTACGTCGCGCCACCGATCGCTCGGAGGACCCGGCGTTGTGGTTGCTCAAGCCATTGGCGCAAGCGATTGCACTGTGCCTGGTGGCGGGCAGTGCCGAAGCGGCGACGGCGTTCAGTTCGGGCTGGTTTGCCGCCAAGGGTGCCGCGCAACAGGCTGCGGCTGCGCGGCCCGGTGCTGGCTTGCCCGGCATGACACCGCCGCTGGCGCAACAGCAGCGTGCCAACCAGCAATTGCAGCGTTCGTTGCAGTCCCTCAACAACACCGTAGCGGCTATTGCGGCGCAACAAGCCGCCCAGGCCGCCGGGCGGGCGACGGCGTTGGGGACCGTGCAGTTCGTGCCGGACGGCATGGGCGAGGGCGGCTTGAAGGTCGATACCGGCCTGACCCAGGGCTGGCAGAACGCCAAAGGTCCGCAACAGAGCCAGGCCGATGGCAAGACCACGGTGAAGATCGAGCAAACCGCCGACAAGGCCATCCTCAACTGGGAAACCTTCAACGTCGGGCGCAACACCAGCGTGGAGTTTGCCCAGCAATCCAACTGGGCGGTGCTCAACCGCGTCAACGACCCGAGTGCGCGGCCGAGCCAGATCCAGGGCCAGATCAAGGGTGACGGCACGGTGATGCTGATCAACCGTAACGGCATCGTCTTCAGTGGCACCAGCCAGGTCAATGTGCGCAATCTGGTGGCGGCGGCAGCCAGCATCACCGACATCCAGTTCCGCGACCGTGGCCTGTACTTCGACACCACGGGCAGCCAGCCGACCTTCACCGATGCCGCCGGTAAAGTGCTGGTGGAGCAAGGTGCCCGGATTGAAACCCACAAGCCGACACTCTCCACTGACTCCGGTGGCTACGCCCTGTTGCTGGGCAGCGAAGTGGAAAACGCCGGCACCATCAGCACCGCCAAGGGCCAGACCGTGCTCGGTGCCGGTGACCGTTTTTACATCCGCAAGGGTTCGGGTACCGAGGGTAATGGTTTCTCCACGACCTTCGGCAGCGAAGTTGTCCCGGGCTTCAAGACGGGCAGCACCGGCACTGTCAAAAACAGCGGTTTGATCCAGGCCGCAACGGGCGACATCACCCTGACCGGTCATGAGGTGATGCAGGATGGCGTGTTGCTGGCCAGCACGTCGGTGTCCACGCGCGGCACGCTTCATTTGCTCAACCCGGCCACGGACACCAGCGGTAGCGTGACCCTGGGCCAGGGCAGCGTCAGCGCCATCATGCTCGACAGCAGTGATCTCACCGCCCTGGACAGTCAGCGCGATGCGGCGTTAACAGCGGTGACGTTCAACAACCGAATCCGCAGCGACCAGTCGCGCATCGAAATCGGTAGCGGCGGCACGGTGGAGTTGCAGAACGGTTCGATCGCCCTCGCCACCGGCGGTCAGGTCGCCGTCACGGCCGGTAAACGCACTCTGGTGCGTGATGGCGCGGTGATCGACGTCTCCGGTGCCCTCGGCGTCAAAGTGGCGATGGAAGCCAACAACATCAAGATCAACGTACAGGGCAACGAGCAGCGTGATTCTTCGGTCAACCGCGAAGGGGGCGCGCTCAACAGCAACGACATGTGGGTCGATGTGCGCGAGCTGGTTTATGTGCCGGCCGGCACCAACGGCTATGCCAGCGACCGCTGGTACACCGCCGGCGGTTTGCTGGAAGTCGGCGGTTACTTGGGCACCCAGGGCCACAGCATCGGCGAGTGGATGGCCCAGGGCGGAACAGTGAATTTTGCCGGCAACGACGTGATCACCGAGAAAGGCTCGTTGATCAACCTGTCCGGCGGCACCCTGGACGTGCAGAGCGGTGTGATCAAACAGAGCTGGTTGCGGAGCGCGGACGGTCGTCTGTATGAGGTGTCCCGCGCGCCGGGGGATTTGCTCTACACCGGCCTCTACAAAGGTTATGAAGACCACAGCGAACGCTGGGGCCAGACGAGTTTCTTCTTTAACCCGCTGATTGCGCCGAGATCGCGTTTCGAGTCGGGTTATACCGTGGGCCGCGATGCCGGGCAGTTGGTGATCGCCACGGGCAATGCCTTACTCGATGGTCAGCTGGTGGGCGAGGTGTTCCAGGGCGGACGGCAGAACCAGGCGCCGCGCGCCGGTCTGGACGGTTATGCGCAGGCCCAGACGGCGCTGGCACGCCGGGCGCAGATGATCGTTGGCAGCTATGACCCGAGTTGGTCGGCGGCCACCGACGGCTTTGTGTACGAGCACCTGGCGGTACTTGATCAAGTTCAGATGGGGGGTGAGCGTCCAGTCCAGGACAGTGGCCTGGAACTGAGCGGTCTGGTACCCGATGCACGCAAAGGCAAACTGTTCCTGGACGTCGATCAGCTCAACGGATTCCGTCTGGGCGCCTTGAAAGTCGCGGCCAAGGACAAGATCGAAGTCAACCAGGACCTGGTCGTGGCGTCCGGCGGCGACATTACGCTCAACGGCGCGGATGTGCAGGTCAATGCCGACCTGACCGCACGCGGTGGCAGTTTGAATCTGGGCAGCCGATTGGCGCAAACAGCCAAGCCGACTCAAGTGACCGTTGCCGAAGGCGTGCGACTGGACACCCGTGGCCAGTGGAGCAACCTGCGCACCGATCCCGACGACACCGACCATCTGGCCTGGATCAACGGCGGTCAGGTGTCGATCCGCAGCACGGGTGGCATCAACCTGGCCGCGGGCAGCGTGGTGGACGTATCGTCCGGTGGCGCGGTGCTGGCCAACGGCAAGACCCGTGGCGGCAAGGGCGGCGATGTGAAGCTCGAGTCCAGTGCTGACACGCTGCCGGGAGACTCGAGGCTGGTACTGGACGGTGAAGTGCGCGGTTACGGTGTAACGGGGGGCGGCACGCTGGCGATACAGGCCAGCCAGGTACTGATCGGTCAGTCCGACAACCCCGTCGACGATCACACCCTGCAACTGGCTCCGAGCCTGTTCAGCCAGGGGTTTTCCGCCTACAACGTGATCGGCCTCAAGACCCTGCAGGTGGCTGACGACACCGTGCTCGATGTGACGATGCCGGTCTATCGTTTCGGTGACTCGGCATCGAACCAGCGCAGTGGCGTTGACCCGGGTACCGCCCTGGAGCTGTGGAAGCCGCCGCTGTTCCAGGAAAACCCGAGCAAGGGCGTACTGACCCAACGCGGTGGCGCCAGCCTTTCATTGCAGGCCGGTGCCAGCCAAAGCACCTTGATGGACCCGGTCAATAGTTCACTGACCCTCGGTCGGGGCTCACGCGTCAGTGTCGACCCTGGCCAGCGGATCAACCTGCGCGGTGCCGGGCAGATCACCCTTGAAGGCGAGCTCAATGCCTGGGGCGGCACGATTGATGTTCGCCAGCAACAGTTCGGTTCGATTGACGTTGCCACCACTGATCAAGTTGCGGACCCGACCGCTCATACCCGTTCGATCTGGATCGGTGAACAGGCGCTGCTGGATGTTGCCGGGCGTGCGGCCACCGCGGTGGATGGTCAGGGGCGTGTCTACGGCCAGGTGGGCAAGGGCGGAAGCATCATCATCGGTGGCGAGATCGATTTGAAGAAGGCCACCGCCACGTCGGCCGATGCGTACGTGATTGTGCGTAAGGGCGCACGCCTGGAAGCGTCCGGCGCCGAGGCGATACTGGACATCCCGGGGCAGGGACCGACCCGCGTCGCCACGGATGGCGGGCGTATTGCCTTGAGTTCCTACAACGGCCTGTTCATCGATGGCAACCTTCATGCCGCTGCCGGCGGCGCCGGGGCCGGGGCCGGGGCCGCAGGGGGGCGTCTGGACATCGCCCTTGGAACGCCGATGTACAACGATAAACAGGCGGGGAAAAAAAGTTGCGGTCAGCGGGGGAAGGTTATCCCCCACGGGCCCGGGGGCAACCCTCCTGCCACCGGCTTTCAGGCGGGGGGGGGCCGTTCCCTTGCTCGCGTCCGCCCCACCCGCCTGGGGGGCCGACACCTTTTGTCGGGGGGGTTTGACAGCCCCCACCCCCCTGGCCCCGG
>NZ_WTFT01000088.1 GCF_009861505.1 Pseudomonas izuensis | reverse complement strand
CCCTCCCCGCCCCCCCACCACCCCACCCCCCCCCCCCCCAGGCCCCCCTAAACAACGACCGGCCTCCCCCCCCTCTCCGACCGCCCACCACAACTCACGGGGCTCCGCACTCCCTCCCACCCAAATAAAAAAGCCGGGCCCGTCAACCTCTATTGCCAGCCCAGTGACGACATCCGCCCGCACCCGGCGCCTTGTGCGATTGCCGTCATTACGCCTGTCCGCTTGTCTGCGCAAGGCCTGGGCGAAGCCGATTTCATGCCCCGGGTGCATGCCCAACTGTCGGCTCCGCGCACCTGCGGCGCGGGGTCTAATCCATGGCGTTCCGACGACGAGCTGCCCCGCCACAGCCTGTACGGCACCTTTTTCGATCCCTAGGCAGGGTGTGGGGGGGGGGGGCTGGGTGGGCGGGGGGTGGAGGGTTGGGCCTGGGGTGGGCGCTGAGTTTGGTTGCTCCGGAGGGGGGGGGGCGCAACCAAGACCCACTCCAGACGGTGCGGGGCTTGTGGGGTGGGGGGGGGGGGGGGGGTTGCTGTTGTGGGGGGCCGTGGTGGTGGTGGATCGTGGGTGACGGTGTTGGGGTGGTTTGTGTTG
>NZ_WTFT01000087.1 GCF_009861505.1 Pseudomonas izuensis | reverse complement strand
TCAGAAATTCACGCCGAAGCTGAGCGCAACGTAGTCGCGGTCGACGTTGGTGTTGAAATCGCCACCGAAGTAGTTGGTGTAACTCAGGCTGGCGGTGTAGGTGTTCAGGTAGTCGGCATCCAGCCCGAGGCTGACGGCTTTGGAGCCTTCATCGAAGTTCGGGCCGTAACCTTCCACGTCATGGGACCAGGCCAGGTTGGGCGACAGGTTGATGCCGGCGATCACGTTCGGGTAATCGAGCTTGCCGCGCAGGCGATAGCCCCAGCTGTTGCTGGTGTAGAAGCCGTTGTCGTTGCACTCCTGGGCCGGGTTGCTGGCGCTCGGCGTGCCCACGGCAGTGCCGGCGCAGGTGGCCGGGCCCGCCGCGCCTTGCAGCTGGCCGGAACCGAAGGCCGGGCTGCGACCGAAGCGCAGGTCAGAGCCGTCGGCCTTGCCCAGGCCGCTGATGTGGTTGTAGCCGACCTCGCCGACGACGGTCAGGCGGTTGGCGCCGAGCACCTGATCGAAGAACTGGGTCGCGGTCACTTGCGCCTGGGTCACCGGCATGCGCTTGTAGCCGTTGACCTCGGCACCGAGGTTGCGCCCGGCGAAACCGGTGGTGATCAGCGGCGAGGTGGCGCCGAAGGTGGCGGCCGACAACAGGTCAGCGGTGTTCAGTTGCAGCGGCATGTTCGGCCGGTAGCTGACCTCGCCACCCAGGGACACGCCTTCGACGTTGGTCTGGAAGCTCAGGCCGTAGAGGCGGATGTCTTCCGGGTAGTCGATGAAGTAACGCACGCTGCGCGCCGAGGTCACACCGCCCGCCGCGCTGGTCATCTGGTTGATGCTCAGGAACGGGGTGGGGGTGGGGGGGTGTTTGGGGGTGGGGGCGGAGTCGGGTTTGGCTCTTGTACACGTTGTCG
>NZ_WTFT01000086.1 GCF_009861505.1 Pseudomonas izuensis | reverse complement strand
GGAGGGGGAGTCGCGGCCGCGTAAAGACGTGGGGGTTTAGATAGTTTTCTCCCATGGGGCAGCCCCCGGATGCGTATGTAGGAAGCTGCCTCTAGTCGTCGCCAAACGAAAAGGGTGGCAGCTGCGCGCGGGTTGGCGAACCGGTGCATCCGGAAAAACCGGCAGCCCCGAAGGTCCCCCACGCAGAGCCGCCATAATTCGAGAAGGGAAGACTTCCCAAGTTCGAACGTGGTCGCGATGCGCTGGATGCTATCCGGGTCGCCAAACCCAGAGCTGAATATTCAGCTGGGGAAGAGCTTAGAGATCGGATACTCGACGACGCAATCGGACGGCGGTGCGATGTTTGTAGGACGTTGCCGGGATTTTTGCGGGGCTTGGGATCAAAAGATCGCAGCCTGCGGCAGCTCCTACAGGTGAAGCTGAAGGTCGTTCCGACCTTCATTCGCGAGCAGGCTCGCTCCCACAGTGGATTGGGTTTCTACAGTGGGTTTTGCGCGTTATTCGGTTGGTGGGTTCAGCTTCGCTTCCATCTCC
Organism: Pseudomonas izuensis; assembly: GCF_009861505.1. Classification (GTDB taxonomy): domain Bacteria; phylum Pseudomonadota; class Gammaproteobacteria; order Pseudomonadales; family Pseudomonadaceae; genus Aquipseudomonas; species Aquipseudomonas izuensis. The sequence goes on along the minus strand of NZ_WTFT01000086.1, from coordinate 924 downwards.
GCCACTTTCGCTTCGAGGCTTTCGAGGCGGGCGCGGGGGCGTGCCAGTACGACCATCTGGCTGTCGAATTCTTCGCGGCTCCCCCGGGTCCAGTTTGCTGAAGGGGGTTGCTGGCGGGGGTTTGGATGGGTTTTGGTTTTGGGCTTTTGGGGGGGGGGGGGGGCGGGTGGGGGGGGGGGGGGGGGGGGGGGGGGGGGGGGGGGGGGGGGGGNNGGCTTTCGAGGCGGGCGCGGGTGCGTGCCAGTACGACCATCTGGCTGTCGAATTCTTCGCGGCTCACCAGGTCCAGTTTGCTGAAGGCGCTTTGCAGCAGGGCCTTGAACTGGCTTTCGATTTCGGCTTTCGGCAGCGGGGTGTCGCCGCTGAAGAGTCGGGAGGCGGTGCCGGTCAGGGCGTCGAGGAAGTCTTTGGGCGCGAGCATGGGGAAAGGTCCTGGTGACAATGACGAGCAGTGTATCACGCAGTGTCTACAGTCAATTCCGCGGGTAAGGGGTGCACGCTTTTCGCGCATGCGGATGGACGGTGCTGCACCGTTGTTGTGCGTAACATGCCGGGTGTTGTGGCGAAGTGGCGGTCATCAACCGGCAACGACTTGAAAACTATGAGTTTTGTGGAGATGGCAAGCTTTCTGCTTAGACCCTGGTGACCCATGCACTGATGCAGTCACCGTGACGAATGCAGTGCGCCAGGCGAAACGCGGGGAGCGTTTGGCAAGGAGCGGTTAGCGAGCGTCGGGCGGGCGGGTAGGGCCGAGGCTGCGTTACAAAGCCAGGCACTGCGCTTAGACTTGAGACGGGTTTGTTTTCCTGGGGCAAGTCCACCAATTCGGGAGAGAGTTTTCATGAAGCTAGTCACTGCCATCATCAAGCCGTTCAAGTTGGACGACGTGCGCGAGTCGTTGTCCGAGATCGGCGTGCAGGGCAT
>NZ_WTFT01000085.1 GCF_009861505.1 Pseudomonas izuensis | reverse complement strand
CGGGCTGTACTCGACGGTGGCGATCCTGGCTGCGCTTGCGCATCGGGATCATGTTGGCGGCGGACAGCACATTGATATGGCATTGCTGGATGTTCAGGTGGCGTGCCTGGCTAATCAGGCGATGAACTACCTGACGACGGGCAATGCTCCCAAGCGTTTGGGGAATGCACATCCGAACATTGTGCCTTATCAGGATTTTCCTACGGCTGATGGTGACTTCATTCTTACCGTGGGTAATGACGGGCAATTCCGTAAATTCGCGGAAGTTGCCGGACAGCCTCAGTGGGCAGATGATCCGCGCTTTGCAACCAACAAGCTGCGGGTTGCGAATCGGGCGGTACTCATTCCTCTAATCCGCCAGGCTACGGTATTCAAGACCACAGCGGAATGGGTGGCCCAGTTGGAGCAGGCGGGTGTGCCGTGTGGGCCCATTAATGATCTTGCGCAGATGTTCGCTGACCCTCAGGTCAAGGCGCGTGGGTTGGCGATCGAACTGCCGCATGTGTTAGCCGGGATGGTGCCACAGGTGGCGAGTCCGATACGGTTGTCGGAAACGCCGGTGGAGTACCGTCATGCACCTCCTTTGTTGGGTGAGCATACGCTGGAGGTATTGCAGCGAGTGCTGGGGTTGGATGCGGGGGCAGTGGCAGCCTTTAAAGAGTCCGGCGTGCTCTGAAGTTTCCCTCTATATAGAAAGGTTTGCTTTTCTCCCTCGGGTTGCAGGGGCATGGGCTGTTTTTCTGCCGTCTGTAACTTATTGAAAGAAAGCTGGAATTAAGTGTTGACGGCAGATTCTGGAAGCCTATAATTCGCCCCACTTCCGGCGCAGTCGAAACGGAAAACTCCTTGGTAAACAAT
>NZ_WTFT01000084.1 GCF_009861505.1 Pseudomonas izuensis | reverse complement strand
CGCCTCGTCGTGACGGGCATGACGCACGCCGGTCAGGCGGTCGCACGGGTCGTACTGGTAGCGGCGTTGGCCGTGGCGGCTGTCGTCGATCTGCAGGAGCTGGCCGTTGGCGCCGTAGGCATAATCGCGACGGTACCGTGGGCGCTGGTTTTGGCTGACGGCGTGGGCCAACAAACGGCCCTGATCGTCGTAGGCATAGTCACTGAGCAAGGCCCCTTGCTGGCGCTGGCGTTCGCGGCCGTACGCGAACTGGTGGCCGGTGAGGCGCGTGCCGTTGAGGTCGATGGCGGTCAGGGCGCCGCCTTCGGCGCGGTGATATTTGAGGCGGTTGTTGTCCGGCAGGCGCAGGTGTTGCAGCTGGCCGCAGGCGTCGTAGCCGTAGCGCAGGGTGCCCCAGCCCTGGTGTTCGCTGATCAGCCGGTCGTGGGCGTCGTATTCGAACGCCAGCGGATGCGCCTGGCCGTCGTCGACGCTGACCAGCCGCCCCAGCCGATCGTAGCGGTACTCGACCTTGATCCCGTCGGGCAGGGTCTTGAGCAGCAGGCGTCCGGCGCTGTCGCGTTGATAGGCGGTGACGAGCTGCGAGCCGTCATCGCCGAACTCGGTTTTTTCCAGCAGTTGACCCTTGAGGTCGTAGGCGTAGGCGGTGCGCCGGCCGTCGAAACCGGTTTCCTGGCGGATCAGGCCGCCCGACGTGTAGTCCAGGCGATAGGTGTCGCCAGCCTCGTTCTCGATCGCAGTGAGCAACAGTTGCGCGTGGTCGTAGCGGTACTGGAGTTGCGTGCCGTCGGGGTTGACCCGCCGACTGACCAAGTGCAAATCGTCGGCGTATTCGTAGCGGGTGACGCGCTCGAGTTCGTCGCGCTCGGCAGTGATCCGGCCGTAGGCGTTGTAGCTGAAGGTGCGGCGGGCACCGCTCGGCAGGGTGGTCTGCAACAGGCGGCCGACGGCGTCCCACTGGTAACGGGTGACGCCGCCGAATTCATCCTCGACCGTGGTCCGCCGCCCCAACGCATCGTAGGCATATTGCCG
>NZ_WTFT01000083.1 GCF_009861505.1 Pseudomonas izuensis | reverse complement strand
CGCCTCGTCGTGACGGGCATGCCGCACGCCGGTCAGGCGGTCGCACGGGTCGTACTGGTAGCGGCGCGGGCCGTGGCGGCTGTCGTCGATTTGCAGGAGGTGGCCGCTGGCGCCGTAGGCATAATCGCGACGGTACCGTGGGTGCTGGTTTTGGCTGACGGCGTGGGCCAACAAACGGCCCTGATCGTCGTAGGCGTAGTCACTCAGCAAGGCCCCTTGCTGGCGCTGGTGTTCGCGGCCGAACGCGAACTGGTGGCCGGTGAGTCGGGTGCCGTTGAGGTCGATGGCGGTCAGGGCGCCGCCTTCGGCGCGGTGGTATTTCAGACGGCTGTTATCCGGCAGGCGTAGGTGCTGCAACTGGCCGCAGGCGTCATAGCCGTAACGCAGGGTGCCCCAGCCCTGGTGTTCGCTGATCAGCCGGTCGTGGGCGTCGTACTCGAACGCCAGTGGATGCTCCTGGCCGTCGTCGACGCTGACCAGCCGGCCGAGGCGGTCGTAGCGGTACTCGACCTTGCCTCCGTCGGGCAGGGTCTTGAGCAACAGGCGTCCGGCGCTGTCGCGCGCGTAACCGGTGACGAGTTGCGAGCCGTCATCGCCGAACTCGGTTTTTTCCAGCAACTGGCCGTTGAGGTCGTAGGCATACGCCGTACGCCGGCCGTCGAAGCCGGTTTCCTGGCGGATCAAGCCGCCGGGGGTGTAGTCCAGTCGGTAGCTGTCGCCGGATTCGTTCTCGATGGCGGTCAGCAACAGCCGGGCGTGGTCGTAGCGGTACTGCAGCGTGCTGCCGTCGGGGTTGATCCGTCGGCTGACCAGGTGCAGGTCGTCGGCGTATTCGTAGCGGGTGACGCGATCGAGTTCGTCGCGCTCGGCGGTGATCCGGCCGTAGGCGTTGTAGCTGAAGGTGCGGCGGGCGCCGCTCGGCAACGCCACCTGCAACAGGCGGCCGACGGTGTCCCACTGGTAGCGGGTGATGCCGCCGAATTCATCCTCGATCGTGGTCCGCCGCCCCAGCGCATCGTAGGCATATTGCCGGCGTCCGCCGTCGGGGCGGGTTTCTTCGAGCAGTTGGCCGAGGCGGTTCCAGGTGAACAGATGCTGACTGTGGTCCGGATAGCGGATCAGCCGCAAACGGCCCTGCGCGTCATACTCGTGGTAGGTGCTCTGGCCGTCGGGGTCGATCAGCCAGGTGAGATCGCCCTGGGCATTGCGTTGATAGGTCCACTTGGCCTGGTCGCGATAACGCGCATGCAGGAAACCATTGCGGTACTCGTAGGACGTGGGCGCGTCTTCCGGCGGAATCAGCGCGACCAGCCGGCCGACTTCGTCGTAGCGGTATTCGGTAACGGCACCGAGGGCGTCCTGCTCGGCGACCAAGCGGCCCTGGGCGTCATAAGCCTTAAGCAGCTCGCCGCCGTCGGCGGTGACCCGCCGCACCAGCCGCGCCTGGTCGTCGTGGACGTAGCTTTCCTGGCTGCCGTCGGCGTGCTTGAGTGTCACCCCGCCGGCGTCGTCCCAGACATAACGGGTGTCCATCTGCGCAAAGGAGGCCCAGTGACGGATGCAGCGGGCTGCCTTGCCGGCGCGCTCCCACTCCCAGTAGAAACTGGCGCCGCCGGCCAGTTGTCGCTGCAGGATGACGTGCTGCTCGTCGTAGTCGTAGCGCTCGGCTTCGCCGGCGGCGTTGCTCGCCTCGATCAGCCGGCCGCGGCCGTCGTAGCGATAGCTGACCAGCGTCTGGGCCGTGCGCCAGGCCGGTGGCTGCTCGTCACCCAGGTCAAAGCACTGGTAGTCGACGGCGATCAGGTGCTGGCGGTCATAACGCAGCCGCAAACAACGCCCGGCGCCGTTATCCAGGCGCTGGATGCGGCCGGAAAAATCGCGTTGCACCGTCAGCCGATTACCGGGGGGGGCGGCGGTGGGGGTCTGGCGGTCGGCGGTTGAGTGGTGGGAGGGGCGCGGGTGTTCGGCGGCGGGCGCCTACG
>NZ_WTFT01000082.1 GCF_009861505.1 Pseudomonas izuensis | reverse complement strand
TGTGACAGGTCTGTAGGAGCCACCAAAGAGCGAAGTAAAAAGCCCATTCACGGGCACTTCACCCTCACTCAATCAACCCATTCTTACGCGCCCACGACACCGCGTCATAACGACTCGAAACCCCCAACTTGGCGTAGATGTTTTTCAAATTCCACTTCACCGTTTCCAGCGAAATATTCAGCGTCAAGGCCACGCGTTTGTTGGCCATCGCCTGGCTGATCAACTCCAGGATGGCCAGTTCCCGTGGCGTGAGCGTCGAAGACACGCCATTGGCCGACGATTCGCTGGCGCGGCCGACACTTCCCGGGCCGAAGCGCTCCAGCAATTTCCCCAGGTACGCCTTATCCTCACTGGCCAGCGGTTTGCTCGCCAGCGCGGTGAGCATCTTGCGCAGGACTTCGCCTTCGTCGAGGAAGGTGCGCACCAGTCCCAACCGACGGCCCTGGGACAAGGCTTCCAGCAAGTGCGCTTGCGCCTGTTCCGGTTGCAGCAGATCGGCATTGGCGCAGGCTTCGAGCAGTTGACCGGTGACCAGCAATTGTCCACGACTGAATTTCCTGGCGTAGGCGCTCAGGATCGCCAGGTTTTCCAGGGCTCTGCCCGGGTAATTGGTGGCCAGCAGCAGACGTGCTTGCGCCAGTGCCGCTATCGCCGGGATGTCTGCCTGGAAGCCCGGGGACTCGCGGTGTTTCTCCGCCAACGCTTGCAGTTTGGCGACCCTGTCGGCGGCGTAGGTTTTGTCATTCACCAGCAAGGCAATATGGGCCTGTTCGGCCAGGCAATGCGCCAGGGCACGGTCCTGGTTGATGGTGCGAAAGTGTCGCTCCTGTCGATCCAGAAAGGCCATGGCCACCGTGGCACTGTCCTGAAGCAGGTCCAGGCGCGCCCGGCAGATGGTGGCACGCAGCATGGTGTCGGGCATGGCCCATTGCAGCAGCCCGTTGCGATTGGCGAGGATTTCCCGCGCTTCATCGGTACGGTCCACCTCGCGGTAGACCTCGGCCAGCGTGGCGGCCCCCAGATAAGCACTGGCGGCGCGGTGTCCATGCACCGCCACGGCGCAGGCCAATTGTGCCGAACCGATCCGCTCGGCCTCGCGCATCTGGCCGGCCTGCAGGTAACACAGGGTCCGGGCCCCTTCGGCCACCAACGCCATCTCGCCATTGCGCTCGGCTTCGGGGATGGGGTTCTCGTCAAGACATTGCAGCGCCTCTTCGATCCTGCCGGCCGCCAGATAGGCGATGGTCAGCAGCGCCGGCGCGCCGAAACGCGTCACGGTGTAGTCATCCGGCAACGCCTGGAAGTTCTTGAGCAAGCCAATGATGGGCTCGGTACGATCACGCTGCAGTTCAATGGCCGCCTGCACCAGCGGCAGTCGATAGGCGACGTCGGCATGCTGCGCTGCCCCGCTGCGATGGAATTGCTCCAGCCAGACCTCGGCCTTGGCCGGACGGGCCGTGAGGGCATAAGCCAGGCAGCCGAGAAAGAACAAGCGCGGCCGGGAAAACAGGATTTGCTGCGGCAACCGGTCGAGCAGCCGTAGCAGCGGGCTCAGTTGACTCAGGCTCCAGGTCGCCGGGGCTGCCCGCTCGATCAACTGTGCGGCGAAATCGAGGTCGCCCGCCAGGGTGGCATGTCGTACCGCCTCGGCCAACAGCTTGCGTTCGGCGAACCAGCGTGCGGCCCGGTTATGCAATTCGGTTTGCGCGGCGCTGTCCCGGCGCGCGAGCCGTGTGGCCAGAAAGTCGCCGAACAGTGCGTGGAAGCGATACCACGGCTGACGGTCATCGGCTTCGACGCGAAAGATCAACAGGTTCTCTTCATCCAGCCGCTTGAGCATGGCCTGCGCCGAGCTGACGCCAGTGATCGCTTGCGCCAGGGAGGCATTGAAGCGCCGACAAATACTCACACTCTCCATGAACTGCGCCAACTCGGGCGGCAGATGGACCATCACGTCTTCGGCCAGGTAACTCTGCAGATCGTCGGAGCGCCAGCCCATTTCGCGCAGCGCGCCACGAGAGTCCGGATCGCTGCGCAGCAGGATGATCACCAGTTGCAAGGTGGCCGGCCAACCGCTGGTGAGTTCATGGATCTGATGCAGTTCTTCGGGGCAGAGCTTCAGTGCAGCCAGGCTCTGTTCAAGAAACGCGCGGGATTCCGCCAGATCGAATGGCAGTGTGGCGCAATCGAGTTCCAGCAACTGTCCGCTCAGGCGCAGGCGACTGAAACTCAGCGGCGGACCGACACGGGACGAGATGACGAAATGCAGGTTCTCGGGGCTGTGGTCCAGAAGCTTCTGCATGAGCTGGTGGGAGCGTGGGTCGGTGACGTGCTGGTAGTCGTCGATGACCAGGAACAGCTCCTTATTGATCGCGGCGGCACCTTCGACAATGGCCGCCACCACCTCGTCAATGAACTCCGGTTGCGCGCCTTCCAGCGGAACACCGCTGTCCAGGGCAATGCCAAGGCGCTGCAAGGCGCCGCGCAGATAGGCGAAGAAGATCGGGACATGCTTGTCATCGCCACTCAGCGACAGCCACGCCACCTCGGCTCCCGAGCGCATCATCATTTGCCGCCACTGGGCCAGCAGCGTGGTCTTGCCGAAACCGGGACTGCCGGTGACCAGGCCGACGCGGCATTGCGTCATGCCGCGCAGATCCTCCAACAGGCGTTCGCGCAGGATGGTCTGGGTGCCGATGCGCGGTGGCGCGAACTTCGTCGATACGAGTAGCTTGTCGGTATGCATGTCCTGACTGGTCTCCCATCCTGCCGCACCCAACGAAACAGCGAGTGGGCGCTGCACGATCCGGATCGGTGAGGTGTGCCATGTTCTGGCGATTGTTGGATTTTTTACCCGCAGGTTCCTGGCAACCCCGGGTTCCGCCTTGGCACAGATGGTGACGGGGAACAGCGACCCATTACCCCCCTACATTGGAGGGGGGTACTTGTAGAAGCGAGCCCGCTCGCGATGGGCGTCAACGATAACGCGTGCTGTCTGAATGATCGTGTTGCCCGGACGTTTTTCGCGAGCAGGCTCGCTCCTACAGGTATGAGTTGGCTTTTGCTCTGGCTTTTGCTCTGGCTTTTGATCTTGATCTATCTGCCCCGTTTCCAGAGGCCGAACGCAGGTATTGCGCAGTGGGCACCGCGGCAAGGATGCCGCGGTAGCCGCCCCCGGCCATGGATGGCCGATGGCGGCGGGCCCACGGAGCAATGCCGGAGAGAGGGCATGCCGAGCCTTAGCGAGGCACCGAATGGTGGGGCAAGACCTTTGGTTCCTTTGGGGCGTTTGCCAAAGGGACTCGCCGTAAGGGCGAAACCATAAGCGGCCGTTACCGCAGCAATGGATATGTACTCCGCCAACAAAAGACAGGTCGGCTGTCAGGCCGCCTTCGCGAGCAGGCTCGCTCCTACAGTTAATCCGGGTACATCCAGTCAGAGCGTGCGCGCCACCAGTTCACGCATAATGTCGTTGGCCCCCCCATAGATACGGTTCACGCGGCTGTCCAGGTAATGACGGGCCACCGGGTACTCCAGCATGTAGCCGTTGCCGCCATGCAGCTGCACGCACTGATCGACCACCTTCGAATACAGCTCGGTGCACCAGAGTTTGGCCGCCGCGGCCGCCTCCGGGCTCAGTTCGTGCTGCAGGATGAGTTCCATGCAGCGATCGGTGTAGGTCTGCCCCAGGACGATCTCGGTCTTGAGGTCGGCCAGCTTGAAGCGCGAATTCTGGAATTCGATGATCGGCGTCCCGAATGCCTTGCGTTCGCGGGTGTAGGCAATGGTCTGTTCCAGCACTGCCTGGCTCGCCGCAATGGCGAGAATGCCGATACTCAATCGCTCCCAGGCCAGTTCCTTCATCAATTGGTAGAAGCCCTGGCCAGGCTCACCGCCCAAAATGTTGGCCTTCGGCACCCGTACGTCCTGGAAGAACAGCATGGTGGTGTCCTGGGCATGCAGGCCGACCTTGCGCAGCGGTTTGGACTTGGTGACCCCGACGCAGTCAGCCTCCACCAGGATCAGCGAAATGTCCCGGGAGCCTTTGCCGGTGCTGCCGGTCTTGGCGATCACCACGATGATGTCGCTGTTGGTGCCGTTGGAGATGAAAGTCTTGGCACCATTGATCACGTAGTCATCGCCGTCGAGCACGGCACGGGTCTTGACCGCCTGCAAATCGGACCCGGTGTCCGGTTCGGTCATGGCCACGGCGGAGATGATTTCGCCACTGGCCATTTTCGGCAGCCATTGCTGCTTCTGTTCTTCGGTACCGAAATTGATCAGGTAGCCGGCACAGATGTCATGCACATTGAAGCCATTCAGGCCCGAGAGCCCCGCACGCGCCACTTCTTCGACGGCAATCATCGAAAAACGCCGGTCCAGCCCCAGGCCGCCATAGGCCTCCGGTGTCGTGGCGTTGAGCATGCCCAGTTCGCCGGCACGCTTCCAGACCTGGCGGGGAACCAAGCGATCCTCCTCCCACTGTTCGTGAAAGGGCGTGCATTCCTCCGCAAGGAACCGCCTTACGGTATTGCGGAACGCTTCATGCTCATGATCAAAGAGTGTGCGCGGAATCATGGAGTGACCTCTGGATGCGATGGGTTCTGTCGGCGACTTATTCAACCGACGCCTTTACGTCACCTTAAAGCGCCCCACGTCCGCCCTGCCCCCTCGAATCGAGTAAGGCAAATGGTTGCTCCTGGATAACGGGCAACCCCACTCCTTTCGAGGGGTGTTTACCCCCAGATAGCGTCGATAGCATTCGGTCAATGCGTGCACACGTGTGCACAACAAGTGAAAAGCGACCGGAACACACGACATGAAGCGCGACAGCACAGCCGGGGATGCATCCGCTCAGCGAAGCGCCACATCCGTCGAGCGGATCACCGCCAGGGACCTCGCCCGACGCATGGGGGTGGCTACTTCCACCGTCACCCGCGCCTTCGATGCGCAATCGCGCATCTCGGCCGAGCTACGCGGGCGCATCCTGGCCCTGGCCGATGAGCTGGGGTATCGCCCCAATGCCATTGCCCGTTCGCTGAACCAGCGCAGGACCGGCATCGTGGCGCTGGTGGTGGGTGATATGGCCAATCCCTTCTATCCCGCGCTCCTTGAAACGTTCTCCCTGAAACTGCGGCAAACCGGCCGGCAATTGTTGCTGTTCGTCGTGCCGCCCGGCGGCGATGCGGACGAACTGATGCCGCAACTGTTGCAGTATCAAGTGGATGCCATTGTGGTCACCGCTGCGAAGCTGTCTTCACACATGGCGGATCTGTGCGCCCGTCAGGGCGTTGCGGTGGTGTTCATGAACCGCCGTGTCGCAGACCCGACCGTCTGGTCAGTGTGCTGCGACAACCAGCGCATGGCCGCTGAAGTGGCCGAGTACCTCGTGTCCCGACAACGCCGGGCCTGCGCTTTCGTGTCCGGCGACCCAAGCATTTCCACCACCGCTGACCGCCTGCGCGGCTTCGAACAGGGCTTGGCCAGGCATGGCCTGAACCTCGTCGCGTGCGTCGCGGGCGGGTACACCTACGAAGGCGGATGTGGCGCGGCGGCCCGACTGTTCAGTGCCGGGCAACCCGCCATCGACGCCGTGTTCTGTGCCAACGACGTCATGGCCCTCGGCGTCTTGAGTCACCTGCGGCTGAACACTGCTCTGCGCGTACCCGAGGATGTCGCTGTGGTCGGCTTCGACGACATCCGCGCCGCGGCCTGGCCGGAAAATGACCTGACCACCGTGCACCAGCCCGTCAGCCAGATGATCGATTGCGCCATCCGCTTACTTGGCGAAGGTCGCCCGGACGCGAGCGTCATCCAGGCGCTGCACGAGGTGCCCGGCCGACTGGTGATTCGCTCCACCGCATAGCGCCCCACACCCACAAAAACAACCGTCCGCCAGAGGCGGCCAAACCTTGATTCCCAAAGGAGAAATCCCGTGATCCAACACCTCAAGAAGGGCCAGTCGGCCCAAGCCAAGGCCAGTAATCAAGCCCAGGTGCGCGCTACCGTGGAAAGCATCATTGCCGACATCGAGCAGCGCGGTGATGCGGCGGTACGCGAGTACTCCGGGAAGTTCGACAAGTGGACCCCACCGAGCATGCGCCTGACCCCGGAGCAGATCGACGCCTGCATCGCCAGCCTGCCTCAACAGACCCTCGACGATATCAAGTTCGCCCAGACGCAGATCCGCCGGTTTGCCCAGATCCAGAAAGAGTCGATGCACGACGTCGAGGTCGAAACGTTGCCTGGCGTCGTGCTCGGTCATCGCAACATTCCGGTCAACTCGGTGGGTTGCTACATCCCCGGCGGCAAATACCCGTTGATCGCCAGCGCCCACATGAGCGTACTCACGGCCAAAGTGGCCGGCGTCAAGCGCGTGATCGCCTGTGCACCGCCCTTCGAGGGCCAGCCTTGTCCGGAGATCGTGGCCGCCATGCACCTCGCGGGGGCCGATGAAATCTACTGCCTGGGTGGCGTGCAGGCCGTGGCCGCGATGGCAATCGGTACCGAGAGCATCGTCGGCGTGGACATGATCGTCGGCCCGGGTAACGCCTATGTGGCAGAGGCCAAGCGTCAGTTGTTCGGCCGCGTCGGCATCGACCTCTTCGCCGGCCCGACCGAAACCCTGGTGATCTGCGATGACACCGTGGATGCCGAGCTGGTCGCCGTCGACTTGCTGGGCCAGGCCGAGCACGGCCCCACCTCCCCCGCCTACTGCGTGACCACCAGCAAAAAAATCGCGGAAGAACTGCCGGCCGCCATAGACCGGGTGCTTTCGCGCCTGGACACCGCGCCAGTCGCAAGCGTGGCCTGGAACGACTTCGGTGAGATCTACCTGTGCGACACCGACGAGCAAGCCCTGGAAGTCGCCGAACGCCTGTGCTCCGAGCATGTGCAAGTGATGACCCGCGACCCGGCCTGGTACCACGATCGCATGACCCGCTACGGCGCCCTGTTCCTCGGGCACCGTACCAATGTCAGCTATGGCGACAAGGTCATCGGCACCAACCACACGCTGCCGACCATGGGCGCCGGGCGCTACACCGGGGGTTTGTGGGTGGGCAAGTTCATCAAGACCCACACCTACCAGCGCGTGCTGACCGACGAGGCCAGCGTGATGATTGGCGAGTACTGCTCCCGGCTGTGCGGGTACGAGCATATGTCCGGCCACAAAGAGCAGGCGGACATCCGCGTGCGACGCATGAAGCAGGAGGCTTGAAGCCATGAGCAAGCCTGTACCGCACAACCGCAGTGACTATCGCTACCTGCGCGATATCACGACGCGCTGGATGGACAACGACGTCTACGGCCACGTCAACAACGTCATTTACTACAGCTGGTTCGACACCGTGGTCAATGGCTGGCTGCTGGAGCAGAACCTGCTCGACTTCGAGCAGTGCCCCACGGTCGGCCTTGTGGTCGATACCCATTGCAGCTATTTCTCCTCCATCGCCTTCCCCGACCTGGTGCGCGCCGGCCTGCGCGTGGCCAGCCTGGGCACCTCAAGCGTGCGCTACGAAGTCGGCCTGTTTGCCAATGACAACACCGAGGCGTCGGCGCAGGGCCATTTCGTTCACGTGTACGTCGACCGCGTGACACGTCGGCCGGTGCCATTGCCGCAAGCATTGCGCCGCGCACTGGAGAGCATCGAGGTGGCGTCATGATCAACGTCAGGAAACTGGTCATGACCTGTCTCGTACTCGCCGCTCCACTGGTGCAGGCGCAGACGTCCAAACCCAACATCCTGGTCATCTGGGGCGACGACATCGGCTGGCAGAACGTGAGTGCCTATGGCATGGGCACCATGGGCTACACCACGCCGAACATCGACCAGATCGGCATGGAGGGCATTCGCTTCACCGATCACTACGGGCAGCCATCGTGCACTGCCGGCCGGGCGGCGTTCATCACCGGCCAGTATCCGATTCGCTCCGGCATGACCACCGTGGGCCAGCCGGGCGACAAGCTCGGCCTGCAAGCCGCCTCGCCGAGCCTGGCGGAGGTGCTGAAAGAAGCCGGCTACCGCACCGGCCAGTTCGGCAAGAACCACCTGGGTGACAACAACGCCAACTTGCCGACGGTGCATGGTTTCGACGAGTTCTACGGCAACCTGTATCACCTCAACACCGAGGAGCAAAGTGAGTACGCCGACTATCAGAATTTCGCCAAGTCATATCCCGGCGGACCGCAGGCGTACGCCAAAAAATTCGCCACCCGTGGCGTGCTGCACACCCTGGCCACCGACAAGGACGACCCGACGGTCGACCCACGCTTCGGCGTGGTCGGCAAGCAGAGCATCGAGGACACCGGGCCGTTGACGATGAAGCGTATGGAGGACTTCGACGGCGCCGAACTGATCCCCCGTGCAGAGGACTTCATGCGCAAGGCCAAGAGCGATGACAAGCCGTTTTTTGTCTGGCTCAACACCAGCCGCATGCACCTGTACACCCACCTCAACGCCAAGTGGAAACATGCCGCCGATCAATACACCCATGAAGGCGATAACCACGGCGGCGGCATGATGCAGCACGATCATGACATCGGCCAGGTGCTCGACTTCCTCAAGCAGAGCGGTCTCGATAAAAACACCATCGTCTGGTACTCCACCGATAACGGCCCGGAACACTCGTCCTGGCCGCATGGCGGAACAACACCCTTCCGTGGCGAGAAGATGACCACCTATGAGGGCGGCGTGCGGGTGCCGTCGATGCTGCGCTGGCCGGGTGTGATCCAGCCTGGGCAGATCAAGAACGGCATCCAGGCGCATCAGGACATGTTCACCACCCTGGCCGCAGCGGCCGGCGTAACGGATGTGGTCGAGCGCATGAAAGACCAGAAAAAGCAGTACATCGACGGCATCGACAACCTCGACTACTGGACCGGCAAGTCGCCGCAAAGTGCACGCACCAGTCTGTTCTACTACATCGAGAACAAACTGACCGCCGTGCGCATGGGGCCATGGAAGATGCACTTCTCGACCAAGGAAGACTATTACGCGCCGATAAAACCCTTGTTTGCACCCTTGATGTTCAACCTGCGCAGCGATCCGTTCGAAAGCTACGACAGCAATGACTCCTACGGTCACATGATCCAGAAGTCGTCGTGGATCTCCGGCCCCATGGGCGAACTGATCGGCGCCCACCTCAAAACCCTGGCCGAATACCCACCGGTGCAGGCAGCCAAATCGTTCGACCGGTCGAACCTGGTGCAGGACTTCCTGAGAAACCAGCCGAAAGCACAATGATGCGATCGAAACCGGTGCAAATGGCGGTGTGACTGATGCCATCTGTGCCGGATGTGCCGGCCTCTTCGCTGGCAAGCCAGCTCCTACAGTTGATTGGGGGTGGCCGCAGATTTGGTGCTCGA
>NZ_WTFT01000081.1 GCF_009861505.1 Pseudomonas izuensis | reverse complement strand
CCACCCCCCCCCCCAGCCCGATACTTATTTTTTCTTCAGGCAATCACTCATGAACGCCTTGCGCGCATCCCCTTTCAGGGCTTTGGTCGCCGCATCGGCATTGCAGGTCTTCATCTTCTCTTGCTGCGGAGTCAAGGCTTTGCCGGCATCGTTCGCTGCCGGTGCCGCCTTGAGGCAAGTGCTCATGAAGGCTTTGCGCTCATCGCCCTTGAGGCTTTTTGCGGTGGCGTCGGCGTTGCAGGTGGTCATCTTGTTCTGTTGTTCAGTGGCGGCGAAACTCTGGGAGCAGAGCAGCAAACCGATCATCAACAAAGGGACACGCAACATCTTCATGGAGTTTTCTCCTTGTTGCCGTACCGAGGGGAACGGCCTCGCCATGGAGTGTAGACAACAGCTGTTACACCTTCCTGCTCTCCAGATGGCTGCGTCGGTACTGCTCCGGTGTACACCCGGCCTGGCGCTGGAACATCGCGATAAACGCGGAGCCGGTGCTGTAGCCCATGTCGAAGGCGACTTCCTGAATACTGCGATGGCTGTCCAGCGCTTCGATGGCCGCGAGAAACCGCAGGCGCTGGCGCCACTCGCCAAAACTCATGCCCAACTCGCGGACAAACTGCCGCGCCAGGGTGCGCTCGCTGACATGGATGTGCGCCGCCCAATCCGCCAATGGCCGGTTATCCCCGGGCTCATTCTGCAGGGCTTCGAGAATGCCGAGCAGCCCCGCGCTGCTGGCGTAGGGCAGGTAGCACTCATGCACCGGCGCCAGTTGCAGTTGATCCACCAACACCTGGGCCAGGCGCCGGTCCGCGTCCTGCTCGGGAATCTTCACGTCCCGGGCGGCGAAATCCTTGAGGATGGCCTTGAGAATGTCGCTAATGGCCAGGGTGCAGGCTTGTGGCGGCAATTCATGGCAAAGCGTCGGCGCGAGGCAGACCGCGCGGTAGTTGATCGGCTGGTTGCTGTAGAAACTGTGCTCGGTTTCGGGCGGGACCCACACGGCGTATTGCGGCGGTGACATGAAGCGGCTGCCGCCAATCTCCATGTGCAACACGCCGTGGGCCGAATACTCCAGCGTGCCCCACGGATGCCGATGCGCCGAAGCAAAGCGGTGGGCATCGAAATCGGCATAACGAAAGTACACCGGGGCCGGCAGTTCGCTGAAATCCAGCAAGTCGATGTGTTTATGGGTCATGGTGTCCGGAATCAGGGGTGGGTTGTCCGGATCGAAGTATAGGCCTGTATCCAGACAGGGGATAATCACTCCTCATTAACGTTCTGGTTGTTCCCGATGCAATACGCTTATCCCCTGCTGGCCATTTTTATCTGGGCCGGCAACACCGTAATCACGAAAATGTCGGCCGGGGCGATCTTCCCCGCCGAGATCGGTTTTTACCGCTGGCTGCTTGCCGGACTGTTGTTCACGCCCTTCCTGCTCAAACCGGTGATCGCCCACTGGCCGGCGATTCGCCCGAATCTGGGCAAGATCTTCATCCTCGGTGTGCTCGGCATGGCGGTCTATCAGAGCCTGGCGTACTTCGCAGCGGCCCTGACCTCGGCCACCAACATGGGCATTATCCTGTCGCTGATGCCCTTGATGTCCCTGGCCATGGCGATCATCAGCCTCGGCCAGCGCCTGACCGCCGGGGCACTGGCCGGCGCGGTGCTGTCGTTCGCCGGAGTCCTGGTGGTCGTCTCTTCCGGCAGCCTCGACCTGTTGCTGGAGCACGGGGTGAATCTGGGTGATGCAATGATGCTGGTCGCCACGCTGGCCTATGCGGTCTACAGCACACTGTTGAAAAAATGGCAGCTGAAATTGCCACCGCTGGTGTTGTTGTATTTGCAGGTGCTGGTGGCGGTGGCGGTGCTGTTTCCCTTGTTCCTCGCCTCGCCGAAAATCGGCCCGACCCTGCAGAACATTCCGCTGGTGCTGTATGCCTGCCTACTGGCTTCAATGCTGGCGCCCCTGGCCTGGATGCAGGCCGTGGTGCGCCTGGGACCGAGCCGGACCACGTTGTTCTTCAATTTGCTGCCAGTGATGACGGCCTTGATTGCGGCGGGGGTGCTGCATGAGCAATTGGCGATGTATCACCTGGTGGGCGGGATGTTGACCTTGGGTGGGGTGATACTTTCGGAGCGTTGGACGACGGTGTTGGGGCGCAAGGTCAGCATTGCCTGATCTGGCCTCATCGCGGGCAAGCCCGCTCCCACAGGTTCTGTGTCGAACCCACTTTCCGGGTGCAACTCGAAACTTGTGGGAGCGGGCTTGCCC
>NZ_WTFT01000080.1 GCF_009861505.1 Pseudomonas izuensis | reverse complement strand
CGCTAGTTTTCGGCACCGTCGCTGTTGGCGTACTTCTGTCTCTCGCAGCCATGTTGTTACTTGCCAAGGCAATGAGTGGTGTTTCCGAACTTATGGAACTTCAGCGCCATATTTTCGAAATGGTGCTGATGGGGACCGATGTCGGGCTCATGTGGATGGTCCGCATAGCAGCCCTTGTCTTAGCGGGTATCGGTTTGACGCTAAACAAACGCTTTCCGACCCTCAGTTTGTGGATAGTTACTTTGTGCGGTGCCGTAGCCTTAGCCACCCTCGCGTGGACTGGGCATGGTGCTATGGACGAAGGCGATAAGCGTTACATGCATTTCGCCAGCGACATCTTCCACCTGTTGGCCGCAGGAGGCTGGCTCGGCGCCCTGGCGGCATTCGCTTTATTACTGCGTACGAAAATACTGAATGGCGAACAAGAGGTGCGAACTCTCTCTCGAGTGCTTACCGGCTTTGAGACAGCGGGTGCATTGATCGTAGTGAGCCTCGTTATCACCGGCGTAGTGAATTATCTGTTTATTGTTGGCCCAACACTTGAGGGTGTGATGTTTAGCACATATGGCGCGCTGCTTTGTTTGAAAATTTTACTATTCGCAGCGATGCTCGTATTAGCCACGATGAACCGTTTTCACTTGAGCCCACTTTTAGCGCGATCAATCCAGAGCGGAGAGTACACTGGTGCCATTAATGCTTTGCGGCGCAGTATGGCCCTGGAGCTCACAGTGGCAATAATCATAGTGTGCCTTGTCGCTTGGCTTGGAACCTTGAGCCCAGAGATGGATATGGGCACTGTATAGAAAAATCTAACTTCCTAAAACAGTCCGCCTTAGGCAGCGGGCTCCCAACTCATGATCACCAGATCACCAGATCACCACTCACCTGGGCGTCTGCGAAGTATGTTTCTGTCGGGCAATACCGTGCATTTCAAATTTATGCGACCGGGGCCATCGCTCAATCCAAACCTGCCTATCGCGAATTGGCCTAAAGCAAACCTTGGTGATTGGCCGCTTTTGGCCGACCATCGCTCAGCCTGAGAGGCTGCAATTGGTCGTTCTTTGCCGCTGCTGACCGGCAGCAATGGGTCGCTATGTGCCTGTCGCGGCGAGCAGAAAACGGCCAATAGAAGACATTCTCTGGCCTCTCAACAGATATCCCACGAATTTTCTCCTAATTGCGCGTTTCCGCGATCTTTTAACTCTGCGGACACCAGTCTTTTCATCAGAAACCAGCCACTGTTGCGGCACAGCGAATACCGCCCTAAGGGAGGGCAAAACTCGATCAAAACCTTATCAATAAAGTCTCTCATACTGCTTTTAGTCAAAAAATTCAGGGAACTATTCCCCCACCAACTGGGGAAAGTAACCCACTGAAAATAACTGCCTTTTACCCGCTATTGAGGAATATCCCCCACTGCCCCCAATTTACCTCCTCTCCTGAATACACAATTGGAAACAACTAACTAATTAGTTTGAACTTTTTTCCGGGCCCGCAATACGGCCCACCTGTTGCATGGCCCCTTTTACCCGCAGCAGCTGTCGTCCCGATAGAGGGCGGTGGGTTTCGCCGATATGGCATGACGCGAGGGGTCCCAACATGAAACATGTCAAACCGCAGTCCACATCAACCCGCTACTTGCAAAGGCCCGGAGTGATCTGCGCGGTGATGCTCATCACCCTTGCCTC
>NZ_WTFT01000008.1:212346-373726 GCF_009861505.1 Pseudomonas izuensis | reverse complement strand
CCCAACAACACCGCGCCACACCCCCCCAGAGCGCCACGCACGCGCACGGATCGCCCAGATGCGGTTCCTCCCGACCCCGTCGCTGGAACGCATCGTCGCCGCCGGCAAGACCCGCATCGACCGCCTCTACCCCCAACATTAGCATTGCACCCGACCCCCTATGGTAGCCGGCTTGCCAGCGAAAGCGTCAATTCAGACGATTGATACGTTGACTGTGCTGACGCCTTCGCCGGCAAGCCGGCTCCTACAGGAAGGGGTATCAGTCGATGTACTCAAACAGTTTCACGATTTTCTGTACACCGGAAACACCCTGCACCAGATTGGTCGCCTGAGCGGCTTCCTGCTTGGTCAACAGGCCCAGCAGGTAGACGATCCCATTTTCGGTGACAACCTTGATCCGGGAGCCGGGGATGTTCGGGTCGGTGAGCATCTGGGTCTTGATCTTGGAGGTCAGCCAGGTGTCGTTCTGGCGGGCAAGGAAGCTGGAGGGCGGCAGGACTTGCAGTTCGTTATGCACGGTCTTCACACGCTGAACGGCAGCAGCGGCCTGCTCGGCCTTGGCCTTGAGGTCTGCGCGCGGGGTTTGGCCGGCGAGCAGCACAACGCCATTGAAGCTGGTAACGACGATGTGCGAATCCTTGTCCAGGGCCGGGTCGGCCTTGGCGACGTTGACGCCAACCTTGGTGTCGATCAGGGAGTCGTCGATCTTGCTGCCCAGTGTGCGAGTACCACGGTCATCTTCAATCGGTGCTTCACGGCTGGCAGTCACTACCGAGGTGCAGCCGCTGATGCCGAGGCACAGGGTCAAGGCCAGTAGGCCGAGGCGATTAGGGGTCATTCTTCACTCCCGAACAGTTGGCTGTCGATCAAGTCGCAAAGGCAATGGATCGCCAGCAGGTGGACTTCCTGAATACGTGCGGTGACGTTGGCCGGTACGCGAATCTCCACGTCTTCGGGCAGTAGCAGCGATGCCATGCCGCCGCCGTCACGACCGGTCAATGCTACGACAATCATTTCGCGATCATGTGCGGCCTGGATCGCTTGAATAATGTTCGCCGAGTTACCGCTGGTGGAAATCGCCAGCAAAACGTCGCCTGGCTGGCCGAGGGCGCGGATCTGCTTGGAGAAGACTTCGTTGTAACTGTAATCGTTGGCGATCGAGGTGATCGTCGAGCTATCGGTGGTCAGCGCGATGGCGGGCAGGCTTGGGCGCTCACGCTCGAAGCGGTTGAGCAGCTCGGATGAGAAATGCTGGGCATCACCGGCAGAGCCGCCGTTGCCGCAGGAAAGCATTTTGCCTTCGTTGAGCAGGGCGTTGACCATGACCTGGCTGGCTTGCTCGATGTGCGGTGCAAGTACGTCCATCGCCTGTTGCTTGGTGTCGATACTGGCCTGAAAAAGCTGGCGAATTCGGGATTGCATGTCCATCTGTGTGACCTTAATGAGCGCGGCTGTCCGGCACGTGAATGTGCAGCCCGCAAAGCAAAGAGCAAAAGTGTTGGGTGTTGTCCGGTTTCGGGTGCAAGCGATCAGCTGTCAAAGGCATTCTGTAACCAGTTCAACTGATCGAGGTCGCTATCAATGGCAACCACGTCGAAACGGCAAGGGGAATTGGCCCAGCGCGACTCGCGCTGAAGAAAATACTGCGCGGCAAAAATCAGTTTCTGCCGTTTGCGCTCATCGATGCTGCCGAGCGCGCCACCCCATTGAGTGTTTTTCCTGTAGCGAACTTCAACGAATACTACTGTATCGCCATCTAGCATGACCAGATCAAGCTCGCCGCGTTTACACAGCCAGTTCTGCGCCAGCAACCGCAGACCTTGTTGTTGAAGATGCCCGAGCGCCTGGCGCTCGGCATCTTTACCGCTTTGCTGGCGTGACCTGTCGGGCATTAGCGTGAAGTGTCCGGCAGGCGCTGAACCTGGCCATTGACGAACTCGGCCCACGGCAACTGCCGCACGACGCGCTGGTTCTGCGTCATGCCCAGGCTGCCCGATTCGCCTTCGATGCGGCTGTCCGGCAGGGCCTTGAGTTGCCCCAGGCGCGGCGCCAGGCGATAAGCGTCGACACCCATGGCATACAAGCGACCCAGGCTGCCGGCTGCTTGTGGCCATTGAGCGGTGACTTGTTTGCGCAACGGATCATTAGCGTCCAGCAACCATGGCGTTTCGCAGAAGCGGATGCCGTTCATGTCGTTGTACTGGTTCACATCGCCGCTGGCGCTGAACACGTGGGACGTGGCGTAAACCGGAACATCGCCTGCGTACTGGAAGTTCAGGGTCGGTTTGATCTGTTGAGCCTGTTGTGGGGTGGCGGCCAGGAAGATGAATTCGATGTCCTGGCGACGGGAAGGTTGGGCGGCGACTTGCGAACCGACGGTGCTTTGCAGGCTCTTGGCGCGACCTTCGCTCTGACGCAGTTGGAACATGTCGGCAATCTGCTGGGCCAATTGAACCGGCTGGTCGACGCGTTCGGTGGCGACGATGCTGCCGCCGTTGGCTTGCCAGTCCTGGCTGAACGCTCGAAGTACGCGGTCGCCCCATTCGCCTTTCGGCACCATGATGGCTGCGCGATGCAGGCCGTCGGCGCGAGCGCGGCGAGACACTTCGCGGGCTTCGTCTTCAGCGGCCAGACCGAACTGGAACAGTTGGGCCGGGCCTTGCTCGCCTTCGCTGTAGTTAAGCGCCAAGGTGGTGATCGGCAATTGCGGGCGAGTGCTCAGCTGTTTGACCAGCGGCTTCTCCAGTGGGCCAATGACCAGTTGCACGCCATCGGCCTGGGCCTTGCGATAGAACTCGTCGAGGGACGTCAGGCGCGAGCTGTCATAAAACTCGATGGCTGGCGGCTTCTGCCCGGCTTGCTGCGCCTGATAGTGAGCGGCCATGAAGCCTTCGCGCAATGCTTTGCCGACCGAGGCCAGCGGACCATCCTGCGGCAGCAGCAGGGCGATCTTGCTCAGGGACTGGCCGGCCAGCTCCTTGAGTTTGGTCAGTGGCAGTGGCAACTGAATGGCAGCCGGATGTTTAGGGTGCTGTGCGCGCCAGTTATCGATGGCGGCCTGCTGCTGTTCCACGGTGCCGGCCGTTTTTACCGCCAGCGCCAGGCCCATCCAGCCGCCGAGATCGTCCGTCGTGTTCGGCTGCAATTGGTCAGTCGGCAGCGAGGCGATCAGTGCCCAGATCGCTTCGTGGTTTTTGCCGGCGGCGTCACCGCTGAGCATCGGCGCAATGAAGATGCGTTCCTTTGCGGCGGCCAGGGTCTGGCCATCGGCTTCAAGCGCACGAGCGCGAACGGTGCCAGTGCGGACCTGCTGCTCTTGCGGCAATTCTGCCAGGCGCGCCATGCTCGGGTGGCTCAGGGCGGTCAGCGCGGCTTTCGGCTGGTTGCGGGTCAATGCCAATTCGGCGGCCAGTGTATTGGCGAAGACCTGCTGGCCGGGCTTGAGTTGCTCCACGGGCACTTGCTGCAGGATTTGCGCGGATTGGGCGGCATTACCTTGGTGGTAAGCCAGGTCTGCAGCGCTCAGGCGCAACAGGGCGGCGTCCTCCGGCGATTTGCTTTGGGCGGCTTTCTCGAGCAGTTGCTCGATACTGGCATCCGGGGTCCGTGGTAGTTCGCCAAGGCTGGAAGAGGGCGAGCTGGCGCAGGCCGCCAGCAAGGCAGCGAGGCAGAGGGCAGTGAACAGCCGCAGGCAAGCGATCATGTAAGTGTTCCTGATACTCGATCAAATTAGCGTGGAATTGTACCCAAGCGCTGGCCGGGGCGCGATGTTACTGGCGTGAATCGATCAATTTAGCTGGTGTAAATGTTGCGGTGCGGCACAAACCGTTGCAAAACCCGATGATGCTTGCGCATATCGCCAGCGTCGCTACGCGTTACAATGGCGGCTTTATCGATCATGAGGTGTGCGCTTTGACTGCTCCAGGTGCTTTGAATTCCGCTGCTGGCTCGCTTTATGTGGTGGCGACGCCCATCGGCAACCTGGACGACATCAGTGCGCGTGCGCTGAAAATCCTGCGCGAGGTCGCGTTGATCGCCGCCGAGGATACCCGGCACTCCCAGCGTTTGATGCAGCACTTCGGCATTCCTACGCCGCTGGCGGCTTGCCATGAGCACAATGAGCGTGATGAGGGCAGTCGCTTTATTACTCGCCTGCTCGCGGGTGATGATGTGGCGCTGATCTCCGATGCAGGCACGCCGTTGATTTCCGATCCGGGTTATCACCTGGTGCGCCAGGCTCGTGCAGCCGGGATCAATGTGGTACCGGTTCCGGGCGCCTGTGCATTGATTGCAGCATTGTCGGCGGCCGGGCTGCCCTCTGATCGTTTCATCTTTGAAGGTTTTCTGCCGGCCAAGGCTGTGGGAAGGCGCGCTCGTCTGGAGTTGATAAAGGAAGAGCCGCGCACATTGATCTTTTATGAGGCCCCGCACCGGATCCTCGAATGCCTGCAAGACATGGAGCTGGTGTTCGGCGCCGACCGTCCTGCATTGCTGGCGCGGGAGTTGACCAAGACGTTTGAAACCCTCAAGGGCTTGCCACTGGCCGAGTTGCGCCAGTTCGTCGAGTCGGATAGCAATCAGCAGCGTGGTGAGTGTGTGGTGCTGGTGGCGGGTTGGTCGGCACCCGAGAGCGAAGACGCAGTCAGCAGTGAGGCGATGCGCATCCTCAACCTGTTGCTTGAAGAAATGCCGCTCAAGCGTGCCGCGGCACTGGCAGCGCAAATCACCGGTGAGCGCAAGAATGTGCTCTATCAGGTTGCGCTGGATAAACAGAAGGGCGAGTAAAAACCGACGCGCTGGCATGGCCAAAGGCTTTTAGCGCTTGTTCTTCAAGCGCTCTGCCGTTAACCTTCGCGACGGAGAGTCGATCGGACAGTCGCTGCCCTCTATGAAAATTAGGGGGGGGAGGAAAGTCCGGGCTCCATAGGGCGAAGTGCCAGGTAATGCCTGGGAGGCGTGAGCCTACGGAAAGTGCCACAGAAAATAACCGCCTAAGCGCTTCGGCGCCGGTAAGGGTGAAAAGGTGCGGTAAGAGCGCACCGCACGTCTGGCAACAGTTCGTGGCTAGGTAAACCCCACTTGGAGCAAGACCAAATAGGGTCCCAAGGCGTGGCCCGCGCTGGGACCGGGTAGGTTGCTAAAGATGTCCAGTGATGGCCATCGTAGACGAATGACTGTTCAAGACAGAACCCGGCTTACAGATCGACTCTCCACCTTTTTTCTTCCCTCTGCTTAAATCATTGAGCAGAGTGGTGGTGATAGCAATTTCCCTCCTTTCAGAAACGTCGGCATTAACACTTTCGTAATACCAAAAAAATCTTACTCTTAATAAATTACTTTAACTTCCGAACGCAGCCCTCTGTGCTGATTCAAGTTATCGGGCAGGTGCATCTGCCGGATTCTGGTTACCCCTCCTTTTATGCTCCTAAATCTCAGTTCTGTAAGGGTTTTCCTTCAATCCGCGCCTTGACGGTGTGGTGGGCGCATTCCTATAGTGTGCGCAAGTGGCGGAAAGTGGCATGAAGTGGGTTTTTTGAGCGCAAAACGCTAATATTTGGAGAAACGCTGACGTGTTTCGCGGAGCCAACGCTATCAGTCTCGATGCAAAGGGCCGTCTCGCCATGCCGAGCCGGTACCGTGACGAGCTCGTTTCGCGTAGTTCCGGGCAGTTAATCGTCACAATTGATGCCGTTGATCCGTGTTTGTGTGTTTACCCCCTCGATGAGTGGGAAATTATTGAAACCAAACTGCGCGCACTGCCTTCGCTCCGTGAAGAGAACCGCCGCCTGCAACGTTTACTGATTGGTAATGCCGTCGACCTCGAGCTCGATGGCAGTGGTCGTTTCCTGGTACCGCCGCGTCTTCGTGAATATGCCAAGTTGGATAAGCACGCGATGTTGGTAGGCCAACTGAACAAGTTCCAATTGTGGGACGAGGATGCCTGGAATGCGGTTTCTGCCGCTGACCTGGCTGCTATTCAACAACCGGGCGCCATGCCTGATGAACTGCGTGATTTGATCCTGTGACTATTGATAGCGGCTTTAACCACATCACCGTACTGCTTGACGAAGCCGTCGAGGCTCTCGCCGTACGCCCTGATGGCTGCTATCTGGATGGCACGTTCGGGCGGGGCGGACATAGCCGGTTGATCCTGAGCCGACTGGGTCCTGATGGGCGGTTGCTCGGGTTCGACAAAGATCCTCAAGCGATTGCCACCGGGCAGACGCTAGCGGCCGAAGACGGCCGCTTTGTCGTTGTGCAGCGCAGCTTTGCCGAGCTTGGATCCGAAGTCGCCGAACGCGGACTGCAAGGCAAGGTCAGCGGCATATTGCTTGACCTCGGCGTGTCTTCGCCGCAACTCGACGACCCTGAGCGCGGCTTCAGTTTCCTCAATGACGGCCCCCTGGACATGCGTATGGACCCGTCCCGCGGGATCAGTGCGGCCGAGTTCGTCAACACCGCACCGGTGGAAGAAATCGCCCGCGTGTTCAAGGAATACGGCGAAGAGCGTTTTTCCGGGCGCATGGCCCGTGCCGTGGCCGAGCGTCGCGACATCAAGCCGTTCGAGCGCACCGGCGATCTGGCTGAAGTATTGAAAGTCGCCAACCCGGCGTGGGAAAAGGGCAAGAACCCTGCTACCCGTGCGTTCCAGGGGCTGCGCATTCACGTCAACAACGAATTGGGTGATCTGGAAACCGGCCTTGAAGCCGCCCTGGAGTGCCTGGAAGTGGGCGGTCGCCTGGTGGTGATCAGCTTCCATTCGCTCGAAGACCGTATCGTCAAACTGTTCATGCGCAAACTGGTGAAAGGCGAAGCCGACAACCTGCCGCGCAACCTGCCGGTTCGGCATGTCGCTTTCGAACCGAAAATCAAAATCCATGGCAAAGCACAGACGGCCTCCGACGCCGAACTCAAAGCCAACCCCCGTTCCCGTAGCGCTGTCATGCGTGTGGCGGAGAAGCTGCGGTGAGCAAGCTTTTCGCCAAGCCACTGCCCGGCGGAAGCTTTTTCATGCTGCTGCTGTTCATTGGCGTGCTCGTGTCTGCCATCGGCGTGTCCTATAGCGCGCACTGGAATCGTCAGTTGCTGAACTCGCTGTACAACGAGTTGAGTGTGCGTGACAAAGCGCAAGCCGAATGGGGCCGGTTGATTCTCGAGCAGAGCACCTGGACTGCCCATAGCCGCATCGAAGTGCTGGCCACCGAACAACTGAAAATGCGCATTCCCGGTGCCGCCGAAGTGCAGATGGTGGCGCCATGATGAAACTCGAAGGCGCGCTCTTTCCCTGGCGGTTTCGCCTGGTGCTGGGATTGCTCGGCGTCATGGTGGTGGCGATCGCCTGGCGCATCATCGACCTGCAAGTGGTCGACCGTGACTTCCTCAAAGGCCAGGGTGACGCGCGTAGCGTTCGTCATATCCCGATTCCGGCTCACCGTGGTCTGATTACCGACCGTAACGGCGAGCCTCTGGCCGTCAGTACGCCGGTCACTACCCTATGGGCCAATGCCAAGGAAATGCAGCTGGCCAAGGAAAAGTGGCCAGCACTGGCCGCCGCGCTGGGGCAAGATCCGAAAGCCCTGGCCGAGCGTCTTGAAGCTCAAGCCAATAAAGAATTCATTTACCTGGTGCGCGGGTTGACCCCCGAGCAGGGTCAGGCTGTGCTCGACCTGAAAGTACCGGGTGTCTACGGAATCGAAGAATTTCGTCGTTTCTACCCCGCCGGAGAAGTCACCGCCCACATGGTTGGTTTTACCGACATCGACGACCATGGTCGAGAAGGTGTCGAGTTGGCCTATGACGAATGGCTGGCCGGGGTCCCCGGCAAGCGACAGGTCATCAAGGACCGGCGTGGCCGGCTGATCAAGGATGTCCAGGTCACCAAAAACGCCAAGGCCGGAAAGCCCTTGGCGTTGTCCATTGACCTGCGCCTGCAATATCTGGCCAACCGCGAATTGCGCAACGCGATCATCGAAAATGGTGCCAAGGCCGGCAGCCTGGTGATCATGGACGTGAAGACCGGCGAAATCCTCGCGATGGTCAACCAGCCGACCTACAACCCGAACAACCGTCGCAACCTGCAACCGGCGATGATGCGCAACCGCGCGATGATCGACGTGTTCGAACCGGGCTCGACCATGAAGGCGATCTCCATGAGCGCCGCCATCGAAACCGGACGCTGGAAACCGAGCGATACCGTCGAGGTGTATCCGGGCTCCTTGCAGATTGGCAAGTACACCATCAAGGACGTCTCCAAGACCGAAGGTCCGGTGCTGGATATGACTGGCATTCTGATCAATTCCAGTAACGTCGGCATGAGTAAGGTCGCGTTCGATATTGGTGGCGAAACCATTTTCCGCCTGGCACAAAAACTCGGTCTCGGCCAGGACACGGGTCTCGGCTTCCCGGGCGAACGTGTCGGCAACCTGCCGAACTACCGCGAATGGCGCAAGGCCGAGACGGCCACGCTGTCCTACGGCTACGGGGTCTCGGTGACAGCGATCCAGTTGGTCCACGCCTTCTCGGCGCTGGCCAACAACGGTCGCCTTGCGCCGCTGACACTGATCAAAACCGACAAGGCGCCGCAAACCACCCAAGTGCTGCCGGAAGCAGTGGCGAAAACCATGCATGGCATGTTGCAGCAAGTGATCGAAGCGCCGCGCGGTGTATTCCGTGCGCAAGTGCCGGCGTATCACGTCGGCGGCAAATCCGGTACTGCGCGCAAGACCTCGGTCGGCACCAAAGGCTATGCCGAGAACTCCTACCGCTCGCTGTTCGCCGGTTTCGGCCCGATGAACGATCCGCGTTATGCCATCGTGGTTGTCATCGATGAGCCGACCAAGGCCGGTTACTTCGGTGGCCTGGTCTCGGCACCGGTGTTCAGTCGCGTAATGTCCGGCACCCTGCGCCTGATGAACGTCACCCCGGACAACCTGCCACCTGTTCAACAAGCCAACGCCACCCCGGTCGTTCCGCTGAAAGCCAATGGAGGGCGCGGCTGATGTCATTGAGTCTGAACAAGATTTTTCCCCACGCCGGCCACGATCTGTTGATCCGTGAATTGGCGCTCGATAGCCGTAATGTGCGCGCCGGAGACCTGTTTCTCGCGGTGCCGGGCGGCAAGTTCGACGGCCGTGCGCACATTGGTGATGCGCTGCAGCGCGGTGCCGCTGCCGTGGCGTACGAAGTGGAAGGCGCCACCGTGCTGCCGATTACCGAGGTGCCGTTGATTCCGGTCAAAGGCCTGGCGGCGCAACTGTCGGATATCGCCGGACGTTTTTATGGCGAGCCGAGCCATCACCTGAACCTGATCGGCGTGACCGGCACCAACGGCAAGACCAGCGTGACCCAGCTGGTGGCCCAGGCGCTGGACCTGCTCGGCCAGCACTGCGGCATCGTCGGCACCCTGGGCTCCGGTTTCTACGGTGCCCTGGAAAGCGGCCTGCACACCACGCCGAATCCGATTGCCGTGCAAGCGACCCTTGGCGACCTGAAAAAGGCCGGTGCCAAAGCCGTGGCCATGGAAGTGTCGTCCCATGGCCTGGATCAGGGGCGGGTCACCGCGCTGGCGTTCGACGTGGCGGTGATGACCAATCTTTCCCGCGATCATCTGGATTATCACGGCACCATGCAGGCCTACGGCGAAGCCAAGGCCAAACTGTTTGCCTGGAACGATTTGAAATGCCGGGTGGTCAACCTCGACGACGATTTCGGCCGGCAGTTGGCCGCCGATAAACGCGAGTCGCGGCTGATTACCTACAGCCTGCTCGACAGCAGCGCCTACCTGTATTGCCGCGAAGCGCAGTTCGGCGACGAAGGCGTGCGCGCCACGCTGGTCACGCCGCAGGGCGAACACCATTTGCGCAGCACCCTGCTCGGTCGTTTCAACCTGAGCAATGTACTGGCTGCCGTCGGCGCCTTGCTCGGTCTGGATTACGCCCTCGACGAAATTCTCAAGGTGCTGCCGAAACTCGAAGGCCCTGCCGGTCGCATGCAGCGTCTTGGCGGCGGCGCTCAGCCGCTGGTGGTGGTCGATTATGCCCACACCCCGGATGCCCTGGAAAAAGTCCTGACCGCGCTGCGTCCGCACGTCAAGGGGCGCTTGCTGTGCCTGTTCGGCTGCGGCGGCGACCGTGATCGCGGCAAGCGTCCATTGATGGCTGAAGTGGTCGAGCGGTTGGCCGACGGCGTGCTGGTCACCGACGACAACCCGCGTACCGAAGATCCGGCGATTATTTTCGATGACATCCGCGCCGGTTTCATGGCTGTGGACAAAGTGATGTTCGTCCCTGGCCGTGGCCAGGCGATTGCCCGGTTGATCGCCGGTGCTTCGGCGGATGACGTGATCGTGCTGGCCGGTAAAGGTCATGAGGACTATCAGGAAATCAACGGCGAGCGCCATGCCTTCTCTGATCTGGTCGAGGCCGATCACGCCTTGACCGCTTGGGAGGTGGCCCATGCTTAAAGCCTTGAAACTCAGCGAACTGACCGGCGCATTGAGTGGCCGCCTGATCGGTGCCGATGCCAGCTTCGACGGCGTCAGCATCGACAGTCGCGCGATCAAGCCGGGTCAGTTGTTTATTGCCTTGGCCGGCCCGCGCTTCGATGGCCATGACTATCTCAATGACGTGGCGGCCAAAGGCGCCGTCGCGGCATTGGTCGAGCGCGAAGTCGCCGACAGCACACTGCCGCAATTGCTGGTCAGCGATACCCGTCAGGCATTGGGGCAATTGGGCGCACTGAACCGTGCAGCCTATAGCCATCCGGTCGCTGCGGTCACCGGCTCCAGTGGCAAGACCACGGTCAAGGAAATGCTCGCGAGCATCCTGCGCACCCGGGGCCCGGTGCTGGCGACCCGTGGCAACCTGAACAACGACCTCGGCGTTCCGCTGACCCTGCTCGAACTGGCGCCGGAACACACCGCCGCCGTGATCGAGCTCGGAGCCTCACGCCTGGGTGAAATTGCCTACACCGTCGGCATGACCAAGCCCCACGTGGCCATTCTCAACAATGCCGGGACCGCCCACGTGGGCGAGTTCGGCGGGCCGGAAAAAATCGTCGAAGCCAAGGGTGAGATTATTGAAGGGCTGGATGCCGATGGCGTCGCCGTTCTCAATCTGGATGACAAGGCGTTCGACATCTGGAAGAAACGCGCAGCCGGTCGCAAGGTGCTGACCTTCGCCCTGACCAACAGCAGTGCGGACTTCCATGCCAGCGACCTGGCCACCGATGCCCGCGGATGCCCGGCGTTCAACCTGCACACACCCGAAGGTGTGGAGCGCGTTCAATTGAACCTGCTCGGCACCCATAACGTTGCCAACGCCATGGCCGCTGCAGCCGCCGCCCATGCACTGGGTGTATCGCTGTTCGGCATCGCCACCGGCCTGGGCGCGGTGCAACCGGTCAAGGGTCGCACCGTCGCACAACTGGCCAGCAACGGCATGCGCGTGATTGATGACACTTACAACGCGAACCCCACCTCCATGTGCGCCGCCGTTGATATACTCGCCGGCTTTTCCGGTCGCACCGTCCTGGTGCTCGGGGATATCGGCGAGTTGGGCGATTGGGCGGAGCAGGGGCACCGCGACGTGGGCGAATACGCCCGTGGCAAGGTTTCTGCGCTGTACGCCGTCGGGCCGATGATGCTTCACGCCGTCAACGCCTTCGGTCCACAGGCCTTTCATTTCAGCACGCAGGCTGAACTGATCAAGGCCCTGGGCGCCGAGCAAGACACAAACACCACCATTTTGATCAAGGGCTCGCGCAGCGCTGCGATGGAAAACATCGTCGCCGCTTTGTGCGGGACCAGTCTGGAGAAACATTAATGCTGCTGCTGCTAGCGGAGTATCTGCAACAGTTCTACAAAGGCTTCGCGGTCTTCCAGTACCTGACCCTGCGCGGGATTCTCGGTGTACTGACCGCGCTGGTTTTGTCGCTGTGCTATGGCCCGTGGATGATCCGCACCCTGCAGAACCGTCAGATCGGACAGTCCGTTCGCAATGACGGCCCGCAATCGCACCTGTCCAAGTCCGGCACCCCGACCATGGGTGGTGCGCTGATTCTGTCTTCGATCGGCGTCAGCACCCTGCTGTGGGCTGACCTGAGCAATCGTTATGTCTGGGTCGTTTTGCTGGTGACCCTGCTGTACGGCGCCATCGGCTGGGTCGACGACTACCGCAAGGTGATCGAGAAGAACTCCCGAGGCTTGCCGAGCCGCTGGAAATACTTCTGGCAGTCGGTGTTCGGTCTGGGCGCAGCGATCTTCCTTTATATGACCGCCGCGACCCCGGTGGAAACCACCCTGATCCTGCCGATGCTCAAGGACTACAGCATTCCGTTGGGTGCGGGCTTCATCGTCCTGACCTATTTCGTGATCGTCGGATCGAGCAACGCGGTCAACCTGACCGACGGCCTCGACGGCCTGGCGATCATGCCGACCGTGATGGTCGGCGGCGGCCTGGGGATCTTCTGCTACCTATCGGGTAACGTGAAATTCGCCGAATACCTGCTCATCCCTTACGTACCGGGTGCGGGCGAGCTGATCGTGTTCTGCGGCGCGCTGATCGGTGCGGGCCTGGGGTTCCTGTGGTTCAACACCTACCCGGCGCAAGTCTTCATGGGCGACGTTGGCGCACTGGCGCTGGGCGCGGCCCTGGGCACCATCGCGGTGATCGTTCGTCAGGAAATCGTCCTGTTCATCATGGGCGGCGTGTTCGTGATGGAGACCCTGTCAGTCGTCATTCAGGTTGCTTCCTTCAAGCTGACCGGTCGCCGCGTATTCCGCATGGCGCCGATTCACCACCACTTTGAACTCAAGGGCTGGCCCGAGCCGCGCGTGATCGTCCGTTTCTGGATCATCACCGTGATTCTCGTGCTGATCGGCCTTGCCACCCTGAAGCTGAGGTAGAAACACGTGTCTCTGATCGCTTCTGACCACTTCCGCATCGTTGTCGGCCTCGGCAAGAGCGGCATGTCCCTGGTTCGCTTCCTGGCGAACCGGGGCGTGGCGTTTGCCGTGGCCGATACGCGGGAAAATCCACCGGAACTGGCCACGCTCAAGCGTGACTATCCGCACGTGGAAGTGCGTTGTGGCGAGCTGGATGTCGAATTCCTGTGCCGTGCCGACGAGCTCTACGTGAGTCCCGGCCTGGCGCTGGCGACTCCGGCCCTGCAGGCTGCCGCTGCCCGTGGCGTGAAGCTGTCCGGCGACATCGAGCTGTTCGCGCGTAACGCGAAGGCACCGATCGTGGCCATCAGCGGCTCCAACGCGAAAAGCACCGTGACCACC
The DNA here is from genome assembly GCF_009861505.1 of Pseudomonas izuensis. GTDB lineage: Bacteria > Pseudomonadota > Gammaproteobacteria > Pseudomonadales > Pseudomonadaceae > Aquipseudomonas > Aquipseudomonas izuensis. The sequence continues at coordinate 360,441 of NZ_WTFT01000008.1, read as the reverse complement.
CTGGTCGGCGAAATGGCGGCCGCGGCCGGCAAGCGCGTCGCCGTCGGTGGCAACCTCGGCACGCCGGCACTGGATCTGCTGCGCGACGACATCGAGCTGTACGTGATGGAGTTGTCGAGCTTCCAGCTCGAAACCACCGATCAACTCAACGCCGAAGTGGCGACCGTACTCAACATCAGCGAAGACCACATGGATCGCTACAGCGGTCTGCCGGCCTATCACCTGGCCAAGCACCGGATTTTCCGTGGTGCGAAGCAGTTCGTGGTCAACCGCCAGGATGCCTTGAGCCGTCCGCTGATGGGCGAGGGTCAGCCTTGCTGGACCTTCGGCCTGAACAAACCGGACTTCAAGGCTTTCGGTCTCCGCGAAGAAGACGGCGAGAAGTACCTGGCTTTCGAGTTCCAGAACCTGATGCCGGTGCGCGAGCTGAAAATTCGCGGCGCCCATAATCAATCCAACGCCCTGGCGGCATTGGCCCTTGGCCACGCCGTCGGCCTGCCGTTCGATGCCATGCTCTCGGCCCTGCGCAACTTCGCCGGGCTGGAACACCGTTGCCAGTGGGTGCGGGACCTGGAAGGCGTGGGCTATTACAACGATTCCAAAGCCACCAACGTCGGTGCTGCCCTGGCCGCCATCGAAGGCCTGGGCGCGGACATCGACGGCAAGATCGTGCTGATTGCCGGTGGCGACGGCAAGGGCGCCGAGTTCAAGGATCTGCGCGATCCGGTGGCGGCCAACTGCCGCGCCGTCATTCTGATGGGCCGTGACTCCGACAAGATTGGTGAGGCCATCGGCGATGCCGTGCCGTTGATTCGCGCCGGCTCGCTGGTCGAAGCCGTGGAACAGTGCCGCGCCGCTGCCCAGCCAGGTGACGTGGTGCTGCTGTCGCCGGCCTGTGCCAGCTTCGACATGTTCAAGAACTACGAAGACCGTGGTCACCAGTTCGTCCGCGCCGTGGAGGATCTGGCATGAGCCTCAAAGGCATTATCAAGCCATTCCCGTCGCCACTCATCACCGGGCGCGGCATCGACCTCGACTTCCCGATGCTCGCCGGTTGCCTGGCGCTGCTGGGCCTGGGGCTGATCATGATTGCATCGGCCTCCACCGAAGTGGCGGCGGCACAGTCGGGCAGCCCGCTGTATTACATGATTCGCCACCTTATTTATGTGGTGCTGGGCCTGGGTGCCTGCGTTGTCACCATGATGATTCCGATCGCCACCTGGCAACGCCTGGGCTGGCTGATGCTGATCGGTGCCTTCGGTTTGCTGGTGATGGTGATCGTCCCGGGGATCGGCCGTGAAGTGAACGGTTCGATGCGCTGGATCGGTTTCAGCTTCTTCAACGTGCAGCCGTCCGAGATCGCCAAGGTGTTCGTGGTGATCTACCTCGCCGGTTATCTGGTGCGTCGCCAGAAGGAAGTGCGGGAAAGCTGGATGGGCTTCTTCAAGCCGTTCATCGTTCTGCTGCCGATGGCGGGCCTGCTGCTGATGGAGCCGGACTTCGGTGCCACCGTTGTGATGATGGGCGCTGCCGCGGCGATGCTGTTCCTCGGCGGGGTCGGGCTGTTCCGTTTTTCCTTGATGGTTGTGCTGGCGGTTGCGGCGGTGGTGTTGCTGATTCAAATGCAGCCGTATCGGATGGCGCGTCTGACCAACTTTGCCGATCCATGGGCCGACCAGTTCGGCGCCGGCTATCAGTTGTCTCAGGCATTGATCGCATTCGGTCGTGGCGAATGGCTGGGCGTTGGCCTGGGCAACAGCGTGCAGAAACAGTTCTACCTGCCGGAAGCCCACACCGACTTCGTGTTCTCGGTCCTGGCCGAAGAACTGGGGGCCGTGGGTTCTTTGTGCACGGTCGCGTTGTTCGTCTTTGTTTGTATTCGTGGCATGTACATCGGATTGTGGGCCGAGAAGGCCAAGCAGTTTTTTGCCGCCTACGTGGCGTACGGCCTGTCGTTCCTGTGGATTGGTCAATTCTTGATCAACATCGGGGTGAACGTCGGCCTGCTGCCCACCAAGGGCCTGACCCTGCCGTTCCTCAGTTATGGCGGCAGTTCGTTGGTGATCTGCTGTGCCTGTCTCGGTTTGCTGCTGCGCATCGAGTGGGAGAGTCGAACTCATTTGGGCAGTGAAGAGATGGAGTTCCATGAGAGCGACTTCGCCGAGGAGCCGAACCATGGGCGCTAACGTATTGATCATGGCCGGCGGCACCGGTGGCCACGTGTTCCCGGCATTGTCCTGTGCCCGCGAGTTCCAGTCCCGCGGTTATACGGTGCACTGGCTCGGCACGCCGCGCGGCATCGAGAACGACCTGGTTCCGGCAGCCGGTATCGAGTTGCACCGGATCAACGCCAGCGGTGTGCGGGGCAAGGGAAAACTGTCCTTGCTCAAGGCGCCGTTCATGGTTCTCAAGTCGGTCTGGCAGGCGCGGGCGATCATTCGTCGGTTGCGGCCGGTCTGTGTCGTTGGTTTCGGTGGTTTTGTGACCGGTCCTGGCGGAGTCGCCGCGAAACTGGCCGGCGTGCCGGTGATCGTTCATGAGCAGAACGCCGTGGCCGGTACCGCCAATCGGCTGCTGGTGCCGTTGGCCGCCCGAGTCTGTGAAGCGTTCCCCGACACCTTTACCCTGTCGAGCAGCCGACGGACCACCGGTAATCCGGTGCGCACCGAGCTGTTCCTCGAAACACCGCGACCTGCCCTGGGCGGTCGCAAGGCACGTTTGCTGATCCTGGGCGGAAGCCTGGGGGCAGAGCCGTTGAACAAGTTGCTGCCTGACGCCCTGTCGCAAGTCGCCGTCGACTTGCGTCCGGAGGTATTCCATCAGGCCGGCAAAAACCACGATGAAGTGACTGCGGAGCGCTATCGCGCGGCTGGCGTCGAGGCGCAAGTGCAGCCCTTTATCAAAGACATGGCCCAAGCTTATGGCTGGGCCGACCTGGTGGTGTGTCGCGCCGGTGCGCTGACCATCAGTGAACTGGCTGCCGCCGGTCTGCCCTCGATGCTGGTGCCCTTGCCCCACGCGATCGACGATCACCAGACCCGCAACGCCGATTATTTGGCCCGCGAAGGCGCTGCCTTCCTGATGCCGCAAAGAACGACTGGCGCAGCGGATCTTGCCGCTCGCCTGACAGAGGTCCTGATGCAACCGCAACGACTCAATGATATGGCCACTGCGGCCCGCCGCCTGGCCAAACCCGATGCCACCCGAAATGTGGTCGATACCTGCCTGGAGGTGGCCCATGGTTGAGAATAAGAAAGCCATGCCACAACCGGAAATGCGCCGCATCCGTCGCATCCACTTCGTCGGGATCGGTGGTGTGGGCATGTGCGGGATTGCCGAAGTGTTGTTGAACCTGGGTTATGAAGTGTCCGGTTCCGACCTGAAAGCTTCGCCGGTTACCGAGCGCCTGGAATCCTTCGGCGCACAGATTTTCATCGGTCACCGTGCCGAAAACGCAGCGGCTGCCGATGTGCTGGTGGTGTCGAGTGCCGTGAACACCTCCAATCCGGAAGTCGCCAACGCGCTGGAACGCCGCATTCCGGTGGTGCCGCGTGCAGAGATGCTGGCCGAGCTGATGCGCTATCGCCACGGTATCGCCGTCGCCGGTACCCACGGCAAAACCACCACCACCAGCCTGATCGCTTCGGTGTTCGCCGCCGGTGGCCTGGACCCGACCTTCGTGATCGGTGGCCGTCTGAATGCCGCGGGCACCAACGCCCAGCTCGGTACCAGCCGTTATCTGATCGCCGAGGCCGACGAAAGCGACGCCAGTTTCCTGCACCTGCAACCGCTGGTGGCCGTGGTCACCAACATCGACGCCGATCACATGGCGACCTACGACGGTGACTTCAACAAACTGAAGAAAACCTTCGTCGAGTTCCTCCACAACCTGCCGTTCTATGGTCTGGCCGTGGTCTGCCTGGACGATCCGGTGGTGCGTGAAATCCTGCCGCAGGTCAAGCGTCCGACCGTCACCTATGGTTTCGGCGAAGACTGCGACGTGCGCGCCATCAATGTCCGTCAGCAAGGCATGCAAACCTTCTTCACCGTACTGCGTCCGGATCGCGAGCCGCTGGATGTCTCGGTGAACATGCCGGGCAACCACAACGTATTGAACGCGCTGGCGACTATCTGTATCGCCACCGATGAAGGCGTCAGTGATGAAGCCATCGTGCAGGGCCTGTCCGGGTTCCAGGGCGTCGGCCGTCGCTTCCAGGTCTACGGCGAACTGCCGGTGGACGGTGGCAACGTCATGCTGGTCGACGACTACGGCCACCACCCGACCGAAGTCGCGGCGGTGATCAAGGCTGTACGTGGTGGCTGGCCGGAGCGCCGACTGGTGATGGTCTATCAGCCGCACCGCTACAGCCGTACCCGCGACCTGTACGACGACTTCGTCAATGTACTGGCCGACGCCAACGTCTTGCTGCTGATGGAAGTCTATCCGGCCGGCGAAGAACCGATCCCGGGCGCCGACAGCCGCAAGCTGTGCAACAGCATCCGCCAGCGCGGCCAGCTTGACCCGATCTACATCGAGCGTGGTGTCGACCTCGCGCCGCTGGTCAAGCCGCTGCTGCGTGCGGGCGACATTCTGCTGTGCCAGGGCGCCGGTGATATCGGCGGTCTCGCACCAAAACTGTTGAAAAGCGAGTTGTTCGCCGGCGCCGTGGCTGCGCCGGTCGAGGGGAAGTTGAAATGACTGCTGCCTACGCCAACCTCGTCTCCACTGTCGCGCCGAAAGATTTCGGCCGCGTCGCCGTGCTGTTCGGCGGCAAGAGTGCCGAGCGCGAAGTGTCCCTGAAGTCGGGCAATGCGGTTCTCGATGCGCTGCAAAGCGCGGGCGTGGACGCGTTCGGCCTCGACGTGGGCGATGACCTTCTGCAGCGTCTGCTGAACGAAAAAATCGACCGCGCCTTCATCATCCTCCACGGTCGTGGCGGTGAAGACGGCAGCATGCAAGGCCTGCTCGAATGCCTGGGCATTCCTTACACCGGCAGCGGCATCCTCGCCTCGGCATTGGCCATGGACAAGCTGCGCACCAAGCAGGTCTGGCACAGCCTGGGCATTCCGACGCCACGTCACGCCGTGCTGAGCAGCGAGGCCGATTGTATTTCGGCGGCCACGGAACTGGGCTTCCCTTTGATCGTCAAACCGGCGCATGAAGGTTCAAGTATCGGTATGGCCAAAGTGACTTCCGCGTCCGAATTGATCGACGCCTGGAAAGCGGCCAGTACCTACGATTCGCAAGTGTTGGTCGAGCAATGGATTCAAGGTCCGGAGTTCACCATCGCCACCCTGCGTGACCAGGTGTTGCCACCCATTGCCCTGGGCACGACGCACAGTTTCTACGACTACGACGCCAAGTACATCGCCAACGATACCCAGTACCGCATTCCGTGCGGGCTGGACAGCGCCAAGGAAAAGGAACTCATGGACCTCACGGCCAAAGCCTGTGAGGCGCTGGGTATCGCCGGTTGGGGCAGGGCGGACGTGATGCAGGACGCCGACGGGCAGTTCTGGTTCCTGGAAGTCAACACCGCGCCAGGCATGACCGATCACAGCCTGGTGCCGATGGCGGCCCGTGCGGCCGGCCTGGATTTCCAGCAACTGGTTCTGGCCATTCTGGCCGAGAGCGTTGGCCGCAACGCTGCCAGTCAGCAAGAGCCGCGAGGTTAAGACCATGCAAGGCGCACAGTTGAGACATCAGCCCCCCGCACCCGGCCGCAAGCCGGTGCCGCGGGGTGCCAGCCGAATGGTGGCCAAAGAGCCGATGTCTGCGCGCCTGCCGAAAGCCAATTTCGGCTTTCTGAAAAGTCTGTTCTGGCCGGTGCTGTTGGTCGCATTGGGATTCGGTACTTACGAAGGCGCACAGCGTTTGCTGCCGTACGCCGACCGACCGATCACCAGGATCAATGTGCAGGGTGACTTGAGCTACATCAGCCAGCAGGCAGTGCAGCAGCGAATCGCCCCTTATGTGGCGTCGAGCTTCTTCACCATCGACCTGGCGAGCATGCGCACCGAACTGGAACAGATGCCATGGATTGCCCATGCCGAGGTACGGCGGGTGTGGCCGGATCAAGTGGTGATCCGCCTGGAAGAACAACTGCCGGTGGCTCGCTGGGGCGACGAATCGCTGTTGAACAACCAGGGACAGGCGTTCACGCCGCGTGAGCTGGCGAATTATGAACACCTGCCGCAGCTGTTCGGCCCACAGCGGGCCCAACAGCAAGTGATGCAGCAATACCAGGTGCTGAGCCAGATGCTCAGGCCCCTGGGTTTCTCGATTGCACGCCTGGAGTTGCGTGAACGAGGCAGTTGGTTCCTGACCACTGGCCCCGGCAGTGCGGGCCCTGGAATAGAACTGCTGCTGGGACGCGGCAACCTGGTGGAAAAGATGCGCCGTTTCATTGCCATCTATGACAAGACGCTTAAAGAACAGATTACGAACATTGCGCGCATCGATCTGCGTTATGCCAACGGCCTGGCCGTTGGCTGGCGCGAACCTGTAGCGCCTACGACAGCCCAACCCGCTGTCGCGAAGAATTAAGAGAGGCAGGACCCATGGCAAACGTTCAAAGCGGCAAAATGATCGTCGGTCTCGATATCGGCACCTCCAAGGTGGTGGCGCTGGTAGGCGAGGTGTCGGGCGACGGCACGCTGGAAATCGTCGGGATCGGTACCCATCCGTCCCGCGGCCTGAAGAAAGGCGTGGTGGTGAACATCGAGTCCACCGTGCAGTCGATCCAGCGCGCCATCGAAGAGGCTCAGCTGATGGCCGGTTGCCGCATCCACTCGGCGTTCGTTGGCGTGGCCGGCAATCATATTCGTAGCCTGAACTCCCACGGCATCGTGGCCATTCGTGATCGCGAAGTCAGCTCCGCCGACCTCGAGCGTGTGCTCGACGCCGCCCAGGCCGTGGCAATCCCGGCCGACCAGCGCGTGCTGCACACCCTGCCGCAGGATTACGTGATCGATAACCAGGAAGGCGTCCGTGAGCCACTGGGCATGTCCGGCGTGCGACTGGAAGCCAAGGTTCACGTCGTCACCTGCGCCGTCAATGCCGCACAGAACATTGAAAAATGCGTGCGTCGCTGCGGCCTGGAAATCGACGACATCATTCTCGAGCAGCTGGCGTCGGCGTACTCGGTGCTGACCGATGACGAGAAAGAGCTGGGCGTGTGCCTGGTGGACATCGGTGGTGGCACCACTGACATCGCGATCTTCACCGAAGGCGCGATCCGTCATACCGCGGTGATCCCGATTGCGGGCGATCAGGTGACCAACGACATCGCCATGGCGTTGCGCACCCCGACCCAGTACGCCGAAGAAATCAAGATCCGCTACGCCTGTGCCCTGGCCAAATTGGCCGGTGCCGGTGAGACCATCAAGGTGCCGAGCGTTGGCGACCGTCCACCGCGCGAACTGTCCCGTCAGGCCCTGGCCGAAGTGGTCGAGCCGCGTTACGACGAGCTGTTCACCCTGATCCAGGCCGAGCTGCGTCGCAGTGGCTACGAAGACCTGATCCCGGCCGGCATCGTGCTGACCGGCGGTACGTCGAAGATGGAAGGCGCTACCGAACTGGCCGAGGAAATCTTCCACATGCCGGTGCGCCTGGGCGTGCCTCATGGCGTGCGAGGCCTGGATGACGTGGTCCGCAACCCGATTTATTCCACCGGTGTCGGCCTGTTGATGTACGGCCTGCAGAAACAATCCGACGGCATTTCGTTCTCGGGTATCGGCAGTCGCGACAGCTACAGCAACGAAGAACCGAAAGGCGCCTTGCTCGATCGCATCAAGAGCTGGGTCCAGGGCAATTTCTAAGATTCACCGCAGCACCGCTACACCGTTGTAGATACAGGCAGTAGGCGAAAAAACTAGAGAACGTAAAGGAGAGGGAAAATGTTCGAACTCGTAGACAACATCCCCGCAAGCCCGGTTATTAAAGTTATCGGTGTTGGCGGTGGCGGCGGCAACGCCGTGAATCACATGGTCAAGAGCAACATTGAAGGCGTTGAATTCATCTGCGCCAACACTGATGCCCAGGCGCTGAAAAGCATCAGCGCGCGGACCATCCTGCAACTGGGTACCAGCGTGACCAAGGGTCTGGGTGCCGGTGCAAACCCTGAAGTAGGTCGTCAGGCCGCTCTCGAAGATCGTGAGCGCATCGCCGAAGTCCTGCAGGGCACCAACATGGTGTTCATCACCACTGGCATGGGCGGTGGTACCGGTACCGGTGCTGCGCCGATCATTGCCGAAGTGGCCAAGGAAATGGGGATCCTCACCGTTGCGGTGGTGACCCGTCCGTTCCCGTTCGAAGGCCGCAAGCGTATGCAGCTGGCTGACGAAGGCATCCGCCTGCTGTCGGAAAGCGTCGACTCGTTGATCACCATTCCCAACGAGAAGCTGCTGACCATCCTCGGTAAGGACGCCAGCCTGCTGTCGGCTTTCGCCAAGGCTGACGATGTACTGGCCGGTGCCGTTCGCGGTATCTCCGACATCATCAAGCGTCCGGGCATGATCAACGTCGACTTCGCCGACGTACGTACCGTGATGAGCGAAATGGGCATGGCGATGATGGGCACTGGCTGCGCCAGCGGTCCGAACCGTGCACGTGAAGCGACTGAAGCGGCCATCCGCAACCCGTTGCTCGAAGACGTGAACCTGCAAGGTGCACGCGGCATCCTGGTGAACATCACCGCCGGTCCTGACCTGTCCCTGGGTGAGTACTCCGACGTGGGTAGCATCATCGAAGCCTTCGCTTCCGAGCACGCCATGGTCAAGGTCGGTACCGTTATCGATCCGGACATGCGCGATGAGCTGCACGTGACTGTCGTTGCGACCGGTCTGGGCGCTAAAATCGAGAAGCCTGTGAAGGTTATCGACAATACCGTTCACACGTCGATGGCTTCCCAGCCACAACAACAAGCCCCTGTTCGTCAGGAAGCTCCAGCAGTGAACTACCGTGACCTGGACCGTCCGACCGTCATGCGCAACCAGGCTCAGGCCGGTGCTGCGACTGCCGCGAAGATGAATCCACAGGATGATCTGGATTATCTGGACATCCCGGCTTTCCTGCGTCGTCAGGCCGATTGATGAAATGTATCAGGGCTATGAAGGTGATTGGTGTTCAGCAAAGGCGTGGTCTGCTATCATCGCCAGCCTTTGTTGATACCAGTTCGCAATTTGCGCTGAAGCGGCCCAAGCCATGATTAAACAACGCACACTGAAAAATATTATCCGTGCCACAGGTGTAGGTCTGCACTCCGGGGAGAAGGTTTACCTGACCCTCAAGCCTGCGCCGATCGACACCGGCATTGTGTTTTGTCGTGCCGACCTCGATCCGGTGGTGCAGATCCCTGCACGCGCGGAAAACGTTGGTGAGACCACGATGTCGACCACGCTGGTCAACGGTGACACCAAAGTGGATACGGTGGAGCACTTGCTCTCGGCCATGGCTGGCCTGGGCATCGATAACGCCTACGTCGAGCTCTCCGCGTCCGAAGTCCCGATCATGGATGGTAGCGCTGGACCCTTCGTATTTCTGATTCAATCGGCTGGCCTGGAAGAACAGGACGCCGCCAAGAAGTTCATCCGCATCCTGCGCGAAGTGACAGTGGAAGACGGCGACAAGCGCGCCACTTTCGTCCCTTTCGAAGGTTTCAAGGTGAGTTTCGAGATTGATTTCGATCACCCTGTTTTCCGTGATCGCACACAAAGTGCAAGCGTGGATTTTTCCAGCACTTCGTTCGTAAAAGAAGTCAGCCGCGCCCGTACTTTTGGTTTCATGAGCGATATCGAGTACCTGCGCAAGCACAACCTCGCACTCGGCGGCAGCGTTGAAAACGCTATCGTGGTCGACTCGGATGGCGTACTGAACGAAGACGGCCTTCGCTACGAAGACGAATTCGTGAAGCACAAGATCCTCGATGCAATTGGTGACCTCTACCTGCTGGGCAATAGCCTGATTGGTGAGTTCAAGGGCTTCAAGTCCGGACATGCACTGAACAATCAACTGCTGCGCAAGTTGATTGAACAGAAAGATGCCTGGGAAGTCGTGACCTTTGAAGACGCCAGCACTGCACCGATTTCTTACATGCGTCCTGTTGCGGCCGTGTAAGTAAAAAACCTCTCTAGTTTTTAAAGGCTACCTTCGGGTGGCCTTTTTTTATGCCCTGGATTTTGTGGTGTCTGCACCGGCCTCATCGCGGGCAAGCCTTGCTCCTACACTGTGGGAGCAAGGCTTGCCCGCGATGAGGCCGGTCGGGCCACCGAAAATTTCAGGCACAAACCACCCGATTACGCCCCCGTTCCTTGGCCTGATACAACGCCTTGTCCGCCAAAAACAGCAGCTGTTCCAGGCTGATATCGCTCGCTGTCGTCCAGGTGCTGATGCCGATGCTGACGGTCATCGGCTGTTCATCGCCTGCCACCACAGGCAACTGTTCCACCTGCGTGCGGATGCGCTCGGCGATCTGCCGCGCACCTGCGTGGTCGGTTTCGGCCAGGATCACCGAAAACTCCTCGCCGCCGTAGCGGGCCACCAGGTCTGTCGGGCGATGGACATTGGCGTCAATGACCTCGGCCAGTGAGCGTAGAGCCTCGTCGCCGGCCTGGTGGCCATGGCGATCGTTGAAGGCCTTGAAGTGATCGGCGTCGATCATCAGCACTGACATCGGCTTGCCGGAGCGTTGCGCCCGAAACCATTCGTGGCGCAGAGTCTGGTCGAGCGTCCGGCGATTGGCCACGCCGGTCAAGGCATCGGTGGCGGCCAGTTGCGCCAGTTCCTGCTCGGCGCAGTGGCGCAGGCGCAGTTCGCGACAGAGCAACCAGGTCAGCCAGAGCAACGCGGCGCACAGGACTCCGGTGGCGCCGCTGATCACAATGGCCGTGCGTTGCCAGGTGGCGAATACCTCGTCGCCGGAAAGGGCAACGATGACCGTCAGCGGCAGGTTGCCGACCCGGCTGAAGGTGTACAGGCGTTGTTGTCGGTCGATGCTCGACACGCCGTCAAAGCTGCCGCTGCCCTCGCGCAGCATGCGCACGACGTTGGGCCGGCCGGCGAAGCTTTTGCCAATTGAGTTGTCTTGCAGAAACGGCTTCTGTGCCAACAGAACTCCGTCGTCATTGATGATGGCCAGCGTACTGCCAGTACCTATGTCCAGGCTGTTGAACAACTGATCGAAGTACGCTAGGCGCATCGAGGCCACCGCGACACCCCGGAACTCACCGGTAGGTGAGGAAATGCGCCGGCTGAAACTGATTTGCCATTCGTCACTGTAGGCACAGTCACAACGGGGTTTGAACGGGCGGCTGATGAACATGCCGCTGTCACGGTTCTGGACATGGGCGAGGAAATAATCGCGGTCAGCGAAGTTGCCCGGCTTGGGCTCGATCAATGACGAGTCGGCGAGCACTTCACCCTTCTGGTCCAGCAACAGAATGTCGCCCTTGTAGCGCGCCGTAGTGGAGCGGTCGAACAGCACCAGGTGACGGATTTGCGCGGAAACCTGCTTCAGGTCATCCCGTTGCGCCGCGGCGATCAGGCCTTGCAGAGTCAGGTCGTAGAGCTCCACGGTGCGCAGTACGTCGGCGTTGATCAATTGCGCGATGGTGGTCGCACTGCGTGTGGCGGCCTGCTGGGCGTTGGCGTGTTCGCGGATCAGCAGAAAGGTGACGATGCTGAGGATCGCAATGACCGTCAGGCTGCTGCCGAGGATCACCAGGATCTCGGGCCGTCCGGCGTTGCCTGAACCATTGGAAGTACGGCGTACGGTCATGGGGTTGAAGTCTGCGGGAATGACTGAGTAAGCGTAGTCCCATAACCGTAGCAGCCAGGAAAAAGGCCCGCGATAGCAAACCTCTGATCTCTGTAGGAGCCGGCTTGCTGGCGATAGCGGCGTATCAGGCACCCGCCTGTTTATAGATGCGCCGCCTTCGCCGGCAAGCCGGCTCCTACAGGTTACGCAGCCGATCAGAACACATTGATCGGGTAGTCGACGATCACCCGGTACTCATCGGTGTCCTGATCCAGGGCGCCGTAACCATTGCCGCCACGGTTGGACGCCCATTGCAGGCGCAGCGCCAGGTCCTTGGCTTTACCGCTCTGGACCACGTATTTCAGGTCAATGTCACGCTCCCAATGCCTGGCGTGTTTGCCGTCGGCGTTGTAGAACGCGGCATAGCCGGGACTGTCCGGGTCAACTTTGGTCAGGTCCAGTTCACCTCGTGAATACGACACGGCCGATGTCAGGCCCGTCAGTCCAAGTCCGGCAAAGTCGTAGGCATATTTGAGCTTCCACGAGCGTTCATTCGGGCCGTTGAAGTCTGAATATTGTTGAGAGTTGTCGAGGAAGATGCTGTCACCCTGGCTGATGTAGTCGAACGGGGTGTTGCCGTTGACCCGCTGGTAAGCGGCAGTGACACTGTGATGACCCACGCCGACCGTGAAGTGCAGGCTGTAGGTGTTGTTGTCGATGTTGCCCAGCAGTGCATCACCGGTGTCCTGCGTGTGATAGAAGTGCAGGCCCGGGTTGAGGCTGATCAGCTCATTGAGTGCGTAGGTGTAATCCAGGTCGAAGTAGTACTGGTTCCAGATGTCCTTCAGCTCGGCGGCATACAGGCTGCTGGTCAGTCCCGGCAGGCCGCTCCAGGCTACGCCGGCCCAGTTCAGGTGCTGGCTGTCCTTGCCCTCGGGCAGGCTGCCGTAGGACGTACCGATGCGGGTATGGCCACTCTGGTTGTATGGCTTGGTGAAACTGGCCTGGCCACCTTCGATCATCACGCTGTCGATGCTGTGGTTGGTGAGGCTGACCCCACGAAAGGTCTGAGGCAGCATGCGGGTTTCGCCACCGGCAATCACCGGATTGGCGAGAAACAGGTCGCCGGCCTTCAATTCGGTATCCCAAGCACGCATTTTCAGGGTGCCACCGGCGGTCGAGAACGACCCCGGCGCTTTGCCGTTGCCATCGCTCACCGGCAGGATGCTCGAATTGTCCGTGCCGCCACCACCGTCGAGCTTGAGCCCGAGCATGGCATGGGCATCGATGCCGAAGCCGACAGCGCCTTCCGTGAAACCCGATTCGAAGACACCCAGCAAACCCTGGCCCCACTCGATGTTGTCGTCGGCCTGCTGCAAGCGATTGCGGTTCATGTAGTAGTTGCGGGCGTTGAGATGGAGGCTCGAATCTTCGACGAATCCTGCGGCCGGCGAATCATCGGCGGCCTGGGCGCTGGTGGCCATCGTTGCAGCGATTGCAATGAACAACGGTGTGAATCGAAATGAAAAACGCACGTGCGGTAAAGCTCCTTGGGTCAACTTGAAACGTCACTGTTTTGCTGGTCGGGGATGTTTATGGCAGGTGTGGCAAAGCCGACGGGTTTAAATCCACAACGAAAAAAAGCCGCTGATGGCAGCGGCTTGGAAGACAACTTTTCAAAGGGAAGAGCCGATGAAAAGTGTCGAGGGAAACTGGAGCGAGGCGCAGGTATCAGCTGTCTTTCTCGGCCTGTGGCTGGGCCTGAGTGCTCGAGGCTTGCGGGGCCTGGGTAGCTTGCTGAGCTTTGGCTGTCATCTCGATCTGGTGCTGTTCGTACGCGGCGACGCGTGCGGCGTTTTGTGCAGCAAAGGTCTGCGACTCTTCAGCCATGGCGAATGGGGTTACGAACAAAGAGGACAAAACGAAAGCGCTGGCAATACCCATACTGTTGGACATCTTTAAAACCTTCTTGCTTGGCAAGTGCTGTTTGATGGCGGCAAAGATAGGGATATCGGGCGATGGGAAAAAGAGCGGATTCATGAAAGGACTGTTACACAAAAAGCAACAGTAGTTGGTTCGTAAACCGAAACCATTGTGGGAGCGAGCCTGCTCGCGATGCAGGCGACTCGGTACAGCTCAGGAACCGAGGTGATGCTTTCGCGAGCAGGCTCGCTCCCACAAGGGGTGGGGTCAGATGGGCAGGTGAATGCCGAAGGTGTTCATGCCGTGATCGCTGCGCACAAACACATCCCCGCCGTGCATCAGCGCAATCGCTTTGACGATTGCCAGGCCCAACCCATGATTGTTGCCGCTGTTGCTGCGCGAGGCGTCGACGCGATAGAAGCGTTCGAACAGGCGCGGCAAGTGTTCGCTGGCAATCGGCGAGCCGGGGTTGGCAACGCCGATACTGACCTGATGCTCCTGGGCTTCGATGCGCACCTCAATCACCTGTCCGGGGCCGGTATGCTGCACCGCATTACTTAACAGGTTGATCAGCGCCCGTCGTAGGTGCGCGATCTCGATCCGCACCTGGGCATCGCCGCTGACCTGTACCTTCACCTGGGCATCTTCGAGGATGAAATCCAGGTATTCCAGGGTCGTCGCCACCTCATCGGCCAGCGAAGTGGCAATCAGCTGGGTGGCCTTGCTGCCCTGATCCGCACTGGCGAGGAACAGCATGTCGTTGATGATCGAGCGCAGTCGCTCAAGCTCTTCAAGGTTCGATTGCAAGACCTCGAAATAATGCTCCGCCGAGCGTCCACGGGTCAGCGCAACCTGGGTCTGGCCGATCAGGTTGGTCAACGGCGAGCGCAGCTCATGGGCGACGTCGGCGTTGAACGATTCCAGGCGCGAGTAAGCCTGCTCGACCCGCTCCAGCGTGGAGTTGAATGAATTGACGAACTGGTTCAGCTCCGGTGGCAGTGATGACATTCGCAAACGCCCGGAGCGCAAGGGCGGGGCCAGGCGCTGGGCCTCCTGAGATAACTTGATCAGCGGCTTGAGCCCGATTCGCGCCACCCAGTAACCCAGTGCCGAGGCCAGCAGCACGCCGACAATCGCCAGGCCGATCAAGGCGATCAGCAGTTGGTGTTGAGTCTGGTAAAACGTTTCGGTGTCGATGCCGATCATGAAGCGCAGCGGTGGGCGCTGATCCTTGGCCGGGAACTGACTGACCAGCACTTTCAGCGGGTAGGGCTGATCCGGCAACTTCATGTCACGCATGCCCAGCGGCCCTTGGGCAAACGCGCGGATCTGCGGTGTCAGGGTGCCGTATTCGTAGAGTGGATCGCCACTGATGATCCAGAAGCTGATGCGCTTGTCTTCTTCACCGAGCAGCTTGAGCTTGTTGTTGATCTTCACCCAATGCTCGGGCGTACCGTAACGGCCGACCGTGGATTCGAGCACGCTGTAGCGCGCGTCCAGTTCGGCTTCGGGCAGCAAACCCAGGCCTTTGTCGACCTGCTGATACAGCGCCCAGCCGATCAGCAGGAATACCAGCAGCGCCACCAGGGTGAACATTCCACTGAGGCGCAGGGCAATCGAGTTACTGGACACCACGGCTCTCCAGCACATAACCCATGCCACGAATCGTGTGCAGCAGTTTCTCTTCGAACGGCCCGTCGAGCTTGGCCCGCAGGCGTTTGATCGCGACTTCGACCACGTTGGCGTCGCTGTCGAAATTGATGTCCCAGACCATTTCGGCAATCGCCGTTTTCGACAGGATTTCTCCCTGGCGGCGGGCCAGAACGCTGAGCAGCGAGAATTCCTTGGCGGTCAGGTCCAGGCGTGTGCCGGCGCGGGTGGCCTTGCGGCTGATCAAATCTATCCACAGGTCGGCGATGCTCACTTGCACCGGTTCATGGCCACCGCTGCGGCGGGTCAGCGCTTGCAGGCGCGCCACCAGTTCGAGGAATGAAAAGGGCTTGCCCAGGTAATCGTCGGCGCCGTCGCGCAGGCCTTTGATGCGGTCTTCGACCCGCTCGCGGGCGGTGAGCATGATCACCGGGGTTTGTTTGCGCGCGCGCAGGGCACGCAGCACACCGAAGCCGTCGAGGCCCGGCAGCATCACGTCGAGGACGATCACCGCGTAATCGCTTTCCAGCGCCAGGTGCAGGCCCTCCACGCCGTCGCGGGCCAGGTCCACGGTGTAACCCTGTTCCGTCAGGCCGCGGTGCAGGTAGTCCGCGGTTTTTTCCTCGTCTTCGATAATCAGA
Organism: Pseudomonas izuensis; assembly: GCF_009861505.1. Lineage (GTDB taxonomy): Bacteria > Pseudomonadota > Gammaproteobacteria > Pseudomonadales > Pseudomonadaceae > Aquipseudomonas > Aquipseudomonas izuensis. The sequence goes on along the minus strand of NZ_WTFT01000008.1, from coordinate 344,471 downwards.
ACGCGCATGACCCCGTCTCAGTCTGTGGTCGCCAGCGTTGGTATAGACGCTGGTTTTTTGGGCCGATGGAATAGCCGCTCCAGCCACAAGTATATGACCGGCGTGGTGAACAGCGTCAGCGCCTGACTTACCAGCAGGCCGCCAACCACCGCGATCCCCAGGGGTTGGCGCAGCTCGGCACCGGTGCCGTAGCCAAGCATCAGCGGCAGGGCGCCGAGCAGGGCGGCGAGGGTGGTCATGATGATCGGCCGGAACCGCGTCAGGCAGGCCTGGAAGATCGCTTCTTCCGGCGGCAAGCCGCCCTTGCGCTGCGCTTCAAGGGCGAAGTCGATCATCAGGATGCCGTTTTTCTTGACGATACCGATCAACAGCACCAGCCCGATCAGGGCCATGATCGAAAAGTCCTGGCCGCAGATCCACAGCATGATCACTGCCCCCAGGCCCGCCGAAGGCAAGGTCGAGATGATCGTCAACGGATGCACGAAGCTCTCGTAGAGCACGCCGAGGATGATGTACACCGCCACCAGCGCCGCCAGAATCAGCCATGGCTGGCTGGCCAGCGAACTCTGGAACGCCTGGGCCGCACCCTGGAAGTTGCCGCTGATGGCCGCCGGCATGCCGATGTCGACCTTGGCCTGGTTAAGCATGATCACCGCATCGCCCAAAGCCACGCCGGGCGCGAGGTTGAACGACAGGTTGGCGGCCGGGAACATGCCGTCATGGGCGATGGACAGCGGGCCGACCGTTGGCGCATCGAACCGGGCCAGGGCCGACAACGGCACCATCTCGCCGCTCAGCGGTGAGCGCAGGTAGAAGTAGTTGAGGCTTTCCGCCTTGCCGCGTTGTTTGGTGTCCAGTTCCAGAATCACGTTGTACTGGTTGATCTGGGTCTGGAACTCGTTGATCTGCCGCTGGCCAAAGGCGTCATACAGCGCCTCGTCAACATCGCTGGCGGTCAGGCCGAAACGGGAGGCGGCGCTGCGGTCGATGCTGATGTGGGTGATGCTGCCGCCCAGTTGCAGGTCGTTGGAAATGTCGCGGAATGCCGGGTTGCTGCGCAGTTTTTCCGTCAGGCGCTGGGTCCAGGTGCTCAGGGTCGGGCCGTCGTTGCTCTTGAGCACATACTGATACTGGGCGCGACTCGGACCGGAACTGAGGTTGATGTCCTGGCCGGCCCGCAGGTACAGGACGATGCCAGGCACTTTCATCAGTTGCGGGCGAATCCGGTCGATGAACTGGCTGGCCGAGACGTCGCGGTCACTGCGTTTTTTCAGGGTGATCCAGAACCGGCCGTTGGCAATGGTCTGGTTGCTGCCCGAGACTCCGACCGAGTGCGAGAAGGTTTCGACCGCGGGGTCGGCGGCGACGATTTCGGCCATGGCCAGGTGCTTTTTCACCATATCGCCGTAGGAAATATCGGCGGCGGCTTCGGTAGTGCCGAGGACAAAACCGGTGTCCTGAATCGGGAAGAAGCCCTTGGGAATCAGCACGTACCCGGTCACGGCCAGGCCCAGGGACAGGCAGAACACGCCGAGCATCAGGCGTTGATGGGCGAGGGCGCGGTGCAGGCCTTTTTCGTACCAGGCCAGCAGGCGCTCGCCGAAGCCCGGTTTATCGTGGGCGTGATGCACCGGCGCGCGCATGAACAGCGCCGCCAGGGTTGGCGCCAGCGTCAACGACACCACCACCGAAATCATGATGGTCGACGTGGCGGTCAGGGCGAACTCTTTGAACAAGCGTCCGACCACGCCGCCCATGAACAGCAGCGGAATGAACGCTGCCACCAGCGAGAAACTGATCGACACCACGGTGAAGCCGATTTCCCCCGCGCCTTTGATCGCCGCTTCGCGCATGCCGTCGCCGGCCTCCAGGTGGCGGTGGATGTTCTCTACGACCACGATCGCATCGTCGACCACAAACCCCACGGCCACCACAATCGCCACCAGCGTCAGGTTATTCAGGCTGAAACCCATGACGTACATCAGGGCGAAACTGGCAATCAGCGATACGCCCAATACCGCCGACACAATCAGGGTCGCCGACAACTGGCGCAGGAACAGGGCCATCACCGCTACCACCAACATGATTGCGATCAGCAGGGTGATTTCCACTTCATGCAGCGAGGCACGGATGGTCTGGGTGCGGTCGATCAGCGTCTTGACCTGCACCGACGCGGGGAGCATCGCTTCCAGCCCCGGCAGGGCCGCCTGAATGCGGTCCACGGTCTCGACAATGTTCGCCCCCGGCTGGCGGAAGATCACCAGGTTGACCCCCGGTTGCGTGCCCGCCCAGGCCTGGACGTAGGCGTCTTCCGAACCATTGACGACCTTGGCGACATCCTTGAGATGAACCGGTGCACCGTCCTTGTAGGAAACGATCAATTGGCTGTAATCATCGGGGCGGAACAACTGGTCGTTGGTGGACAGGGTCGAGATGCTCGACTCCCCGTACAGCGCACCTTTGGCCAGGTTGAGGCTGGTCTGCTGGATCGCCAGACGGATGTCCGCCAGCGTCAGGCCGATGGCCGCGAGTTTGTCTGCCGACACCTGGACACGGATCGCCGGACGCTGCTGACCGGTGATGGCGACCTGGCCTACGCCGTCGATCTGACTGATCTGACGGGACAACAGGGTTTCCGTCAGGTCGCTGAGTTCGGGGCCCGGCATCAGGGAGGAATTGACGCTGAGGATCAATACCGGACTGTCGGCCGGGTTGACCTTGCGCCAGGTCGGCAGGTTCGGCATGTCCTTGGGCAGTTTACCGGCGGCGGTATTGATCGCGGCCTGCACTTCCTGAGCGGCAGTGTCGATGCTTTTGTCGAGGGTGAATTGCAGGGTCAGGTTGGTCGAACCCAGGGCGCTGCTCGACGTCATCTGAGTCACGCCGGGAATGGCGCTGAACTGCACTTCAAGCGGCGTGGCCACCGAAGACGCCATGGTTTCCGGGCTGGCGCCGGGCAGTTGTGCCGCCACCTGGATGGTCGGGAACTCGGCCTCGGGCAAGGGCGCTACCGGCAGGCGCGGAAAAGCGATAGCGCCCAGCAGCACCAGCGCAAACGTCAGCAGAACCGTGGCGACCGGGTGGTCGATGCACCAGGCGGATATCGAACCGTGGCCTTTCATTGCGCGGCCTCCGACTGCACCACCTGCGCCGGGTCGGTCAGCACTTGCACGGTGGCACCGGGCTTGAGCCGCGACTGGCCATCGCTGACCAGCACGTCACCCGGTTCGACACCCTTGATGATGTTCTGGCTGCTGCCCTGAAAGATCATCTGCACCGGTACGGTTTCGACCTTGTCACCCTTGACCCGATACACGAAAGGCTGGTCCAGGCCGCGCTGTACGACGGTAGGCGGTACTACCAGCGCGTCTTTGTCCAAGGCTGTCTGAATTTTTACCGTCACCAGCAGCCCCGGCCAGAGTTTCTGCCCGGCGTTGTCGAATTCGGCCTTGGCACGGATGGTCCCGGTGTTGGTGTTGATCTGGTTGTCGATCAGGGTCAGGTGGCCTTCGCCCAGCAGGTTGCCGGTCTCGCCGTCGGTGTCGGCGCCAATGTAGGCCTTGACCCTGGCATGTTGCGGATCATTGATCAGGCCTTGCAGGGTCGGCAACATTTGTTGCGGCAGGGAGAATTCCACGGCAATCGGGTCGATCTGGGTGACGGTGAACAGGCCTTGGGCATCGGTCATGCGCAGGAAATTGCCTTCATCCACCGTGCGGATACCGACGCGGCCACTGACCGGAGAACGAATCTGTGTGTAGGAGAGTTGTACCTGGGCCGAATCAATCGAGGCCTGATTACCCTGGGCGGTGGCCTTGAGCTGGTTGACCAGCGCCTGTTGCTGGTCGTAGGTCTGTTTGGATACGCCGTCGTCGACGCTCAGCAGTTTGTAACGTTTGAGGTTGACCTGCGCCACTTGCAGTTGCGCCTGGCTTTCGCCCAGTTGCGCCCGGGCCTGGTCGAGGCTGGCGCGGATCGAACGGTCGTCGATGGTGGCCAGCAGGTCGCCTTTGCTCACCAGTTGGCCTTCCTTGACCAGGATTTTGGTAAGAATGCCGTCGATTTGCGGGCGCACCACGACGCTGTGCAACGACAACACCGAGCCGATGCCGCTGACGTAGCGGGGGACGTCTTTTTCGGCGACGCTGACCACGCGCACGGGGATGGCGCCGGGCGCCGCGAGTTTTGCCTTGGCGGGTTTGCCGGCATACCACAGGCCCAGCGCTGCCAGGAAAATCAGAAGGGCGACGAGCAGGACGGGTTTTTGCTGGATTCGCATGCGAGTGAGGCGCCAGGGCAGGGTGATCGACAGGTTGGTATTTTCCTTTATAAACCTGTTTGGCGGTCAGGAGAGTGACTGCTAACTGACGGCGCTGTCAGTTTCATACGCTCTTTGACTTGGCGGCCTCTGGGCCGGCACCTGTGGGAGCAAAGCTTGCTCGCGATGACGGCGGCCCAGCCAATATTGATTGCGCCTGATACACCGCTATCGCGAGCAAGCTTTGCTCCCACAGAGGCTCAGACGATCAGTTTGCGACCCGCGCCCCCGCCAGGCTTCCGCTCAACTCATACGCCGCCAATTCCGCCTGATGCGCCGCCAGCAACTCTGGTAACGATCCGCGCAGGTATTCCACCCAGGTCTTGATCTTCGCGTCCAGGTACTGACGCGACGGGTAGATGGCGTACAGGTTCAGCTCTTGCGAGCGGTATTTGGGCATGACCCGTACCAGCGTGCCATTGCGCAGGCCGTCGATCGCGGCATACAGCGGCAGGACGCCGACCCCCATGCCGCTGGTGATCGCGCTTTTCATGGCGTCGGCGGAGTTCACCAGGAACGGTGAGCTGTTGATGATGACCATTTCCTGGCCATCGGGACCGTCGAAGGCCCATTTTTCCAGGGGAATGACCGGGCTGACCAGGCGCAGGCAGGCGTGGTTGAGCAGGTCGCTGGGTTTTTGCGCGCAGCCATTGGCTTTGACGTAGGCCGGCGAGGCGCAAACGATGCTGTAGGTGATCCCCAGGCGCTGGGAGACGAAGCCCGAGTCCGGGAGTTCGCGGGCGAGCACGATGGACACGTCGTAGCCCTCGTCCAGCAGGTCCGGCACGCGGTTGGCCATGGTCAGGTCGAAGGTCACGTCCGGGTGGGTCTTGCGGTAGCGGGCGATGGCATCGATCACGAAATGCTGGCCGATGCCGGTCATGGTGTGCACTTTCAGTTGCCCGGCGGGGCGCGCATGGGCGTCGCTGGCCTCGGCCTCGGCTTCTTCAACGTAGGCCAGGATTTGCTCGCAGCGCAGCAAATATCGCTTGCCGGCTTCGGTCAGGGCGATGCGCCGGGTCGTTCGGTTGAGCAGACGGGTTTGCAGGTGGGCCTCCAGGTTGGAGACCGCGCGCGAGACGTTGGCGGTGGTGGTGTCCAGTTGCACGGCGGCGGCGGTGAAGCTGCCGGCTTCGGCCACGTAACTGAAGGCGCGCATGTTTTGCAATGTGTCCATGGGGTGCTCTCGGGTTCGATGGCAAATTGTGACACGAAGTTTCAGAGTCTGAGACCCCAGACTTAAGGATTATCTCGTTAACGGTAACAAAGATTCACAGGAATCCCAGCTTATCGCCATTTCGGTCACCTCATAGAATTGCGCCGATCCCTGTAGGAGCAAAGCTTGCTCGCGATGGGTTCACCAAGGTCCGTCAGATCCACCGCGGCGATGCCATCGCGAGCAAGCTTTGCTCCCACAGGCTCCAGCCTCATTTTCCTCAGGAATTTTCAGCAGTGCCGCGTCGCATCAGCAGAGCGCTTTCGCCGCTCAGTATTCTGGCTTTAACCCTGGCAATCAGCGGCTGCATCGGAACCGGAGGTATTGCCCCACAGGGCAAGGCACTGGAGGCCAATTCACTGGCCACCGACGAAGCCATACAGAGCGCCGCTCAGGATGCACACTGGCCCACCGCGCTATGGTGGCAGGCCTATGGCGACCCGCAACTGAACCGCTGGATCGACCTTGCCGTGCAAGGCAGCCCGACCATGACCATGGCCGCCGCGCGGGTGCGTCAGGCCAAGTCCATGGCCGGTATTGCCGAAGCCGCCGAGTCGTTGCAGATCAATGGCGAGTCCACCCTCAAGCGTCACAACTGGCCCACCGATCAGTTCTACGGGCCAGGCGAGTTGGCCAACAGTACCACTTGGGACAACAACGCCGCGCTGGGCTTCAGTTACGCCCTCGACCTGTGGGGCCGCGAAAGCAATAACACCGAACGCGCCGTGGACATGGCCCACATGACCGTCGCCGAGGCGCGCCAGGCCCAGCTCGAATTGCAGAACAACATCGTGCGCGTCTACATCGAGCTCTCGTTGCATTATGCGCAGCGGGACATCGTCGAGGCGACCCTCAAGCAACAACAGCAGATTCTGGAACTGGCACAGAAGCGCCTGAACGGCGGCATCGGCACCCATTTCGAAGTCAGTCAGGCCGAGACACCGCTGCCGGAAACCCATCGGCAGATCGATGCGCTGGACGAAGAAATCGCCCTGAGCCGCAATCAACTGGCCGCGCTGGCCGGCAAAGGCCCGGGAGAGGGCGCGCAATTGCAACGGCCGACGCTGTCGCTGGGCGCGGCGCTGAAACTGCCGTCGTCGTTGCCGGCGCAATTGCTCGGTCAACGCCCGGACGTGGTTGCCAGCCGTTGGCAAGTGGCCGCGCAGGCCCGGGGCATCGATGTGGCGCATGCCGGGTTCTACCCCAACGTCGACCTGGTCGGCAGCCTGGGCTACATGGCCACCGGCGGTGGGGCTTTGGAGTTTTTGACCGGCAAGAAGCTCAACTACAGCGTGGGACCTGCGATTTCCTTGCCGATTTTCGACGGCGGTCGCTTGCGGGCAGAGCTGGGTGAGGCCTCGGCCGGTTATGACATCGCCGTGGCCCGGTACAACCAGACGCTGGTCAATGCGCTGAAAAACATCTCCGATCAACTGATCCGTCGCGAGTCCATGGACAAGCAGCAAACGTTCGCCGCCGAGTCGGTGGCCACGGCGCAGAAAACCTACGACATCGCCATGATCGCCTACCAGCGCGGGCTTACCGATTACCTCAACGTGCTCAATGCCCAGACCCTGCTGTTCAAGCAGCAGCAGGTCCAGCAACAGGTCCAGGCCGCGCGCCTGAGTGCCCATGCGGAACTGGTGACGGCATTAGGTGGTGGGTTGGGTGCGGGCAACGACGTACCGAAAGACAGGCAGACCGCCGCACCGAAAACCCCGGTCCTTCTGCGTTGAACACAAACCCTGTAGGAGCGAGCCTGCTCGCGATGAGGGCGTGTCAGTCGACATCGATGTTGAATGTCAGACCGCAATCGCGAGCAGGCTCGCTCCTACAGGTTGCAAGTCGTCACCGACCTTTACTGAGCAGGATTCCATGACCCCCTTGCCCGCACCTTTGCGCTGGCTGTATTCCCTGGAATGGCGCCGGGGCTTTTTTGACTGGGCACGCAGCGATGGCGTGACCTGGGTCTACATTTTCAAGGTGCTGATCGCCGCCTTCCTCACACTATGGCTGGCCATGCGCCTGGAGTTGCCGCAACCGCGTACGGCGATGATCACGGTGTTCATCGTCATGCAGCCGCAAAGCGGTCATGTGTTCGCCAAAAGCTTTTATCGGTTCCTCGGCACGCTGGCTGGCTCGTCAGTGATGGTCGCGTTGATTGCCCTGTTTGCACAGAACACCGAATTGTTCCTCGGCTCGCTGGCGATCTGGGTCGGGATCTGCACGGCCGGTGCCACCCGCTGCCGCAACTTCCGCGCCTACGGCTTCGTGCTCGCAGGGTATACCGCGGCAATGGTCGGCCTGCCTGCTCTGGCCCATCCAGATGGCGCGTTCATGGCGGCGGTCTGGCGGGTGCTGGAAATCTCCCTGGGGATTCTCTGCTCGACCCTGGTCAGCGCCGCGATCCTGCCGCAATCCGCCAGTGCCGCCATGCGCAACGCCTTGTACCAGCGCTTCGGGGTGTTCGCGTTGTTCGTCACCGACGGCTTGCGCGGGCGCAGCCGACGCGAGGCATTCGAAGCCAGCAACGTGCGCTTCATCGCCGAGGCGGTGGGCCTGGAGGGCTTGCGCAGTGTCACCGTATTCGAAGACCCGCACATGCGTCGACGCAACGGCCGGCTCAGCCGCCTGAACAGCGAGTTCATGGGCGTCACCACCCGCTTCAACGCCTTGCATCAATTGCTCGAGCGCTTGCGCAGCAACGGTGCCGATCACGTCGAGGCGGCAATCAAGCCGGGCTTGCAGGACCTGGCCGAGTTGCTCGACGGCTACAGCGGTCGTGCCTTGACCAGCGCCGATGCCGCGCGACTGGTGACGGCCCTGACGGCCTACAAGGCAGGTTTGCCGGCCCGGGTGCGCAGCCTGCGGGCGATCTTCCAGGAGAGCGATCCGGGCGACGCCGAACAACTGGATTTCCACACCGCCTACGAATTGCTCTATCGCTTTGTCGATGACTTGCACAGCTATGCACAGACTCACGCGTCCCTGGCGGATCACAGTCACGAGCGAGAGCGTTGGGACGAACCCTTCACACCGCAAACCAACTGGATGGCCGCCGCCGCCTCGGGGATTCGCGCAGCATTCATTCTCATCGTGTTGGGCAGCTATTGGGTGGCCACGGCCTGGCCAAGCGGGGCGACCATGACCTTGGTCGCCGCGGCCACCGTGGGCCTGTCCGCCGCCACGCCGAACCCCAAGCGCATGGCCTTCCAGATGGCTTGCGGCACGTTCCTCGGGGCACTGATCGGTTTCGCCGAGATGTTTTTCATCTTCCCGTGGATCGACGGTTTCCCTTTGTTGTGCGTGATGCTCGCACCGGTGTTCGTGCTGGGCGCGTTCCTGGCATCGCGGCCGTTATACGCCGGGGTCGGAGTGGGCTTGCTGATTTTCTTCAGCATCGGTTCGGTGCCGGACAACCTCACGATCTACAACCCCTACACCTTCATCAATGACTACATCGCCATGGTGATCGGCATGCTGGTGTGCGCGGCGGCGGGGGCGATCATTCTGCCGCCCAACAGTCGCTGGTTGTGGCGACGGCTGGAACAGGACTTGCGCGGGCAAGTGGTGTACGCCATCAGCGGCAAACTCAAGGGCCTGGCGTCGAGTTTCGAAAGCCGGACCCGCGACCTGGTGCATCAGGCCTATGGTTTCGCGGCGGGGCAACCGCAGGTGCAGCGTAATCTGCTGCGCTGGATGTTCGTGGTGCTGGAAGTCGGCCACGCGATCATCGAGTTGCGCAAGGAGCAGGCGATCCTGCCGGTGCATCCGGCCTATGCCGAATCCCAGCCGTGGCGCCAGTCGATCCGCGTGATGGGGCGCTCGCTGGTGCGGCTGTTCCTGCAACCGGGACAGAGCAACCTGGAGCGTGCATTGATCGCGGTCGATCACGCGCTCAGCCGGGTGCAAGCCACCGATGAGCCCTTTGCCCCGCACTTCGACACCTCGGCGTTGCGTCGGGTGAAAAGCTACCTGCACTTCATCCGCACTTCGCTGCTGGACCCGCAATCGCCACTGTCCAGCTACACCCACGCCGCCAAGCCCCAAGGACTTGAACATGCCCCGTGAAATCGCCTTCCACGGCGTGTACATGCCGACCATGACCCTGATGTTTCTGATTGCCGCGGCGCTGGCCTGGGGGCTCGACCGGTTTCTCTCCGGGTTCGACCTGTACCGCTTCTTCTGGCACCCGGCGCTGCTGCGCCTGAGTCTGTTTACCTGTCTGTTCGGCGCCATGGCGCTGACCGTCTACCCTTGAGAACGCCCTGATGAAAAAGCTTTTCAGCCTGCTCGCTACCCTGCTGGTATTGGCCCTGGCGATTTGGATTGGCCGCACCCTGTGGGTGCATTACATGGAGACGCCGTGGACCCGTGACGGCCGGGTGCGTGCCGATATCATCAACGTCGCTGCCGACGTTACCGGCGAAGTGGTGAGCGTGCCGGTGCGTGACAACCAGCTTGTCAAAAAAGGTGATCTGCTGATGCAGATCGACCCCGAGCACTACCGCCTTGCGGTCAAGCAGGCGCAATCGCTGGTGGCTTCGCGCAAGGCCACGTGGGAGATGCGCAAGGTTAACGCCCATCGCCGCGCCGACCTGGACAACCTGGTGATCTCCAAGGAAAATCGCGACGACGCCAGCAACATCGCCGACTCCGCCCTGGCCGATTACCAGCAGGCCCAGGCGCAACTCGAAGCCGCCGAACTCAACCTCAAGCGCACCGAAGTCCGGGCGGCGGTGGACGGTTACGTGACCAACCTCAACGTCCATCGCGGCGACTATGCGCGCATCGGCGAAGCGAAAATGGCCGTGGTCGACATGAACTCTTTCTGGGTCTACGGCTTCTTCGAAGAAACCAAACTGCCCCACGTGCGTGTGGGTGATAAGGCGGATATGCAACTGATGAGCGGTGAAGTGCTCAAGGGGCATGTGGAAAGCATTTCGCGGGGGATCTACGACCGCGACAACCCGGAAAGTCGCGAGCTGATTGCCGACGTGAACCCGACCTTCAACTGGGTGCGCCTGGCGCAGCGGGTGCCGGTGCGCATTCACATCGATGAAGTGCCGGAGGGGGTGCTGTTGGCGGCGGGGATTACTTGCACGGTGGTGGTCAAGCAGGGCGATGGTGCATAACCGATAGACCGAGTCGCATTCTTCGCGAGCAGGCTCGCTCCCACAATTGGAATGCATTCCCCTGTGGGAGCGAGCCTGCTCGCGAAGAATGCGACTCGGTCTGCCAGACATACAGTGACCGTTCACGCGCTGCAAAAAGTCTCGTGCAAATGCCGCCAGAGAATCCTGCCATCCACTTTCTCGAACACCACGGTCGAGCGGCGATCGGAGTGCAGCCCGGTGGCATCGGTTTGTTGTTCGCGATAACTGACCGTCGCGCCGCCGTTGTGCAGCGCAAGGCCGTGCAACTCGCTGAGCTTGATGCGGAACCCGAGCTTCTTGCCGCCCGCCAGCATGAACAACTGGTTCAGCGCGTCAAAATCCAGCACCCGGCCCAAGGGCGAGACCATGGAGAACTGCGGTGAAAAACGGGTCAGCAGGCGTTCGAGTTCGCGCGGGTCCTGCTCCTCGGCCAGCCATTTTTCGATGGCGACGTGGGCCTGGATCACTTCGTCAAAGTATTCTGTGAAGTCGGTCATGTCCTTTCCTTAAATTCTGTGGTGTCTGTACCGGCCCCATCGCGGCGGTGCGGCGATCCGACAAGCCTTGCTCCCACAGAGACCGCCGCAGAACCTGTGGGAGCAAGGCTTGCCCGCGATTGGGTCGACTCAGTCTCAGAGCTGCCCGCGCAACCCGAACCGCTTCATCAACGCGGACTCCAATAAGCCTTTTGGCAATAGTCCCGCCATCAACGGCAACGCCCGACTGCCATTCCCCAGCCGCACCAGCCTCGGCGGCTTGTTCTGCTGCACAGCCTTGAGCAGCCCGGCGGCGAACTCACTGGCCGGCGTCGGGTTGTCCTGGGAGGCCTTGGCCCGTGCGCGAATGCCAGCGCGCAGCGGAAACCATGGCGATTGTTCGCTGATCAGTTGTTCGGCTTCGTGGCCGGCGTTTTTGGCGAAACTGGAGGCAATGGCACCGGGTTGAACCTCCATGACCCTGACACCGAAGGGCGCCAGTTCCATGCGCAAGGCATCGCTCAAGGCATGCACGGCGGCTTTGGACGCGCAGTAGGCACCAGCGAACGGCGTGACCAGCACCCCTGAAACGCTGCCAATGTTCACCACGATCCCTTTGGCCCGCCGCAACACTGGAAACATTGCGCGGGTCACGCCAACGATGGCGAAGACATTGGTTTCGAACTGGCGCTGCATCGCTGGCACACCGCCATCGAGCAAAGGCCCCATGGCGCCGAAACCGGCGTTGTTGATCAGTACGTCGAGGCCGCCATGCTGCTGGTTGATCCGTTCGCTCAACTGTTCCAGTGCCTGGCCGTCATTGACGTCCAGTTGCACGGCGGTGAATCCGCCAGCGCTCAGCATGGCTACGTCTTCAGCCCTGCGTGCACTGGCCCAGACTTCGTATCCGGCGATTTTGAACGCATCGGCGAGCGCGCGGCCAATGCCGCTGGAACATCCGGTAATCAACGCAACGGGCATGGCGCGTTCCTTGTGCAATCAGAGGGGGAAAACTCGTGGGAGAAAGCTCAGTCAGAAAAACTACCCTGTAAACGCTCTGCGCGAAACTCCAGGGTTTCCGGACGGTAGCCGGGGCGCAGTGGCGGTAGTGGTAAACAGTCTTCCCAGTTGCCACCGGCCTGCAATTCACCGGGGCCACGGTAGCGAGGCGCGGAGTATTGATTGTCGGCGAGGTTGACCGTATCGCCTGGCGCGTAAGCGGCCACCCGCCAGCGCAGCTCGGTCATCGGCACGTCGTTGCCGTTGTTCAGGGTCAATTTCAGTGGTCGGTCGGCGGGACAGTGTTGCGGCGCATAGCTGATGCGCAACTCCAGGCGCTGCAGTTGCTTGAGTTCGCGGTGGTCCATCCAGATGACCCAGGTGGCGACGATGCCCAGGCCGACGGCGGCAGCCAGGGAAACGGGCAGGGCCTTGGCTGGGTAGCGCAGCAGCAGGATCACCCAGGTGATGACCAGCAGGACACCGATGAACATGACGCGCAAACCTCGGGGATGGATAGGGTCATCGTACCTAAGCGTGGGTGGGATTGGCGATGGGCGTGATTTTTTTGGTAGATGTGAGGGCCTCATCGCGAGCAGGCTCGCTCCTACAATTGATCTGTGGCGTTCACAAAACCAATGTAGGAGCGAGCCTGCTCGCGATGAGGACCTTCAAGGCAATACAAAAAACGGATCAAAAAAAGCCCCTGACCAACCCGCTGCGGATAGGGAACGCAGCAGGCCGGTCAGGGGCTCAAGGTCTACAGAGGCTTACTGCGCGATGGTCTTCACCGACACGCCGCGCTCGATCGGCGTGGTGCGCCCGTAGATGTCCTCAAACCGCTCGATATCGTCTTCACCCAGGTAGCTGCCCGATTGCACTTCGATGATCTCGAGCGGGATCTTGCCCGGGTTGCGCAGACGGTGAACCGAGGCGATCGGGATGTAGGTCGACTGGTTTTCGGTCAACAGGAACACGTTCTCGTCGCAGGTCACTTCAGCAGTGCCGCTGACAACGATCCAGTGCTCGGCGCGGTGGTGGTGCATCTGCAGCGACAGGCACGCGCCCGGCTTGACCGAGATGTGCTTGACCTGGAAGCGCCCGCCCATGTCCACCGAGTCGTAGGAACCCCACGGACGATAGACTTCGCAGTGGTTCTGGGTTTCGCTGCGGCCCTGTTCGTTGAGGGTGTTGACCATCTGCTTCACGCCCTGGACCTTGTCCTTGTGCGCAATCATCATGGCGTCCTTGGTTTCGACGACGACAATGTTTTCCAGGCCGATCACCGACACCAGTTTGCCGTTGCCGTGGATCATGCAATTGCGGCTGTCCTGGACTACTACATCGCCCTTGGTGACGTTGCCGTTGGCGTCTTTTTCATTCACTTCCCACAGCGACGACCAGCAACCGACATCGCTCCAGCCGGCGGTCAGCGGCACTACGCAGGCGCGTCGGGTTTTTTCCATCACCGAGTAGTCGATGGAATTGTCCGGGCAGCAGGCGAAAGTCGCTTCGTCGATGCTGACGGTGTCAGCGTCTTGCTGGCTGCGTTCCAGGGTCAGCAGGCAGGTGTCGTAGATGTCCGGGTCGTGCTTTTTCAGTTCTTCGAGGAAGCGGCTGGCGCGGAACAGGAACATGCCGCTGTTCCAGAAGTAGCCGCCGGACTGGACGAACTCGGTGGCGCGTTTCACGTCGGGCTTTTCGACGAAGTGCGAGACACGGCTGACGCCTTCGGGCAGCAGTGAATCGTTGGTCGACTTGATGTAGCCGTAACCGGTTTCCGGTTTGGTGGCCGGCACGCCGAACAGCACCATTTCGCCGTTTTCGGCGGCGACGGTGGCCAGGGCCAGGGCGCGTTGCAGGGCTTTCTGGTCTTCCAGTACGTGGTCGGCCGGCAGTACCAGCATCAGTTCGTCACGACCTTCATTGACCAGCATCATCGCGGTCAGGGCCACGGCCGGTGCGGTGTTGCGACCGAACGGTTCCATCAGGATGCGCTGGGTTTCCAGTTTGCGGGCCGCCAGTTGCTCGTTGACGATGAAGCGGTGGTCCTTGTTGCAGACCACGATCGGCGTGTCCATGCCTTCGAACACCAGGCGCTCCAGGGTTTGCTGGAACAGCGTGTGTTCGCCGGTCAGGGCCAGGAACTGTTTAGGGAACTGCTTACGGGAAAGCGGCCAAAGACGTGAGCCGCTACCACCGGAGAGGATGACTGGAATCATGGTGTTACTCCTTGAAAATCGTTTGGTTAGAGCTACGAACGCTGTGTCGTTTCACTCTTGTTTTTGTTTCGTGTCCGGATTGCCGATCCCCTCTGTAGGAGCCGGCTTGCTGGCGATGGGGCCCTCGAGGACGCCTTCGCTGGCAAGCCAGCTCCTACAGGGGACCGCGTTTTTTTCAGCGGTCCTGTGGAGCAGTCCGGAAAAATGATTAGCGCGTCGACACCGGGCGTTTCACCCAGACCGGCGACAGGCTGCTGCCACTGCCGGTGACGTACAGCACGGCGGCTTCACCGCGTTCCAGGGCGACCGGTTTCACGTCGCCGACTTTGGTTGCACCGTCGTATAGCGCCAGGCTGACTTTCACCGGGTTGATTTCACGTTCGCCGCGGCCCTTGGCGGCCACGTTCGGCACCACGTCAGTCTTGCCATCGGCCGTTTTCAGGGTCAGTGCCTTGTCGCTGAGGTTCTGCACCCGTACCAGGGATTTCTGCTTGTTCTTGAACGGCGGCTCTTCGATCAGTTGCGGTGCGCCGCTGGCGTTGTTGACCAGGGTGTAATAGTGGTCACCGGCCAGTTTCACCGGCAGCGTCTGGCTGCCGACCTTGGCGCTGTAATCACCGCCCGGCATGAAGCTGAAGTCACTGCTGGACAGCGGCGCGACGTCGCTCAGGTTGGTGCTGCCGACGGTGGCGCTGACTTCGGAAGAGCCGGCGTTGTAGATGCGCACGAAGGTCGAGCCTTTCGGGGCGGTCGGACCGTACAGTGCGGCATCACCACCGGCGAAAGCGTTCATGGACAGGACGCTGAAGGTCGCGGCCAGTGCAAAGGTCTTGGCGAGACGACGAGGAGTAGTCGTGAAAGTCATGGTAGTACCTCTCTCTTTCAGTTTTGCGCCCGGTCGGGCGTCTCGGATTTAGCGTTGATGGCTACGTTTTGTTGGCGCGCGCCGGCTTGTTTAAGCTCTGCGACCCACTGCGGGTCGGCGTCGCCGATTTCGTTGTTCACAGGCAGATATCGTTCAGGAAACTCCCAGATCAGCACCTGCGGCGGGCTGTTCTTGAAAGCGTCGCTTTTCAGGTAACTGAGCATCGGCAGGATCGGGCCGTGGCCGTCTTCGGCGTAATTGACCACGTCGCTGCGCAGGGCTTGTTTCAGTGCGCCCACAAAATTCCAGTTGGGGTTGGCGCTGTAGCTGGTACCGATCAGCGCGACGGGGACTTCGGTGTTGGCGAACAGGGCGTCGTCACCGCTCGGTTGGTCGGAAGCGGCCACGGTGTTGCGCTTTTGCAAAGGTTCTTGCGCTGGCATCAGGTTTTCGAACAACGGGTCCAGTGGCAGGAACAGACGCAGGTCGCCTTTGTGGGTGATCTTTTCCGCAGGTGTAGTGACGAAGGTTTGCGGTTCACCACTCAGTGGGTATTTGTCGGCAATGGTCTTGGCCAGGCGGTTGGCGGCGATCTCGGCGCCTTCCGGAGTCCAGTGAGTGTCGGTGCGCAGGAACACCTGCTTGCCGTCGTTTTTCGCGGCTTGCAACGGGCCCAGCAGGTCCGGTGCGGGAATCCGGTCAGCGGCCAGGCGCTGGTGGAAGTCCTTGTAGAGGTTGGCGTGGATGCTGGCTGGTTTCACCTCACCGAGGTGTTCCGGGTACAGGCGCACCTTGGCCGGCACCACGGCCATCACCAGTTGCACGCCTTTGTCCTTCAGGGTCTGGCGCACGCCTTCGACCAGCGCGTAGTTGCCTTGCAGGTTCAGCTCTTCGTTGACGACAGGGTGGAATTCTTCATCGCTGTACAACCACTGGTCGCGACCGAGCACCACGCCCGGACGACCTTCGTTGAACAGTTTGAAGTCCAGTGCTGCCCAGAGGTTGGTGCCCAGGCGCTTGATCGGGAACTCGTCGTCGTAGTGCGTTTCCACAGCTTTGGTCCAGCGACCGTTGAGCACCGTTGCATCGGCGTTGGTGCTGAAGCCCAGGAAGCTGCGAACCGACCACAGGCCCAGGGCCAGCAGGGTCACCAGAAACAGGGCGATGTAGAAGATGCGTAATGAGCGGGTCATGGTCAGATCCCTCAGAACTGGAAGTAAAGGAACGGCGAGAAGCTTTGCGCCGAGAGTTTGAGAATCGAGGCGATGAACAGCAGCAGCACCAGCGCACGCATCACGTAGCGCGACCAGTCAGCGGTCCAGTAGGCCGGTTGCACCTGGGCTTCGACGCCGACGGTGTAGCCAGGCTGGTGGATGCTGGCCGGGTTATCCCCAGGCACGGCTTTGATCGTGCCGGCGGTCGCGGCGGCCGGGCCGTCGGCATCGACATTCACTTCGGGTTTGGTCTTGGCCGGTGGCTGATGGGTGTAGAAGTCGCGCAAGCCGAAGAACGCCAAAGTCACGTACGCCACAATCAGCGTCGCCACTTGCAGGCCGGTGAGGCTGGCCTGGTTGAGTTCCGACAGCGACCAGTCGCCGAAGCTGAACATCGCGCCGTACATGCGACCGGCGACGTGCAGGTTTTCTGCACGGAAAATCACCCAGCCCATCACCACCAGCAGGAAGGTCAGTACCCAGCGGATCGGGTTGAAACTGCGTGGCGTGGTGTTCAGGCCGATGGCTTTTTCAATAGCCAGCCACATGCCGTGCCAGGCGCCCCAGACGATGTAGGTGATATTCGCGCCGTGCCACAGACCGCCGAGCAGCATGGTCAGGAACAGGTTGCGATAGGTCATCAGCGTGCCTTTGCGGTTACCGCCCAGGGTGATGTACAGATAGTCACGCAACCAGGTCGACAGGCTGATGTGCCAGCGCCGCCAGAACTCGGTGATCGACTGGCTGACATACGGCTGCTTGAAGTTTTCCATGAAGCGAAAACCCATCATCAGGCCCAGGCCGATGGCCATGTCGCTGTAGCCGGAGAAGTCGAAATACAACTGCGCGGTGTACGCCAGGGCGCCGAGCCAGGCATCACCCGTGGTCGGGTTTTGCAGGGCGAAGCAATGGTCGGCCACCACGGCGAGGGTGTCGGCGATGAAGACTTTCTTGATGAAACCCTGCATGAACCGCGTGCAGCCCTCGGAGAACTTGTCGAGGGTGTGGGTGCGATTGTTGAACTGATCGGCAAGGTCGCGAAAACGCAACACGGGGCCGGCGATCAGGTGCGGGAAGATCGCCACGAACGCTGCGAAGTCGATCAGGTTGCGCGTTGCCGGGGTGTCGCCACGGTAGACGTCGATGATGTAGCTGATGGACTCGAAGATGTAGAACGAGATCCCGATCGGCAACAACACGTGGGTCAGGATGAACGGCGAAAGGCCCACGGACGTCATCATCGCGTTGATGCTATCGACGCCGAAGTTGGCGTACTTGAAGTAGCCGAGGATGCACAGGTCGACGGCCACGCCGAGCAGCAGCCAGCGCTGCGCCGGTTGGGTCTTGACCCCGGCGGCGCCGACTTTCAGGCCGATCCAGTAGTTCCACAGCGTAACGGCGGCAAACAGCGCCAGGAAGTCCACACGCCACCAGGCGTAGAACACGTAGCTGGCGATCAGCAGCAGCAAATTGCGATAGCGTTGCCCGCTCAGGTAGTACAAGCCGAGAAAGATCGGCAAGAACAAAAACAGGAATACGTTGGACGAAAAAACCATCCCGATCTCTCCTTGTTTAACCAACATTCAAGGGCCAACGGCCCCCCCAAACCCCCCACAGAAAACCGGGGGGTATCACACAAAACTCAAACCTGACACTGAACCCTGTGGGAGCAAGGCTTGCCCGCGATGAACGATGACGCGGTTCATCTGTTGCACCGCGGTGAGGCCATCGCGGGCAAGCCTTGCTCCCACAGGGGCTTGTGTTTGTCTTAAGAACCTTTGTTGCCTTTCTCGTTAGCCGGGTCGTAGACCCTGGTCAGGTCACCACCGAGCCGGAAGGACTTGAACGGCTGCATGGCATGTTTCTTCTGCAGCACATCCGGCGCGCAGGTGTAGAGCGTGCAGAACGGTTCGAGCCAGGCGAATTTCGAGTCGATCTTCAGGTCGGTCATGTCCTGTTCCTTGCCGTTCTTCTGCTCGAACTGCTCCGGATCCTTCACCCCGGCGAGCACGCGATCACCCAGGCGTTTCAGGGCGCCGTTGTTTTCCTGGCGCAAGTCCACACCGTTGACCTGGGCGAAACTGGCAATCATCGCCAGCGGCGGCAGGGCGTAGTTGTGGTAGGCCAGCGCCCGTTGCTGGCGCTTGAGTTCATTGGGCAGGTAGCCATCGGCGTCGATCTGGTTGGCGCCGACCTTGTATTCCTTCACGGCCCAGTCGAAGAGGTCGCGGCGGTTGGTGGCGACGGACGTTGCCATCACCGACCAGGCAGCCCAGTACGAGTGGTTGTTGGTTTGTTCCAGCGGCAGATTGTCCCAGTCGCTGACCACCTGATCGGCCATTTTGCTGAACCAGGCTTCGATCAACTGCGACTCTTGCTGATGATTGGCCAGCGGATGGGAGTCGGAGAACTTCAGGCGAATGTACGACGACGCCATGCTGCCCAATGCCCATTTGCGCATGGATTTGCCGGTGTGGTTGAAGTCCCTGGACATCAATGCATCCGCCCGAGCCCAGGTCGTCAACCAGTTGAGCGTGCATTCCAGTTGCTCCGGACGCCCATCGCGCATGAACTGCATCACCCGCTTGCTGGTGCCGCGCTCGATTTTGGTGATGTCGGCGGTGCTGTCACGGAAGGCTTTTTCCGATTGCTCGTTCAGGGTTGCACGGGCCTTGTCCGAGCCTTCGTACTTGCTGCGAAATTGCAGTGAGCCGGTGTACGGCGTCGGCATCGCATCGCAGCCTTCGCTCTTGTCGCCGGTTTTGACTTTCTCGATGGGCGCGAAGTAACCCTGAGGCGGGCGCAGTGGCGCGGCAGCCTGGGTCGCGCCGGCAAACATCGCCAGGCTCAACAGCGTCAGTGTCGCAAGTGTCGGAGTTCGCATGGCAGTCCTCATTGCCCGACCGAAGCAGTACGCTGCTCGCCCGGGAATACGTTGCGTTTGCAGATTTTCGCTTCGACCTTCTGTGGCGCGGCACCGGCTTCAGGGCCCTGGACTTCGACGGCCAGCAGGTTCTGCGAGGCCCAGTCTTCGTCCGTGCGCAACTCGAAGGCGAAACGCCCGTCAGTCTCGGAGGTTTCCGGTTTGTCGATCTTGATGTCCTCGTGGCGCCCGTTCATGTACCAGAGGGTGGCTTGCAGGGTTTTCACCGACGTATCGGCGAAGCGGATGTCGACCTGGTGACTGCTGTTTTGCAGGCTCAGGTTTTTGCTGTTGACCATCAGTTCGTTTTTGCCCGGCTTCAACGTCGTGCTGCCGGACATCTGTGCTTCCTTGCCTTCGCAACCGTTGTCCAGCAACGCCATCATCTGGCGGTAGATGGTTTCCTGGTCGAGGCGATAGAGCGGCGAGAACTCCCAGATGAGAATCTTCGGCGGGTGCTTCTGGAACTCGTCGCTGCCCAGGTACTGCAGCATCGAACCTTCCAGGCCGCCACCGGGGAACGCCACGTTTAGAATGTCGGCGCCGATGGCCTCTTCGAGGAAACCGGCGAAGTTGTAGTTCTTGCCACTGTGGCTGGTGCCGACCAGGGTGATCTCCGGGTTGCCGGAATCGCCGAACAGATCGCCATCGCCTGCTTCGCCTTTCGGCTCGGTGGTGAATTGATCCATGTATTGGATCGCGTAGCTGGTGCCACAGAGTTGACCGGCCATGTTGTGCAATGTTCCGGTCTTGCCCATGCGACCCGACTTATGGGTCTCGAATTCACGCTTGGGAATGTCGGCGAAGGCCGGGATCTG
The DNA here is from genome assembly GCF_009861505.1 of Pseudomonas izuensis. Taxonomy (GTDB): domain Bacteria; phylum Pseudomonadota; class Gammaproteobacteria; order Pseudomonadales; family Pseudomonadaceae; genus Aquipseudomonas; species Aquipseudomonas izuensis. The sequence continues at coordinate 324,264 of NZ_WTFT01000008.1, read as the reverse complement.
CTTGACCTTTTCAGCGACGATTTTCGCCGTGCGCTGGGCACCATACGGCGTCCAGTGCTGGTCGCCGCGGAAGTAGAAGTCATGGGCGGGCAGGGTGTCGGGCAGCGATTCGTTGGTCAGCGGCGACAGGTCCGGCACCACGTAACCCATGGCTGCGAAACGTCCGAGCATGGTCTTGTAGTTCTTCAATGCCTTGTCGAAATCGAAGCTGGCTTTCTCGGCCGGGTTGAGCTTGTTGCGGTTCACCAGGCCACGGGTCGGCTGGTACACGACAACCAGCTCCACGCCTTTGCTCTTGAATGCATCGTGCAGCTGCTTCATGCGCTTGTAGCCGGCGGGCGAGGTGTCGAATTCGGTGCGCAAGTCTTCTTGCGTACGGAACAGCCAGTCGCCCTGGGCCTGCACCAGCGTGGTGAAGTTCTGCTGATAGCGGGTGGTGTAGTTCTTCGCATCATGGGCGGCCGGGCACAGGCTGCAGCAGGGTTCGGCAGAGAACTTCGGCGCTTGTGCTTCGTCGGCTCTGGCGCCGGTGCTGGCCGCGAGAATGCCGGCGGTCAGGGCCGACAGGCTGAGTAATTTGATCAAGTGTGGGTGCATAAAATTATCCTCAGTCCTGCATTTCGGTCTGGCGTTCGACAGGGTCGATCAGCACGGCTTTCTGCTGGCGTACCAGCAGGTCGAGAATTTCATCCTGGCGCTCGCCAAGGATGCCGGTGAAGCTGATGCCGCTGGATTTGGTCGGCGCGAGCATGGACACGCGATACAGCTCGACGCTCAACGGCGAGTCGATGGACAGCGGGCCGCTGCCGTTGGCCGCCAGTTCGCCGCCGACCACGATCAGCGACACCTGGGCGTCGAACGGGTCGAGCTTGATGTCGCGGTCAGTGTCGGTGAGGTCCTTGATGTGCCCGTAGACACCGGTCAGGCCGTTGGCCATGGCGACGTTTTCGTAGAGGCGAATGTTCACGCTGTTACGAATGCGGATACCGTGGCGACGGTTGCTGAGCACCTTGTTGCCCCACAGCAGGTTGTCGGCACTCTCGTAGAGGGTGATGCCGTCGGTGTGGTTCTGGTAGATCTCGTTGTGGGCAATCAGGTTGTTCACGCTGTTACGGTCGATCACCAGCCCTGAGAGGTGGTTGTCGTAGCTGCGGTTGTTGAAGATGAAGCTGTCGTTGACCTCACGGGAAATAATGATCCCGTGCTTCTTCTTCGTACCAAACACCGTGTTGTCGGCAATGATCAAACGATGGGAACGGTCGTGGGGGTCGATGCCGTAGACGATGTTGTCTTTGTAGGTGTTGCCCTTGACCACGAAGTCGCGGGTTTCGTAGCAGTAGAAGCCGTACCACATGTCCGAGAACTCGGAGCCGACGATCCAGCCGGTCGGTTCAGGACGCTTGAGCACCTTGGCCATGTTCGGCGTGTACTGGGAAATACTCACGCCGTAGGACTTACTGTTGGCGTAGCCGAAACTGGCGATCTTGCTGTTGGCGATGTAGGTCTCGGTGCCGCCCCAGGCCAGCAGGAACGGACGAAATTCCTTGGGCGAGTTGAACGTTGCCGGGCCGTTATCCTTCTCGCGCCAACCGGTGATTTTAGTGTCACGCACAAACAGCTGGCCGTCGTTGACCAGGAACGAACCGGCCTCCTGGGACAGGCGCAATTCCTGGGTCTGTTTGTCGATTTCCAGGATGCCGTGGCGGCCGACCACGATCGGCAACTTTGCCAGGTAAACCCCTGGTGCGGTTTCGATGACGTACTTGGGTTGCTTCTTCGCCAGGTCCTTGAGGTTCATGTAACCGTCGTCGACGAAGATCGCCTGGGGGATACCGTGCTGACGCACCACCCACTCGGCCATCTTGTTGTCGCCGCCGATGAAGTCCTTCAGGGCGTCTTCCTGCATCATCCGGCGCACGCTGATTTTGCCGACCTTGCTGCGCACGATTTTCGCGGCGATGGCCTCGGCGGTGTAGCCCGAGAGGTCCGGCAGTTTCGGCGTGGCCAGTTCCAGAGGCTCGGTTGGCGCGCTGCTGACGGTGTAGGTCTTGGCCTGTTGTAGCCCCTTGCCCATGGTTACTGGCTTCGCGGCCGGCTCCACATTGGCGAAGGCAACCGTACTGGCCAGCAGCATCGCACCGGCCAGCAGGCTGATCGAGCCTTTTCGGGCTTGATGATTCATCTGGGAGACTCCCTTCGCAATGTGCATCAGAAGCGCCAGATCACGTCGATGAACGCGCGGTGCATGTACGAATCGACCTGACTGCCATAGGCGTCACCAGGCTTGAACACGCCGCCACGGAACCGCACCAGGGCTGAAGGCTCGTCGATCGACTGGCTCAACGCCGCCGGCAACAGGCCCTGTTTGAAGTACTTGGTGACCACCAGGTCCATCTCCTGACCCATGTCTTTCTCACCATCGTTCAGCGGCAGCGAAGTGCTGGACAGCACGGCGCCGGTGACGTCGTCGGTGTTGTTCTCGACGGCGTTGATGCCGTTGCTGCCGACCGGCTTGTTGCCGTCGACACGCCAGAACTTGTGGTAGATCAGGCTGGCATCGTATTCGTCGTTGAGCATCCACGAACCGAACAGCGTCGCGGTTTGCAGGTTGTTCATTTCGCCGCGGAAGGCTTCGCCGAAACGGTGCACCCGCGAGCGGGTGCCGGTGAAGTTCGAGCGGTTGCTTTCCAGGCCGTTCTGTTCGTAATCGGCACTGGCACGGGCGTAGGCCGCACCGACTTGCCATTGCGGATCGAGGCGCAAGCGCACGCCGACATCGGTGGCCCAGCCGTTGAGGTCTTCACCGCGCTTGGCTTCGGTCGGAGGCGTGCCATCGGCGTTCAGCGGGTTGACCGTATCGGTGTCGCCGCGCATGCCGGTGATGCTGCCCCAGTAATTGACCGTGTTGGTGTTGCGCCAGTTGTAGGCGTCGCTGTCAGCGGTCAGGCCCAGCCAACTGATGTCGCCGTTCTGTTTCTTGTCCAGCGAATCGGCCGGCACGCCCGGTTCCGGGTAGTCGAGCTTGCCGTTGTCATGGGTGTGGTGACCGCGAATGCCGACCCAGTTGCCCGGTGTCCACTGATATGCCGCATCGGCGTAGGCGTGCAGGCGATCCTTGTCCTTTGGCGCCAGCTCTTTCAAGTCGGTGCGGTACTCGCTGAAGCGTTCGGCGACACCGGCGTTGGCGCGCAACAGGGTGGTGTCGAAGGTCCAGTTCAGCGCTTCGATGTTGGTGTCGCGCCATTGGCCGTCGTCGTTGCGCAGGCGCTGGCGACCGAATTTCAGGATCTCGCCAGGGTAGGGCGTGAAGCCGCTGTAGCCGACCCAGAATTCACGCATCGCCAGGTAGTTTTTCTTGGTCTGGCGATCACTGTTGTCGGTATTCTCGGCGCCGTCGGACTGTTGCAGGGTGTCGGTCTCGATGATGTCAGTGGACGTCACCGCCTGACCCATGGCGTAGGCACTCCATGCGCCGCTCTCGCCGTAGACCCACGGGCGCAGGTCGAGGCCGACGCCATTGACGTCGCCGCCGCTGCGGGTGCCGAGGTCACGGTCGTCTTCGGACTGGCCGGTGATTTTCACTTCAAGGCCGAAGTTCTTCGGTTCTTCAGTCATCGCGGCCAGTGTCGGGCACGACCAGATCAGCGCGAATGTCAGGCCGATGCCAGCCTGTACGAATGGATTCAATTTCATAGGGATTCCTCGCCGTCTTCTTGCAGGGCCTGCAGTTGCGGAGTGTTCTGGCTAAGCGCACCACGGGTCGCCTGTTCCTGTTTCAACAGGCGCTGGGCCTCGGCCAGCTGCGCAGGCGGCAGTTGGGCTTCGAGTGTTTGTGCAAGCTCGGTGGCTTGCGGGGTGTTTTGGGCTTTGGCGAGCTGGCTGAACACATACGCGCTCAGCGGGTCAGGCTTGGTGCCTTTGCCTTGGGAAAACAGTTGGGCGATGGCGAAGTCGGCGCTGTTCTGGCCGTTTCGTGCAGCGGTCAGCAGGTGGTCGAGGGCCTTCTGCGGATAGACCTTGCCCAGGTAGCCACGGCGATAGATCTGGCCGAGGTAGTAATCGGCGGCGACTTCGCGGCCGACGGCTTTCTGGAAATGTTCTTCGGCGACCTTGGCGTCGGCCGGGACCATTTTGCCTTCGTAGTAGAGCTTGCCCAGCAACAGTTCGGCGCGCGGCTGGTCGGCGGCACGGCCGTTGTCGAGGTACTTCATCATTTGATCGACATCGCCCAGTTCAGGGAAGTCGTAGAGCAACTGCGCGAGGGTGACCCACGACGCCGGGTAGCCCGGTGCGATCGGTTCGAGCAGCGACTGCGCGGTTTTTTCGTCGGTCTTGCCCAGGGTCGGATCGGCGAGCACGCGGGCCACGCTGTCCACCCGTTGAGCGGAAACAGTGCCGCGACTGTGCGCCGCCTGCAGCTGTTTGATCAGCTCGGCCTGCTGCTCAGGCTGGGCTTTTTTCTGATAGACCGTGGCCAGTTCGACATAGCAAATGTCGGTGGTGTTGATTGCGGCTTTGCAGATTTTTTCCACATCATCCAGATGCTGGTCGTAGGTGCCCTGGGTGCGATACAGCAGCACTTGGGCCAGGCCCGCTTCCGGCTTGCCTTCGGCACGCCATTGGCTGATCTGCTTTTGCGCATCGACGTTGGGGAAACTGTGCGGGTATTGCAGGTACAGCATCGCCAACGGGATCAGGGTGTTGCCTTCGCCAGCGGCTGCGGCTTTTTTCAGCAGGCCCTCGGCTTCGTGATGTTCGGCTTCGGTGGCGCCGGGCTTGGCCACCAGCAGACGACCGAGACGCGCCTGGGCGCGCGGGGAAACACTGGCGGCGGCGCGGTAAGTCGCCTCGGCCTGTTTCATTTGCGCGGGGTCGTGGCTGTCGACCTGAAGGTCGGCCAAGCCAACTTGGGCCTCGCTGTAGCCCAGGTCTGCCAGCTGCTGATAGTTCGCGGCGGCGGTGGCGGTGTCGCCACGTTTGAGGGCTTCGTTGGCCAGGCGCTGGTCAGGCAGGCCGGCGCAACCGGCGAGGCTCACCGCCAATGCCAAGGCACACACTGTTCCCATGTAGGAGTGAGCCTGCTCGCGATGCAAACAACTCGGTACATCAGAGACACCACGCTGAACCCATCGCGAGCAGGCTCGCTCCCACAGGGTCGGCGGTGTGTTGAGGATAGGGGTCTTCACAGGCATGTCCTCCGGTTACAGACCAGCCGCCATGGCTTTGTCGATCAGCCAGTTCAGGTTCGGGCCGCGGTCGCTGTTCACTTCCACCGGACGGCCGGCGAGGGTGCTGTCCAGGGCTTCGTCCGGCTGGATCAGGACGCGGATGTCGGACGACAGGTCGGCGCTTTTCAGGCTGGTGCTGCTGACGATCTTGCCGGTGCGGGTCTTGTCTTCACCGGCGATCTGGAAGCGCACGGCGGTGCCTGGCCGCACGTCGCCGAACTGACGGTAGGAGAAGCGCGCTTCGACATTGGCTTCGGTGTTGCGTGGCACCAGTTGGAAGATCACGTCGCCCTTGCTGGCGTACTGGCCGTCGGAAACCATTTGCTGGGCCACGGTGCAATCGCACGGCGACGTCAGGGTCCCGGTCATTTGCTTGCCAAACAGTTCTTCAACCTTGGCGGGTGTCAGTTGGTCGTCTTGCAGATGGCCCTTGAGCACGTCGAGCATGCTGGTGCTGAACGTCGCCAGCGGTGCGCCCTTGGCGGCCACGCCGTCGCCTTTCACCAGGCTTTGCACGGTACCGTCGCGGGGCATGGTGATGTTCACGCCCGGCACGCTGACCAGACCGGCCTGGGCGTGGCTGACGAAGTACATGCCGTACACCGACTTGAAAATGAACCCGAACGCGGCCAGGCCAACGACGAAAACCCCCAGGCTGAAGGTCACGGCTTTCATGCGCCCGAACGCGGTCATGCCATGGCCGCCGTCCTTCATCTTGCGCGCCTTGGTGAAGTTGTCGCGCTGCAGGGTCGCCAGCACTTCGCCGATGCTGACGATGTCGCCGGCCAGGTGCGAGGTGATCAGGTGCCGCAGGGTCGAGATATCTCGTGGTTCCAGGTTCTGGAACTGGCAGCCGGTACGACCGGTATCGCGATCGTAGGAACGCACCTGCAGTTCCACATCCATGGCCAGGCCGAGGTTGTCGATGACGAATTGCAGGCGGGCCTTGTACACGTCACCCATCTTCAGCGGCAACTGACCGGCGTTGAACGCCAGGCCACCGGCGGACAGGTCGATCACTCGCGCTTCGACCGGTGTACGGTCGGGTCCGAAGAAACGCAGCTTGGCCGGGATTTTGACCCGGGCGTGTTGGCGCTGGGCTTCGGATTCATGGACTACGTTGGCGTTGACGGCGGTATTCATAAGGGCGATTTCCGGGTTAATTCAAGAAAGGTGGGTCAGACCATCAGCAGCAGCGCGGCGACGAAAATGCTGCCGGCGGAGAAGGTCATGGTCCGAGACGACCAGGTGTTGAACCAACGTTGAAAGCTGGCGAGGTCACGGGACAGAGAAGTGGGTTGGCGAGTCCAGGACTGTTGATCGAGGCGGAAGAACACGTAGATCTTCACCAGTGCGCCGACGATCTGGTTGTAATAGAGAATCGCCGGGTAAGCCGGGCCGATCCGGTGACCGGAGCAAGACAGCAACAGGGTCAGAATCAGGCGGGTGATGCCGATCCACAGCAGGTACACCAGGATGAACGCGGTGCCGTACTTGAAGCTGGCGATCAGCGCCACGGTCAGACCCAGCAGGGAGGTCCACATCGACACGCGCTGATCGAACAGCACCACCGAGGTGAACAGGCCGAGACGTTTCATCCCCAGGCCCAGGGCCCGGGAATTCTGCCGCAGGTTGTTGCCGTACCAGCGGAACATCAGCTTGCGACTGGCCTTGATGAAGCTCTTTTCCGGCGGATGTTCGACGGTGTTGATCGCAGCGTCAGGCACGTAGAAGGTGTCGTAGCCCAGGCGCATCAGGCTGAACCAGCTGGACTTGTCGTCGCCGGTGAGGAACTTGAAACGGCCCAGGCGCCAGTGTTGCAGCGAGTCGCTTTCCACGTCGGCGATGAATTCCGGGTTGGTGACCACGGTGGCGCGGAACACCGACATCCGCCCGGTCATGGTCAGCACGCGCTTGGACAGGGCCATCGAGCACATGTTGATGTGACGCTGGGCGAAACGCAGCTTGTGCCATTCGCTCATGATGTAGCCGCCACGCACTTCGCAGAACTCGTTGGTGGTCAGGCCACCGACATTGCCGAACAGTTGGAACCACGGCACGGTCTTGCGCACCACGCCTTCGCCGAGCACGGTGTCGCCGTCGATCACGGCCACCACGGCACGGTCATCCGGCAGGTGGCGGGAGATCGCGCGGAAACCGTAGGCCAGGCCATCGCGCTTGCCAGTACCGGGAATGCGCACGAAGTCGAGCTTGACCCGTGCCGGTGGGTTCATACGCTTCCACAGGCTCTTGACCAGCAGCTCATCGGACATTTCCACGATGGAGCAGACCACGGTGGTCGGCAGTTCGCAGTCAATGGCCTCGCGAATCACCGAGCTGTAGACCTGCGCGGTGGTCAGGGCGTCAATACGGAAACTGGTGACCATCAGGAATACGTGGGACGGGTCCGCCGCCTTGCCCAGCTTGCGCACTTTGCGCCGCAGGTGCGGGTAGACCACGTACAGAAACAGCATGCCGCGCAGAAAATGCGTGGCACCCATCGAATAGCGCCAGATACCGACGATACCGATCAGGAAAATGAAGTCCTTCGACTCAGAGTCGAATGTGGACACAGGCAGCGCAATGGCGATGCCCATCAATAAACTTAGAAAAAACAGCCAACCGGCGGCCTGGAGTAGGCCGTGCTTTAGCCTGTGCATAATCGGAATCCTAAAGTCAGTTGCAAGTCTCGCGCCCCCTGTAGGAGCCGGCTTGCCGGCGATGGCGATCTCAGGTACGCCTTCGCTGGCGAGCCAGCTCCTACAGGGTTGCGGTGATCTGTAGGAGCCGGCTTGCTGGCGATCAGCGCGAAGCGCTTACAACCTGCCGGTTACCAGCAGATGCCTTCGGTGCGACCGGTCACGCTGGTGGCCTTGGACATGAAGCCCACCAGGTCGATCACTTGCTTGCCGTGAGGAACGTCCTTGACCAGTGAGCGGAATTTCTCGTCACGGTTACCGAGGATGATCACGTCGGCGTTGTTGATCACGTCGTCGAAGTCAGCGTTGAGCAAGGAGGAGACGTGGGGAATCTTCGACTCGATGTAGTCCTTGTTCGCGCCGTGAACACGGGCGTATTCGACGTTGCTGTCGTAGATGCGAAGGTCGAAACCCTTGCCGATCAGCATTTCTGCCAGGTCAACCAGCGGGCTTTCGCGCAGGTCATCGGTGCCGGCCTTGAAGCTCAGGCCCAGCAGGGCGACTTTGCGTTTGTCGTGGCTGGAAACGATGTCGAAGGCGTTTTGCACCTGGGACTCGTTACTGCGCATCAGCGAGTTGAGCAGCGGCGCTTCCACGTCCAGGGAACTGGCGCGGTAGGTCAGGGCACGCACGTCCTTGGGCAGGCAGGAACCGCCGAAGGCGAAGCCCGGGCGCATGTAGTACTGGGACAGGTTCAGGGTCTTGTCCTGGCAGACCACGTCCATCACTTCACGACCGTCGACGCCGACCGCCTTGGCGATGTTGCCGATCTCGTTGGCGAAGGTCACCTTGGTGGCGTGCCACACGTTGCAGGTGTACTTGATCATCTCGGCGACGGCGATGTCCTTGCGGATGATCGGTGCGTCGAGTTCTTCGTACAGCGATTGCAGAACGTCGCCCGAGGCCTTGTCGAACTCGCCGATCACGGTCATCGGCGGCTGGTCGTAGTCGGCAATGGCGGTACTTTCGCGCAGGAATTCAGGGTTCACTGCAACGCCGAAATCAACGCCGGCTTTCTTGCCGGAGCAGTCTTCGAGAATCGGGATGACGACGTTGGCGACAGTGCCCGGCAACACGGTGCTGCGCACCACGATGGTGTGACGGGTGGATTTGTCGCGCAGGACAAAACCGATTTCGCGGCACACGGCTTCGATGTAGTTCAGTTCCAGGTCGCCGTTCTTCTTGCTCGGCGTACCCACGCAGATCATCGACAGATCGGTGTCGCGAATCGCCTCGGCGAAGTTGGTGGTACCGCGCAGGCGGCCAGTTTGAATACCTTGGGCCAGAAGTTCACCCAGGCCCGGTTCAACGATTGGCGATTTACCGGCATTGATCATATCGATCTTGTCTTTTGCAACATCGACGCCAACGACGTCATGGCCCCGTGCAGACAGGCAACCGGCACAGACAGCGCCAACGTAACCCAAACCAAATATGCTGATGCGCATCGCAAATTACCTCTGTGTTTATCAAGCCATTAAATGGCCGGAGTTAATGGTGTTCAGCGGTGATAGTGCACTCGCAAGTGCGTGTTACAGGCGCAACGATGCCGTGTTCTGGCATATAAGTTACGAGTGTCTAAATAAGTGCACTCAAGGTGTGCGTAACCGGGACTTATTGTTATGACTTGCCCTGTAATGCAGCCAATCCTCATGTCAGAAGATATTCGTGCAATGGTCCTGCGCGCTCGATCCCAGGCCAGAGGCCCGTTGAATCAAGCGGTCGGGTGCTCGGATGAGCACGTTATAGGGGCGCTGCCTTGGCCCTGTAGGGGATAGTCATCATCGGTTATCTCCTGTCCGTTTCTGTGTTGCCCAAATCAGGGATTAGTCTGCGAAAGTTGATGTGACAACTTCGCTACATGGATCTCTGCTCTGCGTAAGTTATCTCCTACAAGCCTCGTAAGAATCGTTACGGGTGGTATGAGCGGTGCATTCGGACATAGTTCCGATCCGCCCAGCATGATTTCTGAAATTTCTTGAAATATTGAAAAAGATGGCACTGCTCTCATATTGATAGCACTTGCCGTTTCGCCCTTTATATATAGGCGAATTATCGAAGGGGATAGTTTTGTGCCACTACCGATAAAAATTTTCAGTGCCACTACTGAAAAAAAAGATCGAAGTCGAGTGAAACTAAAGTTAAAAATCAGGCTGGTATAATTTTGACGCCATAAAAATGGCGAAGTAGGCGGGAAAAGTGGCGTCAATCAATGGTCGGCGCAGGGCAGTTTTTGATGCTGTGCGCCGACCGGTCGAATCACTCGGGAGCGTGATCGCGCAGGAACACCAGATTGTCCGGTTTAGACTGCTCGGCGCTGTAGCGATAACCCTGGACGTCGAACTGTTTGAGGGCTGCCGGATCGTTGATGCGTTGCTCGATGACGAAGCGACTCATCATGCCCCGCGCCTTTTTCGCGTAGAAGCTGATGATCTTGTACTGACCGTTCTTCAGGTCCTTGAACTCGGTATTGATGATGCGTGCGTTCAAGGCATTGCGCTTGACCGCCGAAAAGTACTCGTTGGAGGCCAGGTTCAGCAGCACGTCATCGCCCTGGTCGGCCAGGGCTTCGTTCAGCCACTCACTGATGCGCGAGCCCCAGAACGCATACAAGTCCTTGCCCCGGGCGTTGGCCAGTTTGGTGCCCATTTCCAGGCGGTAGGGTTGCATCAGGTCCAGCGGGCGCAGCAGGCCGTAGAGGCCGGAGAGCATACGCAAGTGTTGCTGGGCATAATCGAAATCGGCTTCGCTGAAGGTTTGCGCGTTCAGCCCGGTGTACACGTCGCCCTTGAACGCCAGTAACGCCTGTTTGGCATTTTCCGGGGTGAATGCCGGGGTCCAGCTGCCGAAACGCGCAGCGTTGAGCCCACCGATCTTGTCGGAGACGTGCATCAACTCGCTGATCTGCGCGGGCGTCAGGTCGCGCAATTGCAGGATCAACTCCTGGGAATGGTCGAGGTACTGCGGTTGGGTAAAGCGCTGCGTCGCCGGCGGTGTTTCGTAATCGAGGGTCTTGGCGGGTGAAATCACCATCAGCATGAAGTCGTCTCCTTTAAACGTGGGGGCGATTCTAGGGGGTTGTCCTTAATGACTCCAGCTATCAAGTCCATAGGTGATGATCGGTGGCATATCACAAGACTGTAGGAGCAAGGCTTGCCCGCGATGACGGTGTACCAGCCAGCATTTTATCGACTGACATACCGCCATCGCGGGCAAGCCTTGCTCCTACAGGGTATTCGGGGTGATGCGGGAATTGAGGGCGGATCAGCTATAGTGCCGCGCGGGTTTTGTTATGGAGACATCCCATTGCGTATCGTTTTTCTACTCGTCGCGTGGCTTCTGAGCGTCGGTGCCATGGCGGCGCCGGGCGAGGTGGCTACGCTCGATCGCAGCACCTGGCCGGAAAAGCTCAACAACCCGACGCTGTTCGACGTGGCATCGCGCGCCGAAATCCTCATGTTCGCCCGAGTGCTGCTGGCCAGCGAATCCCTGGATGAACCCGCGCTGGCCCAGCGCCTGGGCCTGCGCACGGTCAACATGGAATCGGTCAACCGCGTTCGCCAGCGCCTGTGGCAACGCTTGCTGACGAGCTTCAATTTCGCCCAGCAGAGTTGTGATCAGGATGCGTCCTTCTGTTTTCTGGTCGAGGACATGCCCACGCTGCGTGAACAAGCCGCAAAGTTCCTGATCGGCGAAGACAGCTACTACATCAAGTGGGCCGAACCGAGCCGGTTGTTTCATGCCCAGTACCTGGACGAGCAGTTGCGCAAGGCTGCCCTGTTTCCGCAAGCCAGCAGCGAAGTCGATCGTTTTGGCGACTACGAACGCAATGGCGACGCGATGCATGACCGGCTGTTTCTGCTCACATTCGACAGCGCCGCCAATGCCGCGCCGGACAACACGGATTGGGTCACCGAGTACCTTCGCAAGTCAAACATGAGTGGCACATTCTTCGTTCTGGGCAAGGATATCCAGGCGCGGCTGACGGAGCGTTCGGTGGCCAACTTGCAGGCGACCTATTCGACGCAGTGTATCGGTGTGCAAGGCTGGGAGTTCCGTTCCCACAGCCATTGGCAGGACTGGCAGGACTCGGTGAGGCGCAGCGTCGATCTGGTCAAAAGCAAACTGCCGGAAAACTATGTGCCGCTGTTCCGTCCGCCCGATGGCCAGCGACGGTCGGATGCTGAGGCGTTCTTCAAGTCCCAGGGTTTGCACGTGGCGCTGTGGGACATCGATGCCCAGGACGGTGCCGGCAAGCTCAAGGCCAATCAGAGCGCGCAGCGGGTGCTGACCCTGATGCTGCTGTGGCGTCATGGCGTGATCAATTTCAATGTGAAGCAGGACGGCGTGAAAACGGCGCTGCCGTGGTTGATGACGCAAACGGCGCAGAGCGGTATCGGCTGGGAAGACTGTCAGAGTGCCTTTTGATGAAAAAGGCAAAAGCCCATAAACATTGGACGATGGGCGATTTTGGGAGGGATTTTGCTGCAGGTTGATCTCCGACTGTAAACGGGTGATGGCAGTCCGCCAAGGGCTTTTCGTCACTCTGCAAAATAAACTTCAAAAAAGCGTCAAAGTGCTTTTTTCTGTCATGTGTTTTGGAGTATTACGAAGACAGACCGCCGAAACCTGCAACACAGGTGGCGTCTCCCAAGACCCGTTTGTTTGCAGTCACTTAAGTCTCCGTAGGTGAGATCGGCGGCCACTTCGAGGCGCAGCACCGCCCAGGTATTGCGTCCACTGGCTCTGACAAAGGTGACCGAGTATGGATGATCACGGACGTAGCTCTTCTTCCAACCAGCCAATCCTGTATGTACTCGATACCAACGTATTGATTCACGATCCAAACGCCCTCCTGAACTTCGAAGAACACCACGTCGCCATCCCGATGACCGTGCTGGAAGAGCTCGACAAGCTCAAGAGCGGGCATCACAGCGTCGCGGCCGAATGCCGCCAGGCCATTCGCCTGATCGACAAGACCCTGGGCGATGCCTCGCCGGAGGACGTTGAACAGGGCGTGCCGATCCAGCGTGGCAAGAGCGGGCCGAAAGGTTTGCTGTCAATTCTGATGAGCAAGCGCGCCGAGCCGAACATCATTCTGCCCGAGCACCTCAACGACAACATCATCATCAACCAGTTGATTGACCTGCACGCGCGCGATCCGAAACTGCCCGTGGTTTTGGTGACCAAAGACATCAACATGCGCCTCAAGGCCCGCGCCTGCGGGATTGCGGCCGAGGACTACAGCACCGACCAACTGGTCGACGACGTGTCGTTGCTGCCCAATGGCTATCACGAGATGAAGGGTTCGTTCTGGGACCTGGTAAGCAAGGTCGAAACCCGTCAGGGCCATGGCCGCACCTGGCATGAGGTGAAGCTGATAGACAACCTGCCGGCGGTGCACATCAACGAGTTCATCATTGATGAACAGGGCTTCGTCGGCTGGATCAAGGAGATCGAAGGCGACAAGTTACTGATCCTGGACCTGCACCAGGAACCGCTGTTGCACCAGGAAGCCTGGGGCCTGAAACCCCGTGACATCTATCAGAGCCTGGCGCTGTTCGCCTTGCTCGACCCGGACATCCACCTGGTCAACCTCTCCGGTGCTGCCGGTTCCGGTAAAACCATCCTGGCCCTGGCGGCGGCCATCGAGCAGACCATGGTCAGCAAGCGTTACCGCCGGATCATCGCCACCCGCAGCGTGCAAGGCCTGGATCAAGAGATCGGCTTCCTGCCCGGCACCGAAGCGGAAAAAATGGAGCCTTGGCTGGGTGCCATTACCGACAACCTCGAAGCCTTGCACATGGATGACGAAAGCACCCATGGCAGCGTCGATTACATCCTCAGCAAGGTGCCGTTGCAGTTCAAATCCCTCAACTACATTCGGGGCCGCAGCTTCCAGCAGAGTTTGATCCTGATCGATGAATGCCAGAACCTCACGCCGCACCAGATGAAAACCATCATCACCCGTGCCGGCGCCGGTTCCAAAGTGGTGTGCCTGGGCAACCTGGCACAGATCGATACCCCTTACCTGTCCGCGACCAGTTCCGGGCTGACTTACCTGACTGAACGCTTCAAGGATTTCCCCAACGGTGTGCACATCACCCTGCAAGGGGTGCCACGTTCGATTCTGGCTGAATACGCAGAGTCGCATCTGTAACCGCTTCACCCAAACCGGGCGGCCTCAAAACCGCCCGGTTTTTCATGCCCGACACAAAACCCCATTTTCATGGCAAACACATCCCCCTGTGGGAGCAAGGCTTGCCCGCGATGGCGGTGTATCAGTCAGCATTGTTATCAACTGACACACCGCCATCGCGGGCAAGCCTTGCTCCTACAGGGATTGTGGTGACCCGATAATCGCGCGTGCGGAAAATTGACTCGCAGGTTTACAATCGACGCTCCTGATCAGGAGTAATCCCGTGCTGACTCATCTCGATTCCCAAGGTCGCGCCAACATGGTCGACGTCACCGAAAAAGCCGTGACGTTCCGTGAGGCGACGGCCCAAGCGCTGGTGCGCATGCTGCCCGAAACCCTGCAGATGATCGTCAGCGGCGGTCACCCCAAGGGTGATGTGTTTGCCGTGGCGCGCATTGCCGGCATTCAGGCGGCGAAGAAAACCAGCGATCTGATTCCGCTGTGCCATCCGCTGATGCTCACGGGCGTCAAGGTCGAGCTCAGTGCCGAGGGCGACGACAGCGTACGCATCGTCGCGCGCTGCAAGTTGTCCGGGCAGACGGGTGTGGAGATGGAAGCCCTGACCGCCGCCAGTGTTGCCGCATTGACTATCTATGACATGTGCAAGGCCGTGGATCGCGGCATGACCATTGAAAGCGTGCGCCTGCTGGAAAAGGTCGGCGGCAAGAGCGGTCATTTCCAGGCGGATCAGCCATGAACGTCACCGTGAAGTTTTTTGCCCGATATCGTGAAGCGCTGGGTATGGATTCGGTGAAAGTCGAAGGACACTTCGCCACCGTCGACGACGTGCGGGCGTTACTGGCGCAACGAGAAGGAGCTGACGTGCTCCGCGAACAGAACCTGATGTGTGCGCGCAACGAAGACCTGTGCCAGCTCGACGAACCCGTCAGCGATGGCGATGAAGTGGCGTTTTTTCCGACTGTGACCGGGGGCTGAGCCATGGCGATTCGCGTGCAGTCCATGGCGTTCAATCCGGGCGTCGAAGTCAACGCCATGCACGCTGCCAATGTCGGCGTCGGGGCGGTGGTGAGTTTTGTCGGCTACGTGCGCGACTTTAATGACGGGCTGGACGTGGCCGGGATGTTCCTCGAACACTATCCGGGGATGACCGAAAAGGCCCTTGGCAAAATCGCCACCGAGGCCGAGCAGCGCTGGCCGTTGCTCAAGCTGGAAGTGTTGCATCGCATCGGCGCGCTGGAGCCGGGCGAGCCGATCGTGTTCGTCGGCGCCGCCAGCGCCCACCGCCAGGCAGCGTTCGATGCCTGTGCGTTTGTCATGGATTACCTGAAAACCCGTGCGCCGTTCTGGAAGAAAGAAAACACCAGCGACGGCCCGCGTTGGGTCGAGGGACGCGACAGTGATCATGCGGCGGCGGATCGCTGGAAGCAGTAGGTGCTGCATCGCTCTCAAGTACGCATCGCGGGCAAGCCTTGCTCCCAGAGGTTCTGAGTTGTTCTCAAAATAGTGAACGACGCCAAACCTGTGGGAGCAAGGCTTGCCCGCGATGGCGTCATCCGCGACACCAAAAATCCAGCTGAAATACCTCCCGACCATCGGCCGGGCACAAATCTTTTTGTCTCATTGACGGTTTATACGTAAAAGTCCAATATGGAATTATAAGTACAAAAAAGGTCTTTCCCCGTTTCTGCTTTTTCTTCTGTCTTGCAAAACCAACAACAACCCGCGAGAGAACGAATATGAAGAAGTTCCCCCTCATCACCGGTCTGGCCCTGAGCCTGTTGGCGTGCAGTAGCCTGTTTGCCGCCGAGAAAACCCTGCGCATCGGTATCGAAGCGGCTTATCCGCCGTTTGCCTCCAAAACCGATCAGGGCGAGATTGTCGGTTTTGACTACGACATCGGCAATGCCTTGTGTGCTGAGATGAAGGTCAAGTGTGTGTGGGTCGAAGGCGAGTTCGACGGTCTGATTCCTTCCCTGAAAGTGAAGAAAATCGACATGGCGCTGTCGTCCATGACCATCAACGAAGACCGCAAGAAGTCGGTGGATTTCACCCACAAGTACTATTTCACCTCGTCGCGCCTGGTGATGAAGGAAGGCGCGGTAGTGGATGACCAGTACGCCAGCCTCAAGGGCAAGACCATCGGCGTGCAGCGTGCGACCACCACTGACCGCTACGCCACCGAGGTGTTCGAACCCAAGGGCATCAACGTCAAGCGTTACGGCAACAATGAAGAGATCTACATGGACCTGGCGGCCGGTCGCCTGGACGCCATTTTTGCCGACACCATTCCGCTCAATGACTTCCTCTCGATGCCGCGCGGCAAAGGCTATGCGTTTGTCGGGCCGGAATTGAAGGATCCGAAATACGTGGGCGAAGGCGCGGGGATTGCCGTGCGTAAGGGCAATGCCGAGTTGGTGAGCCAGTTGAACACGGCCATCGACGGCATTCGGGCCAATGGCGAGTATCAGAAGATTTCCCAGAAGTATTTCAAGTCTGACATCTACGGCGATTGATCAACCGCCATCGCGAGCAAGCTTTGCTCCCACAGGGGAATGCGTTTCTCTGTGGGAGCAAAGCTTGCTCGCGATGAGGCCAATTCAGCCAATGCACATCTGAAGGCTCAGCCCTTCAATTCCTTCAAATGCTTGTACACCGTCGCCCGCCCCATGTTCAGCACATTGGCCACATAGTTCGACGCGCTTTTGCCCTTGAACGCCCCTTCAGCATGCAGCGCTAAAACCAATTCCCGTTTGTGGTCACGCGTCAGCAGGTTCAGGCTCAGCTGCCGTTCGCGCAGCCAGGCATGAAGGAACGTGTTGATCCGCTCCTGCCAGTCATCACGAAACAGTGAGTCCGGTTGCGGGATCAGTTTGGTCGGCGACAGGAACAGGTCCAGCGCGGCCTTGGCATTCTCGAACAGCGAAATATTCAGATTGATGCACAGCACGCCCAGCGGATGACCTTCGCTGTCGCGCAGCACGGTGCTGACGCTGCGAATGTTCTGCCCATCCCAGTTGAGCTTTTCGTACGGCCCGATATTTCGTTCGCTGACATCATCGCTGAGCATGTCCTCCAGCGACGAGTCATCACCGACTTCCCGTTTCGACAGGTTGTTGGCGATGTAGTCGACCTTTTGCGTGCGCAGGTCGTGCAGCACCACCTCGGCGTGGGGGAAGAACAGTGTGGCGATGGCATCGGCGATCGCCCGGAAGTTATCCAGGGATACGTCGTTCTGGGCCGGGTCTTTTTCTGGTGCATTCATACAAGGGGCTCCGGGAAGCATCAGCGCCCCGTGGAACGGGGCTCTGAAAGTGTGCCGCAATCGAGTGGGCACGTCACGCGAGGGCAGCGATCAGCCCAGGCGGGCAGGGGAGAGCATCTCGGCACTCAGGCCGAAGCGGGTGAGCTGCTCGGGCAGGGCTTCTCCGCGCACCAGGGCGGCGCTGGCCTGACCCATGGCCGGCGAGGTCTGGATGCCATAGCCGCCCTGCGCCGCGACCCAGAACAGCCCTGGCACCTGTGGATCGAAACCGGAAAGCAAATCGCCATCGCTGACGAAGCTGCGCAGGCCGGCCCAGGTGCGCGTCGGACGGCGGATGGTCAGGGTCGTGGCTTCTTCGATCTGGTAGATACCCATGGCGATGTCCAGCTCTTCGGGCTGCACGTCGTGGGGTTCCACCGGGTCGGCGTTGGCCGGCGAGCCAAGGAACATGCCGGCATCGGGTTTCATATAGAAGGATTCGTCGAGGCTGACCAGCATCGGCCAGTGGTGAATGTCCACGCCCTCTGGGCCGGCGAAGATGAAGGCGGCGCGACGCTTGGGTTGCAGGCCCAACGGTCGGGCGCCGGCAAGCTCGCCGATCTTGTCGGCCCAGGCGCCGGCGGCATTGATGACGACGGGTGCGCTGAACGTCCCGGTGCGGGTCTGCACCTGCCATACACCGTTGGCATCACGGCTCAGGCCTTGTACTTCGCTGTCGGTGTGCACTTCGCCGTTGTTGCGACGAATGCCGCGCAGGTAGCCCTGATGCAGGGCGTCGGTGTCGATGTCGCTGGCCGTCGGGTCATAGATCGCGCCGTGGACTTTCTCCCGACGCAGGATCGGCACGCGCACACAGGCCTCTTCGGCGCTGAGCAATTGCATCTCTGGCACCGTGGCTTTGGCGCTCAGGTACTGGTTGTTCAGTTCGGCCGGATCGCCGGTGAAGTCCACAGTCATCTCGCCGCGCGGGGTCAGTAGCGGGTGCTCGCAGAAACCACTGGGTGGCGCGTCGAAAAAGTCCCGGCTGGCCAGGGTCAATGCACGAACCTGCGGCGTGCCATAGGCGGCGGTGAACAGTGCCGCCGAGCGGCCGGTGGAGTGATAGGCCGGATGGGATTCGCGTTCGAGCACAATCACACGCCCGTGCTGCGACAGCCAGAACCCGGTGGAAGCGCCGGCAATCCCGCCGCCGATGATGATGAAATCTGCCTGGCTCATGAACGTCTCCTGATCAAGCGAAAATAAAGGTCCCCCTGTAGGAGCAAAGCTTGCTCGCGATGGCGGTGTATCAGCCAACGTCAATGTTGAATGTCAGTACGCCATCGCGAGCAAGCTTTGCTCCTACAGGGTTGTGTGGGGTTAGTGCTGCAGGCGGTAGATGGCATTGGCCAGCGCGATGTCTTCCAGCCCCAGGCCGATGGAGCGGAAGAACACGTGGCGGTCGTAGTCCGGGCGCTGCACCTTGGCGCTGAGCAGATCAGGCAGGTCGCCGATGATCGCGTTCTTGTCCCAGCCATGTGCTTCGCCGGCGATCAGCATTTCACCGGCCGAACCCGGCGTGGTCTGACGGTAGTCGCAGAACACCTGCATGTCATTGAGGCTCTGCGGCGGCACTTCGTGTGCACGCGGGGCGTTGGTGCTGATGGAGGTGATCAGCGCCGGTTTGCTTAAGTGAGACGGGTCGATCACGGGACCGGCGGACGAGGTGCAGAGCATGATCACATCGGCATCAGCGACGGCGGCTTCACGGGTATCGACGATGTTCAGGCGCGGCTCGATGCCTTTGAGCAGGTTCGCGGTTTGCGCATCTTCGCTCAGGCTCGGCGAATACAGGCTGATGCTCTGCCAGTCCCGCAGGTTCTTCACGTAATGCAGGTGGGCCTGTGCCACTTTGCCGCTGCCGATGATCGCCAGGCGAGTCGCCTTCAACGGCGCGAGGGCATCGACAGCCACGGCAGTGGTCGCGGCGGTGCGCGCCGTGGTCAGTTCACCGGCATCGCAAAGCAGCAGTGGCTGGCCGGTCTGCATCGACATCAGCAAGGTCCAGGCCGTCACCAGCGGCCCTTGTTCGCGCACGATGTACGGTGAAGTCTTGACCCCGTACACGCCATCTTCCGCCAGCACACCCAGGTAATTGATGAAGTCGCCGGCGCCCTGTGGAAACTCAACCAGCTGCTGTGCCGGTTGCACTGCTTGCCCGGCGGCCAGGTCGCGGAACAGTTTGCGCAGGATCTGCGGCACGTCGACCTGCGCCAGCAGCTCGCGGGCCTGGGGTTGGGTGATCACGTAGGGGGTGCTGGACATGGTCGGCTCCGGGAGCGGCAGATAAACTAATTTGTCCATTATGGACTTTTAAATATGTCGAGCAAGCTCTTGAGAAAAAACAGGCGAAAAAAAAGCGCAGTCCGTTTCCGGCTGCGCCTCTTCTAGACGTTGTCCGTTATGGACGTTTGCGCTCAACCGCCCGCAGTAGATGCGTCGGTGGTGTTTCACAGTTGATTTTGCGACCCAGCAGCGTCTCGATGGACGGTAGCTGGTAGGAGTCGTCTTCCCCGGCAAAGCTGATGGACACGCCGTCGGCACCGGCGCGACCGGTACGGCCGATACGGTGCACGTAATCGTCCGGGACTTCCGGCAGGGTGAAGTTGATCACGTGGCTGATGCCGTCGATGTGGATACCGCGACCGGCCACATCGGTGGCCACCAGCACGCGGATCTTGCCTTCACGGAAGCCTTCCAGCGTCTTGATGCGCTTGTGCTGCGGTACATCGCCGGACAGCTGCGCGGCGTTGATGCCATCGCGCACCAGGCGCTCTTCGATGCGCCGCACTTCATCCTTGCGGTTGGCGAACACGATGACCCGCTCCCAACCGTTGTCGTTGACCAGGTTGTAGAGCAGCTTGTATTTGTCGGCGCCGGCCACGGCATAGATATGCTGCTCGACGTTTTCGCTGGCCACGTTCTGCGACTCGATCTCGACGATCGCCGGATCGGTGGTCCACTGCTTGGCCAGGTTCATCACGTCATCGGTGAATGTCGCGGAGAACAGCAGCGTCTGGCGTTCATTCTTCGGTGGCGTCTGGCGAATGATCTGGCGTACTTGCGGGATGAAACCCATGTCGAGCATGCGGTCGGCTTCGTCCAGCACCATGACTTCGACCATGTCCAGGTGCACGTCGCCGCGCTGGTTGAAGTCCAGCAGGCGGCCGGGGGTGGCCACGAGGATGTCGCAGTGACGGGCTTCGAGGTGCTTGAGCTGCTTGTCGAAGTCCATGCCGCCCACAAACGTCATGACGTTGAGGCCGGTGTATTTGGTCAGGTCCGCCGCATCCTTGGCAATCTGCACCACCAGCTCGCGGGTCGGGGCGATGATCAGGGCCCGCGGCTCACCCATGTAGCGCTCTTTCGGCGGCGGGGTTTGCAGCAACTGGGTGATGATCGAAATCAGGAACGCCGCAGTTTTACCGGTGCCTGTCTGGGCGCGGCCGATGGCGTCTTTGCCGGCGAGGGTGAAGCCCAGCACCTGCGCCTGGATCGGCGTGCAATAGGGGAAGCCCAGGTCCTGGATGGCGTGCATCAGTTCCGGAGCGAGCTTGAAATCGTGGAAGCGGGTTTTGCCTTCCTGGGGTTCGACGACGAAGTCTTCGAGTTTCCAGGGAATGACCGGCGCCTTGGGCTTGGGTTCGCGACGCGGTCTGGCGGGTTTTGGGGCTTCGTCGCGGGCAGGTTCGGCAACGGTAGTCGCGGCAGGAACAGGTTGCGGTTCGTGTTTCGGTGCCGCTGCGGGAGCGGGGCGGTCGGCCTGGCTGGCATCGCTGCGATGGTCGTGGGAGTGCGACGGCGCGCTGGTGACTGGCGCGAGTTGCTCAGTCTCGCTTTTACCGAACATTTTCTTGAGTGCTTTGAGCACGGTCATCTCATCAATTGGTTAAGGAATGTACGCCGGCCAGTGTAATGCAAGAAACGGGCGCGGCGTAGTGGGATGGATCAAAGGGCGCTTTTAAACAAAAACAGGCGCCCAAAGGTTTAACGCAAACGCTCGGCAAGCCAGGTGCCGATGTCGCGAATCTCCTCGGGTAACACTTCGTGGCCCATTGGGTACTCCTGCCATGTCACGGTGACACCATGTTGTTTCAAATGCTCGTAGGCGGTACGGCCCATCGAGTTTTGTACCACGTCATCGTATTGACCATGCAGCGACAGCACCGGAATGCGCTGCTGGCTGGCGGACAGTTCAAGCTCATCGCTGAAGGTCGGTGCATAAGTAGAGAGGGCAAGTACGCCACCCAACGGTCCTTGCCACTTCAGGAACGCGGTGTGTAGCACCACGGCACCGCCTTGGGAAAAACCTGCCAGGAAAATCCGCGAGGCGTCTATTCCAACGGCTCGCTGCACGTCGATCAACTGAATGATCCGCTGGGCCGACTCTTCCAGTTGGTCGCGGTTGATTGCGCGCGCCGGGCTCATGGCCAATATGTCGTACCAGCTCGGCATCTCGTAGCCGCCGTTGATGGTGACGGCGCAGGTCGGGGCCTGGGGCAGAACGAAGCGGGTGGTCAGCAACGTTTCCTGCAGGGCTTCGGCGACCGGCAGGAAGTCATAGCGATCGGCGCCGAGGCCGTGCAGCCAGATGACGCAGGCGTCTGCGGGCTTGACGGGTTCTAGAATCAGGGGCTCGGTCATGGCTGCTCCAAATGTGTGCGCGCGCGCTCATTGAGTGCGAGGTGCGAGTGCGCGCCGGGTTGATCAGTTACGAAGATGTCGCAAGGTTACAAGTTTTGCTATTGACCTGTCGCTTAACCGCTTAAGCAGCCGGTGTGGTACGGGCTTTGCTATACGGAAGCGCGTACGAAAATCCCACGTCTGTCGGTAACACTATCAGGCCATTGTCGGCAGTGGGATAGCAAAGAATCCGGTGATGGATGTTCGCCAGTGGCCGCTACGGGCTTCGCGAACGTGAAAGGGCTACAGCCCGTTCGGCCGATTTGGTGAGAAGTGAGTTGTCCATGATGTGGATTTTCTCCTACTAGACTCATAGCTACGGTCTTTACGTCGGTTGACCCTAAAACAAGCCAACACGGGTCGACAACGCCTCAAAAGGGTGCGGCAGGACTCACGCTCCGACACAACAAGAGCAAAACTGGAGGTTTGAATGAAGATGTTGAAATCCACCCTGGCGATCGTGACTGCAGCCGCAGTACTCGGTGTCAGCGGGTTCGCTCAGGCGGGTGCAACCCTGGATGCAGTGCAGAAGAAAGGTTTCGTGCAGTGTGGCGTCAGCGATGGCTTGCCAGGCTTCTCGGTTCCGGACTCCACCGGCAAGATCGTGGGTATCGATGCGGACTACTGCCGCGCTGTGGCCGCAGCCGTCTTCGGTGACGCGACCAAGGTCAAGTTCAGTCAGTTGAACGCCAAGGAGCGCTTCACCGCGCTGCAGTCGGGCGAAATCGACATCCTGTCGCGCAACACCACCATGACCAGCTCCCGTGACGCTGGCATGGGGCTCAAGTTCCCTGGCTTCATCACCTACTACGACGGCATCGGCTTCCTGGTAAACAACAAGCTGGGCGTGAAAAGCGCCAAAGAGCTGGATGGCGCGACCATCTGCATCCAGGCCGGTACCACCACCGAACTGAACGTTTCCGACTACTTCCGCGGCAACGGTCTGAAATACACCCCGATCACTTTCGACACCTCCGATGAAAGCGCCAAGTCGCTGGAATCCGGTCGTTGCGACGTACTGACCTCCGACAAGTCCCAGCTGTTCGCCCAGCGCAGCAAGCTGGCATCGCCGAAGGACTACGTGGTTCTGCCGGAAACCATTTCCAAGGAGCCACTGGGCCCGGTTGTGCGTAATGGCGACGACGAGTGGCTGGCCATCGTGCGCTGGGTTGGCTACGCCATGCTCAACGCTGAAGAGGCCGGTATCACTTCGAAGAACGTCGAAGCCGAAGCCAAAGGCACCAAGAACCCGGACGTCGCTCGTCTGCTGGGCACCGACGGTGAATACGGCAAAGACCTGAAAGTGAAGAAGGACTGGGTTGTCCAGGTCGTCAAGCAGGTCGGCAACTATGGCGAAGTGTTCGAGAAAAACCTCGGCAAGAGCACTCCGCTGGAAATCGACCGCGGGCTGAACGCCTTGTGGAACGCTGGCGGCATTCAATACGCACCACCAGTGCGCTGATGGTTCTGTCACCCGGTGGGCCAACCACCGGGTGATGTTCTGTTCCATTATTTCCGGGGCACTTCATGCAAAATTCAATCGGCGCACCAAAGCAGAGGCTCAGCCTCAGCGATCCAAAAGTGCGTGCGTGGCTCTTCCAGATCATCACCATTGTCGCTGTGGTCTCGATGGGCTGGTATCTGTTCGATAACACGCAGACCAACCTTCAGCACCGGGGCATTACCTCGGGCTTCAGCTTTCTGGAGCGCAGTGCCGGTTTCGGCATCGCTCAACACCTGATCGACTACACCGAAGCGGACAGCTATGCCCGGGTGTTCGTCATCGGGTTGCTCAACACCTTGCTGGTGACCTTCATCGGCGTGATCCTGGCGACGATCCTCGGCTTCATCGTCGGTGTGGCCCGACTGTCGAAGAACTGGATCATCGCCAAGCTGGCGACAGTGTACGTGGAGGTTTTCCGTAACATCCCGCCGCTGCTGCAGATCCTGTTCTGGTACTTCGCGGTGTTCCTGACCATGCCGGGGCCGCGCAACAGTCACAACTTCGGCGACACCTTCTTCGTCAGCGCCCGTGGCCTGAATATGCCGGCCGCGAAGATGGCCGACGGTTTCTGGCCGTTCGTGGTCAGTATCGTCGTGGCCATCGTCGCCATCGTACTGATGAGCCGCTGGGCGACCAAACGCTTCGAAGCCACTGGTGTGCCGTTCCATAAATTCTGGGCCGGCCTGGCGCTGTTCCTGGTGATCCCGGCGTTGTGCGCACTGATCTTCGGCGCGCCTTTGCACTGGGAGTTGCCGAAACTGCAAGGTTTCAACTTCGTCGGTGGCTGGGTATTGATCCCGGAACTGCTGGCGTTGACCCTGGCCCTGACCGTGTACACCGCGGCGTTCATCGCCGAGATCGTGCGTTCGGGCATCAAGTCGGTCAGCCACGGCCAGACCGAGGCGGCGCATTCGCTCGGGCTGCGCAACGGCCCGACCCTGCGCAAGGTGATCATCCCGCAAGCCCTGCGGGTGATCATTCCGCCGCTGACCAGCCAATACCTGAACCTGGCGAAAAACTCCTCGCTGGCGGCCGGTATCGGTTATCCGGAAATGGTGTCGTTGTTCGCCGGGACCGTGCTGAACCAGACGGGGCAGGCGATCGAGGTGATTGCCATCACCATGAGTGTGTACCTGGCGATCAGTATCAGCATTTCCCTGCTGATGAACTGGTACAACAAGCGCATTGCGCTGATCGAGCGGTAAGGAAAAGCGCATGAGTACTCATACCTTCAAACCCGACATGCCTCCACCGAGCAAAGTCTTCGGGCCGGTGGCGTGGATGCGCGCGAACATGTTCTCCAGCTGGCTCAATACCCTGCTGACCCTGTTCGCGTTCTACCTCATCTACCTGGTGGTGCCGCCGATCCTGCATTGGGCGATCATCGATGCCAACTGGGTCGGCACCACTCGCGCCGACTGCACCAAGAGCGGCGCCTGCTGGGTGTTCATCCAGCAGCGGTTCGGCCAGTTCATGTACGGCTATTACCCGCCGGAACTGCGCTGGCGCGTGGACCTGACCGTGTGGCTGGCCGTCATCGGCGTGGCCCCTCTGTTCATCTCGCGCTTTCACCACAAAGCCGTGTATGGCCTGAGCTTCCTGGTGTTGTACCCGATCATTGCCTACTTCCTGTTGCATGGCGGCATCTTCGGCCTGACCAACGTGGCGACCAGCCAATGGGGCGGCCTGATGCTGACCCTGGTGATCGCCACCGTCGGTATCGCCGGCGCGTTGCCGCTGGGGATTATCCTGGCACTGGGCCGTCGTTCGAACATGCCGGCGATTCGTGTGGTCTGCGTGACCTTCATCGAATTCTGGCGCGGCGTACCGTTGATCACGGTGCTGTTCATGTCTTCGGTGATGCTGCCGCTGTTCCTGCCTGAAGGCATGAACTTCGACAAACTGCTGCGGGCACTGATCGGCGTGATCCTGTTCCAGTCGGCCTACGTGGCCGAAGTGGTGCGCGGTGGTCTGCAAGCGATCCCTAAAGGTCAATACGAAGCGGCCGCGGCGATGGGCCTGGGTTACTGGCGCAGCATGGGCCTGGTGATTCTGCCGCAAGCCCTGAAGCTGGTGATTCCCGGTATCGTCAACACCTTCATCGCGCTGTTCAAGGACACGAGCCTGGTGATCATCATCGGCCTGTTCGATCTGCTCAACAGCGTCAAGCAAGCCGCCGCCGACCCGAAATGGCTGGGCATGGCCACCGAAGGCTATGTGTTCGCTGCCCTGGTGTTCTGGATTTTCTGTTTTGGTATGTCCCGCTACTCCATGCATTTGGAACGCAAGCTGGACACAGGCCACAAGCGCTAAGTCGCTACCTATTTAGGAAGTTTCCCGATGAGCGAAGCAATCAAACAGCCTGTGAGCCCTGAAGGCATTATTCAGATGCAGGGCGTGAACAAGTGGTACGGCCAGTTCCACGTGTTGAAAGACATCAACCTGAACGTCAAGCAGGGCGAGCGTATCGTTCTGTGCGGTCCGTCGGGTTCGGGCAAGTCCACCACCATCCGCTGCCTCAACCGCCTGGAAGAACACCAGCAGGGGCGCATCGTGGTCGATGGCACGGAACTGACCAACGACCTCAAGCAGATCGAAGCGATCCGCCGTGAAGTCGGCATGGTGTTCCAGCACTTCAACCTGTTCCCGCACCTGACCATTTTGCAGAACTGCACCCTGGCGCCGATGTGGGTGCGCAAAATGCCCAAACGCAAGGCCGAGGAAATCGCCATGCATTATCTGGAGCGCGTACGCATTCCGGAGCAGGCGCATAAATACCCGGGGCAGTTGTCCGGCGGTCAGCAACAGCGTGTGGCAATCGCTCGCGCGTTGTGCATGAAACCGAAAATCATGCTGTTCGACGAACCGACTTCGGCGCTCGACCCGGAGATGGTGAAGGAAGTGCTCGACACCATGATTGGCCTCGCTGAAGACGGCATGACCATGCTCTGCGTGACCCACGAAATGGGCTTTGCCCGCACCGTGGCCAACCGCGTGATCTT
Organism: Pseudomonas izuensis; assembly: GCF_009861505.1. Classification (GTDB taxonomy): domain Bacteria; phylum Pseudomonadota; class Gammaproteobacteria; order Pseudomonadales; family Pseudomonadaceae; genus Aquipseudomonas; species Aquipseudomonas izuensis. Next base: position 297,687 of record NZ_WTFT01000008.1, on the reverse strand, counting down.
CATGGACAAGGGCGAAATCGTCGAACAGGCCGCGCCGAACGACTTCTTCGACAACCCGCAGAATGAACGCACCAAGTTGTTCCTGAGCCAGATCCTGCATTGATCGGCACTTGGCAATGAAATAAACCCGGACGCTGTTCCGGGTTTATTTTTGTCCTCAGAATTACGACGTTCCTTGTAGGCGCGAGCTTGCTCGCGAAGAACTTGAGAACGCCGCTGGGTATCAGGCTGCCAGCGTTATCGTTGACGACCATCGTCGGAACGCCGCCTGGAGACATGCACGCTCCTACAGTTCGGGTCAGGAAACCTTCACGGTTTCCTGTTCCGGGAAACGCTCGGCCAACAGGCGCTTCAAGTCGGCCCCTTCGTTCAGTGCTTGAACTTCTGCAAGCAAGTGAGGGTGTCGATCAAGCAGGCGCATCAATGTGAACAGGGGTTGTGGAGGGGCGAGTTCGCCGCGCTCATAGCGAGAAAAGGCATTGTGCCCACCGCCTGACAGCAATCTGACCGCGTCTTTTTGCGTAAGGTGAAGCTTGCGGCGGATGCGTTTCATCTCTGAACCCATGACCTGGAAGCAGTCTTCAACCAGTTGATCTCCCGCATCCGAGTAGCGGTCGGCGGAGTCGGTGTCATGATCGAATTCGATTTCGCCGCAGACTCTGCATTCCCAGCCAACGATTTCATGGACAAGACGTGACATTTGTTTGTAATTGACCGAGAGGGTGCGTCCCTCGAAATGCCCCATTCCGTCATGGGTTCCGCAGTTCACGCACTGTTGTGTTTTCATAGGTTTTTCTCCTTGAAGGAGATTACCGGATGCCCACCGCCTGGGCGGTAAGACACTTTGATGTAAATCTCCGTACCGTAAATCTTCATGTGATAAACGTCGTGCCAGACTCGATGGTCTGCATAGGAAGTCATGGATTTGTAGAGCATTCTTCGCTCAAGCAAACCTATCGCCTGCACCATAAGCTGGTAGGTCAGGCCCATGTCATAGCCCGATTCGAGGGCGCGCCGGGTGAATGCTTTTTTCCCCTGCCTGACAACCTCCGCCTTGACCACAGTCAAGTCGTAATGGGGTGTGTTCTTCTCCATAAGAATCCGTAAGCCCTGTCCCTGAAATTACCCTTAAAGGGTAATTTTGACTAATCGAAAATCCCGCTCCTTTTCCCGCTCTCTGACCGTAGGCGGTTGCCGTCCTACGCGAAGCTGATTAACCTGTCAGAAAATTCATCCTATGATTGGATGAAAGGGCGAATTCCATGTCAGATATTTCTCCATTAGTGAAACGATCCCTGGTCGATCAGGCTCTGGATCAATTGCGTCAGCGCATCAACCAGGGTGTATGGGCGGTGGGTCAGCGCTTGCCTACCGAACCCGAGCTGTCCGCCGAACTGGGCATCAGCCGCAACACCGTGCGTGAAGCCATGCGGGTGCTGGCGTTTTCCGGATTGATCGAGATCCGTCAGGGCGACGGCAGTTACTTGCGGGCGGTGGTCGATCCGCTGGACACCTTGAAAGTGTTGTCGCAGTGCTCCCTTGAACAGGCCCGCGAGACCCGGCACATCCTTGAGGTCGAGGCGATAGGCTTGGCGGCAACACGCCGCACCGAGGAAGACCTGGTGGCCTTGCGCGAAGCATTGGGTGTCAGCGGCAGCCACTATCACGGCGATCTCGATACCTACATCGCCTGCGATCTGGTGTTCCACCGTCGTTTGGTGGACGCTGCGCACAACCCAACCCTCAGCGAGTTGTATCGCTATTTCTCCAGTGTCGTCGGCGCCCAGCTGCGTCTTTGCCTGAACATCACCCCGCGCCGCCAGGAAGTGTTCGACCTGCATATCGCACTGCTCGAAGCCGTCGAGCAACGTGACCCGGAACGGGCCAAAGCCCTGTCGAGGCAGTTGATCAATGAACCTTGAAACCGAGAACGCCATGTCCACCCGCAACAGCCAGATCACCGAAGCCCAACGCAAGGCGGAGCTCGAAGAGCTGTTGATCGACGCCGAAGCCGACGATGAACAGGTCCAGCAAAGTCATCCGCTCCTGCGTAGGCCGTGGCTGTTGCTGCTGGGGTTGATTCTGGTGGCGCTGAACCTGCGTCCGGCGCTGTCGAGCATGGCGCCGATGCTTAGCGAAGTGTCGAAAAGCCTTGGACTATCGGCATCACAGGCTGGACTGCTGACGACACTTCCGGTGCTGTGCCTGGGGTTATTTGCGCCACTGGCGCCGGTTCTGGCCCGACGGTTCGGTGCCGAACGGGTGGTGCTGGGTATTCTTCTGACCCTGGCCGGCGGGATCATCCTGCGCAGTTCGTTCGGTGAAATCGGTCTGTTCGCCGGCAGCGTGCTGGCCGGCGCCAGCATTGGCGTGATCGGCGTGTTGTTGCCGGGCATCGTCAAGCGCGACTTCGCCAAACAGGCCGGGACCATGACCGGCGTCTACACCATGGCCCTGTGCCTGGGGGCGGCGATGGCGGCAGGTGCGACCGTGCCGTTGAGCGAGCATTTCGACAAGAGCTGGGCGTTGGGCCTGGGTTTCTGGATGATCCCGGCGCTGGCCGCTGCGATTTTCTGGTTGCCACAAGTTGGCCAGAAACACGGTGCGCATAACGTCGCCTACCGCGTTCGGGGTCTGCTGCGCGATCCATTGGCGTGGCAGGTGACCTTGTACATGGGCCTGCAATCGTCCCTGGCCTACATCGTGTTCGGCTGGTTGCCGTCGATCCTCATCGGTCGCGGCCTGACCCCGACCCAGGCCGGTCTGGTGCTGTCGGGCTCGGTGATCGTGCAACTGGCCAGTTCACTGGCAGCACCGTGGCTGGCCACCCGCGGCAAGGATCAGCGCCTGGCGATCGTGATCGTCATGGTGATGACCCTTGGCGGTCTGTTCGGTTGCCTCTACGCACCGATCGAAGGCCTGTGGGGCTGGGCGATTCTGCTCGGTCTGGGGCAGGGCGCCACCTTCAGCCTGGCGTTGACCCTGATCGTACTGCGCTCGCGGGACTCCCACGTCGCAGCCAATCTGTCGAGCATGGCCCAGGGCTTCGGTTACACCCTGGCATCCATGGGGCCGTTCGCGGTCGGCATCGTCCATGACTGGACCGGCGGCTGGAGCGCGGTGGGCTGGATTTTCGGCGTGATTGGCCTGGGCGCGATCATCGCCGGACTCGGAGCCGGGCGAGCCCTCTATGTTCAGGTGCAAAGCGAAAAAATCTGAATCCTCGCAGCACTGGCATTCGGCCCACGAATGCCAGTGGTCTTGCGTGCATTTGCAGACTATCGTGCAGGCAATCTTTCGATGCCATTTTGCACAACAGGGAGTCTGCCCATGAGTGAAGCCCACAGCGCCTTGATCACACAGTTCTATCAGGCCTTCCAGCGGCTGGATGCCGAAGCCATGAGCGCCTGCTATACCGACGATGTAGTGTTTAGTGATCCGGCGTTCGGCGAGCTTCGTGGACGCGATGCCGGCGACATGTGGCGCATGCTCACGACTCGGGCCAAGGATTTCTCCCTGACCTTCGACAATGTGCGCAGCGACGAGCGCAGCGGTGGCGCCCATTGGGTCGCGACCTATCTGTTCAGCCAGACTGGCAACACCGTGATCAACGATATCCAGGCACGTTTTGTCTTCCGCGATGGCAAGATTTGCGAGCATCACGACAGCTTCGATCTGTGGGCGTGGTCGCGCCAGGCCCTGGGTTTCAAAGGCTTGCTGCTCGGCTGGACGCCACTGGTGAGAAACGCCGTGCGCGCACAGGCCTTGAAGGGGCTGAAGGTATTTCAGGCCAGTCGCTGATAAGATCGCGGCTTGTTTCCTTTCAAGCCTTGATCGTTCCATGACCACCCGCACCGAAATCCCTGTCGAAGCCGATTGCGCGGTGAGCAAACCGTGGTTCGTCTATCTCGTGCGCGCGGCCAACGGTTCGTTGTACTGCGGAATCAGCGACGATCCCGTGCGTCGCTTCGCCAAGCACCAAAGTGGCAAAGGCGCGCGTTTTTTTCTCTCGAGCCCGGCCATGGCGCTGGTCTACACCGAACGCTGCCGCGACAAAAGCGAAGCGCTGCGTCAGGAGCGGCTGATCAAAAAGCTCAGGAAAAGCGCCAAGGAATGTCTGGTGGCCAGTGCTGCCACGGCGTTATCAACCTGACTGATCGGTTTCCATCAGGCAGATCCGTATTCTGCCAATCGATTGCGCGCTAAGCTGCTGATACCTTCTGAGTGCGACGGAGCCGAGCATGTCCGAGTTGATTCTTCATCATTACCCGACGTCCCCCTTCGCCGAAAAGGCCCGACTGCTGTTGGGCTTCAAGGGCTTGTCCTGGCGCTCGGTGAAGATCTCGCCGGTGATGCCAAAACCTGACCTGACGGCGCTGACGGGGGGCTATCGCAAGACGCCAGTGCTGCAGATCGGCGCGGATATCTATTGCGATACGGCGCTCATCGCCCGTCGCCTGGAGCAGGAAAAAGCCTTGCCGGCGTTCTTCCCGGAAAGTCAGGAAATGATCGCCGCGACTTTCGCCGCATGGGCCGATTCAGTGGTGTTCCAGCATGCGGTCAGCCTGGTGTTTCAGCCGGAAGCGGTTGCTGTGCGTTTCGGCAGTTTGCCGCAGGAAGCGATCAAGGCTTTCCTGGCCGACCGTGCGGGATTGTTCAGCGGGGGCAGCACTACAAAGTTGACCGCTGAGCAAGCGCGGCACCAATGGCCGACGATCATGGCGCGCCTGGAGCAACAGCTGCAGCGTGAGGAAGGTGATTACCTGTTTGGCGAGCCGTCGATTGCCGACTTCGCCATGGCGCATCCGCTGTGGTTCCTCAGGGCGACACCGGTGACATCACCGCTTGTGGATAACTATCCGGCGGTGTCGGCCTGGTTGGCGCGGGTTCTGGGTTTTGGTCATGGGGCGCCGAGCGAGATGACCTCGGAAGAGGCATTGGCGATTGCGCGCAACGCAACGCCGGCTGCGCTGCCGGATGAGCAATTTATCGATCCGAACGGATTCGAAGCCGGTCAGAAAGTGGTGATCGCTGCGACTGACTATGGCGTCGATCCGGTGGCGGGGGAATTGTTGTTTACCGGTAGCGAAGAGCTGATCCTGCGTCGTGAAGATCCGCGGGGGGGCTTAGTGCACGTGCACTTTCCGCGATTTGGCTTTCGTATCGAAGCCCGATGAAACACGCGCATACCTGTGGGAGCAAGGCTTGCCCGCGATGAACGATTACTCGGTGTTGCTATTGCACCGCGTCGTGGCCATCGCGGGCCAGCCTTGCTCCCACAGGTTTTGTATGGACCGGATTGATTATTTCAGGGCTGCAAGAATCGCATCCGGGTCATACCCACGTATCAGCGTCCCGTTCACATCGATGAACGGAATCCCGCCGCCACCCAGCGCTTCGTAGGCCTTGCGTGCCTCGGCGTCTTTTTCGATATCGAATTCCTTGTACGCAATGCCTTTCTGATCGAGAAAACGTCGGGTCAGTTTGCAGTAGCCACACCATTCGGTGCTGTAGAGCACGACATTGGCCGTGGCCCGGGTCTGCTCGGGCACCACTTGCGAGGGATTGAAAACCCGCTCGATCTTGCCCCAGTGCTGGTAAACCACCACCACCAGCAGGATCAGCAGGCATTTCTTCAGCACGTTACCCAGCATCAGTTGCGGCGCTTGAGCTGATCGGTGAGCGAGGTCGGCAGGCCTTTGATAATCAGGGTCCCGGCTTCTTCGTCGTACTCGATCTTCGAGCCCAGCAGGTGCGCTTCGAAGCTGATAGACAGGCCTTCGGCACGGCCGGTGAAGCGGCGGAACTGGTTCAGGGTGCGTTTATCGGCCGGGATTTCCGGCGAGAGGCCGTAGTCCTTGTTGCGGATGTGATCATAAAAGGCTTTCGGGCGTTCTTCGTCGATCAGTTCCGACAACTCCTCCAGGCCCATGGGCTCACCGAGCTTGGCCTGGCTACTGGCGTAATCCACCAGGGTCTTGGTTTTTTCCCGGGCAGATTCTTCCGGCAGGTCTTCGCTTTCGACAAAGTCACTGAAGGCCTTGAGCAAGGTGCGGGTTTCGCCGGGGCCGTCGACGCCTTCCTGGCAGCCGATGAAGTCGCGGAAATACTCCGAAACCTTTTTACCGTTCTTGCCCTTGATGAACGAAATGTACTGCTTGGACTGCTTGTTGTTCTGCCACTCGGAAACATTGATGCGCGCTGCCAGATGCAACTGGCCCAGGTCCAGATGACGGGACGGGGTCACGTCCAGTTCGTCGGTCACCGCCACGCCTTCGCTGTGGTGCAGCAGGGCGATGGCCAGGTAGTCGGTCATGCCTTGCTGATAATGGGCAAACAGTACGTGGCCACCGACCGAGAGGTTGGATTCTTCCATCAGCTTTTGCAGGTGCTCCACCGCCACGCGGCTGAAGGCGGTGAAGTCCTGGCCGCCGTCGAGGTATTCCTTCAGCCAGCCGCTGAATGGAAAGGCGCCGGACTCCGGATGAAACAGACCCCAGGCTTTACCTTGTTTGGCGTTGTAGCTTTCGTTGAGGTCGGCAAGCATGTTCTCGATGGCGGCGGACTCGGCCAGTTCAGAGTCGCGAGCATGGAGAACTGCGGGTGTGCCGTCGGGTTTTTTGTCGATCAGGTGGACGATGCAATGACGGATCGGCATGGGCTTCTCGGCTGGTTGGAGAGAGCAGGGCAGGCTCCCCGAAAAAGCGCCCAGTGTACCGCAACCACCGCTTTTGGCGCGGCACGAAGGGCAATTGCACAGCGACCGGCGGTGCTTATGCGTTTTTTTGCCGATTTAGAGCAATAAAGCTGACCAAATGGGTAGCTAGAGGCGGATATTTCCCCGTCTCTGTGCTAGTTTTGCCCGGTCTTGCGCGAAGTCACTGCGTTAAGCGTGCAGTCAGCAAATGTCAGGTCGAACCAAACCCTGATTTCGGCATCTATAACCCGACTCGTCGCGGTTATCGCCGAGGGTGCCGGATCCAGAAGATCGGGCTCGATGGCTGACACTGCACTCTGCAATCCATATGAATTTGATAGGGAAGGAACACTAAATGGCTCTTACTAAAGACCAACTGATCGCCGACATCGCTGAAGCTATCGACGCGCCAAAAACCACCGCGCGTAACGCTCTGGACCAACTGGGCCAAATCGTTGCCGATCAGCTGGAAAACGGCGGCGAAATCACTTTGCCAGGCATCGGCAAGCTGAAAGTGACTGAGCGTCCTGCCCGTACCGGCCGTAACCCTTCGACTGGTGCTGCCATCGAAATCCCTGCCAAGAAAGTGATCAAGCTGGTTGTGGCCAAAGGCCTGACCGACGCTGTGAACAAGTAAGACGCAGTGAAAAAAAACCGTGCGCCGGAGCAATCCGGGCACGGTTTTTTTGTGCCTGCGATTCTTGATTGTCCCGCGAGCATTCCCCTAACCCCTGTAGGAGCGAGCCTGCTCGCGATAGCGGTCTGACAGACACATTGATGTTGTCCGATCCAACGCCATCGCGAGCAGGCTCGCTCCTACAGGGGGCTGAGTTACTTGCCCGGGTTTTGCGCCCAACGCTCGCGCCAAACCTGCTGCTGGGCTGGAGTCTGGAACGTCCACGCCACGAAACGGCTCTGCTTCTGGCCCTGGGACATTTCCACCACCTGGCTTTGCAGTGCGCCGGCCTTTTTCAGCGCCGTCTGGATCGCCGGCAGATTCGAAGCTTTGGACACCAGGGTACTGAACCACAGCACCTGCTGACCCACCTGAGCGCTCTCGCCGATCAATTGCGTAACGAATCGCGCCTCGCCACCCTCGCACCACAACTCGGCCGCCTGACCGCCGAAATTCAGCACCGGCAATTTTCGTTTCGGATCGGCCTTGCCCAGCGCGCGCCATTTGCGGCTGCTGCCGCGTGTGGCTTCTTCCAGGGACGAGTGGAACGGTGGGTTGCACATTGTCAGGTCAAAGCGTTCGGTGCTCTCCAGCAAGCCCAGCAGGATCTGTTTGCGGTTGCCTTGCTGGCGAATCTGGATGGCCTTGTTCAAGCCATTGGACTGGATGATGGCCCTGGCTGCGGCAATGGCGGTGGCGTCGATTTCCGAGCCAAGGAACTGCCAGCGGTAGTCGCTGTGACCGATCAGCGGATACACACAGTTGGCGCCCATGCCGACGTCCAGCACCTTCACTGCCGCCCCACGGGGGATCACACCGTCATTGCCGCTGGCCAGCAGGTCGGCGAGGAAATGTACGTAGTCCGCCCGACCCGGAACCGGCGGGCACAGGTAGTCGGCGGGAATGTCCCAATGGGCGATGCCGTAGAACGACTTGAGCAGCGCCCGGTTGAACACCCGCACCGCATCCGGGCTGGCGAAGTCGATACTTTCCTTGCCATACGGATTGATGATCACGAACTTCGCCAGTTCCGGCGTGCTTTTGATTAGCGCCGGGAAGTCGTAACGACCCTGATGGCGATTGCGCGGGTGCAGGCTGGCCTTTTCACGCGGTTCCACGGCTTTGGCCGGGGTCGCGGTGTCAGGCTTCTTGCGCGCAGATTTGGGTGTACGAGGGGTGTTCATGGGCGTGGTCGATTCGGGCATGGCTGAAAGTGGCGGGCATTGTCCCACATCTATGGGCAACACCGACCAATTGTAGGAGTGAGCCTGCTCGCGATAGCGGTGGATCAGTCAATGGCGATGGCGACCGGCATAACGCAATCGCGAGCAGGCTCACTCCTACAGCGGATGTTGGAGTTTTTGAATAAAAAAAGGAGGCCACATGGGCCTCCCTGTTTCATTGCGATTTGCCGTTACAGGCTGGCAATCCGCGCATGCTGCTCCGCCAACTTACCCAAAGCCTGTTCGGCCTCGGCCAGTTTGGCGCGTTCCTTGTCGATGACTTCGGCCGGCGCCTTGTCGACGAAACCGGCGTTGGACAGCTTGCCACCCACACGCTGCACTTCGCCTTGCAGACGCTGGATTTCCTTGTCCAGGCGCGCCAGTTCCGCACCTTTGTCGATCAGGCCGGCCATCGGCACCAGCACTTCCATCTCACCAACCAGTGCGGTGGCGGACAACGGTGCTTCTTCGCCGGCAGCCAGGACTGTGATCGATTCGAGGCGTGCCAGTTTCTTCAGCAATGCCTCGTTTTCGGTCAGGCGGCGCTGATCTTCGGCGCTGACGTTCTTCAGGAACAGCGGCAGCGGTTTGCCCGGGCCGATGTTCATTTCGCCACGGATGTTGCGTGTGCCGAGCATCAGGCCCTTGAGCCATTCGATGTCGTCCTCGGCGGCCTGATCGATGCGTGCTTCGTTGGCCACTGGCCAAGGCTGCAGCATGATCGTCTTGCCTTCGATACCGGCCAGCGGCGCGATGCGCTGCCAGATTTCTTCGGTGATGAACGGCATGAACGGGTGCGCCAGGCGCAGGGCCACTTCCAGTACGCGAACCAGGGTGCGGCGGGTGCCGCGCTGACGTTCGATCGGCGCATTTTCGTCCCACAGCACAGGCTTGGAGAGTTCCAGGTACCAGTCGCAATACTGGTTCCAGATGAACTCGTACAAGGCTTGCGCGGCCAGGTCGAAGCGGAACTGGTCGAGCTGACGGGTCACTTCGGCTTCGGTGCGTTGCAGTTGCGAAATGATCCAGCGGTCGGCCAGCGAGAGCTCATAGGCTTCGCCGTTCTGGCCGCAGTCTTCGCCCTTGTCCAGCACGTAGCGCGCGGCGTTCCAGATCTTGTTGCAGAAGTTGCGATAGCCTTCGACGCGGCCCATGTCGAACTTGATGTCGCGACCGGTGGACGCCAGCGAGCAGAAGGTGAAGCGTAGGGCGTCGGTGCCGTAGCTGGCAATGCCCTCGGCGAACTCGTCGCGGGTCGCTTTCTCGATCTTCTTCGCCAGTTTCGGCTGCATCAGGCCCGAGGTGCGCTTCTGCACCAGGGTTTCGAGCTCGATCCCGTCGATGATGTCCAGCGGGTCCAGGACGTTGCCCTTGGACTTGGACATCTTCTGGCCCTGGCCATCACGCACCAGACCGTGCACGTAGACAGTCTTGAACGGTACTTGCGGGGTGCCGTCCTCGTTTTTGATCAGGTGCATCGTCAGCATGATCATCCGGGCAACCCAGAAGAAAATGATGTCGAAACCGGTGACCAGCACGTCGGTGGAGTGGAATTTCTTCAGGAACTCGGTTTTTTCCGGCCAGCCCAGGGTGGAGAAGGTCCACAAGCCCGAGCTGAACCAGGTGTCGAGTACGTCGTTGTCCTGCTGCAGCGCAACGTCCGGACCGAGGTTGTGCTTGGCACGTACTTCGGCTTCGTCGCGACCGACGTAGACCTTGCCCGACTCGTCGTACCAGGCCGGAATGCGGTGGCCCCACCACAGCTGGCGGCTGATGCACCAATCCTGGATGTCGCGCATCCAGGAGAAGTACATGTTTTCGTACTGTTTCGGCACGAACTGGATGCGGCCATCTTCAACGGCGGCAATCGCAGGCTCGGCCAATGGCTTGGTGGATACGTACCACTGGTCGGTCAGCCACGGCTCGATGATGGTGCCGGAACGGTCGCCTTTCGGCACTTTCAGGGCGTGATCGTTGACGCTGACCAGCAGGCCGGCAGCCTCGAACGCAGCGACGATCTGCTTGCGTGCTTCGAAACGCTCGAGGCCTGCGTATTCGGCCGGGATCTTGCCGTCGATGCTGTCGTTCAGCGTACCGTCGAGGTTGAACGCCTGGGCGGCCGACAGGACGTTGGCGTTCTTGTCGAAGATGTTCAGCAGCGGCAGGTTGTGGCGCTTGCCGACTTCGTAGTCGTTGAAATCGTGGGCCGGGGTGATCTTCACGCAGCCGGTGCCGAATTCAGGGTCGCAGTAGTCGTCGGCGATGATCGGGATGCGGCGGCCGACCAGCGGCAGCTCGACAAACTTGCCGATCAGGGCCTTGTAACGTTCGTCGTTCGGGTTAACGGCCACGGCGGAGTCGCCGAGCATGGTTTCCGGACGCGTGGTCGCGACGATCAGGTAGTCGTTGCCTTCAGCGGTCTTGGCGCCGTCGGCCAGCGGATATTTCAGGTTCCACAGGAAGCCCTTCTCGTCGTGGTTTTCCACTTCAAGGTCGGAAATCGCCGTGTGCAGCTTGGTGTCCCAGTTGACCAGACGCTTGCCGCGGTAGATCAAGCCGTCCTCGTGCAAGCGCACGAAGGCTTCTTTAACGGCTTCGGAAAGGCCGTCGTCCATGGTGAAGCGCTCGCGGCTCCAGTCCACGGACGAGCCGAGGCGGCGGATCTGACGGCTGATGTTGCCGCCGGACTGATCCTTCCACTCCCAGACTTTCTCAAGGAATTTGTCGCGGCCCAGGTCATGGCGATTCTGGCCCTGGGCTTCGAGTTGACGCTCCACCAGCATTTGCGTGGCGATACCGGCGTGGTCGGTGCCCGGTTGCCACAGGGTGTTGCGACCCTGCATGCGGCGGAAACGGATCAGGGCGTCCATGATCGCGTTGTTGAAGCCGTGACCCATGTGCAGGCTGCCGGTGACGTTCGGCGGCGGGATCATGATGGTGTAGGACTCGCCCGCGCCTTGCGGGGCGAAGTAATTCTCGGACTCCCAGGTGTTGTACCAGGAAGTTTCAATGGCGTGCGGCTGGTAGGTCTTATCCATGCGCGGCGGGACCCTATTGGCATTTATTCAGGAAAAGCCGATGAGTATAGCGGGGATAAAGTGTTACGCGTAGAGCGAGGGGCCAATGGATGGGGGAAAATTCGCAACTGGTCGGGGATGTGTTTTACCAGTGAGAAAGCCATCGCGGGCAAGCCTTGCTCCCACGGGGTTAGGGTCGACCACAAAATTACGGTGCGACACTAATCCTGTGGGAGCAAGGCTTGCCCGCGATAGCGATCGATCAGGCAACCCGATTCAAATCGTTATGCCGTGTTTCCTTCAGGCACAGCACCGCCATCAAGCTCAGCACCGCCGCCGCGGACACATACCCACCCACATAGCTCAAACCACCCATCGCCACCAGTTTCTGCGCGAAGAACGGCGCCGCCGAAGCGCCGACAATCCCGCCCAGGTTGTAGGCTGCGGATGCGCCGGTGTAACGCACGTGGGTCGGAAACAGCTCCGGCAGCAGTGCGCCCATCGGTGCGAAGGTCACGCCCATCAGAAACAGTTCGATGCACAGGAACAGCGCCACGCCCCAGGTCGAGCCCAGGGTCAGCAGCGGTTCCATCAGGAACCCGGAGAGAACCGCCAGTACGCCGCCAATGATCAACACCGGTTTGCGCCCGAAGCGGTCGCTGGCCCAGGCCGACAGTGGCGTGGCGGCGGCCATGAACAGTACGGCAAAACACAGGAGGCCGAGGAAGGTTTCACGGCTGTAGCCGAGTGTCGCCACGCCATAGCTGAGCGAGAACACGGTGGAAATGTAGAACAGCGCGTAACACACGACCATCGCACCGGCCCCCAGCAACACGGGCAGCCAGTATTGGCTGAACAACTCGATCAGCGGGATCTTCACTCGCTCCTCGCGAGCCACGGCGTTGGCGAACACCGGCGTTTCGTGAAGCTTGAGGCGCACGTAAAGGCCGACCATCACCAGCGCGGCGCTGAGCAGGAACGGAATGCGCCAACCCCAGGAGCGGAACTGTTCGTCGTTCAAGGTCATGGCCAGCGTCAGGAACAGGCCGTTGGCCGCGAGAAAGCCGATGGAGGGTCCAAGCTGCGGGAACATGCCGAACCAGGCGCGCTTGCCCTTGGGCGCATTCTCCGTGGCCAGCAACGCGGCGCCGCCCCATTCGCCGCCCAGGCCAAGGCCCTGGCCGAAACGCAGCACGCAGAGCAGGATCGGCGCCCAGGCCCCAATACTGTCGTAGCCCGGTAGCACGCCGATCAACGTGGTGCACACGCCCATCAGCAGGAGGGAGGCCACCAGTGTCGATTTTCGGCCGATGCGGTCGCCAAAATGACCGAACAGCGCCGAACCCAGGGGGCGGGCGAGAAATGCGATGCCGAAGGTGAGGAAGGCCGAAAGCATCTGCGCCGTGCCGGAGGTCTGCGGAAAGAACACCGGACCGATGACCAGCGCCGCAGCAGTGGCGTAGACGTAGAAATCGTAGAACTCGATCGCAGTGCCGATGAAACTCGCCGTGGCCACGCGGGTGGCGGAGTTGGTCGGTTGCGCGGGTGTGGAATCGCTGTAAGTCGTGCTGGTCGTCATGCGGTTATCCCTGACAGTCATGTGCCCCAGTGGAGCGAATTATTATGGTCGAACACCCAGGGATGTGGGTTTGAAACAGAGTGCGGGTAGCACGGGGGGAGGGTGGCTTGGGTAAGCGGCTCGATTATGCCACGGTCATCGACGCTACTGTAGGAGCCGGCTTGCTGGCGAAGGCGCACTTGAAATTGCTATCGCCAGCAAGCCGGCTCCTACAGGACGATGATTTCAGGCAGCGGGTTTCGCGGTGGCTGTATGCCAGATCAGCACCCGAGTCACACGATTTTCTTCTGTTTCAAGAATTTCCAGTCGATAACGACCGATCTTCAGGCAGACCGCGCTATCGGGAATGGTTTCCAGCGCTTCGGTCACCAAGCCGTTGAGGGTTTTCGGCCCATCGCTTGGCAAATGCCAGCCGAGGCTCTTGTTCAGGTCGCGGATCGACGCGGCGCCATCGATCACCAGGCGCCCGTCGGCCTGTGGATGGATATGCGGGTTGTTCAGGCTTTGCTGGCTTTCGAACTCGCCGACGATTTCCTCGAGAATATCTTCAAGGGTCACGATGCCTAGCACTTCGCCGTACTCGTCGACCACCATGCCCAGGCGTCGCTGCTGTTTATGGAAGTTCAGCAGCTGCAGTTGCAGCGGCGTGCTTTCGGGGACGAAGTAAGGTTCGCGGCTGGCCTCGACCAGTGCTTCCAGGGTCAGGCTGGCATCGGGGAGCAAATGGCCGATTTGCCGGGTGTTGAGCACCGCTTCGACCTGGTTGATATCACTGTGGAACACCGGTAGCCGTGTGCGCTTGTTATGGCGCAGTTGCTCGATGATTTCTTCGATAGGGTCGTCGAGGTTGATCCCGTCGACTTCACTGCGCGGGACCAGAATGTCGTTGACCGTGATGTTGTCCAGCGCATGGATGCCAGGCAGCGAGTGCGGGCGGCAGACGGCGGGTTCGTGATCGTCCTGCCGTTCCTTCGGTGCTTCGTCTTCGCTCTGTTGCACCACTTTGACTTTGCGGGCCAATGGCCGCACCAGCAGTTGGCTGATGGCATTGAGCAGCCAGGCGGCCGGATAGATGATTTTCAAAGGCACGGGAAGCAAGGTGTTGCCCAGGGCCAGGATCGCATCCGGGTGGCGGACGGCGAGGGCACGGGGCAGGTAGTCGGCGAACACCAGGACAATGGCACCTGCACCGAGACAGGCAATCCATGGACCGTTTTCGGCCCAGGTGAAAATCGCCAGCAAGGTACAGAGGACGACAACCAGCGTGCGGCACAGGGTATTGCAGAAGATCAGGCTATTGAGCGGGAAGCTCAATCGGGCCGGCGGCTTGTCGCTGGAGCGCGAAGCCATGCGTTTGGCCAGCAAATGCTGGTGCGCGGATTCAATGGCGGAAAACAGGCCCGACCACAAAATCAGCAAGACCACTACAGCGAGCATCGGCCCTAAGGGCAAGTCGTCCATAAATGCCGCCCGTCAGATGTGCAGGATGTATTCACGGACCAGCTTGCTGCCGAAATACGCCAGCATCAGCAGGCAGAAACCGGCAAGGGTCCAGCGAATGGCTTTGTGACCGCGCCAGCCGAGACGGTTACGCCCCCAGAGCAACACGCTGAAGACGACCCAGGCCAGACAGGCCAGCAAGGTTTTGTGCACCAGGTGCTGGGCGAACAGGTTGTCGACGAACAACCACCCCGAGATCAGTGACATCGACAGCAGGGTCCAGCCGGCCCAGAGGAAACCGAACAGCAGGCTTTCCATGGTTTGCAGTGGCGGGAAGTTCTTGATCAGCCCGGACGGGTGCTTGTGCTTGAGCTGATGGTCTTGAACCAGCAGCAGCAAGGCCTGGAACACCGCAATGGTGAACATGCCGTAGGCGAGAATCGACAGCAAGATGTGGGCGAGGATGCCGGGCTCCTCGTCAATGATCTGCACGGTACCGGCAGGGGCGAATTGGGCCAGCAGCACCGTCGCGGCCCCAAGCGGGAACAGCAGGACCAGCAGGTTTTCCACCGGGATGCGTGAGCAGGCCAGCAGGGTCAGGGCGATGACCGCAGCGGCAATCAGGCTGGCGGCACTGAAGAAATCCAGTCCCAGGCCGATCGGCGTCATCAGGTGGGTGACCAGGCTGGCGCCATGGGCCAGCACGGCCAGGACGCCCAGCGTGACCAACAGGCGTTTGTTCGCCTTGGCGCAGGCGGCCAGACGCGTGCCTTGATAGAAAGTCGCAGCGGCATATAAACAGGCGGCGGCGAGGGTGGTTAGCAAACTCGGTGACAAGGGGAGCATAAGTCCTGTTAGGCAAGCCCGAAAGGCGCTGAGTTTGGCATAGAACCCACGCGGCACGAAAGACCAGACAAGCTGACGGCGAGGTGTCCGCCAGACGCAGTCTTCGCTATAATCCGCGACCTGCCCACGCCGCAGGCTCGCCGAGCACATGTTTAGTCCGGTTCGGGCCGCCATTATCCCGGTCTACACAGGGCCTGAAAGGATCGCGCAATGTTTGAAAACTTAACCGACCGTCTCTCGCAGACGCTGCGCCATGTCACCGGCAAGGCCAAGCTGACCGAGGACAACATCAAAGACACCCTGCGCGAAGTGCGTATGGCGTTGCTCGAAGCCGACGTCGCCTTGCCGGTGGTGAAGGACTTCGTCAATTCGGTCAAGGAGCGCGCCGTCGGCACCGAGGTGTCGCGTAGCCTGACTCCGGGCCAGGCCTTCGTGAAGATCGTCCAGGCCGAACTCGAAAGCCTGATGGGCGCGGCCAACGAAGACCTGAACCTGAGTGCCGTTCCACCCGCCGTCATCCTGATGGCCGGTTTGCAGGGCGCCGGTAAAACCACCACCGCCGGCAAACTTGCGCGCTTCCTTAAAGAGCGCAAGAAAAAGTCGGTCATGGTCGTGTCCGCGGACGTGTACCGTCCGGCGGCGATCAAGCAGCTGGAAACCCTGGCCAGCGACATCGGCGTGACATTCTTCCCGTCCGACCTGAGCCAGAAGCCGGTCGACATCGCCCAGGCGGCTATTAAGGAAGCAAAACTCAAATTCATCGACGTGGTCATCGTCGATACCGCCGGTCGCCTGCACATCGACGAAGAGATGATGGGCGAGATCAAGGCCCTGCACGCCGCGATCAACCCGGTCGAAACCCTGTTCGTGGTCGATGCCATGACCGGCCAGGATGCCGCCAACACGGCCAAGGCCTTCGGTGATGCACTGCCATTGACCGGTGTGATCCTGACCAAGGTCGACGGCGATGCCCGTGGCGGTGCCGCCCTGTCGGTTCGCGCCATTACCGGCAAGCCGATCAAGTTCATCGGTATGGGCGAGAAGAGTGAAGCGCTCGACCCGTTCCACCCTGAGCGTATTGCTTCGCGCATCCTCGGCATGGGCGACGTACTCAGTCTGATCGAACAGGCGGAAGCGACCCTCGACAAGGACAAGGCCGACAAGCTGGCCAAGAAGCTGAAGAAGGGCAAGGGCTTCGACCTCGAGGACTTCCGCGATCAGCTGCAACAAATGAAGAACATGGGCGGCCTCGGCGGCCTCATGGACAAACTGCCGAACATGGGCGGTGTGAACCTGGCGCAGATGGGCAATGCCCAGAGTGCGGCAGAGAAGCAGTTCAAGCAGATGGAGGCCATCATCAACTCCATGACCCCGGCCGAGCGTCGTGACCCTGAGCTGATCAGTGGTTCGCGCAAGCGTCGTATCGCCATGGGTTCCGGCACTCAGGTGCAGGACATCGGTCGCTTGATCAAGCAGCACAAGCAGATGCAGAAGATGATGAAGAAATTCTCCGCCAAAGGCGGGATGGCCAAAATGATGCGCGGCATGGGCGGTATGTTGCCCGGCGGCGGCATGCCCAAAATGTAAAGAATCCGCGCCGGTCATCGTACCGGCGCAGACCCGCAAGGAAGCGGGATCTCCAGCAAACCCGCACTTGGCGGGAGCTGACCGGCCGTTTTTACCGACGGCTCTATAGCAAATCTGGATGGCGGCCGAAAGGTCGCCGGAAAAAGTCATTTGCAAAAGTCCGGATATTCCTTAGAATATGCGGCCTTTCGGGCACCCATGCCCGCTGTGCCTTTAGATTTGCAGCACCGACTACAGGAACGATGTTCACATGCTAACAATCCGTCTTGCCCTTGGCGGCTCCAAAAAGCGCCCGTTTTACCACTTGACCGTAACCGACAGCCGCAACCCGCGCGACGGTTCGCACAAGGAACAGGTTGGTTTCTTCAACCCTGTTGCTCGTGGTCAGGAAGTCCGTCTGTCCGTGAACCAAGAGCGCGTTGCCTACTGGCTGAGCGTTGGTGCACAACCTTCTGAGCGCGTTGCTCAGTTGTTGAAGGAATCTGCTAAGGCTGCGGCCTGAGCAATATGAACGCGACGCCAGCTGTTGCTGATGATTTGATCGTTATCGGCAAAATTTACTCTGTTCACGGCGTTCGCGGCGAAGTGAAGGTGTATTCCTTTACTGATCCGATTAAAAACCTGCTGGACTACAAAACCTGGACGCTCAAGCGTGACGGTAATGTAAAGCAGGTAGAGCTGGTCAGCGGACGCGGGAACGACAAGTTCCTGGTCGCAAAGCTCAAGGGTCTCGATGACCGTGAAGAAGCTCGTCTTCTGGCCGGTTATGAGATCTGCGTGCCGCGCAACCTGTTCCCTGAACTGACCGACGGCGAGTACTACTGGTACCAGCTGGAAGGTCTCAAGGTCATCGACACCCTCGGGCAACTGTTCGGGAAGATCGATCACCTGCTGGAGACCGGCTCGAATGATGTAATGGTGGTCAAGCCTTGCGCTGGCAGCCTGGATGATCGCGAACGCCTGTTGCCCTATACGGAGCAATGCGTGTTGGCTGTCGACCTGGTCGCAGGCGAGATGAAGGTGGATTGGGATGCGGACTTCTAAGCGTGGCTAATTTGCGCGTAGAAGTGATCAGTTTGTTTCCCGAGATGTTCTCCGCCATCAGCGAGTACGGCATCACCAGTCGGGCGGTGAAACAGGGGCTCTTGCAGCTCACCTGTTGGAACCCGCGAGACTACACGACGGATCGACATCACACTGTGGATGATCGCCCATTTGGCGGTGGTCCGGGCATGGTGATGAAGATCAAGCCCCTGGAAGATGCTCTGGTTCAGGCCAAGGCAGTCGCCGGGGAGGGCGCGAAGGTGATTTACCTGTCGCCCCAAGGCCGCCAACTGACTCAGTCGGCGGTACGCGAGTTGGCGAATCTGGATGCATTGATCCTGATTGCCGGCCGCTATGAAGGCATTGACGAGCGTTTTATTGATGCTCATGTCGATGAAGAGTGGTCGATTGGCGACTATGTACTGTCTGGCGGCGAGCTGCCGGCGATGGTCCTGATCGATGCGGTTACACGACTGCTGCCTGGAGCTTTAGGGCATGCGGACTCCGCCGAGGAAGATTCCTTTACGGATGGTTTGCTGGATTGCCCGCATTACACCCGACCGGAGGTGTATGCGGATCAGCGTGTTCCCGACGTATTGCTAAGTGGCAATCACGCGCACATCCGGCGTTGGCGTTTACAGCAGTCCCTTGGTCGGACCTATGAACGACGCGCCGATCTTCTGGAAAGCCGCTCGCTTTCTGGAGAAGAGAAGAAGCTGCTCGAGGAATACATCCGCGAGCGGGACGATAGTTAACAACGTATCGATGGTAGATCCGACGATTTACCTTAGGAGCACAGCATGACTAACAAAATCATCCTTGCACTCGAAGCAGAGCAGATGACCAAAGAGATCCCTACCTTTGCCCCGGGCGACACCATTGTCGTTCAGGTGAAAGTGAAGGAAGGCGACCGTTCGCGTCTGCAAGCGTTCGAAGGTGTTGTTATCGCCAAGCGTAACCGCGGCGTAAACAGTGCATTCACCGTTCGTAAAATCTCCAACGGTGTTGGCGTAGAACGTACTTTCCAGACCTACAGCCCGCAAATCGACAGCATGGCCGTTAAACGTCGCGGTGACGTACGTAAAGCCAAGCTGTACTACCTGCGTGACCTGTCTGGTAAAGCAGCTCGCATCAAGGAAAAACTGGCTTAAGTCCAGCTTCCGATGCAGAAAAAAGCAGCCTACGGGCTGCTTTTTTGTTGCCCGCGATTTGTCCCGCCCCCTGTAGGAGCTGGCTTGCCAGCGAAGGCGGTGTGTCAGTCGAAACATCCTTCGCTGGCAAGCCAGCTCCTACAGGGGCGTACGGTCGGCACCACCGTTCTGGGGTTGAATCAGCGCCAGCAACGTCCATCCCGCCCCAGGCTTGTGCGTGCTATCCGGCGTCACCACATGCACCCAGCCGTTGTTGTCACGCATGAACAGCAGCGTCGCGCGAACACCATGCGGTGCCTGATAATCGTCCCAACCGAAACCTTCCTTCAGTGTTGTGTTGTACAGCTCGGCACCCTGACTCAGTTGGCTGGCGAATTTCCCGTAGCTCAGCGCCTCGCTGCCCAGTTGATTGCCGCGATGCTCCAGGCTGGTTCGATGCTTGTCCGAGCGACGGCTTTCCTGGCCGCTGGCCAAACCGAACATCCGTTGATGGCCAAACTCGTGACGAAAACGCATCAATGCCAAGGTGTTCATTTCGCCTGAAGGAGACAGTGCCAGCAAATGGCCAAGCCCCACCAGGTCCAGATGCGCGTCGGCATGTTGTGAAGCCGGATTACCAAAGTAGGTGGGCAACCCTTCCATGCGCGCCGCCCGGATATTTTCCCAGCTCGAGTCGGTCAGCAGCACCCGGATGCCCAGCAGTTGCAATGCCTTGCCCAGTGTCCGTGCAGGGCCATTGGCGCCGATGATCAGAAAGCCGCTTGGCGCCGGTTCCGCAACATTGAGCATGCGCGCCAGTGGTCGCGCCGTGGCGCTTTGCAATACCACCGTGCCGATGATCACTGCAAAGGTCAGGGGTACCAGCAGTAGCGCCCCTTGGTGCCCTGCCTCATCCAGGCGAATGGCGAAGATGGCCGATACCGCAGCCGCGACAATGCCGCGGGGCGCAATCCATGCCAGGAGTGCCCGCTCGCGCCAGCCCAGGCTGGAGCCGGCCGTGCACAGCAACACGTTCAGGGGGCGGGCAATGAACTGAATGATCAGAAGCAGAATTAGTACAAGCGGCCCGAGAGCGATCAAGGCATTCAGGTCCAGACGCGCTGCCAGCAAGATGAACAACCCGGAAATCAGCAGGACGCTGAGGTTTTCCTTGAAGTGCAGGATATGCCGCACGTCTACGCCTTTCATGTTGGCCAGCCACATGCCCATCAACGTCACCGCCAGCAGGCCGGATTCATTCATCGTTTCGCTGGCCGCAATAAAGATGCCCAGTACAGCCGCAAGCGAAGCCAGATTGTGCAAATACTCCGGCAGCCAATGCCGACGAATGATCGTACCCAGTACCCAGCCGCCAAGAATGCCGTACAGGCTGCCGCACAGAATCACCCCGCCAAAGGTCAGCAGGCTTTGCGTCAGGCCGTTACCCTCGGCGCTGGCAATGATGAAGCTATAGACCACTACCGCCAGCAGGGCGCCGATCGGGTCGATGACAATGCCTTCCCAGCGCAGGATATTGGCAATCGATGCTTTCGGGCGCACGACTCGCAGCATTGGCACGATGACGGTCGGTCCGGTGACCAGGGTCAGGCTGCCGAACAAAGTGGCCAGCATCCAGTCGAACCCCAGCAACCAGTGAGTGGCCAGGGCGATGACCACCCAGGTCGAGAGGGCGCCCAGGGTGACCAGGCGACGAACCACGCTGCCAATCTCGCGCCATTCCGACAAATGCAGGGTCAGGCTGCCCTCGAACAGAATCAGCGCCACCGCCAGGGATACCAGTGGCATCAGCAAGGGACCGAACATTTCCTGCGGATCGAGCCAGTGCAAAACGGGACCCACCAGAATGCCGGTCAATAACAGAAACAGAATCGCCGGCAGCTTCAAGCGCCAGGCCAGCCACTGGCAACCCAACGCAGCGGCACCAATACCGCCAAACGCCAATAAAATCTGCTGTTCGCTCATTGCCGTTCCCTGTTCCTTGAAATAGCGGGCTATGAAAGACTAGCGGCCGTTTCTACCGTTCACGCTGATTTTTAGCGCGCAGTATCAAAGCTGCGCGCCTTGAGTGCCCATGCCTGCCATCGATCATCCTTTGATAGACCAGTTCCTCGACGCCCTGTGGCTGGAGAAAGGTCTTTCCGACAATACCCGCGATGCCTATCGCAGTGACCTCGCGCTGTTCCACGGTTGGTTGCAGGAAAAAGGTCTGGAGCTGGCCAGTGCGGGTCGGGAGTTGATCCTCGATCACCTGGCCTGGCGTGTGGAGCAAAACTACAAACCCCGTTCAACTGCGCGATTTCTCTCGGGGGTGCGGGGGTTCTATCGCTATTTGTTGCGGGAAAAGTTAATCGCTGTCGATCCGACGCTTCGCGTCGACATGCCGCAGCTTGGCAGGCCGTTGCCCAAATCCTTGTCGGAAGCGGATGTCGAGGCCTTGCTGGCAGCACCGGATTTAAGCGAGGCGATCGGGCAGCGCGATCGGGCCATGCTTGAGGTGTTGTACGCTTGCGGTTTGCGGGTGACCGAGCTGATCAGCTTGACACTGGAGCAGGTCAACCTTCGCCAGGGCGTGCTGCGGGTGATGGGCAAGGGCAGCAAAGAGCGTCTGGTGCCGATGGGCGAGGAGGCGATTGTCTGGGTCGAGCGTTACCTGCGCGATGGCCGTGGCGAGCTGCTCGGCGGACGCCCCAGCGATGTGCTGTTTCCCAGCCAGCGCGGCGAGCAGATGACCCGCCAGACGTTCTGGCACCGGATCAAGCATCAGGCCAAGGTTGCGGGGATCGGCAAGTCGCTGTCGCCGCACACCCTGCGCCATGCCTTCGCCACGCACCTGCTCAATCACGGTGCCGACTTGCGGGTGGTGCAGATGCTGCTGGGGCACAGCGATCTGTCGACTACGCAGATCTACACTCATGTCGCCCGGGCGCGGTTGCAGGATCTGCACGCCAAACACCACCCTCGTGGCTGATGAAATCCCCTGTAGGAGCGAGCCTGCTCGCGATGAGGTCGGCACATCCTGCATTAATGGCGCCTGGCACACCGCCATCGCGAGCAGGCTCGCTCCTACAGAAAAGCATTCGCCAATGCCTTGTATCACCGGCATTCGGCCCCACGGGCCTTATGTGGTAGGCTTTGCCGGTTTGCACGATGGGCGGTTATGACCCGGTGTTCCGGTGTCGGCGTTCTGATCGTCCCATTTGTCCGCCTTCAGGAGTTCTCATGCGTCTGACCCAGATTTTCGCCGCCGCCGCCATTGCGTTGGTCAGCACCTTTGCCGTCGCCGATGATGCGGCCGACAAAGCCATTCGTAAAAGCCTGGAAAACCTCCAGCTCGAAGTGCCGGTAGAGTCCATCACCGCCAGTCCGCTGCCGGGCCTGTACGAAGTCAAGCTCAAGGGCAGCCGGGTGCTGTACGCCAGTGCCGACGGCCAGTATGTGGTTCAGGGCTATATGTTCCAGCTCAAGGACGGTAAACCGGTCAATCTGACCGAGAAGACCGAGCGCCTGGGCATCTCCAAGCTGATCAACGAGATTCCGGTCGCTGAAACCGTGGTGTATCCGGCCATCGGCGAAACCAAATCGCACATCACGGTGTTCACCGACACCACCTGCCCGTACTGCCACAAGTTGCACGCCGAAGTGCCCGAGCTGAACAAGCGCGGCATCGAAGTGCGTTACGTGGCGTTCCCGCGTCAGGGCCTGGGCTCGCCGGGCGACGAGCAACTGCAAGCGGTGTGGTGCTCCAAAGACAAGAAAGCGGCCATGGACCAGATGGTCGACGGCAAGGAAATCAAGGCCGCCAAGTGCGATAACCCGGTTTCCAAACAGTTTGCCCTCGGCCAGTCGATTGGCGTGAACGGCACACCGGCCATCGTTTTGGCTGACGGTCAGGTCATTCCGGGCTACCAGCCTGCGCCACAAGTCGCCAAACTGGCGCTGGGCGCGAAGTAAATTCGCATCGTCACGGCCAGCCTTGACGATCATGGTCCGGCAGCGACATCGCCGGGCCATTAATAGAGAGCCGCGAACCTGCGGCTGTTTTCACGGCCGGCCTCGAGTCGGCCGTTTTATGGGGAGTTCACAGTGAAACCGGTCAAAGTAGGCATCTGTGGGTTAGGGACCGTCGGTGGCGGTACCTTCAACGTACTTCAGCGCAACGCCGAGGAAATTGCTCGTCGTGCCGGGCGTGGAATCGAAGTGGCACAAATTGCCATTCGCACGCCAAAGCCTCAGTTCCAAACGACCGGTATTGCGATTACCAACGATGTCTTCGAAGTGGCCACGAACCCTGAGATCGACATCGTCATAGAGCTGATGGGCGGCTACACCGTTGCCCGCGAGCTGGTACTCAAGGCCATCGAGAATGGCAAGCATGTGGTCACCGCGAATAAGGCGCTCATCGCCGTTCACGGTAATGAAATTTTCGCCAAGGCTCGCGAAAAGGGCGTGATCGTTGCGTTCGAAGCGGCCGTGGCCGGCGGTATTCCGGTGATCAAGGCGATCCGTGAAGGCCTGTCCGCCAACCGCATCAACTGGGTCGCCGGTATCATCAACGGCACCGGCAACTTCATCCTGACGGAAATGCGCGAGAAGGGTCGCACCTTCGAAGACGTGTTGGCCGAGGCCCAGGCACTGGGTTACGCCGAAGCCGATCCGACCTTCGACGTCGAAGGCATCGATGCGGCGCACAAACTGACGATTCTGGCGTCCATCGCGTTCGGTATTCCGTTGCAGTTCGACAAGGCTTACACCGAAGGCATCACCAAACTGACTACCGCTGACGTGAACTACGCCGAAGCATTGGGCTACCGCATCAAGCACCTGGGCGTGGCGCGCAGCACCGCGACCGGTATCGAGTTGCGCGTACACCCGACGCTGATTCCGGCCGATCGCCTGATCGCCAACGTCAACGGCGTGATGAACGCAGTGATGGTCAACGGCGACGCCGCCGGTTCGACCCTGTTCTACGGTGCTGGCGCCGGCATGGAACCGACCGCTTCGTCGGTGATCGCCGACCTGGTGGACGTGGTTCGCGCCATGACTTCCGACCCGGAAAACCGCGTACCGCACCTGGCCTTCCAGCCGGACTCGCTGTCGGCCCATCCAATCCTGCCGATCGAAGCCTGCGAAAGCGCTTATTACCTGCGCATTCAGGCCAAGGATCACCCGGGCGTACTGGCCCAGGTGGCGAGCATCCTGTCGGAGCGTGGCATCAACATCGAGTCGATCATGCAGAAGGAAGTCGAGGAACACGACGGCCTGGTGCCAATGATCCTGCTGACCCATCGCGTGCTGGAGCAGCGCATCAATGATGCAATCGCCGCCCTGGAAGCTTTGGCGGGCGTGGTCGGTCCGGTAGTACGGATCCGTGTCGAGCACCTGAACTAAGCCGTTATCGTTCACCGGGCCAGCGTGCTGGCCCGGCACTACGAACACTGTCCATTGGAGTCAGTCATGCGTTACATCAGTACCCGCGGCCAGGCACCGGCCCTGAATTTCGAAGACGTCCTGCTGGCTGGCCTTGCCACCGACGGCGGTTTGTACGTCCCGGAAAACCTGCCACGTTTCACCCAGGAAGAAATCGCTTCCTGGGCCGGCCTGCCGTATCACGAGCTGGCTTTCCGCGTCATGCGCCCGTTCGTCACCGGCAGCATTCCTGATGCCGATTTCAAAAAGATTCTTGAAGAAACCTACGGTGTGTTCGCCCACAGCGCCGTCGCGCCGCTGCGTCAGCTGAACGGCAACGAATGGGTTCTGGAGCTGTTCCACGGCCCGACCCTGGCGTTCAAGGACTTCGCCCTGCAACTGCTCGGTCGCCTGCTCGATTACGTGCTGGAAAAGCGCGGCGAGCGCGTGGTGATTGTTGGCGCCACTTCCGGTGACACCGGTTCGGCCGCCATCGAAGGCTGCAAGCACTGCGAAAACGTCGACATCTTCATCCTGCACCCGCACAACCGTGTGTCCGAAGTGCAGCGTCGGCAGATGACCACCATTTTCGGTGAGAACATCCACAACATCGCCATCGAAGGCAACTTCGATGACTGCCAGGAAATGGTCAAGGCGAGTTTCGCCGACCAGGGTTTCCTCAAGGGCACACGCCTGGTGGCGGTGAACTCGATCAACTGGGCGCGGATCATGGCCCAGATCGTTTACTACTTCCACGCGGCCCTGCAGCTGGGCGGCCCGGCGCGTTCGGTGTCGTTCTCGGTGCCGACCGGCAACTTCGGCGACATCTTCGCCGGTTACCTGGCGCGCAACATGGGCCTGCCGATCAACCAGTTGATCGTCGCCACCAACCGCAACGACATCCTGCACCGCTTCATGAGCGGCAACCAGTACGTCAAGGAAACCCTGCACGCCACCCTGTCGCCGTCCATGGACATCATGGTGTCGTCGAACTTCGAGCGTCTGCTGTTCGACCTGCACGGTCGCAATGGCGCGGCAATTGCCGGTTTGATGGACAGCTTCAAGCAGGGCGGTGGCTTCAGCGTCGAGCAGGAGCGCTGGACCGAAGCACGCAAGCTGTTTGACTCGCTGGCCGTGGATGATGCGCAAACCTGCGAGACCATCGCCGAAGTCTACGAGCAGACCGGTGAAGTGCTGGACCCGCACACCGCCATTGGCGTCAAGGCCGCACGCGAATGCCGCCGCAGCCTGGATATCCCGATGGTGATCCTCGGCACGGCCCATCCGGTCAAGTTCCCGGATGCCGTAGAGAAAGCCGGTGTAGGAAAAGCACTGGAGCTCCCTGTGCACCTTGCCGATCTGTTCGAGCGCGACGAGCGTTGCACTGTGCTGCCGAACGACCTCAAAGCGGTGCAGGCTTTCGTCAGCCAGCACGGTAATCGCGGCAAGCCGTTGTAACTCAGGCAACTCCCACCCTCTGTGGGAGCAAGCCTTGCTCCCACAGAGGTCGCGCGCGCCCCTTCCTCCCGACAAACGCGATCTCACTGTTTTTTCCCTGTCATCTTTGCCATGCATGCTCAATCAACCAGAGATGCAGGTTTACTTGCACTTGGCTTTTCAGAACTTTCTTCTCGGGCCGGCGGTCATTTACTGTAGACACGCCCCAGGCACTTCGTTTTCGGACTATTGAGTGGTGATCGAGATGGAAAGTATCAGTCTCTTGCTCGGTGAGGCTCTGAGCCCGTACCAGGTGACATTGACCCCGTCAGGCCTTCACGGTGAATGTCGGGTGACATTGAAGAACGCGACCGGTGTGGTGGTGGTCGATCGGGAGTTCAATCGGGCGCAGTTGACCGACAAGCGTTCGCTGACCGACGTGGTCGATGGCTTGCATCGCGACGTGCTGATCGCGGAAGGACGCCTGGAACCCTGTGTCATCGCGGCCTTGCGCAATGCCGCGCAAGGCAAGCAACTGGCCAGCCGAAATTGAAATGTCATTTGTGGGAACCTTCCTGCAGCCAGATCAGTCAGACCCTTTAACAGCAGGATCAAGCATTGTGCTCCGGTGCTTGTAGCTTGCTGCTACGGGTCTTTAGGTAGACCACGTTTAACCCCGAGTCGTCTCCCCACTTCTCGGGGTTTCTTTTTGCCTGGAATGTGTCAATTCCCGGCCTGCTGCTCGAAAAACGCCCTGGAGGCCTCAAGGTACGCGCTACGACTTTCCGGATCGAGCCAGGCGGCATAGGCTTCGCTCAGATGATCGCGGGGCAAGGTGCGCAGGAACTGGTTGATCTCGATGATTGCCTGCCGGCCTTGGGGCGTGTCGGTGCAGCCGATGTAGCCGGACAGGTATTTACCGGTGCCGCGAATCGGGTAGAACTGCAATTCATCTTCCGCAATGCCTTGCTGCTGGGCCTGGTAGCGGATTTCCGGGCGATAGCCCAGTAGCAACTGCAAGCGCCCCAGCCGTTGCATCTGCAACAGGCTGCCCAAGGCATCGCTGCCATAGTGGCGTGTCAGGGTGTTGGGGGAAGCCTGTGTGAGCAGCGTGTCGAGGTACTCGCCATAGTTGCGCTCGGCAACGATTCCCAGCGTCACGCTACCGGTGGCCAGCAGAGCCGCCAGGTCCACTTCCCCGTCCTTGATGAAAGGCGTCAGTACTTCGCGATCGACCCGCCGCACGGCCAGGCCGTTGCTCATGGCGCGAAACACCGGAATGGAGAACGCGATCCAGGTTTCGCGTTCCTTGCTCCAGTTCAGCGCCGCATCGCAGGTGAGGGATGGTTCATGGAGCATTTGCAAGCCGCGCGCACGATTGACCTTCATCACACTGTGCTGGTACTGAGGCATGCCGGCGATCAGCTCCGTCAACAGTTCATCGATGACTCCCTGGCCCTTTTTCGGGCCTTCGAAAATGAACAGCGGCGGCAGATCGCGCTTGAGCCAGATGAGCGTTTCCTTGGGGTGAGCCCACGTCTGGGGCGCCAGTGCGAAGATCAGAAGCAAACCCAGCCATGCGCACAGCGTCCGCCCGTTGCCTGACAGGCAGCGTTTGATGGATCGCGCCATCGGACGCTTCAGCTCAGATGGCTCCGTCTTTGCGTAGCTGAGTGATCTGCGACGCGTCATAGCCAAGTCCCTGGAGTACCTGGGCGTTGTGTTCGCCCAGCTGCGGCCCGACCCATTCACAATCACCGGGTGTCTCAGAGAGTTTCGGCACGATTCCCGGCATCTTGAAGTCTTTGCCATCGGGGAGCTTGGCCTGCAGGAACATTTCCCGGGCGAGGTATTGCGGATCGCTGAACATGTCTTCGGCACTGAAGATCCGGCTGGCCGGCACGTCGGCTTTGTTCAGGTGTTCAAGGACGGCGTCCAGCGGCAGCGAGTTGACCCAGCGATCGATGACCCCGTAGAGCTCATCGCGACGGCTGTCACGGCCATCATTGCTGGCCAGCACCGGGTCATTGGCCAGGTCTTCGCGGCCAATGATCAGCATGAAGCGCTTGAAGATGGCATCGCCATTGGCGCCGATCTGCACATGTTTGCCGTCGGCGCTGGTGTGGATCGAAGAGGGCGTGATGCCGGGCATGATGTTGCCGGTGCGCTCACGGATGAACCCGAATACATCGAACTCCGGGACCATGCTTTCCATCATGGCGAAGATCGCTTCATACAGCGCCACGTCCACCACCTGCCCCTGGCCGCCATTGACCTCGCGGTGACGCAGGGCCATCAGCGCACCGATCACACCCCAGAGCGCGGCGATCGAATCGCCAATCGAAATGCCGGTGCGCACCGGTGGCCGGTCTTCGAATCCGGTGATGTAGCGCAGGCCACCCATGGATTCTCCGACCGCGCCAAATCCCGGCTGATCTTTCATCGGGCCGGTCTGGCCGAAACCCGAGAGCCGGACCATAACCAGTTTAGGGTTGAGCGCATGCAAGGTTTCCCAGCCCAGGCCAAGTTTTTCCAGCACGCCGGGTCGGAAGTTTTCAATCAGGATGTCCGCTTCACCCAGCAGTTTTTTCAGGATCGCCAGACCTTCGGGATGCTTCAGGTTCAGGGTCAGGGACTTTTTGTTGCGCGCCTGCACAAACCACCAAAGCGAAGTGCCTTCATACAACTTGCGCCATTTGCGCAGCGGATCGCCACCGTCCGGGGATTCGATCTTGATCACCTCGGCACCGAATTCAGCGCAGATACGCGAGGCGAACGGGCCGGCAATCAAAGTGCCCAACTCAATGACTTTCAGACCTGAGAGCGGTTTGGCAGTGAACGGCATACGGGATCCTGTAGGAAGAGAGGTTGAGCGATTACAGACTTTTAACATAGCCGACTGTCAGCCGCTCACGGTAGATCGCCATCAATTCGATGATTGCCTGTCGCATCGGTTAGACTTGCCGCCTTTCCACGTATCAAGAAGCCCGTTCATGGCCCAGCCGTCCACGACCTACAAGTTTGAACTGAACCTCACCGACCTCGACCGCAGTGTCTACGAGAGCGTCAAGCAGACCATCGCCCGTCACCCTTCGGAAACCGAAGAGCGCATGACCGTGCGCCTGCTCGCCTACGCCCTCTGGTACAACGAGCAGCTGTCTTTTGGCCGTGGTCTGTCAGAAGTGGATGAACCAGCGTTGTGGGAAAAAAGCCTGGATGACCGTGTCCTGCACTGGATCGAAGTCGGTCAGCCGGATGCCGAGCGCCTGACCTGGTGTTCCCGCCGCACCGAGCGCACCAGTCTTCTGGCCTACGGAAGCCTGCGTGTCTGGGAAGGCAAAGTGGTCCCGGCGGTGAAAAACCTGAAAAACGTCAACATTGCCGCGGTGCCCCAGGAAGTCCTGGAAACCCTGGCCAAGGACATGCCCCGCGTCATCAAGTGGGACGTGATGATCAGCGAAGGGACGATCTTCGTCACCGACGACCGTGGTCAGCACGAGGTCCAGTTGCAGTGGCTGGCCGGCGAACGCGGCTAAACATTCGCCGCGTCATCCGGATTTATCCTACGTATTGAAGAGAAGCTCCTGTCACCCCATGCGCATCGAACCTCGCCTGCTGCCCGATACCCTGCCGTTCCTCGGTGATATTCCACCTCTGTTGACCCGCCTGTACGCGGCGCGGGGCGTGCAGTCCGAAGCCGAACTGGACAAAAGCCTGGCGCGGTTGATTCCGTACCAGCAACTCAAGGGCATCGATGCCGCGGTGGATTTGCTGGTGATCGCGCTGGAGCAACGGCAGCGAATCCTGATCGTCGGCGATTTCGATGCCGACGGCGCCACGGCCAGTACCGTGGGGACGCTGGGCTTGCGTCTGCTGGGCGCTGCGCATGTCGACTACCTGGTGCCCAACCGATTCGACTACGGCTATGGCCTGACGCCGGAAATCGTCGCGGTGGCGCTGGAGCGCCAGCCACACTTGTTGATTACCGTGGACAACGGCATTTCCAGCGTCGAAGGCGTAGCGGCGGCGAAAAAGGCCGGGCTCAACGTGCTGGTCACCGATCACCATTTGCCCGGTGATGAACTGCCGCTGGCCGATGCCATCGTCAATCCGAACCAGCCCGGCTGCACGTTTCCGAGCAAGGCGCTGGCCGGTGTCGGGGTAATTTTCTATATGCTGATGGCCTTGCGCGCGCGCTTGCGCAGCCTGGGTTGGTACGAAAGCAAGCCGCAGCCGAATATCGGTGAATTGCTTGATCTGGTGGCCCTGGGGAGCGTCGCCGACGTGGTGCCGCTGGATGCCAACAACCGGATTCTGGTGCATCAGGGCCTGGAGCGGATTCGTGCCGGACGTGCCCGACCTGGCATCAAGGCGATTCTCGAAGTGGCCAAGCGTGACCATGCGCGCATCACCTCGACCGATCTGGGGTTCATTGTCGGCCCGCGCCTGAACGCGGCGGGGCGTCTGGATGACATGAGCCTGGGCATCGAATGCCTGCTCACCGAAGATGCCGGCCTGGCCCGGGAAATGGCCGCGCAACTGGACGGCATGAACCAGGACCGCAAATCCATCGAGCAGGGCATGCAGCGTGAAGCCCTCGCTCAGCTCAAGGATTTGCCGGTGGAATCGATGCCGTTCGGTTTGTGCCTGTTCGATCCCGAGTGGCATCAGGGTGTCATCGGTATCCTGGCGTCGCGTATGAAAGAGCGTTATTTCCGTCCGACCATCGCCTTTGCCGATGCCGGAGACGGCCTGCTCAAGGGCTCGGGGCGTTCGGTCCAGGGCTTTCATATTCGCGATGCCCTGAGTGTGGTGGCGGCGCAGCATCCGAACCTGATCACCAAGTACGGTGGCCATGCCATGGCCGCCGGCCTGACGCTGCCGGAAGCGAATTTCCCCTTGTTCGCCGAAGCCTTTGATGCCGAAGTGCGTCGCCAAATGCGCGAAGAAGACCTGACCGGGCGCCTGCTCTCGGACGGTACTTTGGCGGTCGAGGAGTTTCACCTGGAACTGGCCCGTGCGCTGCGCCATGCCGGCCCCTGGGGGCAGCACTTCCCGGAACCGCTGTTTCACGGGGTGTTTCAACTGGTCGAGCAGCGCGTGGTCGGCGAACGGCACCTGAAAGTGGTGCTCAGAAGTGAGTGCGGCTCGGTCAAGCTCGATGGCATTGCCTTTGGTATCGATCGCGATATCTGGCCGAATCCGACCATCAAATGGGTGGAATTGGCCTACAAACTCGACGTCAACGAGTTTCGCGGCAACGAGACTGTCCAGCTGATGATTGCCCACATCGAACCGCGTTGACCCGATACCTGTAGGAGCGAGCCTGCTCGCGATGGACTCAAGATCGCCGTGGGGTGTCAGGTTTCCCGCGTCATCGTTGACGACCATCGCGAGCAGGCTCGCTCCTACAGGGGGGGCGACATCCCCCGATGTCGACTAGGCTCTAAGGACTGCTTGATTTTCCTTGTGACGTCTTGTCGAATTTTTTGCCCGCGGGGGCGGGTGCTGTACCTTTTTCCTGTCACTCGTCGACTTTCAAACAGAACCCTGGAGCCAGCCCACTGATTCGAGAGGTGCCCCATGAGTCTGCTGCTTGAACCCTATACCCTTCGCCAACTGACCCTGCTCAACCGCATCGCGGTATCACCGATGTGCCAGTATTCCAGCGTCGATGGCCTGGCCAATGACTGGCATCTGGTGCACCTCGGCAGCCGCGCCATCGGCGGGGCGGGGCTGGTATTTACCGAAGCCACGGCCGTCACTGCCGATGGGCGCATTACCGCGCAAGACCTTGGTTTGTGGAACGACGAACAGATCGAACCCCTGCAACGCATTACCCGCTTCATCGCCGCTCAGGGCGCTGTGGCGGGCATTCAATTGGCGCATGCAGGGCGCAAGGCCAGCACGTTTCGGCCGTGGATTGGCAAGCATGGCAGCGTAAAACCCGATGATGGCGGCTGGACGCCGGTCGGCCCGTCAACGATCGCTTTCGACCCGGAACACACCAAACCCAAGCAGCTGGAAGTGAATGAAATCGACGAGCTGATCCAGGCGTTCGTCGACGCGGCCAAACGTGCGCTGACCGCCGGTTTCAAAGTGGTGGAAGTCCACGCCGCCCACGGCTATCTGCTGCACCAGTTTCTTTCGCCCCTGAGTAATCAGCGGCGTGACCAGTACGGCGGTTCATTCGAAAATCGCATCCGTCTGGTGTTGCAGGTCACCGAAGCGGTACGCGCCGTGTGGCCCGAAGAGTTGCCACTGTTTGTCCGGGTCTCGGCCACCGATTGGGTGGAGGATGGCTGGAACCCTGACGAAACCGTAGAGCTGGCGCGGCGCCTCAAGGCCTTGGGCGTAGACCTGATCGATGTCTCGTCGGGCGGTACGGCGGTCAACGCAGAAATACCCACAGGGCCTGGCTACCAGACCCGATTCGCCGAACGCGTGCGTAAAGAAGCGCAAATCGCTACCGGCACCGTAGGCATGATTACCGAGCCCGCACAGGCTGAGCATATTTTGCGCACCTGTCAGGCGGACATCATTTTCCTGGCCCGCGAGTTGTTGCGCGATCCGTATTGGCCGCTGCATGCGGACGACGATCTCGGTGGCCACAAGGCCGTCTGGCCGGCGCAATATCAACGGGCGACCCATCGCGAACAGCCCATTCATGAATCGGACTTGCGCGACTGAACGCCGCGCTACAGCCCCTGTAGGAGCGAGCCCTGCTCGCGATGGACGTCAGGACACCGCGGGGGACCAAGTTCCCCGCGTTATCGTTTACGAGCATCGCGAGCAATCGAGCGTCGACCGGCTGCTCCTACAGTTTCCGGATATCCGATCAGGCCGCTTCGATTTTGCTGCGGTTCTGCTCGACTGTGTGCAGATAAGCCTTGAGCTTGTCCTGTTCCGCGGCCGTGGTGAACAAACCGAGCTTGCTGCGGCGCCACAGGATGTCGTGCGCGGTGGTGGCCCACTCTTCGCTGCACAGGTAATCGACTTCGCGGGTGTAGAGGCCGCCGCCGATGTGTTCACCCAGATCGCTCAGGGCTTGCACGCCTTCGAGCATGCGCCAGGTGCGACTGCCGTAGGTGGTGGCCCAGCGACGGGAGATTTCGGTCGGAATCCAGTCGAACTTGTCGCGAATCTGCGAGCTCAGCGCTTGCGGCGTGGTCATGTTTTCGCCGCCCGGCAGGGTTTCATTGGCCGTCCAGCTTGGCTTGATGTGCGGGAAGTACGGTGCCAGTTGCGCCAGTGCCGATTCAGCCAGCTTGCGGTAGGTGGTCAGCTTGCCGCCGAACACCGACAGCAGCGGTGCTTCTTCAGTGCTGCCCGACAGTGCCAGGGTGTAATCGCGGGTGACGGCCGAAGGGTTGTCGGATTCGTCGTTGCACAACGGACGCACACCGGAATAGCTGTGCAGGATGTCGTCGCGGCTGATCTGCTTTTTGAAGTGGGCGTTGACCACGTTCAACAGGTAATCGGTTTCGCCTTCAGTGATCGCAACGTTTGCCGGGTCGCCGGTGTACTCGCGGTCGGTGGTGCCGATCAGGGTGAAGCGGTTCAGGTATGGAATGGTGAACACGATGCGCTGATCTTCGTTTTGCAGAATGTGCGCGTGTTCACCTTCGTACAGCTTCGGCACGATCAGGTGACTGCCCTGGATCAGTCGGATGCCGTACGGCGATTCCATTTTCAGGTCATCCCGAATGAACTTGGCGACCCATGGGCCGGCCGCGTTCACCAGCGCCTTGGCGCGGATCGAAAACAGGCTGCCATCGGCGCGCTCCAGATTCAGGTGCCACAGGCCTTTGCTGCGACGCGCACTGACGCAACGGGTCTGGGTGTGGACGTGAGCGCCTTTTTCCCGGGCCGTCATGGCGTTCAACACCACCAGTCGTGCATCGTCGACCCAGCAATCGGAGTATTCGAAGCCTTTGGTAATTTCGCTTTTCAGGGCGCTGTCCGGACCGAACTTCAGGCTTTTGGAGCCTTTGAGTTGTTCGCGTTTGCCGAGATTGTCATAGAGGAACAGGCCTGCGCGGATCATCCAGGCCGGCCGCAGGTGCGGGCGATGCGGAAGCACGAAGCGCATCTGCTTGACGATGTGCGGCGCCTTGGCCAGCAGCACTTCGCGCTCGGCCAGAGCTTCGCGCACCAGGCGAAATTCGTAATGTTCGAGGTAGCGCAGGCCGCCGTGGATCAGCTTGCTGCTGGCTGACGAGGTGTGGCTGGCCAGATCATCCTTTTCGCAAAGGAACACCGACAGGCCGCGGCCGGCTGCATCCGCTGCGATTCCCACGCCATTGATTCCGCCACCGATGACGGCGATATCGTAGACCTCGGCAAGAGGGGGCGCAGGCAAGGTAGAAGTGGGCATCGGCTGTGGCCTCGGAATTCTTTGATTTTCTGTATTTGAATTCGAACATTAATGTTCATTTGCGAAAATACTAGCCCATAAAGACGCGCACAGCCAGTCGACTTCGATTAAAAAAACTCATCGAAGGACCGTCAAAGGAAAATATTCGAACATTGTTTAGGGCTAGTGGAGGCGTTGTGGCGAGGGGATTTATCCCCGTTCGGCTGCGCAGCAGTCGTCAAGCCATCGCACATGCTGTATCAGACCTGCCGAGGTTGCAGGGTTTAGGGCTGCTGCGCAGCCCAGCGGGGATAAATCCCCTCGCCACAGGGGAGGGTTAGACGACCTCTAAGCGAATCTTGTGCTGATTCAGAAGCTGGGTCAGCGCCGGCACGGGCTGCTGGTCGGTCACCAGGCAATCGACCAGGCTGATCGGCCCCAGGCGGATCATGGCGTTGCGCCCGAATTTGCTGGAGTCGGCGGCGAGGATGACTTTGCGGGCGTTGGCGATGATCGCCTGGGACACCCGCACTTCCTGATAATCGAAATCCAGCAGACTGCCGTCTTCATCGATACCGCTGATACCGACAAGGGCGAAGTCGACCTTGAACTGATTGATGAAATCGACACTGGCCTGACCGACCACGCCACCGTCACGTCGCACATTGCCACCGGTCAGCAGCACGTCGAAATCGTCCTTGGCGCTGAGCATCGAGGCCACATGCAGGTTGTTGGTGATGATCTTCAGGTGATTGTGATTGAGCAGCGCGCGGGCGATGGATTCGGTGGTGGTGCCGATGTTGATGAACAGCGAGGCGTGATCGGGGATCTGCGCCGCAATGGCTTCGCCAATGCGTTGCTTCTCATCGCGCATCTGGTCGGCGCGCATCGCATAGGCGGTGTTTTCGACACTGGAATCGTAAGCCGCGCCGCCGTGGTAGCGACGCAGCAGATTGGCTTCCGCCAACTGATTGATATCGCGGCGGATGGTCTGCGGAGTAACAACGAACAGCGTGGCCATTTCCTCGATGCTGACATAGCCGCGCTCGCGGACCAGTTCGAGGATTTGCTGCTGACGGGGAGGCAGATTCATGGGGCGTCCTTTGGGCTGCCGTGCAAAATTTGCCCATGATGCCGGAGGAATCTGCTCCCTACCAGTTACAACAGGATACGCGTCTGATCCTTGGCTTATTCAGCCCCTTCCTGGGGCTCCCAATCGCGTGTGCGACTGACCGCTTTTTTCCAGCCGGCGTAGAGTTTTTCCTTCGCCGTTTCGTCCAGCGCCGGTTCGAATCGGCGCTCGATCACCGCCTTGCCGCGCAACTCTTCCAGGCTGCCCCAGAAACCGCAGGCCAGGCCTGCCAGGTAAGCCGCGCCCAGGGCTGTGGTTTCGCGCATTTGCGGGCGCTCGACCTCGGTACCGAGGATGTCGGCCTGGAACTGCATGAGGAAGTTGTTCGCGACCGCACCGCCATCCACGCGCAGGGCCTTGAGGCGTTCGCCGGCATCCTGTTGCATGGCATCGAGCACGTCGCGGGTCTGGTAGGCAATCGACTCCAGCGCGGCGCGGATGATGTGGTCCACGCGCACGCCACGGGTCAGGCCGAACAGCGCGCCACGGGCATAGGGGTCCCAGTACGGCGCGCCGAGGCCAGTGAAGGCGGGGACCAGGTACACGCCGTTGCTGTCCTTGACCTTGTTGGCGAAGTACTCGGTGTCGTGGGCGTCATTGATGATCTTCAATTCGTCGCGCAGCCACTGCACGGTGGAGCCGCCGTTGAACACCGCACCTTCCAGTGCATAGGCCACTTCGCCACGGGGGCCGCACGCGATGGTGGTGAGCATGCCTTGTCGGGATTTCACGGCTTTGTCGCCGGTGTTCATCAGCAGGAAGCAACCGGTGCCGTAGGTGTTTTTCGCCTGGCCGGCTTCGACGCACATCTGGCCGAAGAGCGCCGCCTGCTGGTCACCGGCAATACCGCCAATGGCGATGCCGCTTTTGGTATGGCCGTAGATTTCCGATGAGGATTTCACCTGCGGCAGCATTTCCCGCGGGATATCCAGCACCTCCAGCATCTTCGTGTCCCACTCCAGGGTGTGGATGTTGAAGAGCAGGGTGCGCGAGGCATTGGTGTAGTCGGTGACGTGCACCTTGCCGCCGGTGAATTTCCAGATCAGCCAGCTGTCGACGGTGCCGAACAGCAGCTCGCCATTGCGCGCGCGTTCACGACTGCCTTCGACGTTGTCGAGGATCCACTTGAGCTTGGTGCCGGAGAAGTACGGGTCGGTGACCAGGCCGGTGGTCTCGCTGATGTACTGTTCGTGGCCATCGCGTTTGAGCTGCTGGCAGATCTCGGTGCTGCGTCGGCATTGCCAGACGATTGCGTTGTAGATCGGCCGGCCGGTGTTCTTGTCCCAGACCACGGTGGTTTCACGCTGGTTGGTGATACCGATGGCCGCGACCTGATCGTGGTGCAGGCCGGCTTGCGCCAGGGCCTCGACCATCACGGCGCTCTGGGTGGCGAAGATTTCCATCGGGTCGTGTTCGACCCAGCCGGCTTGCGGATAATGCTGCGCGAACTCGCGCTGTGCGGTGCAGACCACGTTCGCGTCGCGGTCGAAAATGATCGCGCGGGAACTGGTCGTACCCTGATCGAGGGCAATGATGTAGTTCTTATTCTGAGTGTCGGTCATGTCGATTGCCTTGGACGAAAAAAGGGAGTGAGGTCTGGCGCGCGATCAATTTGGCAGGATCATGCGCCAACGGTATCAAGAAATTCGCGGTTTGCCGTCAACGGCCGGTGCTGTGTCCTGCGTAGCCGCTGCGGCATTCGGCAGATGGCGGGCGATAACCCCGCGGTACGCCGCGGCACCGAGGCAGGCACCGACAATCGGTGCAAAAACCGGAATCAGGAAGTACGGAATATCGCGCCCGCCGGTGAAGGAAATGTCACCCCAGCCGGCGAAAAAAGTCATCAGTTTAGGACCGAAATCACGGGCCGGATTCATCGCGAAACCGGTCAGCGGCCCCATCGAACTGCCAATCACTGCAATCAGCAGGCCGATCAACAAGGGGGCCAGGGGACCATTGGGCAAGCCATTGTTGTCGTCCGTCAGGGACATGATCACGCCCATCAGGATGGCAGTGATGATGACTTCGACCAGAAAGGCCTGGGACGTGGACAGGCTTGGGTTGGGGAAGGTGGAGAACACCGACGCCAATTCAAGGCTGGCTTCGGTGCCGCGAACCATATGGTGGGTTTGTTCGAAATCGAAGAAAAGAGTGCTGTAGAGCGTGTAGACCAGCAAGGCACCGCAAAAGGCGCCGGCCACTTGGGCGACAATATAGAACGGCAGTTTGCGCTTTTCGAAGTCGGCGAAAATGCACAGCGCGATGCTGACGGCAGGGTTGAGATGAGCGCCCGAAATCCCGGCTGTCAGGTAGATCGCCATGCTGACGCCGACACCCCAGATGATGCTGATTTCCCACAGGCCAAAACTGGCACCCGCGACCTTGAGCGCGGCAACACAACCCGTACCAAAGAAGATCAGTAGTGCAGTGCCCAGAAACTCGGCCATGCATTGGCCCGAGAGCGAAGGTTGTTGTAGAGCAGTTGTCATTGAAACCTCTTTGTTTTTCTTGTCTGGCGCTTTCATTCCAGTGTGGTCAAAGCGCGTTTTTCACCGGAACAGAATCCCCATCCTGTCCCCGTTTTACAGCAGGGCACTGCAGTAAGACTTTTCGTACAGTTTCAGAAACGAAAAAATATAGACAAGAAACACTGCTGTCAAAGGTCGAAAGTGAACCGTTGGTCACAAATAAACTATTAGTTCCATGAATGATCGCGTTGCCGAGCAATCGAAATCGACCCAAATGAACGCGACTGACATTTTGTAACGGGTGTGCGATAGAGCCTTTTGCGGATCAATGTCCTAGAATCCGGCGCAGTATTTTTTACTGCCGCCAAGTCTGGAGCTGTCATGACCCCCGCATTGGATTTGCTGAAAAAGGTTCGCGCCGAACACCGAGTGCACAGTTACGAACATGACCCGAAGGCCGCGTCCTATGGGTTGGAAGCGGCGGAGAAGCTCGGCCTGGACCCGGCGCAAGTGTTCAAGACGTTGCTGGCGGCCAGTGAAAAAGGCGAGTTGCTGGTGGCAGTGGTGCCGGTGGGCGGAACCCTGGATTTGAAGGCCCTGGCCCATGCGGCCGGAGTGAAAAAAGTCGAAATGGCCGACCCGGCCGCCGCACAGCGCTCGACGGGATATCTGTTGGGCGGGATCAGTCCGTTGGGGCAGAAAAAGCGTTTGCGCACCTTTATCGATAATTCTGCCCAGCCGTTCTCCAGCATTTTTGTGAGCGCCGGCCGACGCGGCCTGGAAGTTGAACTGGCTCCGGCGGTGCTGGCCGAACACACCCAGGCTAAATTCGCGGATATCGGCAGGGCCTGAAGCGGTGGTTAATTACTGTAGGAGCGAGCCTGCTCGCGATGGACTCAAGAACACCGCGGGGAATCAGAATGCCCGCGTTATCGTTGGCGACCATCGCGAGCAGGCTCGCTCCTACAGAAATCCAACACATTCATGCGATGGCCTGACAAAAGGAGAATGTTATGCAGCTTGAGTTTCATCAGGTCGACGCGTTCAGCGATCGTCCTTTCAGTGGTAACCCGGCGATGGTCTATAAGCTGGATGCCTGGCTCGCCGATGAGTTGATGCAAAAGATCGCCGCCGAGCACAATCTCGCCGAAACCGCCTTCCTGGTGCGTGAAGGGCAGGGCTGGCACATCCGCTGGTTTACCCCGACCACCGAGGTGCCGTTGTGCGGTCACGCGACCCTGGCCAGTGCTTACGTTTTGTTTGAAATCTACAAGGAGCCGGTCGAGCACCTGGCGTTCACCTGCAAGTCCGGCCCGCTGAGCGTGAGTCGAGAGGGGGGACGTCTGTGGCTGGATTTTCCGGCGATCGTCGCGTCGGAAGTGGGCGTGACCCTGGACGTCGAGCGCGCGCTCGGTGTTCAGGCCGTCGATGTGCTGGGTTCGAATGAATTGTTTGTTGTGCTGGAGTCCGAGCAGGCCGTGCTCGACTGTCAGCCAGACATGGCTGCCCTGGCGAAGCTGCCATGGCTGGGCGCCATCGTGACCGCCCGTGGCAGCAAGCAGGATTTCGTGTCGCGCTACTTCGCGCCGGCCATCGGCATCAATGAAGACCCGGTGACCGGATCGACCCATTGCAGCCTGATTCCGTACTGGTCGAAACGTCTGGGCAAGTCGAGCCTGACGGCTTACCAGTGTTCGGCGCGGGGCGGGGAGCTGTTCTGCCGGCTGGAAGGGGATCGGGTGAAGATTGGCGGGAATGCGACGCTGGTGGCCAGCGGAACGCTTTTTCTGGGTTGATCCTGATTTTTGATCTTTGTAGGAGTAAAGCTTGCTCGCGATAGCGGTTGTTCAGTCAACATCTACGTTGAATCTGATACCGCTATCGCGAGCAAGCTTTGCTCCTACAGAGGCGGGTGGGATCAGTTGGCGGTGCTGTAACGCCGCACACCGGATTCGACGACCGGAATCTGCGCCGCCGTGCTGCCGGAAGCCTGGAACAGCACCAGGTGTTCCGCCGCGACACGAATACCCACCTGCGCACCGACCTGATGATCGACATGACTCGGGAAGATCGACTCCAGCTGCGCACCGGTCGGCATTTGCAGGCGATACAGCGTGGACGCACCCTGAAACGACTTGCCGACAATCCGCGCCCTCAAGGCACTGTCCGGCGCATAAACGATATCGTCCGGGCGCAACAGTACATCCACCGCACCACCGACCGGCCAGGTGTAGGCGCGGTTGCCGCGCAATTCACCCAGTTCGGTCTGCACCGACTCCGGGCTGCTCAACTGGCCGCGGATGAAATACCCCTGGCCGATGAAGCTGGCCACATACGGTGTCAGCGGTTCGTGATACAGGTTGTAGGGCGTGTCCCATTGTTCCAGCCGGCCTTCCTTGAATACGCCGACGTGATCGCTCACCGCGAAAGCTTCTTCCTGATCGTGGGTGACCAGAATCGCGCTGGTGCCACGGGCCTTGAGAATATCGCGGACCTCGTGGCTGAGCTTGCGGCGCAACTCACCATCGAGGTTGGAGAAGGGTTCGTCAAGCAGCAGCAGTTGCGGTTCCGGCGCCAGTGCACGAGCCAGGGCGACACGTTGCTGCTGACCACCGGAAAGCTCATGGGGGAAGCGCTTGCCGAGGTTTTTCAGGTTGACCAACTCCAGCAGCTCTTCGGTGACGCGATCCTTTTGCGGATGCTTGCGGATACCGAAAGCGATGTTGTCGGCCACGGATAAATGCGGAAACAGCGCGTAGTCCTGGAACACCATGCCGATCCGGCGTTTCTCCGGCGCGAGGGTGAAACCGGCGCTGGAGATCGTCTCGCCCGCCAACTGGA
Organism: Pseudomonas izuensis; assembly: GCF_009861505.1. Lineage (GTDB taxonomy): Bacteria > Pseudomonadota > Gammaproteobacteria > Pseudomonadales > Pseudomonadaceae > Aquipseudomonas > Aquipseudomonas izuensis. The sequence goes on along the minus strand of NZ_WTFT01000008.1, from coordinate 256,787 downwards.
TGTCCCCTTCGTGTACCGGCTCGAAACCGGCAATGGCGCGCAGGGTGGTGGTCTTGCCGCAGCCGGAAGAACCCAGCAGGCAACCGATGTCGCCGGCATTCAAATGCAGGTTGAGGTTCTGCACTACGCGCTGGTCCTGATAGCCACAGGCGAGGTTGCGCAGGTTAAGCAGTAATGGCTGGCTCATGCGTGGTGATACGCCGGCGGAACGAGAAACTCGAGCAGGGCTTTTTGCGCGTGCAGGCGGTTCTCGGCCTGATCCCAGGCGACCGAGCGCGGGTCGTCGAGCAGGTCGACGCTGATCTCTTCGCCACGGTGAGCCGGCAGGCAATGCATGAACAGCACGTCGCTGGCGCCCAGATCGAGCAGGGCGCGGTTGACCTGGTAGGGGGCGAACAGCTTCAGGCGCTTGGCGGTTTCTTCTTCCTGGCCCATGGAGGTCCAGACGTCGGTACTCACCAGATGGGCGCCGCGAACGGCATCTTTCGGGTCGCGAACGATGGTCACCCGATCACCGGCCAGGGCCAGGAACTTGGGGTTCGGCTCGTAGCCTTCAGGGCAAGCGATACGCAACTGGAAGTCGAACTGGATCGCCGCTTCTATATAGCTGTTGCACATGTTGTTGCCGTCACCGATCCAGGCCACGGTCTTGCCCTGGATGGAGCCGCGGTGTTCGAGGTAGGTCTGCATGTCGGCCAGCAGTTGGCACGGGTGCAGATCGTCGGACAGGCCGTTGATCAGCGGGACGCGCGAATTGGCGGCGAATTCGGTCAATGTGCTGTGGGCAAAGGTACGGATCATCACCACATCGAGCATGCTCGACATGACGACGGCGGCGTCGCTGATCGGCTCGCCCCGGCCCAGCTGGGTATCGCGCGGCGACAGGAAGATCGCCTGGCCGCCGAGCTGGATCATGCCGGCTTCGAACGAAATGCGGGTGCGGGTCGAGGATTTCTCGAAAATCATCCCCAACACGCGGTTTTTCAGGGGCTCGAACAGTACGCCGCGGTTACGCAGGTCCTTGAGCTCAACGCCTCGACGGATCACGCTGACCAGCTCTTCGGGCGTGCAATCCATCAGGGAGAGAAAGTGCCTTGCGCTCATCATTGACTACCTTTTTGCTACAAACCGCAGATGCTCAAAGCCTTGTCTAACGGAACAACGGGCGAGACCTGCGGCGTAAGCCGCACGGGGCGACGAAATAGGGGAAGGCGCGATCTTATAATTAAATGTCGCGTCTTACCAATAGGGCTACGGTTTTTAGGGGAGTTCAGAGGAGCTACGGGATATCCGCAGTAGCGCTTTTGAAGCCTGTTTCCTGACGGCAGCCAGGCATTTGTACACCGTGCCCGCGCAGCTTGGCAATCGAGCGGGGCGGTGGCGGCGCGTTGACGGTCGGTTCCTGACCTGGCGTTCGCGGTCTTCGCAGGCGGTCTGCTCCATCTGAAACATTTGCTAATGCAAAGTGCTGGGTTATAAATAAATCACCCGCGACGCAGGAGGCTTCGACAATGGAATCGAAAGAACAGCAGCTAATGGAATTGCTCGGCCTCACGGCTCGCTCCCTGACACACCTGACCGCCTCCATGACGTCGATGTCGTTTGAACTGCTGCGCAGCAACGACCCGGTGACCCGGGACGCCGGCCGCCGCATGATCGACCGCATGGCCACCATCAGCACCGGGCTCGACGAGCACTGGCGGCTGATCGGCGAACTGACCGGGGTCCATGTTGCCCACGAGCAGATCGAAACCATCCAGGAGATCCAGCTGCAGGCGCAACCCAGGCTGCCGTCGAACGGATCATGAGGAGCCATCGGTTGGCCTGATGGTCACCAATTCACAAGACGAACGTCGCTGGCGCGCTATGGGGGCAGGCGCCATAGTTTTGTTCCCGCGGCCGAAATCGCCCGCCCAGAACAAGACAGAGACTGGCCATGACCAAGACTCTCCACCACCGTGCCTGCCACCTGTGTGAAGCCATCTGCGGCCTGACCATCGAAACCACCGAGGTCGAAGCCGGCAATGTGCAGATTACTTCGATCAAGGGTGATCCCCTGGATACCTTCAGTCGCGGGCACATCTGCCCCAAGGCTGTTGCCTTGCAAGACATCCAGAATGATCCGGATCGCCTGCATCAACCCATGCGACGCGTGGGTAACGAATGGCAGCCCATCGAATGGGAAGACGCCTTCAATCTGGTCGCGGAGCGTCTGGCGGAGATTCAGCAGCGTCACGGGCAAAATGCGGTGGCGGTCTATCAAGGTAATCCCAGCGTGCACAACTATGGGCTGATGACCCATAGCAATTATTTTCTCGGCCTGTTGAAAACCCGTAACCGTTTCTCCGCGACGTCGGTCGATCAATTGCCCCATCACCTGACCAGTCATTTGATGTACGGCCATGGTTTGTTGCTGCCGATCCCGGACATCGATCACACCGACTTCATGTTGATCCTGGGTGGCAATCCGCTCGCGTCCAACGGCAGCATCATGACCGTGCCGGATGTGGAAAAGCGCTTGAAAGCGATTCAGGGCCGGGGTGGCAAGGTCGTGGTGGTCGACCCGCGTCGCAGCGAAACGGCGGCCATCGCCGACCAGCATTTGTTCGTTCGCCCGGGTGGCGATGCGGCATTGTTGTTTGGCCTGCTCAACACCTTGTTTGCTGAAGGATTGACCCGCGACGGTCATTTGTCGGTAGAGGGGCTGGACCTGGTGCGCGAGGCGGTTGCGGGTTTCACTGCCGAGGCCATGAGCCCGTTGTGTGCGGTGCCGGCCGAACAGATCCGCCAATTGGCGCGGGACTTCGCCGCTGCACCGAGCGCGGTGTGTTATGGCCGGATGGGCGTCTCGACCCAGGCATTCGGTACGCTGTGCCATTGGCTGGTGCAGTTGATCAACCTGGTCACCGGTAACCTTGACCGCGTGGGCGGTGCGTTGTGCACCCAGCCGGCGGTGGATCTGGTGGCCTCCACGTCGGGTGGGCATTTCAATTTGTGGCAGAGCCGGGTGTCCGGGCGCCCCGAATACGCTGGCGAACTGCCGGTGTCGGCGCTGGCCGAAGAGATGCTGACCGAAGGGGAAGGGCAGGTGCGCGCACTGATTACCGTGGCGGGCAACCCGGTGCTGTCCACGCCGAACGGCCGTCAGCTGGAACAGGCGCTGGACGGGTTGGAATTCATGGTCAGTGTCGATTTGTACATCAACGAAACCACGCGATACGCCGACCTGATCCTGCCGTCCACCTCGGCGCTGGAAAACGATCATTACGACACGACGTTCAATATGTTCGCCGTGCGCAACGTCAGTCGTTTCAACCGGGCAATTCTGGCCAAGCCCCAAGGCGCACTGCACGACTGGGAAATTTTCGTCGGGTTGGCCAAGGCATTTGCCGCGAAGACCGGCAAGGAGCTGAAGCCGACTATTGCCCCGGCACAGATGATCGACCGAGGCCTGCGCATGGGGCTGTATGGCGATGCCTCGGAGCACAAGCTGTCGGTGGCGACGCTGTTCGACCATCCCCATGGTGTCGATCTCGGGCCGCTAAAGCCCAACCTGGCGCTGCGTCTGAAAACCGCCAATCAGCATGTCCAGGCTGCCCCCGCCGCCATCCTTGCCGACCTGGCGCGGTTCGCGGCATTGCAGGCTCCGGCTGCCGATGAGTTGTTGATGATCGGCCGTCGGCATGTGCGCAGCAACAATTCGTGGATGCACAACTACCACCGTCTGGTGAAAGGTAAACCGCGTCATCAGTTGTTGATGCACCCGGATGATCTGGCCAGTCGCGGGCTGAGCGATGGGCAGCGAGTGCGGGTGAGCTCGCGGGTCGGGGTGATCGAAGTTGAAGTGTTGGGCAGCCTGGATATGATGAAAGGCGTGGTCAGCCTTCCGCACGGTTGGGGGCATGCGAGACCGGGTGTGCAAATGACCATTGCCAGTGGTCAGCCGGGGTCCAGTGCCAATGACCTGACAGACGAATGTCAGCTCGATGAACTGTCGGGGAATGCGGCGTTGAATGGCGTTCCGGTAACCGTGGCGGCGGCTTGATCGTATCTGACGGAGAGACCGAGCATGGCCCTCGGCTTTCCGTTACAATGCGCCACCGTGCCGACCCGTGAGTCGGAAAGTTCAGCCGAGGTGCTCCATGGATATCATCGAAACGATTAAAGAGCAGATTGCCAACAACACCATTCTGCTTTACATGAAAGGCTCGCCGAATGCCCCGCAGTGCGGCTTCTCCGCGAAAGCTGCGCAGGCTGTGATGGCTTGTGGTGAAAAGTTTGCGTACGTGGATATCCTGCAGAACCCGGAAATCCGCGCCAACCTGCCAAAATACGCCAACTGGCCAACCTTCCCGCAACTGTGGGTCGCTGGTGAGCTGGTCGGCGGTAGCGACATCATGACCGAGATGTCGGCTGATGGTTCGTTGCAGGCGCTGATCAAAGACGCTGCCGCAAAAGCCGCAGCTGCAAAAACCGAAGCCTGATCCGGCTTTTTGTAGGAGCGAGCCCGCTCGCGATGGACTCAAGAACACCGGGGGAGCCAGACGTCCCGCGTTATCGTTGACCACCATCGCGAGCATGCTCGCTCCTACAAGGTTTCAGGTGAATCCCGAAACCAACACATTAAAAAGCCCCGCCTCTTCAAAAGAGAGCGGGGCTTTTTATTGCATCGAGATTAATGGCGTAGAAGTTATTCGTCTTCGCCCATCTGCGATTGCAGGTAGTTCTCGATACCGATCTTGTCGATCAGGCCAAGTTGGGTTTCAAGCCAGTCGATATGTTCTTCTTCGGACTCGAGGATATCTTCAAGCAGTTCACGGCTACCGAAGTCGCCAGCCGTTTCGCAAAAGGCGATAGCCTCTTTAAGGTCTTTGTGGCCGGCTTTCTCGATACGCAGGTCGCACTCAATCATTTCCTTGGTGTGCTCGCCGATGTGCAGCTTGCCCAGGTCCTGGACGTTGGGCAGGCCTTCCAGGAACAGGATGCGCTTGATCAGCTTGTCCGCGTGCTTCATCTCGTCGATGGATTCGTGGTATTCGTGCTTGCCGAGCTTGTTCAGGCCCCAATCTTCATACATGCGTGCATGCAGGAAGTATTGATTGATTGCGACCAGCTCATTGGCAAGAATCTTGTTGAGATGCTGGATGACTTTAACGTCGCCTTTCATGATGGGGTCCTGCCCTTTGTTAGCCGTCTATAAGGCAGAGTTTGAGCCGCGCAACTAAGGGTGTCAAACTTAAGTTATTGAATAATATATGAAAATTAATCGGAATAAGAATGTTTGTGTTCCGCGTCTAGAGTCTAAGCAGTTGATTTTCAGGCATAAAAAAACCGGACATCAGTCCGGTTCTTTGAGTAAGTAGCTTTTTATGCCGCTGTAAATTCTGCAGGAAAGGGAATCGCAGCCTGGGCTGTCTGCAGTGAGGTCAGGGTCTCGCGGACCACTTCCTTGGCGAGGCAGGCACATTTACCACATTGACTGGCAACGCCGGTGGCCTGGCGGACTTCCTTGTAGCTGCAGCATCCTTCATAGATCGCATCGCGGATTTGGCCGTCGGTGACGCCAGTGCAGAGGCAAACATACATAAGTGAAGACCGTCGCTTGTTTATGTCTCGAATGCGATGGATCTTAATGTTAACGAGAATGATTGTCAAAGTGCTTTGAGGCGGCTTTTTCCGAAGGCTGACGAACGGTGCTCTTCAATGAAGGCAAGAAACGAAATCCGCTCCGGGATTTTTACCTCTGCGGGAAAAACCGTTAAGGACAGGCCAAAAACGCAGTGTATGATGGCCGGTCTTTGCGAAACGGGTTCGTGTCACAGGGCTGTCGCCTGAGGGTGGCAGGCTGGCGCAAACCCGGTTTTTCACGTTTCTACACCAGGAGATATCCAATGAGCGTACTCGTAGGCAAACAAGCCCCTGACTTCACCGTACCGGCCGTACTCGGCAATGGCGAGATCGTTGACAGCTTCACCCTGTCCTCGGCTATCAAAGGCAAATACGGCCTGGTGTTCTTCTACCCACTGGACTTCACCTTTGTTTGCCCGTCGGAGCTGATCGCTCTGGACAACCGCATGTCGGAATTCAAGGCTCGTAACGTTGAAGTGGTCGCTGTTTCGATCGACTCGCACTTCACCCACAACGCCTGGCGTAACACCCCGGTCAACAATGGCGGTATCGGCGAAGTCCGTTACACCATGGCTGCCGACATCAAGCAGGAAATCATGAAGGCCTACGACGTTCAGTCCGCTGACGGCGTTGCTTTCCGTGGCGCATTCCTGATCGACGACAAAGGCGTTGTTCGCTCGCAGATCATCAACGACCTGCCACTGGGTCGTAACATGGAAGAGCTGCTGCGTCTGGTCGATGCTCTGCAATTCCACGAAGAGCACGGCGAAGTCTGCCCTGCCAACTGGAAAAAAGGCGACAAGGGCATGAACGCTTCGCCAGAAGGCGTTGCAGCTTACCTGACCGAGCACGCTGCCGCGCTGTAAGGCACGCTCCAGGTACAAAAAAACCGGCCCTCGAGGCCGGTTTTTTTATGCGCGGTATATGACCCTTGTAGGAGCTGGCTTGCCAGCGAAGGCGTTTATCGCCACACCCCCGCAATTGCTGTGTATGGGAGGGACCCTTCGCTGGCAAGCCAGCTCCTACAATTGCAGTTAGTCGTCGAAGTCTTCCCAGCCGCCCATTTGTTTCCAGCGATTGACGATGCCGCAGAACAGCTCGGCGGTCTTCTCGGTATCGTAACGAGCCGAGTGGGCCTCGCGACCATCGAAATCGATATCGGCGGCCTGACAGGCCTTGGCCAGCACCGTTTGGCCATAGGCCAGGCCGGCGAGGGTGGCCGTGTCGAAGCTGGAGAACGGGTGGAACGGATTGCGCTTCATGTCCAGGCGCGCAACCGCGGCGTTCAGGAAGCCCAGGTCGAAACTGCTGTTGTGACCGACCAGAATTGCCCGTTTGCAACCGTTGGCCTTGAGCGCCTTGCGTACGCCACGGAAGATATCGTTCAGGGCCGACTCTTCACTCACGGCCATGCGCAGCGGGTGATCGAGCTTGATCCCGGTGAACTCCAGGGCTGCCGCTTCGACGTTGGCGCCTTCGAAAGGCTCGACCCGGAAGAAGTAGGTGTGATCAGGGTAAACAAATCCCTTTTCATCCATGGCGATAGTGGTCGCGGCGATTTCCAGCAGGGCATCGGTGGCCGAGTTGAAGCCACCGGTTTCTACGTCGACAACAACGGGCAGGTAACCACGGAATCGGGCGGCCATTGGATGACGGGAACCGCCTCCGCTGCCTTGACCTTCCTGTTCGTCGTCGAAATGGTCTTCACTCACGCGTGTTCCTCCAGCAGGCGCCAGCGCAGTTTTTCACCGGCGCGCAGCGGGATAACGGTCAGCTCGCCAAACGGCAGGCTGCTTGGGGCGGTCCACTCTTCGCGGACCAGGGTGATGCGATCGGTGTTGGCCGGCAGGCCATAGAACCGAGGCCCGTTAAGGCTGGCGAAGGCTTCGAGCTTGTCCAGCGCATTGCGCTGTTCAAAGGCTTCGGCATACATCTCGATCGCAGCAAAAGCGGTGTAGCAGCCGGCGCAACCGCAAGCGGCTTCCTTGGCGTGCTGGGCGTGGGGCGCCGAGTCCGTGCCGAGGAAGAACTTTTCACTGCCGCTTGTAGCGGCATCGAGCAGGGCCTCCTGGTGCGTGTTGCGCTTGAGAATCGGCAGGCAATAGAAGTGCGGCCGAATCCCGCCCACCAGCATGTGGTTGCGGTTGTACAGCAGGTGATGCGCGGTGATGGTTGCGCCAACGTTGGCCGAGGCCGAATTGACGAACTGCACGGCGTCAGCGGTGGTGATGTGTTCGAACACCACTTTGAGGGTCGGGAAGCGCTCGACCACGCGACGCATGTGCTCATCGATGAAGATTTTTTCGCGGTCGAACACGTCGACATCGCCGCGGGTGACTTCACCGTGGATCAACAAGGGCATTCCGACTTCGGCCATGGCTTCCAGGGCAGGGAAGATCTTGTCGATGCTGGTGACGCCAGAGTCCGAGTTGGTGGTCGCGCCGGCCGGGTACAGCTTGGCGGCGTGAATGAAACCGCTGGCCTTGGCCTCGCGAATTTCTTCAGGCTGGGTGCGGTCGGTCAGGTACAGGACCATCAGCGGTTCGAACTGGCTGCCGGCCGGGCGGGCAGCGAGGATCCGCTGGCGATAGCCGTCGGCCTCAGCCGCATTGCGGACCGGAGGTACCAGGTTGGGCATGATGATGGCGCGACCAAAGGTGCGCGCAACATCCGCGACGGTATTGGTCAACACAGCACCATCGCGAAGATGTATATGCCAGTCGTCGGGACGCAGCAGGGTCAGGCGGTCGGACATGAGGGGATTCCAGGCGGGTCAAACTGAGGGGAATGCTACCGGAAAAGACTCTTGCAGGCACTCGCTATCAAGTTTTGCGGCAAGCTTCCGATATCCAACAGGTATGCCGTAAACATCTGTGTGTCGGTCTTTTTGTTGTAGAAGCCAGTGGAGCCTCCCGTGCGCCAGCGTTATTTAGCCTTGCTCAGTGTGTTTGCCAGCCTTCCTGCAATGGCGCTCACTTTCCAGACCCGTCTGGAGAGCATTGAGTGGACGGTCGAAGGCGACAAGTTCGAGTGCCGCCTGACCCAGCCGATCACCGACTTCGGCTCAGGGCAGTTCGTGCGTCGTGCAGGCGAACAGGCGACGTTTCGTCTGAATGCCTTCAACGCCATGATGGGCGGAGGTTCGGCCACCTTGCTGGCCGCCGCCGCGCCCTGGCAGCCGGGACGGGGCGATATCAATCTGGGCACGGTGAGAATCGGCAGCGGCAACGTGTTGTTCAACAGCTCACAGGCCCAGGCCGGTCGTTTGATCAGCGGCTTGATGGATGGGCGCAGTCCGGTGGTCCGCCATTCCTCGGGCGATGGACGGGTATCGGAAGTGCGCCTGTTACCGGTCAGGTTCAACAAGGCGTTTGCCGACTATCAGGGATGCGTAGCCAAACTGTTGCCGCAGAATTTCGATCAGGTGAAGCAGTCGGAAGTCGGCTTTCCCGGCGGAGGTATCGAACTGGATGCTGCCGCGAAAGCCAGGCTGCAGGTGATGCTTGAGTACATGAAGGCCGATCCGACGGTCAATCACATCGAGCTCGACGGACATTCCGACAACAGCGGCAATCGCCTGACCAACCGCGACCTGTCACGCCGCAGGGCCCTGGCGGTCATGGAGTTCTTCAAGGCCAACGGCATCCAGGAGTCGCAGATCACGATGCGCTTCCATGGCGAGCGTTACCCGCTGGCACCCAATACCAACAACGCCAACCGTTCGAAGAACCGCCGGGTTGCGGTGCGTCTGGAGCGAGGGGCACCACCGGAGCAAGTGGCCCCCCAGGCCACGAAACCGGGTACCTCGGCAACGACATGACGTGTGGGTCATCGTCGCGCCCTCGACAGAATCTGTCGCTTCGTCGTCATAAGCTGTCGCGCCACTGTAAATTGTCCTGCATGAGCGGTAGACTTCACGGCTTTCCGTAGAACCCCGTGGAGTGATGGCATGGCGGACGTAAACAAGGTTGTTCTGGCGTATTCCGGCGGCCTGGACACTTCGGTGATCCTCAAGTGGCTGCAGGATACTTATAACTGTGAAGTGGTGACCTTCACCGCTGACCTGGGTCAGGGCGAAGAGGTCGAACCGGCACGCGCCAAGGCTCAGGCCATGGGCGTGAAAGAGATCTACATCGACGACTTACGCGAAGAATTCGTGCGCGATTTCGTTTTCCCGATGTTCCGCGCCAACACCGTTTACGAAGGCGAGTACCTGCTGGGTACTTCCATCGCTCGTCCGTTGATCGCCAAACGCCTGATCGAAATCGCCAACGAAACCGGCGCTGACGCCATTTCCCACGGCGCTACCGGCAAGGGCAACGACCAGGTTCGTTTCGAATTGGGCGCCTACGCCTTGAAACCTGGTGTGAAGGTGATCGCTCCGTGGCGTGAATGGGACCTGCTGTCCCGTGAGAAGCTGATGGATTACGCTGAAAAGCACGCGATCCCGATCGAGCGTCACGGCAAGAAAAAATCCCCGTACTCGATGGATGCCAACCTGCTGCACATCTCCTATGAAGGCGGCGTGCTGGAAGACACCTGGACCGAGCACGAAGAAGACATGTGGCGCTGGACCGTCTCCCCGGAGAACGCTCCCGACAAGCCGCAGTACCTGGAACTGACCTACCGCAACGGCGACATCGTGGCACTGGACGGCGTCGAAATGACCCCGGCCACCGTGCTGGCGACCCTGAACCGTATCGGTGGCGAACATGGTATCGGTCGTCTGGACATCGTCGAGAACCGTTACGTGGGCATGAAGTCCCGTGGCTGCTACGAAACACCTGGCGGCACCATCATGCTGCGCGCCCACCGTGCGATCGAATCGATCACCCTGGACCGCGAAGTGGCTCACCTCAAGGACGAGCTGATGCCGAAGTATGCCAGCCTGATCTACACCGGCTACTGGTGGAGTCCTGAGCGTCTGATGCTGCAACAGATGATCGATGCGTCGCAGGCTCACGTGAACGGTGTCGTGCGTCTGAAGCTGTACAAGGGCAATGTGATCGTTACGGGCCGCAAGTCCGACGAGTCGTTGTTCGACGCCAACATCGCGACCTTCGAGGAAGATGGCGGCGCCTATAACCAGGCCGATGCGGCGGGCTTCATCAAGCTCAATGCCTTGCGCATGCGCATTGCCGCGAACAAGGGGCGCAAGCTGTTCTGAGCGCTTTGAACCTGTAAAGGAAGTATGGCCTCGTCATAGACGGGGCCATACATCTGAAAAGGGCATTTCAGGTCCGAGATAGCGATACAACAATTTACATTCGAGCTGTTCGTTTCCTTCCTTCTGTTTCTCACTGATAAAACCATCCTCACGGCTGATCGCCGTGTGTCAGCTGGCAACGCTGGTCCATGACCGTCACCCCTCGTGAACTCAAATTGTAAGCCACCCAGGAATGCGCGCTGCCGCGTTTTTTTGCCTGTTTGAAATATTTGAGCACGCTGTCTTTCAGTAGTTTTTCCGATTCCGTCCCAGTGAGAAACAAAATGACGTGTGCCCGTTTTTCCTGTGGTTTTTGTATCGTCCCCAGCAAAGTGCCGAGTTCCATTTTGTTTTTCATCCAGCGTGTATCGATGATGCACAGATCCCTCAGTAATTCGGGTAAGCGAATCTGATGCTTTACCGGACGGGACAGTCGTAAGCCGATCTCGTCCGGTGGAGCCTGAGCGCTGGAGGGAGAGGGGGGCGGGCGCGAATCATCATCGTCCATGGCTTTCAGGAAGTGCTCGTCCTTTTCAAAATCCGAAGGCGAGTAAAGCGATCGGTAATTGAAGTTGAGTGTGGCGAAGAAAAGGAATAGCAAATAAAAAGGGAAGCTGATCAGGAACCAGACATAGATTTCTCTTTCATCGTTGTCCAGGAATGGCAGAGAAATGGCGGCTGATGTTTCAGACAGTGTTGCGAATATCGCGATTATTGTCATGGGATTGGTGATTCTTTTCTTTAGTTTGATCATGTGTATTACTCATCGTATTTTATCTTTGCTCGTTGGGGTTGAGATGCTGGTGTCGTTTGTTGAAAGTTATGTTACGCCATGCCTGCAATTCGATGTTTGTATGTAGGCTGTGGTTATTGTTTTTTTTCGTTTGCGGCGCTCGCGGAGCCGTTTTTTTGGTTTGGTGTTATTAATGATTGTGCATGTGCAATTTTTTGCTGTAAGAGCAAGTGGATACTCGGTGTGTGATATTTCTGGTGTGAATTTTTTATTGGAAGATGCCGCTTGCGTTTAACGGAGAATTCTCCGGGGTGAGGTGTTTCTTATAAATATTAAATTTTATTTTGCAGTTTAAGTTGGCGAAAAAAATGTTTCACATCGTAATGTGTTCACAAGGGTGCTGTTTTTAATGGGCTGTGTTCGGGGATGTTTTGTAGGACTAATCCGCGATTCTTGTAGGGAATGTCTCTCGGTGCAGGTCGTTGGGGGGGGCGGCATGCCATGGGTGAAACGACTAGGCTATTGTGCGGGCTCTAAAAATTCGAACAGCGAAAATTGGACTTGCCCATGAATAAAGTGCTGATCGTGGATGATCACCCCGTCATTCGTCTTGCGGTACGTATGCTAATGGAACGTCATGGCTACGAAGTTGTAGCTGAAACAGATAATGGCGTGGATGCATTGCAACTTGCTCGCGAATACATGCCGGACATCGTCATTCTGGATATCGGGATCCCGAAGCTTGATGGGCTGGAAGTTATTGCTCGACTTGCCTCGACAGCCTTGCCCATGAAAGTGCTGATATTGACTTCTCAGGCTCCCGGGCACTTTTCCATGCGTTGCATGCAGTCAGGTGCCGCCGGGTATGTCTGCAAGCAACAGGATCTCACTGAATTACTCAGTGCAATAAAGGCAGTTTTGTCCGGTTACAGCTACTTTCCCAATCAAGCCTTGCATACCGTGCGTGCCAGTCTGGGGAACGCCAGTGAAGCCGATATGGTGGATCGACTGTCAGGACGGGAAATGATGGTCTTGCAACAGCTGGCCAGAGGCAAGACCAACAAGGAGATTGCCGATGGGATGTTTCTCAGCAACAAAACCGTGAGTACTTACAAGACGCGCCTGTTGCTGAAACTCAATGCGCGCTCGCTGGTCGATCTGATTGAGCTGGCTCAACGCAATGGGTTGGTGTGATTGTATCCGGGGTGACGATGCGCGATGAACGGGCATTCATCGCGGCTCGCACAAAATAAAAAGCCTCCGTTTCGGGAGGCTTTCAGGTGTCATAAATCAAAATCGTAATCGGCCAATTGCTTTTGCAGTCGGCGCTCCTCCAGAAGATTGTCGATGGTACGGCGTTTGCTCAGGTTGGTTTTTGCTACCTCAACCACAGGTTCGGCATCATCAGCTTCAACGGGGGTGAAGTCGTCTTCTACGTCCAATTGCTCTTTGCCAGTGCTCATTTAGTTACTCCAGGCTAAGAAGGCCTTTGGGGCTCCTTATATCGACAATCTCCCGATGGGTAAAAAAGATTTTTTCAATCGATGAATCAATAAATCCTATAGTGCCTCAATCGTCCGACGTCTTGTGCTTGTATTCGCACAAGTCTTCAATCCGGCAACTGCCGCAGCGAGGCTTGCGGGCCAGGCAAACGTAGCGCCCGTGCAGTATCAACCAGTGATGGGAGTCGAGCAGGAACTCCTTGGGCACGAACTTCATCAGCTTTTTCTCGACCTCAACCACATTCTTGCCGGGCGCAATGCCGGTGCGATTACTGACCCGGAAAATATGGGTGTCCACGGCCATGGTCAATTGACGAAATGCGGTATTGAGCACCACGTTGGCAGTTTTGCGCCCAACGCCGGGCAGTGCCTCCAGTTCCTCTCGAGTTTGCGGTACTTCGCCTGCATGGCGCTCCACCAGCAAGCGACAGGTCTCAATCACATTCTTCGCTTTGCTGTTGTATAGACCGATGGTCTTGATGTATTCCGACAATCCCTCCACCCCCAGGGCATGGATCGCCGCGGGGGTATTGGCTACCGGGAACAGTTTTGCGGTGGCCTTGTTGACGCCGACATCGGTCGATTGCGCCGAAAGAATCACCGCAATCAGTAATTCAAACGGTGAGGAATAGGCCAGTTCGGTCTTGGGCTCCGGATTGTCTTCATGCAGCCTGCGGAAAATTTCCAGACGTTTTGCGGCATTCATGGGCGATGCATTTCCTCGAAAACTGTCATTGTGTAGAGGGGGCGCGCTGTCGGGCCTGCCATGCGGCGACCAGCAATCCCAGCAGAATGAAACCACCTGGGGCCAGTGTGGCCAGGCGCAAGCCTCCGTCGGTGGTCAGCACCCAGCCCTGCCAGTCCGCTTGCGTGGCAGCCAGCAGCCACGGTAGATGACTACCGAGTGTCCCGTTACCAATGAGCTCGCGCAGCAAGCCCAGGCCCACCATCAATGCGCCGAACAGCCCACACAGGCGCAGGCGATCTCGCCAAGGCCTTTGGAAAAATCCAACCTGCTCAAGCACGACACATTGCAAGGCGATCAACGCTGTATAGATTCCCGCCTGTTGATGCCATTGCAGTGACCAGACTTGCAGGCCGAGTTCCGCGCAACTGGTCAGCGTCGCGGCAAGCAGCACGCTGGCTAGTAAGTGCGCCCCCGGGAACAGGCGTGAGCGCAATGCATTCATGCCCAGGCCAAATACACTGATCACCGCGATGAACATCAACCACAGGCCGAGGGCTGTCACCAGTGAGCCGGTGGCGCCGATGAGCGGCGCGAGCATCAATGAGTTTTGTAACAGCGCTGGTTTACTCATGGGAAGGATTTCCGAGCAATTGTTGCCGGTGTTCATCGAAGTAACGCAGGGCATCGTGGGTAGCGTTTATCACGGCTCTTGAGGTGATGGTCGCTCCGGCGACCTGGTCGAATTGTCCCTGATCCTTTTTCAAGGCCCAGCCTTTGTCGTCCGGATCGGTTCGGGACTTGCCGGAAAACATTTGAAGCCAGGCATTGGGCCAATCGGCAATTCGCCCGCCAAGCCCCGGGGTTTCCGCCTGCTTGAGGGTTTTGACGCCAATCAGCCTGCCGTTGAGGTCGATGGCGATCATCAAGTCGATGGCGCCCTCGTAGCCCAGGGTCTGGCTGCGCAGTAGCACGGCATAAGCATTGCCGGCCCTGGTCGCCCGGTAACCTGCCAGCAGTGTGCTGTTGCCCAGTGCCGTGTTTTCAAGCGTGAGCGGTTGTTCCAGCGGCTGATTGTCGTAGCTGTCGGGCGGTAGCAGGTCCAGTAGCTTGCGACTGTCGATCAGGCGCTGCTCAGCCGCGATCCGTGGCGCGCTGCTGTGCTGTGCGAGCCAGGTCAGGCCGATTCCGAGACCAGCCAGTAGTACCAGGATGGCGACGCTGGAGGCGCGGTTCATGATGCAGTCCGCTTCTGTCTGGCCGCGACAAATCGCTCCAGCGCCGGTACACAGAGGTTCATCAACAACACGGCAAACGCCAGACCGTCCGGATAGCCGCCCCATGTACGAATCAGATAGGTCAGCAGCCCGACACCCATGCCGAACAGCAGCTTTGCGCCGGGGCTTTTGGCGCCGGACACCGGCTCCGTCACGATGAAGAACGCTCCCAGCATGCTGGCACCGGTGAGCAGATGAAACAAAGGTGAGCCATGGGAGTCGGAGCCCGTACCGTTCCAGCACAACAGGCTGATGACGAACAGGCTGGCAAGCATGCCCACCGGTGCATGCCAGCTGAATACTCGTCGTTGCAGCAGAAACACGCCGCCCGCGAGAAAGGCCAGGTTCACCCATTCCACGCCGCGACCGCCGAAATGGCCAAACGCCGGATTGGCCGAGAACAGTTCGTCCATGGTCAGGCTTTTATTGATCCGCAGGCTGTCCAGTGCTGTGGCGCGGACCCAGGCATCCGGATTTGAACCGAAACCGAATACTTGCTGCACGCCACCCGACAGATCCATGCCGTGGGATGCCGGCCAGTGGGTCATCTGTTGTGGAAACGTCACCATCACCAGGGCGAAACCGAGCATCGCCGGGTTGAACGGATTGCTGCCGACACCGCCATATAGGTGCTTGCCGAACAACATGGCGGACGCAGCAGCAGTGACCGTCAGCCACCATGGGCAATAGGGCGGAAGGGCCAGGGCCAACAGGGTTGCACTGACCAGGGCGCTGCAGTCGCTCAAGGTTGGCTTGAGGGGGCGCTTGCGCAATTGCAGCACCACCGCTTCCACGCCCAACGCACTGGCGCCTGCCAGCATCAGGTTGATCAAGACACCCCAGCCGTAGAACCAGAACAACGCCAGCATTCCTGGCAACGTCGCCAACAGGACCCATTTCATGGCCTGCTGCAGGCGTTCATCGACCGATTCAAGGGGTGGCATAGGCATTCACCTGGCGTTCGGCTTCGCTCAGTGCGCGCTCCAGGGCTTCGATCTGCTCGGCGGGCGCTGCGGCGGCCTGGGCTTTTTTGAGTTCGGCGCGGCGCATGGCCAACTGGATTTTCGCCCGATTCAGGTCGGCATTTTTCGCCGGCGCAGCAACGGGCGCCGGCACGGGGACGGACGGCGCCGAGTTTTCCAGCTGTGCCAAGGCTTGCTCGGCGGCTTCGAACTGCTGTTGCAGGACAATCAGCTGCGACTGCTGTTCGAAGGTTGGCGGATGGCCAAACGCCTTGAGTGACTTGGTCAGTTGCGCCCGGCTCATCGCCAGATCGATTTTGGCTTTTTTCAACGCGGCATCGGCGTTGGCGGCTTTCTGTGCGCGGACGCGTTCGAGGGCCGCCTGCACCGGGTCGAGCGTCCCTTCACTGGGCTTGGCAGCGCGTTGCGCACGGGCCTGGCGCTCGGCGGTCTTTTGTTGTTCTTCACGCTGCAAGCGGGCGTTGCGTTGCTCGAAACGGCGCCGTGCATGATTGCGTTTGGCGGCACGGGCCCGTTGCTCTTCAAGGCTGAACGCCATACCGCCGACAATTGGCAGTACCGTGGCTATCGGCAAGGGATGCATTTCGATGCAGTCCACAGGGCAAGGCGCCACGCAGAGGTCACAACCGGTGCATTCGTCGATGATCACCGTGTGCATCAGCTTGGCGGCGCCGACGATGGCGTCTACCGGACAGGCCTGGATGCATTTGGTGCAACCGATGCACTCGGCTTCGCGGATGTAGGCGATCTGCGCCGGAGCCGAGCCTCGGCTGACATCCAGTTCCAGCACTGGCACCTTGAGCAGCTCAGCCAGGGCGTTAATGGTTTCATTGCCGCCCGGCGGGCACTTGTTGATCGGCTCGCCGTTGGCGATGCCTTCAGCGTAGGGCTTGCATCCGGGATGACCGCACTTACCGCACTGGGTCTGCGGCAAGAGGGCGTCGATGCGTTGAATCAGACTCATGTTTTGATCAGTCCACTGAATCCCAGAAAGGCCACTGCAATCAGACCGGCGCCGATCAGGTCGATCGGCAAGCCGCGAAAGGGCAGGGGAACATCGTTATCACGTGTGCGCTGGCGCAGGTCATTGAACAGACTCAGCACCAGCCAAAAACCCAGCCCGGCCCCCAGGCTCAGGGCTGCGGCAGCAAAGAATCCGTTGTCATCCTCAATATTGAGAAGCGCCACGCCGAGCACGCCCGCGTTGCCCAACAACAGTGGCCAGAGTCCTTCAAAGCACAGCGTCGAAAACACCCGTGACAAACCGTTCAGCAGCGGGGCGATCAGCAGCACGCTCAGGGGAAGGAGCACGAACAGGCGCAGCGACGTCAATTCCAGCGGGATGAGCAGCCAATGATAGAGCGTGTAGCCAAGCAGGCCGACGATCAGCATCAGGCAGGTCGTTGCAATGCCCAGGGCATGCACTTGCCGGCGTTCACTGCCCAACAGCGGATCGACACCCAGCGGCCAATGCAACACGAGGTTGTTGATCAGGGCGGTGCTGATGAGCGTAAGCAGTGTTTCGGTCATGATCGAGCCGACTTTTGTAGGAGCGAGCTTGCTCGCGATGAACCCAAGAGCGCTGCGTTCAAAAAAGCTTAGGCATTATCCGGCAAGGGCGGAGGGTGGGCCAGACATGAAAATCCCACAGTCGCGTCAGGCACGACTGTGGGATCGGTTTACCGCCGTGCCTTACTTGATCCGCTGACCAGGCTTGGCGCCGCTGTCCGGGCTCAACAGGTAGATCTCTTCACCGCCAGGACCGGCCGCCATCACCATGCCCTCGGAGATACCGAATTTCATTTTGCGAGGCTTGAGGTTGGCGATCATCATGGTCAGCCGACCATTGAGCTTGGACGGGTCCGGATAAGCGCTCTTGATCCCGGAGAAGACGTTGCGTTGCTCGTCACCAATGTCCAGGGTCAGGCGCAGCAGCTTGTCGGCGCCTTCCACGTGTTCGGCCTTGACGATCAGTGCGACGCGCAAATCGACTGCTGCGAAGGTGTCGAACTCGATTTCCGGGGACAACGGATCCTTGGCCAGTTCGCCATTACCGACAGGTGAAGCTTCGCCGGTGTCGGTCTGGCTCGCGGTCAGGTCTTCTTTCGAAGCGTCGGTCATGGCCTGCACCTTGACCGGGTCGATCCGGGTCATCAGCGGCTTGAACTCGTTCAGCTGATGGTTGGCGAGCCAGAGGGTGTTGTCGTTCCAGGTCAATGGCGCGACGTTGAGGAACGCCTCGGCATCGGCGGCCAGCAACGGCAGCACCGGCTTGAGGAAGATCACCAACTGGCGGAACAGATTGACGCCGGTGGCGCAAATGGCCTGGACTTCATCCTGCTTGCCTTCCTGTTTGTTCAACGACCACGGTGCCTTGTCGGCGATCCAGGCGTTGGCGCGGTCGGCCAGGGCCATGATCTCGCGCATGGCGCGAGCGAAGTCGCGGGCTTCATAGGCGTCGGCGATGCCAGGCGCGGCGGCCAGGAAGGCTTCGGTCAGCTCCGGCGCGGCGTTGGTGTCGACCATCACACCGGCATTGCCCTTATGGATGAAACCGGCGCAACGGCTGGCGATATTGACGACTTTGCCCACCAGGTCGGAATTGACCTTCTGCACGAAGTCTTCGAGGTTCAGGTCGAGGTCGTCGACGCCACGGCTCAGTTTGGCCGCGTAGTAGTAGCGCAGGTATTCCGGCGACAGGTGATCCAGGTAGGTCCGGGCCTTGATGAAGGTGCCGCGGGACTTGGACATTTTCTGGCCGTTGACGGTCAGGTAGCCGTGCACGTTGATGCCGGTCGGCTTGCGGTAACCCGCGCCTTCGAGCATCGCTGGCCAGAACAGGGCGTGGAAGTTGACGATGTCCTTGCCGATGAAGTGGTACAGCTCGGCGGTGGAGTCCTTGCCCCAGAACGCGTCGAAGTCCAGCTCCGGCGTACGATTGCACAGGTTCTTGAAGCTCGCCATGTAGCCGATCGGCGCATCCAGCCACACGTAGAAATACTTGCCCGGCTCATCGGGAATTTCGAAGCCAAAATACGGCGCATCGCGGGAGATGTCCCACTGTTGCAGGCCGGCATCGAGCCATTCGGCGATCTTGTTGGCGACGGCGTCCTGCAGGGTGCCGCTGCGGGTCCAGGTTTGCAGCATTTCCTGGAAGTCCGGCAACTTGAAGAAGAAATGCTGGGAGTCCTTGAGCACCGGGGTGGCGCCGGAGATCGCCGATTTCGGATCCTTCAGGTCGGTCGGTGCGTAGGTCGCACCGCATTTTTCGCAGTTGTCGCCGTACTGGTCTTCAGTGCCACATTTCGGGCAAGTGCCCTTGATGAAGCGGTCGGCCAGGAACATTTTCTTTTCCGGGTCGAAATACTGGGTAATCGAGCGCGTGGCGATGTGCCCGGCGTCGCGCAGCTTCAGGTAGATCTGGCTCGACAGCTCACGGTTTTCTTCGGCGTGAGTGGAGTGGAAATTATCGAAGTCCACCAGGAACTCGGCAAAGTCGGCGCTGTGTTCAGCCTGGACGTTGGCGATCAGTTGTTCCGGGGTGATGCCTTCCTTTTCCGCGCGCAGCATGATCGCCGAGCCGTGGGCGTCGTCGGCGCAGACATAAATGCATTGGTTGCCGCGGTGCTTCTGGAAGCGCACCCACATATCGGTCTGGATGTATTCCAGCATATGGCCGAGGTGAATCGAACCATTGGCATAGGGCAGGGCGCTGGTGACGAGGATCTTGCGTGGCTCGGACATGGGGCTCGGCTACTTGATGAAACGGAGGTCGGCCACTATAAAGCGCTGGCACATATTTTTCACCCTGTGAGCCTGTTTCATTGGATGAGTAACGGCTGATCGCCATTTTTTGAGCATCCCGCCGAACGCTCATAACAGGTACGATATCCGCCATCTTTCCAAGACCTGTTTTCGGAGTTGCCCATGAGCGCCGTCAATCGCGCAGCGGTGGAAGCCGTCCTTCGCCAATACACCGACCCTTATCTGAACCAGGACCCGGTCAGCGCCGGGTGCGTGCGCAACATCGATATTCAGGGCGAGCGCGTCAGCGTTCAGCTCGAACTGGGTTATGCCGCCGGTCTGTTCAAGAGTGGCTGGGCACAAATGCTCCAAATGGCCATCGAAGGCCTGGACGGCGTGACATCTGCCCGCGTCGACATCACCAGCGTGATTGCCGCGCACAAGGCCCAGGCGCAGATTCCGGGCCTGGCCAACGTCAAGAACGTGGTGGCCGTGGCATCGGGCAAGGGCGGCGTGGGCAAATCCACCACCGCCGCCAACCTGGCGTTGGCCCTGGCCCGCGAAGGCGCCAAGGTCGGCATTCTCGACGCCGATATCTACGGTCCGAGCCAAGGCATCATGTTCGGTATCCCCGAACGCACCCGTCCAGAAGTCAAGGACCAGAAATGGTTCGTTCCGCTCAAGTCCCATGGCGTGGAAGTGATGTCGATGGCGTTCCTGACCGACGACAACACACCGATGGTCTGGCGCGGGCCGATGGTTTCCGGTGCCTTGTTGCAACTGGTCACCCAAACGGCCTGGGGCGACCTGGATTACCTGGTCATCGACATGCCGCCAGGCACCGGTGACATCCAGCTGACCCTGGCGCAGAAAGTCCCGGTGGCCGGCGCGGTCATCGTCACTACGCCTCAGGACCTGGCCTTGCTCGACGCGCGCAAGGGCGTGGAGATGTTCCGCAAGGTCAACATCCCGGTGCTGGGCGTGGTGGAAAACATGGCCGTGCACATCTGCTCCAATTGCGGACATGCCGAGCATCTGTTCGGTGAGGGCGGCGGGGTGAAACTGGCCAGCCAGTACGGCGTCGAGTTGCTGGCCTCGCTGCCGCTGTCGATGGTGATCCGCGAGCAGGCCGATGGCGGCAAGCCGACGGTGATCGCCGAGCCAGACAGCCAGATTGCGATGGTTTACCAGGAGCTCGCCCGTCATGTCGGCGCGCGGATTGTGTTGCAGGAAGCGGCAACGCCGGCGATGCCGAATATCACCATCAGCGACGATTAAGATTTGAAATGCAGTCCCCTGTAGGAGCGAGCCTGCTCGCGATGGTGTGTCAGTTGGCATCAATGTGCCTGATCCACCATCGCGAGCAAGCTCGCTCCTACAGGGCCTTTGTGGTTTTAGATCCGCAACCCGCCATCCATTTCCAGAATCCGGCCGGTGTAATAGTCGTTCTCGAAAATGTACGCCGCCGAATGGGCGATTTCTTCCGGCTTGCCCATGCGCTTGAGCGGAATCCCGGATGTCATCTTCTCCAGCGCCTCAGGCTTCATGCCCAACGTCATCTCGGTTTCGATGAAACCCGGTGCAATGCCCGCCACGCGGATGCCATAGCGCGCCAGTTCCTTGGCCCAGGTCACGGTCGCGGCGGCGACACCGGCCTTCGCGGCGGAGTAGTTGGTCTGGCCGACGTTGCCGGCGCGGGAAATCGACGAGATATTGATGATCGCGCCGCTGTTCTTCAGCTCGACCATTTTCGCAGCGACTTCACGGGTGCACAGGAACACGCCGGTCAGGTTGACGTCGATGACCGCCTGCCACTGGGCCAGGCTCATTTTGGTCATTTCGCCGTCCTTGACCTTGAGCAACAGCCCGTCACGCAGGATGCCGGCGTTGTTGATCAGGCCATGGATCGCGCCGAAGTCTTCAGCGACCCGGGCGACCATGTGGGTCACTTGCTCTTCATTGGCTACGTTACACAGGTAAGCGCGGGCTTCTGCACCCTTGGCCTGGCAGGCTGCGACGGTGTCATCGAGCTTTTCCTGATTGAGGTCCACCAGCGCCAGCTTCGCGCCCCTGGCGGCGAAATACTCGGCCATGGAGCGGCCTAAACCCTGGCAACCGCCCGTGATAATGATTACTTTGTCAGTGAGTTGCATTCGCATGCCCCCGGTAGCAGGTCTAAGTGGTTTCCTTTTAGAGAGCCTCTCGATCTGCACCTGACATGGCCTGGCTGCACATGAGAACTGCCCCGATGGCGTACTGGAACTTTCCTAGTCCCCCGTCCGTTTTTTTGACGGATTCTATTTAAGGAGTCATAAATTGAGCGTTGAAGCGGCTAAGCATGCACGAGAATTGCTTCTCAAGGAATACCGTGGAGTGCTCTCGACGCACTCCAAATCGATGCCCGGTTTCCCGTTCGGCTCCGTGGTTCCGTACTGCCTGGACGCGCTGGGCCGACCGCTGATCCTGATCAGCCGCATCGCCCAGCACACCCACAATTTGCAGAAAGACCCGAAATGCTCGCTGTTCGTGGGCGAGCGTGGGGCGGAAGATGTCCAGGCCGTTGGTCGACTGACCTATCTGGCCGAAGCGCAGCAGCTTGAAGACGAAGCCACCATCGAAAGCGCTTGCGAACGGTACTACCGCTACTTCCCGGAGTCGCAGGGCTATCACCAGGCCCACGATTTCGACTTCTGGGTGCTCAAGCCTGTACGCCACCGCTACATCGGCGGTTTTGGCGCGATTCATTGGGTCAACGACCTGACCCTGGCCAATCCCTTCGCCGGCAAGGCAGAAGTGAGCATGGTCGAACACATGAATGCCGATCACGCCAAGGCCATTGCGCACTACGTCGACCTGGCGGGACTGCCGAACACCACACCAGCGCAAATGGCCGGGATCGACTCCGAAGGCATGCATTTGCGCATTGGTCAGGGGATCTACTGGCTACCTTTCCAAGCCCCATGTAATACGCCGACACAAGTTCGCGAGGCCTTGGTTTTCCTGGCTCACGCCGAACATTGGCCGAAAAATGCAGTGGCCGGCGCTTGAATTCACGAAACGGCGACGTCATCTAAGGTGAACTGGCAAGGCTTTCTTGCGTTGAGGAACCATTTGATGCGCCCTTTTTTGTTGCTCTTTCTGCTGTTTCCGGTGTTGGAGCTGTTCGTATTCGTCAAGGTGGCAGGGGCTATCGGGTTTTTCCCGGCCCTGCTGCTGATCATTCTCGGCTCGATGTTCGGTGTGTTCGTGCTGCGGATCGCCGGCCTGGCCACCGCGTTGCGTGCCCGCGAAAGCCTGAACCGCGGCGAGTTGCCCGCCCAGACCATGCTCGAAGGCCTGATGCTGGCATTGGCCGGTGGCCTGTTGATCCTTCCGGGTTTCATCAGCGACGTGATCGGCCTGATCATGCTGCTGCCGATCAGCCGCCGTCTGCTGGCCAATAAAATGCGCCAGCGCGCCGAGGAACAAGCGATCCGCCAGCGTGCGTTCGCCGATGATCTTCAGTCCCGTGGCGGCCCCGCGCCGCGTGAACCCCTGGGTCGTGAGCCCAATGTGATCGAAGGCGAGTTCGAACATCGCGATACCAAGTAACACCATGACCACACGGCACCTTCGGGTGCCGTGTTCGTTTGCGGGTCACCGGGATGAAAAATTTTCGATCCCCGCCCTTGTAATAAGCTTATGCGCCCTTATGTAACGGTCACCGCAAGGTTTCTGGCGATCACGCCAGACAGACTTCCGCGTCTCGCTTGTCGAGCCGCACCCGGCACCGCCGGACTTTGTTAAACCCGCCGGGACTACACCGGCCGATGAAAACCACAATTAGGAGAGATCGACAATGAAGCTTCGTCCTCTGCATGACCGCGTCGTCATCCGTCGCAGCGAAGAAGAAAAGAAAACCGCTGGCGGTATCGTCCTGCCAGGTTCGGCTGCTGAAAAAGCCAACAGCGGCGAAATCCTCGCTGTAGGCACCGGCCGCGTACTGGAAAACGGTGAAGTGCGTGCACTGTCCGTCAAAGTGGGCGACAAGGTTGTGTTCGGTCCTTACTCCGGCAGCAACACTGTGAAAGTCGACGGCGAAGACCTGCTGGTAATGAGCGAGAACGAAATCCTCGCTGTTATCGAAGGCTGATTCCCCGCTCATTTTCCCGTTACTACAAAGTATTTAAGGAATATCGATCATGGCTGCTAAAGAAGTTAAATTCGGCGATTCCGCCCGCAAGAAAATGCTCACCGGTGTCAACGTCTTGGCTGACGCGGTAAAAGCGACCCTGGGCCCGAAAGGCCGTAACGTGATCATCGAGAAGAGCTTCGGCGCTCCGACCATCACCAAGGACGGCGTTTCCGTAGCCAAGGAAATCGAGCTGAAAGACCGTTTCGAAAACATGGGCGCGCAGCTGGTCAAAGACGTTGCCTCCCGTGCCAACGATGACGCAGGCGACGGTACCACCACCGCTACCGTTCTGGCTCAGTCGATCGTCAACGAAGGCCTGAAAGCCGTCGCTGCCGGCATGAACCCGATGGACCTGAAACGCGGTATCGACAAGGCGACCATCGCCATCGTCAAAGAGCTGAAAGCCCTGTCCAAGCCATGCGCCGACACCAAGGCCATCGCTCAGGTCGGCACCATCTCCGCCAACTCCGACAACTCCATCGGCGACATCATTGCCGAAGCCATGGGCAAAGTCGGTAAAGAAGGCGTGATCACCGTTGAAGAAGGCTCGGGCCTGGAAAACGAACTGTCGGTTGTTGAAGGCATGCAGTTCGACCGTGGCTACCTGTCCCCTTACTTCGTCAACAAGCCAGAGACCATGACTGCCGAGCTGGATGGTCCGCTGATCCTGCTGGTCGACAAGAAGATCTCGAACATCCGCGAAATGCTGCCAGTGCTGGAAGCCGTTGCCAAAGCCGGCCGTCCACTGCTGATCGTGGCCGAAGACGTTGAAGGCGAAGCCCTGGCGACTCTGGTTGTGAACAACATGCGTGGCATCGTTAAAGTCGCAGCCGTCAAGGCTCCTGGCTTCGGCGATCGTCGCAAGGCCATGCTGCAGGACATCGCCGTTCTGACCGGCGGTACCGTTATCTCCGAAGAGATCGGCCTGAGCCTGGAAAGCACCACCCTGGAGCACCTGGGCAACGCCAAGCGCGTCACTCTGTCCAAGGAAAACACCATCATCGTTGACGGTGCTGGCGTACAGGGCGACATCGAAGCACGCATCGGTCAGATCCGTGCCCAGGTTGCCGAGACTTCCTCGGACTACGACCGTGAAAAACTGCAAGAGCGCCTGGCCAAGCTGTCCGGCGGCGTTGCAGTGATCAAGGTTGGCGCTGGTTCCGAAGTTGAAATGAAAGAGAAGAAAGCCCGCGTTGAAGACGCCCTGCACGCTACCCGTGCAGCCGTTGAAGAAGGCGTGGTACCTGGCGGCGGCGTGGCACTGGTTCGTGCCCTGCAGGCGATCAGCGAGCTGAAAGGCGACAACGATGACCAGAACGTGGGCATCCAGTTGCTGCGTCGTGCTGTTGAAGCTCCACTGCGCCAGATCGTTGCCAACTCCGGCGACGAGCCAAGCGTTGTTGTCGACAAGGTCAAGCAAGGCGCGGGTAACTTCGGCTACAACGCTGCAACTGGCGAATACGGCGACATGATCGAAATGGGTATCCTGGACCCGGCCAAAGTGACCCGTTCGGCTCTGCAAGCGGCTTCGTCGATTGCCAGCCTGATGATCACCACCGAAGCCATGATCGCCGAGATCAAGGAAGACGCTCCTGCTGGCGGCGGCATGCCAGACATGGGCGGTATGGGCGGCATGGGCGGCATGATGTAAGCCAGCCTTACCCCGTACGTAAAAACCCCGCCTGCGAAAGCAGGCGGGGTTTTTTATTGCCCGTATTTCTGATGTTTACATCGGACCATTGTGGGAGCCAGCCGGCTCCCACTTTTGTTCCGAATTTCAGGCGCTGACGGGGTCGGGCTTGCCCGCTTGCTCAGCCTTGGAAGCGGGTCGATACAAAATCCAGTAATACGACCCCAGGCAAATCAGCCAGCAAAACACCGCCGTCCACACGTTGTGCGAGAAAAAGTGCGCGCCTTGCATCATCCGGCCGATGGAGAACACCGAACCCAGGGTAAAGGCGAAGACGAGCGCAGCGCGAGCCAGTCGTGGACGACGATCGCGCAGCACGAAAAACAGCGCAAACAGGGTGAAGCCGGTCGCGGCATGGCCGCCTGGCCAGCAGCGGCCCGGTTTGTCAGAGTGCGGTCGATGGCTCAGCAATTCACTGTAGGTCTCATGGCCGCCAAATTGCTCCAGGCTCCACGGACACTGCACCGCTGTTACCGCTTTCATGGGGGTGACAAAAGACGTCGCCAGGCCCAGGGACAGCACCAGGCAGCCCAGTTCCCGTTTGAATGGCTTGAGCCTGGCCATGAAGAAGGAGCTGACAAAACCGAGGATGGCAAACACCGAGAAGGCGATGACCACTTGCTTGGCGCGGGTATGCAGGACGGTTTCGAGGAAGTAACTGTGCCGCCCGATAAAGCCTCCCGCGGCCGGGTCGTAGAACAGTTTGGCCAGGTCCATATCCAGTGAGGTCAGTTCGAGCAGTACCAGAATAATCGCCACAGCGGCGGGTACGCCCAGGAACACCCAGAAGTTGAGTGGGCGCGGGGCAGGGCGGACAACGGTTGATGACATGGTGGATCCTGAACAAAGGAAAACGCCCCGGGGCATCAGCCCGGGGCGATTCGGTTTTCATTCGCTGACTTTGGCTGTGCCCTCCATGGGCACTTTCCAGCCAAGCAGCTGTTGCTTGAAGCCATAACTGGCTGTTTGGTAGTAGGTGATCGCGCGGGCGATCAACGGGTCACTGGTGTCGGAGCGGTACTCGCGACTTTCGGTCAAGGCATCATCGTGACGACGCAAGCCCTGGCGGGGGCTCAGGATCGCAAGGTCTTTGCCATCGAACAACCCCAGGTGCTGATAATTACCAACGACCACTCGTGGAGGCAACGGGTTGTCCTGCAACAGGTTACGCCCAAAGAACGTCGACTGGTAATCCAGGTTCAGCAGGCCCAACAAGGTTGGCGCGAGGTCGATCTGGCTGGCCAGTTGTGCAGTCTCGCGGGCTTCAATCAATTTCGGTGCATAGATGAACAGTGGAATCTGGTAGTTGCTGATTGGCAGGTCTTCCTTCCCGGCGCTGCCCGCGGTGTGGTCAGCGACAAAGATGAAAATAGTATTGTCGAACCACGGTTTCTGACGCGCCTGGGCGAGGAACTGACCAATGGCGTAGTCGGTGTATTTCACCGCGCCGTCACGCCCGTTACCGGACTTGATGTCGATCCGATTGTCCGGGTAGGTATAAGGACGATGGTTGGACGTGGTCATCAATTGCAGCAAAAAGGGTTGTTGCTTTGCATGGTCGGCGTCGGCCAGCTTGAGTGTCTGGTTGTAGAGATCTTCATCAGCCATGCCCCAGGCATTTTTGAAATGTATCTCTGACTCATCGACACTGCTCTGGTCTACCACGCGGTAACCATTGCCGCTGAAAAAGGCATTCATATTGTCGAAGTAACCGCGTCCGCCATAGACAAACACGCTGTCGTAACCCACGGCGTTGAGTTGCTGGCCAAGGCTGGCAAAACCACTTTCGCGGCCCACACGCTTGACAATCGAACGTCCCGGCGTGGGCGGTATGGCCAGGGTGATGGCCTCCAGGCCCCGGTCCGTACGGGTACCGGTGGCGTAGAAGTTGTTGAAGTACAGGCTCTGCTTGCGCAAGGCATCCAGATTCGGTGTCAGGTTGCGCTCGTCACCGTTGCTGCCCATGTACTTGGCGCTGAAGCTTTCAATGGTGACCAAAACAATGTTGGGCTTGCGTGGCTGGCCCGGATTGTCGATTTGCCGACGGATGTCTTGCGGGTCTTCGCCGATAAAGCGGGCATTGGGTTCGTTCAGCTCGGCACGAATCTGTTTTGCGACAACGGCCGATGGCAGGGTGCTGTAGAACTGCGGGTAGTCCAGTTCATTGTTACGAAAGGCGGCGAAAAATTGATACGGGCCATTGCTCGCCAATTCATTCTGGTAAGCATTGCCGCCTTGGCTGCGTGGCGCATCCTGGCTGAGCAATTGCAGGCTCAGGCCGGCGGCGATCAACAGGACCAGCGCATTCAACAGACGCCCGCGCAAGGGTGGCAGCGGTGCATCAAGCGCGGCATTGAAGGGTTTGCGCAACGCGAAACTCAGCACCACGGCCAACACGGCGAGAATCGTCAGCAGCGTGCCGATCGGGTACGACTCGAGCAGGTTGTTCAATACTTCGTCGGAATACACCAGGTAATCGACGGCGATAAAGTTGAAGCGCACGCCGAACTCATCCCAGAAAAGCCATTCGGCCACCGAGGTGAACAGCATTGCAAACAGGCTGACTGTCAGCAGTCCCTGAAGAAACCAGCGATGCCCGCGACGACGCCATAGGGCCGGTGGGCACAGCAACAGATAGAGCCCCATGGGGAGCGCCGCGTAGGCAATGAAGCCCAGGTCGTAGAGCAAGCCAATGCCGAAGACAGAGAGGAAACCACTGCCGGCCTCATCCAGATGAGTCAGGAGTAAAACCGTTCGGGTGAGAAGAAAAATGACCAGCCATGAGCCGGTTACCAATAGCAAAAAGCGCATTGGCGCCGTCTTCAAATAGTCCATTGTCGACATTCCTTATAGCAATCGCGTGCCAGTCTCGACTGACCGCTGTAGTCAGGGTGTGATTCGATAGTGAAAAGCTTGTAAAACCGGGCCGTTGGTAGAGCGGATTGATCTCCGCGTGCCCTTCCCCTAGCCGTGAGCCACACTTGGCCTTAAGCTGCGCGGGCCATGACGGCCGTTACTGTATACGGAGCAGATGCCCATGCGAATTTTATTGGTTGAAGACAACCGCGATATCCTGGCCAACCTGGCCGATTACCTGGGGCTCAAAGGTTACACCGTGGATTGTGCGCAGGACGGTTTGTCGGGCCTGCACCTGGCGGCCACCGAGCATTACGATTTGATCGTGCTCGACATCATGCTGCCCGGCATCGACGGTTACACCCTGTGCAAGCGCCTGCGCGAAGATGCCCGGCGGGACACGCCGGTGATCATGCTTACCGCTCGCGATCAGCTGGATGACAGGCTACAGGGTTTCAAGTCCGGTGCCGACGATTACCTGATCAAACCCTTCGCCCTGTCTGAACTGGCGGCTCGGGTCGAGGCCGTCATGCGCCGGACCCAGGGTGGCGGACGCCGCACCTTGCAAGTCGGCGACCTGAACTATGACCTCGACACGCTGGAAGTCACCCGCGAAGGCAAATTGCTCAAGCTCAACCCGGTGGGCCTGAAGTTGCTCGCGGTACTGATGCAGAAAAGTCCCCATGTATTGCGCCGCGAAATACTCGAAGAGGCGCTGTGGGGTGATGACTGCCCGGACAGTGACAGCCTGCGTAGCCACGTCCATCAGTTGCGCCAGGTGATCGACAAACCGTTCGCCAAACCGCTGCTGCACACCGTCCACGGTGTGGGTTATCGCCTGGCCGAGGGGCGCAATGGAGTTTAAACAGAGCCTTGCTCAACGGATCATCATTGCCTTTGCGCTGATGAGCGCACTGGTGGCGGGCGCCTTTGCCATGGGCATTGTGGCGACCGTGCACCTGGTGGAAGAAAAGCTCATTTCCGCAGGTCTGGGCGGTGATTTGCAGCGACTGTTGCTGATGGATAACGTCTCGGACTGGAGCCATCGCCCTGAACCGGACCAGTTGTTCTATTTCAGCGGCGGGCGGGGGGATTTTGAGCTGCCCAAGGATTTGCGGAACCTTGATGCGGGTTTTCACGAGGTATTTCGCGACAATCTGTCGTACCACGCCATTGTCGAAATCGTCGACGGGCGGCGCTATGTGCTGTTGCAGGATCAGAGCGATTTCGAAGAGCGTGAACGGGTGCTGTTCGCCGTGGTGCTGGTAGGCTTCGTACTGAGCCTCGCGTTGGCGGTTTTCCTCGGTTGGGTCCTGGCGCGCAAGGTGATGGCACCGGTTGTACGGTTGGCCCGCCAAGTGCGTCATCGCGATCAATTGCTAGGTCTGGCACCGCCTCTGGCACCGGATTACGCTGCCGATGAAGTGGGCGAACTGGCGGTGGCCTTCGACGCGACCCTGGGGCGTCTGCGTCAGGCATTGACCCGGGAGCGTTTGTTCACCAGTGACGTCAGCCACGAATTGCGTACACCCTTGATGGTGCTCGCCAGTTCCTGCGAGTTGCTGTTGGAAAACCCGGGTATCGATCAGCGCGGCCGTGCTCAGGTAGAGCGAATCGCCCGCGCCAGTGAAGAAATGCGCGAACTGGTGCAAACCTTCCTGATGCTGGCCCGCGCTCAGCGCGAAGACGCCAGCATGTCGCCGCAACAGACGCTGAGTGAAGCGGCCGGCGGGCTGCTCGGGCTGTGGCGCACACCGATCGAGGAAAAGGGTCTGAAGCTGATTTTTGAGCCAGGCAAACCAGAAAGTACCCGGTACAACGCAACGTTCCTGCACGCGGTCATGGGTAATCTCCTGCGAAACGCGCTGCATTACACCGAACAAGGCTTTATCCGCCTGACCTTGTCAGCCAGCGGATTCGTGGTCGAGGACAGTGGTGTCGGCATACCTGAGGATAAGCGCGAAGCGATGTTCGAGCCTTTCGTGCGCGGCAACGAGAAACGCGGAGAGGGCCTGGGCCTGGGATTGTCGCTGGTGCAACGAATCTGTGAGAACCAGGGGTGGTGCGTCAGCCTGACCAACATGGAACCCAATGGCTGTCGTTTTGAGGTGGAATTGCAGACATCCAGGGGGCGCTGAGCAGCCTCAAATCGGGCATTTCGGTGATTGTTGCAACCCTTTATTCCTCGAAACTATCCGAGGTTTTACATCACGTTTTTTTCACAAGGGCATAACCTGACACTCACATGGCGCTACCTAAGGTGGTCGTCATCAGAAGTGCAGGAGGCCTCGATGAAGCCTGACCCGATCAAGCTTGATTTTTCCGAAAAGTACGGCGATGTGCACACGCAACCATGCCTGCTTGAACATCAGGATGGCGTTAGTCGAAAACTATCCCAATGGCGTTACGAGCAACTGGCGCGAAAAGCACTGACGCTGGCTGGCGAGCCAGGCCTGGTGCTTGATCTGCCATGCGGTGCAGGACGCTTCTGGCCGTTGCTGGCGGAAAAACTCAACCGGGTGATTATCGGAGCCGACAACGGCGAGTCGATGTTGAAGATCGCCATGCAGGCGCAGCCCGCTGACGTGGTAAAACGGGTACAACCCTTGCAGACATCTGCATTCGACATTGCCCTGCCTGATAACGCGGTCGACAGCATTTTTTGCATGCGCTTGCTTCAGCACATCGGTGAAGCCGAGCATCGAATGACCATTCTGCGCGAATTCGAGCGCGTTACCCGTGACAGCGTGATCCTTTCACTGTGGGTGGATGGCAATTTCAAGGCCTGGAAACGCAAGCGCCTGGAGAAAGCCCGTGAGCAGGAAGGTTACCAAAATCGATTTGTGTTACCGGCTGCTACGGTAGAGCAAGAGTTTGAGGAAGCGGGTTTCCATATTCAGGAACGTTTGGACTTTTTTCCGCTCTATGCCATGTCGCGGGTTTATGTATTACGCAAGAGGTAACAGGATGGTCGATCTGGAGACATACCGTCAGCGCTTGAGCGCCAGAAAAATGGCAGTCCATGACGTGAAGCCAGTGTTCCGCCACTCGTCGTTCCGTCCGACGAACCGGGGAAAACTCGACTACTTTTATAGGACGGCGTTTGGCAGCGCTATCAAAGGTTTAAAGCAATGAAACTCGAAGTTGCGCGAGGTTTGTTTCTTGTAGGAGCCTTGGCTGTTGCTTCACTGGCGGTGGCTGCGTGGGAGCAACCCCGTACACAAGTTCTTAGTTCAGAGCATGGCGATCATTGCCCATTACCACGGGTTGCCAAGGCTTCCGTGGCTACTCAGCCCGATCATGATTTATTGCTGTTCATTTTCGGAATGTCGCAAGGATTGAGGCCGCAAAGTTGAAAAGATTGAAGCCCAAATAAAAGGCCTCGCTGATGCGAGGCCTTTTTTGTTGCCGCTAACTGAAATCTTGCACAAATCACTGTAGGAGCGAGCCTTGTGGCGAGGGGATTTATCCCCGTTCGGCTGCGAAGCAGTCGTAAAACCTGCACTCGGACTCCAGCAGCCTCACCACGAACAATATTTGGGGCCGCTTCGCGACCCAACGGGGATAAATCCCCTCGCCACAAAAGCCCCACAAGGTTGATCAGTGTTGTTTCGGTTTATCGGGTTTTGCCAGCAGGGTGTACACGCACGGCAACACAAACAACGTAAACAGCGTACCAATCGACATCCCCGTCGCGATCACCGTGCCGATATCGAACCGGCTGACCGCACCAGCGCCCGTGGCGATGATCAATGGCACCATGCCGAACACCATCGCGGCGGTTGTCATCAACACCGGACGCAGACGGATGGACGCTGCTTCCTCCACAGCCTCGCGCGGTGACAGGCCCTTGTCTTTGCGCAACTGGTTGGCAAACTGGACGATCAGGATCCCGTGCTTGCTGATCAGCCCGATGAGTGTCACCAATCCGACCTGGGTGTAGATGTTCATGCTCGACCAGCCGAGAAACAGCGGAAGCAATGCGCCGCAGATCGACAGCGGTACGGTGACCAGAATCACCAGCGGGTCGCGGAAGCTTTCGAACTGGGCAGCCAGCACCAGGAAAATGATTGCCAATGCCAGGGCAAAGGTGACCCACAACGCGCTGCCTTCCTGCACGTATTGGCGCGACGCGCCGGCGTAGTCGAAGGCAAATCCCACCGGCGCTTCTTCCCGGGCGATCTGGCGCACGGCGTCGATGGCTTCCCCCATGCTGACCAGCGGCACCCCGGAAAGAATGGCCGAGTTGAGTTGCTGGAACTGGTTCAATTGCCGCGGCCGGGCCCGGTCGGACACTGTAATCAGAGTCGACAGGGCCAGCAGTTCACCCTTGGTGTTCCTGACATAGTAATTGTTCAGCCAGTCAGGGTTATCCCGGTAGGGCCGTTCAACCTGTGCAATGACTTTGTAACTGCGGCCTTCGATGGTGAAGCGGTTGATCTCCGCCTCACCCAGCAAGGTTGCCAGCGTTCCGCCCAGGTCCTGCATCGATACGCCCATCTGTGCCGCCTTGGCTCGATCGATATCCACCACCACTTCGGGTTTGTCGAAGGCCAGGTCGACATCGATGAACGCGAATTTGCCGGACTCCAGCGCGCGTTTTTTCACCCGGTCCACCACTTGCAGCAGCAACTCGTAATCGTTGGCGGTATTGACCACGAACTGAAAGGGCAGGCCCTCGCCGGTACCCGGCAGCGAAGGCAGGTTGAAGCCGAAAATCTGCAACCCCGCAATGCTTTCCAGCTTGGCTTGAACGTCGGGCAGGATCTGCATCTGGGTCCGGCTGCGTTCGTTCCAGGGCTTGAGCAGGAAACCGCCGATACCCGATTGCACACCGTTGAAACCGTTGATCTGGAACGATGAGTAGTATTCGGGAAACGTCTTGAAGATCGAGACGAACTTGTCGGTGTAGGTGTTCAGGTAATCGAGGTTGGTCGGTTGCGGGGCGTTGGCCATCATGAAAATGACGCCCTGGTCCTCATCCGGCGCCAGTTCCGATTTAGTGAACTTGAGCAGTACCGGAATCAGGCACAGCACGATGACGGCAAACACCAACACCACCGGCCGGGTGTTCAGGGTGCCGTGCAGCAGCTGTTGGTAACGGTGCTTGAGGCCTTCGAAAATCAGGTCGAGGCGGTGGGCCAGGCCGGTCGGGTTTTCATCGTGACGCAGCAGGAAGGCGCACATCATCGGCGACAGCGTCAGGGCAACGATACCCGAAATCACCACGGCCCCGGCCAGTGTCAGGGCGAACTCCTTGAACAGTGCCCCGGTCAGCCCCGTCAGGAAGCCTATCGGGGCATACACGGCCGCCAGGGTGATGGTCATCGATACCACCGGCATGGCGATTTCCCGGGCACCTTCAATGGCCGCGTCCAGCGGTGTCTTGCCTTCCTCGATATGACGGTGGATGTTTTCCACCACCACAATGGCGTCGTCCACCACCAGGCCGATGGCCAACACCATCGCCAGCAGGGTCAGCAGGTTGATCGAATACCCCATCATCTGCATGAAGAACATCACGCCGATCATCGACAGCGGGATGGTGACCACCGGGATCACCACCGAGCGCAGCGCACCGAGGAACAGGAACACGACCACGATCACGATCAGCACGGCCTCGAAGAGGGTTTTCACCACTTCGTCGATCGAAGCCTGGATGAACAACGTGGCGTCATAGGCAATTTCACCCTTGAGGTTCGGCGGCAGCTGGGCCTCAAGATCGGGCATGATCTTGCGCACTTCCCTGATCACGTCCAGCGGGTTGGCACCGGGCGTAGCCTTGATGCCGATATACACCGAGGGCGTACCGCCGAAGGAGCTGATGGTGTCGTAGTTTTCCGCCCCCATCTCGACCCGCGCGACGTCACGCAACAGCACACGACTGTCGCCCTCGACCTTGAGCGGGATCGCCGCGAAAGCTTCGGCGGATTTGAGTTCAGTACTGGCGTTGATACTGGTGACCACGTACTCGCCCTTCACTTCGCCGGCGGCGGAGAGAAAGTTGTACTGGCGCACTGCATTGGTCACGTCGCTGGCACTCAGTCCGAAACCGGCGAGCTTCACCGGGTCCACCCACAGGCGCATTGCAAATACCTGGTTGCCGAGAATTTCGGCTTCGGCCATGCCCGGCAGGGTTGCCAGTTTCGGCTGGATCACCCGCGACAGGTAGTCGGTGATCTGCGGGTTGCTCAATTCCTTACTGAAAAAACTGATGTACATCAGCGCCGAGGCGTCGGCGGCTTCCTTTTTCAGGACCGGGTCTTCGGCGTCCTGGGGCAACTGGTTTTTGACCTCGTTGGCCTTGGCCAGGAGTTCGGTAAACAATCGGTCGCTATTGGCGCCGATGCGTGCGTAGATCGAGATCACCGAGAAATTCTGACGGCTGACCGAGGTCATGTAGTCGATGCCCTCGGCGCTGGCCAGGCTCTGTTGCATCGGCTGGGTAATGTAGCCCTGGATGGTTTCGGCGTTGGCCCCGGGGTAGGCGGTGGTCACCGTGATCAGGGCGTTTTCCATTTGCGGGTATTGGCGCAGCGGCAACTTGCTCCAGGCCTGGAAGCCCAGTAGCACGATCAGCAGGCTGACCACGGTGGCGAGCACCGGGCGACGGATGAACGGGTCGGTAAAAGCCATTGGGGTTTCCCTTGATCAGTCAGCGCGTGGCCGGCTGTTCTTCTCGGACAGCGTCTTGTCGTCGCTGATGGCGATGTGCGCACCGTTGTCCAGTTTGATCTGGCCGGCAGTCACCACCGTTTCGCCGTTCTGCAGGCCTTTGGTGATCATCACCACGCCCGTGCGGCGCTCGCCGGTCTCGACGAAACGCCGCTCGGCGATCAGGACAGGTTGGCCCTTGTCGTCTTTTTCCACGCTACCGTCTTCGGCTTTCTTTTGGACGGCGACATAGACCGAGTTGCCGTAGAGCGTGTAGGTGATCGCGCTTTCAGGCACGACGATGCGCCGCTGCGGGTCGGGCAAAATCACTTGCAGGCTGGCGAACATCCCGGGGAGCAATTTGCCATCGGGGTTGGCCAGGGTTGCGCGGACCTGCACGTTGCGCGTGCTGTTCTCGACTTTCGGGTTGATCGCACTGATGGTGCCGGGGAACTCCTCCGTCGGAAACGCCGCGACGATGATCTGCACCGGCTGGCCAACGGCGATCTTCGGCACCGATTGCTCGGGCACGAAAAAATCGACGTAGAGGCTGCTGAGGTCTTGCAGGGTAGCGATCATGGTGCCGGTGGCCACGTAGTCGCCGACATCGACCTGGCGAATGCCGATGGTCCCGCTGAAGGGCGCGAGGATGCTTTTTTTGCCGAGTGCAGCCTTGAGCTGGTTGACGGTGGCCTTGCTCTTTTTCAATACCGCCGAAAGTCGGTCGAACTCGCCTTTGGAAATGGCCTGGCTGCCCACCAGTTGACTGCCGCGGGTGTAGTCCACCTGGGCCAGCCCGAGGTCGGCGAGGGCGGTTTCGAGCAGGGCACTTTCCACGGCGCTGTCGAGCCGGACGATGGGTTGGCCGGCCTTGACCTTCTGTCCCGACTCGAACTGCACATCGACGACGGTGCCATCGGTCTCCAGGCTCAGATCCACGCCTTGCAGTGCCTTGAGGGTGCCAACCGTAGGCAGGCGCGCCTGCCACGGCTGTTCGGTGGCCGTGGCCACGGCGACACTGATCGGCGGTTTCGGCTTGGAGAAGCCTTGGATCATCGTGTAGATGGAGAAGGCTTTGTACCCGGCCAGCACCAGCACGATCAGCAGAACAACCCCCAACATGATCAGCATGCGGCGACGCAGCATATTTCCAGTTCCTTGGAGTAAATCAGGTGAGACAGAGGGGCACATTACCGCGACTGGGAAGGGGAATCCAACTGGCACTTATTACAGGCAGATGCCAAATCTGTAGGAGCAGCCGGTCGACGCTCGATTGCTCGCGATAGCGGTATGTCAGTCAACACGATGTTGAATGTGCGGCCGCCATCGCGAGCAAGCTTTGCTCCTACAAAGAGCGAGTCGTTCAGATCAGGTGCAAATGGTTGTCCCAGAGCCCCGCCGGCAGCTCCAACGGCTTTGCAACCAGATTTGTCTGGCGGCAATCGTAGTACCGGCAGCGTCCTTGTCCCGAGGTCACGACAAAACCATCGGCCACTGCGCCCACGCCGGCGCAATCGGGAAGCGGCGCGTCCAGGCGCACTTCACCGCTGTCCATATCCCAAATGAAAAAGCGGTTGCCCCGTGGCGCGGTCAACGCCACCAGACGCAGGTCGCTGTGCACGGCGACGCTTGCGGTGTAATGCCCCATGGCCTGCAACTGATGCTCGGGCACCGGGAACGCCACGAAGGGTTGGCCGGGACGCTTGATGGCCAGTAGCTCCGATCGCTCGTGCGATGCCCCCATGAATTGCTGGCCGGCGACGATGGTGCCGTCGCTGGCAATGCCCAGGTGACGCACGCTGTTCATCTGTTGGGCGAGGGTTTCCTTGCTCAGCAGGGTGCCGTCACGTTGCATCAGGACCAGGCTCGGCTCCATGGCGTCGAGGTTCATCTCGACACGGCTTTCAGCCTCGGTACGGATCCCGCCGTTGGCCACCACCAGGGTTTCGCCATCGGGCATCCACGACACCTGATGCGGGCCGATGCCATGGGTGGAAATCTCGCCACTGTGGACCAGGCGTTCGCCTTCGAATTTGTACACGCCGAGCAGGCCGCGACCCGGATCTGTCGTGTCGTTTTCGGTGGCGTACAGCCAGTCGCCGCTGTGGTGAACCACCGCGTGACCGTAGAAGTGCCGGTTCGGCTGCGACGTCACGGTTTGCAGCAACGTGCCGTCGCGCAGGTCGATCAGGTAGCTCTCGGTGCCCGGTCGCCGGGCGACGAACAGCGCGATCGGCAGCGTCGGGTGGTTGATGATGTCGTGGCAGCGCTGGCCGACCCGGGTGGCAAACACCCGGGTGCCATCCAGCCGATAACCGACGGCATAGTGCTTGCCGTCGGTATCGTCCCGTGCCGACAGCAGCAACGGGCTTTGATCCTTGCGCTTGAACAGCGTCCAGCCGCCCAGTGTCACTGCTCCCAGCAGCAAACTACCTAAAGTCAGAGCCTGACGTCGCAGCATGGAAGTCGCCCTCATCAGTCACCGTCATTGGCGTTGAAGCCCAGTTGGATGCCCAGCGCCTTGGCCAGATCGCTTTCGTGCAGGCGATGGACGACGTTCAGGCTGTCGTAAAGATCGTTGAGTTGCTGGCGACCGGCGTCGTCATTGAGCATTTCGGTCAACGAGCGCTGGTTGCTGGCGAACAGTTTCAACGATGCGGCATAAGCGGCGTCGATCTTGTCGGCCAATGGTTTCTGGTCGCTCGGCAACAGACCGCGCAGACCTTTGTTGTCGACGCCTTCCCACACTGTTCTGGCGGCGGCGAGACTGGCTTCCATGCCCGTCAGGGACGACTGGCTGCGCCACGCGTCGGCCTGGAACGGTTGCGGCACGCCCTTGGTCTGACGGCCCATCGGCGTGCCGAGTTTTTTCTTCAAGCTGTCGAGGGCAGTGACCTGCACGCGCAGCAGATCGGCGATCGCTTCGTGGGAGTCGGCATAGCGCTGGTTCGGGAATTTGCTCAACTGCGCGAGCATGCCGTCGGTGTTGTTCCAGGTTTGCAGAATCTCTTCGGCCAGTTGTTTCTGACGCTCGCCGATGGCGATCAGCAGCGGGCAGTACTTGGCCTTCTGCTCGGCGTTGGCCACATCAGGCTTGCTGTCGAACAGAATGTATTCGTAGGCCGACAGGCCCTGAACCACAACGCTGGACTTGGCCAGCGCGGCGGCGTCGATCTGTGGTTGCGCGGCAACCAGTTGTTCGACCTGACGGCCGACGAGGTTTTTCTTGTCCGGCCAGAACTGCACCTGCCACGAACGGTTGCCCTCGGCCAGTGGCCCGATCAGCAGCGGTTGCAGCTCGGCCCAGGCTTTCTGCGCATGCAGGAAATCGGCGCGGGCGGTATCGAGGGTTTCCTTGCCTTCGCAATAGGCCAGGGCGCTGACGGCCAGTTGGCGATCGGCTTCAACCCAGCGGGTATAGGTCGGCAGAATCACCGACTTGGCGATGGCCGCCGAAGTGACGGCCTGCGGATCTTGCGGCGAGCAGGCGCCCAGGGCGAGCGCGGCAAGGCTGGTGAACAATAATTTGGGACGGAACATGTCGGGCTCCCGCTGGAGTGCGAATTAAAGGGAATTCAAAAACGCCAGCAACGCAGCGCGCTGCCCGGCATCGAAAGACAAAACCTGTTGACGCGCAGCCGCAGCTTCGCCGCCATGCCAGAGCACGGCCTCGAGCAGGTTGCGGGCGCGGCCATCGTGCAAAAACTGGGTGTGACCACTGACCGCTTGCGTCAACCCGATGCCCCACAACGGCGGGGTGCGCCAGTCGCGGCCACCGGCCTGGAATTCGCTGCGGTTGTCGGCCAGACCGTCGCCCATGTCGTGCAGCAGCAGATCGCTGTACGGACGAATCACTTGATTGGCCAGTTCAGGTTCGGCGGCGTTGGCGGCGGTGGTGTATTTCGGTGTGTGACAGGACTGGCAACCGGCCTGGTAAAACAGGTTCTTGCCGGCCAGCACTTCAGGCGCGTTGACATCGCGGCGCGCCGGTACGGCAAGGTTGCGGGTGTAGAACAGCACCAGACGCAGGATGTTGTCGCTGACTTCCGGCTCGCCATCGGGGCCGGCGCCGCTGGGTGCCTGTTTACAGGCTGTCTGCGCATCGGTGCAGTCATCAAAGGGTCTGAGGCGGGTCGTGAGGCCCATATCCCCGGAAAACGCGTGAACATTCTGTTGATTGAGATTGGGTTGCCCGGCTTTCCAGCCAAATCGCCCGAGGACGGTTTTCTGTTGGGCGTCATCCCAGACCCGGTTCGGGCGTCCGGCGATGCCGTTTTTCTCGTTCGCCTGCGCTTGGGCGTTCGCCAGAATGGCCTCTTCAGGGATGGCTTCCAGCAAGCCCAGGCCGATCATGGGCGGTGCAACCCGCGCCGAGAAACGGGTGTCGGGGTGCATTGGGCCGTAGCCCAGCTGGGTGATGTTCAAGGTCGGCTTGCGCAGCTCGACTTCGGTACCGTCCTTGAAGCGAACCGGCACCGGTGTGTAATCGACCCGCACCTTGCCTT
Organism: Pseudomonas izuensis; assembly: GCF_009861505.1. Lineage (GTDB taxonomy): Bacteria > Pseudomonadota > Gammaproteobacteria > Pseudomonadales > Pseudomonadaceae > Aquipseudomonas > Aquipseudomonas izuensis. The sequence continues at coordinate 217,150 of NZ_WTFT01000008.1, read as the reverse complement.
CCGGCGTGACACCGGGCACGGCCATGTCCTGGAATTGCCCGCCGTAGACCGGTTCGGGCACCACGCCCTGCTGCTCGATGATCCTGGCGTAGGCCGGGGTATCGGGGATCGACAGGCGCACCAGCATCGACACGGCATTTTGCGCACCCGGCGCCGGCGGGTGACCGCGGCCGTCCTTGATATGGCAACCCTGGCAGGCATTGGTGTTGAACAGCGGGCCGAGGCCGTCACGGGCGGTGGTGGTCGACGGGGCGATCACCCAGGGGCTGCGAAAGAAGCTGTTGCCGACACTGAAATCCACGCGTCGCGAGGGCGGCAGGTTGGCTGATGGTAGCGAGAAAGCGTTCTGGTCGGTCTTGCGCACGGTCGTACCACCCCCGGAGCGGGCTTCACCGGGTTCTGCCTTGGTAAAACGCGGGGCGTCATCGCAGGCACTCAGGCTCAGGGCCAGAAACAGTGCGGACAAGCGAAGAAGCAGCGGGGGCATCAGACATCCTGCAAGACGAGTAAAACGAGGGCGCAAAGTCTAACAGGGGATGGGAATTTGAATAAGAGGAATTATCGTTTGCTTGATGTGGGGCAGGGTTAACCTGCAATCCGCGATCCCTTGTAGGAGCAAAGCTTGCTCGCGATTGCGGTCTGACATCCGATATTTATGTTGGCTGATACGCCGTCATCGCGAGCAAGCTTTGCTCCTACAGTGGTCGGCTTTCAGGCAGGCAAAAAAAGGCGACCCGAAGGTCGCCTTTTTATTCACTCAGCCCGCGTTGATCAGAACTCGTGATCAGCGTTGTCCGGGTTCAGGTCGGCGATCCCCAGTTTGCCAGCAGCGGCTTCGATCGAACCGGTCTGCTTGACCAGCGAAGCGATGGCGTCACGGACAATCTGGTTGCCGGCGGTGTTACCGGCGGCGATCAGTTGGTCGTAGTGCTCACCCTTGTTGGCATGATCGACGATGACCTGCAACTTGGCTTCAGTCGCGGCCAGGTCGGCTTTCAGCGCGGCGTCGGCCGCCGGGTCGGCCTTGGCCACCAGCGACGACAGGCTGGCGCCGGTCATTTTGCTGCCGTCGGTGCGGGTGTACTCGCCCAAGTACACATTGCGAATGCCCTTGGCATCGTAGAAGTGCGAGTTGTGGGTGTTGTCGCTGAAGCAATCCTGCTCGTCTTCAGGGGAGTTGGCTTCCAGGGAAACCTTCATGCGCTCGCCCGCCAGTTCGCCCAGGGACAGGCTGCCCATGCCGAACAGCATTTTGCGCAGGCCGCTTTCAGCCGGTTCGGCTTCCAGGGTGGCGCGGTAGTTGTCGGCCACGTTCGGCTTCCAGTTACCGACCATTTCTTCCAGGTCGCTGACCAGCAGTTGGGTCACGGCTTTCAGATAAGCGCGGCGACGATCGTTGTGGCCGCCGGTGGCACCTTTGCCTTCCAGGTAGTCCGAAGCTGGACGGTTGCCGGCGCCTGGGCCGGTGCCGTTCAGGTCCTGGCCCCAGAGCAGGAATTCGATGGCGTGGTAGCCCGTGGCGACGTTGGCCTCGGAACCGCCCAACTCGTTCAGGCTAGCGAGTTTTTCCGGGGTGATGTCCTTCACGTCGACCTTGTCTTCGCCGATCTGGATTTGGGTATTGGCGATGATGTTGGCCGTGGCGCCCGGATTACCCAGCGCGTGCTCGTAGGATTTGTCGACGTAGTCGATCAGGCCTTCGTCCAGTGGCCAGGAGTTCACCTGTCCTTCCCAGTCGTCGATGATGGTGTTGCCGAAGCGGAACGCTTCGCTTTGCAGGTAAGGAACGCGGGCCGCGATCCAGGCCGCCTTGGCGGCTTTCAGGGTGTCGGCATTCGGCTTGGCGAGGAAGGCGTCGACGGCGGTTTGCAGGGTTTTCGCGGTGGATTCGGCGTCGCTGTAAACCGCGAAAACCATGTCGGCATAGTGGGCGACAACGGCTTTTGCAGCGGCTTCATCGACTTTACCAGCCGCGGCAGGTGCAGCCGGGGCCGCAGCGGTGCTGGCAGCCGGCGCAGGTGCGGCAGCTTTTTCCTTGTCTTTGCCTTCACCGCAACCGGCGAGAGAAATGGCGATGGCCAACAGACTGGCGGTAGCCAGAGGCATACGAATCATGGCGAACATCCTGCTTCGAGAGGGGTTGAATGGCGCGCCCGGCGCGCAAAGTGCCACATAATGCAAATCTTTCGCATTATGTGTAAAGAGTTGTTCTTGGAAATATTTCTTATTCGCGGGACGGATAGCGCGGATAAAAAAAACACCGCCGCCTTTGCCCCTGTAGGAGCGAGCTTGCTCCTACAGGGGGCAAAGGCGGCGGCAGTCTTTACATAATCGCGGCGTTGCTGCGCTGGGCCTGCTTCAGATAAGCGCCCAGCTCCCTTGCGGGCAGTGGTTTGCTGTAGTGATAGCCCTGACCTTCATGGCAGCCTTCGGAGATGATGTAAGCCTCCTGTTCGGCGGTTTCCACGCCTTCGGCGATCACCTGCATGCCCAGGCTCTTGCCCAGCTGAATGATGGCGCGAACGATGGTCGCATCGTCGTCGTCATCGAGCAGGTCCTGAACGAAGCTCTTGTCGATCTTGATCTTGTCCAGCGGCAGGCTTTTCAGATAGCTCAGCGAGGAATACCCCGTACCGAAGTCGTCGATCGCGATCAGCGCGCCGGAACGACGCAGACTGAGCAAATGCTGGGCGGCGGTGCTGATGTCTTCCATCAGGCCGGTTTCGGTGACCTCCAGTTCCAGGCTGCGCGGTGGCAGGCGATACATTTGCAGCAGGTTGTTGACCACCCTTGGCAGCTCGGCGTGGTGCAGTTGCACGGTAGACAGGTTCACCGCCATGCGCAGGTCGCTGAAACCCTGGTCGTGCCAGTCGCGCAACTGCTTGCAGGCCTGATCCAGTACCCACTCGCCAATGGCGATAATGGTGCCGTTCTGCTCGGCCAGCGGGATGAACAGGTCCGGTGGAACCAGCCCGTGTTCGGGGTGCTGCCAGCGAATCAACGCCTCGACGCCGACCACCCGGTGATCGCGGTAGCTGATCTGCGGTTGGTAGACGAGGTAGAACTGCTCGCGGGCCAAGGCGTCGCGCAGGTCTTTTTCCAGCTCGCGACGGCGACGCATTTCTGTATCGACGCTGGCGATATAGAACTGGTAGCGATTGCGCGAGCGGGTCTTGGCCAGGGTCATCGTCTGCTCGGCTTTTTGCAGCAGCTTCTCGGTGCTGTCGCCGTCTTCGGGGAACAAGGTGATGCCGATGGTGGCGCGCAGGCGGATTTCCTGATGATCGAGGGCAAACGCCGCTTCCAGGTCATCGAGAATGCTTTGGGCCAGTTCGGCGGCTTCGTAGGGCTGTTCGATATCGGCCTGGACCAGCGCGAACTGGTCGCCGCCTAGGCGGGCGAGGGCGCCGAGGCGACCGCTGTGCGCCCGCAGGCGATCGGCCAGGGCCAGCAGCAACTGGTCGCCGGTCTGGTAGCTGAATTGTTCGTTGATGCCCTTGAAGTCGTCGAGGCCGACACACAGCACGGCAACCCGGCGTTGCAGCTTGCCGGCGTCGACCAGGATCTTGTCCAGTTGCGTCTGCAATTGCTGGCGGTTCGGCAGGCCAGTGAGGAAATCGTACTGGGCCATGCGCAGCAGGCTGTTTTCCGCTTCGTGGCGCAGATGGGTATTGCGTTCGATGGACTCCAGCAACTGGTTGGCGGTGTTGATCCAGATCCCCAGTTCGTTTTTCTCGTGGCCCTTGAGCAGCGGAATCTTGTGTTCGCTGGGACGATCCGGATTGATTTCAGTCAGGTGCTCGATGATCCGCGACAGGGGTTTGGTCAACAGCCAGTGATAAACCAGATACAGCACCAGCCCCATCGCCAGGGCGCGCAGCACACCGGAAATGAAGATGATCACCGAACTGACGATAAAACCTTGTCCGTAGGTGGCCGTGTCGAGGGTGATGCTCAAGTCACCGTAATACTCGCTGTATGGGCCGCGCCCCACCAACTGGGTGGTGAACGTGCGTTCCTGCCCCAGGATCAGGTCGGTCAGCCAGCGACTGTTGGACTGCTGCAATTCGCGGGATTTTTGCGCGAGCATGGCTTCATTGGGATGGCCGATGGAAGCCTGGCGTACGGCGTCGTCCTGAAACAAGCCTTCGATAACCTGCATGCCCATTTCACGGTCCAGGCTGTAGACAGCCTGGGTCGAGGGGTCGCGAAACATGTCCAGGATGCGTTCGGCATCGCCGGCGACAGCCTGGCGTGTTTTATAGGCATCGAAAACGATCTGGGCGCAGCTCAAGACAACGCCGACGATCAATGCCGACAGGAGCACGACCCGGAGCAACTTCACCGACAAGCTGTTCTTGAGTTCCAGCTTCAAAAGGCTATTCCTTGTTCCGTGCGGGTAGCATCAAGTTGCCATGAGTATTGGCAATCCCGTGATGGCAGTCAAAGGGACAATCATCCTTGCGGGATTTTGCCTGCAGCTTGGCCGATATGCTCTTGACTGGGGTAATTGTCCGATTAGTACTGTGTCGGTTGTCGAGTCCTTCAACTTGAGGGGGGAGGTGGAGATATTTTCCTTCTGGTTGATGTTAGACGGCTGTGGCGGGGGGGCAAGGGGTTGAAGGCTCGTTTCATCGTGGGAAATGGGCCCGCGTTGTGTATTTGCGTAATTTTCCTGTAGGAGCTGGCTTGCCAGCGAAGGCTATGTGTCAGGCGACCTTGATGTTGTTGACCGCGTACATATCCATTCCTGCGGCAACGGCCACTAACGGTTCCGCCCTGACGGCGGGTCACTTGGAAAAGC
>NZ_WTFT01000008.1:0-212265 GCF_009861505.1 Pseudomonas izuensis | reverse complement strand
CCTCCACTCGGCCTCTCGAGGTGGCAAGAAGATCAAAAGCCAAAGCAACGCGAGGCGGCCTTATAGCCGACCTGGCTTTCTCGGATGTACCAGTTCCCCTGTAGGAGCTGGCTTGTCGGGTCGCCGCATCGCAGCGAAGGCGGCCGAACAGCCGACCTGATTTTGGTGGGTAAACCGATTCCCGGTAGGAGCTGGCTTGCCAGCGATGACGGCCGAACAGTCGACCTGATTTTCGCGGATGTACCGATTCCCTGTGGGAGCTGGCTTGCCAGCGATGACGGCCGAACAGCCGACCTGATTTTCATGGATGTACCGATTCCCTGTGGGAGCGGGCTCGCCCGCGAAGGCGGCCGACCAAGCGCCACAACTCTTCGCTCATTACCCGGCCCATAAAAAAACCCGGCATAAAAGCCGGGTTTTTTGACTGACATCGAGCTTAAGCGGTGAAGGTTTTGCCTTCGAACTGCTCAGCCACGAATTTCCAGTTGACCAGGTTCCAGAACGCTTCGACGTACTTAGGACGCAGGTTGCGGTAGTCGATGTAGTAAGCGTGTTCCCAGACGTCGCAGGTCAGCAGCGGGGTGTCGCCGTTGGTCAGCGGGTTGCCGGCGCCGATGGTGCTGGCCAGGCCCAGGGAACCGTCAGCTTTTTTCACCAGCCAGCCCCAGCCGGAGCCGAAGGTGCCGATGGAGGTCTTGCTGAACTCTTCCTTGAACTTGTCGAACGAACCGAACGCAGCGTTGATGGCTTCAGCCAGTTTGCCGGTTGGTTGACCGCCAGCGTTTGGCGCCAGGCAGTTCCAGTAGAAAGTGTGGTTCCAGACCTGAGCGGCGTTGTTGAAGATACCGCCCGAGGAAGTCTTGACGATTTCTTCCAGGGTCTTGCCTTCGAACTCGGTGCCTGGCACCAGGTTGTTCAGGTTCACGACATAGGTGTTGTGGTGCTTGTCGTGGTGGTATTCCAGAGTTTCCTTGGAAATGTGCGGCTGCAGTGCATCGTGTGCGTAAGGCAGTGGCGGCAATTCGAAAGCCATGGTGGATCTCCTAATCAGGTCAGTTGCGGTGGGCGCAAGGCCGATCACGGGCGGCCAGACAAGCGCCGGGGAGTTTTATACTCTTTGCGGCGCAGGTGTCGGATCATAGCACCGGGGGTGCGGCATAACCACGCAACAACTGTGTGGAATAGAGGTTCCAGAGCCTTTTGGAATAAATCAGCCAGCCATGATCAGTTGCAGCGCTACAGCGAACATCATGACAGCCACCAGCAGATCGAGGATTCGCCAGGTACTTGGCCGAGCCAGCCACGGAGCCAGCCATGCGGCGCCCAGTGCCAGCGTGAAAAACCACAGCAACGAGGCACTGGCCGCACCGACCACATAAGCGCCGGGCTCGGTTTGTTGCGCGCCAAGGGAGCCGATCAGCAAAACGGTGTCCAGATACACATGGGGGTTGAGCAGTGTCACGGCCAACGCACTGAGCATCACTGCCCGCAACGAACGAACGGTCTGATTTTCACCCTGCTGCAGGCTTTGTTTTGAAAAAGCCCGGCGCAACGCCTGACTGCCATACCAGATCAAAAACACCGCGCCCCCCCAGCGGGCGACCGCCAACAGGGTCGGGTTCTGCGCCAGTACCGTGGCCAGGCCGAACACCCCGGCGGCCACCAGAATCGCATCGCACATCACGCACAGTGCCGCCACCGGCAGGTGATGTTCACGTCGCAGGCTTTGCGCCAGCACAAACGCGTTTTGCGTGCCGATCGCCATGATCAGGCCGAAGGCCACCAACAGGCCATTTACATAGCTTTGCCACATGAGGGTTACTCCGCGTTCGCTGCCAGGTCGCGCAGCACTTGCATCGCGCGCTCGGCGTCGGCCTGGCCGACGAACAAATGGTCGTGGTAATAGCCGGCGATCACGTTGCAGCTGATACCGGCTTGTCCGAGTGCGGTGGCAAACGCGGCGGTCAGGCCGACGGCCTCGAGGGCCGAGTGCACGTTCAAGGTGATCCAGGCCGCGACGTAGTCGAAACTGAAACCGGCCCGTTCAGCGTGGGACCGTTCAAGAATGACCGTCAGGCCTTCTTGCTCACGGAAGCTGCCGACGATGTCCAGGCCTGAAGGCAATTGCCCGTCGTGCAAGGTGCAGAACACGTATTCGCCGGCATTGAGTTGCGGGCTCATGCTGCGTAGCAGCGTTGCCAATGAAGTTTCGCCAGCCATGTCGGTGTTTCCTGTTCAAGAGTTCTTGCTGGCTATTCTCTGGTACATCGCTGTATAAGAAAAACCAATAATGCTGATCGCTCATTAGGAAAACTGATGTTCGACTATAAATTGCTTTCTGCCCTGGCCGCGGTGGTCGAGCAGGCGGGTTTCGAACGGGCTGCGCAGGTCCTGGGTTTGTCGCAATCGGCGATTTCCCAGCGCATCAAATTGCTTGAAGCGCGGGTTGGCCAGCCGGTGCTGGTACGAGGTACGCCACCGTCTCCAACCGAGATTGGCCGGCGTCTGCTCAACCATGTGCAGCAGGTGCGCTTGCTTGAGCGTGACTTGCAGAGCCTGGTGCCGGCGCTGGACGAAGAAGGTGTGCCGGAACGCCTGCGCATCGCGTTGAACGCCGACAGTCTGGCGACCTGGTGGGCGCAGGCCGTGGGGGATTTTTGCGCGGATCAGCATGTATTGCTGGACCTGATCGTCGAAGACCAGACCGTCGGCCTCAAACGCATGCGCGCAGGGGAAGTGGCGGCCTGCCTGTGTGCCAGCGAGCGGCCGGTGGCCGGCGCCCGCAGCGTGTTGCTGGGAGCGATGCGCTACCGGGCATTGGCCAGCCCGGCTTTCATTGCCCGACATTTCCCCCAAGGCGTACATGCCGGGCAGTTGGCCCGAACCCCGGCCCTGGTATTCGGCCCGGATGATTTCCTGCAGCATCGTTATCTTGCGTCCTTGGGCGTCGATGGCGGATTCGAACACCATTTATGCCCGTCGTCAGAAGGCTTCATCCGACTCACCGAAGCCGGGCTCGGCTGGGGGCTGGTCCCGGAACTACAGGTACGCGAACAACTGGAACGCGGCACTTTGCTGGAGCTTTTGCCAGATAAACCGATCGATGTGCCGCTGTACTGGCATCATTGGCGCAATGGCGGTCAGTTGCTGGGTCTGCTCACCGATCAGTTGGTACGCGCGTCGAAGCAATGGCTGGTGCCGTTGAACTGACGGGCAGCGTCAAGACCTCACGCAATACGCAAAAAGAAATATTCGGAGCACTACATGAAAATTCTGGTCACCGGCGCAAGCAGTTTCATCGGCGGGCGCTTTGCGCGTTTCGCCCTGGAGCAAGGCCTGGACGTGCGGGTCAACGGTCGCCGGGCCGAGGGTGTGGAGCATCTGGTGCGGCGTGGCGCCGAATTTATCCAGGGCGATTTGAGCGACCCGCAATTCACCCGCGAGTTGTGTTCCGATGTCGAGGCCGTGGTGCATTGCGCCGGCGCCGTCGGCCTGTGGGGGCGCTATCAGGATTTTCACCAAGGCAATGTCCAGGTCACCGAAAACGTGGTCGAGGCCTGTTTGAAGCAGCGGGTTCGGCGCCTGGTGCATTTGTCCTCGCCGTCGATCTACTTCGATGGCCGCGATCACTTGGGCCTGACCGAAGAACAGGTGCCCAAACGCTTCAAGCATCCCTACGCCGCGACCAAATACCTGGCCGAGCAAAAAGTGTTCGGCGCCCAGGAATTCGGCCTCGAAACCCTGGCACTGCGTCCGCGTTTCGTCACCGGTGCCGGCGACATGAGCATTTTCCCGCGTCTGCTCAACATGCAGCGCAAGGGCCGCCTGGCAATCATCGGCAACGGCCTGAATAAAGTCGATTTCACCAGTGTGCAAAACCTCAATGAAGCGTTGCTCAGCAGTTTGCTGGCCAGTGGTTCAGCCTTGGGCAAGGCCTACAACATCAGCAACGGAACGCCGATCCCGTTGTGGGATGTGGTCAATTACGTCATGCGCAACATGGAAGTCCCACAAGTTACGCGCTACCGTTCCTACGGTTTGGCCTACAGCGTCGCCGCCCTCAACGAAGGCGCGTGCAAGCTGTGGCCGGGTCGCCCGGAACCGACCCTGTCGCGACTGGGCATGCAGGTCATGAACAAAAATTTCACCCTGGACATCAGCCGCGCCCGGCATTATCTGGATTACGACCCGAAGGTGAGCCTGTGGACCGCCCTCGATGAGTTTTGCGGTTGGTGGAAGGCCCAGGCTATTCGCTGAACCGCCCACACTGAACCGACTCGGGGGTTGAGGGTCAATCGGTGCGACTGTGGGGGTTATACTCGCCGCATCAAGCCATCACCGTTTCACAAAGGTTGACTCAATGTCCATGCGTAACGATGCCAACGACGACTTCGATGATGTACCGAGCCTGCGTGCCGACAGCCTCGACGACGATGACTATGTACCCACCGCGCGTACCTCCGTGCATTCGCGCACGACACCTGTGGTCAAGGTCAAGAGCCCGAGTACCGGGCCGTTGTGGGCGCTGGTGGGCGCGTTGTTCTTTGCATTTGCAGGCCTGGCCTGGTGGAGCTTCCAGCAGATCTCGCTGATGGAGCAGCAACTGGTGGCGACCCAGGAAAGTTTCGCGCGCATCAGTGAGGAAGCGGCGGGGCGCTTGCAGGACATTTCCGGAAAGGTTGTGGCCAGCCAGACCAACGTCACCAGCGACAGCGAAGCCTTGAAGCTGCAAATCAAGCAACTGGAAAGCAAGCTGCAGGATCAGGGCAAACAGCAACAAGGCGTGGCCGGTCAGGCTTCGGACCTGGACAAGCGCCTGGCGCAGATGACCGCGCAAACCACCGAGCTCGACAAGCATCTGGCACAGATCACTGCCCAGAACACTGAGCAACAGACGGCCACCATTCAATTGCAGGCTCAGGTCAAAGTCTTGAACAGTGACGTAGCCACACTGAAAAGCGCCCCGGCGGACACGGAAAAATTCGACGCCCAGTTGAAAAGCCTCGGCGCCGACATCACCGCCTTGAAGAAACAAGGCAACCCGACCGCCGCCATCGATCGCCTGGAACAGGAAGTCGTCATCCTCAAAAGCCAGCAGGACAATCGCCCGGCGACTTCCCAAAGCTCGGCCAACATCGCCGAGTTTGACGCCTTCCGTGGCCAGGTCACCCGCAATATCAACACCCTTCAGGCGCAGATCCAGAACCTGCAACAGCAACTGCGCGCCCGTCAGTAAAACCTGGCGGGTATTTGTAGGAGCGAGCTTGCTCGCGATGGTCGTCAACGAAAACGCGGGGTGACAGGATAAGCGCGGCGCTCTTGAGTCCATCGCGGGCAAGCCCGCTCCCACAAGGACCGTGCAAATCCTGTGGGAGCGGGCTTGCCCGCGATGCAGGCGACGCGGTCTGGCTACCGAACCTTGTCTTCCCGGCCCCGCAACAACCTGTTCGGCATGGCAATCGCCGCGGCCAGTCCCAGCAGGGACACCGCGGCACTGACCATCAGCAAATGCCGGAAGGTCAACAGCAATTCGGCGCGCAAGGCGTTCTGCGCATCCCCCGGTACGGCGTTGAGGCCGTCCAGCAGGACATTGCCCGAATGCCCTTCGTTGATCAGCGACGAGCCGGCCAGGTGCGCGAAGCTCGAGTCCTGCAATAACGCCAGCAAGAGTGCCGACATCAACGCCACCCCCACTGCACCACCCAGCGAACGGAACAGGTTGGTGGTGCTGGTGGCGACGCCGATGTCGCGCTGTTCCACCGAGTTCTGCGTCCCCACCAGCGAAGTCGGGAACTGCATGCCGCCGGCGATGCCGCTCAGTAGCATGAACAGGCTGCTCAGTAATGTGGCGTTGGGCGGGCTGAAGGCCATGCCGAGAATCGAGATCGGCATCAGGATCGCGCCGGTGAGAATCTGCGGTTTGTACCGACCGGTCACCGAGGTGCGACGCCCGGCGAAATACGCGCCAATCGGCAGCCCCATGGCCAGCGGCAGCAAATGCAGCGCGGCGCTGTCGGCCCCGGCGCCGGTGACGCTCTGGAAGCGCAACGGCATCAGCACGATCAGCGAAATGGCCTGGAAACTGGTGAAGAAAATCGTGCACCAGCACAGCAGGGCGTTGCGGTTGGCGAACAGGTGCATCGGCAGCAACGGCTCCCGCGCGCGACGTTCATGCCAGACGAACACCGCCAGCACCATCACCGCGCAAGCGAACAGACCGAACACTTCGCGGCTGCGCCATGAATGTCCCTGGCCGACCTGAGTGATCCCGAGCAACAGCGCGGTCAGGCCGATAATCATCAGCAGTGTGCCAAGGTAGTCGATAACCGGTTTGCGTTGCGGAATCGGCAGCCCCACCAGATTGCGGTTTGCCACCAGCCAGGCGCCCAGCCCCAATGGCAGGTTGATCAGGAACACCCAGCGCCAGGACAGGTATTCGGTCATGTAGCCGCCGAGTACCGGACCGGCCACACTGGCCACCGCGTACATGCTGCTGAAATAACCCTGATAGCGGCCGCGCTCGCGCGGCGGCACGATGTCGCCAATGATCGCCTGGCTGACCGAAATCATCCCGCCCGCGCCGATCCCCTGAAGAATCCGCGCCAGCACCAATTGCTCCATGCTCTGGGCCATGCCGCAGAACAGCGATGCCAGGGTGAACACGCCCATGCCGAACAGCATCAACTTGCGCCGCCCGTACAGATCGCCCAGTTTGCCGTAGATCGGCACCGCCACCGTCATCGCCACCATGTAGCCGGAAATCACCCAGGCCAGCAGGCTGACGTCCTTGAATTGCGCGGAAATGGCCGGCATCGACACGGCGACAATGGTTTGGTCCAGCGCGCCAAGAAAGATCGCCATCATCAGGGCGACCAGTACGCTGCGAATGGCCGGTTTGGACGTTTCTGGATGGTTGAGATTGGTCACGGGAGAACCTGCGGGCAGTGAGGGTCCCGCAAGGGGCATGGGCGAGCGGGGATGCTCGCCAGTGTAAGTCGGTAGCAGCCTATTCGATAGCCTCATAAGGAAGCCCGACGTAATTTTCTGCAATGGTTTTCCGGCCGGCTTCGGAATCGATGAAGTACTCCAGCTCCGATTCGGCAATACGCTGGCTGAAGGCATCGTGCTCCTCGAAACGGTGCAGCATCGAGGTCATCCACCAGGAAAAACGCTCGGCTTTCCATACCCGGCGCAGGCAGACCTCCGAGTATTTCTCCAGCAAATCGACACGGCCCTCGCGGTACACCTTCAGCAGGATATTGAACAAGGTACTGACGTCGCTCGCCGCCAGGTTCAAGCCCTTGGCACCGGTGGGCGGGACAATGTGCGCCGCGTCGCCGACCAGGAACATTCGGCCGTACTGCATGGGTTCCACCACGAAGCTGCGCAGTGGCGCGATGCTTTTTTCGATGGACGGCCCGGTCACCAGGTTTTCCGCCAGTTTCTCCGGGAGGCGAGTCTTGAGCTCATCCCAGAAACGCTGATCGGACCAGTCCTCGACTTTTTCGTCGGCAGGCACCTGCAGGTAATACCGGGTGCGGGTCGCCGAGCGCATGCTGCACAGGGCGAAACCGCGCGCGTGGCGGGCATAGACCAGCTCCTCGTGAACCGGCGGGGTGTCGGCCAGTATTCCCAGCCAGCCAAACGGGTAGACCCTCTCGAACACCTTCAGGCACTCGGCGGGAATCGACTGCCGCGCCACCCCATGGAAGCCATCGCATCCGGCGATGTAGTCGCAATCGAGGCGATACAGCTCGCCGTCCTTCTCAAAAGTGACGTAGGTTTCGTCGGTTTTCATGCCATGGGGAACGACATTGCCAGCCTGGTAAATCGTCTGCGCGCCAGCCTCCCGACGAGCGGCCATCAAGTCGCGGGTGACCTCGGTCTGGCCGTAGATCATCACGGTTTTTCCACCGGTGAGGGCTTGCAGGTCGATGTGCACCCGGCGCCCGTCGAGGGCCAGTTCGAAACCGCCGTGGACCAGACCTTCGGCCTCCATGCGCTGACCCACACCGGCCTGGCGCAACAGCTCTACCATGCCTTGTTCAAGGACGCCGGCACGGATGCGACCGAGTACATAATCCGGGGTTTGGCGTTCGAGAATCAGGGTGTCGATACCGGCCTTATGCAGTAACTGACCGAGCAAAAGGCCGGAGGGACCGGCACCGATAATGGCGACTTGGGTTTTCAGCATTTTCATTGTTTTTAGGACTCGCAAGCTCCACGCGACCAGGGTCGGTGAATGATTTTTATGGATCGAGTGCTTGCATTTTTCCCTTGCGGGTCTGTCAATTGAAGGTGAAAACTGAGCCGATACCTGTACATTCTGCCAATCGGTGCGATTATCGCCCGTCATCTATTCCGAGGCCTGGATTGAAGTGATGAACAAGCCTGACGTGCCTTCGATTCCGGTGTTCAAGCTCTACGGTGAAAGCCTGGATTGGCCGACCCCGGACTTGCTGCACTGTGAAACCATCTCCAAACGCAGCCGCGAACATCAATGGGAAATCAAACCCCACCGTCATGCCGATTTATGCCAGTTGCTCTTCGTATTCAAAGGTCAGGCAGAGCTTGAAATCGAAGGCAAACGTACGCAACTGAATGAGCCGTCGATTCTGGTCATGCCGCCGTTGTCGATTCATGGCTATCGTTTTTCCGAAGACGTCGAAGGATTCGTCGTGACCCTGGCCGCGCCACTGGTCGCCCATCTGCAAGCGCAATTGGGTAACTCGGTGAATGCCCTGGCCCAGGCCGAAAGTTACCCGGCCGGCAAGGACAGTGAGTACCTCAACAGCCTGTTTGCTGCCTTGCAAACCGAATACACAGGTCATCAACCGGCGCGGGAAATGCTCATGCATTCGCTGGTCAGCGTGATCATGGTGTGGGTCAGCCGTCAGGTGATCCAGCGACGTTCAGCGTCCCAACGGCCACAGCGTGCCCGGGAATACCTCAACGGTTTCATTCAGCTGGTGGAAGAGACCTATCGCCAGCACGTCAAGGTCGAGGATCTGGCTCATCGGCTGGGCATTTCAGTGTCCCACCTCAACGGCACCTGCCGCGAGCTGGCGGGGCAACCGGCGTTGCAGATCATGCACGAACGGCAGCTGCTGGAGGCCAAGCGCTTGCTGACCTACACCAGCATGACCATTTATGAAATGTCCGACGTATTGGGGTTTTCGGATCCGACCAACTTCACGCGCCTGTTCCGACGCCGGGTGGGGATTTCGCCCAAGGCTTTTCGCGACCGCTTGAAGGCCGACCAGGACAATCAGGCCTGATCAGCTATCCCCCAACGGCATTCGTCAGCGCAGGGCGTTGAGCGTGGCGTTGTGGGGAATGCAACGCTCGAAATTGCAGCTGGCGTAATCACGGGGCAGGTTGCGCAACTGCTCCACACGCCAGGCTGCCGCGCCATACAACCCGAGCGTCACCGCACAGGTGATGAAAATGGCGAGGTACCTTCTTGTTTTGATGTTCATGGCGCAGACCTCTGAACGAATACCCTTGGGTACTACCTTGAGCATAGGTCAGCGCCAGTGAGTTGCCAGCACTGATTACCCTTGTAGGAGCTGGCTTGCCAGCGAAGGCGGCCTCGAATCTTGCACCATTTTTCAGGGCCCCTTCGCTGGCAAGCCAGCTCCTACAGGGGCGGTGTTTACAGGCCGGCGTCCCACGCGGGTTCTTCAGGAAACCTCTCCACCAGAAAATCCAGCAAGCTGCGCAACGCCGCCGGCATGTGTTTGCGCGAGGCGTACACCGCGTACACGTTCATCCGCCGCGGTTCCGCCCGGGGTAGCAAGCGGATCAGTTCGCCGTTGTGAATATGCACCCCGGCCTGATACGTGGGCAGCATCGCCACCCCGGCTCCGGCCATGGCCGCGCGCAGCAGTGTGCTGGCTTCATTGGCGCTGATGTTCCCTTGCACGGGCACCGAGATCTGCTCGCCGTCCTGTTCGAAATGCCAGAGGCTCTTGCCGAAATAGGAGTGGGTCAGGCAGTTGTGCTGGCTCAAATCCTCGACCCGCTGCGGCGCTGGATGCTCGCGCAAGTAAGCGGGGGAGGCGCAGATCACCGAGCGACAGACCGTCAGCTGGCGGGCAATCAGGTTGGGATCCAGGTCGTTACTGGTGCGAATCGCCAGGTCGATGCGCTCATCCACCAGGTTTACCGTGCGGTCGAGCATCTGCATGTCGATGCTGACGCCGGGGTAGCGCTTGACGTACGCCGCCATGGCATCGGCCAGTTGCGCCTGGCCGAACGAGGTGCTGACGCTGATGCGCAACAGGCCACGGGGTGCCTCGTCCGGCTCGCTGACGGCGGCTTGCAGGTCGTTGCACAGTTCCAGCATCTGTCGGCACCGGGGCAGGGTTTCGCTGCCGGCGGCGGTCAGGCTCAATCTGCGGGTGGTGCGGTGCATCAGGCGCGCGCCGACCCAGTCTTCCAGTTCCGCCAGGTACCGGGAAACCACCGGCCGCGACAGCTCCAGATGATCGGCGGCGGCCGATTGGCTGCCGAGGTCGACCACCGTGACGAACACCCGCATTGCTTGTAGACGATCCATGATTTGCCCGCTTTCAGAAACAAACTATGTTCAAGCATCGCATTTTTTGTACTGACCCATGCAACTAAGCTCTGCTCCACCTGTAGGAGCTGGCTTGCCAGCGATGGAAGCCAAGGCGCCGCGTTTTTCCGGTAAGCACGCGTTATCGTTGACGTCCATCGCTGGCAAGCCAGCTCCTACGAAGAGCAGGTCTCCTATCAGACAACGGTGTAAAAAATGATCGGCTTCACCTCACTCAAACGCATTTTCCTGGCGACCGCCCTCGGGTTTGCCGCCCATGCCAGCGCATCGACGCTGACGCTGGACGTCTACAATCCTGGCGACAAGGCGATTTTCCCGGTGACCTCGGTGCTGGTCAGCGGCGAAAAAGACGCGATCCTGGTGGACGCGCAATTCGGCAAGTCCCAGGCCGAACAGGTGGTGGAAAAAATCCGCGCCAGCGGCAAGCAACTGACCACTATCTACATCAGTCACGGTGACCCGGATTATTACTTCGGCCTCGACACCCTGACCGCTGCATTCCCCAACGCCAAGGTGCTCGCCTCGCAGCCAACCGTTGATCACATCAAGCAGACCGTCGAGGGCAAACGGGCGTTTTGGGGGCCGAAGTTGGGGGCTGACGCACCGGCCAAAACCATCGTGCCGGACGTGCTCAAGGGCGACAGCCTGATCCTCGAAGGGCAGAAGTTGCAGGTGGTGGGCCTGGCGGGCAAGCAACCTGATCGCAGCTTCGTCTGGATTCCATCGATCAAGGCCGTGGTGGGTGGTGTGGTCGTGGCTGAAAACATCCACGTGTGGATGGCCGACACCCAGACCCCGCAGTCCCATGTCGATTGGTTGGCTACGCTGCATTCGATTGAAACGCTCCATCCGAAAACCATCGTGCCGGGACACTACCTCGGCGAGAGCACCCGGTCCCTGGCGGCGTTGCAGTTCACCGCCGATTACATCAAGGCCTTCGACGAAGAAACCGCCAAGGCCAAGGATTCCGCGGCGTTGATTGCCGCAATGAAAAAACGCTTCCCGGCACTGGGCGAAGAAAGCTCCCTTGAGCTGAGCGCCAAAGTCGCCAAGGGCGAGATGAAGTGGGGTGAATGAATTTATCTGTGGCGGGGGGATTTAGCGAAACCCCTCACCATCCTGATTTGTACTGACTTACCTAAATCCAACTGGAGAACGTCATGAGCAAAATCGCAATCATCGGTGCCACCGGTCGTGCCGGTAGCCAACTGCTGGAAGAAGCCCTGCGTCGCGGTCACAGCGTCACCGCCATCGCCCGCGACACTTCGAAGATCGTTCCGCGTAGCGGTGTGGTGAGCCAGGCTGTCGATGCGCTGGATGCCGCCGCGTTGCAAGCGGCAATTGCCGGTCATGACGTGGTGATCAGCGCTGCGCATTTCTCGACGCTGCCGGCCGCCGCCGTAATCGGGCCGGTGAAGCAGGCCGGGGTCAAACGCCTGCTGGTGGTGGGCGGTGCCGGTTCGCTGTTGTTGCCGGACGGCACTCGGGTGATCGACAGCGCAGGCTTCCCGGAGGCATACAAGGCGGAGGCCGGTGCCGGTGCCGTGTTTCTTGAAAACCTGCGTCAGGAAAAGGAGCTGGACTGGACCTTCCTGTCGCCATCGGCGGAGTTTGTCGAAGGCGAGCGCAGCGGGAAATTCCGGATCGGCAAGGATGATTTGCTGGTGAGTAGTGAAGGGCGCAGCTGGATCACGTTTGCCGATTATGCGATTGCGATGCTGGATGAAGTCGAAGCGCCGAAGCATTCGCGGCAGCGGTTTACTGTCGGGTATTGATGGCGCGGCTTGAATCCATTCGCTGGCAAGCCAGCTCCTACAGGGGATCAAATCCTGTAGGAGCCGGCTTGCCGGCGAAGTTTTTCAGGGCTCACCGCGACTGCGCCTGCTCCACCAACCACCCCGTCAATTCGCGCAATTTCGGCGAAGGTGCAGGTTTTTCCGGGAATACCAGGTAATACGACAGCCCGGTTTTCACCTTCAAATCAAAAGGCATGACCAACCGCCCGGCATTCAGGTCATCGCCGATCAACGACCAGTCGCCAATCGCCACGCCTGTTCCTTGGGACGCCATCGACATGGCCAGGTCCAGTGTTTCGAAATGCTGACCCTTGCCGACATTGGTCAAGTGCACATCCGCGGCTTTCAGCCAGGTTTTCCAGTCCCGTTCATCGCGGGTGGGGTGCAACAACAAGTGTTGTTGCAGGTCGGCCGGCGTCTGCAGGGCCAACGACCCTTCCAGCATTGGCCGCGAACACACGGGTGTCAGTTGTTCATCAAACAACAGGCACGACACCAGGGCACTGTCCGGCGGCGCACCGTACATCACCGCCGCATCGAATTGCTCGCGATGAAAATCCACGCCGTGCTTGACGGTGGTCGTCAGTTCCACCGGCACGTCCGGTCGTTCCTTTTGCCACTGCAACAGCCGGGGTAACAGCCAGCGCATGACACAGCTCGGTGCCTTGAGTTGCAGGGTTTCGCGCTTCTCGCCGATCTGTTCCACCGCTTCGTCGATCAGGCCGAAAATCTGCTGGACCCGCGGCAGCCACTCCCGCCCTTCGGCGGTCAGGTCCAGCCCCCGGGCCTGACGGATGAACAGTTCATAACCCAGATGATCTTCCAGCCCGGCGATCTGTCGGCTCACTGCGCCTTGGGTGATGTGCAGTTGCTCGGCGGCCCGGGTGAAATTGCAGCACTGCGCGGTAATCAGAAAAGTGTGCAGCGCCGGCAGGGGAGGCAGTCGTTTCATTGGGATCCAAGGTATGACGTGAAGACATGGCTAGTATGACTTTTTATCCATTGTTGCGGCTACGTGTCGCCCGTTCCAATGAGGCCATCCCTGGACCTGCGAATCCATCATAAACATTGCACAGGTCCGGCGTCTCAATCGAACAAGAAGGGCAATGACATGGCGACGTGCGGCGAAGTATTGGTCAAGTTACTCGAAGGTTACGGGGTCGAGCAGGTGTTCGGCATTCCCGGGGTTCACACCGTGGAGCTGTATCGCGGGCTGGCCCGTTCGAGCATCAACCACGTCACGCCGCGTCACGAACAGGGCGCCGGCTTCATGGCCGACGGCTATGCCCGCACCAGCGGCAAACCGGGCGTGTGCTTCATCATCACCGGCCCTGGCATGACCAACATCACTACGGCGATGGGGCAGGCCTACGCCGATTCGATCCCGATGCTGGTGATCTCCAGCGTGCAATCGCGCAGCCAGTTGGGCGGCGGTCGTGGCAAGCTGCACGAGCTGCCGAACCAGAGCGCACTGTGTGCCGGTGTCGCAGCGTTCTCCCACACCCTGATGTCGGCGTCGGAATTGCCAGGCGTGTTGGCCCGTGCCTTCGCGCTGTTCCAGGCGGGTCGTCCGCGTCCGGTGCACATCGAAATTCCGTTGGACGTGCTGGTTGAAAACGCCGACGACCTGCTTGCCAGCGTTCCGGTAAACATCGACCGTGCCGGTGCGGCCCCAGCCGCTGTGAGCCGCATGACCGAGTTGCTGGCCGGCGCCAAGCGTCCGTTGATTCTCGCCGGTGGCGGCGCCATCGATGCCGCCGCCGAACTGACCGAACTGGCTGAACTGCTGGACGCCCCTGTCGCACTGACCATCAATGCCAAAGGCATGCTCGAGTCCGGCCACCCGTTGTTGATCGGTTCGACCCAGAGCCTGGTCGCGACCCGTGCACTGGTCGCCGAGGCTGACGTGGTGCTGGCCATCGGTACCGAGCTGGCCGAGACCGACTACGACGTTACCTTCGCCGGTGGCTTCGAGATTCCAGGCCAACTGCTGCGCGTCGACATCGACCCGGACCAGACCGTGCGCAACTACCCGCCGCACGTGGCGTTGGTGGCCGACTCGCGCAACGCCGCCCAGGCGTTGCTCAGCGCGTTGTCCCACAAGTCGCTGGCCGAGCGCAGCAACGATTGGGGTCAGGTGCGTGCCGCCCGCCTGCGCGAAGAACTGGCCGCCACCTGGGATGCGCCGACCCTGGCCCAGACCCGCTTCCTGGAAACCGTGCTGCACGAATTGCCGGACGCCGTATTCGTCGGCGATTCGACCCAACCGGTGTACACCGGCAACCTGACGTTCAACCCTGAGCGCCCGCGCCGCTGGTTCAACTCGTCCACCGGCTACGGCACCCTCGGTTACGCCTTGCCGGCCGCAATTGGCGCCTGGCTCGGTGGCAGCGTGGAAAGCGGTACGCGTCCGCCGGTGGTGTGCCTGATCGGTGACGGCGGCCTGCAATTCACCTTGCCGGAACTGGCCAGCGCCGTTGAAGCGCGCACCCCGGTGATCGTGCTGCTGTGGAACAACCAAGGCTACGAAGAAATCAAGAAATACATGGTCAACCGCGCCATCGAGCCGGTTGGTGTGGACATCTACACTCCGGACTTCATCGGTGTCGCCAAGGCCCTGGGCTGCGCTGCCGAAGCGGTCAGCGACGTCGAGCATCTGCGCCGAGCCTTGCGCGTGGCCGCCGATCGCCAGGGCCCGACCCTGATTGAAATCGATCAGACTGCGTGGACCAAGGCGGTGTCGAAATGAGCTTCTCCTTGACGTTGCCAACCACGCTCGACGGCCTGTTCATCGATGGTAAATGGTCCGCCGGCACTGAACACCTGCGCGTGATCAACCCGGCTACCGAAGCGCTGCTGACCACGGTCGTCGGCGGTGATGAGCAAGCGGTCGATCAGGCTGTCAGCGCGGCAACCCGAGCGTTCGCCGACTGGTCGAAAACCACCGGCGCCGAGCGCGGTGCGATCCTGCGCAAAATCGCTGCGGGCGTGCAGGCGGGTCGTGATCACCTGATGCACTTGCAGTCGAGCAACAACGGCAAGCCACAGTTCGAAGCGGCCATCGACGTCGATGACGTGATCGCCACCTTCGAGTACTACGCGGGACTGGCCGAAGGCCTGGACGCGAAACAGGACAGCGCCGTCGAGCTGCCAAGCGATGATTTCAGCGCGCGCCTGCGCCGCGAACCCTGCGGTGTGGTCGGCCTGATCGTGCCGTGGAACTTCCCGATGGTCACCACCGCGTGGAAACTCGCCCCGGCCCTGGCCGCGGGTTGCTGCGTGGTGCTCAAACCTTCGGAAGTGACGCCACTGCCGGAACTGGAACTGGCGGCAATCATCGCAAACGCTGGCTTGCCTGCCGGTGTGTTGAACGTGGTCTGCGGTACGGGCCTGGCCGTTGGCGCGCCGCTGTCGGCGGACCCGCGCATCGCCAAGATTTCCTTCACCGGCAGCAACGCGGTGGGTGTGCAGGTCATGCAACGCGCGGCGGAAACCGTCAAAGGTGTGAGCCTGGAACTGGGTGGCAAATCTTCGCTGCTGGTATTGGCCGATGCCGATATCGAACTGGCGGTGGAAGTGGCCTGCGGTGGCGGTTTTTTCAACGCCGGGCAGATGTGTTCCGCCACCAGCCGTGTGCTGGTCGCCGATGAACTGTTCGATGATTTCCTGAGCCGCTTGAAGGCCCGCGCCGAAGCCATTCGCGTGGCCGACCCGTTCGACCCGAACGTGGAAATGGGCGCACTGGTCAATCAGGCGCAATACCAGCGCGTGCTCGGTCACATCGATCGCGGCCTCAGTGCAGGTGCCACGTTGATTTGCGGTGGCAATCGTCCCGCCGACTTGCCACGCGGATATTTTTTGCAGCCGACGGTGTTCACCGACGTGCCCCTGGACAGTGCGCTGTGGTGTGAAGAGATTTTCGGCCCGGTGATCTGCGTACGTCGTTTCAGCTCCGAAGCCGAAGCGATTGCCCTGGCCAACGACAGCCAGTTCGGTCTGGTCGCCAGTGTGGTCACGCGCAACGCCGAAGCCGCTGATCGCGTCGCCAACGCTTTGCAGGCGGGGCTTGTGTGGATCAACGCGCCGCAGGTGATCTTCCCGCAGACCGCCTGGGGTGGCTACAAACAGAGCAGCATCGGCCGCGAATTGGGGCCGTGGGGCTTGCAGGCTTTCCAGGAAATCAAGCACGTGATTCGGGCTGTCTGAAGGCACGAAAAAGGTGAGCGCATGCCTCGTGTTGAGGCATGCGCTCACGTCATGGCTTCAATGAGTTTTTATCGATAGTCAGGTGTTTTACACAACCTCAGGATGAACCCGTCGGCTCAGCTAACGCCCAGTAAATAAGGGGTTCCAAGCAGATCCGGCCGCGCGGATGCAACAGTTTCGACCAGCCTCATACCTACAAAAACAAAGGGAGTCCGTAATGGGCGAGCACGATCTGAACAGACGTCAATTCATCAAGACCGTGGGCGTAGCCTCGGTTGCCGCGGCGGCCATGAGCATGCCGTTCATCAAGGCCAACGCCAGCGATACACGCTTTGCCGGCAAGACCCTGAAACTGCTGACCTGGTCCGATGACACCGGCCTGGCAGCGTTGCGCAACATCGCTGCGACCTTCGAAGACAAGTACGGTTGCAAGGTCGTCGCCGACCGCACCGGCAGCACCTCGGAAATGGTCGCCAAACTGAAGGCCGGCGGTGATCGTCCGCAGTACGACATCATCACCCTGGCAGGCGTCGGCGCCGAAGGTCTGGCCGCCGCCAACCTGCTGGAAAAACCCGACCTCAACCGCATTCCCAACCTGGTCGACGTACCGGAGAAATACCGCACCGGCGCCAATGGCCACGGTATCGGTTACCTGCTGTGGTGCAACAGCCTGGTCTACAGCACCCGTACCCAGAAAGAAGCGCCAACCAGTTACGCTTCCCTGTGGGACGCCGAGCTGGCACCGAACATCTTCCTGCCGCCGCCGAACTGGACCGAGGCCATGGACCTGATCATCATCGCCGCCAAACTGGCCGGTGGTGACGAACACAACATCGAGCCGGGCTTCAAGAAACTCGCCGAGTTGAAAGATCGCGTGGTGACCCTGGGTGAAAACCCGAACCAGATCGCCGAACTGTTCCGCACCGGTTCCCTGGACATGGGTGGCCTGTACGCACCCGCGTTCTTCCCGAAACAGATCCGTGATCCGAACTACGGCCTGGGCGCCACCTTCGGCATGAAGGAAGGTTTCTACACCGACCTGATGCTCTCGGTAATGCCGAAGAACCGTCCTGGCGACACCGACATGGCCTACGCCTTCATCAACCACTCTCTGGACCCGCTGGTGCAGGGCAAAATGGCCGAGGACATTTACAACGGTCCGGTCAACGCCAAGGCGATCATCTCCGCCGAAGCGCGCAAGAGCCCGTACATCCTCACGCCGGAACAGATTGCCGAGAAAGCGATCATGCACGACAACGCCTTCCTGGCCACCGTGCATGACCAATGGATTCGTCGTTACACGGAAATCTTTTCTTCCTGATATCGGACTTCCAGGTACTGCAATTTCCTGTGGGAGCGGGCTTGCCCGCGATGACGGTCTTCGTGTCGGCAAAGATGTGAATGACAGATCGCCATCGCTGGCAAGCCAGCTCCCACAGGGTTCACTGCAGTTTCGAGTCCCGTGTTTGTCAGCTGCTTTCCATTGACGAGACCCTTGCTATGGAACACCAACCTCTGACCCATCCGGTGAGTGTCGCCCCCGTGCGCGCTAATCGGGGTGTTTCGCCCACGGCGCGCGCCTGGTTTTTCCTTTCGCCGTCGATGCTGTTTCTCGGCGTGCTGATTGCCGCCAGCCTGTTGGTACTGCGCATGAGCGTGGGCACCAAAGGCGCGGAATGGTCCGGGTTCAGCCTGGCCAGTTATGCCCAATTGCTGGAACCCTATTACCTCAAATCCCTGCTGCTGACCCTGCGCCTGGCGCTGATCAGCGCCGTGATCGCGGTGCTGCTGGCAATCCCGGTGGCCTACACCATGTCGCGGCTGACTTCGCCGTTCGTGCGCCGGATTTTCCTGGCCGCGGTGCTGCTGCCATTGCTGGTCAACCTGCTGCTGCAAAGCTACGGCTGGCTGGTGATCCTCGGCCCGGGCGGCATGCTCAACCAGACGTTGATGGGCCTGGGCCTGATCAAGCGTCCGATCATGCTCCTCTACAACCAGAACGGCGTGTTGATGGGCCTGGTGCAGACCGCCTTCCCACTGGCGGTGCTGCCAATTGCCAGCGCCATGCGCGGTGTCGCCCGCAGTTACGAAGAAGCCGCCGCGACCCTGGGCGCCAGTCGCCTGCAGGTGTTTCGCCAGGTGGTGTTGCCGATGAGCCTGCCGGGGATCATCACCGGTGCGACCCTGGTGTTCGCCTACAACGCCAGCAGCTTTGTCGTACCGCTTTTGCTCGGCGGCCGTCGCGTGCCGATGCTGGCGGTGATGGTGCATGACCAGATCGCCCCGCTGATGAACTGGCCCGCCGCATCCGCTGCCGGTGTGGTGTTGATCGTGACCACACTCGCCATCATGACCTTGTCCGAATACATCACAGGCCGTCGTCGGCGCATGCTGGAGGCTTCGCAATGAGTTCCCTGACCAAGAAGCGCCAGTCGCTGCTGCCGGGTGAAACCGGCAAGTTCGCCGGCATCCTTTCCGGTTTCATCCTGCTGCTGGCGGTGTTGCCGATCCTGACCATGATCGTCATGTCCTTCAGCGGCTCGTCGAACCTCGACTTCCCGCCAAGCAGCTACAGCCTGCAATGGTACAAGGCGGCCTGGCACACCTTCGTGTCGCCGGATGCCAGCGATGTGCTGAGCCTGGGCAAGGCCATGACCACCAGCCTGATGGTGTCGTGCCTGACCATGGTCTTCGCCACGCTGATCGCGGTGCCGGCGGCCTATGCGCTGACCCGTTGCGAATTTCGCGGCAAGGCCGTGGCGCTGCAATTGATGTCGTTGCCCCTGGTGTTCCCGATGGTGGTGCTGGGCCTGGCCTTGTTGCTGGTGTTCGACAGCCTGCCGTTCCAGATGACCACGTCGCGGCTGGTGATTGCCCACGTGATCCTCGCGTTGCCGTTCGTGGTGAAAAACTGCACGGCGGCGATGCTCTCCATCGGCAGTGAAGTCGAAGAGGCCGCGCAGATGCTCGGTGCTTCACCGCTGCGGGCGATTGTCGACGTGGTGGTGCCGTTGATGAAGTCGGGAATCCTGGCGGGGATGCTGCTGGCGTTCATCGTCTCGTTCAACGAATTCACCGTGACCTATTTCCTCTACACCATCGACGTGATGACCGTGCCGATCTGGATGTACAGCCGCACCGTGTCGTCGCTCGACCCAACCGTATTCTCGTTTGCCGTGCTCATCGTGCTGATCGACTTCGTGCTCATTTGGGCACTGGAGAAGTTGGTGGGTGAAGGCGGCGTTTCGTTCTGATTTCTTGAGGTGATTCATATGTCTGGTCTGATTCTGGAAAACGTCGAGAAACATTACGGCTCGGCCTGCGCGGTAACGGATGTAAACCTGCATTTGCCCGAGGGCAAACTGGTGTGTTTCCTTGGCCCTTCGGGGTGCGGCAAAACCACGTTGCTGCGCATGATTGCCGGCCTTGAAACCCTGACCGACGGCGAGATCCGCCTGGACGGCGAGGACATCGGCAACACCCCGGCGCACCTGCGCAACTTTGGCATGGTGTTCCAGTCTTTGGCGCTGTTCCCGCACATGACCGTGGGCGAGAACATTGCCTATCCGCTGAAACTGCGCGGGGTCAGCAAGGCTGATCAGCGGGCGCGAGTGGTGGAGTTGCTGGAACTGATCCAACTCCAAGCGATGATCGATCGCCCGGTGGCGAAACTCTCCGGCGGCCAGCGCCAGCGCGTGGCGATTGCCCGTGCGATCGCCAACAACCCGAAAATCCTCCTGCTCGACGAACCGCTGTCGGCGCTGGACGCCAAGCTGCGCGAGTCGATGCAGGTGGAAATCCGCCAGCTGCAACAGCGCCTGAACATCACCACCATCATGGTGACCCACGATCAACGCGAGGCCATGACCATGGCCGATATCGTCGTCGTATTGGGTGAGCATCGGGTACAGCAGGTGGGCACGCCGATCGAGATCTATCGGCACCCGGCCAACGAGTTCGTCGCTGACTTCATCGGCTCCGGCAACATCTTCCCGGCCACCGCGCTGGGCAACGGCAAGGTCAGCCTGCCGGGTGGCGATGCACTGCAAGTGCCGATCTGCACAAGTATTGCGGCCGGGGAGAAGGTGAAGATGCTGATTCGCCCTGAAGACCTGCAACTGTCGCCCGCGCAGGCAACGGCGGGCAACCGCTTGCTGGGCAAGGTAACGTTCGTGCGTGATATCGGCGCGACCATCGAGACCACGGTTGAGTGTTCCGGGGTTTCGTTTACCGCGCTGAGCACGCCGTGCCAGGGGATTGGCTTGAGCATCGGGCATCCGGTGTCGGTGACCTTGCCGGCGGAGGCGTGCCGCGTTCTTGGTGCCTAACTGGCTGGCCCCATCGCGAGCAGGCTCGCTCCTACAATGGTCTTGTGTACACCAAGCCACTGTGGGAGTGAGCCTGCTCGCGATGAGGGCCGCACATACAACACAAAACTTAGCTAGACCGACAACCGCAACCGCGCCAAATCCCGCAACGGCGGCGCGCCGAACAACCGGCTGTATTCCCGGCTGAACTGCGAAGGGCTTTCATAGCCGACCCGGTAACCCGCCGCCGAAGCCTCCAGCCCTTCCGCCAGCATCAAGCGCCGAGCCTCCTGCAGGCGCAGCTGCTTCTGATATTGCAATGGACTCATCGCCGTCATCGCCTTGAAACGGTGATGCAGCGTCGAGACGCTCAGGTTCACTTCCTTCGCCAGATCATCGATTCGCAGCGGTTGCTCAAAATTGCCGTTGAGCCATTTGATCGCCTGGCTGATGCGATGGCTCTGACTGTTGGCGATGGCGATTTCGTACAGCCGATGGCCCTGCGGGCTGCGCAGCAACCGATAGAGAATTTCCCGTCGAATCAGCGGCGCGAGCATGGCGATGTCTTTCGGTGTGTCGAGCAACCGCGCCAGACGCAGCACCGCGTCGAGCATCGCGGTGTCGATGCGTTCCACATACAGGCCGCGCCCGGTGGGTCGGGTCGGCACACCGATGGGGCCGGCATCGGCGATCAGCGCGGTGATTTCCGCCGGATCGATATCCAGCCGCACCGCCAGGATCGGTTCCTCGGACGTGACATTCACCACCCGACCGCTAAGAGGCATCGAGACCGATACCACCAGGTAATTCAGCGGGTCGTAATTGAAATACTCGTCAACCAGCCGAACTTCCTTGCGTCCCTGAGCCATGATGCACAGCGCGGGTTGCGCCAGCACCGGGGCGAAATCGTGGTTTTGGCTGTGGCGCGACATGAACAGCGAATCGACGGCGGTGGCATAACTGCCATCTTCGCCGGTGTTGCGACGAATGATTGCCGCCAGTTCAGCGCGCTGCTTTTCCATCTCGGCATCCAGCGGGTCTGGCTGCTGTTGAGAAAAGTGATCGAATGACGACATGCAAGGCATCCTCGCAAGGGCAGATGTGGTGGGGCAGAGCATATGTTTGTGCAAGCGGCAGCGGTAGACACATTCTGTCGAATGCTTGCCTGATTCTGCACGGGGTTGTTTTTTCACCCTGACAAGGCAGAGAGCAGGCGGGAAAACTTGCTTGAAACTCGTATGACAGTACCGTGACAGCGTTTTACACCTTGTTACAGCCCCACACTGCAGTCTCGCAGGATTGTGCAACGCACCGGCAGGAATCGACTAACGACGCAGGCGAATCGGCCCTTAACCTTTGATCCTGTCGCAGCCCGTCCCAGGCTGCCACGCGACTCCCCGGGAGGGTTGAACATGTCAAAGCAAATCCCCGTCAGTCATATGGCCTTTGTTCGAGCGCGTGCCGGGCGTTCGCAAGAGCTGGGTGTGCGCCTGAGCGCGCTGATCGAACCGTCCCGCGCGGCGCCAGGCTGCCTGAACTTTGCCTTGCAACAGTCGCAGTGCGATCCAGAGCTGTGGCTGGTGTCCGGCTTCTGGGTCAATCAAACAGCCATGACCGCCTACTTCAGTACCCCGGCCATGGAGATTTTTGCCGAGCTGGTGCAGGAGCTGGTGGTCAACAGCCTGGATTTCCACACCTTCAAGGAGGTGTCGGCGGCGCAGGCCCTCGGCCAGTCCGGGGTAGCGGTACACAAACTGGCCGGTTGAGGGTTTAATGGCAGCATTCTCAACCAGCCAGGATGCTCAACATGGCACGCAAAGCCTTTGAAACCTTCGAAGCCGTATCGGCCGTAGTACCCGGCGAGGGTGGTTACCATGCCGCCATTGCCGTCAAAGCGTTGGGTGGTTCCGGCGCCCCGCGTTTTCACAAGGTGCTGGAAGGCCAGATTTTCAAGACCGCCCATGATGCCGATCTGGCGGCCGCCAAAGAGCTGACCCGTCTCAAGAACGTCAAGGAAGATGCCGACCTGCTCTGGTAATTACTTGCCCGTCCTCGGGCGATACATCTTGAACAACGCCTCAGGCCCGAGCTGGAAATAATCCGCTGGCCCGCCGCCGCGCAGAATCGGTTCTGCCGCGGCGGTGTCGTATATCCCATCCTTCAACAGCCACTTGGCAATATGCACGGCGACCACTTCGCCGAGAATCAGCCAGCTCGGCACCACATCCCCGTCTGCGCGCTGCAGCTGAATGATCTGCGTGACCTTGCACTCGAAGGACACGGGGCTTTCGGCAACCCGTGGCACCGCAATGATTTTCGAGGCAGCCGGGGTCAGTCCGGACAGCTCGAATTCGTCCACCTCTGACCCGACCATGGCGCTGCTCTGGTTCATCTGCCCGGCCAATGGCCGTGTGGCCAGGTTCCAGGCGAACTCACCGGTCTGTTCGATGTTGTTCAGGCTGTCTTTACGCCCGACGCTGGAAAAACCGATGATCGGCGGAATGTAGTTGAAGGCGTTGAAGAAGCTGTAAGGCGCCAGATTCAAGCGGCCGTTGGCATCCTGTGAAGAAATCCAGCCAATGGGACGCGGGCCGACGATTGCGTTGAACGGATCGTGGGGCAGGCCGTGGCCATTGACGGGTTCGTAGTAGTGGATGTCGTCGGGCATTACCAATCTTCCTGAAGGCTTGAATCGGAGAGAAGCCATAGTGCAAGGACGCGCCGCTGATTTCTACCCGTGGGCATAACCGCCTCACTCGTGATTAATCCGCTCTTTTGCCTGTGTGACAGAATTTTCATAAAGCGCTTACCCATTTTTCACTGCCTTTGCTCCAGTCTGCGCCCCCGCGGCATAAGCCGAAGAAAATGCTTGTCATGACCACTGGAGCTCTACTGCCCAATGAATAAACTTCCTCAAATCACCCTGGCGTTCTGGGTGATGAAAATCTGTGCGACCACCTTGGGTGAGACCGCCGGTGACCTGCTGTCGATGACCCTCAATGTCGGTTACGCCGTCAGTTCGCTGCTGTTGATCAGCGTGTTCGTGCTGACATTGATCACGCAACTGATGTCGAAAACCTACAAGCCGGTGCTGTACTGGCTGGTGATTCTGTCGACCAGCACGGCGGGCACCACCATGTCCGACTTCATGGATCGCACCCTTGAACTGGGCTATGCCACCGGCTCGATGATCCTGATTGCGATCTTGCTGGGGATTTTCGCGGCCTGGCGCCTCAGTGGCGATTCGCTGAACGTGACCAAGGTCCAGACCTTCCGCGGCGAGATGTTCTATTGGACGGCCATTCTGTTTTCCAACACGCTGGGTACTGCCCTTGGGGACTACCTGGCCGATGATTCGGGGCTTGGTTTTGCCGGTGGCGCATTGCTGATCGGCTCGACCATTGCGCTGGTGGTGCTGCTCAAATACTTCACGAAGATTTCGTCGGTACTGTTGTTCTGGGTGGCGTTTGTACTGACACGACCGTTCGGCGCAACCTTGGGCGATTTCCTGACCAAACCCCATGCAAAAGGCGGCCTGGATTTCGGCACCATCGGTTCGTCGCTGGTGTTGGCGGGGGTTCTGGTAGTGATGATTGCGGGGGCTTCGTACGCGCAGAACAGGTTCGGGAAACAGGCGGCCCCTGAGTTGTCCTGATATACCGAGTCGCGGCCTTCGCTGGCAAGCCAGCTCCTACAGGGCTGGCTTGCCAGCGAAGAATTCACCACGGTTCATCTGACACGAACGCGCAAAGGCCTTGCACCTTTGCGCGTTTTTTTATGCCTGTCAGTCCGTCACGATCCGCGAATGCTTGCGGGTGTCTTTCATGGTGACGTACACCAGCAACGACACGGCAATGCACGCGGTGACGTACCAGTAGTAGCCGGTTTCCATGCCGATGCTCTTGAACCAAAGGGCGATGTATTCAGCGGTGCCGCCGAAGATCGATACGGTCAGTGCATACGGCAGGCCCACGCCCAGGGCGCGGATTTCGGTCGGGAACAGTTCGGCTTTGACCACCGCGTTGATGGAGGTGTAGCCGCTGACGATGATCAGCGCCGCCATGATCAGGAAGAACGCGCCCCACCAGGTCTGGATGGTGTGCAGGGTCATCAGGATCGGCACGGTGAAAATCGTGCCCAGCACGCCGAAGGCGATCAGGATCGGGCGTCGGCCGATCTTGTCCGACAGGCCGCCGATGATCGGTTGCAGGCACATGAACAGGAACAGCGTCGCTGCAGAGATGGTGGTGGAGTCGGAAATGCTCATGCCGACGGTGTTCACCAGGTATTTCTGCATGTAGGTGGTGTAGGTGTAGAACGCCAGGGTACCGCCCATGGTCAGGCCGACCACGGTCATCAGTTCCTTCGGATGACGCAGCAAGGTGCGCATCGCGCTTTCCTTGGCCTTTTCCTTCTTGGTGAACGACTCGGTTTCTTCCATGCCGCGACGCAGGTAGAGCGCGACCACGGCACACAGCGCGCCAATGGCGAACGGGATACGCCAGCCCCATGCATACAGCTGTTCGGTGGTCAGGGTTTGTTGCAGAAGGATCAGTACCCCCAGCGCGATGAGTTGGCCGGAGATCAGGGTCACGTACTGGAAGCTGGAGAAGAAGCCGCGACGTTCCTTGGTCGCCATCTCCGACAGGTAGGTGGCGGAGGTGCCGTACTCGCCGCCGACCGACAGGCCTTGCAGCAGTCGGGCGAACACCAGGAGGATCGGCGCGCCGATGCCGATGGTTTCATAGCCAGGGCTCAGCGCGATCAGCAGCGAGCCAAAGCACATCAGATACACCGAGGCCATCAGCGCCTTTTTGCGTCCGACTTTGTCGGCATACAGGCCCATCAGCCAGCCACCGATCGGGCGCATCAGGAAGCCCACGGCGAAGATTGCAGCGGTGTTCATCAATTGCGCAGTGGAGGAACCGGCGGGGAAAAAGGTCTTGGCAAAGTACAGGGAGAAGGCGGCATAGACGTACCAGTCATACCACTCGACCATGTTGCCGACAGAGCCGCTGAAAATCGATTTGATGCGGCTGGCAGTGGTTCTTGGTTTGGCCGTCACGGCAGCCGACCCAAGGGGCAGGGCGTTGGAGTTATCCATTGAAGGATCCTTCGTTTAATTGTTTTTGTGGAGCGCGGTTAAACGCAGCCTGCGGGGGCTATAGCAGGAGCTGTGCCAAAAGGGAGAGGGCCGGTCTAGAGGGGTGTTGAAGGGTTGATGAGCGGGAATCCGCTTATTCTGGATTGCGTATGAGCGGAAAGTCGCTCATTCGGCTCGGGAGGTATGTTGTGTGTGGTGGCCTCATCGCGAGCAGGCTCACTCCCACAGATGATTTGTGTACGCCGTACCATTGTAGGAGTGAGCCTGCTCGCGATGAGGCCCGATCAGACGCTATAGGAACATCTCCCTGGTAAGCCCATGCCGCTGCATCTTTTCATTGAAGGTGCGACGAGGCAGTTGCAGCTCCTCAAGCACCGCCTTGACATCGCCCTTGTGCCGGGCCAACGCCGCGCGCAGACATTGCGCTTCAAAGGCTTCCTGCTGTGCCGCCAGTGACTGTCCGGGCTCGATACCCGCTGGGACGGGTTCACCCAGCCCCAGCACCTGGCGCTCGGCCGCGTTTGCCAGTTCCCGCACATTGCCTGGCCAGTCGTGGCTCAGCAGATGGCTCAATTGCGGCCCGCTCAACGGTGAAAAGGAACGACCCAGGCGCTCGGCAGCCTGGCGGGCGAACGATTCGTACAACAACGGAATGTCTTCGCGGCGATCGCGCAACGGCGGCAGGCGCAGTTCGGCGACGTTCAGGCGATACGCCAGATCCTCGCGGAAGCGTCCGGCCCGCGCTTCGTCGAGCAGGTCCGGTTTGGTCGCGGCGATGATCCGCAAATCCACGCGAATGCTCTGGTTCGAACCCAGGCGTTCCAGCTTCTGCTCCTGCAACACCCGCAGCAATTTCACTTGCTGCGCCAGGGGCATGCTCTCGATCTCATCGAGAAACAAGGTGCCGCCATCGGCGTATTCCAGTTTACCGATGCGCTTGCCCTGAGCCCCGGTGAACGCGCCGCTTTCGTGACCGAACAACTCGGCTTCAAACAGTTGCTCGGGAATGGCCGCGCAGTTTAATGCGACAAAGGGTTTGTCGGCGCGCGGCCCAAAGTCGTGCAGGCAGCGGGCAACCAATTCCTTGCCGCTGCCGGTTTCGCCACGGATCAGCACGTTGACTGGCAGCGCCGCCAGGTCCAGTACTTGCCCGCGCAAGGTTTGCAGGCTTCGGGATACGCCGAGCAGCGTGGCATCGAGCTTGGCGCGGTTGTCGGCCTGTTCGTGCAGGGCACGGTTTTCCAGGACGAGCCGGCGCTTGTCCAGGGCCCGGCGCAGGCTGCCGAGCAGGGTTTCGGGGCTGAAGGGTTTTTCCAGAAAGTCGTAGGCGCCATCGCGCATGGCGTCGACGGCCATGGGCACATCGCCGTGACCGGTCAGCAGGATCACTGGCAGGTCGGCATCGCGTCGCTGCACTTCAGCCAACAGCTCCAGCCCGGTCATGCCCGGCATGCGCACATCGCTGAGAATCACCCCGGCAAAATGCTTCGGCAGTTGTGCCAGGCACTCATCGGCACGGCTGAACAACTGCACGTCGAAACCCGACAGGCTCAGCCATTGCTCGACGGCGCTGCGGATGCTGCTTTCGTCGTCGACCACCATCACTGAATTGAGCATGAGCCATGGGCCTCCAGATCGATGGGCAAGGTCAGGGTGAACACTGCACCGTTGGCGTGATTGTCGGCCGTCAGGCGCCCGCCCGATTCGTGAACGATAGCGAAAGAAACCGCCAGGCCGATACCCAGGCCATCGCCCACGGGTTTGGTAGTGAAGAATGGATCGAACACCTTGGGCAGATTCTCTTCCGAGATGCCGCTGCCGTTGTCGATGACGCTCAGGCGCCACAATTGTTCGTCGGCTTCGAGGCGGATTTCCAGGCGCTTGCAGGGTTTGTCCTGCATCGCATCGAGGGCGTTGCGCAGCAGGTTGATCAGCACCTGCTCCAGGCGAATCGCATCGCCGCGCACCCAGGCCGGGCGCGTCAGGTGCAGCACCGTGCTGACCTGCTCGTCGCGCAGTCGCGTGTCGAGCAATTGCAGCGACTGGTCCACCACCGCCGCCAGGTCCAGGCGTTCGCGCAAGCCGCTAGGGCTTTTGCGGGCAAAGGTTTTCAGATGGCCGGTGAGGGCGGCCATGCGCGTGAGCATCTCGTCCACGGGTTTGAGCGCCTTGTAGGCATCATCGACCCGGCCGTGATCGAGCAGCAGCCTCAAGGTCGCCAGCTGCATGCGCTGGGCTGTCAGCGGTTGATTGATCTCGTGGGCCAAGGCGGCCGACATCTGCCCGAGGGCGGCGAGTTTGGCCGATTGCACCAGTCCGTCCTGGGCCGTGCGCAGGTCACGGGTACGCTCTTCCACCAGTTGCTCAAGCTCCTCGCGACTGCGCTGGCGCAGTTTGGCCAGACGCCAGCGCTGGTTGAGAAACAACAACAGAAACACCAGGGCCAGCCACAATCCGGCTGCCGCGAGTGCCGCGTTGCGGCTGTCCTCGAAGGCAACCTGGGGGCGCCGGAGCAGGTGCAGGGTCCAGCCTTCGGCTGCCAGCGGCAAAGATTCCCATAGATAGTCGGCATTGCCGTCCGGACCCTCGACTCGTGCCAGTTCACTGTTGTCATCAAAGCGGCGCAACGATTGGAATTCAAGCGGCGTCAACGGTTGCTTGTCGTATTGGCGGGTGGTCTTGAGTTCGGCGTGATCGCTGTCGTTCAGTGGTTTCAAGTGGCGATAGCGCCAGCCCGGCTGATTGGCGATGAAGATGATCCCGCGGGCGTCGCTGACCAGCAGCGTGTCGTTGCCCTGGCGCCACTCGCGTTCCAGTTCCGGAAACTCCAGTTTCACCACCATGGCGCCGAGAAACTGCCCGTCGTCATCGGTCACGGCGCTGGACAGGAAGTAACCCGGAATTCCACTGGTCACCCCCACGGCATAAAAGCGCCCGGTGCCTTGGGTGCGGGTCTGATTGAAATAGGGACGGAAGCCATAATTGTGGCCGACGTAACTGCTGGGCAAGCGCCAGTTGCTCGCGGCCACGGCGAGGCCGGTACGGTCGAGCAATTCCAGGGTCGAGGATTCGGCGGCGCCGTTGATCTTTTCCAGTTTTCGGTTCAGCAGCTCCTGTTGCTCGGGGCTGACCGGTCCTTTGAGCGCATCGCGCAATTGCGGGTCCAGTGCCAGTACCGAGGGCAGGGCGCGGTAGCGTTCGATGAGGGTGTGCAGCGATGTGGCGTACAGCGCCAATTGCTGGTTGGCCCGGGCCGCGTCTTCGACCATGGATTGGCGCACGGTATGACGCATGGCCAGGGTGGCCGCGAGGGCGGCACCGGCGATGATCAACACGGTATACAGCGCCAGGCGCAGGGAGCGGGAAGACAAGAGCATGCAGGGCTTACACAAGGAATACGAAGGGGCCGCACGATAACATGAGCGAACTGGCCCTTGTAGGAGCGAGCCTGCTCGCGATGGACGTCAACGAAAACGCGGGTTGTCTGAATCCCCGCATTGTCCTGACGTTTTTCGCGAGCGGGCTCGCTCCTACAGGGGGGACGCGTCGGGCAATAAAAAAGGCGACAGGGGCATGACCCCTGTCGCCTTTGCTTGTTCAGTCGAGGTGCTTACTGCACTTCTACCGCCAGGCTTTCACTGATCTTTTTCTGCCAGATGGCAGGACCTGTGATGTGCACCGACTCGCCCTTGCTGTCGACGGCAACAGTCACTGGCATGTCTTTGACGTCGAACTCGTAGATCGCTTCCATGCCCAGTTCGGCGAATGCCACGACGCGGGATTTCTTGATCGCTTGCGCCACCAGGTAAGCCGCGCCGCCCACTGCCATCAGGTAAACGGCTTTGTGGTCCTTGATCGCGTCGATGGCGGTCGGGCCGCGCTCGGATTTGCCGATCATGCCCAGCAGGCCGGTTTGCTCGAGGATCTGACGGGTGAACTTGTCCATCCGCGTAGCGGTGGTCGGACCGGCAGGGCCAACCACCTCTTCACGCACCGGATCAACCGGGCCGACGTAATAGATGAAGCGACCTTTCAGATCCACCGGCAGGGTTTCGCCCTTGTTCAGCATCTCGACCATGCGCTTGTGCGCAGCGTCGCGACCGGTGAGCATTTTGCCATTGAGCAGGACGGTTTCGCCCGGCTTCCAGCTCTGCACTTCTTCCGGGGTCAGGGTGTCGAGGTTGACGCGACGGGCCGAAGGGCCGGCTTCCCAGACGATTTCCGGGTAGGCGTCCAGCGGTGGCGCTTCCAGCGAGGCCGGGCCGGAACCGTCGAGCACGAAGTGCGCGTGACGGGTGGCGGCGCAGTTCGGGATCATGCACACCGGCAACGAAGCGGCGTGGGTCGGGTAGTCCATGATCTTCACGTCGAGCACGGTGGTCAGGCCACCGAGGCCCTGGGCGCCGATGCCCAACTGGTTGACCTTCTCGAACAGCTCCAGGCGCATTTCTTCAATGCGGTTCTGCGGGCCGCGGGCTTTCAGCTCGTGGATGTCGATGGATTCCATCAACACTTCCTTGGCCATTACCGCGGCTTTCTCGGCGGTGCCGCCGATGCCGATGCCGAGCATACCCGGTGGGCACCAGCCGGCGCCCATGGTCGGAACGGTCTTCAGAACCCAGTCGACGATCGAGTCGGACGGGTTGAGCATGGCCATCTTCGACTTGTTCTCGGAACCGCCGCCCTTGGCCGCCACGTCCACTTCCACGGTGTTACCCGGAACGATGGAGTAGTGGATAACGGCCGGGGTGTTGTCCTTGGTGTTCTTGCGAGCACCCGCCGGGTCGGCGAGGATCGAGGCACGCAGGACGTTTTCCGGCAGGTTGTAGGCGCGACGCACGCCTTCGTTGATCATGTCGTCCAGGCTCATGGTTGCGCCATCCCAGCGCACGTCCATGCCCACGCGGACAAACACGGTCACGATGCCGGTGTCCTGGCAGATCGGGCGGTGGCCGGTGGCGCACATGCGCGAGTTGATCAGGATTTGCGCCATGGAATCGCGGGCTGCCGGCGATTCTTCACGCAGGTAGGCCTCGTGCATCGCCTGGATGAAATCCACGGGGTGGTAATAGGAAATGAACTGCAGGGCGTCGGCAACGCTCTGAATCAGGTCGTCTTGCTTGATCACGGTCATGAGTCGCGCTCCTCTAAAAGACGGGAACATTCAATAAGGTGCTTGCAGCTTGGGTGCATCGGTCGGTTGCAAGCACCTTTCAAGGCACGCCGGGCATGCTGGCGCGACGCTAAAAAGGCGCGGCAGTATACCGCGCCTCGCTCAAGGGCACACGCGCCGGTAGTCAATCGTTGGTCGCATAGATACGCATAACCCCCTTGTAGGAGCTGGCTTGCCAGCGAAAGCGACCTGACAGGCGATACAGTTGTCATCTGACACGCCGTCTTCGCTGGCAAGCCAGCTCCTACAAGGGCGTGGGGGCCAGAAAATCGATGGTCATTTATCGGCCACGCCACTAAAGTGACATACGGTCTGTAGAGTAGGACGCTCTATCAGTCTCCTTTCATTCGGTGAGTCAACGATTGACCCATAACGCCATCCAGCGACTGTTGCTCAAACGTTTTGCCCTCGCGGCCGGCACCTATGCCCTGGCTCTGCTGTTGCTGTGGCTGGCGTTTTTTACCGGTCACTTTCAGGACTCGCTATCGGGCGTGGCCATTGGCAGCGCGCTGGTGGTGATCAGCCAGGCAACGCTGTTCGCAATATTCTATTCCGGCTGCAACCTGCGCTTCGCCGACCCCAGCCTGACCGAAACCCAGGTGTTGCTGGGGCTGGGTTGGCAAACCTGGCTGATTGCCCATCTGAACGATGCGCGCGGGGCATTCCTGGTTTTTTATGTATTGATCCTGCTGTTCGGGTTGTTCCACCTGTCCCGTCGCTCATTCCTGCGATGTGCCTTACTGGTGTTTTTCAGTTTCAGCGCGATCACGCTGTGGGAGGGTTATCACTTCCAGCTGCCCGACCCGGCCCTGGCGGCGTTGCAGGTGTGCGTGCTGTTGATCGTGCTGGTCTGGTTGGTGCTCTATGCCGGTTATGTCCAGGCCTCGCGCCACCGCATGCGTCAACGCCGTTTTGCCTTGCAGGCGCACCAGGACACATTGCGCGGGATGATGCGCCAGCTTGAAGACCTCGTGGCCACCGACGAGTTGACCGGCCTGTTTAATCGCCGGCATTTCCTGCGCCTGGCCTCCCGCGAGCTCAATGCCATGGAGACCGGCGTTATGCATGGCCTGGCGCTGATCGATCTCGACCATTTCAAACGCATCAACGACCTGCACGGTCATGCCGCTGGCGATCAAGTGCTGCAAGCCTTTGCCGGCGTGGCCACCGCTTGCTTGCGCGAAGGTGACGTCCTGGCCCGCTACGGCGGCGAAGAGTTCGTGGTGCTGCTGCCCGACTGCGATGCCGACAGTTTGACTCTGTGCTGCGAGCGGTTGCGCATCGCGTTCACCGATGTCGAGTTGATCGGTCTGAACGTGCGCAATCTCAGCCTGTCCGCGGGCATGACCCTGCTGGAGCCGGGCGACGATCTCGACGAAGCCTTGCAGCGGGCCGATCAGGCGCTGTATCGCGCCAAGCGTGACGGGCGCAACCGTTGCGCGGCGGCGTGGGAAAACGTCGATGCCTGAGCTGCGCGTCGGCGACCGCCATTGGTCGGTGGCGGTGGGCAGCAATTTGCTCGATGCCCTGAATCAGAACGGTGTGGCAGTGCCCTACAGCTGTCGCGCCGGCAGTTGTCATGCGTGCCTGGTGCAGTGTGTGCATGGGCTGCCGAGCGACAGCCGCCCCGATGCCTTGAGTCCGGAGCAACGCCAGCAAGGCTGGCGCCTGGCGTGTCAGTGCCAGGTGGTCGAGGACTTGCAGGTGCACACTTTCGACCCGCAACAGGACGGCCGCCCGGCCGAGGTCGCGGCCGTCGATTGGTTGAGCGACAGCGTGTTACGTTTGCGCCTGACCCCGCAGCGTCCGTTGCGCTACAGCGCCGGCCAGCATCTGGTGTTGTGGGCGGGTAATGTGGCGCGACCATATTCCCTGGCCAGCCTGCCGGAAGACGACCGTTTCCTGGAGTTTCACCTCGATTGTCGCTTGCCCGGTGAATTCAGTGATGCCGCGCGTCAGCTGAACATCGGCGATCCGATCCGCCTCGGCGAGTTGCGCGGCGGGGCCTTGCACTACGACCCGGACTGGCATGATCGGCCATTGTGGCTAATGGCCTCCGGCACCGGACTGGGACCTCTGTTCGGTGTGCTGCGCGAAGCGTTGCGCCATGATCACCGGGGCGCAATCCGCGTCATTCACCTGGCCCATGATGGCAATGAGCATTATCTGGCCAAGCCGTTGCAGGCCATGGCCGCCAGCCGTGCGAACCTGAGTATCGAGCTATGGACCGCGGCAGAGTTGCCAGCGGTTTTGGCGCAACTGCGGCTTGTTTCCCGGCAAACCCTGGCCCTACTCTGCGGAGCCCCCGACAGTGTCGACGCCTTTGCCCGGCGCCTGTATCTGGCGGGACTGCCGCGCAATCAACTGCTGGCCGATGTTTTCCTGCCCCGTGGTTGAGCGCTGAATTCCAGACGCGAGACCGACCATGACCGATGCCATCCAGATTGAACGCGAACGCGGCCTGCTGACGCTGCGCCTGAATCGCCCGGAAAAGAAAAACGCCCTGACCCGTGCGATGTACAACCATCTGGCCGAAGCGCTGAAGCAGGCCGATAGCGACCCTGAAATCAACGCCGTGCTGATCACGGGCTCCAGCGAGTGTTTCACCGCCGGTAACGACATTGCTGACTTCATCCAGCAACCACCGAACAACCTCGACAGCCCGGTGTTCCGCTTCATGCTCAACCTGCTTGAATGCCGCAAACCGGTGATCGCCGCCGTGGCTGGCGCTGCCGTGGGGATTGGCACGACGCTGCTTCTGCACTGCGATCTGGTATACGTCAGCCGTGACGCACGCTTGCGCATGCCGTTCGTCAACCTTGGCCTGTGCCCGGAATTCGGCTCCAGCCTGCTCCTGCCGCGCTTGCTCGGACCGGCCAAAGCGGCGGAACTGTTGCTTCTGGGCGAAGGATTCAACGGTGAACAGGCTGCGGCATGGGGCATTGCGTCCGAAGCCTTGGGCAGTGGCGAGGAGGCGTTGGCCAAGGCTCGGGAGATGGCCCTGCGCTTTGAGTCTTTGCCACCTGAGGCGGTGCGGATCAGCAAGCAGTTGATGAAAGCTCCGGATCGGGAATTGTTGCGCAAGGTAATAGAAGAAGAGGGGGCGTTGTTTACCCAGCGATTGCGTTCGCCGGAGGCGATGGCGGCGTTGTCGGGGTTTATCAACAGGCATTGAATATTGCGGTGATTGGGCTGGCCTCATCGCGGGCAAGCCTTGCTCCCACAGGTTTTGTGAGCGCCACCTATCACTGTGGGAGCCGGGCTTGCCCGCGATGAGGCCCGACCAGCGAATAAAATTTCCGGATCAGAAAGCAAAAAGCCCCGCCATTCACATGGCAGGGCTTTTGTCTTTCAGCAACCGGTCACTCAGACCATCGGGTCGCCAACATGCAGGATTTTCATGCCGTTGGTGCCGCCGGTGGTGTGGTAGCTGTCGCCCTTGGTCAGGATGACCCAGTCGCCTTTTTCCACCACGCCGCGCTTGACCAGCTCGTCGATGGCTTTCTGGCTGACTTCATTCGGTGCCAGCGAGGCCGGGTCGAATGGAACGGTGTACACGCCACGGAACATCGCCGCGCGGGCCTGGGCTTCGCGGTGTGGGGTGAATGCATAGATCGGCACCGAGGAACGGATGCGCGACATGATCAGCGGGGTGTAGCCGCTTTCGGTCAACGCGATGATCGCCTTCACGCCCGGGAAGTGGTTGGCCGTGTACATGGTGGCCAGGGCGATGCTTTCGTCGCAGCGCTGGAATTCCTTGCCGATGCGGTGGCTGGAGGTCTTGCTGGTCGGGTGCTTTTCAGCGCCGACGCAGATGCGTGCCATCGCCTGTACGGCTTCCAGCGGGTACAGACCAGCGGCACTTTCGGCCGAAAGCATCACGGCGTCGGTGTAGTCGAGCACGGCGTTGGCTACGTCGGACACTTCGGCGCGGGTCGGCATCGGGTTCTGGATCATCGACTCCATCATCTGGGTCGCCACGATCACTGCCTTGTTGTGGCGGCGTGCGTGCAGAATGATTTTCTTCTGGATACCCACCAGCTCGGCATCGCCGATTTCCACGCCCAGGTCACCACGGGCCACCATCACGGCATCGGATGCGTTGATCAGGCCATCGAGGGTTTCGTCGTCAGCCACGGCTTCGGCGCGTTCGATCTTCGCCACCAGCCAGGCGGTACCGCCAGCCTCGTCACGCAGTTTGCGCGCGTATTCCATGTCGGCTGCGTCACGCGGGAAGGACACGGCCAGATAGTCGACCTGCATTTCCGCGGCGAGCTTGATGTCGGCCTTGTCTTTTTCAGTCAGGGCCGGTGCCGTCAGGCCGCCGCCGCGACGGTTGATGCCTTTGTGGTCCGACAGCGGGCCGCCGATGGTCACGGTGCAGTTCAATTCGGTGGCGGTGGCGGTGTCGACGCGCATCACGACGCGACCGTCGTCGAGCAGCAGCTCGTCGCCCACGCCGCAGTCCTTGACCAGGTCCGGGTAGTCGATGCCGACCACTTGCTGGTTGCCTTCGGTCAGCGGATGGCTGGTGGAGAAGGTGAATTGATCACCGATCTTCAGCTCGATGCGCTTGTTGGCGAATTTGGCGATACGGATTTTCGGACCTTGCAGGTCACCCAGCAGGGCGACGAAGCGGCCGTGCTTGGCGGCCAGGTCACGCACCAGCTTCGCGCGAGCCTTGTGCTCGTCGGGGGTGCCGTGGGAGAAGTTCAGGCGGGCGACGTCCAGGCCAGCCAGAATCAGCTGTTCGAGAACTTCCGGCGAGTTACTGGCCGGGCCAAGGGTAGCGACGATTTTGGTACGACGGACGGACATGCAAAGACTCCTGAGTTCAAGCGCTGAGTGAGGCTACTATGGTCTCGGGGTGTAGTCATTGTTCGTTTGCACTACTTTTTTCTTTCTTTATTGAACGCGCAACTTTGTGCCAGGTGGCCTGAAGATTTGCGCCCTCGGGTCGATACAGCGTTCAAGACAGGAGATTCCCATGCGATTCGTATTCATTGCCGCCCTTGCCCTTATCAGTGTGACGGGCTGCACCCGTTTTGCCATGAACCATCATTTGAATAATGCCTACAGCGCCTACGACCGGGGCAATTGCGAGCAGGTGATGCTCGAGTTGTCCAAGGTCGAACGCGACAGCCGGGCGCGGCCTTATGTCTGGCCGGAAGTGTCGATGATGCGCGGTCAGTGCCTGGAACGGCAGAAAATGTTCATCGACGCCGCCCAGACCTATCAATTCATCATCGCCTCGTATCCGCAAAGCGAGTACGCCTACCGCGCCCGCGCCCGTCTGGAAACCTTGCAGAGCCTGGGTCACTACCCCACCCGCAGTGCCGCAGCGGTGCGCCCGACGCAGTTCTGATGCTGCTCGTCCTACATAGCTGGCCGACCGGCGGGGGTGAGCTATAGTCGAATAGACCGGTTTAGAGCCTTGTTTCTAAACTGACGTAACACCTGTGATCGGCAGGCGTAAGCGGCAGCGGTTGATGGACTGTCGCACCGGGATCGGGGAGAGCGGGCGGTTTATGCCTGGGTATCAGCAGGCGGGCCTGTTCCGAAGCATTAGTGCGGTCCTGCTTAAGGGCCTTGCGTAGCGAATTCAGCATGTTCACCGACCGCCGGATCGAGCGGCATCAACTGCCGTATTTTCTGAAAGTGTTCAACAGCATCACCGACAAACCCATCGGCTATCTGGGCAATGTCTCCGAAGACGGGCTGATGCTGATCAGCCAGTTGCCGATGATGATCGGCGCGGACTTCGATTTGCGCCTGAAGATCCCGGCCAGCGATGGCTGCCAACAGGTTATTGACCTGCGGGCGTGCTGCCTGTGGTGCCATGAAGACGCCACCCCCCACCACTATGACGCCGGGTTCAGCCTGCAACAGGCACCGCCGGAGTATGGGCAACTGGTGGGGGCGTTGAAGCAGTACTTCAGTTTTCAGACATTGCCGGCTTCGGCCTAAGCACTGCCGCTGCGCTTCCAGCTCAAATACTGCGACACCAGTTTCGTACCCAACTCTGCGGGCCGCGCATCCAGCACCGGAACACCGTGGGCGCTTAACCGCTCATGCAGTTCAGCCCGTGCATTGAGGTAATCCACCGTGCCGCAATAGGCCAACGCCTCGGGCAAGGTCTGCACCGGTGATTCCCGCAGGTGGTCGAGCACGTTTTCGCGCAAACTGGCGACCAGTACCCGATGATGCTTGCCCAATCGTTTGACGGCCTCGAGCAGCTCTTCATCGTCCTCATCGCGCAGGTT
The DNA here is from genome assembly GCF_009861505.1 of Pseudomonas izuensis. Taxonomy (GTDB): domain Bacteria; phylum Pseudomonadota; class Gammaproteobacteria; order Pseudomonadales; family Pseudomonadaceae; genus Aquipseudomonas; species Aquipseudomonas izuensis. The sequence goes on along the minus strand of NZ_WTFT01000008.1, from coordinate 174,834 downwards.
GGTCACCAGCACCACCAGCGCCCGGCGTTTTTGTCGGGCGAGCAATTGGGTGATGGCCGCTTGATAGTCGGCGCTGCGCTGGCTGCTGCTGAGGTCGTAGACGGTGTTGAGCAGAATATTGAGTTGCCCGCTGCCCTTGACCGGTGCGAGGTAGCGCGGTTGATCGCTGGCAAAAGTGCTCAGGCCGACCGCATCGCCCTGGCGCAGCGCGACGTAGCTCAGCAGCAGGCAGGCGTTGAGTGCATGATCGAAATGCGCCAGCTCATCGTCCTGGCTGCGCATGCGGCGGCCGCAATCGAGCATGAAAATGATCTGCTGGTCGCGTTCGTCCTGATACTCCCGGGCAATCGGCGTACGTTGGCGGGCGGTGGCTTTCCAGTCGATTTGCCTCAGGCTGTCGCCCTCGCGAAACTCGCGCAGTTGATGAAACTCCAGCCCCTGTCCGCGGCGTTGACGTTGGCGTACGCCAAGTTGGTTGAGCCAGTGATCCACCGCCGACAGTTGGCCGCCATACAGGCGGACGAAGTCGGGATAGACGCGCGTTTGGTCAGTTATATGCAGCAAGCGTTTGTCGGACCACAGGCCCAACGGGCCTGGCAGGTTGACTTCGCACTGTTCGAAACGGAAGTGACCACGCTTGAGCGGGCGCAGGCGATAACTGCTCAGGCTGCGTTGGCCGGGTTGCAATGACACCGTCAGCGGCAGGTTTTCAAAGCTCAGGCCGTCCGGTACATGGTCGAAGAGTTTCAGGTCCAGTGGCTGAACGAAGTCATGTTCAAGCTCCAGTCGTACTTCCCCCCAGCGCCCCAGCGACAGGCTGCCGGGCATGTGCCGTCGCACGCGGGGTGAGGGCAAGCGTTTGAGGCGGATGGCATCGATCAGCGCTAGCGCGAGCAGCGCCAACGGCAGACCCCAATTGATTCGCGACAGGTAAGACGGCAGCGCAAAGTCCAGGGCCTGCATGGTGCCCAGCACGATGCCGATGGCCAACAGCAGGGCCAGCCAGAGCAGCAGCAGGCGCGATGGTTTCACTGGCGCGGCGCCGGCACTTGATCGAGCAATTGCCGCAGCACGTGATCCACCTCCAGCCCCTCGATGTCCAGGTCCGGTGCGATGCGTACGCGATGGCGCAGTACCGACAGCGCACAACCTTTTATGTCATCCGGAATCACGAATTCGCCACCGCGCAACAAGGCCCGTGCCTTTGCGCAACGGACCAGTGCAATCGAGGCCCGGGGCCCGGCACCGAGGGTCAGGCCTGGCCAGTTCCGGGTGGTGCGGGCCAGGCGCACGGCGTAATCGAGTACCTGGTCATCCAGCGGCAGATCACTGGCGATGCGCTGCAAGGCCAGCACATCCTTGGCCTGCAACACCGTGCGTAGCGGCTGCACGTCGAGCATGTCGGCGCGGGTCGAGCGGCTGACCTGGCGCACCATGTTCAACTCCTGCCCGGCGTCGGGATAGTCCATGCGTACCTTGAGCATGAAGCGATCCAGCTCGGCTTCCGGCAACGGGTAAGTGCCTTCCTGTTCGATGGGGTTTTGCGTGGCCAGCACCATGAAGGGTTGCGCAATGGGCAGGGCACGACCTTCCAGAGTGACTTGCCGCTCCTGCATGGCTTCGAGCAACGCGGCCTGGGTTTTCGCCGGGGCGCGGTTGATTTCGTCGGCCAGCAACAGGTTGGTGAATAGCGGGCCTTTGCGCAGTTTGAATTGCTCGCTCTGCAAGTCGTACACCGCATGCCCGGTGACGTCGCTGGGCATCAAGTCCGGGGTGAACTGGATGCGTGCGAATTCGCCACCGAAGCAGCGCGCCAGTGCCCGCACCAGCAGGGTCTTGCCCAGCCCCGGCACACCTTCGAGCAACACGTGGCCACCGGCAATCAATGCCGTGAGCACATCATCGATCACATTGATCTGGCCGATCACGGCTTTTTGCAGTTCGCCGCGTATGGCTTGCGCCAACTGGCTGGCGCGTTGCCGTTGCGCCGCGGCGTGACTGGCGGCGTCGGGCTTGATCGGTTCACTCATAAGGCGTTCCTCAAGGTTTGCAGATGGGCGACCTGGCGACTGAATTCGGCGCTGGACAGTCGCTGCTTCGGTCGCGGGCCCATGGCCTGACTGATAGCGCGTGTGGGTTGGCCGGTCAGGCGAGAAAGCACCAGCCATTGTTCGGCGACGCCGAGTTGGTCATAACCGGGATGGCGACGACGGACACGGCGCAGAATGTCTTGCTGCAACCCTTGAAGCAGGTTGTGCTGACCGCTGCGGCGCAACATGAAATCGGCACTGGCACGCAGGTGCTCCTGTAATTGCCTGCGTGCAGTCGGCACCGGTTGCTGCATTGGCCCATGGCGCACACCGGCATGCCAGAAACCCAGGCCGATCAGGGCCAGCAACGCGACCAGTGCCTGGGGGAAATTGCGCAGCAACAGTGTCCACAGACTGTCGTGTTCGGTGTCATACAGCAGGGTCACGCTCGTGTCCGCCGTCAGGTACCAGAGCAGCCACGCGTTGTCGTACTGATCAATGGCCGGGGTTTTCCACAGGTCGGCATCGGTCACCACGATGATCGAACCGAGACCGTGGTTGAGCTGCATCATGTGCGTGGCCTTGCCACTGTTGGCCCAGGCCTGGGCCAGATTTTTCGGGTCTTCCAGATGGAACGCAGGATCGAAGCTGGCGTAGGCCGGCGCGTCTTCGTTTTCCAGGTACAGCTTGGTGAGATTCGGATAGGGATCGCTTTCATTGTCCGGCGGCGGTTCCTTCAGATCTTTGCTCAAGAATTGGTGCAGCTGTACCCGGTCGAGCAGCAGGTCATTGCTTTGCCCGGCCTTTTCGTCCCACAACGACTGAGCGACAAACATCAGCCGTCCGCCGGCCCTAGTCCAGTTCATCACCTGATCGATCTGCCGTGGCGTCATGTTGTAGCGGTCCCCCAGCAACAACAGGCTGTGCCGATGCGGCTCCAGGCTGGGCAGGATGTCGAGGCTGTCGGCATGGTTGACGTTCAGGCCCTGCTTGCGCAGGAAGAGTTCGGCGGCCAGGTAAGGATTGGCCTGGGCTTGCGGCGAGGGGCCGTGATCGATTTCCACCGGGTAGGGCGTGGCCTTGAGATACAGCCAGACACTCAGCGTACCCAGCAACACGGCGATCAAAGCGCCGAGCATCACTGGCCAGGCGCGCCGGCTCAACGGCTTGCCCCTGGGCCGAACAAGGCACGCCAGCCGTCACACAGTTCCTGCTGCAAATGCGCGGGGGGCAGTCGGTGGCCGTAGGCCATGTTCTGCCAGTGGCGGGTCAGGTTTTTGCTGAAGGCCAGCAAGGCCGGTTGTTGCAATTCTTCGACGCGTTCCAGTACCTGGCCTTCGGTGTCGGCGGCTTTCAGTGCGATGTCGAAGTCGTGCAGCAAGTGGCTGAGCAGGGCGCGATAGAGCAACCCAAGCGCTTCCCGGGGGTGCGTTTGCCAGAGGTTTTCGGCGCTGGTGGCAATGTCGGTGGGCAAGGTTTCGCGGTCGAGATCCAGGCCGAATGCCTGTTGCGGCAGCGGTCGCGCGGCTTTTTTTCCAGGGTTTGGCCGACGACTGACGTAAGCCTGTAGCCAGTCGCGGTAATGCCAGATCAACAGGCCGGCGGCTGCGATTACGGTGCCCCACAGCAAAGCCTCGATCAGCGTGGCCACGACGCCGAAGCGCTGGCTGCCAAACAGCTCGAACAGCGCCTTGAGCCATTGCGGTGTGTTGCCGTCTTCCGGGGTTTCGGTCGTGGCATTGTCCGCACCAAAGCGGTAACGGGTGACCGTTTCCCTGTTTTTAAACGGCGGCTGATCGAGGATTGCCTTGATGCTGTCCCGGGAGGCCTGACTGGTCAGTGGCTGCTCCAGCAACCGCGGGCTGTCGGGTGTAACGGCCGGCTCGGTGGCCCAGACACTTTCTGCGGCCGGCATCAGCAGGATCACCGCCAGCAATAACGCGACGGCTGCGCTGCTCAGGCGTTGGCGCAGGCGACGGAACACCAGTTCGATGTCCCAGGCTTCCAGCACGGTGCGCCGGTTCAGATAAAGGCTGAAGCCGCAGGCCACGTAGATCGGCTCCCAAATCACCAATACCAACGCATAGAAGGCATTGGTCAGGTGCTCCAGCCAGCGCCAGTCCTGGGTGGCGGCGCTCATCAGCGACTGCCAGTTCCAGTCGAGGGCCACCTGTTGCGGCAGGAGCAGATAGAACAGCACCATCAGCCCGATCCACAGGGCGGTTTCCAGGTGCACACCTATCAGCGTCAGCCATCGAGCCGCGCTGGCGTCGCGTTGCAACAACACTTGTAGACGCTGCTGTCGTGCCTCCCCGGCCAGTCCTTCGAGCTGCACCACCGGCAGGAGGAAGCTGCGACTCAGGCTCAGCCGTCGCCAGGTCAGGCTGGCCAGCAGTTGTGGCTTGAGCAGTCGCGGCCATTGGTAAAGCGCCTGTTTCAATGTGGGCGTTTCACCAAACAGTGCCTTGGACAGGATGTACAGTGGCAGGCGTTCGAAGGCCGGTTTCAACCACCAGAAAATGAACACGGCGAGGGAGGGGGACTCCCACAGCAGCCAGGTCAGCAGCGCAAAGACCGGCAAGGTCACCATGGCCCAGCTGGTCATCAGCAGGCGCCGATGGCGCTGGCTCAACAGCACTCCGAGGTCCATGGCTTCCCAGGTGGGGCGCGGGCGGATCACCACACTGGCGTCACTCAGGCGCATGGTGGACCCGTCCGGCAAACAGCAGATAAGCCGCAACCAACAGCCAAAGCGTCGTTCCGACCAGGTATTTGGTCATGGGGGCCGGTGTCGTCAGCGATGACCAGTACGCCTCGATGAACGCCGCAATCAGCAAAAACAGCATGACCCCGCAAATCAGCAAAACACTCTTGCGCGCCGCCAGGCGCAAGGCCTCGCCCCGTGGCAGGCGCCCTGGTGCAATCAAGGCCCAGCCCAGTTGCAGGCCGGCGGCTCCGGCCAGGGCAATGGCGGTCAGTTCGAAGGCACCATGGCCGATCACGAAAGACCAGAAGGTGTGCCCGTAGCCGATCTGTGTCAGGTGCCCGGCCACCGCGCCAATGGTCATGCCGTTGAAGAACAGGAAAAACGCACTGCCCAGGCCAAACAGCAAACCGCTGGCGAAGGTCTGAAAGGCGATGCCGATGTTATGCATGATGTAGTAGCCGAACATCACCCAGTCTTCGCTGGCTGCCCGTTCCGCCGAGCGCCCCAGGTGACCGGCGTCGGGGTCGTACATGCTTTGCATGTCGCTGACCTGTTCGGCCGGGATCAGGTTGTAGACCAGGTCCGGAAACAGATAAACCAGCAGCGCGATGCCGATCAAGCTGCCGAAGAACATCAGGCTGGCGGCAAGCACGAAACGCCACTGTTCGCGCACCAGCCGGGGGAAGTCCGCGAGGACGAAAGCCAGCAATTGGGCGCCCGGTCGGCTGCGATGGCGATACAGCTGTTGATGCCCGCGCAGGACCAATTGCTGCAACGAGTCGATGAGAAAGCTGCTGTAACCGCGTTCCCGCGCCAGTGCCAGGTGTTGACAGACACGCCGATAATCGCCGGGAAAACCCTCGACCCCGGTGGCGTTCCTGTTGCGCTCCAGGCGTTCCAGCAGACCCTCGAATTGCTCCCATTCGGCCATGTGCCGATGTTCGAAAAGACTTTGCTTCATGCCGGACCCAACAGGCCATGGGCGATACCGTTGAGTTCCGCCACGGCCTGTGGCGCTGGAACCCGCAGCGGCTGCGCAAGGATCGATGCCAGCTCATAGACCCTGGCATCGGAAAGCTCAGCCTGGCGTTCGGCGAAACCGAGGATGGCCCGTTGCTCGGCCAGTGTCGGAGTAAAGGCCGGGCGACGAGGCTGGGCGGGTGGGAGTTGCGGTCGGGTGAGTGGCTGTTCGCGGTAAATCACCAGGGTACCGGTGGCGATGTCGCCGAGGCGCTTGAAGTTGGGGTGTTGCAGGCAACTGATGGCGCCGAGGAAGTAACCGAACGGCAGCAGGTCGACAAAGCGCAACAGGTTGCGCAACAGTGACGCAGACCAGCCAATGGGGGTGCCATCGTCCTGCACCACGCGCAGGCCCATCCATTGCTTGCCCGGTGAGCGCCCCTGGTTAAGGACTTCGAACAGCACCATGTACCACCAGCTCACGACGAAGATCAGCAGCGAGCCGAGTCCCGCACCGAGTTTTCCCAGCATCGCCAGGACGATGAACAGCACGCCGAGGATCAAGCCGCGCATCGCCAGATCAATGGAAAACGCCAACGCACGAACCATCAGCCCGGCCGGGCGCAGAGGCAAATCGATGCCTTCCGGCGTTTCGACCTGATACCGCGTATCCAGTGGCGGGAACAGCGTCGCTTTCCTTGGCAGTGCTGTGGTCTCGAACATGGGCTGGCCTGATCGGGATTGTCTCGTCTCTGGATGCTAGCAGTCTGGCCGGGGAAAACGACATAACTCTGTATTGCGCGGTAATAAGGCAGGGGCGATTGAATGACAAGATTGCTGGCCGGAGCAGGACATGAAAGCCTAGACTTCGCCGATCTTCAGTTCAGGATTAGCCCGTGACCTCCATCTTCTGGTACGACTATGAAACGACGGGCATCAACCCCCGTTGCGATCGCCCACTGCAAATGGCGGGGCTGCGTACTGACTTCGATCTCAATGAAATAGACGAGCCGGTCAACCTCTATTGCCAGCCCAGTGACGACATCCTGCCGCACCCGGCGGCTTGTGCGATTACCGGCATTACGCCTGTCCGCTTGTCTGAGCAAGGCCTGAGCGAAGCCGATTTCATGACCCGGGTGCATGCCCAACTGTCGGCTCCGGGCACCTGCGGCGCGGGATATAACACCTTGCGTTTCGACGACGAGATGACCCGCTACAGCCTGTACCGCAACTTTTTCGATCCCTACGCACGGGAATGGCAGGGCGGCAACAGTCGCTGGGACCTGATCGATGTGGTGCGTGCCGCGTATGCCTTGCGCCCTGACGGGATTACCTGGCCAACGGATGACGAGGGGCGGGTGACGCTCAAGCTCGAACGCCTGACGGCCGCCAACGGTATCGATCACGGCAATGCCCACGAAGCGCTGTCGGATGTTCGCGCCACCATCGCCCTGGCGCGGTTGATTCGGGAAAAACAGCCGAAGTTGTATGACTGGCTGTTTCAGTTGCGCAGCAAACAAAAGGTGCTGGATCAGATTCGCCTGCTGCAACCCATGGTCCATGTGTCCGGGCGTTTTTCCGCGGCATGCCATTATGTCGGCGTGGTTTTGCCTTTGGCATGGCACCCGAAGAACAAGAACGCCTTGATTGTCTGTGACCTGCACCTCGATCCGCAGGGCCTGCTGGACCTGGACGCCGAAGCCCTGCGCCAGCGCTTGTACACCCGTCGCGATGATCTGGCGGAGGGTGAATTACCGGTGCCGCTCAAACTCATTCACATCAATAAATGTCCGGTAGTTGCACCGTTGTCCGTACTTCGCCCGCAAGATCAGCAGCGCCTGGGGCTGGATATGGCGCTGTATCAGCAGCGTGCACTGCGGCTAAGTGACGCGCCAACAGTCTGGCAAGATAAAGTTCAGGGGATTTACGCCCGCGAAGAGTTTGCCTCCAGCGAGGACCCTGAACAGCAGTTATACGATGGTTTTATCGGCGACCGCGATCGACGGCTATGCGAACAAGTCCGAACGGTCGACCCGCAGCAATTAGCGCAAGCGCATTGGCCTTTCGATGACGAACGTTTGCCTGAATTATTGTTTCGATATCGCGCACGCAACTTTCCCGATACGTTGAGTTTCGACGAGCAAGAGCGCTGGCGAATATTCTGTCAGAAACGTTTGTCAGCCCCTGAGTGGGGAGCGCCCAATACCCTGGAAAGTTTCATAGAGGCCGCAGCCCAATTGACCCTTACTGCGACATCGTTTCAGCAAGAGGTGCTTGAGCAATGGCAGGTGTATATCCAGGACTTGCGCAAACGTTTGAATCTTTGAAATCGAAAACGAACGGAGGCTAAACTCCGGGCATAAAAAAACGCCAGCGCAATGCTGGCGTTATTTTTTGTCGCAGATCTATCTGCAACAAGCACTGTGGCTTAGCCCAGCAGGGTAGCCCAGCCTTCAACCACGTCACCGCCCCACTTGGCTTTCCACTCTTTCAGAGTCTTGTGGTTGCCACCTTTGGTTTCGATGACTTCGCCGTTGTGCGGGTTTTTGTATTGTTTAACTTTGCGAGCACGCTTGGTGCCGGTAGTTTTTACTGCGCCGCCGCGTGGTGCCTTGGTTTTGGATTCCGGATCCAGCAACGCGATGATGTCGCGCAGGGACTTGGAGTATTCGCCCATCAGGGTACGCAGTTTGCCTTCGAACTCCAGCTCGGTTTGCAGTTTGTCGTCTTGGGACAGGTTCTTCAAACGGGCTTGCAGCTCTTTGATAGCTTCTTCGGTGGCGCGATATTCGTTGATCAAGGACATGATTACTACCTTATGCAGGAAACGGGATGGCAGGGACAGTGCGGCAATAATAGTCAGGGTATTTCATCAAGTAAACATTAAACCGGAGTTTATTTAATTTAAGTACGATGAGTTCGGTCTACATTGGATGAGCAGTTAAATACTTCGAAGCTTGCGCTGCAAATATTCACAATTGAGATGCTGCTTGAGGGTTAACAACACTGCCAAGGCGAGAGCCTTGAGGGCTGAAAGAACCTGACCGCCGGCCGTCGGGCAAGGCCTGGCATGATTCGATACTGCAGTTTTGCTGCGCAATCGCTAGAATGGCGGCCTTTGCGAAGTTCTGGAGTTTCCCCCTCATGCGCACCTTTCGGCTGGTGATCTCTTGCCCGGACCGCGTCGGCATCGTTGCTAAAGTCAGTAACTTTCTGGCGTCACATAACGGCTGGATCACTGAAGCGAGCCATCACTCGGACAATCTCAGCGGCTGGTTCTTCATGCGTCACGAAATTCGCGCCGACTCGCTGCCCTTTGGTATCGAAGCCTTTCGCGAAGCGTTTGCGCCGATTGCCGAAGAGTTCTCGATGGATTGGCGCATCACCGATACCGCGCAGAAAAAGCGCGTGGTGCTGATGGCCAGTCGCGAATCCCACTGCCTCGCGGACTTGTTGCATCGCTGGCACAGCGATGAACTGGACTGTGAAATCGCCTGCGTGATCTCCAACCACGACGACCTGCGCAGCATGGTTGAATGGCACGGCATTCCGTATTACCACGTGCCGGTCAATCCGCAAGACAAGGAGCCTGCATTCGCTGAAGTCTCGCGCCTGGTCAAACAGCACGATGCCGAAGTGGTCGTACTGGCTCGTTACATGCAAATCCTGCCGCCCGAGCTGTGCAGCGAATATGCACACAAGGTCATCAACATTCACCACAGCTTCCTGCCGTCGTTCGTCGGCGCCAAGCCGTACCACCAGGCGTCCATGCGCGGTGTGAAGTTGATCGGTGCCACTTGCCACTACGTGACCGAAGAACTGGACGCTGGTCCGATCATCGAGCAAGACGTGGTGCGCGTCAGCCACAGCGACAGCATTGAAGACATGGTGCGTTTCGGTCGCGACGTCGAGAAAATGGTACTGGCCCGCGGCCTGCGCTATCACTTGGAAGACCGGGTGCTGGTGCACGGTAACAAAACCGTGGTGTTCTGATCCCGTCACGACACGGTTGAAATTCGAAGGGCCTGGGCGTTCAATCGTTGCAGGCCCTTCGCCGTTTCTGCACTGAGGAAATCACCATGGCCGACCCACTGGATAAAGCGACTTCCAAAGCACCCGCCACGTTGGGCGAGGGCTGTTTGAGCCGGTACGACCCGGATGACATGAGTGCGGAAGATGGCACGGAGTTTCCGGGTGCTGCCGAGTTGTGGGAGCAGTTGCAGGAAAAGTCCGACGATAAGCCCGATGACCTGTAGGAGCCGGCTTGCCGGCGAAGGGGCCATAACATTCAACATTTATGTTGGCAGTCAGGCCGCCTTCGCTGGCAAGCCAGCTCCTACAAAGGGGTTGATGATCAGGCTTGCTTGAGTTTCAACAGCTTCTTGAGCAGTGGTCGGCCCAGCATCAACAAAAACACCGGCCCGCCCACTAAAAGATAGAAGTAATAGGTCACCGCCCGCCAGATCAGGATCGCCGCGGCCGCCGTGGATTTTCCCACCATGGGTGCCAACAGCGCCGCTGACGTCAGTTCTGCCGCCCCGGCCCCACCCGGTAACAGGCTGAACTGTCCTGCACTCAGTGACAGCATCTGGATCAGAAAGCTCCAGGCCCACTGCAAGTCCGCGCCAAGCCCTCGCAACGCCAGATACAGCACGCTGTAACGCAAGATCCAATGCAGGCAGGTCAAGGCAAACACCGTGATCAGCGTCTGGAAGGGCAGCTTCAGGGTGTCGGTAAACGCCGCCAGAAAGTGCAGGAGTTTTCGTGCCCAGCGCATACGCGTGGTGGATTGGACGTTGAAGCGATTGAGCAATCGGCCGCTCAGCCGAATCAGCAAGCGGTGATAGCGGGCCACCACGACACAACAGACCAGGCCGCCGAACATCGAGATGGCACTGACAATCAGCAGCCACTCCATGCGCTGGCTCAGGTGCTGGAACAGCGCATAAATCAGGATCGCGCCAAGCGCGCAAAGGAAAAACAACAGATCGCTCAACTGATCCATGGCAAACACGGCACTGCCTCTGGCCGGACGCACGCCGTTGCGCGCCAGCAATGCCATGATGGTCAGTGGTCCGCCGCTGCCGCCGGGGGTGGCGCAGTAGGCAAATTCGGCGGCCATCACCACGCCGAGACTTTTCACCGGGCTTACCTTTGCGCGCTGGTCCCCCAGCAACAGACGCAGGCGCAGGGTATTCACCACCCAGCACAGCAGGATCATGGCGAACATGACCAGCAGCCAACTCAGTGGAAAAGCGTTCAGTCGCGACCAGGTTTCGCTGCCGCCCAATAACCAGGGAATCAGCACTGCGGCGAACAGGCCGATCAGCAACACAATCCCGCGGCTCATGCGGCACGATCCCGGCGGTCGCCTTGCTGTGCCAGCCAGTGCGCCTTGGTCATTGGCACCCGGCCTTCATCGAGCAGGCGCATGAGGGTATTGAGCCAATAAGTACGCGAAAATTCGTGTCGCATATCCACCGGGTGCAAGCCAAGGCGAATGACCGGTGCCTGCCGCCAGCGTTGTTCGAGTTGATCGCTGACCAGTTTCGACAAGCCCCGGCGCCAGGCACTGCGCGCACTCCAGACCAATCCAGGCGCATTGACCGCTGTGAAGTCCGGCAGGCGATAGAGATGTTGTGCATCGCTGGTGTAAGCCAGGGGAAGTTGGCGCAAGGCCTGGCGCGTGCCTTCGCTCATCAGCCAGGCCGGAGCGACGAAGCCCTGCAGCGGCCATTGATAACGGTGGAACATGTCGATACCGGCGCGCAGACGGGCAAGGGCGGCCTCCCGGGACAGGTTGTAGAACTCACCTTCATGGGTATAGATCCGGCGCATGAACCAGTCTCGGGGATTGCTCGCCATCGGTCCGTCATCGCAATGAAAATAGCCGTGCAACGCCAGTTCATCGTCGTGGGCAAGCCGTTCGTCGAGCCGGTGGCGAAATTCCGGATGGGCTTGCAGGGCGTTGCACTTGTGGAAATCCGGCACCACCAGCCAGGTCATCGGCACAGTGCCGAGCGCGTCGACGGCTTCGACAAAGGGCTGGTAATCGACCCATGTTTGCGGCGCGACATCGTGCAGCACCAATAAAAGACTGGGCGCATTCATGGGCTCAACCATTGGCCGCCTGCGGCCATTGATTGCCGAGTACGGCGTGATAGTGGCCGAGCAAACTGTTGACCACGGTATCCCAGGCGTAATGCCGCTCGACATGGCGTCGTGCTTGCTGGCCGAGGGCTGCACTGCCCTGGCTGAACAGTCCGCGCACGGCACTGGCCATGGCCAGCGGATCGTTTGGCGCACACAACACGCCACATCGATCGTTGATGATTTCCTCAAACGCGCCGGCTGCCACGGCCACCACTGGGATGCCGCAGGCCATGGCCTCGAGGACCACCAGGCCAAAGGTTTCCTGATCGCCGGCATGCAGTAATGCATCGGCACTGGCCATCAGGCGGGCGACTTGCGCGACGGGCCGGAATTCATCGATGACGGTGACATTGCCCGGCACGGCGGTCGGCATCGACGAGCCCACCAGCAGCAGGTGATAGCGTCGGCCCAGGCGTTTCATGCAGTCGAGCAGGACCGGCAGGTTTTTTTCCTTGGAACCGCGCCCGGCGAAGATCAGCAGATGAGTGTTTTCGTCGAGACCCAGTTCGGCCCTCAGGCCGGGATCGCGTGCTTCGGGATGGAACGTTCGCAAGTCGACACCCAGGGGTTGCACGAAAACATTCTTGACCCCGAGGCCGGTCAGCTTGTCAGCCATGATCCGGCTCGGCGCCAGCACCCGGTCGAAGTTGCCGTAGAGCTTGCTGACATAAGCTTCGACGTTGGGGGTGAACCAGTTGCCCATGCGGTTGCTGACCAGCAGCGGCAGGTCCGAGTGATAAAAGCCAATCACCGGCACATCCAGTTGCCGGCGCGCATCCAGGGCGGCCCAGGCAGTGAGGTAAGGGTCGCCGACCTCGATCAGGTTGGGTTGCAGGTCGTGGAGGACATTGCGCCAGGGCGCGAGACGCAACGGAAAGCGATAACCTTTGCCGAAGGGCAGGGCGGGAGCAGGAACGGTGTAGATGCCATCCTGTTCGCCGAAGGATGGCCCGGGAATCAGTAAACTATGGCGAATGCCCGGCCTTGTGCACAGGCGATGATGTTTGGCGTCCAGATACGTGCGCACGCCACCGCTGGCAGGGGCGTAGAACATGGTTATGTCCGCGATATGCACGATGAACATCCCTCCGGTCCGTTGATCTCCTTGGTTGACCTTAATGAAGAATAGATGTTCGGCTGGGGTTTTGTGGGTGGGGTGTCAGCAAGGTTTTGCGGGGTTTTACAGACCGCATTCGCGAGCAGGCTCGCTCCCACATTAAACCGGGTAGTTCCTGAGAACGCGGTCAAATGTGGGAGCGAGCCTGCTCGCGAAGGGGCCAGCTCAGGCGCTAGATACGGAAACTGCCTACCAGTTGTTTAAGGCGCGCCGCCTGCTGCTCAAGATCGGCACAGGCACGCAGTGTCGATTGCAGGTTTTCCACACCCTCCTGGTTCAACGTGTTGATTTCAGTGATGTCGACGTTGATCGACTCCACCACAGCCGTCTGTTCCTCGGTCGCCGTGGCCACCGACTGGTTCATGCCGTCGATTTCACCGATGCGCTGGGTCACGCTGCTCAGGCGCTCCCCGGCAAGATTGGCGATTTCCACGCTGTCCTGGCTGTGGCGCTGGCTGTCGCTCATGGTGCTGACGGATTCTCGGGCGCCGACCTGCAGCTCCTCGATCATGGTCTGCACCTGTTGCGCCGACTCTTGCGTGCGGTGTGCCAGGTTACGCACTTCATCGGCCACCACTGCAAACCCGCGCCCGGCTTCGCCTGCCCGGGCCGCTTCAATGGCGGCGTTGAGTGCCAGCAGGTTGGTTTGTTGAGAGATGCTGGTGATCACTTCGAGAATCTGCCCGATGTTCACGGTTTTGCTGTTGAGCGATTCGATGTTGGTGCTGGAGGCGCTGAGCATGGTCGACAGCTGATTCATCGCGACAATGCTGCGATCCACCACTTGTTGGCCATCTTCTGCAAGGCTGCGGGCATCGCTGGCCTGATTCGAGGCTTGCGCGGCGTTGCGGGCGATTTCCTGGGCGGCAGCGCCGAGCTGGTTGATCGCCGCCGCCACGCTGCTGGTGCGCGAGGCTTGTTGGTCGGAGTTGAACATCGACGAGTTGGAAGCGGCCACTACCCGCAACGCCACTTCGTTGACTTGCCCGGTGGCGGAAGACACCTCGCGAATCGAGCCGTGGATGCGGTCGACGAAGCGGTTGAACGCAGTGGCGAGGATGCCGAACTCATCGTTGTTCACGATGGTCAGGCGTTTCGTCAGGTCGCCTTCGCCATCGGCAATGTCAGCCATGGCGCGGGTCATGATGTTCAGGGGCTGGATCAGGATGCGGATCAGCATGCCCAGCAGGGCGATGATGATCGCCACGGCAATAATGGTCGCAATGACTGCCGAGGTGCGGAAGTCGCTGAGCATCGAGAAGGCTTTTTCCTTATCGACGGACAGACCGATGTACCAGTTGACCGACGACAGCCCTTTGATCGGGGTGAAAGTCACGATGCGGGTTTTACCGTCAACCTGGATTTCGCTCATTTCGCTGCTGATGGCAGGCGTGTCCTGTGGGTAGACGTCCTTGAGCGTTTTCATCGCCAGTGCTTTGTCGGGGTGCACCAGGATCTTGCCGTCCGAGCTGACCAGGAAGGCATAACCCATTCCGTTGAAGTCCAGTGCGTTGAGGCTGTCGGCGATCACTTGCAAACTCAGGTCGCCGCCGACGACACCGATGTTTTGTCCGTCCTTGATGACACTGTTGACGATGGAAATCACCAGTTGGCCGGAAGCCAGATCCAGATAGGGCTCCGTCAAGGCCGAACCGCTGGTGCCTTGCGCGCTCTTGTACCAAGGGCGCGCGCGCGGGTCGTAGCCGTCGGGCATCTTGCTGTCCGGGCGAATGATGAATGAACCGTCCTTGCTGCCCAGGTAGGCGCCCATGAACGATGAAGTCACGGCTTTTTGTACCAGCAATTTGGAAACGTTGTCGGCGTCGGAATTCAGCGCAACGGATTGTGAAAGGTTTTCAATCAGCAAGCTGCGCCCGTTGAGCCAGGTCTGGATATTGTTGGCAGTGACTCTGCCCATTTCCTGCAGATAATTGTCCAGATTCTTGTGAATGGCGTTGCGCTGCAAATAGTCGTTGTACAGCGTGAACGAGGCAAAGGCAGCAATGACGATGAGGGCGGCGGCAAGCAGGATTTTATGGCTGAAACGTAGATTTTTGTTCATGGCTTGGGGTTCCGCTAAGGTCTTAATGCCCATCGCGTGCTTTTATAAAGGGACGCAATATGAGCAAGGTTGAAAGCAAGTGATATTTCCATCGCTCCTTAAGGGAAATGTCCGACCAGGTTGTGTCTGTCTGCTTTGTACTCATTCCTATCGGCCGTGCAGCACCAAAGATTAACCATGGGTGACCAAATGCCTGATTTATCGCAACTTGTTATCGGCGCCGACCTTTCAGGGCAGCCGATTGCCCAGGCCATGCGCCTGGCCAACCGTCACGGTTTGATTGCAGGCGCTACGGGGACCGGCAAGACGGTCACCTTGCAACGTATGGCCGAAGCCTTCAGCGATGCCGGCGTGGCGGTGTTCGCCGCCGATATAAAAGGTGACCTGTGTGGGCTGGGCGCCGCGGGAAACCCCCAGGGCAAGATCGCCGAGCGGATCGCCGGTATGCCGTGGCTGAACTACAAGCCGGCGGCGTATCCGGTGACGTTGTGGGACATACACGGTCAGTCCGGTCATCCGTTACGCACCACCTTGAGCGAAATGGGGCCATTGCTGCTCGGCAGCCTTCTGGAACTGACCGACAGTCAGCAATCGGCGCTGTACGCCGCCTTCAAGGTCGCGGACCGCGAAGGCCTGTTGCTGCTGGACCTCAAGGACCTCAAGGCACTGCTCAACCACCTCAAGGACAATCCGCAATTGCTGGGGGACGATGCGGCGCTGATGACCACCGGTTCCAGCCAGGCCCTGTTGCGGCGCCTGGCGACCCTTGAGCAGCAGGGCGCCGAGGCCCTGTTCGGCGAACCGGCGCTGCAACTCGAAGACATTCTGCAACCGACCGCCGAGGGGCGGGGGCGCATTCATTTGCTCGACGCCAGTCGTCTGGTACATGAGGCGCCGAAAGTCTACGCGACCTTTCTGCTGTGGCTGTTGGCCGAGCTGTTCGAGCAGTTGCCGGAACGTGGTGACGAGGACAAACCGTTGCTGGCGCTGATTTTCGACGAAGCGCATTTGTTATTCACCGGCACCCCCAAGGCGTTGCAGGATCGTCTGGAGCAGGTGGTGCGATTGATCCGCTCGAAAGGCGTGGGCGTGTATTTCGTCACCCAATCGCCGGGTGATTTGCCGGATGACGTGCTGGCACAGCTCGGGTTGCGCATCCAGCATGGCTTGCGCGCGTTCACCGCCAAGGAACAGAAATCCCTTCGGGCGGTGGCTGACGGCTTTCGGCCGAACCCGGCGTTCGATGCCTTGTCGGTTCTGACTGAACTCGGTATCGGTGAAGCATTAGTCGGCACCTTGCAGGACAAAGGCACGCCGGAGATGGTCCAGCGGGTGTTGGTGGCACCGCCGCAATCACGGATCGGACCGTTGACCGAGACCGAGCGCACGGTGCTGATCGCCGGTTCGCCGTTCAAGGGGCGATATGACAAACCGATCGATCGTGAGTCGGCATACGAAGTGCTGATGGGGCGCAAGGGGCTGGCGCCGGAGCCCGACGCGGCGCCAGGCAAACCGGCACCGCAAGAGCCGAGTTTCACCGAGCAGGCCGGGGAGTTTCTCGGTACGGCGGCCGGGCAGGCACTGAAATCGGCGATGCGCCAGGCGGCGAACCAATTGGGACGGCAGTTGGTGCGGGGGTTAATGGGATCTTTACTGGGTGGCAGCAAACGCCGATAGCGTAAAAACTGTGGGAGCGAGCCTGCTCGCGATGGCGGTCTGCTATTCAACGAATATGTTGACTGATAGTCCGCTTTCGTCGGAACGCCGCCCGGAGCCGGCTCGCTCCCACAGGGGGGGCTGTGTCAGGATTTGGGTCTGGCATGCGCCGCCAACCGCTCCAGCGCGGCCCGCAAATTCGGATCGCTGATGCCATCGGCCGTGGCCTGAATGGTCGCCGCCGCATCGTTGGACAAATCCATGGTATGCCCGGCCGCGCCTTGCCGAACGGTGGGCGGCTGCACTTTGAACAGGATTCGCGTGAGGTTGGCGAACTCGTCGAACATTTGCAGTTGCCGTTGCAGGCGCTTTTGCTGGTAGCGCAGGCGGGTGGCCCAATGACCGTCGGTGACAATCAGCAATAAACTGCCTTCGCGCCACGACGCCACATGGCAGTGTTCGCGAGCGGCGGGCTGCAATTGGCTTTCCAGCAGGCGTTGCAGATGGCCCAGGCGTTGGGCATGGCCGAGTATGGCTTTGAGCGGCTTGGCTTCGCGAAGCAGGACGGCGGGTGCTCTGGCCGTAAGAGGGCGAAATGCCATGATCAGACACCTGAAGTAACAGAGCCGCCATGGTAGCAGAAAGCACTGGATGCGCCCGACCCATTGCTTTGCGCGCGCTTTACCCATTAAATCAACGAGTAGCTTCTGCCCTGTATGGCTTGAAGTTCAGCAATTTGCCCCTATTTTAAGTGAGCCCCGTCAAAGCGCTGTGCCAGCATCGTGGAATAACGCCACTTTCCTCACCATCGTTTCCGGGTAGAATGCTCGTTCGCATGCGGCCATGAGGGCTGCTCGGGCGACTCACGGGGCCGCCCTCCATCCCTTTAGTGTGGAAGATCCTGCCGATATGTTTGCGCCTTTGTTAAAGAAACTTTTTGGAAGCAAGAACGAGCGTGAAGTCAAACGCATGCTCAAGACGGTGCAACTCGTCAATGCCTTCGAAGAGCAAATGGTGGCCCTTTCGGACGATCAATTGCGTGCCAAGACAGATGAGTTCAAGGCCCGCATCGCCAAAGGGGAAAGCCTCGACAAGCTCCTGCCAGAAGCCTTTGCGGTCGCCCGTGAAGCGGGCAAGCGCGTCATGGGAATGCGCCACTTCGATGTCCAGCTGATCGGTGGCATGACCTTGCATGAAGGCCGGATCGCCGAAATGCGTACCGGTGAAGGCAAGACCCTGGTGGGAACACTGGGTGTTTACCTCAACGCGCTGTCCGGCAAGGGCGTGCACGTGGTCACGGTGAACGACTACCTGGCCCGCCGTGACGCCAACTGGATGCGTCCGCTCTACGAGTTCCTCGGCCTGACGGTCGGTGTGGTCACTCCATTCCAGCCGCCGGAAGAGAAACGTGCAGCCTACGCTGCCGATATCACCTACGGCACCAACAACGAATTCGGTTTCGACTACCTGCGCGACAACATGGCGTTCAGCATGGAAGAAAAATTCCAGCGCGAACTCAATTTTGCCGTGATCGACGAAGTCGACTCCATCCTCATCGACGAAGCCCGTACTCCGCTGATCATTTCCGGTCAGGCCGAGGACAGCTCCAAGCTGTACATCGAGATCAACAAGCTGATCCCGCAGCTGGAGTTGCACGTCGAAGAAGTGGAAGGCGAAGTCACCAAGGCCGGCCACTACACCGTCGACGAGAAGACCCGCCAGGTCGAGCTCAACGAAGCCGGTCACCAGTTCGTCGAAGACGCTCTGACCCGTCTCGGCCTGCTGGCTGAAGGCGAGAGCCTGTACTCGGCACACAACCTGAGCCTGCTGACTCACGTTTACGCCGGCCTGCGCGCGCACAAGCTGTTCCATCGCAATGTCGAGTACATCGTGCAGGACGGTCAGGTCGTACTGGTCGACGAACACACCGGTCGTACCATGCCGGGCCGTCGTTTGTCCGAAGGTCTGCACCAGGCCATCGAAGCCAAGGAACACCTGAACATCCAGGCCGAGAGCCAGACCCTGGCATCGACCACGTTCCAGAACTACTTCCGTCTGTACGAAAAGCTGTCCGGCATGACCGGTACGGCTGACACCGAAGCGTTCGAATTCCATCAGATCTACGGCCTGCCGGTCATCGTTATTCCGACCAACAAGCCGTTGGCTCGTAAGGACTACAACGACCTGGTGTTCCTGACCGCCGACGAGAAATACGCGGCGATCGTCAATGACATCAAGGAAAGCATGGCCGCTGGCCGCCCGGTGCTGGTGGGTACTGCCACCATCGAAACGTCCGAGCACATGTCCAGCCTGCTCGTTAAGGAAGGCATCGAACACAAGGTTCTGAACGCCAAGTTCCACGAAAAAGAAGCCGAGATCATCGCCCAGGCCGGTCGTCCGGGTGCGCTGACCATCGCTACCAACATGGCCGGTCGTGGTACCGACATCCTGTTGGGCGGTAACTGGGAGGTGGAAGTCGCTTCGCTGGAAAACCCGACCCCTGAGCAGATTGCCCAGATCAAGGCCGACTGGCAGAAACGTCACCAGCAAGTGCTCGAATCGGGCGGTTTGCAGGTGATCGCTTCCGAGCGTCACGAATCGCGCCGTATCGACAACCAGTTGCGTGGTCGTGCCGGTCGCCAGGGTGACGCCGGTTCCAGCCGTTTCTACCTGTCGCTGGAAGACAGCCTGATGCGCATCTTCGCCTCTGATCGGGTGAAGAACTTCATGAAGGCCCTGGGCATGCAGCCTGGCGAAGCGATCGAGCACCGCATGGTGACCAACGCCATCGAAAAAGCCCAGCGCAAGGTTGAAGGCCGCAACTTCGACATTCGTAAGCAACTGCTCGAGTTCGACGACGTCAACAACGAACAGCGTAAAGTGATCTATCACATGCGTAACACGTTGCTGGCCGCTGACAACATCGGTGAGACCATCGCCGATTTCCGTCAGGACGTGCTCAACGCAACTGTCAGTGCGCACATTCCGCCGCAATCGCTGCCTGAGCAGTGGGACGTGGCCGGTCTGGAAGCCGCGTTGCAGAGCGACTTTGGTGTGGCGCTGCCGATCCAGCAATGGCTCGACGAAGACGATCACCTGTACGAAGAAACCCTGCGCGAGAAATTGATGCAGGAGCTCGTGGCGGCGTACAACGAGAAAGAAGACCAGGCGGGTGCCGAAGCGCTGCGCACCTTCGAGAAGCAAATCGTTCTGCGCGTTCTGGACGACCTGTGGAAAGACCACCTGTCGACCATGGACCACCTGCGTCACGGCATCCACTTGCGTGGCTATGCCCAGAAGAACCCGAAGCAGGAATACAAGCGCGAGTCGTTCACGCTGTTCTCCGAGCTGCTGGATTCGATCAAGCGCGATTCGATCCGTGTGCTGTCGCACGTTCAGGTGCGCCGCGAAGATCCGGCCGAAGAAGAGGCGCGCCTGCGCCAGGAAGCCGAAGCACTGGCCGCGCGCATGCAGTTCCTGCACGAAGAAGCCCCTGGGCTGGAGCAGCCGGAAGCATTGGGCGAAGAGGTCGATGTGGCCCTCGCCGCCGCACCGGTTCGCAATGAGCAGAAGCTAGGCCGCAACGAGCTGTGCTACTGCGGTTCGGGCAAGAAGTTCAAGCATTGCCACGGGCAGATCCAGTAAAACCCGTTTCATACGCTGAAATACCCGCGCCGCGACCGGCTCCTGCCGTCGCGGCGTTTTACCATTCAAACCACCGCTCTTGCTGAAGCGGTGCAGACATCATCTATAAAGGAGCGCATTCATGGCTGTTGGTCTTGGTCCTTTGCCAACGTTGCACCCGGTTGCCGGTTTTGAACTCGGTATCGCCTCGGCCGGTATCAAGCGCCCGGGGCGCAAGGATGTCGTGGTCATGCGCTGTGCCGAAGGTTCCACAGTTGCTGGCGTGTTCACCCTGAACGCCTTTTGCGCCGCTCCGGTGATCCTGGCCAAGCAGCGTGTGCAAGGCCCGGTGCGTTATCTGCTGACCAACACCGGCAATGCCAACGCCGGTACCGGCGAACCAGGCCTGGCCGCCGCCGAGCGCACCTGCGCCAAACTGGCTGAACTGACCGGCGTGGACGCCAGCCTGGTGCTGCCGTACTCCACGGGTGTTATCGGCGAGCCGCTGCCGGTCGAGAAAATCGAAGGCGCGCTGCAAGCAGCCCTCGACGACCTGTCGGTCAACAACTGGGAAGCGGCCGCCACTGGCATCATGACCACCGACACCCTGCCCAAGGGCGCCAGCCGCCAGTTCCAGCATGAGGGCGTGACCATCACCGTCACCGGTATCAGCAAGGGCGCGGGCATGATCCGTCCGAACATGGCAACCATGCTCGGTTACATTGCAACTGATGCCAAAGTCTCCCGTGACGTGCTGCAAAACCTGTTGCTGGATGGCGCCAACAAGTCGTTCAACCGCATCACCATCGACGGCGACACCTCGACCAACGACTGCTGCATGTTGATCGCCACCGGTCAGGCTGCCCTGCCGGAAATCACCCGTGCCGAAGGCGAGCTGTTCGCCAAGCTCAAGCAAGCGGTGTTCGAGGTGTGCATGGACGTGGCCCAGGCCATTGTTCGCGATGGCGAAGGCGCGACCAAGTTCGTCACCGTTGAAGTCAATGGCGGCGGCAATCACCAGGAGTGCCTGGACGTCGGTTACACCGTAGCCCACTCGCCGCTGATCAAGACCGCACTGTTCGCTTCCGACCCGAACTGGGGCCGCATCCTGGCCGCCGTTGGCCGTGCCGGCGTACCGAACCTGGACGTGAGCAAGATCGATGTGTTCCTCGGCGAAGTGTGCATCGCCAGCCGTGGTGCCCGCGCCGCGACTTACACCGAAGCCCAGGGCGCAGCGGTGATGCAGCAGGAAGAAATCACCATCCGTATCGAACTGGGCCGTGGCGATTGCAGCGAAACCATCTGGACCACCGACCTGTCCCACGAATACGTGAAGATCAACGCCGAGTACCGTACGTAAGACCGCGTCGATCCCATCGCGGGCAAGCCCGCTCCCACAGGCTCAGTGGCGTACACAAATGTTGTGTTCAGCGCGGTCACTGTGGGAGCGGGCTTGCCCGCGATGACGGATGACCAGACGCTAAAGATTTTGGCCTGTCCACCTCATCAAAAGGTCCCGAACATGAGCCTGCACCTGATCATCGGCGACAAACTGCTTTCCTCCTGGTCCCTGCGTGGCGCCCTGGCCCTCGATCTGACTGGCGCTGCCTATACCGAAGAACTGATCAAGCTTAACCAAGCGGATACCCGCGAGCGCCTGCTCAAGCATTCGCCGACCGGCAAAGTCCCGCTGTTGAAGACCGAACACGGCACCATCGCCGACTCTTTGGCGATTGCCGAGTACCTGGCGGAACAATTTCCCGACGCACAGCTGTGGCCCAAGGACATCGCGGCCCGTGCCCAAGCGCGTTCGGCGTGTGCGCAGATGCACAGCGGCTTTTTCGCCATGCGCGGTAACATGCCGTTCGACCTGAGCCACGACGCACCGCTGGCGCCGGTCCCGGCGGATGTTCAGGCCGATATCGAGCGTATGTCGGCGTTGTGGGCCGAGTGCCGCGCCGCAGCCACCGAAACCGGTCCGTATCTGTTCGGTCGTGTATCGCTGGCCGACGTCTTCTTTGCACCGATTGCCGTGCGTCTGCGTACCTATCAGGTGAAGTTGCCCGCGATCGACGAAGCCTATATTGAAACCCTCTACCAATGGCCGGCATTCAAGGCCTGGCAGAAGGCCGGACTGGAGGAAATCGAGCGGTGAAACGAGTACACGTAGCGGCTGCCGTTATCCGTGACAATAGCGGCAAGATTCTCATCGCCCGCCGTGCCGACACACAGCATCAGGGTGGTCTGTGGGAGTTTCCTGGTGGCAAGGTCGAGACCGATGAATCGGTAGAAAACGCACTGACCCGGGAGCTGCAGGAAGAACTGGGTATTACGGTCAGTGCCGCGCGCCCGTTGATCAAGGTCCGCCACGATTACCCGGACAAGCAGGTGTTGCTGGATGTCTGGGAAGTCTCGGCGTTTACTGGCGAACCTCACGGTGCCGAAGGACAGCCATTGGCCTGGGTGTCGGCGCGTGACCTGTCGGGTTATGAGTTCCCCGAGGCCAACCGGCCAATCGTTGCGGCTGCACGTTTGCCTGAGCAGTACCTGATCACTCCCGAAAACCTGGAAACCCCGGCCTTGTTGCGGGGAATTCAGAAAGCCATCGCCGGCGGTATCAAGCTGATCCAGCTGCGCGCGCCGAACGGTTACGACCCCAAGTACCGCGATCTGGCGGTGGATGCAGTGGGCCTGTGTGCCGGCAAGGCGCAGCTGATGATCAAGGGGCCGTTCGAGTGGCTGGGCGATTTCCCGTCCGCGGGCTGGCACATCACTTCGGCACAGTTGCGCAAATACGCGGCCGCCGGTCGACCGTTGCCCGCATCGCGCTGGTTGGCAGCGTCCTGTCATGACGCCGAGGAACTGGCGCTGGCCGAGGAGATGGGCGTGGACTTCGTGACCTTGTCGCCGGTGCAGCCGACCCTGACGCATCCGGGGGCTCAGCCACTGGGTTGGGAGCAGGCTTCGAGCTTGATCGAGGGGTTCAGCAAGCCGGTGTTCCTGTTGGGTGGTGTAGGTCCGGCAGAGGTCCAGAAGGCTTGGGCGGCAGGTGCTCAGGGTGTGGCGGGGATTCGGGCGTTCTGGCCTGATCCTCTGGTGTAACTACTGGCCCCATCGCGGGCAAGCCTTGCTCCCACAGGTTTTGCATCGTCTATCAATGTGGTGGGCAACACAAAACCTGTGGGAGCAAGGCTTGCCCGCGATGGCGTCCTGAAGAACGACCACTAAGCCTGAGGTTTCACCGCCGGCTGCCACAAAATCTCCGCAACCCCCTGGCGCCTGGCAATCACCCGCGCCACGACAAACAACAAATCCGACAACCGATTGATGTACGCCAAACCCACTCCGGCCAACGGTTCCAGCGCATTCAGTTGTTGGCAGCGGCGTTCGGCACCGCGTGCCAGGCTGCGGCAGACGTGAGCCTGGGCAATCAGCGGCGAACCCCCCGGCAGAATGAAATTCTCCAGTGGGCCCAGTTCTTCATTCCACACATCGATCGCTGTTTCCAGGCGTTCGATCTCTGCGGTGTTCAATGCCTGATACTCCGGCATCGCCAGTTCGCCGCCGAGGTCGAACAGCCGATGCTGACAAGGTGCCAATACCTCGATCACTTCCCTCAGCCCCGGATGCGCGGCGCTTTCTGCCGCCAGCCCGGCCAGCAGTACACCGACCTGACTGTTCAGCGTATCGACCTCGCCGATGGCCTCGATCCGCGGGTGATCCTTGGGCACGCGGCGACCGTCGCCCAGGCCGGTTTCGCCTTTGTCGCCGGTGCGGGTGTAAATCTTCGACAAGCGAAAGCCCATGAGTTACCTCGATAGCTGATTGAGTTCTTGAGAGACGAGCGGGGTGCCCGCCAGGGGCAGGCGCAAGGTGAAGCAGGTGCCTTGGCCCAGGGTTGATTGCACTTCCATCTGACCCTTATGGTTGTTGGTGATGATGAAGTACGACACCGACAGGCCCAAACCGGTGCCCTGGCCAATTTCCTTGGTGGTGAAAAACGGTTCGAACGTACGCTTGCGCACGCTTTCGCTCATGCCGATGCCGTTGTCCTCCACCTGGATTTCCGCCCAGGGCGGATTGAGTCGGGTGCGCAGGATGATCCGCCCCGGCTCGCGGTCGTCTTCGCGCTGGTGAATGGCCTGGGCGGCGTTTTTCAGCAGGTTGAGCAGCACCTGTTCCAGTTCGTTGGCCGTGCCAGGCACCGGGCCCAATGCAGGATCAAACTGGCGAATGATGGCCTGGCCCTTGAAGTCGAAACCGATCGCCAGGTCGAAGTCATTGCTGGCGATTTCCACCGCTTGATCGATCAGCGCCGGCAGGTCGCACGGGGCCATTTGCCGGGTGCTGCGGCGACTGAAACTGAGCATGTGGGTAACGATTTTCGCCGCCCGGGCGCCGGCCTGTTGAATACCATCGAGCAGTTGCGGCACTTCCCGTGCTTGCAGGTAGTCGTTGACCGTCGACAACTCGACGCCGACCTGTTCAGCCTGTTCGAGGTTCTTCGGCAGATCGGGAGACAGCCGTCGGCGAATGTTTTGCACGTTGTGCAGGATTGCCCCCAGCGGGTTGTTGATCTCATGGGCCATGCCGGCGGCGAGGCCGCCGACCGAGAGCATTTTCTCCGACTGCACCATCATCTCTTCCAGGGACAGTCGCTGGGTGATGTCGTCGATCCGGATCACCACGCCACGCCCGGCACCGCCCATCAGTGGGTAGAAGGTCAGGGCGTAATGCCGGGCGTCATCGTCCTTGACCCAGGTGACACGCTCGATCTTGGCCACCGTGTGCTGCTCGACAGTCTGCTTGAGTTGCGGAAGAAACGGCTTGAGCGGCTCGAAGGCGAGGAAAATCGGCTGATTCAGGGCTTCGTCCAGGCGGGTGCCGGAGAGGGCGCTGGCTTCCTGGTTCCATTGCGTCACGTACAGCTGTTCGTCGAGGGCGATCAGCGCGGACGGCATGGAGTCGATGATGCTGTTGAGGTAATTCTGGAATCCGGTGAGTTTTTTCTCGATCTTGCTGCGCACCTGGACTTCGAGTTCCAGTTTGCGATTGGTGTGGCGGGTTTCTTCGGCCAGGCCCTGTGCCTGGTCAAAAGCGGCCTGGGAGTCGTCCCGCGCCCGTTTGAGTTGCTGCTCCCGGGCCTCGATGCGCGAGAGCATGGTGTTGAAGGCTTCGGCGAGGCTGCCGATCTCATCGTGGTTGCCGCGGGAGGCGCGCAGGGCATAGTTTTCTTCCCGGGTCACTTGCCGGGACAGCTCTTCAAGTTGATGAATCGGCCTTGTGATCAGGCGTTTGATTTGCCGGGCGATCACCAGCCACAACAGTACACTGAAGATCAGGATGCCGAGGCTGGCTGTCAGGGTCCCGGTATAGAACGCCATTGGCAGTTCGCTGCTGGCCACCAGCAGTAGATGTCCGGAGGCGGCGCCCGGACGGGGCAGGGTGATCACCTGGTTGCTGCGAAACTCGGTGGCTTGCCAGGCTTCCATATGCCGATAACGCTCCGGCAGGTTCAGATGATCGCCATGTTGCAATTGCGCCAGGCGATCGCCCTTGCCGTCATACAAGGCGGCGGCACGCAGCGGTGAATAGCTGTTGAGTTCATCGAGCAGGCGCTGGGCGCTTTGCGGTGATGCCAGGGCTTCGGAGATCAGGCCCGGATTGGAGACCAGCCGGCCGATGGTTTGCAGAGCCTGGGGCGCCATGCTTTCCTGGGAGATGTAATACGCGGCACTGATAAAAGTCAGGTTGGCGACCAGCAGGACGGTGGTCAACAGCACCAACAGGGCGGCCAGCAGTTTCTGGCCGACAGGAAGGTTTTCAAGACGCTGGCGCAATGGCATCAGGTTTATCGCTACAAAGGAACAAGTGGCCAGCGTAGCCGCTGCTCAGTCGCTGGGCAATCCAAGGCTGTGCAGGCGGGCGATCAACCTGGACTCAAGCTGAGTGAGGTGCGGCAGGTTCAATTGATGGCGGGCGGCGACTTTGCAGGCATGGCCCAGCAGGTAGCTGATTTCGGTGCGGCGTCGGTGGCTGACATCCTGGTACATCGACGAGTAGTTGGCGGCGGTCGCATGGATCACCCGTTCGACTTCCTGTTGCAGGTTCTCGGCGGCAGCAGGCTGGCCACAACGTTCAAGCAGTTCGGTCAGTTCGCCGCAGAGGGTGGCGACTTCACAATGATGTTCCTGCAAACCGCCATTGCGACAATCGTGCAGCACCGTCAACGAATTGATCGCGCAATTGAGCGCCAGTTTGCGCCAAAGTCGGGTCAGGATTTCGGTGGTCCACTCGTGGGGAATGCCGGCAGCGTCCAGGTCATCCAGCCAGATCGGGGCGACGGGATGGCTGGCGTCCCCCAGCCAGGTGAACCCGTGACCGGCAAACACCACCCGCCAGTCGCCATCGCGAAAGGCACCTTCGGTGCTGGACGCATAAATGCAGCGCGCCTGGGGTACCTGCGCCGCCACGGCGTCCTGACTGCCGAGGCCATTCTGCAACAGAATCAGTTCCGCGCCGGGGGCCAGGCGGGGTGCCAATTGCGCCACGGCATGTTCAGCGTCGTAGGCTTTGCAGGCGACCAGCAGGCGCTGGATGGGCGCTTGGCTGTCGGGTGTTTCGGCAGGCACCGGATAATGCTGTGCTTCGCCGTGTTCGACCAGCGTCAGGCCGCCAACCGCCTCATACGCCTGCAAGCGCATGGCATCGCGCACAATCAGTCGCACCGGCACTCCGGCCCGGGCCAGGCGGGTGGCCCATAATGTGCCGAGACTGCCGGCGCCCAGAATATGCCAGGTGGTGGCCATCAGCTTTTTGCTCTGTTTAACGCGCGCATGGACGGCTCGCAGTGAATGATGGGAAAGACCCGTTATAATCAGCGCGGATTTTTACCGCAAGCCAGGCGTGCTTCATGGGTGCGCCTTTTATTTGGAGAGATTACATGCCGTCGTTCGACGTGGTATCCGAACTGGACAAACACGAAGTCACCAACGCGGTCGAGAACGCCGTCAAGGAGCTCGATCGTCGCTATGACCTGAAAGGTAAAGGCAGCTTCGAGTTCAAGGAAAAGGACCTGACCGTCAACCTGACTGCTGAAGCCGATTTCCAGCTTGAAGCGATGATTGAGATCCTCAAGCTCTGCCTGGTCAAGCGCAAGATCGATGTGCAGTGCCTTGAGGTCAAGGACGCTTTTGCTTCGGGCAAGCTGATGAAGCAGGAAGCCGTGCTCAAGGAAGGTATCGACAAAGAGCTGGCCAAGAAGATCGTCGCCCACATTAAAGACGCCAAGCTCAAGGTCCAGGCCGCCATTCAGGGCGAGCAAGTGCGCGTCACCGGCAAGAAGCGCGATGATCTGCAGGAAGCCATTGCGGCGCTGCGGGCCAAGGAATTCGGTATGCCGCTGCAGTTCAACAACTTCCGCGACTGACGTGGAACCTCTCGGCGTTTTCGGCGTCCGAGGCCCAAGCAACGGTAGAAACGATTGACCCCGGTGATAAGGGCTCGATCTTTTCTACCGTTTATTTTTCGCGTGCCGGATGGCCGGAAATCAGGAGAACGTAGATGGATTTGAATGCAGAAGTAGATAACCTGGTCAGGGTGTCCCAGGCCTGGATCCCGATGATCATGGAATACGGCAGCCGGGTGCTGCTGGCAGTGATCACCCTGGGCATCGGCTGGTGGTTGATCAACAAGGTCACGCAAAAACTCGGTGGCCTGATCGCGCTGCGTAACGCCGACCTGGCGCTGCAAGGCTTCATCAGTAGCCTGGCGAACATCATCCTCAAGATCCTGTTGATCGTCAGCGTGGCCTCGATGATTGGCGTGGAAACCACTTCGTTCGTGGCGGCAATCGGTGCGGCGGGTCTGGCCATTGGCCTGGCCTTGCAGGGCAGCCTGGCGAACTTCGCCGGTGGCGTGCTGATTCTGCTGTTCCGGCCTTTCCGTATCGGTGACTGGATCGAAGCCCAGGGTGTTGCCGGCACTGTCGACAGTATCCAGATCTTCCACACCGTGCTGCGCACTGGCGATAACAAAACCATCATCGTGCCAAACGGTAACCTCTCGAACGGCATCATCACCAATACCAACCGCCAGCCGACTCGCAAGGTGGTGTTTGATGTCGGTGTCGATTACGAAGCGGACTTGCAGAAGGCCCGTGAAGTGTTGTTGGAGCTGGCCAAGGATCCACGGGTATTGGCCGATCCGGCACCTCAAGCGGTGGTTTCTAATCTGGGTGACAGTTCGATCACTCTTTCGCTTCGAGTGTGGGTAAAGACGGCGGATTATTGGGACGTGATGTTCATGTTCAACGAACAATCCCGTGATCGTTTGAAAACAGCCGGTGTCGATGTCCCGTTCCCACAGCGGGTTATTCGCGTGGTTCAGGAATCCGCGGTGCAGTAAGCAACAAAAAAGGCCCATCCGAAGATGGGCCTTTTTTTATCGCAACGTACTAACTTTCGGCAATTACAGAACCGACAGCGGGTAGTCGACGATCAGACGGAACTCGTCAACGCTGCCTTCAAAGTCGTCGTCGTGGTTGGCGCGGTGCCATGCTTGACGAATACGGAAGGACAGATCTTTAGCTGGGCCAGTTTGAACGACGTACTTGGCTTCAACGTTGGTTTCGTGGTGCTTGCCATCTTCACCGTAGAAGCCGGTGTAGGCGCTGCCCGCTGGAGTGTTGGTACCGTCGATGTCCCAACCTTTCACGTAACGGGTCATGAAGCTCAGACCAGGTACGCCGTATTCGGCCATTTTCAGGTCGTAACGGACTTGTACCGATTTCTCGCCAGGGGCGTTGAAGTCAGAGTACTGGATGGAGTTGGCGAGGAAGATCGAGTCGCCACCGCGGTTGTTTTTACCCACGCCGACGTAGTCGAACGGAGTATCGCCATTCACTTTCTGGAAGCCCAGGGTGACGGTGTGCGCTTTCAGGAACGAGTAAGCAGCGGCCAGCGAGTAGGCGGTGTTGTTGATTTCGCCTGCTTTAGCGCTACCGGTGTCCCGGGTGTTGTAGATGTTACCGTCGAAGTTGATCGAGTTGTCGCCACCCAGTGCCAGGGTGTAGTTCGCGTTGGCGTAGTACTGGTTCCAGATGTCTTCCAGTTTAGCGCCGTACAGCGAAACGCTCAGGTCCGGGGTGATGCCGTACTTGCCACCGAGGTAGTCGATGGAGTTGGCTTGCACGCTGGCGTAGTTAGCCCACAGGTCGCCGTTACGGGCGTTGCTGTCCTGGCTGGTTGCCGAGTAGAAGTGGCCGCCTTCGAGGTCGAGATCTTTGACTTCACTGCTCTGCAGTTGGATACCGCTGGCAGTTTGGTGAAGGATACGGGAGCCGCCAACAGCGAACACTGGAGCAGTGCTTGGCTGCATGTCGCCGACTTTCAGCTCGGTCTTGGAGATGCGGAACTTGGCGGCAGCGCCGGCTTTGCCCTGGCTGTTGTTGACTTCGCCATCATTGCCAACGGTCATGTTGCCCGAGCCGGCATATTTGTCGGAGCCGTCCAGTTTAATGGCCAGTTGACCCCAAGCTTCAACGCCAACACCGATCAGACCTTGGGTGTAGCCCGAGCTGAACATGCCCTGGATCCCTTGGGTCCAGTCTCTGTCGTCGGTTGCGCCGTCTTTCTTGTTACGGTTGTAGTAGTAGTTGCGAACCAGCAAGTCCAGCTTGCTGTCTTCAACGAAACCTTTGGCTTCTGCCTGGTCGCTTACGAAAGGTGCGGCTACTGCCAACTGAGTACTGGCTGCTGCTGCAACTGCCAGTGCGATCATGCTCCACTTCATCACGCGCATCGTGATTTGCTCCTTTGGTTTTAGAAGAGTACTGCCGTCCCACCTGTTTTATTATCTGGGCGGCTCTTTCTTTTTGTGTCGGCGCAAACTTATATCACGCCGACAATGTTGGCGATACTTGCGCATCTAACCTTTCGGCATCTTTACGACCCTGTCGTAAACAGCTTGCTAGATGTCGCAAATTTACAGCCTGGATGCAACCGGGCCGACAACGTTAGTGCTGTTTTTTGGGGCTGGTGCATCGCTAAAAAGAGTCCCTGGTGAAACGTTTGAATCTCCATCGGGCTATCCTGCCACTGTTTTATTCAGTCTTGAGGCTCTCACTTCCAGCGATGCCTCATAGACGATGTGGGTGTGAATGCAACAAACGTGCACAAATCAGAAAAGTACCGGTGTTTTTTTTCTGATGGCTGCCTCACGCCGTAAAAGCCTCATAAAATCGGGGGGATCATCCTGTTGGCATTTGGGCTTGACGCCATTCCTTGCATCGTGTTGACCCTATTGTTACCGCCAGGTGACACCCAAAAACGTTACCGCTTCACCCCGCCAGTGAGTAATTGGCGGATGTTCGAAGCAATCAGCGTAGACGCACTGTGCGGTTTTGGTGCAAAAATTTTTTAACGCTGTACTGAATTCATACAGTTCGACGTTTTCCGACGTTTGAACGAATCGTTGTCTGTCGGTCATTTAAGCGGTTTTCCAGGCCGTGCTGGTGCCGTATTGGTGCGTTTTGGCGGTGGTTGTCACATCTCGGGGCGGATGCGTGGCCGCTTGTCGGTCCTGTGGGTAGGCTTGAACCGTGGTTCCTCGTGAAGGCGTCTGCGTTCGCAGGTATGCTGCCTTCCTGTCGCTTGGCGCGCGATCTCTATGGAGGGGCGCTAAGCTGAAAATGATGACCTGGCGGGAGTGCACGCAGTGTTCGCTTTAGATTCACGACTTCAACAAGACACCTTGCCGATCGGTGATTTCCCGCTATGTCGGTTGCTGTTGTCCAACGATTCGAACTATCCCTGGTTCATCCTGGTACCTCGTCGCGACGATATCAGCGAGATATTTCAGTTGGATGTCGCCGATCAGCAGCAGCTATGGCAGGAAACGACTGCGTTGGCAGAAACGCTCAAGGATTCGTTCGACGCGGACAAATTGAATGTCGCGGCGCTGGGTAATGTGGTCAGTCAGCTACATATGCATGTGATCGTGCGCAAAAGAGAGGACGCCGCCTGGCCGGCGCCGGTTTGGGGCAAGCACCCGGCCAGGCCTTACACGGCCGAGCAGATCGCCGTGATTCGCGAGCGGCTGCGTCTGGTATTGACCGATGACTTCACGTTTCTGGAGGGTTGAATCATGAGCCTGGAAGAACGCGTTACCGATCTGGAAAGCCAGTTGGCGTTTCAGGATGACACCATCCAGGCATTGAATGACGTGCTGGCGGCGCAGCAGCGGGCGGTTGAGCGCCTGCAGTTGCAAATGGCTGCATTGCTCAAGCGCCAGGAAGAAATGGCTGGTCAGTTCGAGGCTTTCGAGGAAGAGGCACCGCCGCCGCATTACTAATAGGCAGGCATTAAAAAACCGCGAACAGTCAGGCTGTCCGCGGTTTTTTTACGGCTTCGAATCAGCGTCGCGGCAGGGCGGCGATCACATCTTCGGCTTGCAGGCCTTTGTCACGATTCATGACGGAGAACTCCACGCGCTGGCCTTCGACCAGGACGCGGTGACCTTCGCCACGAATGGCCCGGAAGTGCACGAAGATATCGTCGCCGGAGTCACGGGAAATAAAGCCGAAGCCTTTGGAGGTGTTGAACCACTTGACGGTGCCGGTATCGCGGTTGCTCATGTCATAGCTCGGCGTGGCGGCGGCCGGAGACGATTTGTAGAAGCTGATTGCCAGATGAAGAACAACGGCGATCAGGGCTGCGACCAGGCTGAACAGTACGGCAGGTTGAGCGGCAATGACGGGCATCGGTGCGAGCAGCGTCAGGATTTGCAGAACCACAGCCAGGATCAGCAACGCGCTGACGAGGTTTTGCAATTGATGGCGCGGGCCTTTGTTCCAGTTGGGGATCACTGGAGCGAGGGTGAGGTTGAGCAGGCCGAACAAGGCCAGGTACAGCGCATCGGGTTGTTGCAGGTACGGTACGGCTTCGGTTCGCAGGCTAGGGATGAAGGACAACAGCAAGGCTGCTGCGCCCATTAGCAGGTGGACGATTTTCAACATTTTGAGTAACTCACGTTAAGACGGATCACAAGGAAGAGCTGATGAGGCACGGTTCGCTTCAGAACAATAAGAGGCGTTGAGCACGTACCCGATTATCAGCCTATGCGCAGTGCCCGGAAAATATGGGCGCCAGCGACACACTGCCTATTTAACAGCAAAGCTTGTGGCTACTCAAATCAAGGAGTCCAGCGGTGCATCGGGGGCAATTTGTCGCAGGTCAAGGTGGTATCCAGGGCAGAGGCGCGGCGACAGAATTGCCAGGACCGCAAATCCTTCGTCAACAGACTTTCGTGTCTGCTGTCGGACACTTATGTGCTTTATTTGAAGACTCATAATTTTTATTGGAGCATCACCGGCTCCATGTTTGACCGGTGAATGACGCCCTGCGGGTGCTGTTCGCGCGTTGTCCTTGCCCTCGCGAAAAACACCTGTTTATTGAGTGAATTTTCGCCAGTCAGAGTAGGGAAAGTTCGGGCGTAGGACGCTCTCCATGATCTGCCTTCAGTTGTTGGCTTCTCCTACGTGGATGGTCAAAAAGTCATCTGGATATAACTTTGCTCCCGCGGTTCTATAAGCGAACAAGCTCTTATGGAAACCAGGGATGGCAAAGGAGTGTCAACGGTATGTTTTATGAAAACAGTCGAAAGGAGGTCAGGATCGGTCCACTCAAGAACACAAGGATTGATCCGTTTGTCAGTGAGTTCGATATGGGGCTGGCTCAGCCCTTGTCCCGGTCGGTGCGCTTGAATGGCTTCGCGACCTGTTTGCGGCTTGAGCAGGTTTACTGGGACATTCTGGCTGAAATGGCCAAGGTTAATTGTTGCTCGGTCAGTGCATTGTTGTCTTACGTGGATCGCGAAGTGCATCTGCGTCATGGCGGGGTGAAGAATTTCACTGGGCTGGTGCGGGTGGTTTGCGTCGTTCACAGCCTCAAGGAAGGCGGTTGTGTGGCCATGGCTCCGTCCCGGCAGTGAAAGGGCAGCATGTCGATCTGTGCAGTCTTACGGCTGCACAGGCTGCATTTAATGGATATAATCCCGCTCTTTGCCGCAAAACCCAGCGTGCGCGGTAGCAATCTGATCGCCGAGACAACCCCCATGCCGATGTACGATTACCAATGTGCTTCCTGTGGTCATCAGTTGGAAGCCATTCAAAAGATCAGCGATGCACCGCTGGTCGACTGCCCTGCGTGCCAGGCAGCAGAGCTCAAGAAGATGCTGTCCATGCCGGGTTTCCGCCTCAGCGGTACCGGCTGGTACGAGACCGATTTCAAGACCGGATCCAAGAAGAACCTGGCTGGCGGCGACAAAGCTGACTAGGGCCCGGCCTCTGAGTTGTGACCTGAGTTGAACGACACGCGTGAGCTCTTGCATCATCCGGCAGCGGATATCGCAAGGCCTCCCACCGAATTTCGAATTACGAGAAGTGAAACCACGACCATGATGCGCAGCCATTATTGCGGCCAACTGAACGAAAGCCTGGAAGGCCAGGAAATTACCCTTTGCGGATGGGTCCACCGTCGCCGTGACCACGGTGGGGTGATTTTCCTCGATATCCGTGATCGTGACGGTCTGGCCCAGGTGGTGTTCGACCCGGACCGCGCTGAAACTTTCGCCGTCGCCGACCGTGTGCGCAGCGAGTACGTGGTTAAAGTGACCGGCAAGGTGCGCCTGCGTCCGGCCGGCGCCACCAACGCCAACATGGCGTCGGGCATGATCGAAGTGCTGGGTTACGAGCTGGAAGTGCTGAACGAAGCGGAAACCCCGCCGTTCCCGCTCAACGATTACTCCGACGTCGGCGAAGAAACCCGCCTGCGCTATCGCTTCCTCGATCTGCGTCGTCCGGAAATGGCCGAGAAACTGCGTCTGCGTTCGCGCATGACCACCAGTATCCGTCGCTACCTGGACGAGAACGGCTTCCTCGACGTCGAGACGCCGATCCTGACCCGTGCGACCCCGGAAGGCGCCCGCGATTACCTGGTGCCAAGCCGCACCCACGCCGGTTCGTTCTTCGCCTTGCCGCAATCGCCTCAGCTGTTCAAGCAGCTGTTGATGGTCGCCGGCTTCGATCGTTACTACCAGATCGCCAAATGCTTCCGCGACGAAGACCTGCGTGCCGACCGCCAGCCGGAATTCACCCAGATCGACATCGAGACCAGCTTCCTCAATGAAGAAGACATCATTGGCCTGACCGAAGGCATGATCCGCAACCTGTTCAAGGAAGTGCTGGGTCTGGAGTTCGGTGAGTTCCCGCACATGACCTTCGAAGAAGCCATGCGTCGTTACGGTTCCGACAAGCCGGACCTGCGTAACCCGCTGGAACTGGTTGACGTTGCCGACCAGCTCAAGGACGTTGAATTCAAGGTCTTCAGTGGCCCGGCCAACGACCCTAAATGCCGCGTGACTGCACTGCGCGTACCGGGCGGGGCGAGCATGCCGCGCAGCAAGATCGACGACTACACCAAGTTCGTCGGCATCTACGGTGCCAAGGGCCTGGCGTACATCAAGGTCAACGAGCGTGCCAAAGGCGTCGAAGGCCTGCAGTCGCCAATCGTCAAGAACATCCCTGAAGCTGCCCTGAACGTGATCCTCGATCGCGTGGGTGCGGTCGATGGCGACATCGTGTTCTTCGGTGCCGACAAGTTCAAGATCGTCAGCGAAGCCCTGGGTGCGCTGCGCATCAAGGTTGGTCACGACCTGAACCTGCTGACCTGTGAGTGGGCACCGATGTGGGTCGTCGACTTCCCGATGTTCGAAGAAAACGACGACGGCAGCTTCACTGCCTTGCACCACCCGTTCACCGCACCGAAGTGCACCCCGGAAGAGCTGGAAGCCAACCCGGCTACCGCGCTGTCCCGTGCCTACGACATGGTCCTGAACGGCACCGAGCTGGGTGGCGGTTCGATCCGTATCCACCGTAAAGAGATGCAGCAGACTGTGTTCCGTCTGCTGGGTATCGACGAAGCGGAACAGGAAGAGAAATTCGGCTTCCTGCTCGACGCGCTGAAATACGGCGCACCGCCGCACGGTGGCCTGGCCTTCGGCCTGGACCGTCTGGTGATGCTGATGACCGGCGCCCAGTCGATCCGTGAAGTGATCGCCTTCCCGAAAACCCAGAGCGCGGCGGATGTCATGACTCAGGCGCCGGGTCAGGTGGATGCCAAGGCATTGCGCGAATTGCACATTCGTCTGCGCGAAACGCCTAAGGCCGAGTAAGGCCGACCTGAAGGGCGCATCTTCGGATGCGCCTTTTCTTTATGGATAGGGTCGATATTTTTGTTTGCCGGCTGGCGCATCATGGCGTGGCGGGCAATGTTTCAAAGAGAATTCGGAGCGAGTTATGGCAGGTCATTCCAAGTGGGCGAACATCAAGCACCGCAAAGAACGTCAGGATGCCAAAAAGGGCAAGATTTTCACCAAGTGGATTCGTGAGCTGACCGTCGCTGCCCGTCAGGGTGGCGGTGACCCAGGCTCCAACCCGCGTCTGCGCCTCGCGCTGGACAAGGCCCTCGGTGCAAACATGAGTCGTGACATCATTGATCGCGCGGTGGCCCGTGGTGCCGGTGCTGCCGATACCGACGATATGGTTGAGCTGTCCTACGAAGGTTACGGCCCTGGCGGCGTGGCGGTGATGGTCGAGTGCATGACCGACAACCGAAACCGTACCGCGGCAGCTGTCCGCCATGCGTTCAGCAA
This sequence comes from Pseudomonas izuensis, assembly GCF_009861505.1. Taxonomy (GTDB): domain Bacteria; phylum Pseudomonadota; class Gammaproteobacteria; order Pseudomonadales; family Pseudomonadaceae; genus Aquipseudomonas; species Aquipseudomonas izuensis. The sequence goes on along the minus strand of NZ_WTFT01000008.1, from coordinate 138,814 downwards.
GTGTGGCGGCAACCTCGGTACCGACGGTTCGGTTGCGTACCTGTTCGAGCGCAAGGGGCAGATTTCCTTCGCGCCCGGCGTCGATGAAGATGCGTTGATGGAAGCGGCCATGGAAGCCGATGCCGATGACGTCGTGACCAACGAAGACGGGTCCATCGACGTGTTTACATCGTTTGCCGGGTTCTATTCCGTGCGTAACGCCTTGGAAGCGGCCGGGTTCAAGGGCAATGACGCGGAAATCGTCATGTTGCCGACCACCAGCGCCGAGCTGGATCTGGAAGGCGCGGAAAAAGTCCTCAAGCTGATCGACATGCTCGAAGACCTGGATGATGTGCAGAACGTCTACTCCAACGCGGATATCCCGGAATCGGTGGCCCAGCAGCTAGGTTGAATGCTACGCCCTCGTAGGTGCTGGCTTGCCAGCGAAGACAGCCTGAAGACTTGCACAAGTTCAAGGGCCTCTTCGCTGGCAAGCCAGCTCCTACAGTTCCTTCGAATATTCGCATCAGCGTTGCAGGCGTTATGACTTTAATTCTTGGTATCGACCCCGGTTCGCGCATCACCGGTTATGGCGTGGTACGCGATACCGGTCGTGGCTGCGAGTACGTGGCTTCCGGTTGCATTCGCACCGGTGCCGGTGAGCTGCATGAGCGCTTGCAGATTGTCTATCGCGGGGTGCGGGAGATCATTCAGACCTACAAGCCTGTGACCATGGGTATCGAAAAGGTGTTCATGGCGCGCAACGCCGATTCCGCCCTGAAACTGGGGCAGGCCCGCGGTGCCGCCATCGTGGCGGGTGCGGAGGAAAGCCTGGAGATTGCCGAGTACACCGCGACGCAGGTCAAGCAGGCGGTGGTTGGCACGGGTGCCGCCAACAAGGAACAAGTGCAAATGATGGTCATGCACATGCTGAAACTGACCAGCAAACCGCAAATCGATGCCTCGGACGCCCTGGCCATTGCCATTTGCCATGCCCACACCCGTTCCAGTCTGTTACCCCATGGTCTGGGTTCGGCACGCAGTCGTGGCGGACGCTTGCGTCTCTGATAGCATCGGCAGTCAATTTTAGGAGGTGAGGGATTTGCGCCTGTTTTGTCGGCGCGCAATCCCTGCTCTGTCAGTCGCCGGCCTTGTGCTGGCCAACGCTCAAGGATCTGTAACGTGATTGGACGCTTGCGCGGCACACTGGCTGAGAAACAGCCGCCGCACCTGATTCTGGATGTAAACGGCCTGGGGTATGAGCTTGAAGTGCCCATGACCACGCTTTATCGCTTGCCGTCGGTCGGTGAGCCGCTGACATTGCATACCCATTTGGTCGTGCGCGAAGACGCGCAGTTACTCTATGGCTTCGCCGGCAAGCGCGAGCGAGACTTTTTTCGCGAGTTGATCCGTCTCAATGGTGTGGGGCCGAAACTGGCCCTGGCCTTGATGTCGAGCCTTGAAGTCGACGAACTGGTTCGTTGCGTGCAATCCCAGGACACTTCGGCGCTGACCAAGGTACCGGGCGTGGGCAAGAAAACCGCCGAACGCCTGTTGGTGGAGCTCAAGGATCGCTTCAAGGCGTGGGAAACAGTACCAGCCATGTTTGCCTTGGTGCCGAACCAGCCGGACGGGCCTGCGCCGGTCAATACCGCCGAGAACGATGCGGTCAGCGCGCTGATTTCCCTGGGCTACAAGCCGCAGGAAGCCAGCAAGGCGATTTCCGCGATCAAGGAGAAAGGCTTGAGCAGTGAAGACATGATTCGTCGCGCCCTGAAGGGAATGATCTAAGTGATTGAAGCTGATCGTCTGATCGCCGCCACGGGTGCTCCCCGTGACCGCGAGGAAGTCCAGGACCGGGCGATTCGTCCTGTCAGCCTGGCCGAATACATTGGCCAGCCGACGGTTCGCGAGCAAATGGAGTTGTTCATCCAGGCTGCCCGGGGGCGCAACGAGTCCCTGGACCACACCTTGATTTTCGGTCCTCCGGGATTGGGTAAAACCACCCTGGCCAACATCATCGCCCAGGAAATGGGTGTCTCGATCAAAAGCACTTCGGGGCCGGTCCTCGAGCGCCCGGGTGATCTGGCGGCGTTGCTGACCAATCTCGAGCCGCATGACGTGCTGTTTATCGATGAAATTCATCGCCTTTCGCCGATTGTCGAAGAGGTGCTGTACCCGGCCATGGAGGACTTCCAGCTCGACATCATGATCGGCGAAGGGCCGGCCGCGCGTTCGATCAAGCTCGATTTGCCGCCATTCACACTGGTCGGCGCCACCACGCGGGCGGGGATGCTGACCAATCCGCTGCGTGACCGTTTCGGGATCGTCCAGCGCCTGGAGTTCTACAGCAACGCCGATCTGTCGACGATTGTCAGCCGTTCGGCGAGCATTCTCGGATTGCCACTGGACCCGGAAGGCGCTTTCGAAATCGCCCGGCGTGCCCGTGGTACCCCGCGGATCGCCAACCGCTTGCTGCGCCGGGTGCGAGACTTTGCCGAAGTTCGCGCCAAAGGCCATATCACCAAGCCGATTGCCGATCTGGCCCTGAATCTGCTGGATGTCGATGAGCGTGGCTTTGATCACCAGGACCGTCGTCTGCTACTGACCATGATCGAGAAATTCGATGGCGGGCCGGTCGGGGTCGACAGTCTCGCCGCAGCCATCAGCGAAGAGCGCCACACCATTGAAGATGTGCTGGAACCCTATCTGATCCAGCAGGGCTACATCATGCGCACCCCGCGAGGGCGAGTGGTGACACGGCATGCGTACCTGCACTTCGGTTTAAACATTCCGTCACGATTGGGCGAGATGCCCGTGGTAGACGAGTTTCTCGATGCCGTGGACGATTAATTAACTTTTGCGCGCTGACTTTTCGGGCATTGTGCTGTCCCAGGACCGTACTTTTGCGAGAAAGCCGCAGAACAATGAAAAACAGTTGCCTGGCCGGATTGGCAACCCGAGGAGTAAGCACTAGAGTATGCGCGCGCAAAACGGGCTTGAGCCTTTCGCACATCGTTGTCGCGTTTATTACGAGGACACCGATGCGGGCGGCATCGTGTATTACGTCAATTACCTCAAGTTTATGGAACGGGCTCGAACCGAGCGGCTCCGAGAGCTGGGCTTTGCCCAATCGCAGCTGGCAGGGGAGGACCTGTTGTTCGTCGTGCATTCCAGCGAAGCGCGCTACCACGCGCCGGCGCGACTGGACGACGAGCTGCTGGTAAGCGCTGAAGTAATCGAATTGAACCGGGCCAGCCTGCGCTTCAAGCAGCAGGTCAGGCGGGCTACGGATAATGCACTGCTCTGTGAAGGGCAGTTTCTGGTGGCCTGTGTGCGCACTGAAAGTTTAAAACCCCGGGCCATTCCCGAAGCTCTACGAGCGGCCTTCGCCGACGTGAGCGGCGCGGGTACACACTCAAAGCAGGAGATAAAGCGTGGAAGCTAACGTCGTCGACCATTCCTCCATGTGGAGCCTGGTCAGCAATGCCAGTATCGTGGTGCAACTGGTAATGCTGACCCTGGTAGCCGCATCGGTGACCTCATGGATCATGATCTTTCAGCGCAGCAATCTGATACGTGCCGGTCGACGTGCCCTGGAGAGCTTTGAAGAGCGCTTCTGGTCGGGCATCGATCTGTCCAAACTCTACCGTCAGGCTGGGAGCAACCCGGACCCGGATTCGGGCGTCGAGCAGATCTTCCGTGCCGGCTTCAAGGAATTTTCCCGTCTGCGCCAGCAGCCAGGTGTTGACCCGGAAGCGGTCATGGAAGGCGTTGCCCGTGCCATGCGCGTAGCCATTTCCCGCGAAGAAGAAAAGCTCGAGCAGAGCCTGCCGTTCCTGGCCACCGTCGGCTCTGTCAGTCCGTACATCGGTCTGTTTGGTACCGTCTGGGGCATCATGAACTCCTTCCGCGGTCTGGCGACTGCCCAGCAAGCGACCCTGGCCACTGTGGCGCCAGGTATCGCCGAAGCCCTGATCGCCACCGCGATCGGCCTGTTCGCCGCCATCCCGGCCGTTATCGCTTACAACCGCTTCTCTGCTCGCAGCGAAACCCTGCTGAGCCGTTACTACACCTTCGCCGACGAATTCCAGGCGATCCTGCACCGCAAAGTGCACACCAGCGAAGAATAAGCAGGTAATTTCCAATGGCTTTAATCGCTCGAGCTCGACACAAGCGCAAGCCGGTCGCCGAGATGAACGTGGTGCCTTACATCGACGTGATGTTGGTGCTGCTGGTCATCTTCATGGTGACCGCGCCGATGCTCAATCAGGGCGTGAAAGTTGATCTGCCGAAGGTTTCCAGCGAAGCCTTGCCGCAGGACAACAACACCCAGGTCCTGACCATTTCGATCAAGGCTGACAAGACCTACTACTGGAACCTTGGCAGCGAAGTCGACACAGAGAAGCAACAAGATCGCGCCATGACCCTGCCGCAGATGACCGACGCGGTGACCAAGATCATTCGCGCCGGCAACGAAGGCGGCAAGCGTACCCAGGTCTTCATTCGTGGCGACAAGAGCGTCGACTACGGAGCGGTCATGGGTGCCATGGGCGGGTTGCAGAAAGCCGGGGTCGGTAATGTTGGCTTGATTACCGAGGCGCCCTGATGCAGCAACAGCGAGAGCCGTCCGCCTCGGAAAGCTACTTCTGGCCTAGTGTCTGGGCGATTGGCTTGCACGTGCTGGTGTTTGGCATGCTGTTCGTCAGTTTTGCCTTCACACCGGAGCTGCCGCCGGCCAAGCCGATTGTCCAGGCGACCTTGTACCAGCTGAAGTCCAAAAGTCAGGCAACCACCCAGACCAATCAGAAGATTGCGGGTGAGGCGAAGAAATCCGCCGCGCGCCAGACCGAAGAAGAGCAGTTGGAACAAAAGAAGGTCGAGCAGGAAGCGGTGAAGGCTGCGGAACAAAAGAAAGAAGAAGCGGCTCAAAAGGCCGAGGAAGCCAAGAAGGCCGACGAGTCCAAGAAAGCGGAAGAGGCGAAAAAGGCTGATGAAGCCAAGAAAGCCGACGACGCGAAAAAGGCCGCCGAAGCCAAGAAGGCAGAAGAGAAACAATTGGCTGATATAGCCAAGAAGAAAGCTGAAGAAGAAGCCAAGAAGGCTGCTGAAGAAGAGGCCAAGAAAGCGGCCGCTGAAGAAGCGAAGAAAAAGATCGTCGAAGACGCGAAGAAGAAAGCCGCGGAAGACGCCAAGAAGAAAGCTGAAGCTGAGGAGGCGAAGAAGAAAGTCGCCGAAGAAGCGAAGAAGAAAGCTGCTGCCGATGCTGCGAAGAAGAAATCGCAGGACGCGGCGAAAAAGTCCGCCGAAGACAAAAAGGCTCAGGCCCTGGCAGATTTGCTTTCCGACACGCCGCAGCGTCAGCAGGCCTTGGCCGATGAGCGAGGTGACGAAGTCGCCGGCAGTTTCGATGACCTGATTCGACTACGTGCAGCGGAAGGCTGGGCTCGTCCACCTTCGGCCCGCAAAGGCATGACGGTTCAGCTGCAAATCGGAATGTTGCCGGACGGTACGGTGACTTCGGTCAAGGTGCTCAAGTCCAGTGGCGACGGTCCGTTTGACGCTTCAGCCGTAGCGGCAGTGAAGAATATTGGACGTTTGACAGAAATGCAGGGAATGAAGCCGAGCGATTTTGCTCCGTATCGTTCATTCAAGATGACATTCACACCTGAGGATCTAGCCCCGTGAGAAACCTCCTTCGAGGAATGCTCGTCGTGATCTGCTGCATGGCAGGGATCGCGATGGCAGATGAGAAAAACATTCTGGTCACCAGCGGCAGTGATCGGGCCACCCCGATTGCAGTCGTGCCATTCGGCAATCAGGGCGGCAGCGTGTTGCCGGATGACATGGCTGAAATCATCGGTAACGACCTACGCAACTCGGGTTACTACTCGCCGATTCCAAAGCAGAACATGATCAGCCAGCCAAGCCAGGCCAGCGAAATCATCTTCCGTGACTTCAAGGCGCTGGGCGCCCAGTACGTCATGGTGGGCAGCATTGTTCCTGCGGGCGGTCGCCTGCAGGTGCAATATGCACTGTTCAACGTCGCTACCGAGCAGCAAGTGCTGACCGGCAGTGTGTCGGGTGGCGTCGATCAATTGCGCGACATGTCGCACTACATCGCCGACCAGTCGTTCGAAAAACTCACCGGTATCAAAGGTGCGTTTTCGACTCGCCTGCTGTACGTGACAGCCGAGCGTTTCTCCGAGAAGAACACTCGCTACACGCTGCAACGTTCCGACTATGACGGTGCCCGTGCCGTGACCCTGCTGCAATCGCGCGAGCCGATCCTGTCGCCACGTTTCGCGCCGGATGGCAAGCGCATCGCCTACGTTTCGTTCGAACAGAAGCGTCCACGGGTGTTCATGCAGAACATCGATACCGGTCGCCGTGAACAGATTACTAACTTCGAAGGCCTGAACGGCGCGCCAGCCTGGTCGCCGGACGGCAATCGCCTGGCGTTCGTGCTGTCGAAAGACGGCAACCCGGACATCTATGTCATGAACCTCGGTTCGCGTCAGATCACCCGTGTCACCAACGGTCCTGGTATCAACACCGAACCGTTCTGGGGCAAGGATGGCTCGACCATCTACTTCACGTCAGACCGTGGCGGCAAACCGCAGATCTATAAAACCAGCGTCGGTGGCGGCGGTGCCGAGCGAGTAACTTTCGTCGGTAACTACAACGCCAACCCCAAGTTGTCGGCGGACGAAAAGACCCTGGTGATGATTCACCGCCAGGACGGTTTTACCAATTTCAAAGTGGCGGCTCAGGATTTGCAGCGCGGTAGTGTAAAGATCCTCACTGATAGCACTCTGGACGAGTCGCCTACTGTTGCGCCCAACGGCACCATGGTAATCTACGCCACCCGCCAGCAGGGCCGGGGAGTCTTGATGCTCGTGTCCATCAATGGACGCGTAAGGCTCCCACTTCCTACCGCACAAGGCGAAGTCAGAGAACCTTCCTGGTCCCCTTTCCTGAACTGACGCGGCGCTATACGTTTTACTTAACACACTGGGGTTCATTAGGAGTTTCACGATGGAAATGCTGAAGTTTGGTAAATTTGCTGCGCTGGCTCTCGCCATGGCTGTAGCTGTAGGTTGCTCGTCCAAAGGCGGCGACAATGCCGGTGAAGGCGCAGTAGATCCAAACGCTGGTTACGGCGCAAACACTGGTGCAGTTGACGGCTCCCTGAGCGAAGAAGCTGCACTGCGCGCTATCACCACTTTCTACTTCGAATACGACAGTTCGGACCTGAAGCCAGAAGCCATGCGCGCTCTGGACGTTCACGCCAAAGACCTGAAAGCAAACGGCGCTCGCGTTGTTCTGGAAGGCAACACCGACGAACGTGGTACTCGTGAGTACAACATGGCACTGGGCGAGCGTCGTGCGAAAGCCGTTCAGCGCTACCTGGTACTGCAAGGTGTTTCCCCAGCTCAGCTGGAACTGGTTTCCTACGGCGAAGAGCGTCCAGTTGCTACCGGCAACGACGAGCAGTCCTGGGCTCAAAACCGTCGCGTCGAACTGCGTAAGTAATTCGTCATGCGAACGTGCCGTCGTGCTGTAACTGTTTTGGCTCTCAGTCTCGCACCGCTTGCGGTGTGGGCTGCGGTTCCTGTGGTCGAGGACAACTCCGGCTATAACAATAGCGGGAGTAGTTATCCGCCTGCGGGTTACGGTACGAACGGCGCCTATGCCGGGGGAGGGGTTTCGGCCCCTGTCTCGGCACAGGGCGAGCTGTTCAACCAACTGCAATCAATGCAGCAACAAATCGAGCGCCAGCAAGGTGCGATCGAAGTTCTGCAAAATGATGTAGCGCGCATGAAGCAAGAGAACCTGGAGCGATATCAGGATCTTGATCGGCGCATAGGATCGGGCGTTGCACCAGCCGCGACTCCAGAAAATTCTTCCACCGGTGGCGAATTGAATGCCCCTGGTGCAGCAGCAGGCGCAGCCGCGGGGGCGGCAGCCGCTCAGGCACCTGCCGCGGGTAGCGAACCGGCTGACCCGGCGAAGGAAAAGCTCTATTACGACGCTGCCTTCGACCTGATCAAAGCCAAGGATTTCGACAAGGCCAGCCAGGCTTTCTCCGCATTCCTGCGCAAATACCCGAATAGCCAATACGCGGGCAATGCCCAGTACTGGTTGGGCGAAGTGAACCTGGCCAAAGGCGATCTGCAAGGTGCAGGTCAGGCATTTGCCAAGGTTTCGCAGCTCTATCCCAAGCACGCCAAGGTGCCTGATTCGCTGTACAAGCTCGCTGATGTAGAGCGTCGCCTCGGTCATACCGACCGGGTCAAAGGCATTTTGCAGCAGGTGGTTTCCCAATATCCGGGCACTTCCGCCGCTCAGTTGGCCCAGCGCGATCTGCAGAAAATGTAAGCCTGCTTGACCCGTTTCAAAGAAACCCGCGCTTGTCGCGGGTTTTTTCGTTAGAATTCACACCCTTTTTCTGAAACACGCTTTTTGGGATCTGCGCATTGCCGGGGTTCCTTGAAGTGCCTGACGGAGGCGGACAGCCTGTTTAGCTGTTACGCCCGTGGCGACTATGCAAGACACATTGAGAATCACCGAAGTTTTCTACTCGTTGCAGGGTGAAACTCGGACTGCCGGCCTGCCCACGGTTTTTGTGCGCCTGACCGGTTGCCCGTTGCGTTGCCAATACTGCGACAGCGCCTACGCGTTCACCGGCGGGACCATTCGCACGCTCGACGATATCCTCGAGCAAGTGGCCGGATTCCGCCCGCGTTATGTCTGCGTTACGGGCGGCGAGCCCCTGGCGCAACCCAATGCCATTCCTTTGCTCAAGCGGTTGTGTGATGCCGGTTACGAAGTGTCGCTGGAAACCAGTGGTTCGCTCGATATATCGGCTGTAGATCCTCGGGTCAGTCGCGTCGTCGACCTGAAAACCCCGGGCTCTAAAGAAGCGCATCGCAATCGTTACGAAAACATTGAACTGCTCACGCCCAACGATCAGGTGAAATTTGTCATCTGCTCGCGGGAAGACTATGACTGGTCTGTTTCCAAGCTGATTCAATATGGTCTGGACCAGCGCGCTGGTGAGGTTCTGTTCTCGCCAAGCCATCACGACCTCAATGCTCGGGATCTGGCCGACTGGGTGGTAGCGGACAACCTGCCAGTACGTTTGCAACTGCAGCTGCATAAATATCTTTGGAATGATGAGCCGGGGCGCTGAAATGACGGAACAACTGAACACTGCGGAAAAACGTGCGGTCATCCTGCTGTCCGGTGGCCTGGATTCGGCCACTGTCGTCGCCATGGCACGTGCCGAAGGTTACAGCTGCTACACCATGAGCTTCGATTATGGTCAGCGTTCTCACGCCGAACTGTACGCTGCCGAACGTGTTGCCCGTGACTTGGGTGTCGTGGAACACAAGGTAATCGGCCTCAACCTGAACGGAATGGGGGGCTCGGCGCTGACTGATAGCAGCATCGATATTCCGGAAGAGTTGGGTGAGGGCATTCCGGTCACTTATGTGCCTGCGCGCAACACGGTATTCCTGTCCCTGGCACTCGGCTGGGCTGAAGTGCTGGGCGCACGGGACATCTTCATCGGCGTCAATGCCGTGGATTACTCCGGCTACCCGGACTGCCGTCCCGAATTCATCGAGTCGTTCGAGCGCATGGCGAATCTGGCGACCAAAGCGGGTGTGGAAGGCAATGGCTTCCGTATCCAGGCACCGCTGCAAAACCTCAGCAAGGCGCAGATCGTTCAGGCAGGTGTGAAGCTTGGGGTCAATTACGGCCTGACCGTTTCCTGCTATCAGGCCGACGATAACGGCCGTGCCTGCGGCAAATGCGATAGCTGCCGTCTGCGTGCTGAAGGCTTTGCGGCGGCCGGAATCAGCGACCCAACACCTTATTTTTGATTTATTTCAAAATAGGTGTTGAATAGTCCTTAAAAATCAGTATTATACGCGCCACCACACAGCGGGTCGTTAGCTCAGTTGGTAGAGCAGTTGGCTTTTAACCAATTGGTCGTAGGTTCGAATCCCACACGACCCACCATTTTCAAGCTGTTTTAAAAGTCTGGAAGGCCCACGAAAGTGAGGATTTCCGGATTTTTTTTTGCCCGCGATTTAACTCCGCCCGGTTCTTGGGCAGCACTGCACGACACAGGTCAGAATCATCTTTTGCATCCACGGGATATTCTGTAGCCTTGCGCAGCTTCAACGCTGTCCGTGCCTGATGAATACTCACTTTCCCGGCGGTACCCTGATGGGTCCGGAGCCGGGTGTATACTCGACTTTCGCGCGAATGCGCCTGCAGGTCTTGCGAACATGACGCAGATTTCCGAACGCCTTCTGGTTCAAGCCCACCTCGACGCCAAGCAGCCCAAGCCGCTGACAGCCGACGAAGAGGCCTATTACCGCGCCGCCATCGCTGCCGAGCTCAAGGCTCAAGACGCGGTGCTGGTCGCCCACTTCTATTGCGATCCGATCATTCAGGCCCTGGCCGAAGAAACCGGTGGTTGCGTCTCCGACTCGCTGGAGATGGCCCGCTTCGGTAATGCACATCCGGCCAAGACCGTGGTGGTCGCCGGTGTGAAGTTCATGGGCGAAACCGCCAAGATCCTCAATCCCGAAAAACGCATCCTGATGCCGACGCTGGAGGCGACGTGCTCGTTGGACCTGGGTTGCCCGGTCGACGAGTTTTCCGCGTTCTGCGACCAGCATCCCGAGCGCACGGTGGTGGTCTATGCCAATACGTCGGCGGCGGTGAAGGCACGGGCGGATTGGGTGGTGACTTCGAGCTGCGCGCTGGAGATCGTCGAAAGCCTGATGGATAACGGCGAAACCATTATCTGGGGGCCGGACAAGCATCTGGGCACCTACATTCAACGCCAGACCGGTGCCGACATGCTGCTGTGGGACGGTGCCTGCATCGTTCACGAAGAGTTCAAGTCCAAGCAGCTCGAAGACATGAAGGCGCTGTATCCCGATGCCGCGATCCTGGTGCACCCGGAATCGCCGACATCCGTGATCGAACTGGCAGACGCTGTCGGCTCCACCAGTCAGCTCATTGCGGCGGCGCAGAGTCTGCCGAACAAGACCCTGATCGTCGCCACCGACCGCGGCATTTTCTACAAGATGCAGCAGTTGTGCCCGGACAAGGTGTTTATCGAAGCGCCTACGGCCGGTAACGGTGCCGCATGCCGCAGTTGCGCGCACTGTCCGTGGATGGCGATGAACACCCTTGAGCGCACGCTCAAGAGCTTGAAGGAGGGGGCGAATGAGATCTTTGTCGATCCTGCGCTGGTTCCTCAGGCGATTCGACCGCTCAAGCGCATGCTGGACTTTACCCAGGCTGCACGGATGAAGTTGGCGGGTAACGCCTGAGATTTGTCAGCGAGTAGCAAACTGTGGGAGCGAGCCTACTCGCGATAGCGGTCTGTCAGTCACATGCGTGTTGACTGATAAGCCATCATCGCGAGCAGGCTCGCTCCCACAGTGATTTTTGTACGGCTGAATTACTTGGTCTTCTTTGGGATGCGAACAAGCTGCGTGTTGGAATACATGTCGTGCCAGCTGCGGTTCTGCTTGTCGAACAGCGACCAGAAGAACCCCAGGCCAACGCACAGTAGCGAGGCGATCGACACCACGAAACGCAACAGCGCTTGCCACAGGCTGATGGAGGAGCCGTCGGCGTTCTGCACACGGATGCACCAGACCTGCATGCCCAGGGTCTGGCCGGACCAGGTCCAGAATTTGGCGAAAAAGCCAAACAGCACGAACAGAAGCACCGTCGAGAGTAGCGGGTCGCCATCGAGCGCCCCGGCCTCTGTGAGCGTGCGCATTTTGTCTTCGCCGATGATTGCCATCTGGATCATTTTGTAAATGCCGCTGGTGACGATCAGCAGGGCGGTGCACAGCAGGAAGTCATAGAACATCGCGGCCAGACGACGACCCAGGCCAGCGGCAGGAAATTCGCCCTGGGGGTTAAGCAGGTGTTTCGACATGGCGGCTCTCGGCGAAAAAAGAAACCATTTTACGGATTTGCGCGCACAAAAAAGCCCCTGATGTCAGCATCAGGGGCTTTTTCGTAACAGAAGATTAGGCTTCTGCTTGTACTTCGTCAGCCTGCATGCCTTTCTGGCCTTGCACGGCGATGAAGGTCACTTTCTGGCCTTCTTTCAGGCTCTTGAAACCGTTGCCCTGAATAGCGCGGAAATGTACGAACAGATCCGGACCGCTTTCTGGAGTGATAAAACCAAAACCTTTCTCGTCGTTAAACCACTTGACGGTACCGCTCTGACGTTGGGACATTTCTTATTTCCTTTGACGCTAAAATTAATGACAGTCTCCTTCTCATGAAAGAGTACTGGGGCTGGTTGCAGGAGAGTAAGAAGACGTCGAACGGGATGTAGCTAACTTGTAGGCTACTGCCCAGGTCACGATTCCAAGCGACCCATGCAAACACAGTGAACAAACTCTACGCCAACTATGGGAGAAAAAACAAGCCCCTGCCAAGCCCCGGATTTCCTCAGGTTGCTGGCAGTTTGTCGGCCCATGGTGGCTGCTTATTCGATACGCTTGTTCAATTGTTTTCGAACGTTATAAGCAAAGTTCATAATCGAAGCTTAGAGCCAAACAATGCACTCTTTTATGGCGGTTGCGTTACACATTAGTGCACTGTTAACGCAACCGCGTTACTTATAGGAACAGTCAATCAGCCGCGATAGTAGCGTTGTGGAACAAATGGCATTTTGCTTACAAGCAAAGGAACCTTTTTCCCACGAACAATTGCCCATACCGGTGTGTCGAGAGCGATATAAGCGCTGTCGAGGTAACCCATCGCCAAAGGACCGCCCAAGGTCGGCCCGAAACCGCCGCTGCAGACGCTTCCGATGATCTCGCCCGCTTCGTTGACGATCTCGGCACCTTCACGCACCGGGGTGCGTTCCTGTGGCAGAAGGCCGACGCGCTTGCGACTGACACCGCCCTGCTGCTGGGCGAATACGCTTTCAGCGCCCGGGAAGCCCCCAGCACGCGCGCCATCGGCACGACGTGGCTTGGAGAGGGCCCACAGCAGGCTGGCTTCGATCGGGGTGGTGTCGGTGTTCATGTCGTGGCCGTAGAGGCACAGGCCGGCTTCCAGGCGCAGCGAGTCGCGCGCGCCCAGGCCAATGGCTTCGACTTCCGGCTCCGCCAGCAGGGCGCGGGCAAGGGCTTCGGCGCTGGCGGCCGGCACGGAGATTTCAAAACCGTCTTCACCGGTGTAGCCCGAGCGGCTGACAAAGCAGTCCACACCCAGCAGTTTCACGCGAGCGAACTGCATGAACGTCATCTTCGCCACGTCCGGTGCCAGGCGTGCCAGCACAGTGACCGCCGCCGGACCTTGCAGGGCGAGCAGGGCGCGCTCTTCGAACAGCGGCTCGATCGTGCATTGTTCGCCAATGTGTTTGCGCAGATGCGCCAGGTCCTGATCCTTGCAAGCCGCGTTGACCACCAGGAACAGTTCGTCGTTACCCAGGTTGGCAACCATCAGGTCGTCGAGGATGCCGCCGGTTTCGTTGGTGAACATTGCGTAGCGCTGCATGCCCACCGGCAGGTCAATGATATCCACCGGTACCAGGGTTTCCAGGGCCTTGGCGGCATTGGCGCCGGTCAGGCGGATCTGGCCCATGTGCGAAACATCGAACAACCCGGCCTGATCACGGGTGTGCTGGTGCTCTTTCATCACGCCCAACGGGTATTGCACGGGCATGTCATAGCCGGCGAAGGGCACCATGCGCGCGCCCAGTTCGATGTGCAGTGCGTGCAATGGGGTTTTCAACAGTTGTTCGGTGGACATATTCAGCTCCTGAAAAAGTGCTTATGCAGGTGAGCGCACATCAGCACTCGATAATGTTGACCGCCAAACCGCCACGGGCGGTTTCCTTGTATTTGCTTTTCATGTCGGCGCCGGTCTGGCGCATGGTGCGGATGACCTTGTCGAGGGAGACGAAATGCTGTCCGTCACCCCGCATGGCCATGCGCACCGCATTGATGGCCTTGACCGAACCCATGGCATTGCGCTCGATGCAAGGTACTTGCACCAGCCCGCCAATCGGGTCGCAGGTCAGGCCCAGGTTGTGTTCCATGCCGATTTCCGCAGCGTTTTCCACTTGTTGCACCGTGCCGCCGAGGACTTCGCACAAGGCCCCGGCCGCCATGGAGCACGCCACGCCGACCTCACCCTGGCAACCGACTTCGGCGCCGGAAATCGAGGCGTTTTCCTTGTACAGGATGCCGATGGCCGCGGCAGTCAGCAGAAAGCGCACCACCCCGTCATCGTTTGCCGTGGGAATGAAGCGCATGTAGTAATGCAACACCGCCGGAATGATCCCGGCCGCACCGTTGGTGGGGGCCGTGACGACACGCCCGCCATTGGCGTTTTCTTCGTTGACCGCCAGGGCGTACAGGTTGACCCAGTCCAGCACCGACAGCGGATCGCGCAGGGACGATTCCGGGTTCTTGCACAATTGCCGATACAGCGCGGCCGCCCGGCGCTTGACCTTCAGGCCACCGGGCAGAATGCCTTCGTTACGGCAACCGGCGGCGACGCAGTCCTGCATGACCTGCCATATCTTCAACAGGCCGGCACGGGTTTCCGCTTCCGGACGCCAGGCACTTTCGTTGGTCAGCATCACCTGGCTGATGGACAAGCCGTAGGTGGCGCAGTGACTGAGCAGGTCCTTGGCGCTTTTGAAGGGAAAGGTCAGGGGAGTAGCGTCTTCGACGATGCGGTCGGCGCCGGCGGCGTCTTCATCGACGACAAAACCGCCGCCTACCGAGTAGTACTCGCGACTGCGGATTTGCAGGCCCGCGGCGTCGAATGCGCGAAAAATCATGCCGTTAGGGTGATAGGCCAACGGCTTGCGAATCATCGCCAGGTGTTCTTTCTCGTTGAACGCAATGCTGTGTTCGCCGAGCAGGTTCAAGCGCCCGTTGCCGCGAATGGCTTGAAGGCGGGCGGCGACGGTTTCGGTGTCCACGGTATCCGGATGTTCGCCTTCCAGGCCGAGCAGCACCGCTTTGTCGCTGCCGTGGCCCTTGCCGGTGGCGCCGAGTGAGCCGTAGAGCTCGACCTTGACGCAGGTGGTGGCCGTCAGCAGCCCTTCACGGCGCAAGCCTTCGGCGAAACGCGCGGCCGCGCGCATCGGACCGACGGTATGGGAGCTGGAGGGGCCGATGCCAATCTTGAACAGGTCGAACACGCTTAACGACATGGTTGTTCTCCGGTTTCTTGTTATGAGGAGCACACCGAACCTGTAGGAGCAAGGCTTGCCCGCGATGAACGATGACACGGTTCATCAGATAGACCGCATAACGGCCATCGCGAGCAAGCTTTGCTCCTACAGGGTTAAGCGTAGTTCTTACGCGTCTTGATAGCTTTCGATCGACGGGCAGGCGCAAACCAGGTTGCGATCGCCGAACACGTTGTCGACGCGACCGACCGGCGGCCAGTACTTGCCTTCGATCAGCGAAGCGACCGGATACACCGCCTGCTCGCGGCTGTACGGGTGCGACCACTCGCCGACCAGCTCCGCCGCGGTGTGCGGGGCGTTTTTCAGCGGGTTGTCGTCCTTGTCCAGGGTGCCGTTTTCCACCGCGCGGATTTCTTCGCGGATGCGGATCATGGCGTCGCAGAAGCGGTCCAGTTCTTCTTTGGATTCGCTTTCGGTCGGCTCGATCATCAAGGTGCCGGCCACCGGGAACGACATGGTCGGGGCGTGGAAGCCGAAGTCGATCAGGCGCTTGGCCACGTCATCGACGCTGATGCCGCTGCTGTCTTTCAATGGACGCAGGTCGAGGATGCACTCGTGCGCCACCAGGCCGTTGCTGCCGGTGTACAGCACTGGGTAGTGCTCTTCGAGGCGGCGGGAAATGTAGTTGGCGTTGAGGATCGCCAACTGCGAAGCGCGTTTCAGGCCGGCGCCACCCATCATGCGGATGTACATCCAGGTGATCGGCAAAATGCTCGCGCTGCCGAACGGTGCCGCACAGACCGCGCCTTCCTTGCGTGCCATTTGCGCGTGGCCCGGCAGGAAAGGAGTGAGGTGCGATTTCACGCCGATCGGGCCGACACCCGGACCGCCACCGCCGTGGGGGATGCAGAAGGTCTTGTGCAGGTTCAGGTGCGACACGTCGCCGCCAAACTTGCCCGGCGCGCAGAGGCCGACCATGGCGTTCATGTTGGCGCCGTCGATGTACACCTGGCCGCCGTTGTCGTGAATGATGCCGCAGATTTCGCGGATGCCTTCCTCGAACACACCGTGGGTGGACGGGTAGGTGATCATCAGCGCGGCGAGGTGTTCGCGGTGCTCGATGGCCTTGGCGCGCAGGTCTTCGATGTCGACGTTGCCGCGGGCGTCACAGGCGGTGACGACCACACGCATGCCGGCCATTTGTGCGGTGGCTGGGTTGGTGCCGTGGGCCGACGACGGGATCAGGCAGATGTCGCGACGGTCTTCGCCACGGCTCTGGTGGTAGGCACGAATGGCCAGGAGACCTGCGTATTCACCCTGGGAACCGGCGTTCGGTTGCAGCGAGATCGAGTCGTAACCGGTGGCGGCGCAGAGCATCGCTTCCAGTTCATCGGTCAGTTGCTGGTAGCCGGCGCTTTGCTCGGCCGGGGCGAACGGGTGCAGGGCGCCGAACTCGGCCCAGGTCACCGGGATCATTTCGCTGGCGGCGTTGAGTTTCATGGTGCACGAACCCAGCGGGATCATGGTGCGGTCCAGCGCCAGGTCCTTGTCGGCCAGTTTGCGCAGGTAGCGCATCAGCTCGGTTTCCGAGTGATAACGGTTGAACACCGGGTGGCTGAGGATCGGCGACTGGCGCACCAGTGCGGCCGGGATGGTGCTTTGTACTGAAGTGGCGACAGCGGCGAAGTCCGGCAGCGCTTTGCCGTCGGCCAGCAGGCTCCACAGGGTTTCGATGTCGGCCTGGGTGCTGGTTTCGTCGAGGGACAGGCCCAGACGCTCGGCATCGACCACGCGCAGGTTGATCTGTTGCGCGCGCGCTTTTTCGTGCAGCGCGGCGGTGTTGGCGCCGGTGTTCAGGGTCAGGGTGTCGAAGAAGCTGACTTGTTCAACTTGCAGGCCGAGGCTGCTCAGGCCCTTGGCCAGAATCGCGGTGAGGTGATGCACGCGATTGGCGATCTGCGTCAGGCCTTTCGGGCCGTGGTACACGGCGTACATGCTGGCGATGTTGGCCAGCAGCACTTGCGCGGTGCAGATGTTGCTGGTGGCCTTCTCGCGGCGGATGTGCTGTTCGCGGGTCTGCATGGCCAGGCGCAGGGCCGGCTTGCCGAAACGGTCCACGGAGACGCCGACCAGACGGCCCGGCATGTCGCGCTTAAAGGCATCTTTGGTCGAGAAGTAGGCAGCGTGCGGGCCACCGAAGCCCAGCGGCACGCCAAAACGTTGTGCACTGCCGATGGCCACGTCGGCGCCAAATTCGCCCGGTGGGGTCAGCAGGGTCAGGGCCAGCAGGTCGGCGGCTACCGCTACCAGTGCGTTGGCGGCGTGGAAGCGTTCGGTCAGTTCGCGGTAGTCGAACAGGTCACCGTTGCTCGCTGGATATTGCAGCAGTGCACCGAAGAACGGGGTCACGTCAGTCAGTTCAAGTTCGTCGCCCACCACTACTTCGATGCCCAACGGCTCGGCACGGGTGCGCAGTACGTCGAGGGTCTGCGGGTGGCAATGCACGGACGCGAAGAATTTGTGGCTGCCCTTGTTCTTGCTCAGGCGCTTGCAGAAGGTCATGGCTTCGGCGGCGGCGGTGGCTTCGTCGAGCAGGGAGGCGTTGGCGATCGGCAGGCCGGTGAGGTCGCTGATCAGGGTCTGGAAGTTCAGCAGCGCTTCGAGACGGCCCTGGGAAATTTCCGGCTGGTACGGGGTGTAGGCGGTGTACCAGGCCGGGTTTTCCAACAGGTTGCGCAGGATTGGCGACGGCGTGTGGGTGCCGTAGTAGCCCTGGCCAATGTAAGTTTTGAACAACTGGTTTTTGCTGGCGATGGATTTGATCAGCGCCAGGGCGTCGGCTTCGCTCAGGCCGTCTTCGAGGCCGAGGACGCTGGTGCCCTTGATGCTGTCGGGAATGACGCTGGCGCTCAGGGCTTCCAGGGAGTCGAAACCGAGGCTGTTGAGCATGGCTTGCTCGTCGCCGGCGCGCGGGCCGATGTGACGGGCGATGAATTCGTTGGCGGTAGTCAGGTTGACCTGGGTCATGTCGGTGCTCCTCAGGCTTCGGCTTGGGCTTTGATCAGACGGTCGTAAGCGTCCTGATCCAGCAGTTTGGCGACAGCCGAAGCGTCAGCGGGTTGGAAGCGGAAGAACCAGCCTTCACCCAGCGGGTCTTCGTTGACCAGTTCCGGGCTGCTGTCCAGCGCCGGATTCACTTCCAGCACTTCACCGTCCAGAGGCATGTACACGCCGCTGGCCGCCTTTACCGATTCCACGGTGGCTGCTTCAGCGCCCTTGTCGTAGGACTGCAGCCCCGGCAGTTGTACGAAAACCACGTCGCCCAGTGCGTTCTGTGCGAAAGCGGTAATGCCGACTGTGACAGTGCCGTCAGCTTCGGTGCGCAGCCATTCGTGATCTTCAGTAAAACGCAATTCGCTCATGGAAAACTCCTAAGGGGCCAGACTCGTCTGGTGGACGCGATTGAATGCTTGGGCATTTGCCCTGATTTATGAAAGGTAAGTAAGCAAGAACACGGCCAAAGTTTTTTTATCGTTAAAAATCAACAACATACGATGATTTCAAGAGGCCGTTGATTTCCTCGCTGTAGCGAAATCGCTACAGATGCAAGTGAAGATAAAAGCTGAAGTGGATCAAAGCCTTGCATGGCGGTGATCGGGGAGGGGTGTAGCGATATCGTTCCGCTGTAGCGCTTTCAGTACAGGTGGAGGTCGTTTTTGATGCACACCTGAAGGCAACACAAAGCCACTGTGGGAGCGGGCTTGCTCGCGATAGCGGAGTGACAGTCACCGTAAATGTTGAAGTTCCGACGCCATCGCTGGCAAGCCAGCTCCCACAGGGAGCTGCGGTGTTGAGGAAATCAGCGTTTACGGTTTGTTGGGGATGCCGTACTTGCGCAATCGATGAGCGATCGCGGTGTGGGAGGTTTGCAGGCGGCTCGCCAGTTGCCGGGTCGAGGGGTAGCTGACGTAGAGTTTTTCCAGGAGGTTTTTTTCGAACTCGTCCATGGCCTGTTCCAGGCTGTCGATGTCCTGGTCGCTCTGGCGCGCCACCGACGTGCCGGCAATGTCGAGGTCGCCGATGTCCACCAGGCTGCTTTCGCAAATGGCCGCGGCGCGGAAAATCACGTTTTGCAGCTGACGCACGTTACCCGGCCAGCGATTACCCAGCAGGGCCGGATAAGTGCCCGGCGCCAGGCGACACACCGGGCGCTGGATCTGCGCGCAGGCTTGCTGCATGAAGTAGCGGGCCAGCAGCAGAATGTCCTGGCCGCGTTCACGCAGCGGCGGGACTTCGACATTAAGGACATTGAGTCGGTAAAACAGGTCTTCGCGGAACTGGCCTTCGCTGACCATTTTTTCCAGGTTGCGGTGGGTCGCGCTGAGAATGCGTACGTTGACCTTCACTTCGCGATCGCCACCGACCCGGCGGAAACTGCCGTCGTTGAGGAAGCGCAGCAACTTGGCCTGCAAGTACGGCGACATCTCGCCAATCTCATCGAGGAACACCGTGCCCTGGTTCGCCAGCTCCATCAGCCCCGGCTTGCCACCCCGTTGTGCGCCGGTGAAGGCACCGGGGGCGTAGCCGAACAATTCGCTTTCGGCGAGATTCTCCGGCAGCGCCGCACAGTTCAAGGCCAGAAACGGTGAACTGTGCCGCGCACTGATGGCGTGGCAGGCCCGGGCCACCAGTTCTTTGCCGGTGCCGGTTTCACCCTGGATCAACAGCGGCGCATCAAGGGCCGCCACCCGTTGCGCGCGGACCTTGAGCGTGCGGATCACCGGCGATTCGCCCAGCAGCGCATCGAAACCTTCGGCGTGGTCGTGGTGCAGCGCCGACAGCTGTTCGCCGATGCGGTTCGGTTGATACAGGGTCAGCAGGGCGCCGGCGTCAGTGATCGGTGTGGCGTCCAGCAACAACGTCTGGCCGTTCACCGTGATTTCCCGCAGAGGCAGGCGAAAGCCGTGTTCTAGCAGGGTGTCGAGCAGCGCCGGGTCGCCGAACAGGTCGGCAACGCTTTCACCGGCCGGTTCGCGGCCATACAGGGCAATCAGCGCGGGATTGCCCAGCAGCACCTTGCCGGCACTGTCTAAAGCCAGCACCGGATCGGTCATGGCCGCCAATAGTGCATCGAGCTGCAGGTGCCGACGCTGGCCGGGCAGGATGTCGACTACTGTCATCGCCTGCACGCCGCGCACGCTGAGCAACGCATCGCGCAGCTCTTCGAGGACGTCCGGACTGAGGGTCGGCGCATCGATATAGACGTTGGGCGGAATCATTTCCACCGCATCCAGATTGAGATTGCGCCCACCGAGCAAGGCCAGGACTTCCTGGGTAATACCGACGCGGTCGATGAAGCTGACGTGGATACGCATGGGGCGGTTTCAGGTTCTGGAGTGCGGAGGGTGGCAAGTATGCCTTGGGGCGGGCGTTTGGTGAAATCTTGGGTAACATTCACCGAGCTGTCGAATCACACCGGGAATGAAAAGGCTCGTGGGTTTATGAAGCTGTCACTGAAATTTCAACCACCCTATGACTGGCCGGCGATGCTCGGCTTTTTGTCGGCGCGGGCAATTGTCGGAATGGAGGCGGTGGTCGACGGCGTCTACTCGCGCAGCATCGGCTTGAAAGGTGCTCACGGCAGCCTGTCGATCAAGCCCGCGACAGCGGACTCACTGGAGCTGACACTCGACTTCCCCGACCCGGCGGCCGTGCCCGAGATCGTCGCGCGAGTGCGACGGATGTTTGACCTGGATGCCGACCTGCCCCCGATTCATCAGCATCTGGCGGTTGATCCGCTGCTGGCGCGGTTGATTGCCGAACGTCCGGGACTGCGTGTGCCGGGGGCCTGGGACGGACTGGAATTGGCGATTCGCGCGGTGTTGGGCCAGCAGATTACGGTGGGTGCCGCGATCAAACTGGCGGGGAAGCTGGTGGCGCAATATGGCGCGCCATTGAACACGCCGCAGGGTGGCTTGAGTCACGTGTTTCCCGAGGCTGGGGTGTTGGCGCAAGCGGACCTGGCAACACTGGGGATGCCGAAAAGCCGTGGCCGCACATTGTCGGGTGTGGCCCAGGCATTGCTCGATGATCCGTTGCTGTTCGAGCCGGGTCGGCAGGGCGGTGTGGCGCGCTTGCTGGCCTTGTACGGCATAGGTGACTGGACGGCGCAATACATTGCCCTGCGGCAGTTGCGCGAGATGAATGGGTTTCCCACGGGGGATGTGGGGTTGATCAATGCCTTGACAGCGCTTGAGGGGCCGGGCGTGACGGCGCGGCAGTTGTTGTTGCGGGCTGAAGGGTGGCGGCCGTATCGGGGGTATGCGGCGCAGTTGCTTTGGACTTCGTTGAGTCGGTCGGATTGAGGCTGGCCCTGCTTTTGTGTTGATTGAACTGACGCCATCGCGGGCAAGCCTTGCTCCCACAGTAGGAGCGAAGACGATCGACTGTGGGAGCATGGCTTGCCCGCGATGGCGTCCGGAAGGTCACCACCACTGCGCGCGATGGGAGCCCAATTCGCAGGCGGCAATCGCCCACTGCAACGGCGTACCGGTGATTTTCAGTGGTACCTGCAACCGATGCGCCGGCCCCCAAGGTGTCTGTTCGACCAGCATCCCCTGATCGCTTTCATCCTCTGCCCGCAACGGCTGCCCGGTACCGGTCCCATTCTCGATCAACAACTTCGCCGTGCGCGCCAACGACAGCCGTGCCGAACCACCTTGTCCGCTGCGCAAGCGCTCTGCCAACAAGATGATCGCGCTAGCCGCCATCAGGTACCCGGTGGCGTGATCGAGGGCTTGCAGTGGAAGGGGCGTCGGTTTATCCGTTTTTTTCCACTGCATACCTGCTTGGGCAATGCCGCTGCTCATCTGCACCAGGCTGTCGAACCCGCGGCGATTCTGCCATGGGCCGCTCCAGCCATAGGCGTTGAGGCAAACGTCGATCAGCCCGGGGGCCAGTTTTTGCCGGTCACCGACACCGTACCCCAATCCTTCCAAAGCATCGGCGCGGTAGCCGTGGATCACGATGTCGGCGTCCTTGAGCAGGCTTTCGAACACGCTGCGATCGGTTGTGTCATGCAAGTCCAGGCGAGCACAGCGCTTGCCCAGCGTCATCTCCGGTATGACGCCCGGTTCGTTCCAGGTGGGCGGGTCGATGCGCAAGACGTCGGCACCCAGGCCGGCGAGGAAACGGCTGGCGACGGGACCGGCGAGTACGCGGGTCAAATCCAACACCTTGATCCCGGCCAGCGGCTGCGCCACCGATCCCTGCCAGGGTTTGGTGTTATGGCCATTGTGGGCGGCGAACTGAATCAACGGTTCGGCGCTCACAGCCTGACCTTGTGGATGGACCTGCCACTGCTCCTGGCTGCGCATCTCGGCGGCGCAGCCACCGGCATCGACCACGGCCTGCTCCAGATCGCTCTTGGCCCATTGCGCCACTTTGCTCGCCATCCCTGCACGGTCAGCGCAGGCGCCCAGCACCGATTCGGCGGCCGCGCGGTGATGGGGGGCATTGGTGTGCAGGCGAATCCAGCCATCCTTGGCGGCATAGTCACCGGCGATGGGGTCCCACAGTGGCGGAACGCTCCAGCCCAACGGACGGATCGAACTCGCGAACCAGAAAGACGCCAGGCGCCGGTCGACTTCGAGGCTGGGCAAGCGTCCAGTTCGTTGGTGCAACAATTCACTGATGGCCTGGCCGGCGACGGCGATACTGGCACAGGCCAGGTCCGTGACGGCAAACGCCGAGGGCAGGGCACCTGTGGAAGTGAAGGGGATTGGTGTGTGCGGCAAGCCGAGTGCGGCTTGAATGGACGTGAGTAAATCAGTCATCGAAGGCCCTCCGGAGCGAGAGCCCGAGCATAGATCAAAATCCGGGTCGATCGGATGAAATCCCCTGTAGGAGCAAAGCTTGCTCGCGATGGCGTCGTGACAGTCAACCATGCGGGGCCTGACCCGGCGCCATCGCGAGCAAGCTTTGCTCCTACAGTATTGTGTTGTTCATTACACCCGGAACTGATCCATCAGTTTCATCTGGTGGGTCGTCAGGTTGTTGAGTTGGCTGCTGATCTGCGCCGATTCGGTGGCCTGTCCGGTCAGGGTTTCGGTGACGGTGCGGATCGCCGAGACGTTGCGGTTGACCTCTTCGGCCACGGCGCTTTGCTGTTCGGCGGCGCTGGCGATTTGCAGGTTCATGTCACTGATGACGGTGACCGCGTCGCTGATTTTGCTCAAGGCCTGGACCGCTTGCTGGATCTGTCCGGCGTTGCTGTGGGCCTGGGTCTGGCTCGAATGCATGGTGGCGACCACGCCGCGGGTGCCGGACTGGATGCGCTCGATCACCAGGCGAATTTCTTCGACCGAATCCTGGGTGCGTTTGGCCAGGTTGCGCACTTCATCGGCCACCACCGCAAACCCGCGACCGCTCTCACCGGCACGGGCGGCTTCAATCGCCGCGTTCAGTGCCAGCAGGTTGGTTTGTTCGGCGATGCTGCGGATCACCTCCAGCACCGAACCGATCTGCTCGCTGTTCACCGCCAGTGCTTCCACTTCACTTACGGCCTTGCTGACTTCGTCGGCCAGTTGATTGATGTCGCGGGTACTGCGCTCGATGATCTGCATGCCATCGCGGGCTGACTGGTCGGCGCCCTTGGCGGCATTGGCGGCGTTCGACGCACTGTTGGCAACGTCGTGGGCGGTGGCGCTCATTTCGTTGGACGCGGTGGCAACCTGGTCGATTTCGCGGAACTGCACCTGCATGCCCTCGCTGGTCTGGCGGGCGATTTCCGAAGACTGGTCGGCCGTGCCGCGGGCGTCGGTGATGCTTTGCTTGATCTGCGCGATGGTCGGTTGCAGCTTGTCGAGGAAGCGGTTGAACCAACTGACCAGCTCGCCCAGTTCGTCTTTTTTGCCGTAGTGCAGGCGTTGGGTCAGGTCGCCGTCGCCACTGGCAATCGCCTTGAGCATGTCGGCCACGCTGTTGATCGGCCGCGTAACGCCCGAGGCGGTGAGCCAGATCAGCAGCAAACCGATCAGCCCGGCGATGATCGCTACACCCACTGCCTTGATCGTGCCGCTTTGCCGGGCGTCGTCGAGCACCGCCTGCAGTTTCACCGAGTCGGCCAGCAATACTTGCTTGGGCAGGTCGATCACCACGCCCCAGGCCTTGGCGTCGGCAATCGGGCTGACCGGGTACACCGCGCGGATCAGGTCACCTTGTTCGAGCACCTTCGGTGCGCCGGCACCCAGCAATTGCAGCGCGTCCTTGCCAACTGCGCCGAGAGTATCGCCGATGCTTTTGCCGACCTTCGTTGCATCGACACTGTAGGCAGCCATGACACCGGTGCCGGAAACAATCAACATGTGCCCGGCACTGTTGAACAGCTCGCGCTGGGCGTCGACCGCCGCGGCTTGCAGGGCATCGAGGGCGATATCGATACCGACCACGCCGATGGATTTGCCATCCACCAGCAGCGGCACGGAAATGGTGGTCATCAACACTTCCTTGCCGCCCACCGTATCGGCGTAAGGGTCGAGCAGACAGGTGCGCTTGCTGTCCCGAGGGCAGGTGTACCAGACGTTGTAGGGCGTGCCGCTGAGGTTCAGGGTGGTTTTGGTCATGTCCTCTTCGACCATGATCGTGTTGAGCGCTTCACCCCCGGCACGGCTCCAATAGGTCGCGAATCGGCCGATCTCGTTGGACTGGCGGGCGGCGTCACTGACGAACTCACTGTCCTTGCCGTCCAGGCCATTGGGTTCGAACGCCAGCCAGATACCCAGCACTTTGCCGTTGCGCTCGAAAGCGGTTTTCAGGCTCTGGTTCAACTCTTCACGCAGGGCGCCGGGCTCGAGCGAGCGCTTGGCGGCCATGGCACGCATGTCCTTGATCTGATCCGCCAGCGCGGTCACCACGGTCAGGGTCTCACCGAAGGTCTTCTGCACCCGCACCGACTGCTCGGCCGCCTTGGCCTGCAACAGGTTTTGCACACTTTCGGTGAGCATCTTGCGGCTGGAGGCGCTGACCAATTCATCGTTCTGGTTGGTCTGGTAGAAGTTCATGCCCACGATCAACGTGACTACGCCGAGCAGGCACAGACCGGAGAGCAGGACAGTTTTCAGGCGGATGGACAGTGAGTCGAACATAGGGCGAACTCGCGAATGGGTGAGGTGTTGGCTGGAGTCGGGAACTACTCGTTACGCCAAATCCATTCAGCGCCATTCA
This sequence comes from Pseudomonas izuensis, assembly GCF_009861505.1. GTDB lineage: Bacteria > Pseudomonadota > Gammaproteobacteria > Pseudomonadales > Pseudomonadaceae > Aquipseudomonas > Aquipseudomonas izuensis. Next base: position 113,400 of record NZ_WTFT01000008.1, on the reverse strand, counting down.
TGGCACATCGGCGTCGGCATGTGGTGCATGAGGCCGATGCCGACGAACGGTCATGGTTGAACGTTTGCGGGGGAAAATGTGCCGAAAAGCGGAAAAAAACGAGAAAAACCGCGGTGTAATTCAGGGCCGATTGCCCAGGCCCATCCCGCTCGGCTTCTTAACTGCGCCCCGACAAATACGTCGCGTAATCTGGAATCCGGTGCGTGTGCGCCTGATCCATCAACGGACTGCTGAGCAAGTAGTCGGCGCTGCATTCGTTGCACGCCACCGGAATGTTCCAGACCGCCGCAACGCGAAGCAATGCCTTGATGTCCGGGTCGTGGGGTTGCGGTTCGAAGGGGTCCCAGAAGAACACCAGCATGTCGACCCGTTGCTCGGCGATTCGCCCGCCGAGCTGTTGGTCGCCGCCCAGCGGGCCGCTGATCATGCTCTCTACGGGCAGGTCGAGGCGTTGTTGCAATAACAATCCCGTGGTGCCGGTGGCCACCAGTTCGTGTTGCGCGAGCTTGTCTTTCTGCCGCTCGGCCCATTCCAGCAGAAACACTTTGCAGTGGTCGTGGGCGACCAGGGCGATGCGCTTGCGCGCTGCGATGGTCTTTTCGGTAAAGGTGATTCCGATCATCGGGTGCTGCTCCGGAAATCATACGTACTTGTAGGAGCGAGCCTGCTCGCGATGGTCGTCAACGATGACGCGGGAAACCTGACACCCCACGGCGATCTTGAGTCCATCGCGAGCAGAGCTCGCTCCTACAGGAAGGGGGGCGAGGCTTATTCGGCGTTACACAACGCCAGGCAGTTATCGAGCATGCGGTTGGAGAAGCCCCATTCGTTGTCGTACCAGGCCAGTACCTTGAGCAGCTTGCCGCTGGTTTTGGTGTGGTTGGCGTCGAAGATCGACGACAGCGGGTTGTGGTTGAAGTCGCTGGAGACCAGCGGAAGGGTGTTGTAGCCGAGGATCTTCGAGTGCTGGCTGGCATGCTTGAGCAGTTCGTTGACCTCTTCGGCCGACGCTTCACGCTTGAGCTGCACGGTCAGGTCCACCAGGGACACGTTGATCACCGGCACGCGCACCGACATGCCGGTCAACTTGCCAGCCAGTTCCGGCAACACCAGGCCGACTGCTTCGGCCGCACCGGTCTTGCTCGGAATCATGTTCTGGGTAGCCGAACGGGCACGGTACGGATCGACGTGGTAGACGTCGGTCAGGTGCTGGTCATTGGTGTAGGCGTGGATCGTGGTCATCAGACCGCTTTCGATGCCCAGTTCGCGGTGGAGCACCTGGGCCACCGGGGCCAGGCAGTTGGTGGTGCACGACGCGTTGGAAATAATCTGGTGCGATTGGCGCAGAATGTCGTGGTTGACCCCGTAAACCACGGTGGCGTCGGCGCCCTTGGCCGGGGCCGAGATAATCACTTTGCGTGCGCCGGCCGTAATATGCGCGGCGGCTTTGGTGCGGTCGGTGAACAGACCGGTGCATTCGAATACCACATCAATCTTTTCCGCGGCCCAGGGCAGGTCGGCCGGATTGCGAATGGCGCTGACGGAGATACGGTCGCCGTTGACCGTGAGGCTTTCCTGATCATGCTGGACATCGGCGTCGAACGTGCCATGAACCGTGTCGTACTTGAGCAGGTGCGCGTTGATCGCGCTGTCCCCCAAATCGTTGATGGCGACGATCTGCAGATCCTGACGATAGCCTTGGGTATAGAGTGCGCGCAGAACGTTACGGCCAATGCGGCCAAAACCATTGATTGCTATTCGTAGAGTCATTTGTCAGCGCCGCCGTCGTTTTGTTGTTGGAATTACAAGATTATTCGCAAAAAAATAGAAAACAAGCCTTTTTAATGGCAATATTTTGTTCAATCTACAACGAGTGACCTGAATCAACTGGTCCCAATGATCAACAAACGCCGTCTGTCATCCCATCGACAACGGTTGTTGATCAGCATAGACAATCAGGTCGCCACATCCGTTAGCCTGGAGTTCTACACATGCATCCCCGCGTCCTTGAGGTCACCGAACGGCTTATCGCCCGCAGCCGCGCCACGCGTGAGGCTTACCTGACACTGATTCGCGGTGCGGCCAGCGACGGTCCCATGCGCGGGAAACTGCAATGCGCCAACTTCGCCCACGGCGTGGCCGGTTGCGGCAGCGATGACAAGAACAGCCTGCGGATGATGAACTCCGCCAACATCGCAATAGTTTCGTCATATAACGACATGCTCTCGGCGCACCAGCCGTACGAAGTCTTCCCTGAGCTGATCAAAAAAGCCCTGCGCGAGATCGGCTCGGTCGGCCAGTTCGCCGGCGGCACCCCGGCCATGTGCGATGGCGTGACCCAGGGCGAGCCGGGCATGGAGCTGAGCCTGCCGAGCCGTGAAGTGATTGCGTTGTCCACCGCCGTGGCGTTGTCCCACAACATGTTCGATGGCGCGCTGATGCTGGGCATCTGCGACAAGATCGTCCCCGGCCTGATGATGGGCGCGTTGCGGTTCGGTCATCTGCCGATGATTTTCGTGCCGGGCGGGCCGATGGTGTCGGGCATTTCCAACAAGCAGAAAGCCGATGTGCGCCAGCGCTATGCCGAAGGCAAGGCCAGCCGCGAAGAGCTGCTGGAATCGGAAATGAACTCCTACCACAGCCCCGGTACCTGCACCTTCTACGGCACCGCCAACACCAACCAGTTGCTGATGGAAGTCATGGGCCTGCACTTGCCGGGCGCTTCCTTCGTCAACCCGAACACGCCGTTGCGCGATGCCCTGACCCGCGAAGCCGCGCACCAGGTCACGCGCCTGACCAAGCAGAACGGCAACTACCTGCCGATCGGCGAAATCGTCGACGAGCGTTCGCTGGTCAACTCCATCGTCGCCCTGCACGCCACCGGCGGTTCCACCAATCACACTCTGCACATGCCGGCCATCGCCATGGCGGCGGGCATCCAGTTGACCTGGCAGGACATGGCCGACCTCTCCGAGGTGGTGCCGACCCTGAGCCACGTCTACCCGAACGGCAAGGCCGACATCAACCACTTCCAGGCCGCGGGCGGCATGTCGTTCCTGATCCGCGAACTGCTGGAAGCCGGGCTGCTCCACGAAAACGTCAACACCGTGCTGGGCCATGGCCTGAGCCGCTACACCCAGGAACCGTTCCTCGATAACGGCGAACTGGTCTGGCGCGAAGGCGTGACCGAAAGCCTCGATGAAACCATCCTGCGTCCGGTCGCTCGTGCATTCTCGCCAGAGGGCGGCTTGCGGGTGATGGAAGGTAACCTCGGTCGTGGTGTGATGAAGGTGTCGGCCGTGGCCGTGGAAAACCAGATCGTCGAAGCGCCGGCCATGGTGTTTCAGGATCAACAGGATCTGGCCGACGCGTTCAAGGCCGGTTTGCTGGAGAAGGATTTCGTCGCGGTGATGCGCTTCCAGGGCCCGCGCTCCAACGGCATGCCGGAACTGCACAAGATGACGCCGTTCCTCGGCGTGCTGCAGGATCGCGGCTTCAAGGTTGCACTGGTGACCGACGGGCGAATGTCCGGCGCGTCGGGGAAAATCCCGGCAGCCATTCACGTCAGTCCCGAAGCTTATGTGGGCGGCGCTTTGGCGCGGGTGCAAGAGGGCGATATCATCCGCGTCGATGGCGTCAAAGGCACTTTGGAGCTTAAGGTGGACGCCGAAGAATTCGCAGCGCGCACGCCGGCCAAGGGATTGTTGGGCAACAACATCGGCACCGGTCGCGAGCTGTTCGGTTTCATGCGTATGGCCTTCAGCTCGGCGGAGCAGGGCGCCAGCGCCTTTACTTCTGCCCTGGAGACGCTTAATTGAAACTGGCTTTGGTCGGTGACATCGGTGGGACCAACGCACGGTTTGCGTTGTGGAAAAGCCAGCAACTGGAATCGGTCCAGGTACTGGCGACGGCCGACCACGCCAGCCCGGAAGAGGCGATCAGCCTTTACCTGAGCGGGCTGGGGCTGGCGCCGGGTTCGATCGGCTCGGTGTGCCTGTCGGTGGCCGGCCCGGTCAGCGGCGACGAATTCAAGTTCACCAACAATCACTGGCGCCTGAGTCGGCAGGGTTTCTGCCGGGCCTTGCAGGTCGAGCAACTGTTGCTGGTCAATGACTTCTCGGCGATGGCCCTGGGCATGACCCGTTTGCAGCCGGGCGAATTTCGCGTGGTTTGCGAAGGTACGCCGGAGCCATTGCGCCCGGCGGTGGTGATCGGTCCGGGCACAGGCCTGGGCGTCGGTACTTTGCTCGACCTCGGCGAAAGGCGCTTTGCCGCGCTGCCGGGGGAGGGCGGTCACGTCGATTTGCCGCTGAGCAGCCCGCGTGAAACTCAATTGTGGCAACACATCTTCAACGAGATCGGCCATGTCAGCGCCGAAACGGCGTTGAGCGGCGGCGGCTTGCCTCGGGTCTACCGGGCGATCTGTGCGGTGGACGGCCACACGCCAGTGCTCGACACCCCGGAAGCGATCACCGCTGCCGGTCTGGCGGGCGACCCGATTGCCCTGGAAGTGCTCGAACAGTTCTGCTGCTGGCTCGGTCGCGTGGCCGGTAACAACGTACTGACCACCGGCGCGCGCGGTGGCGTGTACATCGTCGGTGGCGTGATTCCGCGCTTCGCCGATTTCTTCCTCGAAAGCGGTTTCGCCCGGTGCTTTGCCGACAAGGGCTGCATGAGCGATTACTTCAAGGGGATACCGGTGTGGCTGGTGACGGCGCCGTATTCCGGGTTGGTGGGCGCGGGTGTGGCGCTGGACCAGATGTAAGACCGAGTTGCCTTCATCGCGAGCAAGCATTGCTCCCACAGGGGCTGCAGCGAAACCTGTGGGAGCAAAGCTTGCTCGCGATGGGGCCGGAACAGACAACATAGATTTACGCTCCATCAGGCATAATCCGCCCAATTCCAACAACAAGGACGCCGCCCCGTGAGCTCAGTCAACAAGTCGATATTGTTGGTCGATGACGATCAAGAGATACGCGAGTTGCTGGACACCTACCTGACCCGCGCCGGTTTCCTGGTCCGCACCACACCCGATGGCGCCGGGTTTCGGCAGGCGTTGAACGATCAGCCGAGCGACCTGGTGATCCTCGACGTGATGCTGCCGGACGAGGACGGTTTCAGTCTGTGTCGCTGGATTCGCCAGCACCCCAAGCGAGCGCAGGTGCCGATCATCATGCTCACCGCCAGCTCCGACGAGGCCGACCGGGTTATCGGTCTGGAGCTGGGTGCTGACGATTACCTGGGCAAACCCTTCAGCCCCCGTGAATTGCAGGCACGCATCAAAGCCCTGTTGCGCCGGGCCCAGTTCGGCCAGGAGCGCAACGGCGGTGAAGTGCTGGCTTTCGATGACTGGCGGCTGGACATGGTCAGCCACCGGTTGTTTCACATCGATGGCGAAGAGGTGATTCTGTCCGGCGCCGATTTCGCCTTGTTGAAACTGTTCCTCGATCATCCCCAGGAAATCCTCGATCGTGACACCATCGGCAACGCCACCCGGGGCCGTGAACTGATGCCGCTCGATCGCATCGTCGACATGGCCGTCAGTCGCCTGCGCCAGCGCCTGCGCGATACGGAAAAACCGCCGCGGCTGATTCGCACCGTGCGTGGCAGCGGTTACCAATTGGCCGCCAATGTGATTGCCAGCAATGGTCACTGAGTCCCTGCGCAAACTGACTCGACGGGTGCCGGTGCCGCGCTCGCTGCTCGGGCGCATGTTGCTGCTGACCCTGCTGGCAGTGTTGTTCGCCCAGGCGTTGTCGAGCGTGATCTGGGTGTCGCAATTGCGCGCCACGCAGCTTGAAGGCCTGGTCACTAGCGCCCGCAGCCTCGCCCATTCGATGACCGCCAGTGTCAGCTACTTCCGTTCGTTGCCGGTGGCATTCCGGCCATTGGTGCTCGATCAGTTGCGCAGCATGGGCGGCACGCGGTTCGTGGTTACGCTCAACGACAAACCACTGGGCATGGAAGTCTTGCCGATCACGCCGCGCAAGGCGGCGGTGATCAAAGCGGTGGATGAAGTGTTGCGTCAATCCCTGGGCCAGGACACCGATATCTCGGTGACCTTTGTCAGTCCCGAAGACCTGCGGATCTTCAATGGCGGCCTGAAACTCGACGAACTGCCACGTTCCTGGGCGCACTACGCGTTGACGCTGGAACCGGTGAACCCGCCGGTGCTGGTGACGCAGATCCAGATGGCGCCCGGCGAATGGCTGTACATCGCCTCGTTGTTGCCCGAACCCTACACCAGTCTTGAAGAACAAGGCCTGCCGGCGCAACAGGTGTGGTTCATCGTGCTCACCAGCGGCTTTCTGCTGTTGTTCATTGGCCTGTTGGTGCATTGGCAGAGCCGTCCGCTCAAGCGTCTGGCGCGGGCGGCGCGGGACCTGTCGCTGGGCGCCGACGTCGAGCCGGTAGCCGAGGGCGGCGGCAGTGAAGTGGTCGAAGTCGGCCGTGCCTTCAACACCATGCGCGAGCGCATCAGCCGCTACCTGACCGAGCGCAGCCAGTTGTTCAGTGCGATTTCCCATGACCTGCGCACGCCGATCACCCGGTTGCGGCTGCGGGTCGAATTGCTCGAAGACGAAAAACTGCAAGCCAAGTTCGGCCGTGATCTGGACGAATTGGAGTTGCTGGTCAAAGGCGCGCTGCAATGCGTGAAAGACACCGATATCCACGAAAACATCGAGCCGGTGGATCTCAATCATGTACTCCATTGTCTGGTGGAACCTTATCTGGCACCGAACGGCAACGGCCGCGTGACCCAGCAGGGGCGGGCACTGGCGGCTTATCCGGGCAAGCCGCTGGCGCTCAAGCGTTGCATCGGCAACCTGATCGACAACGCCTTGAAATACGGACAGAACGCGCACCTGCACATCGATGACGACGACAGTGCGTTCGTGCTGCATGTCGACGACGAAGGGCCGGGGGTTCCCGAGCAGCGGCTGGAGCAGGTGTTCGAGCCACACTTCCGTCTGGCCGGGCAGCAACAGGGGTATGGGTTGGGGCTGGGGATCGCCCGGAACATTGCCCATAGCCATGGGGGGGAAGTGAGTTTGCAGAATTTGCGTGAGGGTGGGTTGCGGGTGACGTTGCAGTTGCCCCGCAGTATTGAATAGCGATACCGCGTTATCGTTCATCGCGAGCAAGCTTTGCTCCCACAGTTGTGCGCGCTTACCTGTAGGAGCAAAGCTTGCTCGCGATGGCGTCAGACCAGCCGACACACTCCTCAAGGCGATTGTCACAAGTTGGTGACATAACTCGCCCCCTTCGTTACAAGCCCGCCCCGGCCCGTTGTTTAGACTCCCCTCAGTCATAACAACAAAAAAGGCCCCCCATGCACACCTTCCAACCCGCCTTCAGCAGTTGGCTGAATGCACCCGCCCATCAGCAATGGCTCGCCGCCGAAGGAATTCGCCTGCTGGCGTTTGCCAAGGCTTCGAAGCTGCCTGAAGGCTTCGGCAATCTCGACGAACGAGGTCGTTTGCCGGCCGATGCGCAAGCCGAAACCATGAACACCGCGCGCATGACCCACAGCTTCGCCTTGGCCCACATCCAGGGCCTGCCGGGGTTCGCCGAGCTGGTGGATCACGGCATCCAGGCCCTGCGCGGGCCGTTGCGCGATGCGCTGCACGGTGGCTGGTTCGCCGTCGCCGAACACCGTGACGGCAATACCGGCAAGAACGCCTACCTGCATGCCTTCGTGGCGCTGGCCGCCAGTTCCGCACTGGTCGCACAACGTCCCGGCGCGCAAGCCTTGCTCGATGATGCCATCGACATCATCGACAGTTATTTCTGGAGCGAGGAGGAGGGCGCGATGCGCGAGTCCTTCAACCGTGACTGGACAGCAGAGGAAGTCTATCGCGGTGCCAATAGCAACATGCACGCCACCGAAGCCTTTCTCGCACTGGCCGATGTCACCGACGACAAGCGCTGGCTGTGCCGGGCCCAGCGCATCGTTGAACGGGTGATTCATGGTCATGCGGCCCCCAACGGCTACCTGGTGATCGAGCATTTCGACCGCGAATGGCAGCCGTTGCGTGAATACAACCGCGACAACCCGGCCGACGGTTTTCGCCCGTACGGCACCACGCCTGGGCACGGTTTCGAATGGGCACGGCTGTTGTTGCACCTCGAAGCGGCGCGAGTGCGAGTCGGGATGCTCACACCGGGCTGGCTGGCCACCGATGCGCAAAAACTCTTCGAGCAAAACTGCCTGCATGGCTGGGACGTCGATGGTGCGCCGGGCATTGTCTACACCCTCGACTGGGACAATCGCGCCGTGGTTCGCCACCGCCTGCACTGGACTCATTGCGAAGCGAGCGCCGCTGCCAGTGCCTTGCTCAAGCGCACCGGCGATGCGCAATACGAACACTGGTACCGACTATTCTGGGAGTTCTGTGACCGTCATTTCATCGACCGCTGCGAGGGTAGCTGGCACCACGAACTCGATCCGTTGAACCGCCCGAGTGCCGATATATGGGCGGGCAAACCGGATCTTTATCACGCCTGGCAAGCCCTGTTGATCCCGCGCCTGCCATTGGCGCCGAGCATGGCCAGTGCTCTGGCAGCGTTGTCCCAGAGCGCTCCTGTGTAACCATATGGTGACATTCGCGCGTCCCTTCGTTACCTGCCAAGGGTTGGCGCCTGTTTAAAATCCTATGCAGCGCAAGCAACAGACTTGCATGCATAACAACAAGAAAGGTGCTCCTAGATGAATGCGATTTCTCGCCTCGCTACTGTCATTTCTCTCGCTTCCCTGTCTGCGCTCCCCCTCAGTGTCCTCGCTGCCGAATCCAAAGGTTCCGTTGAAGTCGTTCACTGGTGGACGTCCGGTGGTGAAAAGGCAGCGGTCGATGTCCTCAAGGCTCAAGTCGAAAAAGACGGCTTCACCTGGAAGGACGGCGCAGTCGCCGGTGGTGGCGGTTCCACGGCCATGACCGTTCTCAAGAGCCGCGCCGTCGCCGGCAACCCGCCGGGCGTTGCCCAGATCAAGGGCCCGGACATCCAGGAGTGGGGCAGCACCGGTCTGCTCAGCACCGACGCGTTGAAAGACGTTTCCAAGGCGGAAAACTGGGATGGCCTGCTGTCGAAGAAAGTCTCCGACACCGTGAAATATGAAGGCGATTACGTGGCCGTGCCGGTGAACATCCACCGCGTCAACTGGCTGTGGATCAACCCTGAGGTGTTCAAGAAAGCCGGGATCGAAAAAGCCCCGACTACCCTCGAAGAGTTCTATGCCGCTGGCGACAAGCTCAAGGCCGCCGGCTTCATCGCGCTCGCCCACGGCGGTCAGCCTTGGCAGGACAGCACCGTGTTTGAAGACGTGGTGCTCTCGGTAATGGGTGCCGACGGTTACAAGAAAGCCTTGGTCGACCTGGACCAGAAAACCCTGTCCGGCCCGGAGATGACCAAGTCGTTCGCCGAGCTGAAAAAGATCACCGGCTACATGGACCCGAACCGCGCCGGTCGTGACTGGAACATCGCCGCCGCCGACGTCATCAACGGCAAGGCCGGCATGCAGATGATGGGCGACTGGGCGAAAAGCGAATGGACCGCCGCGAAGAAAGTCGCCGGCAAGGACTACGAGTGCGTGCCGTTCCCGGGCACCGAAAAAGCCTTTACCTACAACATCGACTCCCTGGCGGTGTTCAAGCTCAAGGCCGATCGCAAGGGTGACATCGCTGCCCAGCAAGACCTGGCCAAGGTCGCATTGGGTACCGACTTCCAGAAAGTCTTCAGCATGAACAAGGGTTCGATCCCTGTGCGTAACGACATGCTGAACGAAATGGACAAGCTCGGTTTCGACGAGTGTGCCCAGAAGTCGGCGAAGGACTTCATCGCGGACGACAAGACCGGCGGCCTGCAACCGAGCATGGCGCACAACATGGCCACCTCCCTGGCCGTGCAGGGCGCGATCTTCGACGTGGTCACCAACTTCATGAACGACAAGGACGCTGATCCGGCCAAGGCCAGTGCCCAACTGGCGTCGGCGGTCAAAGCGGCCCAGTAATCCCTGACACCGCCGCATCCCTGTGGGAGCAAGGCTTGCCCGCGATGGCTGACTGACATTCAACACAGATGTCGACAGTTACACCGCTATCGCGAGCAAGCTTTGCTCCCACAAGGGAGCACCGTGCCAGTTTCACTCCTCTAAACCTGGATTATCCCGATGAGCTCTGTGGCGGTTTTCAGCAAAGCCTCACCGTTCGATGCGCTGCAACGCTGGTTACCCAAGTTGGTACTGGCGCCGAGCATGCTGATCGTGTTGGTTGGCTTTTACGGTTACATCATCTGGACGTTCATTCTGTCCTTCACCAATTCCAGCTTCATGCCGAGCTACAAGTGGGTCGGCCTGCAGCAATACATGCGCCTGATGGACAACGACCGCTGGTGGGTCGCGAGCAAGAACCTCGCGCTGTTCGGCGGCCTGTTCATCGGCATCAGCCTGGTGTTGGGGGTGTTCCTCGCGGTGCTGCTGGACCAGCGCATCCGCAAGGAAGGCTTCATCCGCACCGTCTACCTGTACCCGATGGCGCTGTCGATGATCGTCACCGGCACTGCGTGGAAATGGTTGCTCAACCCGGGCCTGGGTCTGGACAAGATGCTGCGGGACTGGGGCTGGGAAGGTTTTCGTCTCGACTGGCTGGTGGATCAGGATCGCGTGGTGTATTGCCTGGTGATCGCCGCCGTGTGGCAAGCCTCCGGCTTTGTCATGGCGATGTTCCTCGCCGGCCTGCGCGGTGTCGATCAGTCGATCATTCGTGCCGCGCAAGTCGACGGTGCGAGCCTGCCGACCATTTACCTGAAGATCGTGTTGCCGAGCCTGCGCCCGGTGTTTTTCAGTGCCTTCATGATCCTTGCGCACATCGCGATCAAGAGCTTCGACCTGGTGGCGGCGATGACCGCTGGCGGTCCTGGTTATTCGTCCGACCTGCCGGCGATGTTCATGTACTCCTTTACTTTCAGCCGTGGCCAGATGGGCATCGGTTCGGCCAGCGCCATGCTGATGCTCGGTGCCGTGCTGACCATCCTCGTGCCGTACCTGTACTCCGAGCTGCGAGGCAAACGCCATGACTGATCAATTCGGAAAGCGCGGCCTGAGCTTCAGCCGGATCGCCATTTACACAACCCTGTTGTTGGCGGCGGCGGTGTACCTGATCCCGCTGGTGGTGATGTTGCTGACCAGCTTCAAATCCCCGGAAGACATCCGCACCGGCAACCTGCTGAGCTGGCCGGCCGTGATCGACGGCATTGGCTGGATCAAGGCCTGGGATGTGGTGGGCGGCTACTTCTGGAACTCGGTGAAAATTACCGTACCGGCGGTGCTGATCTCGACCTTCATCGGTGCCATGAACGGTTACGTGCTGTCGATGTGGCGCTTCCGCGGTTCGCAACTGTTCTTCGGTCTGTTGCTGTTCGGCTGCTTCCTGCCGTTCCAGACCGTGCTGCTGCCAGCCTCGTTCACCCTCGGCAAGTTCGGCCTGGCCAACACCACCAGCGGCCTGGTGCTGGTGCACGTGGTCTACGGCCTGGCGTTCACCACGCTGTTCTTCCGTAACTACTACGTGAGCATTCCGGATGCCCTGGTCAAGGCTGCACGCCTGGATGGCGCGGGCTTCTTCACGATTTTCTGGAAGATCCTGCTGCCGATGTCGATCCCGATCGTGATGGTCTGCCTGATCTGGCAGTTCACCCAGATCTGGAACGACTTCCTGTTCGGCGTGGTGTTCGCCAGTGGCGATGCCCAGCCGATTACCGTGGCCCTGAACAACCTGGTCAATACCAGCACCGGGACCAAGGAATACAACGTTGATATGGCCGCCGCGATGATCGCCGGGCTGCCGACACTGTTGGTCTACATATTCGCTGGCAAGTATTTCCTGCGTGGGCTGACGTCCGGCGCGGTCAAGGGGTAGAAACATGGCAACTCTCGAATTACGCAACGTCAACAAGACCTACGGTGCCGGTTTGCCGGACACCCTGAAGAACATCGAACTGAAGATCGATGACGGGGAGTTCCTGATCCTGGTCGGCCCGTCCGGTTGCGGCAAATCCACCTTGATGAACTGCATCGCGGGCCTGGAAACCATCAGCGGCGGCGCGATCCTGGTGGATGACGCCGACATCAGCGGCATGAGCCCGAAAGATCGTGACATCGCCATGGTGTTCCAGTCCTATGCGCTGTACCCCACCATGAGCGTGCGGGACAACATCGCCTTCGGCCTGAAGATTCGCAAAATGCCGACTGCCGACATCGACGAAGAAGTCGCTCGCGTCGCCAAGCTGTTGCAGATCGAACACCTGCTCAACCGCAAACCCGGCCAGCTCTCCGGTGGTCAGCAACAGCGGGTGGCGATGGGCCGTGCGTTGGCGCGGCGGCCGAAGATTTATCTGTTCGACGAACCGTTGTCCAACCTCGACGCCAAGCTGCGGGTCGAGATGCGTACCGAAATGAAGCTGATGCACCAGCGCTTGAAAACCACCACGGTCTATGTGACCCACGACCAGATCGAAGCCATGACCCTGGGCGACAAGGTGGCGGTGATGAAGGACGGGATCATTCAGCAATTCGGCACGCCGAAAGACATCTATAACAACCCGGCCAACCTGTTCGTGGCGAGCTTCATCGGTTCGCCGCCAATGAATTTCATCCCGCTGCGTTTGCAGCGCAAGGACGGTCGCCTGCTGGCGCTGCTCGACAGTGGCCAGGCCCGTTGCGAATTGCCGCTGGGCATGCAGGACGCCGGTCTTGAAGACCGCGAAGTGATCCTCGGCATGCGTCCCGAACAGATTGTCCTGGCCAACGGTGAGGCGAACGGTTTGCCGACCATCCGCGCCGAGGTGCAGGTCACCGAACCGACCGGGCCGGACACCCTGGTGTTCGTCAATCTCAACAACACCAAGGTCTGCTGCCGCCTGGCGCCCGACGTTGCACCGGCGGTGGGCGAGACCCTGACCCTGCAATTCGATCCGGCGAAAGTGCTGCTGTTCGATGCCAAGACCGGTGAACGCCTGGGGGCTGCCGGCCTGCCGAAAGCCGAGAGCCACGCTGACAACGTCGCCCAATTCAAAGGCCGCTGAAGATCAAAAAATGTGGGCTCCCACAGGGGATGTAACCGCGTTAGATAAAAACAGTTAATAACAATAAGACGAGGATGTAGGGATGAAGAAGAACAACAACGCTCAGCTTATCTGCCAGTTATCGGCCGTTGCGGCCATGATGCTGGCCGGTAGCGTGCACGCGGCTGATGCGTTTAGCGCCGATTCCGAATGGATGACCGGTGATTGGGGTGGTGAACGGACCCGGCTGATCGAGCAGGGTATCGACATCAAGATGGACTATGTCGGTGAGGTGGGCGCCAACCTTCACGGCGGTTTCAACAACGACAAGACTGCGCGTTACTCCGACCAGTTTGGCCTGGGCGCGGCGCTGGACCTGCAAAAGCTGCTGGGGTGGGATAACACCCAGGCCAAGATCCAGCTCACCAACCGTAATGGTGAGAACATCTCCAATGACCGCGTCGGCGATCCGCGTGCCGGCACCTTGAGTTCCTCCCAGGAAGTCTTCGGCCGTGGCCACATGGTCCGGCTGACCCAGCTGTGGATCAAGCACCAGTTCCTCGACGGCAAACTGGACGTCAAGGCCGGTTACTTCGGCGAAGGCGAAGACTTCAACACCTTCCCTTGCGAGTTCCAGAACCTGGCGTTCTGCGGCTCCCAGGTGGGTAACTGGGCGACCAACATCTGGTACAACTGGCCGGTCAGCCAGGCCGCGATCCGTGTGAAGTACAACATCTCGCCTGAGTTCTATGCGCAGATCGGCGCGTACAACCAGAACACCTCGCAACTGGAGCACGGCAACGGCTTCAAGCTCAGTGGCAGCGGGACCAATGGCACCGTCTTGCCGGTCGAACTGGTGTGGTTGCCGAACCCTGGCAACCTGCCGGGCGAGTACCGTATCGGTTACTACAAAAGCACGTCCAACGCCGACGACGTTCGCAAAGACGACAACGGCAATGATGCGGCCACCACCGGCAACGCCTTTCGCAGCCACGACAGCAAGCACGGCTACTGGTTCGTTGCGCAGCAACAGCTGACCAGCCACAACGGTGACAAGTCCCGCGGTCTGAGCGTTGCCGCCAACGCCACGTTCCACGACAAGGACACCAACATCGTCGACAACTACCAGTCGCTGATGTTTGTGTACAAGGGCCCGTTCGATGCGCGTCCCAAAGATGACGTCGGCATTGGTTTCGCCCGTATCCATGTCAACGATGACGTGAAGAAAAACGCCGAGCTGACCAACGCTGCCAATGGTGTCACCGAGTACGAGGACCCACTGTTCTCCCCGTTGCGTGAGACCGAGTACAACTACGAGCTCAACTACGGCTTCCACGTGACCAACTGGCTGACCGTGCGTCCCAACCTGCAATACATCACTCACCCGGGCGGTGTGGATGAAGTGGATAACGCACTGGTCGCTGGCCTGAAAATTCAGTCGGTGTTCTGACGCTGTTGCGATAAGCTCCTCTCTATGTGCGCATTTTGCGGACAGCCATGGCTGTCCGCTTTTTTTTGGGGTGGCGCACCCAGGTAAAGATGATTTTCAGGACCGTGGCACATGCTTGAGCATCCGCTACAACGCTTCTTCAAATCCTTGCGCGAACGGCCGGTGTTTGCATGGGAGCGCTATCAGAAGCGCGACGTGTTGGTGATCGATCATCCGCTGTGTCAGGCGGTGTTCAGTCGTCAGGGCGCGCAGTTGTTGCATTTCCAGCCCAAGGGCCAGAAACCCTGGCTGTGGTGCGCGGCGAAGTGGCCGCAGGTCGGGGCCATTCGCGGTGGCGTGCCGGTGTGCTGGCCTTGGTATGGCCGCCATCCGAGCGAAAATGCCTGGCCTTCCCACGGCTGGGCACGCTTGCTCGACTGGAAGCTGATCGACAGCAGCAGTGAAAACGACGGCGTGCGCCTGCACTGGCAACTTCAGTTGTGCGACTGGCAAGTGGACCTGCATGCGCACCTCGGGGAGCGCATGGACCTGCGCTTGAGCACCGAGCATCACGACAGCCTTCCCTGCCAATTGAGTCAGGCGTTGCACGCTTACTGGCGTATTGGTGACGTCGGTGAGGTAGCGCTGTCTGGACTCGACGGCGCGCAAGGTTACGACCAGTTGAATCGGCAGGTTTGTCAGCAGGAAGGTGAGTTGCGCGTCGATGGCGGCTGTCAGCGGGTGTTCCAGCATGACGGCGAACTGCAGCTCAATGATCACGCCTGGCAGCGGGCGTTATGCATCGATACCGGCGATACGGCGGACACGGTGGTTTGGCATCCGGGCTCGCGGCCGTTGCTGGGTGTGAGCTGGAATGAAATATCCGAATTCGTCTGCGTGGAAGCGGCGAGCGGCGGGACTGACAGTCTGTGCCTGAAGCCTGGGGAGCGGGCGCATTTGAGTTTGCAGGCGCGGGTGGGGGCATGATTTTGCGGTGTTGCCGCTGACGCCATCGCGGGCAAGCCTTGCTCCCACAGGTTTAGCGGCGATTACAGGTCTTGTGATCGACGTAGACACTGTGGGAGCAAGGCTTGCCCGCGATGAGGCCCGAGCAGGCAATGGAAATGCCGGATCAGTTGAACTCGTCTCCCACCGGATACCGACTGGCATTCAAACTCTCTTTGATCTTGCGCAGATGTGGCTGGAAATCCACGCCCCGACGCAAGGTCATGCCGGTCGCCAGTACGTCCAGCACGGTCAGCTGGATGATCCGCGAGGTCATCGGCATGTAGATGTCGGTGTCTTCCGGCAGCGGAATGTTCAGGCTCAAGGTACTGGCCTTGGCCAGGGGCGAGTTCTCTGCGGTCAAACCGAGCACCGAAGCGCCGTTTTCCCGGGCGATGCGTGCCACTTCCACCAGTTCGCGGGTACGGCCGGTGTAGGAAATGATCACGAACAGCTCGCCGGTGTGTGCCACCGAAGCAATCATGCGCTGCATCAGCACGTCGGCGTGGGCGGTCACGGCCAGGTTGAAACGGAAGAACTTGTGCTGCGCATCCAGCGCCACGGGGGCTGAGGCGCCGAGACCGAAGAAGTGGATCTGCCGGGCCTGGATCAACAGGTCGACGGCGCGGCTGATCAGGTTCGGGTCCAGTGCCTGGCAAGCGCTGTCCAGGGACGCGATGGCGCTGCCGAAGATTTTCTGGGTATAGGCTTCCGGATTGTCGTCGGCCTCCACCGCGCGGCTGACGTACGCCGCGCCGCTGGCCAGGCTCTGGGCCAATTGCAATTTGAGTTCGGGGTAGCCGCTGACGCCGAACGAACGGCAGAAACGGTTGACCGTCGGTTCGCTGACCGATGCGGCCTGGGCGAGGGCGGCGATGCTGAACCGGGTGGCCTGCTGTGGGTTGAGCAGGATCACCTCGGCGACTTTGCGTTCGGCCTTGTTCAGCTCTTCAAGGCGATTCTGGATCTGCTCCAGGAGATTTCGCACGCGGTCCATATGGTTTTCCTTGATTCACCTGCGCCGATAAGCGCACGGCTAATGCAAAAAGGGCCTTTGATGCGGCCCGTAACGGTGGCCTATCCTACTGATGGCTCCGACCGACCACCACTCGGAATCTGTATTTTGCGAAAATGTTGTGGTTATTACTACATTTTCCCTTGAGTGATGCCTTGAAAAAAGGTATTTGTAGCTTAACTTGATAAAAGAACAAACATCATGCCTTCGATTACGGTTGAACCGTGCACCTTTGCCTTGTTCGGCGCCCTCGGCGATCTGGCCTTGCGCAAGCTGTTTCCTGCCCTTTATCAACTCGATGGCGCAGGCCTGCTGCACGAGGACACGCGGATCATCGCGCTGGCCCGTGAGGCCGGCAGCGAGCAGGAGCATTTGGCGTTCATTGCCTCCGAGTTGCGCCGCTACGTCGGTGCCAAAGAGCTGGACGAGGCCGTGGTCGAGCGCTTCCTTGCGCGGCTGAGCTACCTGCACGTCGATTTCCTCAAGGCCGAAGACTATGTGGCCCTGGCTGAGCTGGCCGGTAGCGCGCAACGGGTCATTGCCTATTTCGCCACGCCGGCAGCGGTGTACGGTGCGATCTGCGAGAACCTGGCGAAGGTCGGCCTGGCGGAAAACACCCGCGTGGTGCTGGAAAAGCCGATCGGTTCGGACCTGGAATCCTCGCGCAAGGTCAACGACGCCGTGGCGCAGTACTTCCCGGAGAACCGCACCTATCGCATCGACCACTACCTGGGCAAGGAAACGGTACAGAACCTGATTGCCCTGCGTTTCGCCAACAGCCTGTTCGAAACCCAGTGGAACCAGCACTACATCTCCCACGTGGAAATCACCGTGGCCGAGAAGGTCGGCATTGAGGGCCGCTGGGGCTACTTCGACAAGGCCGGCCAGCTGCGGGACATGATCCAGAATCACCTGCTGCAACTGCTCTGCCTGATCGCCATGGACCCGCCGGCCGATTTGTCCGCCGACAGCATCCGCGACGAAAAGGTCAAGGTCCTCAAGGCACTGGCGCCGATCAGTCCGGAGGGCCTGACCACCCAAGTGGTGCGCGGCCAGTACATCGCCGGCCACAGCGAAGGCAAGGCGGTGCCGGGTTACCTGGAAGAACCGAATTCCAATACCCAGAGCGACACCGAAACCTTCGTTGCCCTGCGTGCCGATATCCGTAACTGGCGTTGGGCCGGCGTACCGTTCTACCTGCGCACCGGCAAGCGCATGCCGCAAAAGCTGTCGCAGATCGTCATCCATTTCAAGGAACCGTCGCATTACATCTTCGCTCCCGAGCAGCGCCTGCAAATCAGCAACAAGCTGATTATCCGCCTGCAACCGGACGAAGGCATTTCCTTGCGCGTGATGACCAAAGATCAAGGCCTGGACAAGGGCATGCAGCTGCGCAGCGGCCCGTTGCAGCTGAATTTTTCCGACACCTGGCGCAGCGCACGGATTCCCGATGCCTACGAGCGGTTGTTGCTGGAAGTGATGCGCGGCAATCAGAACCTGTTTGTCCGTAAAGATGAAATCGAAGCCGCGTGGAAGTGGTGTGACCAGTTGATCGCCGGGTGGAAAAAATCCGGTGATGCGCCCAAGCCGTACGCGGCAGGGTCCTGGGGACCGATGAGTTCCATTGCTCTGATCACGCGGGACGGGAGGTCGTGGTATGGCGATATCTGATTTGAAACTACCCCGGGGCGTCAGCGCCCATTCGTTTAAGAGCTCCGTGCTCTTGGCCGAAGGCCTGGCACTGAACGTGGCCAAACAACTGAGCGAGGCTATCGATGCCCGGGGTACCGCGACCCTGGTGGTGTCCGGTGGCCGCAGCCCGGTGGCGTTTTTCCAGCACCTGGCCAAGCAGGCGCTGGACTGGTCGAACGTGGTGGTCAGCCTGGCCGACGAGCGTTGGGTGCCGGTGGAACACGCCGACAGCAATGCCGGCCTGATCAAGAAATATCTGTTGCAAGGCCCCGCGGCCAAGGCGCAGTTCCTGAGCCTGTACAGCGCCAGCGCCAACCTGGAACAGGCGGCCGAACACGCCGATCGCTTGCTGGCGGAATTGCCGGCGATCGACGTGCTGGTGCTCGGCATGGGCGACGACGGCCACACGGTGTCGCTGTTTCCCGGCAGCCCGAACCTGGCCGAAGCCCTTCAGGCTGATGGCACTCGTCGCTGCTACCCGATGCTGGCACCGACCGTACCGCATCAGCGCCTGACCATGAGTCGTGCGCTGCTGGCTTCGGCCAAACATAAAATCCTGTCGATTTCCGGTCAGTCCAAGCTGACCACCCTGAGTTTCGCGCTGGCCGGTGACGATGTCGCCGAAATGCCGGTGCGCGCATTTCTGCAACCCACGTTAGAGATTTACTGGTGCCCATGAGCCAAGGAACAGCCGCTATGACAAACCCATCCCCGACCGTTTCCATGGCGGATAAAGTTGTCCTGATCGACAGCCTCTGCGCCAAGGCGCGAATCCTGCCGGTGATCACCATCGCCCGCGAGCAGGACATCCTGCCACTGGCCGATGCCCTCGCGGCCGGTGGCCTGACCGCCCTGGAAGTGACCCTGCGTTCGCAGTTCGGCCTCAAGGCCATCCAGATCCTGCGTGAACAGCGTCCGGAACTGGTGACCGGTGCCGGCACTGTGCTCGATCGCCACATGCTGGCTGCGGCCGAAGCGGCGGGCTCGCAGTTCATCGTCACACCGGGCATCACCCGCGACCTGCTGGAAGCCAGCGTCGCCAGCCCGATTCCACTGTTGCCGGGCATCAGCAACGCCTCGGGCATCATGGAAGGCTATGGCCTGGGTTATCGCCGCTTCAAGCTGTTCCCGGCGGAAGTCAGCGGCGGCGTTGCGGCCATCAAGGCCCTGGGCGGCCCGTTCGGCGAGGTGAAATTCTGCCCGACCGGCGGCGTGGGACCTGCCAACATCAAGAGCTACATGGCGTTGAAAAACGTCATGTGCGTGGGCGGTAGCTGGATGCTTGATCCGGAATGGATCAAGAACGGCGACTGGGCCCGCATTCAGGAATGCACCGCCGAGGCCTTGGCACTGCTGGACTGATCGCTTCACCCGACACGTAGTTGTGTGTTTTACGGCTTTAACGGTGCGCTTGGTCGGTGCACCGTTTTTTTTTGCCCAAAAATACATCCTGTGGGAGCAAGCGGGCGGCGTTCCGACTTGCCCGCGATGGCGTCATTGAAATCGCCATCGCGGGCAAGTCGGAACGCCGCCCGCTTGCTCCCACAGGAGATCGGCGTGTGGCAGGGATCTTCTGTAGGAGCGAGCCTGCTCGCGATGAACCAGAGAGCACCGCGGGGTATCAGGTTTCCAGCGTCATCGTTGACGACCATCGCGAGCAGGCTCGCTCCTACAGGTCAACGCAGTGCTGTGAGGGCGGTGGTCAGCCGCTTCATGTGCTCAGCCGTGGTGGTCAACCCCGGCGTAATCCGGATGCACGGGCCGCACGCCGCACCACTGCGCACCACGGTGAACAGGTTGTACTCGCTGAGCAGCCGCTCGACCATCGCCAGTTGATCATCCTGCGCGGTAAAGCGCATCGACGTGATGCCGCAATACAGTCGCGGATCATCCGGTGTCAGGACTTCGATGCCCGGCAGTTCACGGACTTCACGTACCCACAGGTTACGCAGGTAGTTCAGTCGCGATCCCTTGGCCGCAGCGCCGCCCATGGCGTGATGCTCTTCAAGCACCAGCGGCAGGGTCAGCAGCGCGGGAATGTTTGGTGTGCTGTAGGGTGTGCGGGCGCGAATGTCGGTGATCGGGAAATGCATTTCGCCCATGTCCGGGTCGATGTCAGGCAGGCGCTCGGGGGCGATGTACAGGAAGCCCAGGGTCAGCGGTGCGCCGATCCATTTGTGCAGGTTATAGGCAGCGAATGCGATACCCAGGTCATCGAGGTTGAACTCGAACTGGCCCAGGGCGTGGGCGCCGTCGAGGATCACATCGATGCCATGCTCCCTGGCGGCAGCGGCAATGGCCTGTACCGGCATCACCAGGCCGGTGCGATGGGTGACGTGGGTCAGGGCCATCAGCTTGAGTCGCGGATAACGGGCGAAGGCTTCACGGTAGGAGGCGAGCAAGCTGTCGAAGCTGGCGGGGTGCAGGTGTTCGATCTCGATCACCTCGACACCGCGATGTTTCGCCAGCCAGCGCATGGCGCCCTTGACGGTGTCGTACTCCAGATCGCAAATCAGCACCTGGTCCCCCGGTTGCAGGCGATTGTAGTTGCGGATCAGCGACTGCAAGCCATCCGACGCATTGCGGGTGAGGGCGACGGCCTGCGCAGGCACACCCATCAACCCGGCCACTTGCGCTTGTATCTTGAGGCTTTCACCCTGTTCGAAACGCTGACGGACATGAACCGAATTGCCGCGGTTGATCAGTTCGATGTTGCGCTGATACTCCTCGACCACGGTGCGTGACATACGTCCGAAGTAACCGTTTTCCAGATTGATCGGGCCGGGTTGCAGGTCGTAGCGGTCGGCAAAGGTTTGCCAGAAGTCTTCATCACGGGCGCGGCGGGTGTTATCGGGCATGGGGCTGCTCAATCAGGGGCGGGATGAGTGAATCAGTGGCGAGGCGCGGGTTTGCCATGTTTGGCGCGTAGCGGTTCGAGTAGTTCCGATAAGCCGTTGTGATCGATTTCCTGCATAAGCGCCAGCAGACCGCCCAATTCGCCATGGGGGAAACCTTCCCGGGCGAACCAGTTCAGGTACGGGCCCGGCAAGTCGGCAATGATTCGGCCTTTATATTTGCCGAAGGGCATTTCACGGGTTACCAGCAGTTCGAGCTTTTCAGGGTTCATGGCTCAGTCGTCTTGATTCAATGGTCGGGAAAATACAGGCATTCTGCATGCAGGCCAATTGACAGATCATGCAAAAAAAACGGATACAGATTTTTTGATTGAATCTAACTATTTGATAAATAACGGTTAATTTATCGGTCAGAAGCTGGCATGTAGGGTGCATCGTTTAATTGCATCTTTCATCAACCGCAAGGAATTGAAAAATGACCGATATGAATAAAGAAGCGATTTCTGTACTCAATGACCTGATTGAAACCAGCAAGGACGGTCAGGAAGGGTTCAAGACTTGCGCTGAAGACATCAAACACCCTGAACTCAAAACCCTGTTCGTACAACGTTCCGCCGAATGTGCAAAGGCTGCCGCGGAACTGCAAAGTGCCGTGCGTTCGATGGGTGGCGATCCGGAAACATCCACCAGTGTCAGCGGCGACATGCACCGTCGCTGGGTCGACGTAAAGTCGATGTTCACCGGCAAGGGCGAAGAGGCTGTGCTCAACGAAGCCGAGCGTGGTGAAGACCATGCGCTGAAGGCTTATCGCGAAGCCATGGAAAAAATCAACAAACACAACCTGGTGGGTATTCGTGACATCGTTGAACGTCAGTATCACGGCGTGCAACGTAACCACGATCAGGTAAAAGCCCTGCGTAACCAGGCGCGTGCACGTTCATAAGCCCCACCAATAACACCCGTAGGAGCGAGCCTGCTCGCGATGGCGGCCTGCCACTCAACTTTGATGTTGACTGGGCTGGCGCTATCGCGAGCAGGCTCACTCCTACAGTTTATTGCGCGCCGAATCAGCCAATGCTGATCGCCGGCAACTCGGTCAAGGTCACCGATTGCTGTTTGCGCGGCGCCAGGATTTCCGCCTCGCCATCCACCACCAGCTCATCACGCTGGTTGAACACGCGAGTGGCAATGCGCACGCGGAATTTCGGCAGTTTTTCCAGGATTTCCAGACGCACGGTCAGGGTGTCGCCAATTTTCACCGGCTTCTGGAAGCTCATCTGCTGACCAATGTAGATAGTGCCCGGCCCAGGCAGTTCGCAGGCCACTGCCGCACTGATCAACGCGCCGCTGAACATGCCGTGGGCGATACGTTCCTTGAACATGGTGCTGGCGGCGTATTCGGCATCCAGGTGCACCGGGTTGTGGTCGCCTGACATCGCGGCGAACAGCTGAATATCGCGCTCTTCGACCGTCTTGCTGAAACTGGCGGTCTGGCCGATTTCGAGGGCTTCGTAGGGGGTGTTGGTAACCTGGGTCATCTGTCTCGATTCCTGTGACGAATAAAAAATTCACAAAAAAACTATTCGGTTCGGTGTGGCCGGGGTTTGCTCAGTGTCTGGTTGATCCAGGCCAGCACATCGGCGATCACTTCATCGCGGTTGGTTTCATTGAACAATTCGTGCCGCGCCTGCGGGTAAACGGTCAGTTGCAGGTTCCGGCTGCCGGCCTCGCGCAAGGCGCCGGCCAGATCTTTCAGACGCTTGCCTTCGCTTACCGGATCACATTCGCCGCCGATCACCAGCAACGGCAGGCCCGGGTCGATCTGGGCGAGATTGGACGCTTTGCTGATTTGCTGCAACCCGCCGAGCAAATCGATCCACAGCTGATTGGTACAACGGAAGCCACAAAGGGGGTCGTTGGCGTATAGGTCGACTTCGGCCGGATCGCGACTGAGCCAGTCAAACTGGGTGCGTATCGGTTTGAATGGCTTATTGAATGAACCGAACGTCAGCCACTCGATCAGTGCGCTGCGTCCCTTGGGGCCCTGGCGCAGACGTTCGAAACGGGCAATCTGGCGGGCCGCGCGATAAAGCGCCACGGGCTGGAAGTTCGAGCCGCTGAGAATGGCGCCGTGCAGGCTGGCGCTGTGATGCAACAGGTACCCCTGGGCGATATAGCTGCCCATGCTGTGGCCCAGCAGCACGATGGGTGTGCCGGGATGCTGCTGGCCGATGTGCTGGTTGAGGCACGCCAGGTCACCCACCACTTTGGCCCAACCGTCGTTGTCGGCGAAATGGCCGAGCGTCCCGTTTTCGGCAGTTTTGCCATGTCCGCGCAGATCCGGGGCGTACACGCCGTAGCCCTGGGCACAGAGCTTTTCTGCCAGGCGCCCGTAGCGAGCGCTGTGTTCCGCCATGCCGTGGGCCAGCAGGATCACGGCCCGGGGGGTGTCAGCGGGCAACCACTGGTTGACGAAGAGACGGCTGCGGTCGCTGGTGGTCAGCCAGAATGTATCGTGGATCATCGCGGTTCCTTTGCTGGGTGCCTGTTCATACACAACGGTAGGAGCGAGCTCGCTGGCGATGGTCGTCAACGAAGACGCTGGCAGTCTGACGCCCCGCGGTGTTCAGTCGTTCATCGCGAGCGAGCTCGCTCCTACAGTTAGCCGATTGCAGTGTATAGCGCATCTTCGGCGGGACGCCTGATCAGGCCGCGTCGCGGCAGCAAGATTCACAAAATCTATGACACACATCCGCATATTTGCCTGATTCGACATAGCTGCTAGTGTCCGTGAAGCTCCGCTTTTCGCTTTCTGCTTTTTGAGCAACAAGAAAGAGAAATGACAGAAAAGCGGCCCCGGATAGGCTCAGGTAAAGAGGACAAGAACAATGCAACCTGATTTCTGGAATGACAAGCGCCCGGCCGGCGTTCCCCTGGACATTGACGTCGCTGAGTACAAGTCGGTTATCGAGGTGTTCGAACGTTCCTGCAAGAAATTTGCTGATCGCCCGGCGTTCAGCAACATGGGTGTCACCCTGACCTACGCCGAACTGGAACGCTACAGCGCAGCGTTCGCCGGTTATCTGCAAGCTCACACCGATCTGGTGCCGGGGGATCGCATCGCGGTGCAGATGCCCAACGTCCTGCAATACCCGATCGCCGTGTTCGGCGCCTTGCGCGCCGGGCTGATCGTGGTCAACACCAACCCGCTATATACCGCGCGGGAGATGCGTCATCAGTTCAAGGATTCCGGTGCCCGGGCGCTGGTGTACCTGAACATGTTCGGCCAGAAAGTCCAGGAAGTGCTGACCGACACCGACATCCAATACCTGATCGAAGCCAGAATGGGCGACCTGATGCCGACCGCCAAAGGCTGGCTGGTCAACACTATGGTGAGCACGGTCAAAAAAATGGTCCCGGCTTATTCCTTGCCCCAGGCCATTTCCTTCAAGAGTGCACTGCGTCTGGGTAAGGGCCAGCCAATCAAGCGGCTGAATGCCGGACTCAAAGACATCGCCGTATTGCAGTACACCGGCGGCACCACCGGCCTGGCCAAGGGTGCGATGCTGACCCACGGCAATCTGGTGGCCAACATGCAGCAGGCGCGGGCCTGCCTCAGTCAGTTTGCCAGTGACGGCCAGTCGCTGCTGCGCGAAGGGCAGGAGGTGATGATCGCGCCGCTGCCGCTTTACCACATCTATGCGTTCACGGCCAATTGCATGTGCATGATGGTGACTGGCAACCACAACGTGCTGATCACCAATCCGCGGGACATCGGTGGCTTCATCAAGGAACTGAAAAACTGGCGGTTCTCGGCGCTGCTGGGGCTGAACACGCTGTTTGTTGCACTGATGGACCATCCGGATTTCAAGACCCTGGATTTCTCCAGCCTCAAACTCACCAATTCCGGCGGCACCGCGCTGGTCAAGGCCACCGCCGAGCGCTGGGAGCAGTTGACCGGTTGCCGCATCACCGAAGGCTACGGCCTGACCGAAACCTCGCCGGTGGCTTGCACCAACCCCTATGGCGATCAATCGCGCATCGGCACGGTCGGCCTGCCGGTGCCGGGGACCACGCTCAAGGTGATCAACGACGAGGGCGTCGAACAACCGCTGGGCGAGCGTGGCGAGCTGTGCATCAAAGGCCCGCAGATCATGAAGGGCTACTGGCAGAAACCCGAGGCGACCAACGAAGTACTGGACGCCGAGGGCTGGTTCAAGTCCGGCGACATCGCGGTGATTGACCCGGACGGGTTCGTGCGCATTGTCGATCGCAAGAAAGACATGATCATCGTCTCGGGTTTCAACGTGTACCCGAACGAAATCGAGGACGTGGTCATGGCTCACCCTAAAGTCGCCAACTGCGCAGTGATCGGTGTGCCCGACGAACGTTCGGGGGAGGCGGTGAAGTTGTTCGTGGTGGCCCGTGAAGCGGGGGTCAGCCTTGAAGAGCTGAAGGCGTACTGCAAGGAAAACTTCACGGCGTACAAAGTGCCCAAGCACATTGTCTTGCGTGAGTCGTTGCCGATGACGCCGGTGGGCAAGATTTTGCGGCGGGAGTTGCGGGATATCGCATAAGCGGTGAATGGCCGCGCTTCGCGCGGATCGCGGGCAAGCCTTGCTCCCACAGGGGCGGTGTCGTTCACAAGGCAGTGAGCGACACAAAACCTGTAGGAGCAAGGCTTGCCCGCGATGCGTTTAAAGCGAAAGCCCCGTTTTACGGGGCTTTCAGCGATATATAGGTTTTTTGCTCTAAAATGACTGGTTACCATTCTTGAGTCATAAATGTGACCGTAGAGGCCGCTTTTGGCTCTAGTCGACCCTATTCAAAGCTGCTACTCTCGGCGCGCTTTGTGACTTCTCGGCCTAGTAAAAAGCCAGACTCACCTATAGACAAACACCAATAATAATCGCATCAAATGCGGTGTTGAATTCGCGTTGCTGAGGAGTGGGCTTCCATGAACGAAGACTTTTGGAAGGATAAGTACCCAGCTGGAATTGCTGCCGACATCAATCCAGACGAGTACCCGAATATTCAGGCAGTGTTGAAGCAATCCTGCCAACGCTTCGCCAACAAACCGGCTTTCAGCAACCTGGGCAAGACAATCACCTACGGTGAACTGTACGAATTGTCCGGTGCCTTTGCCGCGTACCTGCAACAGCATACCGATTTGCAACCGGGCGATCGAATCGCCGTGCAATTACCCAACGTGCTGCAGTATCCGGTCGCCGTCTTCG
The DNA here is from genome assembly GCF_009861505.1 of Pseudomonas izuensis. Lineage (GTDB taxonomy): Bacteria > Pseudomonadota > Gammaproteobacteria > Pseudomonadales > Pseudomonadaceae > Aquipseudomonas > Aquipseudomonas izuensis. The sequence continues at coordinate 87,108 of NZ_WTFT01000008.1, read as the reverse complement.
GTGCCATCCGTGCCGGGTTGATCGTGGTCAATACCAACCCGCTGTACACCGCACGGGAGATGGAGCACCAGTTCAATGATTCCGGTGCCAAGGCCCTGGTCTGCCTGGCGAACATGGCGCACCTGGCCGAGGCCGTCGTGCCGAAAACCGGGGTCAAGCACGTCATCGTCACCGAAGTGGCGGACCTGCTGCCACCGCTCAAGCGTCTGCTGGTCAACAGCGTGATCAAGTACGTGAAGAAGATGGTGCCGGCGTATCACTTGCCAAAAGCCGTCAAGTTCAACGACGTATTGAGCAAGGGCCACGGCCAGCCAGTGGCCGAAGCCAACCCGGCCAGCAGCGATGTTGCGGTCCTGCAATACACCGGCGGCACCACCGGCGTGGCCAAGGGCGCCATGCTGACCCACCGCAACCTGGTGGCGAACATGTTGCAATGCAAGGCGCTGATGGGCTCCAACCTCAATGAGGGCTGCGAGATCCTGATCACGCCGCTGCCGCTGTACCACATCTATGCCTTTACCTTTCATTGCATGGCGATGATGCTGATCGGCAACCACAACATCCTGATCAGCAACCCGCGCGATTTGCCGGCGATGGTCAAGGAACTGTCGAAGTGGAAGTTCAGCGGTTTTGTCGGTCTCAACACCCTGTTCGTGGCCCTGTGCAACAACGAAGGTTTCCGCAAGCTGGATTTCTCGGCGATGAAAGTCACCCTGTCCGGCGGCATGGCCCTGCAACTGGCGGCGGCAGAGCGCTGGAAAGCAGTCACCGGTTGTGCCATTTGCGAAGGCTACGGCATGACTGAAACCAGCCCGGTAGCCACCGTTAATCCGATCCAGAACATTCAGGTCGGCACCATTGGCATTCCGGTTCCATCGACCCTGTGCAAAGTCATCAGTGATTCTGGCGCTGAACAGCCCATGGGCGAAATCGGCGAACTGTGTGTGAAAGGTCCGCAAGTGATGAAGGGCTACTGGCAGCGCCAGGAAGCCACCGATGAAATCCTCGACAGCGAAGGCTGGTTGAAGACCGGTGACATCGCGCTGATCCAGCCCGATGGCTACATGCGCATCGTCGATCGCAAGAAAGACATGATCCTGGTCTCCGGTTTCAACGTGTACCCGAACGAGCTGGAAGACGTGCTGGCAACCCTGCCGGGCGTGCTGCAATGCGCGGCCATCGGCGTGCCGGACGAGAAGTCGGGCGAGGCGATCAAGATTTTCATCGTCGCCAAACCGGGCGTGACCCTGACCAAGGAGCAGGTGATGGCGCACATGCGTGCCAACGTCACCGGCTACAAGGTCCCACGCTCTGTAGAGTTCCGCGATGCACTGCCGACCACCAACGTCGGCAAGATCCTGCGTCGGGAATTGCGCGATGAAGAACTGAAAAAGCTCAACGCGAAGAAAGCGACTGTGTGATCAAAAAAAGCCCCGCACATGCGGGGCTTTTTGTTGATCGGCTGGCAACGCGATCCTCTGTAGGAGCGAGCCTGCTCGCGAAATAGGCCCAGACAACACGGACATCCAGGCAGTCCGCGTCATCGTTGACGTCCATCGCGAGCAGGCTCGCTCCTACATGCGAAACGGCGCGAAATTGACGTTGGTGCCCGCCGGGCGCATGTCCTGCAGGTACGAGTCCTTGTCGGCGCTCAGCTCCAGGCTCAGGGCCGCCTTGCGCTTGCCCTGGTTACGCACCACCAGGCCTTCGAGCTTCTCGCGCAGGAACACCGTCGGCACTTTCAGGTGCAGCAGTTCGTCGGTATCGGGGGTGTGCATCAGCAGGTGAATCCACTCGTACTGACCAACGGCCAGGCGCGACACCGGGATGTCGAACCACCAGATGTTGCGGTTGCGGTTCAGTTCGGTGAAGTGGCAGTTGTTGACGCCAAGCACAGCACCGCCGAGTTCCTGATTTCTGCGGGCAATGGCCTGCTTTTTATCGAGTTTCATAACATTCCTACGGGATTGGATCTTCAGCGCCAGGGCCTGAATACGTTGCGCATTCTCGGGGGTTGCCGGGCAAACATAAAGCCCAACCTGCATTGAACGATGAAATGTCCGGGTGAAAATAAATGAAACTCCGTGCAAACGCCCCCGGTCAACCTCATGTAACGACTTTTCTCATTGAATTGTTCACAGGAGAAACACCATGGGCAGCACTGGCGATAAAGTAAAAGGCATGGCCAACGAAGCCGCTGGCAACGTCAAACAAGGCGTTGGCAAGGCCACCAATAACCCCAATCTGCAAGCTGAAGGCAAGGCTCAGGAAAGGAAAGGCGAGGCCCAGCAAGCCATCGGCAAAGCCAAGGACGCGATTAAGAAAGGTGTCGATAAAGCGTGATACGGCCTTCAATGCGCGGAAGAAACGGCCATCCACGGATGGCCGTTTTTGTGTCAGCCTGAACTAGATCGACGAAATTGTTTCAAAGTCGCCAGGTAGGCTACCTTGATGAAAGAAAACGGCCCCTGAGACGCACCAATTCCACCCACCCTGTAATGCGGCGAATGGAGACGCGAATGATTTTCCCGGACATGAGAGGCCTGCCTTTGCACCGTGTGATGATGCGCACGGTCACCGAGTTCGTCGACGACGAGATGTCGACCTATGCCTCGGCGCTGGCCTATCAAATGCTGTTTTCGCTGTTCCCCTTCATCCTGTTCCTGATCGCCCTGATCGGTTTCCTGCATTTGCCCGACTTCTTTTCCTGGTTGCGCGTGCAATCGGAACTGGTGCTGCCGCCCCAGGCGCTGGAGCAGGTGAACCCGGTGATCGACCAGCTCCAGCAATCCAAGGGCGGACTGTTGTCCGTGGGTATCGTGATTGCCCTGTGGACGGCCTCGGCCGGTGTGCGCTTGATGATGAGTGCGATGAACGCCGCCTACGATGTGGTTGAAGGCCGGCCGGCGTGGAAGCGTTTTCCGCTATCGATCATCTACACCGTCGGCATCGCCGGCATGCTGTTGATCGCCGCCGCGCTGATGGTGCTGGGGCCGCAGGTGATGAACTGGATCGCGGCGCAAGTAGGTCTTGAATACTTCATCGTCACGCTGTGGAACATCGCGCGCTGGCCGGTGATCGTGATCCTGCTGATGGTCGCCGTGGCACTGATCTATTACGTCATGCCCGACGTCAAACAGGAGTTTCGCTTCATTACGCCAGGTTCGGTGCTGTCAGTGGTGGTGTGGATCATCGCGTCCCTGGGCTTCGGCCTGTACGTCAAGGAATTCGCCAACTACAACGCCATGTATGGCAGTATCGGCGCGATCATCGTGCTGTTGCTGTACTTCTACATTTCCGCCGCGGTGCTGCTGCTCGGGGCCGAGATGAATGCGGTGATCGAACACATGTCGCGCGAAGGCAAAGAACCTGGCGAAAAAGTCGCCGGTGAGCACGGTCCCGGCCATGAAGAGAAGCATCACGTTTCCGGGCTGGGCCGGGATCACTCCGTGAAGCCACCCACTGACGAAGTCATAAAATGATCCGTGAAATTTTGAAAATGGGCGATGAGCGCCTGCTGCGCATCGCTCCACCGGTGCCGGCGGACATGTTCGACAGCCCCGGGTTGTGGCAACTGATCGACGACATGTTCCAGACCATGGAAAGCGTTGGCGGGGTCGGCCTGGCCGCACCGCAGATCGGTGTCGACCTGCAACTGGTGATCTTCGGTTTCGAGCACAGCGAGCGTTACCCGGACGCGGATGCCGTGCCGCAGACGATCCTGATCAACCCCTTGATCACGCCGCTGAGCCCGATCATGGAAGAGGGTTTCGAAGGGTGCCTGTCGGTGCCTGGCATGCGTGGCGCGGTGGATCGCTATCAACAGATCCGCTACGAAGGTTTCGACCCCAAGGGCGAGCCCATCGTGCGCATCGCCTCCGGGTTCCATGCACGGGTGGTGCAGCATGAATGCGATCACCTGATCGGGCGCTTGTACCCGTCGCGCATTACCGACTTCAGCAAGTTCGGGTTCACCGAAGTGATGTTCCCGGACCTTGATCCGAATGCGGATGACTGACGACGCGGATAACGGTAGGAGCTGGCTTGCCAGCGATGGCGACCGGTTGATCAGCACAAGGGTCAGGATCTATCGCCAGCAAGCCGGCTCCTGCAGGCCAAGGTTATTTCACCGGTTTAACGGTTCCAGGCCCATGGCGATCATCGGTTTGCTGCGCGCATAACGGCTCAAGCGCTCGACCATGGCGTAAGGCATCGGCGGGTCGAAGCTGAATCCCCGACGTTCGTAGAAACCACGCAAGTCCGGATGGCAGAACAACCACACCGGTAGCTCAAGTCCTTTCACCGCCTCCGCAATCAACGCGGCGGCGACACCCTGTTCGCGACAGGCCGGATCGACAAACAGTCCCGTCAGCCAATGCCCCCCGGACACCGGGCGCAAACACAGCGCCGCGATGATCTCGTCACGCCTTGCGACCCACAGTTGCGCGTCGCGTACCGCTTTCATCGACGATTGGTGGGCGCGATAGAACTTGTTCATCAACGGCCACAGGGGCTCATCGAGTTGGGCGTAATGGGTGCTGTGCATAGGACTAAACTGTTGGAGGGCAAGCGCGCGATTATAAAAGAACGCGCACGCCGGGATAGGTGTATACCTGATCTCACATCCCTCGCGAGTGGAGTACGCATCATGTCTAAAGGTATGGAATCAAAAAAAGAGCTGAAGAAAAAACCGGCGAAAACCGCCATTGAAAAACGTGCCGACAAAAAGGCCAAAAAGTTGAACGTATTCGGGCATTGATCCTGCTCCGATGGGCCGCTCCCTCGCTCTGCATGGGAGCGGTCATTTGAAAATAATCTGCAAGAAATCCCAGTGTCGTTGCACAGAAGGGGACTGGTCCCCGATCCGAGCAACGCCATGCCCCATTACTTCGATAACGCCCACCGAGAAGACATCGAAACCCTGCGCCAGCGCCTGACCGCCCGCACCGAGTGGCCGACCTGGTTGCTGTTGATCAGCGTGTACGGCGCTTGGTTCGCCATCGTTCTGAACAGCCATTCGTTGGGCCTGTGGTGGAGCACCCTGTTGCTGATTCCCGTGGTGGTGCTCTGGCTGTCGGTGCAGCACGAACTGCTGCACGGTCATCCGACCCGCTGGCCGGCGCTGAATAAGGTCCTCGGCTATGCGCCGTTTGCCGTGTGGTATCCCTATACGCTGTATCGCGACAGCCATTTGCTGCATCACCGCGACGAAGACCTGACCATCCCGGGCCGTGATCCGGAAAGCCGCTATTTGAGCAGCGAACAATGGCAGGGCAGTTCGCTGTTCGAACGGGGCCTGCACTGGCTGAACAAAACCGTGCTCGGCCGCTTCGTGCTCGGTGCGCCGCTGGCGTTGCTGGGACTGGCTCGGGAGGAGTTGCATCGACTCAAGACCGGTGAGCGCCGGGCCTGGCTGATGTGGCTCAGCCATGGTGCGCTGACATGGCTGATGCTGTTGTTCATCGCGCGCTACAGCGCATTGCCGGTGTGGCATTACCTGTTGCTGGTCAGTGTGCCGGCGCTGTCGGTTGCAATGGTTCGCTCCTACTATGAACATCGGCCGCACACGGCGCCGGAGCAGCGCACCGTGATCAACGAAGCGGCGTGGCCCTGGCGTTGGCTGTTCCTCAACCTCAATCTGCACCTGGTGCATCACGACTTGCCGGGGTTGCCCTGGTACGACTTGCCACGGGCCTACCGCGCGCGTCGCGAGCAATGGCTGGCGCGCAGCGGCGGGTTTCTGGTGCGGGGATATGGGCAGTTGTGGCGGGAGAACGGGGTGAAGGCGATCGACAGCCCTCGGCATCCGTTTCACTGATTGCAAACACATTCCCCTGTAGGAGCGAGCCTGCTCGCGATGGCGTCGTGTCAGACGCCAGTGATGTCGACTGACTCGCCGCCATCGCGAGCAGGCTCGCTCCTACAGGGGGATCATCGTTGTATGGGATTTTCTTGATGACTCAACACCTCGCCGAATTGCTGATGTATGTCGCCCCTGAACCCATCCACCAGGCCAACGAGCGCTGGCTGACGCGCATCCTCGAGCGACTCGGTGTCACCCGCCGCGACGCTGAAGGTTTGTCTTTGATGGACCTCTGGCTGTCACCGCAGTTACTCCTGACGCAAACCTGCGGCTATCCGCTGATGACCGCGTTGCGCGGCCAGGTCCGGATCCTCGGGCGCCCACGCTACGAACTGCCGGACAGCAGCGACGGCAACCATTGCAGTCTGTTGCTCAGTCGCGTCGACAATCCACGGCGAACCCTGCCGGACTTTCATGGCAGCCGTGGCGTGATCAATGGCGAGGACTCCAACAGCGGCATGAACTTGTTGCGCCATCGACTGGCGCCGTTGCATCGGGACGGGCAGTTTTTTGCCCGGGTCGGTATCAGCGGCAGCCACCGCGAAAGCCTGCGTTGGTTGCGCGAAGACCTTGCCGACCTGGCGTCCATCGACAGTGTGACCTACGCGTATCTGGCCCGTTACGCCGCCGAGGAGGTGGCCGGGTTGCGGGTTGTCGCTCGCAGTGCATTGAGCCCGACGTTGCCGTACATCACCGCTGCGGGTGTCAGTGATGAACAGGTTGAGGAGATTCGGCGGGTGATGAATCAGGCGTTGGGCGATTTGCCGGAGGTGGCAGAGGTGCTTGGTTTGCGGGAAGTGTTGCCGGCCAGTGAAAGCGACTATCAGATCGTTCTGGATTACCAGCAGCAAGCGCAGGCGTTGGGCTTCGAAAGGTTGCGGTGACTGGACGATTTATCGCGGGCAAGCCTTGCTCCCACAGGCACATCGCAGTCCTGTGGGAGCAAGGCTTGCCCGCGAAAGCAATCTCGCAAACATCACAAATTTATATTCCCAAAGTGAATATAAAAATGAATTTTAAATATTATTAATGAATAAGGCTCCTTGCTAGGATCGCGTCACCGGACGACCGGACATTCAGCGACCCCTAACCCCTGGAGCCACTATGTCCGGCACCGACCTTTCCCATCGCCATGACGTGGGCCGACTGTTCCGCGCCCATTACCCCTGGTTATGCGCTCGATTGCGCCACTACCTGGGCACCGCCGCCAGTGTCGAGGACATCGCCGCCGAAGCCTTCGTGCAGTTGCTCGAAGCGCCGCAGCCGGTATCGATCCGCGAACCCCGCGCCTTGCTAACCACCATCGCCCGTCGATTGATTTATCAACTGTGGCGCCGCCACGATCTGGAGCGCCGGCACCTGGATCAACTGCAACAGGTTGATCAACCTTCAATGCCTTCGCCCGAAGAACTGGCGCAACTGACCCAGGCGCTGCATGGCCTCGACCGTACGCTGGCGCGCCTGCCGGGCAAGGTCAGGGCCACGTTTCTGTTGTCGCGGGTCGACGGCCTGACCTACCCGCAAATCGCCGCCGAGCTGGGCATTTCCCTGCGTTCGGTCAGCGTCTACATGACCCGCTCCCAGGCCTTGTGTGACCGCCACAGCGCCAATCAATTCCTGAACCGCCTTACTGACAAGAGGTCCGCATGAGATCGATCAAAACCCTGCTCGGCAGTTCGCTGCTGGCCCTGAGCCTGATGGCCAACCAGGCACCGGCGGCAGAAAAAGCCGCGCCTATCCACTTCGGTGACATCACCTGGGAAAGCGGTAGCCTCATCACCGAGATCCTGCGCCTGATCGTCGAAAAAGGTTATGGCTACCCGACCGATACCTTGCCGGGCAGCACCGTCAGCCTCGAAGCGGCGCTGGCCAAAAATGACATTCAAGTGATCGGTGAAGAGTGGGCCGGGCGCAGTCCGGCCTGGGTCAAAGCCGCCGCGGAGGGCAAAGTGTTTGGCCTGGGCGACACGGTCAAGGGCGCTACCGAAGGTTGGTGGGTGCCGGAATACGTGATCAAGGGTGACCCGGAGCGCGGCATCAAACCGTTGGCGCCGCAGTTGAAGTCCGTGGCTGACCTGGCGAAGTACAAGGACGTGTTCCGCGACCCCGAAGACCCGAATCGCGGGCGCTTCCTCAATAGCCCCACCGGCTGGACCTCGGAGATCGTCAACAGCCAGAAACTCAAGGCCTACGACCTGACGGCAAGCTTCGTCAACTTCCGCACCGGTTCCGGCGCAGCGCTGGATGCCGAAGTGGCCTCATCGATTCGTCGCGGCAAACCGGTGCTGTTCTACTACTGGTCGCCGACGCCGCTGTTGGGGCGCTTCAAACTGGTGAAGCTCGACGAACCGCCGTTCGATGCCGAAGCCTGGAAAACCCTGGCCGATGCCAACAACCCGAACCCCAAAGGCACCCGTTCGATGCCGGCCAGCCTGGCAATCGGCGTGTCCGCGCCGTTCAAGGCGCAGTACCCAGACCTGGTGGCGTTCTTCGAAAAGGTCGACTTGCCGATCGATCTGTTGAATCAGACCCTGGGGCAGATGAGCGAAAAACGGCAGAAGCCCCGTGAAGTGGCCGAAGCGTTTTTGCGTGAGCAGCCGCAGGTGTGGAAGGGTTGGGTGCCGGGGGAGGTGGCCAGCAAGGTGAGTGCAAGTCTGTAATTCAATGATGTTTGGTCAATAGCCTTCGCGGGCAAGTCGGACCATCGTACCGCTCGCTCCTACGGGATTGCGCTGTACCTGTGGGAGCAAGGGGCTTGCCCGCGAAGCGATTTTTCGGCTTGCACCGAATCTACGGCTAACGCTGCCCAGGCAAACCTCTAGCTGAACCGATTTTGTCCTGAATAGTGGCCGACTAGTGGCCTTGCTAAGCCCGGACCGCTGTCTATGCTCACTCGTAACTAAATATGTCGGCCGCAATCGGATGACAAGGATTGAGACCGCCGAGAGTGCGCAAGCCAAGGCACCCACACGGAACGACAGGGAGCGAAACGCTAAATGGAATTTTCTTATGAGCGCGTTAGGGCTTGCCCGGCTCCGGGCTATCGAGAAAAGGATGCCTTGATGAGGACGTCGCAATAGGGACCCTCCGATTCAACATCAAACAATGACCTGACAAGTCTCCTTCTTTTGGGGGGGAGCGCGCGCACCTGTTCCCGCTAACGTAGTGGTGGATATGAAAGAACCGTTACTTTCATTAATCAAAAGACCGCGCTTGGGGTGAAACGAACATGTTCAACCTGCATAACAAGGCTGACTTGCTGGAAATCGAACGCTTCAGTTGTGCGCTGACCGAAGCCAATGCCAAGTTGGCTGCAGTCAGTCGTTCAATGGCAATGATTGAGTTCACGCCCGACGGCTTCGTACTGGATGCCAACGAAAACTTTTGCAACGCCATGGGTTACGGCGCCGACGAGGTACGCGGCAAACACCACCGGATATTTTGCGAAGAAGCCTTTTACCGCAGTGAGGAGTACGCCAAATTGTGGCGTGATCTGGCCCGTGGCGAAGCGGTCAGCGGGACCTTTTTGCGCCTGAACAAAAGCGGCAGGGAAATCTGGCTCGAAGCCAGTTATATGCCGGTGTATGGCCCTGATCGCCAGGTGCGCAGCGTGATCAAAGTCGCCACGGACATCACCGACAGGGTCAACAAGGAACACGAAAACGCAAGCAGGCTGGCGGCGATCGGGCGATCCATGGCGGTGATCGAATTCACCCCGGACGGCAAGGTGATCACGGCCAACGAAAACTTCCTCAAGACCATGCATTACTCGCTCAATGAAGTCATCGGGCAGCACCACAGCCTGTTCTGTCACCGTGCCGAAGCCGAGTCGCCGGCCTACAAGGCATTCTGGGCGTCACTCAATCGCGGCGAATATCACTCGCACCGTTTCGAACGCAAAGACAAATACGGTCATACGGTTTTCCTGGAGGCGTCCTACAACCCGCTGTTCGACGCCAAGGGGCGGCTGTACAAGGTGGTGAAGTTCGCCAGCGATATCACCAGCCAAATGACCACCCTGCAAACTGCCGCAGAATCGGCCCACAGCACCTCGGTGCAAAACGACGCCTGCGCGCGCAAGGGATCCGAGGTGGTGCAGCAGACGGTGCAGATCATTCAGGACATCTCCAAAGACTTGAACGAAGCGGCGCTGAGCATCGATGCGGTGAGCAAGCAGTCCGACATCATCGGCACCATTGTGCAAACCATCCGGGGCATCGCCGATCAGACCAACCTGCTGGCGCTCAACGCCGCCATCGAGGCGGCCCGCGCTGGCGAGCATGGACGCGGATTTGCGGTGGTGGCCGATGAAGTGCGCAGCCTCGCCGCGCGCACCAGCCAGGCGACGGTGGAGATCGTTGATGTGGTGCGCAAGAACCACGATTTATCGGTGAGCGCAGTGTCGAGCATGCAGTCGAGCCTGAGTCGAACCGGGCTCGGCGTGGAACTGGCGAACGAGGCGGGGGAGGTGATTCTGGAGATTCAGCAGGGCTCGCGGCACGTGGTGGATGCGATCAGCCAGTTCAACTCGACGTTGCAGTTGAACTGACGCTGCTAGGTCACCGGATCTTTTTTTGTGGGAGCAAAGCTTGCTCGCGATAGCGTCAGTGAAATCGCCATCGCGGGCAAGCCTTGCTCCCACAGGTGCGGGGTTGTAGCCACCGATCAGAGCGAAGCCAGGAACTTATCCACCACCTGGGCACCGGTTTTTTCGCTGCCCCGGGCTTTCTCAGCCTCTGCAATCTGGCGCTTGTCTTCCATGCGCTGGGCAATCTCCTCACCCACAGCTTTTTGCTTCTCCGGCGGCATTTGATCAACCTCTTCCTGGGTCAGCCCCATTTCTTGCAGAACCGCATCGCGCATGCGTTGTTCCGGGGTCTTGCTCATGTACTCCTTGAATTCGGAAGTGGCCGAGCCATCCTTGATCCGATCCTTGACCCCATCCGGCAGCGGCGCATTGACGGCTTGCAGGTTCACGCGGGTCTTGGCAAACGCCTCATCGACGTTGTCGCTGATCCGCGTGGCTTCGCTGACCTGTTGCGTGGCTTGCCCGGTGGCGGATTCCTGGACCTGCGTGCTGGCTTGCGCGGTTTGCGCCTGCACATTGTTTTGCAGCGCCTGGGCCATGGCACTTTGAAGCCCGGCGGCGGCTTCGGTGGTCGGGTCTTCGCCGGGACGTTTGGGGAGTGGTGTTACCAGGGTTGATTTTGCACTGACCAACATGATGAGCAGACCTTGTGGGTGATGGCGGTGCAGTGTTTTCAGCAAATACTGTGCCTTAAAATTAACTCCTTAAAAATCAATTGGTTGAGATAAATTTTGCAAATGTCGACGGGCAATATCGGCAGATGTTTGCCGACGAACGGCAAACGTGGCATTCAGGGCAAGCCATTGCAGCAATGTTTGAGAAATCCGGTTTGTGGTGCCAGACGCTTGAAATAGTCATCGATGGCAGGGAAGTCGGGACGCTCCATGGGGGTCATCAGCCAGCGGTTGACGGACAGGCCGATGACGATATCGGCCAGGGTAAATCGGGCCCCGGCGACATACGCCTTGGTGGTCGCGAGTTGATGTTCGAGGATGCCCATTTTCTGGTTCCAGCCACGCACGCTGACTTCCACGCGATGCGGGTCCTGGAACTCCGGGTCTTTGCGCACCAGTGCCATGAACGCGTAGCTCCAGGACGAATTGAGATCGGTGGCCTGCCAATCCATCCACTGCTCCACCCCGGCGCGGGCGGCCGGCTCGACAGGCAACAGCTCATTGTGATGATGGTGGTGCTTGCCAGCCAGGTAGCGGCAAATGGTGTTGGACTCCCAGAGCACCCCGTTCTCATCGATGATCACCGGCACCTGGGCGTTGGGATTGAACCTGAGGAACTCGGGACTGTGGGTCGAGCCAAATCCGCTGCCCCAATCCTCGCGCTCGTAGGAAAGGCCCAGTTCCTCGCAGGTCCACAGGACTTTTCTGACATTGATCGACGAGGCTTTGCCAAGAATTTTCAGTGCATGGTCCATGTTGCTACTCCGTCAGCGAATCAAGGCGTCGGAAAATCATAGTGAGCCTGCCAACGGTCGACTTCAAGTACGTAAAATGGTCTGTAGGCAAGGGGTTTCAGAGGATTTCCGCAAGCGGCGATTTCTTGCACCCTTGCCTACAACTAAGCCAGAATCCGCCGACTTGTGCGTCTGGTATCCGGGTTCTATTGTTCCGAGTCGCTGAAAATCAGCGATCGGGTCTAGCAGCCCGGACACTTTAGACGCATGGCGTCCACCGTTCGTGATGGGTTCACGTTATGGCGGCTGTGCGTGGGAAGACCTTCGGGTCTACCGGGTTCTAGAGTCCTGGTCTGCTAGCCCACGCGCGGCTGCCACCTTATGTTCGTCTAGCAGCGAACTGTGGCAGCTCCATCACTCTAGGAGCATTGCCATGTTCAAACCCACGCCAAACCCCCCGCGCAATCCCAGTCCCATGTTCCAGATCGCTCCGGACATCAATAATGAAACACTGCTGGCCCATGCCTGCGAATCGCTGGCCTCGGCGAGTGTCATGACCAATGACTTTGCTACTTTTCTGGAGGGCAGCCATCGCAACACGGCACTGGCGATTGCACAGATTGTCATGCTGGCCGAGCTGGCGGTGAATCGGGCGCTGGATAATCTCGACCCGCAGGATTGATCGCCGACCTGTAGGAGCCGGCTTGCTGGCGAAGGCGGCGCATCAAACGACACGCATGGCGCCTGACACACCGCTTTCGCCAGCAAGCCCGCTCCTACAGTAAACGGGCGGTCAGGTACTCTCGCGCACCTTCAACTCAAACCCCATGTCCTGCACCGGCTTGGCCACGGTGTTGCCGGCCATCAGCGTCAGCATCTGCTCTGCCGCGCGACGGCCGATGGCTTCGCGCGGGGTGCTGATGCTGCTCAGGCGCGGGACCATGTGGGCCGAGGCAGGCAGGTCGTTGAAACCGAGGATCGCCACCTGCTCGGGGATCTTGATCCCGCAGCGCATGGCTTCGAGCAATGCCCCCTGGGCCAGGTCGTCGTTGCCGAAGAAGATTGCATCGACGTCGGGATGACTGGCCATCATCTGCAGGAACAACTCGCCGCCCAGGCCGACCGAAGACGGGCGCGGCGTCAGCACTTCCAGAGCCGGGTCATACAGACCGGCCTTTTGCAGGGCGCGGCGGTAACCTTCGCCACGCAACAATGTGCGCTGGTCGAGTTGCGCGCCGATGTAGGCCAGGCGTTTGCGGCCGCGGGACAGCAAATGTTCGGCGGCCGTTTCGCCGGCAGACAGTTGTGAAAAACCGACGCAATTGAGGCCGGCGGCGCTGTCCAGTTCCATCATGTACACGCAGGGAATGTTGCTCGCCTCGATCATCCGGCGCGAACTTTCGGTGCGGTCGAAACCGGTGAGCAGCAAGCCACGGGGCTGATAGGCCATGTAGTTGCGCAGCAGGTTTTCTTCTTCGTCGCGCGAATAATGGAAGTTGCCGATCAGCACTTCGAAGCCCTTGGGGCGCAAAACCTGATGAATGGCTTCCAGGGTGTCGATGAACAGCAGGTTGGACAACGATGGCACCAACACCACTACCGAGTGGCTCTGGGCCGAGGCCAGGGCGCGGGCAGCAGAGTTGACCACGTAGTTGAGTTCAAGCGCCGCGTTCTGCACCTTTTCCACCAGTTCCGTGGCCACGGTGCTGACGCCGCGCAAGGCGCGGGACGCGGTAATCGGGCTGACACCGGCCAGGCGCGCAACTTCGTTGAGGGTAGGGCGGCCAGTGGTGCGCGTATTTTTATCGTTCTTGGTTGAGTTCATCGACGGCTTGCCAAACAAAATTCAAGGCACTAAGGTAGCGCTGTCTCGATGCAGCTGCAAATGCGTGAGCGGGGGTTCGCCTGATCCTCGCTTTTTGGCGTTGAGACTTAACCTGCTGCAACCCATAAAATGACAAGAAAGGCGTCGGCAACTCCTGCTTTTGGTCTAGTGTCATAACTGGCAAAGGTAGCGCTGTCTGCGCGCTGAGGTGTTACATGAATCATCCCATCACCGCCCTGGTCATCATGGGCGTTGCCGGTTGCGGCAAGACGTGCGTCAGCGAGGCCTTGTGCCAACTCAGCGGCGCCACTGCCATTGAAGGCGACACTTTCCATCCTGCCGCCAACATCGAAAAGATGAGCGCGGGAATCCCCCTGAACGATGAAGACCGTGCCGGCTGGCTCGACAGCCTGTGCGATGAACTGCGCCGTGTCGACGCCACGGGCCAGCGCCCCGTGCTGACGTGCTCGGCCCTCAAACACATTTATCGCGAACGTCTGCGCAGCGCCTTGCCGGGCCTGGGCTTCGTGTTCCTGGAACTGACCCCCGAAGTCGCCGCCGACCGTGTCTCCCATCGGCCTGGCCACTTCATGCCGTCGACCCTGATCGCCAGCCAGTTCGCCACCCTCGAATCCCCCATCGGCGAGCCGTTGACCCTGGCCCTCGATGCGTCGACCCACAGCGTCGATGAGCTGGCCGTGCAAGCGCACCACTGGTGGCTCGAGCACGGCCTGAAACGCGCCGGTTAAATTTTGCTTGCAGAGATAGCGCTGTCCTTATGGCCTTCGAATTACCCGCTTTAATAACAACAACAACCAGGAGACACCCCTAATGTTTGGCATGTCCCACGAGACGTTCCTGCTGCTCGATGCAGTGGTGACGGTGATCGGGCTTATCGTCCTGATCACCAAGTTCAAGTTTCACCCCTTTATTGCCCTGATCATCGCCGCCGCCTTCCTCGGGCTGACCTCCGGCATGCCGATCGGCACCATCATCAAGGCATTCCAGGACGGCTTCGGTGGCGTGCTCGGGTTTGTCGGGATCATCCTCGCGTTGGGCACCATGCTCGGCAAAATGATGGCCGAATCGGGTGGGGCTGATCAGATCGCCCAGACCCTGATCCGCGCCTTCGGCAAGGATAAGGTGCAGTGGGCGATGATGTTCGCCGCGTTCCTGGTGGGCATTCCGTTGTTCTTCGAAATCGGCTTCGTGCTGCTGATCCCGCTGGTGTTCATCGTCGCCCGCCGCACCGGCGTGTCGATCATCAAGATCGGTATCCCGCTGCTGGCCGGCCTGTCCGCCGTTCACGGCCTGGTGCCACCGCACCCAGGTCCGCTGTTGGCCATCGGCGTGTTCGGTGCCGACATCGGCAAGACCATTCTCTACGGCCTGATCGTGGCGCTGCCGACGGCGATCATTGCCGGTCCGATTTACGGTACGTTCATCGCCAAGCACATCCCCGGTCATCCGAACCAGGAACTGGTGGATCAACTGGCGCGCGAGACGGATTCAGCCGATCTGCCGAGCTTCGGCATCACCCTGGTCACCGTGCTGTCGCCGGTGTTCCTGATGCTGCTCAAGACTTTCGCCGATGTGGTGCTGCCGGACGGTAATTTCTTCCGCACCTTCATGGACCTGATCGGTCACCCGATTTCGGCACTGCTGATCGCGTTGCTGCTGTCGCTGTACACCTTCGGCTACAAGCAGGGCATCGGCTCGCAACAGATCCTCAAATGGCTGGACGCCAGCCTTGCACCGACCGCCGCGATCATCCTGATCATCGGTGCCGGTGGTGGCTTCAAGCAGATGCTGGTAACCAGCGGCGTGGGTGATGTGATCGGTCATATGGCTGTCGCCGCGCAAATTTCGCCAATCCTGCTGGCCTGGTTGGTGGCGGCGGTGATCCGTATCGCCACCGGTTCGGCGACGGTGGCGACCATTACGGGCGCAGGCATCGTGGTGCCGGTGGTGGGGATGATTCCGGGGGTTAACCGTGAGCTGCTGGTGCTGGCGACCGGTGCCGGTTCGTTGATCCTGTCGCACGTTAACGATGCCGGTTTCTGGCTGGTCAAGCAGTACTTCAACATGACCGTGGCAGAGACGTTCAAGACCTGGACGGCGATGGAGACCATTCTGTCGGTGGTGGGGTTGGGCTTTATTCTGTTGTTGTCGTTGTTCGTTTAAGCGATCCGCTAGATACAAAAAAACCGCAGCGATGCGGTTTTTTTGTGGGTGAGCAATTTCCAGGCTGAACAATGAAACCTGTGGGAGCGGGCTTGCCCGCGAATGCGGTGGGTCAGACAACATTGATGTCGACTGACACGACGCCTTCGCGGGCAAGCCCGCTCCCACAGGGTGACGTGTCGTCAGATGTTTTTTTGCACCAATCCATCCGCCCGGAACATCCCGCGAATCCCGCGCACGGCCTGGCGGATCCGGTCCTGGTTTTCGATCAGGGCGAAGCGCACGTGATCGTCCCCGTACTCACCGAAGCCCACGCCCGGCGAGACGCAGACCTTGGCTTCGGCCAGCAGTTTCTTGGCGAATTCCAGCGAGCCCAGATGGGCATAGGCTTCGGGAATCTTGGCCCAGACGTACATCGACGCTTTCGGGTTTTCCACCATCCAGCCCAATTCATGCAGGCCCTTGACCAGCACGTTGCGCCGCTGCCGGTATTGCTCGGCGATGTCGCGCACACATTGTTGATCGCCTTCCAGTGCGGCAATCGCCGCGACCTGCAGCGGGGTGAAGGTGCCGTAGTCGTGGTAGCTCTTGATCCGCGCCAGGGCGTTGACCAGTTCCGGGTTGCCGACCATGAAACCGATGCGCCAGCCTGCCATGTTGTAGCTCTTGGACAGGGTGAAAAACTCCACCGCGATGTCCTTGGCGCCCGGCACCTGCATGATTGACGGGGCCTTCCAGCCGTCGTAAACGATGTCGGCATAGGCCAGGTCATGCACCACCAGCACGTCGTACTGCTTGGCGAGGGCGATCACCCGTTCGAAGAAGTCCAGCTCCACGCACTGGGCGGTGGGGTTGGACGGGAAACCGAGGATCATCATTTTCGGTTTCGGGATCGAGCCACGAATTGCCCGTTCCAGCTCGGCGAAGAAATCCACGCCCGGCACCAGCGGCACCGAACGCACCTGGGCGCCGGCAATCACGGCACCGTAGATGTGAATCGGGTAGCTCGGGTTCGGCACCAGTACGGTGTCGCCCTGGTCGAGGGTGGCCAGCATCAAGTGCGCCAGGCCTTCCTTGGAACCGATGGTGACAATGGCTTCGCTTTCCGGGTCGATGTCGACCTCATAACGATCCTTGTACCAATTGGAAATCGCCCGGCGCAGGCGCGGAATGCCCTTGGACGTCGAGTAGCCGTGGGTGTCTTCGCGCTGGGCAACGGTCACCAGCTTTTCGACGATGTGCGGCGGGGTGGCGCCGTCGGGGTTGCCCATGCTCAAGTCGATGATGTCTTCGCCACGACGACGGGCGGCCATCTTCAGCTCGGCGGTGATGTTGAAAACGTAAGGGGGGAGTCGATCTATGCGCGCAAAGCGGCGCGGCGAACCTTGTTCGGCCATTGTTGCCTCGATAACGTAAGCGCCCGGAACCGTCCGAGCGACGCTGGTCACTGCGGTGACCTGTGGCGGAATGTACGGGCAGCTGTGGCAGACTGTCCAGCCTCCATGTAAACAAATTTTTCCGAAGGAATTGGGTCGATGGAATTTACCAGTGGCTTCTTGCTGAGCCTTTCGCTGTGCCTGGACATCGGGGTCGCCAACATCGCGATGATCACCCTGGCGATGCAGCGCGGCTACTTTCAAGGCTTTGCCCTGGGCTTGGGTACCTGCGTCGGCGACCTGATCTATGCCGTGCTGGCGCTGGCCGGCATGACCGTTTTGCTGCAATACGAAACCGTGCGCTGGGTGTTGTGGATCGGCGGCTCGGCGCTGCTGGTGTACTTCGCGGCGAAGATGATTTATTCGGCGATCCACCACGAGGCGCTGCTGGCCGAGACCCCCGAGGTCGGCCACAACTCCCACCGCAAGGAGTTCTTTCGCGGGATTTTCCTCGCCATGTCGTCGCCCAGTGCGATTCTGTGGTTCGCCGCGGTGGGTGGCACGCTGATCGCCCGATCAGGCGGTGGCGGAGCCCTCAGCTCGGCGTTGTTTCTCGGCGGGTTTCTCTGCGCCGGATTGCTGTGGTCCGCCGGCCTGTGCTTCGTGGCGAGCCACGGCGGCAAGTTGCTCGGCGACAAGTTGCTGCGCTATTCCTACATGGCATCTGCGGCGATCTTCTGCTATTTCGCGGTATACGTGATCCTATCGGGTTACAACGAGTTCGTCGGCGCCGCTGCCGTCGAGCAGTTGCACGCCCTGTAACTGGGCGAATCGGGTTTGGCTTCTATACTCCCAGACCCGGTATCGATCTAAGTTATTGAATTTTATAGATTTCAACCATTGGTCATTTAGTGCTTACCACGAGTAGTTACCACGGTGGCCTACAGCGATGCAGGCCCTTGTCGTTTCTAGTTGGGGTTACTTCAGGGTCACACTGCCGCTGGTCGGCATCTGTCGCGGTGCAGATTCAGGCGCGCTGCTACGAGCCGACAAACCAGTGGCAAATAGGTGGTGTCCTGCTACCTTCACAGACGGTGCGATTACCGTCACCCGTGTAGCGTTTTCCCTCGTTAGCTCTCGCGCTTCTAATAGTAGGTGTAACTCATATGGACATGACTGAATCCGAAATCTTATTTGAGGCCATACTTTCTAACAGAGCTATTCCTCATACCAAAATTGTCGAGTCAGCAGATAGAACACCTGACTATGAGGTTATAATTGGCGGTAAAAAGAGCTATTGGGAAATAAAGCAGCTTGACGAGAATCCTTCTGAGAAAACAATTTTAAAAAAAGTAGAGTCTAAAGCCGTTGAAATTTACAGCATAGGCTCTATTCGCGTTTCGGAGTGCATTAAATCCGCATCCGGCCAGCTCAGAGATTATGGTAACAAGGGCAACATATGCATCGTTGTATTATTTGACGCTCGCGATTTTTGCACCAAGGACTTGCTGTTTGAAACCTACATAAAAAGCGCAATGCTTGGCACAGCCGAATATATGCAAACCCAAGATGGCACCCTTAAAGAAATTAAGAGGCATAACGGCTTACTTACAAATAGAATGAAATACATAAGCGCAGTCGCAGTTATGTACAAAGCAACTAAAGAGCTAGTTTTTTACCACAACCCAAACACAACAAACAAAATAAAGCACGAAGACCACTTTAAAACATTTACCAATCACTTCCACGCAGTCAGAACAGACACAGGACTAGAATGGCAAAGATACAACCATATATCAAAATAGCTCACCCAACCCCGACAGATAAATCTACATACATCATGTACACATCCAAAAAATAATACTCTCCGAGAGTAAATAAGCCATGATAAGCCTTAAGCAAAATTGCACTGCCATCAACTTCAAAAATATGGAAAAGATAAAAGATAATTTTATCCTTCTTCTGTACGGCACCATCGATAAAGAAATAATCGATCAGGAAATTCAGCGTAACCAAGAAATCGTTGACGGTGGCTATGATACAACTGGTCAAACCCAGGGCCAGCTTGATTATTTAAATAAGCTCAAAGCTGATCCGCACTATCAAAGCGGGAATTTGCCTAGAGGAATTGAAAAAATCATTCTTCAGATTATGGAAAGTTATACGTTTTGGCACTCTATAAATGAAGTAGATTCAAAATTCTTCTTAACGCAAGATAATTATGTTCACAACCTGATAAATGTAAGTATCACGTTTATGATTAGCTGTGAGCTAGCAAAGCTATTCAATCATGATGAAGGTGACTTTTCGCTGGCCAACATATGGAAACATGATGTCGATGAAATTAAGAAGTCCAACATAATTGACTCTGACGAAATTCATTACATAACTGCACAGTTTGCTAGAGATGAAGCCACTAGAGACCCATCAATTAAGCGCTTTTTGAATTTTCGCAA
This sequence comes from Pseudomonas izuensis, assembly GCF_009861505.1. Taxonomy (GTDB): domain Bacteria; phylum Pseudomonadota; class Gammaproteobacteria; order Pseudomonadales; family Pseudomonadaceae; genus Aquipseudomonas; species Aquipseudomonas izuensis. The sequence goes on along the minus strand of NZ_WTFT01000008.1, from coordinate 67,408 downwards.
TAAATCCGTTGCACACAACTCAAACAGCATAGGCATAGAGTGGTCGGATTTCGTAAGCACTATTAACTTTATTATTCGAGTCTGGGGGGTTGTTGATGAATACTACAGCCCAAACTGTTTTCCAAGACCAGTTCAATTGGCAGATCAACTTTACACCCCGCTACTACCTCATTTTAAGCTAACTGAAATACAGGAGATGAAGGAAGCCAGATTAAAACTGATGCAGGGTATGTTTAAAGCCGCCTCAACTAACTTAGTGACCGGAATTCAGGACAACATCAAACCATTCGGCGACTTAAAAATTACGGTAAAAATCCAATCGATAACGAAAGAAATTGAGTAGCAGCGCGGCACCTGCTGTCGGTTTTTCTACTGGGTGATTTGAGTGGGTCTAAAATAAAAATGCGCCGATTTATTCCCACTTGCCGGGCGCTTGATAAATGCAGGCTAAACAGGAGCGCCCCGCCATGATCCTGAATATCGATGCACAAGCTCGCCAACAAATTCGCCAAGCCCTTGTTGAAAGCTCCTACGGTGATGTCTACGCCCTGATCCTGCTCCCAGACGGCGATAGCCTGCTGATGCTAGCGCATGCCGGCAACGTGGCTTTCTGCCTGATTGACGACCGGGGAGACGACCTATTCGACCCACACCTGATGCAAGATGTCGGTGCCCTGGTGCTGGCGGATCTGCAACGGAATCGGCAGGAGAGATTGGCCCTGTAACGAAAAAAGGCCGTCGCAATGACGGCCTTTTTACAGCAAATCTCTGCGCCGCCGTGCCGCCAACATCCGATCCCTCGGCCCGGATCGCGGATCTTTACCAACAGGTTGTTGGGCCATGCCGTGGCCGCTTTGCTCGAGACTGTTGCCGCCACGGTAAGTCTCGATAGACGTCTGTTTGGTTTCTCGCACCAAAGCTTGATCAGCCCTTTCCTGCGGTGTCAGCGGTATCTCACTGGCCCAACGGGCCCGATCTTCGTCCACCGGCAGCATGTCTGGTGCCTCAACAGGCGGTGTCCACATGTTTGGGTTGGCGTAGCCTTCAGGCGGTGCTTCTTGAGGCGTGATGTCGATCACATGCGGTGCTATGGCAGGGTTGGAGTACGTGGCCTTTGCTAAAACAAACGCTATTCGGCGCGCGATTTCTAGTTCACTCAGGTTGTCGATATTGATTTGGGTGTTGTTATTCACCACTTCGGGATCTTCACTTTTTTGCGGCGCTGGCCATAAGCGGCTTAGCCCAAACTGGATAAATTCCTTTGGATTATTTTTGGCGTATTCCAGCAGCCAGGAACGCCCCCCGAGTTTGGCGTAGCAGTACATCAAGTCACCAGCCATCAGGTCCGTGAGGACTTTCCGTTCTTCACGATCTATCGAGCCGCGTTTACGGCCACCGGTCTTGATGCGCGTGGTCATTTCACCAACCTCATCAGCGGCTCCGTTGTCATTGCACTCAGCGAGCCGTCGTCGTACTTGACGAACAAGACCTTCAGCGGCTGCTGTGGCTGTGCCGGCTGTTTGGCGATCCAATCGGTCAAGGCTTGCGCCAACGCGGCGGCTTCGCTGTATTGATCACTGAAAGGGGTGAACCAGAGCATGGCCATGGTCGTTACTCCGGGGTGTTGCCGAATAATTTTCTTGGCACCGGCTGGCCGTTGTAGGTGACTTCGCTGACCAGATCGTCGCTCACCATCCGCACCAGCAATCCAGCACCGTCCCGCTGCGCCAGAAAGCGCTGACCGTTAACCACGATGGCCCGCGTTAATCCTGCACCATCGCGTTCGATTGTTGCTTCCGTGATCTTCGGCGCGGGTGTACGTGGCGTCGGTGGGATCTGCTTGTAGTCCGTAGGCATCGGTGGCTTATTGAACTGACGGTCCAAACGTTGCTGTTTTGCCCGTTCTTCCAGCGCTTCACCAACGCGCCTTTCAACCTCATCAGCGATCAGTTTTTCGATGGCAGCACCGAGGCCGTGACCTTCCGGTGCGGGGGCTTGTTCCAAGCTTTGCCGGCGTTCCATCTGTCTGGCGATTAACGCTAACTTAGGACTCATTTTGAATTTACCTTGGCAATGAGGTTCTTCAGCTTTTCGGCTTGCGGGGAATCTAGATAAGACAAGTCCACAAGATCGTTAAGCTTGCGTAAGATTTCTGGATGTTCACCGGTACGGGTTAGTTGATCACGTAGGGTGCGTCCGTCCAGAATTAACGAATTGCTGCCACTAATAATATTGTCCATCAGTCTTTCCCCTTAAAAGTAGGCCGGTGTCAGTGATAACACCAGGGATCGAAGAGCGCCTTGGTTCACCGCTACTCCAGCCGTAGTGCAACTTACCAACTGGATTTTCTGCAAGCCGATCAAGGTCGCAGGGTCGAAGACTAAAATCTGACTGGCCGAAGTTTGGAATGTAAGGAAATCGCCGTTGGAGTTTTTCACGTCATACATCACGGCGGTGCTCCCATCTATCGACGCTTTGAAGCCGAGCACAGCAGTCGTCCAAGAGGAACTCACCTGTACCGCACTAAGGACGTGGCCGGTTAAGTTGATGAGGTCGGAGACGGAAGCACCGTTGGCGATCTCGACACTACAGTCGGCGCGGTAACTTGGTCTTGCTCTGTTTACTGGTCTGGCTGTCATTTCATTTACCCTCTTTGGGTTTGCGAGCCTTTTGCCGTTTCTCGACACGGCGTTGCTCTTTAGCGATTTGCTTGTCGATCTTTCTCACATTGGCGGGTTTCATATCAGCCACGCCTCATATACAGCTCACGCAAACGAGCCTGCATAGCAGGGTCACGCATGTATTTTTGTCTTTCGCTCGGGATCTTTAACATCGCCTCAAAAGAAGCGATTTCATGGGCAATGCCGGCGCCATCTTTCGGAATACTGTTCGCACCGATGGCGGCGTTATATAAAAATTCGAGCGTTTCAACACAGTTCATCAGTGCAACTCCGCCAGTCGAGAGCTGATCGAAGTACGCCCGCTCATTCGCCGGTAGACTGTTCAGATGATTCTGCGCAATCTCGACAACTTGTTGTACCGAATATTGGCCATATTTCGCTGCAAGCTTCTGCATTGTTTCGGCTTGGGCCTTGTTGTTGATGGCGACCACTTTCGCGTAGTCCGCATCGGAAAGGCTATTGAGCACAGCCTCAGTGGAGGCGGGGGCCGTCCTTGGCTCTTGGCTCGTACCAGTTTGTTGAGCGTTTAACCGGGCGTTGAGTTTATCCAGCCATTGTAACGAAGCATTAAGGAACTGCTGCTTTTGCGCTTGCGTCCCGGCCAGACCTTGCAAGTGATTAGCAAATAAGATCGCCAGCCAGTCGTTGCTCAGATCTTTTGGAAGTGTAAAGGAGTGTCGACGTTGAACCTGTTGCGGTGCCTTCGTCGCATTGTCGGTGAAGAACTGGATGCTGGAATGGATTAGAGCGGACGGATATCCAAGTTTTGTAAAATCAGATAAATAGACCCCGGAAATTTCGCCTAGTACGGCATTTATCTGTTGCGGCGTGGTTCCGGCAGGCAAGGCCGCGCCCCATAGCATTGGCCCTTGGCTTTGGGGCTGCCGTTGATACTCGTCAATCTCGCGATTGGTGAGTGTTCCCCAGGTGTCAGGACTTGGTGACAACGGCGCGAGCACTGGCATGCCAGGGTTATACGGCTGAATGTCATTATCACTGTAGGCATCTATGTCATTGCTCATTTTTTCGCCCTCGCCAGTAGCGTGGTCATGGCCGATTTCCGCGCAGGTTTTGCGTTGGGGTGGGGGCCGCTCATGCCGAAGACCCGGATCACCCGACCGTCCGGCAATTGCATTCCGGGCAGGTATTCAGCGGCCTGCCCCACCGGAAGGTCCCCGACCGAGTCCACCCAGTTTTGATAGGCCTGCGGATCAAGGATTTGGCCATCCGGAACATCAGGCGTGTCCGGCAGGGCTTCGCGATGGGTCATGTCGGTACTGTCAGGACTTGGCGCGGGTGCTAGTGGCTGGTCATTTACCGGGCCGACTTCACCGCCTTCGTAGAGATCGATTTCGTTAGCCATGATGCGCTACCCCGAAGTCACGTAACAGCGCATCGGCGCCATCGCCAAGATAAGTTTCCACATCTTTAAAACTTTCTTCACACGGAAACATTTTTGCTTCGCGCATGATCAGCTGGATCATGTGGTTTTTAGTGTGGAATTGCACACCATCGGCGGTCAGGGTTTTAATGGCTTCGTCGATCTGATTCACAAACATGTGCAAGGCCTCACCAATAGCGTAAAGGTTTATGAAATTCTTATAAGTCGGTAGAGGAAGTTTCACAGTAGGGACTCCTTAGTTTGGGCGCGAGCTACTTGATTGCGCATCGTTAGCCACGCTTTCATGCAGCCACCCGGATGTAACAGAGAGCGCAGCACTGGTAAGCCGTGGATATCTTTTTCGGGGGCCAAGTCGATATCCGCCAGACGCTTGGCATCTTGCAGACACCAGCGGCACTGCGTATTACTGGTGGGGAAGTGCTCCAGTCGATAGCGCATTCCCTCGATAGTCGGCGGCGTGGCGAGAGAGACTAAGGACCAATCACCGGCTGTATTTTTAAACAGGCCGACATCCCAATTAAGTAAATCTTTATGCGTGGCTTCCTTGCCCAAATAATGGGTCAGTTCTGCCATGTTTGCCGCACTGTCACCTATTGAGTGGGCAACGAAATTAGCGAGCGCGTCCAGGGTTCCGCGATAGCTTATAAACTGAATCGCGACCGCCTGGACGTGACGATTTATCAACTCGTTGTTCATGTTCTGAGGCTCGCATGCTGGAGCAGTTGTTGCAGGCAGTCCTGTTGGCTGATGGCATTCTTAATAATGACGATGCCGTCGCTATTGCGCACCGCTGACCACAGCTCTTCACTGCCCATGTACACCAGTCGATGATTGGACGGGAGTTGTTCGCCGATTGAGCAGAGCATTGCAGGGAGTTTTTTATAACTAAGCTGGAAGACTTCACAGTAGCCCTGTCCGGCTTGTAGTACCAAGTAGCGTGCCCAAAAAGTACGATCAGCACCGATCAGAATTAGTTCGTCATTGGCATGAAACTGATGGGCCACAACGGCGTAGAAGCTTGATTCACTTAGTCTTTCAACGGGAGTACCAGCGGGCACGATGATACGGAACTCATTACCCGCCGATTCGCGCAGCTTTACGTCTTTCGGGGACAAAGAGACGACGGGCTGGCGCTGTTCGGTACTGACATCTGATCGGGACATGGATGGAACTCCAGTTGGTTTATCTGGAGTAACCATACTGCGAAGCGAAGTTGTTGTATGGCCCAAAAAGTAAATAGGCTGCTGTTCTAAAGTTAAAACGACAATGTTTTAAGGTGGTTGTAAACAGTGCGCCAGCCCGAAGGTCTACCGGATCTATCCAACTTGGCGTCTGGATGGATCAGCTTTGTCAGCCAGCAAGCGCGGCTGGTGTCACTGCCGGTCCATTTCTCCAGTTGTGGACGGCGCTGTTCGACCATGGCGTTTATCGCATCATGCAGGCGGCTGGACTTAGTAGACCCGGCGTGCAGCGCACGCGCTTTCTTGGCGGCGACCTTGGCAGGATCTTGTTGAGCAGTCCGGTACGCCTGGAGTTCATTCAGGTCAGCGCGAAGCTGGGGCTGCCACTGGCTTGGGACCGACCAGTCAAGCGCGGTCTGGTAAGGTGCCGACGATTCACTAGTGGCTTTCATACCGGAATCCTCTAACGTTTTTCTGTCTTATGCCGTTGAAGACTTTGTGGCCTTTGGGGTGCCACACGAAATCCCGATACGACTCATGAAGATCCAGAATTGTGTGCCGGACTGGTGCAATTATCATGTCATCTATCTCCAATCACCCCCGTCCTGACCGCGTCGTCGCGTGTGGGCCGTTCTAGAATCGTGCCCACTGAATCTGGCAGCCTCGACGTCTGCGCGTCCTGTAGAGCCTTACAACCACTCCCAATAAAGCTGACTTGTAGGTCAATAAGCAGTTTGGAAGTGGTAGCAATCTCGTGAGTTACCACGTTTTCTTTCTCTAACTGTCTGTTTTTAAAGCGTTTAATTCCACATTTAGGCTGCTGATAGAACAGCGGAAGTATGGTTTTAGGCCATTCCTGCATCCTTGAAAGTACGCTCTAGACGCTCTGGATCGATTACGGAACTCACCAGTTTCTATTGTCTGTACGTCCACAATCGCTATCAGCTACATCAAACTCTGTTTTTTACACAGCCTTGTGATCGTCTCCACGACGGTTTCACCGGGGCTTTGAGCGGCCCTGATAGCTTCATGGTCTTCAGGACAAAGCCAAAGCGTCAGGTTCACCCAGCCCTCGGCTCTGCGGCGAGCGCGCAGTGAGCGCATCTTGGCAGCCATCGGCGTCTTGGGCTTTGGTGAGCCAATGAGCCAACCCATTGCCAGTAGCCGTTCGACTTCCACCGGGTTACTAATGGTCCTGGCTTGTGATGGATGTACCAGCAGTTTTGGTTTCATTCACAGTCCCTCCCGTTGGGGCTTTTCAAAGGTCAAAATTGGCCTGTGGAGGGTGGGGTTCTTCCAGAACCCCCCAACCATCCACTATGGTCTGGATGGGTTGTGGATGGTCTGGGCATCCACCCTACAAACCGCGTTCTAGGGCCCACCAACAGGTATTTCAAAGCCCTTGTGGATGGGCAGTGGATGGTCTGCCCATCCAGTAGGGGTGGATGGCCTGCCCATCCACTCATTTCGATATGAAGATAACGATTCATATAATCATCACTTCTTGAAAATCTGCTTCGCCACATCGACCAACTGCACTAGAGAATCGAACATGATCGCCGCCTGTTCCCCTTCCTCGGTCAGCTTGAAGTGTTCACCTTCCACCAGCCCTTCGCTCAGCATCAATGCACGCATGGTGCCCACCCATGAATGGTCCGCTACTGCGGGGTCGACCACCTGTGCCATTTGCCGATCACTGCATTCCGGGTGAAAGCGCGCCTGTTTCAGTACCTTCGGCAAGCGTTTCTCGATCTTGCTGCCCCGTGTGCTTTTGAAGACCTGATGTTTGCTAAAGAAAGCGTCTCTGGCCGCCGCGTATTGCGAGCTGCTGGTATGCAAAACGATACTGGTAATCGCGTTGCCTTCGTCGTCGTTGATAACTTCGCCAGTCGATTCGTTTTTCAGTCCAACCACTTTTATATTGAAGTAAAAGCTCTTGCCTTCCTCGGCATCTTTCATTTTTTCGTTTTTAAGAATCAGAGTTTTGGTGTGCTTATCAGCTATCGCCTGATATTCCACGTCTACTCCGGCGTGCAAGGCGTAAGAACCCCGCGAGTGCGTGCCGTCATAACCACAGTGATGAATGATTAATATCGTCGCCTCAAAATCTCTGGACAGCTTGCCGAGGTTATCCAGAAAGGCACCCATGTCTTCGGCTGAATTTTCGTTGCCGCCAAAATTCTTTGCCAACGTATCGATGATAATAAGCACCGGTGGAATATCGAATTTGGCGATTTCATCACGCAGGAACTCGTACTGCTCAGCCTTGGAAAGCAGCATCGGCATGTTGGAGATTCTTATTTGCTGTGGTCCTAGCCCCCGCTCCTGGCACAACACCTTCAAGCGCCGGACGATATTCCGCCGCCCACCTTCGCCGGGGACGTAAAGCACCGGGCCTTGGCGAGTGATCTTGTGCCCGTGCCATTCCTGGCCGCTGGTGATGGCGACGGCCATGTCGAACGCGGTAAACGATTTATAGGCGCCAGCCGGCCCCCATATTTCGGCAATGACCTTGTTTTCGAGGACGCCACTGATCATCCAGTCGATGGCCAGCTTGTCGTCCCACAGCGCAGACAGGTACGGCGCCTCGAAACCATGGCCGGACGAACCGGGGGTGGACCGGGGATCGCTTGGAACATCCGCTGGGGTATACGCGGCGACGGAGCGGGCGATGGTGGCGACTTCACTTTCAGGTAACGGCGGGGAGCACCGGCTGGCATTCTCTATCAACAGGGCCGCCTCCATGCTTTCCCGACCCATGCCCCTGCGCCGCATGGTGCCTGCAAGGCTGGTCAAGGTCGAATTGCGGGCGCCCTCGGGGATAGCCCCGCCGAAGGTGGCACTCGGCTTTGGGGCCGCCTCTGAATTGCCATGCAGGATGTAGGCAGCATCCAGTCCCAGTCCCTCGATCAACTCGCTCAGGCTGTAGGTTTTCTCGGGCTGCCACACTTCCAGTTGACAGGCATACGGCGGGTCACGCTTGGTATTCACTCCCACCGGCAACCGGACATAGCGCACAGGATTGTTACCGTTGCGATCCAAGGGGATATGCCCTGCCTTCGCCAGCCGTTCATGCAGTCGCTTGGCAATCCCCAGGTCAGCGACGGGGTCACTCAGGCAATAGCCGACCTGTACTTTGTCGGCTGACGTGCGCAGCAGCCAGGTAGGGACCAGCGGGCACTTTTGGGCATCATCCAGCACCACCACGACTAAGCTGCTGAAATTGTCTTTAGTCCGTCCGGTTGAACTGGCTTTGAAGCTCGCCACGCTGAAGTAGGCGTTCCGGTCAGGTGCATCGACGGTCTGCCCCGGCTGACAGGATTGCCCGCCCCAGTGCCCTCCGTTGGCATCACTGGGATTTTCGCGAAAGTGGGTGGTCCAGCACGTCTCATTGGGATGGAAGAGGGCACCGAGAAACTGTGCATTACTGATAGGGCTCATAGCATCACCCCCTAGATCAGTTCTGCGGCTTTCTCGGCGCGGCGACGGGCTTTTTCCGCAGTCGCTTTGAGGACGTTGCCGTCGATTTCTTTTTTGGAAGTGAGCGACTCCAAAAACGCACGGACGTCAGAGACACGCCAGCCAACGCAGCGCGGACCGATTTGTACAGGTCTAGGGAAGGTTCCAGCTTTGACGCCGTTCCAGATAGAAACGCGGCTAAGGCCGGTGACAGCTTTAACGACAGGCAGGCGCATGACGGCCCAAGCAGGGAGGTCTTCGAAAGAAATCGTGGACATAAAAAAGCTCCGACACGAGAACTGATTCAGCGACCAATGGCCGCTATCCGTTACGCAATCGAAGCTTGTGTCGCATCCCCAGCGATACCGCGCCTTTACGCGCTTCTTTACCTTTACTCTTTACCTTTACTCTTTATCTGGGCCACACGCGTTCAAAGGCTGGGGAGCACAGGCGCGTGCGTTGCGTTGCCCGGTGTCCTACATTGTACTTGCACGGTTTGTGAATCCAACCACGCTTTCCACAATCGATATACCCTTTAATTATCAACGGCACCTTTCCTAGCTATTTCATCAAGGTAGTCGGCCCACCAGCCCATGATTTTTCTCCTTTCAGGTAGATACTTCGCTTTGTTGTAAACACCGCGAGTGCCGCCGCTGGTGTGCGCCAACTGGGCCTCGACGGCATCGCCGTCAAACAACCTTTCATCACCATTGCGCGCTTCGTTGAGGATCGTAGAGGCGATGTGGCGGAAGCCGTGTACCGTTTGTTTTTTTCCATACCCCAGCGAATCGAGCGCTCCTAGCAGAGCGTTAATGGACAGTCCTTTTTTACCGTCGCGTCCCGGTAAAATAAATTTACTGTCCGGGTGCATTGCTTTTAGCTCTTTTAAAATTGCCACCACTTGCGGTGCTAACGGGACCAACAAGGTTTTTTCCATTTTCATTCTGGAAGCGGGGATCTCCCACAGCAATTTATCGAAATCGAATTCCGTCCATTCAGCCTGGAGCAATTCATTAGCACGAGTAAAAACCAACGTAATCAATTGCAGCGCGAGCATAACCTCGCGAGTGCCGATCTGATCGTAAGTGGCAATCGCTTTCACCAGATCAGGGAATTCTGTAAGGCTGACATGGGCGCGGTTTTTAGGCTTGTGAACCTTCAACGCGCCCTCACGACCGATGGCTACATTGTGGGCCAGCCGCCCGCTGTTGATCGCAAAGTCGAGGATCTGGCGGATGGTTGAGAGCAGGCGGAAGGCGGACGAGGTGGCACCGGTGGCTTGCACTTTGCGCAGTACGGCGATCAGGTCGAGGGGTTGGATCTGACTGACCGGCAGCTTGCGGAGGTTAGGGAACGCATGCTGTTCAAGGCGTGTCCACTCATCGGCGGCATACTTGCTTGACCATGTGTGCGAACGGCTGTCGTACCACTCCTTGGCTAGCGCTTCGAAGGTGTCCTCCTTTGCCAGTTTGTCGGTTTGCTTGGCCTTTCTCTTTTCCACTGCCGGGTCGGTGCCAGCCTTTAGGATCTCGCGCTGTTTCTCGACGGCCTTTCTGGCGTCAGCTAGGCTGACCTTCGGATACGTTCCTAGCGCCATACCGCGCTCTTTGCCGTCAAGGTAATAACGGAAGCGCCAGCAGCGGCCACCCTCTTTCATGCACCACAAATAGAGGCCGTCACCAACGTGGTATTTCTTGATCTTCTTCCCGATAGGCCCGGTGAAGTTCCTAATTTCCGGGTCGGTGAGGATGTGCTTTTTGATCCTCTGTCCGTCTGGGCCGGAGGCATTCTCAGCTTGCAGGTCGGTGAGGTTGGGCTTGCTCATGGCGGCGCTCCTCGTGGTAACTGTCTTTTTTCTACCACTGTTTTTTGCTGGCTACCACGAAATTTAGCTGTACTTAGCTGGACAATGAAAACGGCGAAAGCCCAAGCAGTATCTGGCTTGTAGCCCTCTATCTCGGCAGTTTGGAGTAGATTGTTGCTTCTATACTCCCAGCCGAACCCACTTTTTCCTTCCAGGAGTTGCATCATGGATGAACAAAAAGGCTTCGAACTGTCGGAACCTCGCTTCGAACACGGGCACTTTTTCCTGATTGCCGGTGTTGGCGACCGGTTCACCCAGCAGACTATTCCGCGCATCCCGGCCCTTTGGGAAAAGCTCATGCCCCATCTGGGGCAGATTCCGGGCCAGAAAAACGAAGTGATGTACGGCGTCGGTTACAACTTCGACGGCAGGGGCGGTTTTGACTACATCGCGGGGGTCGAGATCAGCAAGCTCGACGACCTGCCCGATACCTACCGCTGGGTAGAAATTCAGCCCCAGTATTACGCGGTGTTTGAGCACAAAGGGCCATTGACCAGCCTGCCGCAGACCTTCCGCTACATTTGTGACACCTGGCTTCCGCAATCCGGGTACACGGCGACCGATGCCCCGGAATTCGAGCGCTACAGCGAAGACTTCAACCCGAAGTTGAACACCGGCAAGCTGGAAATCTGGATGCCGATCAAGCAATGACCCCGGCGTCGGGAGGCGCATCAAAGGATTCGCCTCTCGATGTCACGCCGCTGCTGATTTAAGATCCCCAGCCTTTCCCCGCCGATTCCGAGCTGCCATGAACACCGTCATTCGCAACGTCACGCCTGCCGATCTGGACCGCTGCTACGCCATCGAAACCGTTGCCTACGAAGGCGACGAAGCCGCGACCCGGGAGAAAATCGCCACCCGCATTGCCACCTGGCCCGAGGGTTTCATCGTTGCCGAAGTGGACGGCGTGGTGGCCGGATTCATCAACTCCGGCGCGGCGTTCCAGGTGGAAGTGTCGGACGAGGCGTTCAAGGAACTGATCGGCCACGACCCGGCCGGCCCGCACGTGGTGATCATGTCGGTGGTGGTGCATCCGGATTATCAGGGGCAGGGCCTGGCAAAGCGCCTGATGGGCGAGTTTATCGAGCGCATGCGCGGCATGGGCAAGGCGACGATTCATCTGATGTGTAAGGAACGGCATATTCCGTTGTATGCCGGTTTCGGCTTTGCCTACATCAAGCCTTCCGCTTCCGACCATGGCGGCATGGCGTGGCATGAGATGGTGCTCAATCTCTAAACCCAACGAAGATCCCCTGTAGGAGTGAGCCTGNNCCGCTATCGCGAGCAGGCTCATTCCTACAATGGATTGTGTTGAATCTCAGAATCTCAGGCCCATCCTGCGCTCATACCCGATCCGCCCCTTGTACGCCTCGCCGCTATCGACAAATCCATACTTGGCATACAGGGCAATCGCCGATTCATTGTCCGCATCCACCGACAATTCCAGCCCCCTGATTTCCGGCCAGGCCTCACGGGCCGCTTCAGGCAGCGCTTGCAGACAGGCCTTGCCATAGCCTTTGCCCTGAACCTTTTGATCGACCTGCAAGGCATGCAGCGTGGCGCTGTGTTCGTCGGCCCAGACCGGCAGCACCGGCGGGCGCTTGAGCAGCAAAAAGGCCACGGGAATGTCATCGGCCAGCAGGGCGAAGCCTTTGACGCCGGGGCCTGGCCGGGACAGCAAGGTGTGCAATGCACCGTGGATGTCACCGGAAAACCTGATTTGATCCGGATGCACTTCGATGGCCTCGACCTGTTGGCGCTGCAGCGCGTTCAGGCTTTCGTAAGGCACGAGTCGGGCTGTCACTGGAGTGTCCTTTTTCCAACAAAAATGAGTCTCGAATTCTAGCGATATTGCGTGGGTGGATTATTTTTATTTCGTCTGTCGATTTGCCGGATCGCCGGACGACTAAGGGTGTCTTCACAATAAAAACCACGGAGAACCACCATGAACTCACAAACCCAGATCCAGAACCTGATCGAGAGCTATCGCCAGGCCGTCATGACCAAGGACGTGGATAAAGTCATGGCCCTGTATGCCGAGGACATCGTCTCTTTCGACGCAGTCAAGGCCTTGCAATTCAAGGGTAAGCCAGCCTATCGGGCCCATTGGCAGACCTGCATGGAAATGTGCCCCGGGCCGCACATTTTCGAGTTCCACGAAGTGACCATCGAACCGTCCCAGGAGATCGCTTTCGCCCACTTTCTGGCACATTGCGGCGGCACCAACGAGAAGGGGGAAACCCAGGCCTGCTGGATGCGTGTTACCCAGTGCTATCGGCAGGAAGCCGGGTTGTGGCAGATCGTCCACGAACACTGGTCGGCCCCGTTCGACATGACCAGTGGCGCGACCCTGTTCGACCTGCAGCCTTGATTATCCGGCTGTTGATCGGCAAGCCGCGCCAGAATGCCCATCTGCGACCATAGTTGTTCCGTTCGATCAGGAGAACGCCATGAAATACCTATGTCTGGTCTACAGCGACGAGCACCTGCTGCATTCGCTGCCGGAAAGCCCGCACGATTCAGAGTGCATGGCGTACGCCGAGTCGGTCCAGGGCAGCGGCCGGATGGTCGCCGCCGAGGCACTGGAGTCGGTGCAGACCGCCACCACGGTGCGCATGCGCAACGGCAAGCTGTCGATCACCGATGGCCCGTTCGCTGAAACCAAGGAGCAGTTGGCCGGTTTCTACCTGATCGATGCCAGGGATCTGAACGAAGCGATCCAGGTCGCCGGGGACATTCCGGCGGCCCGGGTCGGCTGTGTCGAAGTGCGCCCCGTTCGCCAGTTGAATCCTTGAGATGCCGGGGCTTTCGGTACAGGCGCGGGTCGAGCAGGTTTATCGCCAGGAGTCGCGGCGCATTCTGGCGACGTTGATTCGCCTGCTCGGCGATTTCGACCTCGCCGAAGAGGCCCTGCACGAAGCGTTTTTCGTCGCGGTCGAGCGCTGGCAGCAGGATGGCGTTCCGGACAACCCGCGTACCTGGTTGGTGTCCACCGGGCGTTTCAAAGCCATCGATGTGTTGCGGCGGCGCGCCCGCTTCGCCGCCTCGCGACCACTATTGATCGCGCAACTGGAGGCGCTGGAGCAGGCCGACTGGAGTGACGAAGACGTGGAAGACGATCGCTTGCGCCTGATCTTCACCTGTTGCCACCCGGCCTTGGCGGCAGACGCTCAGGTGCCGTTGACCTTGCGGGAAGTCTGCGACCTGACCACGGAAGAAATCGCCCGGGCCTTTCTCTCGGCGCCAGCCACCATCGCCCAGCGCATCGTGCGCGCCAAGGCGAAAATCCGCGATGCGAAAATCCCTTATCAAGTGCCGTCCCTGGCGGAGTTGCCCGAACGCCTGGACAGCGTGCTGCGGGTGATTTACCTGGTGTTCAACGAAGGCTACTCGGCGTCCATCGGCGCGCAAGTGACCCGCGAGGACCTGACCCGTGAAGCGATTCGTCTCGGCCGGTTATTGATGGAGCTGTTGCCGGAACCGGAAGTCATGGGCCTGCTGGCGCTGATGCTGTTGCACGAGTCGCGACGGGTGGCCAGGACCTCCACCACTGGCGAATTGATTTTGCTGGATGAGCAGGATCGAACCTTGTGGGACAGCGAGATGATTGCCGAAGGCTGTGCACTGGTGGAGCGGGCGCTGGGTACCCGACGCTTCGGTCCGTATTGCCTGCAAGCGGCGATTGCCGCGGTGCATGCCGAAGCGCCGTCGGTGGATGAGACCGACTGGACGCAGATCGTCGGGCTGTATGACGTGCTGCTGCGGGCCGTGCCGTCACCGGTGATCGAGTTGAACCGGGCGGCGGCACTGTCGAAACGCGACGGTCCGTTGGCGGGGTTGGCGTTGGTCGAAGCGATACTGGATCGCGGTGAGCTGCTGGATTACCACCTGGCGCATTCGGCGCGAGCGGAATTTTGTCGGCAGCTGGGAAGGGTGGAACAGGCCCGAGCGGCGTATGAGCGGGCGCTTGAGTTGACACAACAAGAGCCGGAGCGGCGGTTTATCGAGGGGCGGCTCAAGGCGTTGGAATGATGTGATCTTGCGGGCCTCATCGCGGGCAAGCCCGCTCCCACAGGTTCGGCGGTGTGCGTATATTTTGTGTACGACTCGGACACTGTGGGAGCGGGCTTGCCCGCGATGGCGTCCGAACAGACACCGCTATTCCAGCATTTTGCCCAACAACCAGCTCCCCGCCGGCCCCGGCGGATTCAGGCGCGACCACAAGGCATCCACCGACACCGTTTTCGGCCAGCCGCGCACCTGCAGTTCCTGCAGCGATCCCGGACCGAAACGTTCCACCAGCCAGCGCGGCAACGGCGCCCAACCGAATCCGCCCTGGGCCATTTCCAGCAGCATCAAGTAGCTCGGCGCCGACCAGACACGGCCCTTTGCCCGGCTTTCATAGGGATTGACGATGGTTGCCAGGCGCAGTTCGCGGTGCTGTTGCAGCACGTCCTGATCGATGTGGGCCAGCGTGGCCAAGGGATGGGCGGGTGATACGAACAGGGCGATTTCCGTGCGTTCGTCCACCGTCGAATTGACCAGGTCCGGCGGATAGCTGTCCTGCATTTCGGCGAAGGCAACCTGTGCCCGGCCGCTTTGTACCAGCGCCACCAGGTCGTCGCATTCGGCGATCAGACACTCGAGTTCCAGGTCCGGATAACGCTGCTCGAACGCACTGAGTGACGCTTCGAAACGGTCGGACTGGTAGGTGTCGGACAGCGCCACGGTCAACTTGGCCTCGACCCCTTGAGACAATTGGCTGGCACTCATTTCCAGACGGCTGGTAGCGGCCAGGATGTCCTCGGCCCGTTGCAACATCACGTGCCCGGCCGGGGTCAATGTGGGTTTGCGGCTGCTGCGGTCGAACAGCACCAGGTTCAGGTCGATTTCCAGGCTGGCCACCGCGGCGCTGATGGTCGACTGGCTGCGGCCCAACTTGCGCGCCGCGGCGGAAAACGAACCCTGCGTCGCCGCCTGGACAAACGCCTGCAACACTTCCTGGGAGGCCATGAACTATCGCCTTGATCGATGGTTATTGGTTATGAAGTATCGGTGTGATGGCGGACCATGGCAACCACAGTCACTCAGAGGAGTCTGGTCATGAGCGCCAACAAATCCATCACTGAACGTATTTTCCAGGCCATCGGTTTCGAACTGCTGGCCATCCTGATCTGTACCCCGTTGCTGGCCTGGATCATGGACAAGCCGATGATGGAAATGGGCGTGGTCACCGTCGTCATTGCCGCCCTGGCCCTGGCCTGGAACGTGGTGTTCAACGCCCTGTTCGACCGGGTGCTCAAGCGCCTGGCCATTGCGCATAACGCCTGGGTCCGTGTGGTGCACGCGTTGTTTTTCGAAGGCGGCCTGGTGGCCCTTGGCGTACCGTTGATTGCCTGGTGGCTGAACATCAGCCTGTGGCAGGCATTCCTGTTGGACATCGGCGTGCTGCTGTTTTTCCTGCCGTACACCTACGTTTACCACTGGGTGTATGACGTGGTGCGCGAGCGCATGCTGATGCGGAAGCACGTCATCCACTGAAAAATACAGGACCTGTAGGAGCTGGCTCGCCAGCGAAGACGGATCGTCAGCCGACATGATTGTTGGATGTGTCGGCCTCTTCGCTGCGATGCGGCGACCCGACAAGCCAGCTCCTACAAGGGCAGTGAGGTCTTATAGAAACATTCCCCCCGACGCCTCGACCCGCTGCCCATTGATCCACTGACTACCCGGCGCCACCAGCAGGGCAATCGCGGCGCCGATGTCGTCCGGCTGACCGACACGACCCAGCGCGGTATTGCTCGCCACCAACTGGTTGATGGCTGCGTTATCGCGCACGGCGCCGCCACCGAAATCGGTTTCGATCGCCCCCGGCGCCAGGATGTTCACCGTAATCTGGCGGGCGCCGAGCTCCTTGGCCTGGTAGCGCGTCAACACCTCCATCGCACCTTTCATCGCCGCGTATGCCCCGTAACCTGGGAGGCTGAAGCGAGTCAGTCCGCTGGACACATTGATGATGCGTCCGCCGTCATTGAGCAGTGGCAACAGGGTTTGGGTGAGGAAAAACGGCCCTTTCAGCTGGACATTCATCAGTAGATCAAACTGCTCGACCGTGGTGTCGACGAAGTTCGCGTGCAGGCCGATGCCGGCGTTGTTGATCAGGAAATCGAAGTGCGTTTGATCGAAGTGTGTACGTAATACCTGGTCAACCTCGGTGCCGAAGGTGGCGAAGTGTTCGCTCTGGCCGACATCCAGTTGCAGCATGGCGGCGCGAGCGCCAAGGCTTTCGATTTCGGCGACCAGTGCCTGGGCCTCGTCGGCGCGGCTGTGATAGGTGCCGATGATGTCGATGCCTTGTGCGGCCAGGTGCAGGGCTGCGTTTTTGCCGAGGCCGCGACTGGCGCCGGTGATCAATGCGATTTTGCGGGTCATGGGACTTCCTCAGGAGCAGTGGCTGTTGATGTGAGGAAGTTTATTTATCCGGTTGTCGGTGATAAACATGGCGAAATCGGAATCACTGGTCGGTACAGCCGAACAATAAAAGGTCAGGCCATGAACAAGCTGGAACTGTTGCGCACTTTTGTCCGGGTCAGCGAAATGTCGAGTTTTACCCTGGCCGGGGAGAGTCTGGGGTTGCCGCGCTCGACGGTGTCCGAACAGGTGCAGGCGCTGGAGGCATTGCTCGGCACGCGCCTGTTGCAACGCACCACGCGCAAGGTTCAGGCGACCCAGGATGGCCTGGTGTTGTATGAGCGCAGCAAGGATTTGCTGTCGCACATGGATGAAATCGAAGGGTTGTTTCGTCAGGACGAAGCGTCATTGGTGGGTCGGATCCGCATCGACATGCCGAACATCCTGGCCCGGCGCGTGGTGATGCCGCGCCTGCCGGAATTCATGGCGCGACACCCGCTGCTTGAGCTGGAAATCAGCAGCACCGACCGTCGGGTCGATTTGCTCAGCGAAGGCTTTGATTGCGTGGTGCGGGTCGGTGCGCAGCCGGATCAATCGGTGGTCGCCCGCCACCTGTGCGACTTTGCCATGATCAACTGCGTCAGCCCCGGGTATGTGCAGCGTTATGGCATGCCCGAGCGCCCGGAAGATCTGGCGCAGCATCGGCTGGTGCATTACGTCGGTGTGTTGGGCGCGCGCTCCGAAGGCTTCGTGTACGAGGTCGACGGCAAGGTGCAGCGACTGCCGATGACCGGCAGCATCACGGTCAACAACACCGATGCCTATGAGTCGGCATGCCTGGGCGGTTTCGGCTTGATCCAGGCGCCGCGGATGGGCATGCACGAGTACCTGCACAGCGGTGCGCTGGTGGCGGTGATGCCGCAGTTCAACGCGCCGTCCATGGAGGTCTCGCTGCTGTATGCCCGGCAACGGCATTTGCCGTTGCGGGTGCGGGTGTTCATGGATTGGTTGGGGGAGGTAGTGCGTTCCGCGATCTGATCAACATCACAAAACCCTGTAGGAGCAAGGCTTGCCCGCGATGGCGTCCTTGAGATTGCTATCGCGGGCAAGCCTTGCTCCTACAAGTCGTGTAGCGTTTAGAAGATTTGGGTGAACAACCAATACAAACTCCCCGACAACAGGATCGCCGCCGGCAAGGTCAGGACCCAGGCCATCAGCAGGTTGCGGATGGTCTTCATCTGCAAGCCGCCGCCGTTGGCGACCATGGTCCCGGCCACGCCCGACGACAGGACGTGGGTGGTCGATACCGGCAGGCCGAACATGTCGGCGGCGCCGATGGTCAGCATGGCCACGGTTTCCGCCGAGGCGCCCTGGGCGTAGGTCAGGTGGGTCTTGCCGATCTTCTCGCCAACTGTCACCACAATGCGTTTCCAGCCAACCATGGTGCCCAGGCCCAGAGCGATGGCCACGGCGATCTTCACCCACAACGGAATGAACCGCGTGGAGCTGTCGATCTGCTGCTTGAACAGTTGCAGCTTGCCGTTGGTGTCGGCGTCGAAATTGCCGACCTTGTTCTTGTCCATCAGGCGAATGGTTTCGCTGGTCAGGTACATGTCGTTACGCACGTTGCCCACGGCCTCGGCCGGGACTTTCGACAACGAGCCATAACTCTTGACCTGCGCACCGATGCTGCCGGTCAGCGCGGCGAGCGCCGGCACCAGTTGTGGCGTCGCTTCCTTGCTGCGCACGTAGTCGGACAGCACCGGGCGCGGATCGGCCGGGGCCGGCAGTGGCGCACTCTTGACCAGCGCTTGCTGGGTGACTTCCGCCACGGCGGCGAACTGCAATGCCTGATCGGCGGGCATGGTGCGGTTCAGTGCGTAGGCCATCGGCAGCGTGCCGACCAGGATCAACATGATCAGGCCCATGCCTTTCTGTCCATCGTTGGAGCCGTGAGCAAAGGACACGCCCGTGCAGGTCAGGATCAACAGGCCGCGAATCCACCATGGCGGTGGCGTGTTGCCCTTCGGCTCCTTGTACAGCGCACGATTCTTGACGAAAGCGCGCAGGGCCAGCAGCAACAACGCGGCGCAACCGAAGCCGACCAGGGGTGAAAGCAGCAACGCATAGCCGATCTTGGTCGCCTGCGCCCAGTCCACGCCGCTGGTGCCATCACGCCCGTGCATCAGCGCGTTGGCCACGCCGACACCGATGATCGAACCGATCAGGGTGTGCGACGACGAAGCCGGCAGGCCCAGCCACCAGGTGCCGAGGTTCCACAGGATCGCCGCGATCAGCAGGGCGAAGATCATCGCGAAACCGGCGGAGGAACCGACTTGCAGAATCAGCTCCACCGGCAGCAGCGCGATGATGCCGAACGCCACCGCACCACTGGACAGCAACACCCCGAGGAAGTTGAAGAACCCGGACCACACCACCGCGACATTCGGCGGCAGCGAGTGGGTGTAAATCACCGTGGCCACGGCGTTGGCGGTGTCATGGAAACCGTTGACGAACTCGAAGCCCAGGGCAATGACCAACGCCACGCCCAACAGCAGAAACGGCGTCCAGGTGGTCACCACGGTGCCGAGTTCGTTCATGTCGTGCATCAGGCTGTAGGCAGTAAACAACAGCCCCAAGGCCAGCACCGCGAAAAACACCACGAGGGTGAGCAGGCCGGGTTTTTTATCGAACTGCGGTTTGCCGCTACTGGTGGGTGCCTGGGCGGGGGAGAAGGAAGGCGTAGCCATGCCGGACATTCCTTTGGAGGGAAGGGGGTATCCGACATGATCGTTGCGAAATGTTACAGGTAGGCTGCTTTGGGTCAGGGTTTGGGCTTTTTGTGGATCCATTGATCTGAATACAACGACGTCCCTGTAGGAGCAAGGCTTGCCCGCGATGAACGATAACGCGGTGATTCTGTTGCACCGCGTCGTCTCAATCGCGGGCAAGCCTTGCTCCTACAAGGGATCGTGTTCGCTTAGTAATCCCGTCGCTTACGAAACGCCCAGCGTCCCGCAATCAGGGTGAAGGTGGCCACCAGCGCCACCAGAATCCAGAACCCTTCCGGATCCTGGGAAAGCGGCACGCCGCCGACGTTCATGCCGAAAAAGCCGGCGATGATGTTGATCGGCAGTGCCAGCACCGTGACCACGGTGAGGGTGAACAGCGTGCGGTTGCTCTGCTCGTTGAGGTTGGCGGCGATTTCTTCCTGCAACAGCTTGATGCGTTCGCTCAGCGCCGTCATGTCGTTGATGATCAGCGCGAACTCCTCGGTGGATTTGCGCAGCTCCTTGACGTCTTCCTTTTGCAGCCACGGCGGCGGGCGATTGAGCAGCCGCAACAGCGAGCCCGGTTCCAGCGCCAGCAGCCGTTGCAGGCGCACCAGCACCCGTCGGTTGGCGCCCAACTCGGCGCGGTTGGTGGACAGTCGCGAGGACAGCAACTCGTCTTCGATCTGATCCACGCTCAGGCTGGTCTTGCGCACGATCTGCGTCAGCACTTCGCCCTGATCGCGCAGCAGGTGCACCAGCAACTCCAGGGGCGAGCGAAAGCGCTCGCCGGCCTTCACCGACGAGCGCAACTTGTCCACCGAGTGCAGCGGTTGCAGGCGTGCGCTGATGATCAAGCGACTGCGCACGCACACCCACAGCGTCGAGACATCCGACGAGACCATGCTGCTGAGGTTGAACACCACATCGTTGACCACCGCCAACAATGCCGAATCGACATGTTCGATGCGCGTCGAGCGTGAACCTTCGTGCAGTGCTTCGAAAAACTCGTCGGGCAATTCCAGATGGCTTTTCATCCAGCGCTCGCACGCGGCATGGGCGAGGTTCAGGTGCAGCCAGAGGAATTCGTCGCTGTCGTCCGGTTGTTGCAGGCATTGCAACGCCCTGGCCGAGTCGATCTCCCGTCCGCGCTCGCCGGGGCGGAAACTGAAGCCGTAGAGCAGACCGAACAGATCCGGATCGCGATGGCTTTGATCGATGCTGTGGTTCATGAGGGCTCGCAAGGGAGGGCGCCTGTCGCTGGATTGCAGGTTCACATGAGCCGCATCATCGCAAGGCTTCATGACGTTTTTGTGACGACAAAGTGAATGCAAAAAACGGCCATACCGGCGGTCGGATTCAGCTAAAGAACCGCTCTGGCACGCCGATCCCGCTTGAGGTAAGTTGCGCGCCCTTGGCCAAAAGCCAATACCGCAGACAGGGATGTTTGAACACCTTTCACGCCTTCACCGGGCGTGTCTCATTCCTGCCACGAGTACCTTCCGATGCTTTTGCAAAAGTCCTTGAGAGCGCAAATTCTCGCCCTGTTGAGCGGCAGCCTGTTCGCGATGCTGTTGATTGCCCTGGCCTGTTTTCACTTTCTCTCCAGCGGCGTGCAGCGCTACGCCAACCTGATCGAAGGACCGTTGCACACTTCGCAATTGATCGACGAAGCCAACCTGCAATTCAAGGTGCAGGTGCAAGAGTGGAAAAACGTTCTGTTGCGCGGCAAGCAACCGGCGGACCTAGACAAATACTGGAAGCAGTTCGAAGACCGCCAGCGCGAAGTGCAGGGCATCCTCGGTGAACTGGCAGGGCAGAAGGACATCGAGCCACAACTCAAGACTCGTATCGAGCGCCTGCGCGATGAACATCGCCAGTTGGGCGTCGCCTACCAGAAGGGCCGTGATGCCTACGTGGCGGCCGGAGCCGACCCGACGGCGGGCGACACCGCGGTCAAAGGTGTTGACCGCGCGACCAGCGATCAGATGAGCGAATTGGTCAATGAGTTGCGCAAGCAGGGCACCGAGCAATCGAAGCTGATCAGCGCCAGTGCCGACAACACTGTGATGCTGGGGATCATCGTGATGCTGGTCTCGGGTCTGCTGATCGGCCTGCTGAGCCTGTGGCTGGTCAACCGCAACCTGGTCGAGCCGATTCGCCAACTGATCGAATACGTGGCGCAACTCAGCCGGGGCAAGTTTGCCGAGCGCGTGGCCAGCACCCGTCAGGACGAACTGGGCAAACTGGCGATGGCCGCCAATACCCTGCGCGATTTTCTCGCCGAAACCTTCAACCGGTTGCAGCGCAGCGCCACGAATCTGGACAGCGCCAGCGGTGAACTGAATGCGATCGCGACCCTGATGGCGTCTGGCACCAACGAGCAGTTCAACCGTACCGATCAGGTGGCCACGGCGATGAACGAAATGTCCGCCACCGCGCAGGAAGTCGCCCGTCATGCCGCCGATGCGGCGCGTGCCGCCGATGACGCCGACCATTCGGCGCAGCAGGGCGAAAAAGTCATGCAGGGCACCATTCACACCATCACCCGGATGCGCGGCGAAATCGCCAACACCGCCACGGTTATCCGTCAGCTGGAAACCGACAGCGGTCGTATCGGTAAGGTGCTGGAAGTGATCCGCGGCATCGCTGAACAGACCAATCTGCTGGCGCTCAACGCCGCCATCGAAGCGGCCCGTGCCGGTGAAGCCGGGCGCGGTTTTGCGGTGGTGGCCGATGAAGTGCGCAGCCTGGCGCAACGCACGGCGGCGTCGATCATCGAGATCAACCAGATCATTCAGACCGTGCAAACCGGTGCGGTGGATGCCGCGCAGGCGATTGAAAGTGGTCAGTCGCGCAGCGAAGAAAGTGTCCAGCAAGTGACCGAGGCCGGCGCCATGCTCGAACGCATCACCCTGGCCGTGGAAGCCATCCGCGACATGAACCGCCAGATCGCCACCGCCGCCGAGGAGCAAACCTCGGTGGCCGAAGACATCTCGCGCAACCTCACCGAAATCACCAGCATCGCCAGTACCAACCTGGACAACGTGCAGCGCACCGAAGCGGCGAGTAACAATCTGCATGGCTTGTCGGGGGAGTTGAACGAGGTGACGGCGCGCTTGAGCGCCTGATCAATTGTTCTGACGCAAAAAAGCCGCACGATCGGAACATCGTGCGGCTGGTGTTGAAGCGGATTTATTTGTCCTGCCGGTTTTTCAGAACCTTACCGGTCGCGGCGTCGATGTCCACGTCCCACTCAACATTCTGGGCATCGCGCAGTTCGATTTCATACTCGAAACCGTTGAAGTGGTTGTCCAGTTCGGTTTTGGTAATGGTCGCGCCCGGATGCAGTTGCAGCGCGATCTGGTTCAGGTCTTCCAGCGGCTTGATCTTGCCGTCCTTGACCAGTTGTGGAATTTCGTCCACTCGTACATCGGCCTGGGCGAGACCGGCAGCGAGGGTCAGGGTTGCAACCGCGAACAGGGCAGTCAACGTTTTCATGAGCGTCTTTCCTGGGGGAGCTGTTTAAGTGGGATCAGGTTATCCGTGGCAACTTAATTCAGCCTTAAATCCCCTGTTGCCTGAACCCATGCCTTCGCGGGCAAGTCCGCTCCCACAGGTGATCCCGGTTGGCCGCAAATTTTGTGCATGCCAATGATCCCTTGTGGGAGTGAGCCTGCTCGCGATGCAGGCACCTCGGTCTCGGGTCAGTACCCGTTATTCTTCAACACCTGATCAACACTCACCGCCGCCGGGCGCTTGTAGAACTTCAACAACTCACTGGCGCGGTTGGTAAAGATCCCATCAACCCCTGCCTCCATGACCTTCTGATAATCCACGGCATCGTCGATGGTATAGACGTGCACCAGCAGGCCCTGATCATGGGTGTACCGGTTCATCCACGGTTGCACCAGGTCCGCGTAACTCTGATCGCCACCCTGGGTCAGCGCCGCAGACGGCCCGGTGCCGATCGCGCCCTGAGCCTTGGCGTAGTCGACCCAGCGCTGGAACTCGGCTTTGTCTTTCGGTTCTTGTTTGGCGTAGTAGGCGGCTTTGTCCTTCTCGCCGGACTCGGCAAAGGTGACTTTCGAAGCAGGTTCAATGTTGCCCTCGCCGACCCACAGCAACAGGATCTTCGGCACCTGCGGCATTTCCTTTTGCAGCAGTTCGAGGCTGCTCTTCTCGAAGGTTTGCAGGATCACCTTGCCCGGTCCCTGACCGACCGCCGGCTCGCTTTTCGCCAATGCCGAACCGACCGGAATCAGCCAGCCACGCTCCTGAAGTTTCGCTTTCAGGTCATGCTCGATGCCGGGAAATTGCTTCGGCTCCTTGGTCTCGATGTACAGGCCCGGCTGGTGCTGGGGATTGCCCTGGGCGATGTCGATGATTTCATCGAGGGTCAGGATGTTCAGGCCAGCGTAGGAAGCGCGTGCACGATCCGGGTAAGCGGTGTTAAACCAGCTACCGGCATCCAAGGTTTTCAGCTCGGCCATAGTGAAGGCGTTGGCGGGGCTGTCCTTGCGCTCGGGGAACTTGCGGGCGACGTCGGTGGTGCGTTGCAGGTTGTTGTCATGCAGGGCGAACAGCACGCCGTCCTTGCTGCGTTGCAGGTCCAGTTCCAGATAGTCGGCACCGAGATCTCGCGCCAGTTTGTAAGCCGCGGCGGTGGATTCGGGGGCATCGAAGGACGCGCCACGGTGGGCGATCACGGCTGGGTGCGGGATGCCCGATCGGGTCGCCAGCGCCGAGGGGGCCGGCTCGCTGGCGGCCTGGGCCTGGCCGAGGGCGAGCAGCAGACTCAGCAGCAGAGCGTTTTTAGTGAAGGTGACAGGCATGGTCGAGATCCTTTCGCGATGGTTTTCAAAGACGTCCCTTTTAACAACTGAACGTTGCCGGCGCTATCGCGAGACCGACATAAACCTGTTTGAAGCTGATGTTCGTCAGGGCTTTTGTGGGCTCGTTTGCAGTACGCTTGCCCCCGGCAATTTCCCCGGCAGAGGGAAAGCCTTTCGCTGGCCCTGCGTGTAAACCACAAATCACATCGTGTGAGGTTTACCATGCGCATCACTTCCCAGCTGATTTGCCAGGCGGCTGACCAACTCAAGGGCTTTGTCGGACTCAATCGCAAGACTGGCCATTACATCGTCCGCTTTAGCGAAGATTCCTTCGGCATGGACGTGGCGGACGACGGCATCATCCCCACCAGCGAATTCGTCTGGGTCGCCGGCCCCGAGCACACCATGACCCTCAAGCGCGAGTTGATTCAGCTGCTGCTGGATCAGAACATCGACGACCGGATCAACATCACCGAACCGTTGCGGGTGTACATGAACCGGCGGGATGTGCCGGAGATTACGGCGCTGCGGAGTTTGGTGCGGGGCTGATGGATTTGTGTTGATTGTTCTGGCGACATCGCGGGCAAGCCCGCTCCCACAGAGATATATGTCGGATACAAATTTTGTGAACGACACCGATCCCTGTGGAAGCGGGCTTGCCCGCGAAGACGGCCTCAACAACACCCCATCAACTACAGACTGAACTCACAGGCTCGCTCAACCCGACACACCCGTGTATGACACTGCGCATACCAGGTCGACCGCCCCGGCTCCCGAATTTCACTGTGCTCCGGATGATGCTTCCACACCAAATCGCCGCCTCGAATCTGCCGTGAGGCCACTCAGGCCTTTGGCTGATCCTTGCGTACGAAATGCTGATGCATCTCCGTGGTCAGGGTTTCGATACGCTCGGTCAGTTCCTTGGTCATTTGTGTCAGTTGGGTGTTTTGCTCAAGCAGCTGAAGCAGTTGCGCGGTATTTTGCGCCGCTTGCGCCTGACGTTCACTGTTGGCAATCGCCAGCGCTTCGCGGTGCTGCGCATCGGCTTCGGACTGGGCTTTGTCACGCGCCGCCTGACGGGTTTGCGCCAGCAGAATCAAAGGCGCGGCATAGGCCGATTGCAGACTGAATGCCAGGTTGAGAAGGATGAACGGGTAGACGTCGAAGTGGGTGAAGCCGGAAAGATTAAGGCACACCCAGGCCACCACGATCAGCGTTTGCGCGCCAAGAAAGGTCGGGGTGCCGAAGAACCGCGCAAAGGCTTCTGCCCGCAGGGCAAATTTGTCGTTGCCGAAGGTGGGGGCCAAGTGGGCATGAGGACGGTGAAAACGCAGGTGATCGACGGCGGCGGGGGCTTGGGTTTCGCTGGTCGTGCTGGTCATGATGCTCTCTGGATGACGCTGGGACAGAGGCTCACTATAGCCCCGACGCCAGTTTCATTCAGAAACACATTGCCGTGTCTGATTTGGAACGGCGGACAGGTCGATCACTTGGCCAGAATTGTCATTTATTGCACTTGATAACAGGCGAGAAACATATCCAGCGCCGACTCCACCACGGTGCCCTGCATTTCGGCCGACAGACCCGGAAAACCCATGGAAATCTGCGGCCAGAAGGCGAAGGATTTCAGCAGGCCCTGAACCTGTTGCGCAGCAAAGTCGGGGGCGGCCGCTTTCAGGCGACCATCAGCCTGGGCGGCGCGAATCCACACGGTCAGGCCTTCTTCATGTTCACCCATACGCGCCACCATGTTCTGCGCGCGTTCCGGCGAATGGATAGCCGCCGCAATCGCCACCCGCGCCAGGTCGAGAAAATTGTCATCGCCCAGCATTTGCACCTTTGCCGCCAATATCGGACGCAGTTGCTCACGCAGCGGCAAATCGGAGCGGTAGGGCGTTTCCTGTTCGGCCGTCACCCGCGCCCATAATTGATTGAGGATTTCGGCAAACAACTCTTCCTTGCTGGGGAAGTGGTTGTACACCGTGCGCTTCGACACACCGGCGGTAGCGGCGATCTTGTCCATGCTGGTGATCTCGAAACCGTTGGCACGGAATTCGGCAATCGCCGCTTGGATGATGGCTTCGCGTTTTCGGTCGGTCAGGCGCTGTGGAGCTGTCATAAATGCGGCTTCGGCAGAGTGGATAGAAAATTACACTCGGTAGTTTACTTGTGAACGGCTTTGATGCAACCTTGAAACTACACTGTGCAGTGTAATGTTTTGTTAATCCTGCGCGGTGATAACTAGAGTGTTCGGCTGATGCGTGCGTGCCTTGGCCATTTATCGTCCCAAGCGGAAAATCGTGAAACGAGCGGTTTTTCTGGAGTCATTCAGTCATGGCCAACTCAACTTCCCCGGCGGATGTCGCTGACACAGCCGAAGCTTCTCGTCGAACAGAAGGGCAATACCGCAACCATGCGCCGGTCAAGCGCGAAGGTTTTCGCAAGACCTTGCGCATCCTGTGGAACGTGATCTTCCACAAACCGCGTGATACTCGCCCCAGCGCCCCGGTCCCGGTGCAACCCCTGACGCAAGCGGCACTGATTGCCGCGCCGAACCACAGCGTCTATCGCCTCGGTCATTCCACGGTATTGCTCAAGCTGCGGGACAAGTTCTGGATCACCGACCCGGTCTTCGCCGAACGCGCCTCACCGGTGCAGTGGGCCGGCCCGAAGCGATTTCACCAGCCACCCATCAGCCTGGAACAATTGCCGCCGATTGAAGCAGTGATCCTGTCCCATGATCACTACGACCACCTGGACCATCAGGCGGTGCTGAAGCTCGCCGACAAGACCCGATATTTCCTCACCCCGCTGGGTGTGGGCGACACCCTGATCAAATGGGGCATCGACGCCAGCAAAGTCCGGCAACTGGATTGGTGGCAAGGCACCGAAGTCGAAGGCATCCGCTTCGTCGCCACACCGTCTCAACACTTTTCCGGCCGTGGCCTGTTCGATGGCAACAGCACGCTCTGGGCCTCGTGGGTGATGATCGACGGCGATACGCGAATCTTCTTCAGTGGCGACAGCGGCTACTTCGATGGCTTCAAACGTATCGGCGAACAATACGGCCCGTTCGACCTGACCCTCATGGAAACCGGCGCCTACAACGTCGAGTGGCCGCACGTGCACATGCAACCCGAGCAAACCCTGCAAGCCCATCTCGACCTCAAGGGTCGCTGGCTGCTGCCGATCCACAACGGCACCTTCGACCTGTCGATGCACGCCTGGTACGAACCCTTCGACCGCATCCTGGCCCTGGCCTGGGAGCGCAGCGTTTCGATTACCACGCCGCAAATGGGCGAGGCCTTCAACCTGATGCATCCACAGCGGGGCGGGGCGTGGTGGTTGGCGGTTGAGCAGCAGGTGTTCGAGGATCAACAGAGCGTCGGGTAAGGCGACTACCAACAGGGGCGAACCTTCGTACGAGTCGCGGTGAGTCGTGATGACGGATAATTTCGGCCGCTTCTGTAGGCTGAAAAACGGGTGAAATCATTCACTCGCAATCAGTCAGAAGGATTTGTACATGGACGTAACGTTAAACGGCTGCATGAAGCGGCTGGCCGGGATTGCCCTGATTTCGATGGCGGCGAGTGCAGCCACTGCGCAGTCTCCCGCGCCCGAAACCAGGCTGGAGTATTTGAGTGTCGATGAAATCAATCAGCGGATGGATCGCGGTCAACTGAACGCTGTAACGCTGGTTCGGCACTTATTGCAGCGGATCGAAAGGCTGGACAAAAACGGGCCGGCCATCAACGCGATCATCGAACTCAACCCCGATGCATTGGCCATGGCCGAGTCGCTGGACCGGGAGCGAAAGGGCGGCTACATCCGAGGGCCGCTGCATGGCATTCCGGTATTGCTCAAGGACAATATCGATACCTCCGATCAAATGCAGACCACTGCCGGTTCACTGGCCATGGTCGGGCAACCCGCCGCGCAGGACGCCTTCATCGTGCAACGCCTCCGGGCGGCGGGCGCGGTGATTCTTGGAAAAACCAATCTCAGTGAATGGGCTGCCTTCCGCGATCCTGGACTCACCAGCGGTTGGAGCGGGCGCGGCGGCCAAACCAAAAATCCACACCTGTTAAGTGGCGACCCCTGCGGTTCCAGTTCAGGCTCTGCCACAGCCGTCGCGGCAGGTTTTGCACCCCTGACCGTCGGAACGGAAACCTCTGGCTCGATCAGCTGCCCGGCGTCCATGAATGGTGTGGTGGGTATCAAGCCCACGGTGGGTCTGCTGAGTCGGAGCGGCATCATTCCGGTAACTAGCAAACTGGACACACCCGGGCCGATGGCGCGCACGGTTCGCGAGGCTGCACTCCTGTTGAATGCCATGGTGGGCAGCGATGCCGCCGATCCGGTCCCAAAGCCGCAGAACCTGAGAACGGTGGATTTCACCAGCTTGTTGCGTCCTAACGTATTGGTAGGGCGGCGAATCGGCTACCCCGCTAAATTTGATCGCAGCAATTTGCCGCTCCTGATCGATCCGCAGTTTTCTAAAGCGTTGGAATTCATGCAGGCAGCAGGTGCAACGTTGATTCCCGTGGAATTGATCGACCCGGTTTCAGAACGGGTAGAGGAGGCGTTGCAAATGGGGATCAAGCGAGACTTGCCTCGTTACCTCGCGACTCGAACCGGCGTTCCTGCCAAGACACTGGAAGATCTACTGCTGTTCAATGCCCCTAACTCCGAAGGTCATAACCAGGATACTTTGATCGCAGCCAGCAATGTTGTCTTTGACGAGCAAACCTACAATCAGCTCTGGCATAAAATCCAAAGCGAAAATGCCGCTGCCATCGATCAATTACTGGCAACCCATCAACTGGATGCCCTCGTATCAGACGTCGCTTCACCGGCCATGAACGTCGTACCGCTGGCAGGATATCCCGGCATCATGGTGCCTTCCGGTATAGACGATGACGGCGTGCCCACTTCGGTTTACTTCTTCGGACCTCGCTGGAGCGACGCCAGGCTTCTGGCGTTGGCGTATGGCTATGAGCAGGTGTCCCATGCGCGGCGGGCACCGGCGTTCAAGCCGTAGTGAGAGGGCATAAAACGGTCCTGTAGGAGCGAGCTTGCTCGCGATGGACTTGAGGGCAGCGCGTTCAATCAGGAAGCCCGCGTTATCGTTAACGTCCATCGCGAGCAGGCTCGCTCCTACAGGGGTCGATGCCCATGACCTATTGCTTCACTCAACCATCGCAAAATCCGCCCGCCCCATCGGATTCCGCGTCGACCCCTTCACATTCATCCCCCGCCCCGGCGCAAACCCCGGGAAGAACACCAACCCCTCCGACTCAAACCGATACGCCAACGTCAACCGCGTCACATCCAGCACCTCGCGCTTGGCCTCGAAACGCTGAATGGCATCCACTGAAACCCCGGCCTCCCGAGACAGCTCTTCTACACTCCAACCCAGCATCGCTCGGGCCTGGGCGCAGTGGGCCGGGGTGAATTGGAAAAGGGCGATACGCTCCAGGGTGATTTTCATCGCTTGAGAGGCCATGGTGTTCTCCGGGCTCGGGGGTGTTGATCAAAATATACTGTGTTTTTGTACAGTTGTTTTGAGCCGGGAGCAAATTGATTTTTTGATTTTCTCTATCCCGTGCCTTCAGCCGGACGGACGGTTACGTCCCCTCCAACCCCGGCGCCTCCCGTACAATGAGGTGATCCAGATTCTCAATGTTGGCACTGAACACCCCGAACGTCTGCTCGGGGTTTTTCTTGCTCGGCACCTGCTTCAACTCGGGTGTCACCCCATAGAAGAAGCAATACAACTCCCGCCTGCTCTCGATGGCATGCTTGATCTCTTCCAGAAACGCCTTGCGCTTGCGGTAGGTGTCGATCAGCTTCTTGCTCAGGTAAACATTGACCGAGTAGGGCTTCTTCTCGAACCAGACCTTCTTCTCGAAATCGATGCGAAAGCTCTGGGTGTAGTCCTTGATTTCCTTGATCCGGCCCCAGTAGATCAGCCCCTTGTTGTCCTGCAGATATTCGATCTTCTTGAAAAACGCCCCGTAGGTTGCCGCGTGCTCACCGATCTTCAGCGGCATGCGCTTGAGCAGGTCCTTGTCCTCGAAGTTCGAGACAAAACACTCGACGGGGTGGGCGAAGACGCTGGTCTTGTCCGGCGTCGAATCCTGGGCGGGATGCTCGACGCTACTGGTCGCTGGAGAAGTTAGCGCCTCATCCCTCGCAACGTCCGCCGTCACCTCCGGGCCGTGCGGCTTGCGTACATACTGACGCCGGGTCAGCAACAGCTCCGACGGAAAATGCTCCTCACGACCATCATCTACTTCTGCGTCTACACCCGACGCCGGCGCCTTCAGACTTGCATAAGCACAGCCCTCGACATGCCGCGTGCTCGGCAGATTCTTGAAATGCGGCGTGCGCATGTAATTCACATTCTTGGCATTGAACGTCCCCAACCCATTCGCCGCGTCGAACGCCAAGCGGCAGGCATCGTTGGGGCACTGGAAATGCTCCAGGGCGGAATCGAACGCCATCGTCTCGTCGAAATTGAGATCACGCACGTCATAGATCGACAGCTTGTTGTCGAGGCTGAGGCAGTAGGCGAGGTCGAATTTCATGCGGGCTCGGTCCGGGATGGGGAAGGGTATTAATAGCGGGAGGCGGGGCGGGTTGCACTCACTCTTTGCAACACATCGCAAAATCCCCCGCAACATACTTACCCATCCTGTAGGAGCAAGCTTGCTCGCGAAAAAAACCAAAGGTCACCACTGGGTATATGGTTCTACGCGTTATTGTTCATGTTCTTCGCGAGCATGCTCGCTACCATCACTTGCGCGATATGCCTCCAGCTCACCGGGTAGAAAATCCCACGCCCTTTTCAATCCGCAAATCGTCTGCACTCAGGATTAGGCAATAGCCCAGTAGGTGATACAGAAATATTTTCACCAAGTATTCCTGTATCGAAAAGATACTTGGTAGTCGAATGTGTTTGGCTCAATTTTGTGATCAAACAAGGGTTGAATTTTGGGTATCCAGGCATTTTTTACATCGAAACAACCGTCATAAATCTCAAGCTCTTCCATAAGACCCAAAGCATCAATTATCGAGCCGTCGTCACCAAGATCGGCCGAGTATTCCTTTCCTTCTAAAACTTCGGTTTTTTTGTCATACCAATTCAATCGGACTTTTAGCCCCATTTTAGCCTCACAAGTACTTACTAATGTTGCGGTTCTTCTTGGGGGGATCTATCTGTTCACCAGTTAAACGATCAAAGGAACCTAAATGGCTTCCATCACTTGTGCGGTAAGCTTCTAGCTCTCCATGCTGTGAATCCCATTCATATACTTTTCTACCCTTTGCATCACTCCAACGCTCCCGGATGCCTCCACCGCCTTGCTTGGGGGTTTTGCCTTTCACCTGGTTCAAACCCGGAAAACCGGTAATTTCTTCTGTTTCTGGCGCCGAATGGTAGTCGTGGTCGGGATTGGGTAGTTTTCTGCCTGAAACACTTACAACAATATAAACCGGCCTGACCCCCGACCCCGCTGGAAATACAAGAATGAAGTCCTTGTACTCAGGCGGATAAATCGGATTCACGATGATGGTGTCAGCCTGCTTCGTCGGCGGAAAAACCCAGATATGCGGCGCCTGTGGAGCGGCCTCCAGTTTGGGAATGCCGAGAATGTCGGCGCCGTCGACGGCCGGGGTCCAGATCAGTTCGATGCCTTCACCGAGGTCGGCAACGTACTGGCTGCCACGCATGCCAATCTGCACGACATCGACCATTTCCCAGTTGCGGTTGTTGCCGGTGTAGAAGCCGTAGCCCTTCAGACTGCCATCCGCCTGTTGCTCGATTTGCAGACGCACGCGGGTGCGGGCCTGTTTGAGGGCGCGTAGTTGGTCTTCGGAGTAGAGGGCGCTATCGCCCAAGCTGGGTGTCCAGAACACCGCGACCAGGCCGGCCAAGGCAGCGCTTGCCGCAGCGCCGATGGCTAGCAAGACCTGAATGGCTGGGGCGCGCCAGTCGGCCAGCACCCAGCGAAAGGGTCGAGCCGCTGATCGTTTGCAGATTCAGCAGCCCGCCATCGTCCACCTCGCGAGCGCCGAGCCAGACAATTTCCCCGTAGTCCTCAAGGCTGTCGGTGGGCACCATGCCCGAAGGGTTGGCGTAGTTGATGACCGCATCCGGCAGCTTGCAGGACTTAGCGAAGACGCATCCCGCTTGAACCGTTTTTTGTTCGGCCTCGACGATCTGGCGCTTGCGCATGTATGCGTCTTGCCGGGCGAGCATGGCCTCGTGGTCTTTTTGCCGGGCCTCGCGCTCGGCCAGTTCGCGGGCCGTCATAGGGCGGTAGGTGACGTGATGCCCATCACCGGAGGGTGGGTTTCTAATGAGGGGAATGTGCTTGTTGCGAGCCACTGACTGTCCTTGTGTGTTCGTCCATCGGCAACCCCGGATAGGGCTGCGCGACGTTAACGAACGGGACATTTTGTGGCTGTAGGACGGGTCGCTAATGACTCAGGGAAATGTCGCTGATGCTCGAACGGGAGCAAGCTCCCTCGCCACAATGTTCGACGTGGTCGTTACTCGGGAGTTAACCGTCCAATCTTTTTATAAAGAAATTTAGTGAATGCCTCACTGTCATTGGAATGATGGCATCGTCGATGGCAGTTCGGGCACAACGCTACCGCGTTGCTGACTTGATCTGAGCCTTTTTCGGCGAGCGGCTTAACGTGGTGGACTTCCAGATAAGGTAAATCAAGCTTTTGAAACGGAGCGGGCTCATCGCAGCCTTCGCAATGCCCTGCGGCTTCATTTCGAACCCAAGCTCTCACTTCGGGATCACGCACATAAACCGTACGGGAGCTTGCCGCTCGCTTCGGTCTCTTAATGCCTTTCGGCGGTTCCTTTATCTTCTGTTTTTGAAGCGCAGCAGCACGACGTTCTAGGGCTTCTTCGTCGGCTGTTGGAGCTTTGGGGTCACCAGGCTGAACGCCTCGTTCAATGAGCACTGCTCGAATTGACTGCTCAACATTAGAACCGACATTTTTGGCAGGCTTGTAGCCCTTGATGAATTCCCGATCCATCTTCATTAGAACAGTAGAGATGTTCTGCATCCGGAATTCGACAGAGCCTTTGGTGCGGGTTGGCAAAGCCGTTTCTCGCAGAGCAAGATTCTCTTCAGTCTTAACGAATTTCTGGCCGCTTAGCTCTAGCGCGAGCATCTTCAGATAGGCATCTACAGCGGCCTTAATCTCAGAAGCACTCCAGTCGCTGTCTTTTTTCTTTTCGTTCATACAGTCGCCGAGGATGGAAAACCCTCGGACGATACTGAGTGGCCATCACGCCTGTCTACGAAAATTCCTACAGAAAATAGCGACGGATCTTGCGAGTGTTCCTACACGCATCGAGATGAGTAAGAGTTTTCTTACCCAATAAAAAGGCCCCGATCAGATCGGGGCCTTTTGTAATTCGATTCGTCGATTTACATCGTCAAATCACGGCAAGCTCAGAAATCAATCCCAGCTCAAAGCCCCACCAGTCTGATACTCAATAACCCGAGTCTCAAAGAAGTTCTTCTCCTTCTTCAAGTCCATAATCTCGCTCATCCAAGGGAACGGGTTAGTCGTCCCCGGATACTCTTCCTTCAGACCAATCTGCGACAGACGACGGTTAGCGATGAACTTGAGGTAGTCCTCCATCATCGCCGCATTCATGCCCAACACACCGCGAGGCATGGTGTCACGAGCGTATTCGATCTCCAGTTGAGTGCCCTGCAGAATCATCTGCGAAGCTTCTTCCTTCATTTCAGCATCCCACAAGTGCGGGTTTTCGATTTTGATCTGGTTGATCACGTCGATGCCGAAGTTCAGGTGCATGGATTCGTCGCGCAGGATGTATTGGAACTGCTCGGCGACGCCGGTCATTTTGTTGCGGCGGCCCATGGAGAGGATTTGGGTGAAGCCGCAGTAGAAGAAGATGCCTTCCAGGACGCAGTAGTAGGCGATCAGGTTGCGCAGCAGTTCTTTGTCGGTTTCGACGGTGCCGGTTTCGAACTTCGGATCGGAGATCGAGCGGGTGTATTTCAGGCCCCAGGTGGCTTTTTTCGCGACCGATGGGATCTCGTGGTACATGTTGAAGATTTCGCCTTCATCCATGGCCAGCGATTCGATGCAGTACTGGTAGGCGTGGGTGTGGATCGCTTCTTCGAAAGCCTGGCGCAGGATGTACTGGCGGCATTCCGGGTTGGTGATCAGGCGGTACACGGCCAGGACCAGGTTGTTGGCTACCAGGGAGTCGGCGGTGGAGAAGAAGCCGAGGTTGCGCATGACGATGCGGCGCTCGTCGTCGGTCAGGCCTTCCGGGTTTTTCCAGAGGGCGATGTCGGCGGTCATGTTGACTTCTTGCGGCATCCAGTGGTTTGCGCAGCCGTCCAGGTATTTCTGCCAGGCCCAGTCGTACTTGAAGGGTACGAGTTGGTTGAGGTCGGCGCGGCAGTTGATCATGCGCTTTTCGTCAACGGCGACACGGGCGGAGGCGCCTTCGAGTTCGGCAAGGCCTTCGGCCACGTCGAGCGAATCCAGGGCGGCCTTGGCGCGGGCCACGGCAGCGGAGTCAGAGGCGGTCACGGCGCGAGCTTCCAGGGCGGCGGCACCGCCAGCGCTGTCGAGACGGTCCATATTGGCTTCGGTGGCGTGGCCGGCGTTGGCGCTCTTGGCCACTACTTCCGTGTCTTCTTTGTCGAATTCGTCCCAGCTCAGCATGACGTGTCGTCTCCTGCGTGAGGGCCAGTTGCCCGTGTGAAAATGAATAGGTCGGTTTTTCACACGGCCTTACTGGCCGCGTTGGATCTAAAGGAATCGTTTTTTGCAGCAGCTATACGCAGGCATCAAACAGAATTTTGTACGGGGTTCCGAGAGCCACTGATGGGCGCAGCAAGCTTTGATTGCTTGTGCGGGGCTTCAGACTGGCTTTTCTTCCCTGTAAGGGAATATTGCAGGCCCGTTTACGGCCGCATTATAGGGAAGTTTTGCGTGCTGTGGTGCGACGAAATGGCTTGCGGATCGGTCGACGGCGACCGTTGTTCGGTCAGAGCGAGGGTTTACAGGGCTTTGAACGATGTTGGCGAGGAAAGATTTTTTTTCCTGATTTTTTGCCCTGGATTATTTTTGCTCAAGAAATAACCAAAAAAGGCTTTTTTCACTACATCTTGTGTTTCTGTAGTGGTTTCTCAGGCTCCAGACACAACTAAGCCCGACCGAAGTCGGGCCATGAAGTCGCACAGGCGGCTCAGCTCAGGCGAGCGGCACCGACGTGATCAGCACCATCGGCAGCGAGGCGGGCGGCGCCAGTGTGATCAGAGCCGTCGGCAGCGAGTTTGCCTGCACCAACGTGGTCTGCGCCATCGGCTGCGAAGGACGCTGAACCGGTGTGGTCGTAACCGTCGGAAGCGACAGAGGCTTCGTTGGTGTAGGCGGCCGAGCCGGTGCGGTCGTAACCATCGGCAGCGAAGGTGTTGGCAGCCAGGACGGAGAGGGTCAGGGCGAGGATCAGTTGGGTTTTCATGGTCAGTGCTCCAGATTCTTGGGCGTCGTTTGTCTTGGGTGAGACTGATACTACGCCAACTATTTAGATTAAAAAGCGCAAATAAATGCTTAAAATAATCGAAATATTCGATTGGTAAGGTTCGGCGCTTCATCTGCCTGATCGCGGCGGGTGGGTCGAACCTTTTCGGGGGAGGGGTGAAGCAGGGATCAGCCGTTAGAGCAACCGTTGCCCATCGCGCTGTAACGCAGGATATGCCGTTGACCGTTGGAATCTTCGTATTCCATTTTCATTGGCACAACTTCACAAACATTCGGGGCTTCGCTCATGGAGATCACTTTGGCGATGTCCAGATTCATCGAGTAAGTGTATTCCTCAATGGGCGGTTGTTGCTGCGCGACATCAGTCGGGACCTCGCTTGCCATGGCACTTACGCACACGCTGCTGAGGGCCAGAACCAATAAAGCTTTCATTTGAGTTTTACCTTTCTAAGGTCGAGTGGGTTCACGCAACCTTTTTGGGGTTGCGTGTGGAGCTGAACTACTTGGTTTGGGTTAACTGCCTTCGTGGGGGCTGTAACTTGGTTAACTCAGGTTGCCGGGTTGGCGAGGCAGATTTTAGGGGGGGCGGATACGTTCATATAGACGTGGTTTTGATAAACACCTTTGACAGATCCTGTAACAATCCCTGAATAACCTCTATTTCTCTGTAGGAGCGAGCTTGCTCGCGATGAACCTGAGGGCGCCGCGGGGTGTCAGGCTCGGCGCGTAATCGTTGGCGACCATCGCGAGCAGGGCTCGCTCCTACAAGGGGGCGGTGGGCGGTTTAGAGCTATTCACGACAATTTGTATGGGCTTGTTACTACCATCGTCGAATGGTTCTATAGGCCCGGCCCGGCTAAAACGAGGGCCATACAAAAACAACTAATTCCACCGAGGTAAGAAAGATGAGTGCGGCTTCCCTGTATCCCGTTCGTCCCGAGGTCCTGGCCAATACGCTGACTGACGAGGCGACCTACAAGGCCATGTACCAGCAGTCGGTCGTCAACCCGGACGGTTTCTGGCGCGAGCAAGCCAAGCGCCTCGACTGGATCAAGCCTTTCACCACGGTGAAACAGACCTCCTTCGACGATCACCATGTCGACATCAAGTGGTTCGCCGACGGCACCCTGAACGTTTCCTACAACTGCCTCGACCGGCATCTGGCCGAGCGCGGCGATCAAGTCGCAATCATTTGGGAAGGGGATGACCCTGCCGAAAGCCGCCACATCACCTACCGCGAGCTGCATGAACAAGTCTGCAAGTTCGCCAACGCCCTGCGCGGCCAGGACGTGCACCGCGGCGACGTGGTGACGATCTATATGCCGATGATCCCCGAAGCCGTGGTCGCCATGCTGGCCTGCACCCGGATCGGCGCGATTCACTCGGTGGTGTTCGGCGGCTTCTCGCCGGAAGCCCTGGCCGGTCGCATCATCGACTGCCGCTCGAAAGTGGTGATCACCGCCGACGAAGGCATTCGTGCCGGCAAGAAGATCCCGCTCAAGGCCAACGTCGACGACGCGTTGACCAACCCGGAAACCAGCAGCATCCAGAAAGTCATCGTCTGCCAGCGCACCGGTGGCGACATCAAGTGGAACCAGCACCGCGACATCTGGTACGAAGACCTGATGAAAGTGGCCGGCACCGTGTGCGCGCCGAAAGAGATGGGCGCCGAAGAAGCGCTGTTCATCCTCTACACCTCCGGTTCCACCGGCAAGCCGAAGGGCGTGCAGCACACCACTGGCGGCTACTTGCTGTACGCGGCCATGACCCACGAGCGCGTGTTCGACTACCGTCCGGGGGAAATCTACTGGTGCACCGCCGACGTCGGCTGGGTCACCGGCCACAGTTACATCGTCTACGGTCCGCTGGCCAACGGCGCGACCACGCTGCTGTTCGAAGGCGTGCCGAACTATCCGGACATCACCCGGGTGGCGAAGATCGTCGACAAGCACCAGGTCAATATCCTCTACACCGCGCCAACGGCGATCCGCGCGATGATGGCTTCGGGCACCGCCGCGGTGGAAGGCGCCGATGGCAGCAGCCTGCGCCTGCTGGGTTCGGTCGGCGAGCCGATCAACCCGGAAGCCTGGGACTGGTACTACAAGAACGTCGGCCAGTCCCGTTGCCCGATCGTCGACACCTGGTGGCAGACCGAAACCGGCGGCAACATGATGAGCCCGTTGCCGGGCGCCCACGGCCTCAAGCCGGGTTCGGCGGCGCGTCCGTTCTTCGGCGTGGTGCCGGCCCTGGTGGACAACCTGGGCAACATCATCGAAGGCGAGGCCGAGGGCAACCTGGTGATTCTCGATTCGTGGCCAGGCCAGGCGCGCACGCTGTATGGCGACCACGACCGCTTCGTCGATACCTATTTCAAGACCTTCCGCGGCATGTACTTCACCGGTGACGGCGCCCGTCGCGATGCCGATGGTTACTACTGGATCACCGGTCGCGTGGACGACGTGCTCAACGTCTCCGGCCACCGCATGGGCACCGCCGAGATCGAAAGCGCCATGGTCGCGCACCCGAAAGTCGCCGAAGCGGCGGTGGTCGGTGTGCCGCACGACATCAAGGGCCAGGGCATCTATGTCTACGTCACCCTGATCGCCGGCGAAGAGACCAGCGAGCAGTTGCGCCTGGAGCTGAAGAACTGGGTGCGTAAGGAGATCGGCCCGATTGCTTCACCGGACGTGATCCAGTGGGCGCCGGGGCTGCCGAAAACCCGTTCGGGCAAGATCATGCGGCGGATTCTACGCAAGATTGCCACCGCGGAATATGACGGGTTGGGCGATATTTCCACCCTGGCGGACCCGGGTGTGGTGCAGCATTTGATTGATACGCACAAGACGATGAATGTTGCGTAAGTAGCGTTTGGCGTCATCGAAGCCCCACCCGATGTTGAGTCGGGTGGGGTTTTTTATTGCCTGAGGGGTTTGTGTTGGCAGTTCTGGCCTCATCGCGGGCAAGCCTTGCTCCCACAGGTTTTGTGTTGTTCGCCGATCTTGGGCACGACGCCGATTCCGTGGGAGCAAGGCTTGCCCGCGATGACGGCCTGTCAGACACCGCATAAACATCAGCCAATAATTATCGGCTTCCTCTGTAGGCGCTTTCCCACTGTTACCCATCTGCTTTCAAGTAACTGAATGTGTAACCGCTCGCGCAGAGTCGGGGCATTGCGAAACGCCATCGGCCAGCAATGGTGCATTTCGCACGCTCAAAAAATAACTCCCCACGCTACGCTTGCCGGATTAGAAGGGTTTGCCAATAATAGGCCCGCAATTTGCTACATAGATCGGTTTGCCATCTTTTGCTCTTGCATGATTTTGCAAGGCTGTCAACGTGCCCAAACGGCTTTCTCGGTGCTTCTGTAACTAGTTGTCGCATTGAAGAAATATCGGCTTCGGGCCTGTCGTTAGAATGCCGATCATTCGCTCGTCGTTGCCCGTGTTGAAAATTCGCACACGCAATGCAGGACGCAGCAACGCTTTCCGGTTCCACTCATTCGCATATTGGGCTGTCGCTCACTCTGCCGTTTTAGCCCTTTTCCGATGGAGTCCCAAGATGAAGAAACTCGTGCTGCTTGGCGCCCTGGCACTGTCCACCGTGCTGTCCCTGCCAACCTTCGCCGATGAAAAACCTCTGAAAATCGGTATTGAAGCGGCTTACCCTCCGTTCGCATCCAAAGCACCGGATGGCAGCATCGTGGGTTTCGACTACGACATCGGCAACGCCCTGTGCGAAGAGATGAAGGTCAAGTGCGTGTGGGTCGAGCAAGAGTTCGACGGTCTGATCCCGGCGCTCAAGGTGCGCAAGATCGACGCGATCCTGTCGTCCATGTCGATCACTGAAGATCGCAAGAAGTCCGTGGACTTCACCAACAAGTACTACAACACTCCGGCGCGCCTGGTCATGAAGGCCGGCACTCAGGTCAGCGACAACCTGACCGAGCTCAAGGGCAAGAACATCGGCGTGCAACGCGGTTCGATCCACGAGCGTTTCGCCCGTGAAGTCCTGGCCCCGCTGGGTACCGAGATCAAGCCGTACGGCTCGCAGAACGAAATTTATCTGGATGTGGCCGCCGGCCGCCTCGACGGCACCGTGGCAGACGCTACGCTGCTGGATGACGGTTTCCTGAAAACCGACGCCGGTAAAGGCTTCGCCTTCGTCGGTCCTGCGTTCACCGACGTCAAATACTTCGGCGACGGCGTCGGCATTGCCGTGCGCAAGGGCGACAAGGCTGAGCTGGACAAGCTCAATGCTGCCATCGCGGCCATCCGCGAAAACGGCAAGTACAAGCAAATCCAGGACAAGTACTTCGCCTTCGATATCTACGGCAAGTAACACGTCCCGGCGACAAGTCCGAAATGGCGCAAGCAACAGGATCTCTGAGGTTTGCGCCATTTTTTCATCCCAACTTTCGAGGACCTGAATCATGTTGAAAGGCTACGGGGCTGTCATCCTCGATGGCGCTTGGCTGACGCTTCAGCTCGCCTTGTCGTCCATGGCCCTGGCCATTGTTCTGGGCCTGATCGGCGTGGCACTGCGCCTGTCGCCGGTGCGCTGGCTGGCCTGGCTGGGCGATCTGTACTCCACAGTGATCCGCGGTATTCCCGACCTGGTGCTGATCCTGCTGATTTTCTACGGCGGCCAGGACCTGCTCAACCGTGTCGCACCGCTGCTCGGTTTTGACGAATACATCGACCTGAACCCGTTGGCTGCCGGTATCGGCACCCTGGGCTTCATCTTCGGTGCCTACCTGTCGGAAACCTTCCGTGGCGCCTTCATGGCGATCCCCAAGGGTCAGGCCGAAGCCGGCATGGCTTACGGCATGAGCAGTTTCCAGGTGTTCTTCCGGGTACTGGTACCGCAGATGATTCGCCTGGCGATT
Organism: Pseudomonas izuensis; assembly: GCF_009861505.1. GTDB lineage: Bacteria > Pseudomonadota > Gammaproteobacteria > Pseudomonadales > Pseudomonadaceae > Aquipseudomonas > Aquipseudomonas izuensis. Next base: position 26,360 of record NZ_WTFT01000008.1, on the reverse strand, counting down.
CCGGGTTTCACCAACAACTGGCTGGTACTGACCAAGGCCACCGCGCTGATTTCGGTGGTGGGTCTGCAAGACATGATGTTCAAGGCCAAGCAGGCGGCCGATGCCACCCGCGAACCTTTCACCTTCTTCCTCGCAGTGGCGGCGATGTACCTGGTGATCACCAGTGTCTCGTTGCTGGCATTGCGTCACCTTGAGAAGCGCTACTCGGTAGGCGTAAGGGCGGCTGATCTATGATCTTCGACTACAACGTCATTTGGGAGGCCTTGCCGCTGTACTTCGGCGGCCTGGTGACCACCCTCAAACTGCTCGCACTGTCGCTGTTCTTCGGCCTGCTGTGTGCGTTGCCGCTGGGCTTGATGCGCGTCTCGAAAAACGCGGTGGTCAACATGACCGCGTGGCTCTACACCTACGTGATCCGCGGCACGCCGATGCTGGTGCAGCTGTTTCTGATCTACTACGGTCTGGCGCAATTCGAAACCGTTCGCGACAGCTTCCTCTGGCCGTGGCTGTCCAGCGCGACCTTCTGTGCGTGCCTGGCGTTCGCCATCAACACCAGCGCCTACACCGCCGAAATCATCGCCGGCAGCCTGCGGGCCACGCCGAACGGCGAGATCGAAGCGGCCAAGGCCATGGGCATGTCGCGGGTCAAGATGTACAAGCGCATCCTGTTGCCGTCGGCCCTGCGTCGTGCGCTGCCGCAATACAGCAACGAAGTGATCATGATGTTGCAGACCACCAGTCTGGCGTCCATCGTGACCCTGATCGACATCACCGGTGCCGCGCGCACGGTCAACGCTCAGTTCTACCTGCCGTTCGAAGCCTACATCACCGCCGGCGTGTTCTACCTGTGCCTGACCTTCATTCTGGTGAAGCTGTTCAAACTGGCCGAGCGCCGCTGGCTGGGCTACCTGGCCCCGCGGAAGCACTGATATGGAACGCATCGATCATGCTTTGCCGTGGAGTCACCTCGGTAGCGAACGCCAGATTTCGGTGTTTCGCTTCGGCAGTGGCGAGCGCAAGGCTTACATTCAGGCCAGCCTGCACGCCGATGAATTGCCGGGCATGCGCACGGCCTGGGCGCTGAAAAAGCGCCTGGCCGAACTCGAAGCCCAAGGCTTGCTCAACGGCGTGATCGAACTGGTGCCGGTGGCCAATCCACTGGGCCTCGGTCAGTTGCTGCAGGGCAATCATCAAGGGCGTTTCGAGGCGGGCAGCGGCAAGAACTTCAACCGGGATTTCGTCGAACTCAGCGTGCCAGTGGCCGCGCAACTCGATGGGCATCTGGGTGATGACCCGCACGCCAACATCCGTTTGATCCGCCAGGCCATGAGTGATCATCTGGCGGCCTTGCCAGAGGCGAGCAGCCAGTTGCAAGGCATGCAGCGTGTGCTGCTCAGCCATGCCTGCGCCGCCGATGTGGTGCTGGACCTGCATTGCGATTGTGAAGCGGCGCTGCACATGTACGCCTTGCCGCAGCACTGGCCGCAATGGCGTTCGCTGGCCGCGCACCTGAATGTGCGGGTCGGTCTGCTGGCGGAAGATTCCGGCGGCAGCTCCTTCGACGAAGCCTGTTCGCTGCCGTGGTTGCGGTTGTCCCGTTTGTTCCCGGACGCGCAGATTCCACTGGCGTGCCTGGCGACTACCATTGAACTGGGTGGTCAGGCCGACACCGGTCGCCTCGAGACCGAGGCGCATGCCGAGGGCATTCTGGCGTTCCTCGCCGAGCAGGGCCTGATCAGCGGCGACTGGCCTGCACCTGCGCAGGACGCTTGCGAAGGCCTGCCGTTCGAAGGCACCGAATTGCTGTTCGCGCCGCATCCGGGCGTGGTGAGTTTTCTGCGTAAACCCGGTGAATGGGTTGATGCTGGCGATGAGATTTTTGAAGTGATCGATCCGCTGGCGGATCGGGTCAGCACGGTGTGTGCTGGTACGTCCGGGGTGCTGTTTGCCATTGAACGGCTGCGTTATGCCCAACCCGGTTTCTGGCTGGCCAAGGTGGCGGGGCGCGAAGCGCTGCGTCACGGGCGCTTGCTCAACGACTGACTGACTGCTTTTTGTGAGAACCGACCGCATGTACAAACTTGAAGTCCAAGACCTGCATAAACGCTATGGCAGTCACGAAGTGCTCAAGGGCGTGTCCCTGAAAGCGGCGGCTGGCGATGTGATCAGCATCATCGGCTCCAGTGGCTCCGGCAAAAGTACCTTCCTGCGCTGCATCAACCTGCTGGAGCAGCCGCACGCGGGCAAGATTCTGCTCAACAACGAAGAGCTGAAGCTGGTGGCGAACAAGGACGGCGCGCTGAAGGCCGCCGACCCGAAACAGCTGCAACGCATGCGTTCGCGCCTGTCGATGGTGTTCCAGCATTTCAACCTGTGGTCGCACATGACTGCGCTGGAAAACATCATGGAAGCGCCGGTTCACGTGCTGGGCATGTCCAAGGCTGAAGCGCGTGAGAAAGCCGAGCACTACCTGAACAAGGTCGGTGTCGGTCATCGCAAGGACGCCTATCCGGGTCACATGTCCGGCGGCGAACAGCAGCGCGTGGCCATTGCCCGTGCGCTGGCGATGGAACCCGAAGTGATGCTGTTCGACGAACCGACCTCGGCCCTCGACCCGGAGCTGGTTGGCGACGTGTTGAAAGTGATGCAGGCCCTGGCCCAGGAAGGCCGGACCATGGTGGTGGTGACCCACGAAATGGGCTTCGCCCGTGAAGTGTCGAACCAGTTGGTGTTCCTGCACAAAGGTGTCGTCGAAGAAAGCGGCAACCCGCGTGAAGTGCTGGTGAACCCGCAATCGGAACGCTTGCAGCAATTCCTCTCGGGCAGCCTGAAGTAATCAGAACTGCCGTTATGCACCGAGATAGTGCATGCTTCGCAGTCTAAAGGCTGGCCCCGATCCCCTGTAGGAGCTGGCTTGCCAGCGAAGGCGTAGTGTCAGTCACCATGAGTGTTGACTGATACGCCGCCTTCGCTGGCAAGCCAGCTCCTATATTCGATCTTTGCTGGTTTTGCGATTTGTGTTCTTTTACGGGCTAGCATTGGCCCATGCCTTCATCACTGTTTTTCGCTTCGGATCGCCCACCCATGACTGCCCATCGAATTGGTTTCCTGATTTGGCCCAGCACTAAAGCACTGACGCTTGCGCTGGCTGAGGAGGCCTTGCGTGTTGCCCAGCGTGTGCATCCGGACGTGGTCTACGAACTGTCATTCCTGCAGGCCGAACCACCGGCCGAAAACGCCTGGCAATTGCCCGGCGAAGCCTGGACCGGCAAGCTCGAAAATTTCCAGAAACTGTTCCTGCTCGCCGACGAGCCACCGACCACCCTGGCGCCGGCACTCAGCAGTGCGCTGAAACAACTGGTGCGTTCGGGGTGCGTGATTGGTGGCTTGTCCGCCGGTGTCTATCCGTTGGCGCAACTCGGTTTGCTTGATGGTTACCGTGCTGCCGTGCATTGGCGCTGGCAGGACGATTTCGCTGAACGCTTCCCGAAAGTCATCGCCACCAGCCATCTGTTCGACTGGGATCGCGATCGCCTGACCGCCTGCGGCGGCATGTCGGTGCTCGACTTGCTGCTGGCGGTGCTGGCTCGCGATCACGGTGCGGAACTGGCCGGTGCGGTGTCGGAAGAGTTGGTGGTCGAGCGCATCCGCGAAGGCGGCGAACGTCAGCGCATTCCGTTGCAGAATCGCCTCGGCTCCAGCCATCCAAAGCTCACCCAGGCGGTGCTGCTGATGGAGGCCAACATCGAAGAGCCGCTGACTACCGACGAAATCGCCCAGCACGTGTGCGTGTCCCGTCGACAGCTGGAGCGGATCTTCAAGCAATACCTCAATCGTGTGCCGAGCCAGTACTACCTGGAACTGCGCCTGAACAAGGCCCGGCAGATGTTGATGCAAACCAGCAAGTCGATCATTCAGATCGGCCTGTCGTGCGGCTTCTCCTCGGGGCCGCATTTTTCCAGCGCCTACCGCAACTTCTTCGGCGCCACGCCGCGGGAAGATCGCAACCAGCGACGCAGCAGCAGCCCGTTCGAATTGTCGTCGGTGCCGTCGGAGCGCGGCTGATTTCTGCCTGATCAATCCATGGCGCTATTGCCATGGATAACCTGTTAAAGCCTTCGCTCATTCTTCTTTATAGATGTCCGGCCGTTGTCGGCATCTCGCGATGCCTCGGTAAATCAAATCCCGCCAAGCCTGCCGTTAACTGTCTGGTCCAGTTAAACTGCGCCTTTGCGACCCTATATGTCGCATTGCCGTAAACCCGGGAAAAACCGGGGTTTGCGCTATAAGAAGTTGTCGCTTGGCGGCAAGGCCGGGCTGAAAACTGTCCTTACAATCCCCCCATCGCTCGCCAGTTTCAGGCGAGTGTTTTCTCTTCAGGAGACTCCGATGTCCGTTGAGCACGCTGCGGTACAACGCGCCGATTTCGATCAGGTAATGGTTCCCAACTACGCGCCTGCCGCCTTCATTCCCGTGCGTGGCGCCGGTTCCCGCGTCTGGGACCAGTCCGGTCGCGAGCTGATCGACTTCGCCGGCGGGATTGCCGTAAACGTATTGGGCCATGCGCATCCGGCGCTGGTCGGCGCCTTGACCGAACAGGCCAACAAGCTGTGGCACGTGTCCAACGTGTTCACCAATGAGCCGGCCCTGCGCCTGGCCCATAAGCTGATCGATGCCACCTTTGCCGAGCGTGCCTTCTTCTGCAACTCCGGCGCCGAAGCCAACGAGGCCGCTTTCAAGCTGGCCCGTCGTGTCGGTCACGATCGTTTTGGCAGCGAGAAGTACGAAATCATCGCCGCGCTCAACAGCTTCCACGGCCGTACCCTGTTCACCGTGAACGTCGGTGGCCAGTCGAAGTATTCCGACGGTTTCGGTCCGAAAATCACCGGTATCACCCACGTGCCGTACAACGATCTGGCCGCGCTGAAAGCCGCCATTTCCGACAAGACTTGCGCGGTGGTGCTGGAGCCGATCCAGGGCGAAAGCGGTGTGATCCCGGCTGAACTCGAATACCTGCAAGGCGCCCGCGAACTCTGCACCGCGCACAACGCGCTGCTGATCTTCGACGAAGTGCAAACCGGCATGGGCCGTACTGGCAAACTGTTCGCCTACCAGCATTACGGCGTGATCCCGGACATCCTGACCAGCGCCAAGAGCCTGGGCGGCGGTTTCCCGATCGCGGCGATGCTGACCACCGAAGACCTGGCCAAGCACCTGGTCGTCGGCACCCACGGCACCACCTACGGCGGCAACCCGCTGGCGTGCGCGGTCGCCGAAGCGGTGGTCGACGTGGTCAATACTCCTGAAGTGCTGGCCGGCGTCAACGCCAAGCACGACAAGTTCAAGGCTCGCCTGGAGCAGATCGGCGAGAAGTACGGCCTGTTCACCAAAGTGCGTGGCCTGGGCCTGTTGATCGGTTGCGTGCTGAGCGACGCCTGGAAAGGCAAGGCCAAGGACATCTTCAACGCCGCTGAGAAAGAAGGCCTGATGGTGTTGCAAGCAGGTCCGGACGTGGTCCGTTTCGCGCCTAGCCTGGTGGTTGAAGACGCCGATATCGATGCCGGTCTGGATCGTTTCGAACGCGCTGCGGCAAAACTGACCCAAGCCTGATAGTCCCTTCGACGCCTGACAGTTCAGGCGTCGAACCCAATTTTTATGCCGGGCCGCTTTTCTGTAGGAGCGAGCCTGCTCGCGATGGTGTGTCAGTCGACACCGATGTGGCTGATACACCATCGCGAGCAGGCTCGCTCCTACAAAAGGCCCGGCTTATTTTCCCTCAAGAGTTTTAGAAAGGAGTGACACCATGCTGGTGATGCGCCCCGCGCAAATGGCTGATCTGGGCGAGGTACAGCGTCTGGCTGCGGACAGCCCGATTGGTGTCACTTCCTTGCCGGATGACGTTGAACGCCTGAGCGATAAGATCGCCGCGAGCGAAGCGTCGTTCGCTGCCGAAGTGAGCTTCAACGGTGAAGAAAGCTATTTCTTCGTCCTCGAAGACACGGCCACCGGCAAACTGGTGGGCTGCTCGGCGATCGTCGCTTCCGCCGGTTATTCCGAGCCGTTCTACAGCTTCCGTAATGAAACCTTCGTGCACGCCTCCCGCGAGCTGAAAATTCATAACAAGATTCACGTGCTCTCCCAGTGCCACGACCTGACCGGCAACAGCTTGCTGACCAGTTTCTACGTACAGCGCGAGCTGGTGGGTTCGCCCTGGGCCGAGCTCAATTCCCGTGGCCGCCTGCTGTTCGTGGCCAGCCATCCGGAGCGTTTCGCCGATTCCGTGGTGACCGAGATCGTCGGCTACAGTGATGAAAATGGCGACTCGCCGTTCTGGGATGCCATCGGCCGCAACTTCTTCGACCTCAACTACGCCGAAGCCGAGCGCCTGTGCGGCCTGAAGAGCCGTACGTTCCTGGCCGAACTGATGCCGCATTACCCGATCTACGTGCCGTTGCTGCCGGACTCCGCGCAAGAAGCGATGGGCCAGGTGCATCCACGGGCGCAGATCACCTTCGACATCCTGATGCGCGAAGGCTTCGAGACCGATCACTACATCGACATTTTCGACGGCGGCCCGACCCTGCACGCCCGCGTCTCGGGGATCCGTTCGATCGCCCAGAGCCGCGTGGTGCCGGTAAAAATCGGCGAGCCGGTCAAAGGTGTCGGTCGACAGTACCTGGTGTCCAACGCGCAGTTGCAGGATTACCGCGCGGTCATGCTCGAGCTCGATTACGCGCCGGGCAAACCCGTCACTCTCGACCTGGAAGCGGCCGAAGCCCTGGGTGTCGGTGAAGGTGCCAGCGTGCGCCTGGTAGCGGTTTGACGCCTGACTGAAAAGAGTCTTGCAAAGCAGCGAAGTTTCGCGGGTGGCGTTGGCGGCCCGTTTGAGGAGATAGCATGATCGTTCGTCCCGTACGCAGCAGCGATTTACCCGCTCTGATCGACCTGGCCCGCAGCACCGGCACCGGCCTGACCACCTTGCCGGCCAACGAAGAGCGTCTGGCCCATCGGGTTGGCTGGGCCGAGAAGACCTTCCGTGGCGAAGCCGGGCGGGGCGATGCGGACTACCTGTTCGTGCTCGAAGACGACAACGCTCGCGTGGTGGGCATTTCCGCCATCGCAGGCGCTGTCGGCCTGCGGGAGCCCTGGTACAACTTCCGCGTCGGTCTGACCGTCAGCGCGTCCCAGGAACTGAACATCTACCGCGAAATCCCGACGCTGTTCCTGGCCAACGACCTGACCGGCAACTCCGAGCTGTGCTCGCTGTTCCTGCACGCCGATTACCGCAGTGGCCTCAATGGCCGCATGCTGTCCAAGGCGCGGATGCTGTTCATTGCCGAATTCCCGCAACTGTTCGGCAACAAGATCATTGCCGAGATGCGCGGCGTGTCCGATGACGCCGGGCGCTCGCCGTTCTGGGAAAGCCTGGGCCGGCACTTCTTCAAGATGGAATTCAGCCAGGCCGACTACTTGACCGGCGTGGGCAACAAGGCGTTCATCGCCGAACTGATGCCGAAATTCCCGCTGTACACCTGCTTCCTGTCGCCGGATGCACGCAACGTGATCGGTCAGGTGCACCCGGATACCGAGCCGGCGCTGGCCATGCTCAAGAGCGAAGGTTTCAGCTACCAGGGCTACGTCGACATTTTCGACGCCGGCCCGGCCATCGAATGCGAAACCGGCAAGATCCGCGCCGTGCGTGACAGCCAGGCGCTGGTACTGGCCGTTGGCACGCCGGGTGACGATGCCACGCCATTCATCATTCACAACCGCAAGCGCGAAGACTGCCGCATCACTGCCGCTCCGGCACGTCTGGCCGCCGGTACTCTGGTGGTCGACCCGCTGACCGCCAAACGTCTTCAACTCAACGCTGGCGATCAAGTGCGCGCCGTGGCGTTGTCCGCAGCTCGGGAGTCGAAATAATGAAGTCGCTATACATTGCAGGTGAATGGCTGGCCGGTCAGGGCGAAACGTTCCAGTCGCTGAACCCGGTGACCCAGCAAGTGCTGTGGTCCGGTGAAGGCGCCACCGCCGCTCAGGTTGAATCGGCCGTGCAAGCGGCGCGTCAGGCGTTCCCGGGCTGGGCCCGTCGGACCCTGGAGGAGCGCATTTCGGTTCTGGAAGCCTTTGCCGCAGCCTTGAAGAACAACGCTGACGAATTGGCCCGCACCATCGGTGAGGAAACCGGCAAACCCCTGTGGGAAGCGGCGACCGAAGTCACCAGCATGGTCAACAAGATTGCGATCTCGGTGCAGAGCTACCGTGAACGCACCGGCGAGAAGAGCGGCCCGCTGGGCGACGCCACCGCCGTGCTGCGCCACAAACCTCATGGTGTTGTCGCCGTTTTCGGCCCTTACAACTTCCCGGGCCACTTGCCCAACGGTCATATCGTGCCGGCACTGCTGGCCGGTAACAGTGTGCTGTTCAAGCCCAGCGAACTGACACCGAAAGTCGCCGAACTGACGGTCAAGTGCTGGATCGAGGCCGGTCTGCCTGCCGGTGTGCTGAACCTGCTGCAAGGCGCCCGCGAAACCGGTATCGCCCTGGCGGCGAATCCGGGGATCGACGGGCTGTTCTTCACCGGCTCCAGCCGCACCGGCAATCACCTGCACAATCAGTTTGCCGGCCGTCCGGACAAGATCCTCGCGCTGGAAATGGGCGGTAACAACCCGCTGGTGGTCGATCAGGTCGCCGATGTTGAAGCCGCGGTGTACACCATCATTCAGTCGGCGTTCATTTCTGCCGGTCAACGTTGCACCTGTGCACGCCGCCTGCTGGTGCCACAAGGTGCCTGGGGCGATGCATTGCTGGCGCGATTGGTGGCCGTCAGCTCGACGATTGAGGTCGGCGCTTTTGATCAGCAACCGGCGCCATTCATGGGTTCGGTGATTTCCCTCGGTGCGGCCAAGGCACTGATGGAGGCCCAGGAGCATCTGTTGGCCAACGGCGCGGTGGCGCTGCTGGAAATGACTCAACCCCAGGCCCAGGCCGCATTGCTGACCCCGGGCATTCTCGACGTGACCGCCGTGGCCGAGCGCCCGGATGAAGAGCTGTTCGGCCCATTGCTGCAAGTGATCCGCTACGCTGATTTTGAAGCGGCGATCGCTGAAGCCAACGACACGGCCTACGGCCTGGCCGCCGGCCTGCTTTCGGACTCCGAAGCGCGTTATCAGCAATTCTGGCTGGAAAGCCGTGCCGGTATCGTCAACTGGAACAAGCAACTGACCGGTGCCGCGAGCAGCGCGCCATTCGGCGGCGTCGGCGCTTCGGGCAACCATCGCGCCAGCGCTTACTACGCGGCGGATTACTGCGCGTACCCGGTGGCCTCGCTGGAAACGCCGAACCTGGTCCTGCCAGCGGCCCTGACGCCTGGCGTGAAGATGGCGTAGTGCCGAATCGCGAGCAGGCTCACTCCTACAGTGTGAACACCACCGAACCTGTAGGAGTGAGCCTGCTCGCGATGGCCGCGACGCGGTCTCAAAGAACAGTTACTTGATGCCTATAACAAACAGATTCTCGTGGAGCCTCGCTGATGAAATCCTATGAAGTCAATTTTGACGGTCTAGTGGGGCCGACCCATAACTACGGCGGCCTGTCCTACGGCAACGTCGCGTCCCAGAGCAACAGCCAGCAGTCTTCGAACCCGAAGGAAGCGGCCCTGCAAGGCCTGGCGAAGATGAAAGCGCTGATGGACATGGGCTTTCAGCAAGGCGTGCTGGCACCTCAGGAACGCCCGGATGTGGCGGCTCTGCGTCGCCTGGGCTTTGGTGGCACCGACGCTGAAGTGATCCAGCGCGCTGCCAAAGAAGCGATGCCGTTGCTGGTCGCCAGTTGCTCGGCGTCGAGCATGTGGGTCGCCAATGCTGCCACCGTCAGCCCGAGTGCCGACACCGCGGATGGCCGCGTGCATTTCACGGCCGCCAACCTCAATTGCAAATACCACCGCAGCATCGAACACCCGACCACCAGCCGCGTGCTGGGGGCGATGTTCGCCGACCAGAAACATTTCGCTCACCACGCCGCGTTGCCGGCCGTGGCGCAATTCGGTGACGAAGGCGCGGCCAACCACACGCGTTTCTGCCGTGAATACGGCGAAGCCGGCGTCGAGTTCTTCGTCTTCGGCCGCAGCGCGTTCGACACCCGCTACCCGGCTCCGCAGAAGTACCCGGCACGCCAAACCCTTGAAGCGTCCCAGGCCGTCGCTCGCCTGCACGGCTTGAAGGATGCCGGTGTGGTCTACGCCCAGCAGAACCCGTCGGTGATCGATCAGGGCGTGTTCCACAATGATGTGATTGCGGTCGGCAACGGCGAAGTGCTGTTCTATCACGAGGACGCGTTCCTCGAGACCGAACAGATGCTTGCTGAGTTGCAGAGCAAACTCGCCAAAGTCGGTGGGAAATTTCAGTCGATCTGTGTGCCGCGTTCCGCGGTAACTGTCGAAGACGCGGTTCGGTCCTACCTGTTCAACAGCCAATTGCTGTCGCGTGCTGACGGCTCCATGCTGTTGATCGTGCCGGAAGAATGCCGTGGCAATGAGCGTGTCTGGCAATACCTGCAGAGTTTGACCAGCTCCGGCGGCCTGATCCGCGAGGTGAAGGTTTTCGATCTCAAGCAAAGCATGCAGAACGGCGGGGGCCCTGCTTGCCTGAGGTTGCGCGTCGCGCTCAACGAAACCGAACTGGCGGCGGTCAATCCAGGGGTTATCATGACGGCACCGTTGTATGGCACGTTGACCGAATGGGTTAACAAGCACTACCGCGACCGCATGACCGAAAACGATCTCGCGGACCCGCAATTGCTGCTTGAGTGCCGGACGGCACTGGATGAACTGACGCAAATCCTTAAACTGGGCGCGGTTTATCCATTCCAGATCAATTGATCGACGGCGCGCTGTCGGACACGACAGCGCGCCGCTTCATCTCAAACGAGAGCGTAACTACATGAGCGACAAACTGCAGCTGATCCTTGAAGACACCGACGGCACGCAATTGGAAACCTCCTGCACCCGCGTCGCGGTCATGTGGCAAGGCAAAGAGCTGTGGATCCAGCACGATGGCCGCGGCCAGTTGCTGATCGGCGTGGACGTGGAAGAAGGCGACGCCGAATACGCCAACCTGCTGTTGCGCCCATTGGCGACTAATCTGGTAAGTCTGCAACTGGAAATGGAACCGGCTGAAGTCGGCGACGAAGACCACGTTCACGGCCCGGATTGCAATCACGATCACTAAGGAAACCGCTCTATGCTCGCCCTCGGCAAACTGCTTGAACTGACCCTCGCCGGCCGCGAACCGGCGGAGAAGACTCAACTGACTGTCGAAGGCGTGCGCATGCGCTGGTTGAGCGAGGGTGCGCTGGAAGTCCGGCCGCCCGAAGCGCGCGACAATGGCCTGGATCTGCTGCTGTCTGCAGGGATCCATGGCAACGAAACAGCGCCGATCGAATTGCTTGATCGGTTGTTGCATGACATCGCTCGCGGCGATCTGAAGCCGTGCGCCCGTATTCTGTTCCTGTTCGGCAACCCCGAAGCGATTCGCAAGGGCGAGCGTTTCGTCGAGCAGGACGTCAATCGGCTATTCAATGGCCGTCACGAACAAAGCAGCGGCTCCGAAGCCTTGCGCGCTTGTGAACTCGAGCGGCTGGCCGCCAGTTTCTTCAGCCTGCCGGATCGCCAGCGCCTGCACTACGACCTGCACACCGCGATCCGCGGCTCGAAAATCGAGCAGTTCGCGTTGTACCCCTGGAAAGAAGGGCGCCAGCATTCGCGCCAGGAATTGGCCCGCCTGCGCGCCGCCGGCATGGAGGCGGTGCTGCTGCAGAACAAGCCGTCCATCGTTTTCAGTTCCTACACCTACGACAAACTCGGGGCAGAGTCTTTTACCCTCGAACTGGGTAAGGCGCGGCCGTTCGGGCAGAACGACGGCGTTAACGTCTCTCTGCTGGAAAACCGTCTCAAGCAAATCATCGAAGGCAACGAGCCGGAGTCGACCGAGGCGGCGCTGGACGGATTGCAACTGTTCAGCGTGGCACGGGAAATCATCAAGCACAGCGATAGCTTCCGCTTGAACCTGCCAGCGGACATCGAGAACTTTTCCGAATTGGACGTGGGGTATTTGCTGGCGGAAGACATCGCCAATACCCGCTGGATCATCGAGGAGGAGGGTGCCCGGATTATCTTCCCGAACCCCAAGGTGAAGAATGGCTTGCGCGCCGGCATCCTGATCGTGCCGACCAGCGACGATAACCTGGCCTGAGCACAACACTAAACATTGTGGGAGCGAGCCTGCTCGCGAAAGCGGTGTATCAGTCGACATAATTGCTGACTGACAATCCGTCTTCGCGAGCAGGCTCGCTCCCACAGGTTTTACAGTGCTTAAACTGCTACTGCGCGGTGTTCAGTGCGACGCAATGCTCGTATTTTTTTCAATGTATCCGCACAAGTCCTCGCCGCTTCCTGACCCTTATGCACAAAATGCTCGAAGAAGAACTTGTGGTGCTCTTCGCCGGCATGGAAGTGGTGCGGGGTCAGGGACACCGAGAACACCGGCACTTCGGTTTCCAGCTGAACCTGCATCAAGCCGCTGACTACCGACTGGGCGACGAACTCGTGACGGTAGATGCCGCCGTCCACCACCAGGGCTGCCGCGACGATGCCGGCATAACGGCCGGTCTTGGCCAGCAACTTGGCGTGCAAGGGCATTTCAAAGGCGCCGCCGACTTCGAAGAAATCGATGTCGGACTCCTGATAACCCTGGGCAATCATTTCGGCGACGAAGCCTTTACGGCTCTGGTCAACAATATCCTTGTGCCAGCAGGCCTGAATGAACGCAACGCGCTCGCCCTGATGGTGTTTGCTTTTGCTGTCGATTGCGGTGGGTTGCATGTTCTGACTCCTGTTTGTGTGAAAAACAGGGCGTTATGAATCGAAGGGGATTTCAGGGTACGTGCGCTCGCACGAATGCTGCGCAGGGCCCATCGGTAACAATCCCGTTCTCTCTTCATCCGGACTATGACCGTCGGCCCCGGGATCACACCGGGTCTGCTGACCTTGCCGCCAGTCACCGCCGAAGCCGTGCTGTCACCAAGCGCTCGCGGGCTATGCGCATTGCGCGCAATTACCGCCGGTGGGGAGTTGCACCCCGCCCTGAGAACGTTTTGCCGCCAGATTGTTTGGCGGCGCAGCGTTTTTAACACATATTTCTCACCTGTGCATCGCTGCTATCTGATGATTCTTATCGACTTTTTCGTCGGTTCAAGAAGCCTTTTCCTACACAAGGGTTGATTATTCAGCGGTGTGACCGCAGTAATTCCTACCTGAAAGGGATTTTCCCCTGCTAACCGAGGCCAGATTCATGAGCGTTATCGATCTTCGCAGCGATACAGTCACCCAACCCACCGCCGGCATGCTCGACGCGATGACCACCGCGGCCACCGGAGATGATGTTTATGGCGAAGATCCGACGGTCAATCGGCTGGAAGCTGAATTGGCAACGCGCCTGGGGTTTGCCGCGGCGTTGTTTGTCCCGACTGGCACCATGAGCAATCTGCTGGGGTTGATGGCCCATTGCGAGCGCGGTGACGAGTACATCGTCGGCCAGCAAGCACACACCTATAAGTACGAAGGGGGCGGCGCGGCGGTGCTTGGCTCGATTCAGCCGCAGCCACTGGAAGTGCAAGCCGATGGTTCGCTGGATCTGGCGCAAGTCGCCGCCGCGATCAAGCCGGATGACTTCCACTTTGCCCGCACCCGACTGCTGGCGCTGGAAAACACCATGCAGGGCAAGGTTCTGCCCCTGGAATACCTGGCCCGGGCCCGCGGCTTTACTCGCGAGCACGGGCTGCAATTGCATCTGGACGGCGCGCGGTTGTACAACGCGGCGGTCAAGTTGGGGGTCGATGCCCAGGAAATCACTCGGCATTTCGATTCCGTCTCAGTCTGCCTGTCCAAGGGCCTGGGCGCGCCGGTCGGTTCGGTGTTGTGCGGCTCGGCGGAGTTGATCGCTAAGGCGCGGCGCCTGCGCAAGATGGTCGGCGGCGGCATGCGCCAGGCCGGAATCCTGGCAGCGGCAGGTTTGTATGCATTGGACAACAACGTTCAGCGCCTGGCTGACGACCACGCCAACGCCCAATTGCTGGCTGAAGGCCTGCGCGCGGCGGGTTATGAAGTCGAGCCGGTGCAGACCAACATGGTTTACGTGAACATGGGTGACCGGGCCGAGGCGATCAAGGCCTTTGCCGCCGAACGCGGGGTCAGGCTCAGCGCCGCCGCACGTCTGCGGATGGTCACGCACATGGACGTCAGCGCAGTACAAATCGAGCAGGTCGTCGCGACATTCGTCGACTTTTCACGTAAGTGATAGCGTTAGCCGTCCAATTGACCGTTTCTATCGTATAAACACGCTGTACCCCGCGCGCAGGGCCGATATAATGCGGCCCTTTGCCGTCGTTTCGTCTGTTGACGTTTCGAACAGGCCTTTGGCCGCAGCCTCCGTGGAAGAACCTAATGAAAAGCGCAGAAATCCGTGAAGCCTTCCTTCGCTTCTTCGAAGAGCAAGGCCACACCCGTGTAGCCTCCAGCTCTTTGATTCCGGGCAACGACCCAACCCTGCTGTTCACCAACGCGGGGATGAACCAGTTCAAGGACTGCTTCCTGGGCCAGGAAAAACGCGCGTACACCCGCGCCGTCAGCAGCCAGAAATGCGTGCGCGCCGGCGGCAAGCACAACGACCTGGAAAACGTCGGTTATACCGCTCGTCACCACACATTCTTCGAAATGCTGGGCAACTTCAGCTTCGGCGATTACTTCAAGCGTGACGCGATCACCTACGCCTGGAACTTCCTGACCTCCGACAAGTGGCTGAACCTGCCGAAGGAAAAGTTGTGGGTCACTGTCTATGCCAGCGATGACGAGGCGTATGACATCTGGACCAAGGAAATCGGTGTGCCAGCCGAGCGCATGGTTCGCATCGGCGACAACAAGGGTGCGCCGTACGCTTCCGACAACTTCTGGACCATGGGCGATACCGGTCCGTGCGGTCCTTGCACCGAGATTTTCTACGATCACGGCGCTGACATCTGGGGTGGCCCACCGGGCTCGCCGGAAGAAGACGGCGACCGTTACATCGAAATCTGGAACAACGTGTTCATGCAGTTCAACCGCACCGCCGATGGCGTGTTGCACCCGCTGCCAGCACCGTCGGTGGATACCGGCATGGGCCTGGAGCGGATCAGTGCCGTGCTGCAGCACGTTCACTCGAACTATGAAATCGACCTGTTCCAGAGCCTGCTGAGCGCATCGGCCAAGGCCATCGGTTGCACCAACGATGCTCAGGCCTCCCTGAAAGTCGTGGCCGACCACATTCGTTCCTGCGGTTTCCTGATTGCCGACGGCGTGCTGCCGTCCAACGAAGGCCGCGGCTACGTGCTGCGCCGGATCATTCGTCGTGCTTGCCGTCATGGCAACAAGCTGGGCGCCAAGGGCAGCTTCTTCTACCAGATCGTCGCGGCCCTGGTCGCCGAGATGGGCGAAGCCTTCCCGGAGCTGAAATCCCAGCAGGCACACATCGAACGCGTGCTGAAAGCCGAAGAAGAGCAATTCGCCAAGACCCTGGAGCAGGGGCTGAAAATCCTCGAGCAGGATCTGGCCGAGCTCAAGGGCGACGTGGTGCCGGGCGATGTCGTGTTCAAACTCTACGATACCTACGGCTTCCCGATGGACCTGACCGGCGATATCGCCCGTGAGCGCAGCCTGACCATCGACGAAGAAGGCTTCGAGCGCGAAATGGAAGCCCAGCGCGTCCGTGCGCGTTCTGCCAGTTCCTTCGGCATGGATTACAACAGCCTGGTCAAGGTCGATGTGGACACCGAGTTCACCGGTTATACCGCTCACAGCGGTTCGGCAAAGATCGTTGCTCTCTATAAGGACGGGCAATCGGTCGACGTCTTGAATGAAGGCGAAGAAGGCGTGGTGGTTCTGAACCAGACGCCGTTCTATGCGGAATCCGGTGGTCAGATCGGTGATTGTGGCTTCCTCCAGGCTGGCGCTGCGCGTTTCGACGTGCGCGACACCACCAAGACCGGCGGTGCGTTCCTGCACCACGGTGTGCTTGACTCGGGTAGCCTGATTGTAGGTGCGCCGGTCGAGACTCATGTCGATGCCGAAGTGCGTCACGCGACGTCGCTGAACCACTCGGCAACTCACTTGCTGCACGCCGCATTGCGCCAGGTGCTGGGCGATCACGTTCAGCAGAAAGGCTCGCTGGTCGACAGTCAGCGCCTGCGCTTCGACTTCAGCCACTTCGAAGCCATCAAGCCTGAACAACTGAAAGCACTGGAAGAGATCGTCAACGCCGAGATTCGCAAGAACTCCGAAGTTGAAACCGAAGAAACCGATATCGAAACCGCCAAGCAGAAAGGCGCCATGGCGCTGTTCGGCGAGAAGTACGGCGACAGCGTGCGTGTGCTGAGCATGGGCGGCGATTTCTCCGTCGAACTGTGTGGTGGTATCCACGCCAACCGTACCGGCGACATTGGCCTGCTGAAAATCATCAGCGAAGGCGGTGTGGCTTCGGGTGTGCGTCGTATCGAGGCAGTCACCGGTGCTGCGGCACTGGCCTACTTGAATGCGGCGGAAGAACAACTCAAGGAAGCGGCCAATCTGGTCAAGGGCAGCCGCGACAACCTGATCGACAAGCTGTCGGCTGTGCTGGAGCGCAACCGTCTGCTGGAGAAGCAACTCGAGCAGTTGCAAGCCAAGGCAGCCAGCGCGGCCGGCGACGATCTGTCGGCGCAAGCGCTGGACGTCAAAGGTGTGAAAGTGCTGGCCGTACGTCTGGACGGTCAGGACGGCAAGGCATTGCTGGCGCTGGTTGATCAGCTGAAAAACAAACTCGGTCGCGCAGTGATCCTGCTCGGCAGTGTCCATGAGGAAAAGGTCGTTCTGGTTGCAGGCGTAACCAAAGACCTGACTGGCCAACTCAAAGCCGGTGATTTGATGAAGCAAGCCGCTGCGGCAGTGGGCGGGAAGGGCGGTGGTCGTCCAGACATGGCGCAGGGCGGCGGTACTGACGCCGGCGCACTGGATGCGGCACTGGCGCTGACCGTTCCGTTTGTAGAGCAGGGTTTATAAGGCAGTGCTTGCGGCTCGCAGTCTAGTGGCGGGCCGCAACGCTGTTTGAGTGATTATTTGGGCGCCCTTCATGGGCAGAGGCGGCTTTGAAATGGCTTTGATCGTACAGAAATTTGGAGGCACCTCGGTCGGTACTGTCGAGAGAATCGAGCAGGTCGCCGACAAGGTTAAGAAATTCCGCGATGCCGGCGATGACCTGGTGGTTGTGCTGTCTGCAATGAGCGGCGAAACCAACCGTCTGATCGATCTGGCCAAGCAAATCAGTGGCGACGGCCAGCCGGTTCCGCGTGAACTGGACGTGATCGTGTCCACCGGTGAGCAGGTGACGATTGCCCTGTTGGCCATGGCGCTGATCAAGCGCGGCGTGCCTGCGGTGTCCTACACCGGCAACCAGGTACGGATCCTGACGGATAGCGCGCACAATAAAGCGCGTATCTTGCAGATTGATGACCAGAAGATCCGCGGCGACCTGAAGGCCGGTCGCGTGGTGGTTGTCGCCGGTTTCCAGGGCGTTGACGAGCACGGCAACATCACCACCCTCGGTCGTGGCGGCTCCGACACCACCGGCGTGGCCCTGGCGGCAGCCCTGAAGGCTGACGAATGCCAGATTTACACCGACGTCGACGGCGTTTACACCACTGACCCGCGTGTGGTGTCCGTGGCACAGCGCCTGGACAAGATTACCTTCGAAGAGATGCTGGAAATGGCCAGCCTCGGTTCCAAGGTGTTGCAGATCCGTGCGGTGGAATTCGCCGGCAAGTACAACGTTCCGCTGCGCGTATTGCA
Organism: Pseudomonas izuensis; assembly: GCF_009861505.1. GTDB lineage: Bacteria > Pseudomonadota > Gammaproteobacteria > Pseudomonadales > Pseudomonadaceae > Aquipseudomonas > Aquipseudomonas izuensis. Next base: position 8,449 of record NZ_WTFT01000008.1, on the reverse strand, counting down.
CAGCTTCAAGGAGGGTCCGGGCACCCTCATTACTATTGATGAAGAGGAAACCATGGAACAGCCGATCATTTCCGGCATCGCTTTCAACCGCGATGAAGCCAAGCTGACCATCCGTGGCGTGCCAGACACCCCGGGCGTAGCGTTCAAGATTCTCGGCCCTATCAGCGCCGCGAACATCGAAGTCGACATGATCGTGCAGAACGTTGCGCACGATAACACCACCGACTTCACCTTCACCGTGCACCGTAATGATTACCAGGCTGCGCAAGCCGTTCTGGAAAACACCGCCAGTGAGATCGGTGCCCGTGAAGTCGTTGGCGACACCAAGATCGCCAAGGTTTCGATCGTTGGTGTTGGCATGCGCTCTCACGCAGGCGTAGCCAGCCGCATGTTCGAATCCCTGGCCAAGGAAAGCATCAACATCCAGATGATCTCGACTTCGGAGATCAAAGTCTCTGTAGTGATCGAAGAGAAGTATCTGGAGCTGGCTGTGCGCGCCCTGCACACAGCTTTCGATCTGGACGCACCGGCCCGCCAGGGCGAGTGATGCGTTTGCCAAAGGGCGCGGTCTGACCGCGCCCTTTGTTTTTTTGAATGGCGTGACCCCGAGGCTGTTCTTTTGCTCGCGCTAGTCAATACTCAGGCATGTAGGCCAACGACCGCTTTGGTTGTAGGTCGAGTGCCTTTTTTTTGCAGACTGTTGTCCCTGAAATGTAAGGCGTGAGGAGAAAGGTATGTTGATTCTGACTCGTCGGTGCGCAGAAAGCCTGATTATTGGTGATGGCGAAATCACCGTGACCGTGCTCGGCGTCAAAGGAAATCAAGTGCGCATTGGGGTGAACGCGCCTAAAGAGGTGGCTGTCCACCGTGAGGAAATTTACCTGCGCATCAAGAAAGAGAAGGACGAAGAACCAAGCCATTAATTTTTATCGTTTTTTATGTTTGCAAACGGGGAAGAAGCTGGTTAATATACGCCCCGTGTTGCGGAGAGCTGGCCGAGTGGCCGAAGGCGCTCCCCTGCTAAGGGAGTACACCTCAAAAGGGTGTCGGGGGTTCGAATCCCCCGTTCTCCGCCATTATTTGCGTAGTACGTTGTAATCTGGCTTCTTCGGTAAGTTGTTGAAATTACTAGAAAAAGTGTTTGACATAGAGATTAGACGGCCTATAATGCGCGGCAACAAATGCACTCGTAGCTCAGCTGGATAGAGTACTCGGCTACGAACCGAGCGGTCACAGGTTCGAATCCTGTCGAGTGCACCATTTAAGAGTTGTTTGCAGTGATGTGAGCTACTCTGTTTCAACCAGTTGTGGTCTGGTCTAAAAACACAAAATGCACTCGTAGCTCAGCTGGATAGAGTACTCGGCTACGAACCGAGCGGTCACAGGTTCGAATCCTGTCGAGTGCACCATACAACAGAAAGCCCGCATTTAATGCGGGCTTTTTGCCGTCTGGGATTTGGCTTTTCCCTTCGTGCATCCTCTCTCATCGAATTCTATGTAGGCGCTACGACTTCGCTTGGTTGCGTAACGATAGCTCGTGCTCGAATTCCGAATACTGATCTTGCTCGGCTTGCCGAGAGCACTTTCAACGTCTTGCTGAGTCATGCCTGCAACAATCCGTTGATTGAGAATGGCTTCGCGCCGCTCTCTCGCACTGATCAGGCTTCCACATTTGTCTTCTGTCTTACCGACAACGGTTGGATCTCTGTCTTGAATCTTCACGCCTGAAGTTGCGCGAGATTCGGCTTCGGGCATGAGGGTGGGTGCCACGCTGCCGGCTGTTGGTGTGCGGACTTCATGGGCCGTAACGCTTTCGCCGATCGCACAGCTTAGCGTCGTGTAGGTGATATGCCCGTTGGGTGCCTCGCATCGGTGAATGGTCGTGGCAAGCGCACAGGGCGGGCAGAGCAGGGCAATAAGAAAACAGAACTGCGTGTTCGATGACATCAAGCGTCCTCCGTGACGGTTGGCTTCAAGGGTAGCCGCCACATTTTTCCGCTGTGGTGTGTTTTCTTTTCAGGATGAGTCGTCGCACTTTTAAGGATCAGGACGGCGCTCAAGTTTGTCTTGCAAGCGCTTGTTTCAGCCGCGATTTTTTAACATTTAAAACCGTCAGGCGGTGTATCATTGCGCCCGTCAGCCCCGCCGGGGCTTGTGGAATACCTCCATGGACTTACCCAGTAGTTACTCAGTAAACCGTTTTTCCAATCATGAATTGACTGATTGATCCTTCCGGCGTGCTCCACTGCTGGGAGTGGAGTTCGCCTATGTCTGAAATTGAAGTAAAGAAAACACAGGAAAGCTTGCAGGACCGCCTCGCTCAAGTTGTTGAGCTGTTGCAGCGTCAGCGAGTGGTTGAAGACCTGACTCACCGCCAGGAAGGCCCGCATCATGACCGGGTCGAAAACCTGGTTCACCGGCAGAACCTCGTCGAACTGCAGCGCAAGCTCGATGATCTGCACTCCGCCGACGTTGCCTACATCCTTGAAGCCTTGCCGCTGGACGATCGTCTGACACTCTGGCAATTGGTCAAGGCTGATCGCGACGGCGACATTCTTCTCGAAGTATCCGACTCGGTCCGTGAAACCCTGATCGCCGACATGGACGATCACGAGCTCCTGGCCGCTGCCAAGGACATGGATGCAGACGAACTTGCTGACCTGGCCTCCGAGCTGCCACGAGACGTCGTCCACGAGTTGATGGAAACCCTCGATGCCCAGCAGCGCGAGCGCGTACGGTCTGCTTTGTCCTATGACGAGGAGCAGGTCGGTGCATTGATGGACTTCGAGATGGTGACCATCCGCGAGGATGTCAGTCTCGAAGTGGTTCTGCGTTACTTGCGGCGACTCAAGGAGTTGCCCGGCCATACAGATAAACTGTTCGTGGTCGACTACGACGGTGTCCTCAAGGGTGTGCTTCCGATCAAGCGTTTGCTGGTCAATGATCCGGAGAAGCAGGTTTCTGAAGTCATGGCCAGCGACCCGGTGAGTTTTCATCCGGACGAAGAGGCCTACGATGCCGCCCAGGCGTTTGAGCGTTATGACCTGATTTCCGCACCAGTGGTCGATAAAAACGGCAAACTGATTGGTCGTCTGACCATCGATGAGATGGTCGACCTGATTCGTGAAGAGAGCGAAAACGAAGTTCTCAACATGGCGGGTCTGCGTGAAGAAGAAGATATTTTCGCATCGGTCTGGAAATCGCTGCGCAACCGTTGGGCTTGGCTGGCGATAAACTTGATCACCGCATTCGTTGCATCTCGGGTGATTGGTCTGTTCGAGGGTTCCATCGAGAAGCTTGTGGCGCTTGCGGCGTTGATGCCGATCGTGGCGGGTATCGGTGGCAACTCCGGTAACCAGACCATCACCATGATCGTTCGAGCCATGGCGCTGGATCAGGTGAGCACCGGTAATACTTCGCGACTAATGCGCAAGGAATTGGCGGTTGCACTGATCAATGGTGTGGTCTGGGGTGGGGTGATCGGCGTTGTTGCTTACCTGCTTTACGGCAGCTGGTCTTTGGGAGTGGTGATGACTGCTGCCATGACCCTAAACCTGTTGCTTGCGGCGTTGATGGGGGTTTTGATTCCGATGACGCTCGCGCGGCTTGGGCGCGACCCGGCGATGGGCGCGAGTGTAATGATCACGGCTATGACCGATAGCGGTGGCTTCTTCATTTTCCTCGGGCTGGCCACGATCTTCCTGCTCTGAGTTTCTTGCGAGAAAAAAACCCGCCATCCGCGGGTTTTTTTATGCCCGAATTTCAGGCAAAAAAAAGCCAGCGATCAGGCTGGCTTGAGCTTTCAGTGTTTGAATCAGGAGGCGTCAGCAGCCATCTCGGCATCATGGGCAATGAGTGAGACGAGAGCGTTTTGCTGGCGGTGGGAGAGTTGGCGGAAGCGTTGCAGCAATTCACGTTCGTGTAACGAGAGCTCTGGGCTGTCCAGGCGCATGCTTAATTCTTCGCCCAGTGCGCCTTCCTGAATAAGGCTTTGCTCAAGGCGCGCGATGATTTCGGAGTTCATGCTGCGGTGATGATTGCGAGCCACCTCGGCAATGCGTTCACGCATTCCGTCTGGCAGACGTACGACGAACTTGTCAGCCGTACGGCTGGAATAAATTGCCTGTTTCAATGGGCGCATATATTTAACCGGTTAGTTCAGGGGAGCGGTTCTCGGGATTGGCCGCAGGATGTCTGATACGACAAGCGCAATGGCCAAATGTTCAACCTGAATTGATAGAGGCTGGCATCATGCCTCAAAGTAGCCAGATCATTGGCGTCAATTCTGTGACAAATATTGAACTGGATAAAGGCGTTATGCCAGCACCAATTATCAGAAATGCGGACTGGTTTGGAAAGCTGTCTGGGTCCGTATCGCTGACCGCGTCCTCAGCCCTCCAGCCGAAGTCGAAATATCTGAGGGCATGTCATGCGGCTGTTCCTTACCTTTTACAGGATAGTGGCAAATGGCCGATTTACTAGAGGTGCGTGTGCAGTGAGACCTATTTAGGATGGATGGCAAATAATCTGTTAGAGGGGGAGGGGGGCGGGGTCGACCGCGACGGAACCGTCTGGCTCGCTCGAACAGTAAATACCTGGCGTTTCTGCTTCCGTCATTAAGGGAAGTGAGTCGCTTCTTGGTTTGCCCGGTAAAACTTCGCGGCTCAGTGGAGCATCTGCCTACACTTAAAAAGCCCACGGACGACATGACAAAGGCAGGCTTGCCCGTTAACATGCTCGCCGTCTACCGCTCTGCGTATCCTCGCAGACATTTGTGTCTCAGTAGCTCAATTGGATAGAGCATCCCCCTCCTAAGGGGAAGGTTGGCAGTTCGAACCTGCCCTGGGACACCATATTATTCGCTACCTCCAGCATTCATCATTTATCAGCTATGCGTCCATGGGGCAGGGCGGGTGCAATAGCGGGTGGCTTTTCGCGATTTACCAACGATACGCAACCTCAATCAGTTCTGATTGGGGAGTCTGCTTCCCTGTCGAAAAACCATCTTGCGCCCTTCGCTTCGATAAGAGTCGCTCGCGGATCGGCGTCCACCGCCTTTACTTAATATATGGAAAACCATATATTCGAAAAACCATATACGAGCTGAAGCCTCACAGGGTGTTCTCACATATCGGTATGAGTAGCGAAGGATTACGCAGCAAGTCGATACACGAATTCCGAGGTGAGCGTTTCGATTGCGTCATCACCTTGTGTGATAAGGCCGCAGCCGATTGCCTCTCGTTACCTGAAGCAGTTGAGGCGTTGGCCTGAAGTTTTGAGGAGCCAGTGACCAGCACCAACCCGAGGACTTCCGTCATGCCCTCCACGAAATTCATGAGCGCATCAAGATGTTCGTCTTGGTCAAAAACAAGCGCTGAGAAACGATATGACTGACCATCTGACACCGACCACTGTTTTCAAATGCCTGGCTGACGATACTCGGGTGCGCACGATGCTGCTCATCACCCGTGAAGGTGAGCTGTGTGTTTGCGAGTTGACCTGCGCGTTGAACGAGAGTCAGCCAAAAGTCTCGAGGCACCTCGCGCAACTGCGGACCTGCGGCCTGTTGTCTGACCGTCGGCAAGGCCAATGGGTCTATTACCGGCTGCATCCAAATCTGCCGGACTGGGTTCATCAAGTGCTGACTACGGTGCTCGAAAACAACAAGCATTGGTTAAGCCCTGATGCAAAACGCCTTGATGAGATGGGTGATCGGCCTGAGCGGGCACTTGCCTGCTGTTAAAGGCAGATCGTTTGATTCCTCCTTCCACGCGCCATTCAACACCCTGTCCATATCGAATACATCAGCCAGTTCAACACGCAGTTGAACTCCCTCTGACAACAGATACAGAGCACAACAACATGACTATCAAAGTTGGCATCAATGGTTTCGGTCGGATCGGTCGCCTCGCTCTGCGAGCTGCCTGGGACTGGCCAGAGTTTGAATTTGTGCAGATCAACGATCCGTCCGGTGATGCAGCAACCCATGCACACCTGATCAACTTCGACTCTGTGCACGGTCGTTGGCACAACGAAGCCTGCGCAGAAGGCGATCAGGTGGTGATTGGCCGCAAGCGCATCAAGGTCACTGCGAACAAAGCGATTGCCGACACCGACTGGTCGGGTTGCGATCTGGTGATCGAGGCCAGCGGCAAGATGAAAACCGTGGAGGTGTTGCAGGCTTACCTGGATCAGGGCGTTAAACGTGTGGTGGTCTGCGCTCCAGTGAAGGAAAAAGGTGCGTTGAACATCGTCATGGGCGTCAACCATCAGTTGTTCAAGCCAGATGAACATCGAATCGTCACCGCCGCTTCGTGCACCACTAACTGTCTGGCGCCCGTGGTGAAAGTCATCCACGAGAAGCTGGGCATTCGTCACGGCTCGATCACCACCATCCACGACCTGACCAACACTCAAAGCATCCTCGATCAGCCACACAAGGATCTGCGCCGTGCGCGCGCTTCCGGCATGAGCCTGATTCCAACCAGCACTGGTTCGGCCACCGCCATCGCCGAAATTTTCCCGGAGCTGCGTGGACGCCTCAATGGTCATGCCGTACGTGTGCCGCTGGCCAACGCTTCACTGACTGACTGTGTCTTCGAGGTCGAGCGAGCCACCACTGTGGAGGAGGTGAATCAACTCCTCAAGGACGCTTCCGAGAACGAGCTGAAAGACATCCTCGGTTTCGAGGAGCGTCCACTGGTGTCCATCGACTACCGCACCGACCCGCGTTCATCGATCATCGATGCGCTGTCGACCATGGTTATCAATGGCACCCAGGTCAAACTCTATGCCTGGTACGACAACGAATGGGGCTATGCCAACCGTACCGTCGAACTGGCCAGAATGGTCGGTCTGGCAGTCTGAGGAGTGGTCATGAAAACGTTGTCAGCCCTCGCTCCGGAAGTGCGGCAGTACCTGCTTGTGACCGGTAACTACTGGGCCTTCACCCTCACCGACGGCGCTCTGCGCATGTTGGTGGTGCTGCACTTTCACGCGTTGGGCTACAGCCCGCTTCAAATCGCGGCATTGTTTCTGTTCTACGAACTGTTTGGCGTGATCACCAACCTGGTGGGTGGTTATTTCGGCGCGCGGTTGGGCTTGAACCGGACCATGAACATCGGGCTGGGCATACAAGTCGCGGCGCTGCTTATGTTGACAGTGCCCTCGGCCTTGCTGACCATCCCTTGGATGATGGGCGCTCAGGCGTTGTCAGGAATTGCCAAAGACCTGAACAAGATGAGTGCCAAAAGCTCGATCAAGCTGTTGGTTCCCGATGGTCAGCAGGGCAAGCTCTACCAGTGGGTGGCCATCCTCACCGGCTCGAAGAATGCACTCAAGGGTGTCGGCTTCTTTCTGGGTGGAGCCTTGCTGGCACTGATCGGCTTCAAAGGCGCCTTGCTGGCCATGGCGGGTGTCCTGGCGTTGATCTGGATCTGCAGCCTGATCCTGCTGAAGAAGGATCTGGGTAAAGCGAAAGCCAAGCCAAAGTTTCGTGACATCCTGTCCAAGAGCCGAGCGATAAATATTCTCTCGGCGGCACGGATGTTTCTGTTCGGCGCCCGCGACGTCTGGTTTGTGGTGGCGTTGCCGGTTTACCTGAGCAGTGTCTTCGGCTGGGACTTCTGGGAGGTTGGCGGCTTCCTGGCAGCCTGGGTGATTGGCTACGGCATCGTGCAGTCCTTCGCGCCCAACATCACCGGCAAGAAACGTGGGCATGTACCGGACGGTCGTGCGGCGTTTCTGTGGGCACTGGCTCTGGCAGGCTTGCCTGCGGCCATTGCGCTCGGGTTGAACACTGGTTTGTCGCAGCAGACGGTGCTGCTCGGCGGATTGATGGTCTTTGGTGCGATGTTCGCGGTGAATTCGTCGCTGCACAGCTACCTGATCGTGTCCTATGCCAAGGAAGACGGCGTGTCGCTGGACGTGGGGTTTTATTACATGTCCAACGCCATGGGGCGCCTGATCGGCACGGTGCTCTCCGGCTGGGTTTATCAGGTGTATGGGCTGGGCGCGTGCTTGTGGATATCAAGCGCATTCGTGCTGCTCGCAGCCTTGATTTCTATCGGGCTGCCCAAGCATTCGGTGTAGCGATCGCTGACTCCTTCTATATAGAAGGAAATAGATTGCTTCCGGTTTTCTGCACGTAATTGATAGGTCAGCCAAATTAGAGCTTGACGGCAGATTCTGGAGGCCTATAATTCGCCCCACTTCCGGCGCAGTCGAAACGGAAAACTCCTTGGTAAACAATGAGTTACGCAGTTTTCGACAGTGAGTTGCTTCAGGTCATCGAAGTCGAAAGGAAGTTGAAAAAGAGGTGTTGACAGCAGCGAGTAACGCTGTAGAATTCGCCTCCAGCTGACGAGAGATCGACAGCGCAAGTGGTTGAAGTTGCAGAGGAAACTTTGAAAGCTTCGGAAAATAACCACTTGACAGCAAATGAGGCTGC
>NZ_WTFT01000079.1 GCF_009861505.1 Pseudomonas izuensis | reverse complement strand
AAACAACCACCCCCCCCCCCCCCCCCAAAAACAAAAAAACCGAACCAAAAAAAAACAAAAAACATCAGTTAGAAAGCGAGATTTGCGATGGCTAAATCCCAAATTTTCCTTTTTTGGGGTTATAAGCCCCCCCTTTCCATCTATACAACCTACTAAAATAATTTTCTGAAATTTCGAATCCCCGTACCCCCCACCATCCACCCACCCCCCCCCGCCGCCCCACCACCCCCCACCAACCCCCCCAACCGTCCCCCCCACTCCCAACCCTATCCCCCCCCCACCATACACACCCCCCAGAACAAGCAACCCCCCCCCCCGCCCCCCCCAACGACCCGCCCCACCCCCAATTCCCACCATCCGCTGCCCCGCCCCCCCACCAGTGCCCCCCCCCCCACCCCCCCCCGGACCCGCCCCCCCACCAACCCCCCCGCCCTCCCCCCACCCCCAGGCCAACAGGGTGATGCCGTTCCCCGCCGGCAGGTGTGACCACATGCAGCCAGGGTCGGGGCCCCCCCGCCCGTGCCCCGCCCCCCCCGCCGATACCTTCGCCGCACTGGGGCATTGGGGCCAGGCGATGTACGTGATTCCCGGCGAACATCTGGTGATCGTGCGCTACGGCGATGA
>NZ_WTFT01000078.1 GCF_009861505.1 Pseudomonas izuensis | reverse complement strand
GGAGTGATCCATCTCTTCAGCTGCGGTAGCGATACCAACAAACACAGAGCTGACTGAAACCGTCAACGCCATCAGGGTCGGACGTAAAAGCTTAAGGGTCATGGTCTCAATCCGCTTTTTTAGTGTTTGAGTCATGATCCATCGACTCGTGATTCATTTTGCTGTGGTCCATCGTTCCATGGTTCATGGAACCGTGTTCAGACTTGGACTCGCTTGTCTTGGTCTTATGCTTTGTTGCTGGTTGGTCTGTGTCGCCAGCAGCGTGAGCGTGCTCGGCATTGCCTTCTCCAGCTTGTACCAAGGGCACTCCACTCAATAGGCCGATGGCAAGGGCGCAACCAATCAATGACTGACGATTCAGATATCTGCTCATAATCCGTCTCCCTTACTCATCAACCCGTACTTCACGGAACATGCCCATCTCCATGTGAAACAGCAGGTGGCAGTGATAGGCCCAGCGTCCCAGGGCATCGGCGGTGACGCGATAGCTGCGTTTGGTACCGGGTGGCATGTCGATCGTGTGTTTGCGCACCATGAATTTGCCGTGCTCATCCTCGAGGTCGCTCCACATACCGTGGAGGTGGATGGGGTGCGTCATCATGGTGTCGTTCACCAGCGTGATACGCAGGCGCTCGCCATACTTGAGGCGCAACGGCTCGGCGTCGGAGAATTTGATGCCGTTGAATGACCAGGAAAACTTCTCCATATGGCCAGTCAGGTGCAACTCGATCGTCCGATTGGGCTCGCGGCCATCAGGGTCCTGGAAAGTGCTCTTCAGGTCCGCGTAAGTGAGCACGCGACGGCCGTTGTTCCGTAGGCCAATACCCGGGTCATTGAGCTTCGGCGTAGTACTCATGGCTTGCATATCGACCAAGGGGTTATTGGTCTCGGAGGCCGGGTGCGACTGCATCTCCATGCCATCCATTCCACCCATCCCAGCCATGCCAGCCATCCCTGACATTTCACCATGGTCCATACCAGCCATCTTGCTGTGGTCCATGCCGGCCATGCCAGACATGCCACTCTGGTCCATGCCAGTCATCTTGCTGTGATCCATGCTGGCCATGCCGGACATGTCACCTTGATCCATGCCAGTCATCTTGCTGTGATCCATGCTGGCCATGCCGGACATGTCACCTTGGCCCATACCGGCCATCTTGCTGTGGTCCATGCTGGCCATGCCGGACATGTCACCTTGGTCCATTCCCGTTGTTCTGTTG
>NZ_WTFT01000077.1 GCF_009861505.1 Pseudomonas izuensis | reverse complement strand
CCCAACCCAAACACTAAAAAAGCGGATTGAGACCATGACCCTTAAGCTTTTACGTCCGACCCTGATGGCGTTGACGGTTTCAGTCAGCTCTGTGTTTGTTGGTATCGCTACCGCAGCTGAAGAGATGGATCACTCCAAGATGGATCACGGTTCGATGGGAACCATGGACCATAGCAGCATGGGGGCAATGGATCACGGCAATATAAACATGGACCAAGGCCAAATGGAGGGCATGGATCACAGCACCATGAATATGGATGCTGGGGCAACCACCATGAGTCGGACGCCCATTCCTGTATTGACCGATGCTGATCGTAAGGCCGCCTTTCCGCCTGTCGCAGGTCACGGCGTTCATGACAAGAAACTCAACTCTTTCGTCCTCCTGGATAAATTTGAATACCAAGACGCGGATAACGGCAGCGCTCTGAGTTGGGATGCCAAAGGTTGGATCGGTGGAGACGTCGATCGCTTGTGGCTACGCTCGGAAGGTGAGCGTACTAATGGTGTGACGGAAGATGCCGAACTCCAGGCGCTTTGGGGCCACTCCATCGGTCCATGGTGGGATGTTGTCACCGGTGTGCGCCAGGACTTCAAACCCGGTTCACCGCAGACGTGGGGGGCTGTTGGGATCCAGGGCATGGCCCTCTACAACTTCGAAACTGAAGCAACCGCGTTCATCGGCGAGAACGGCCAGACCGCCGCTCGACTGGAAGGTGATTACGACATTCTGCTCACCAACCGCTTGATCTTGCAGCCGACCGCCGAAGTGAACTTTTATGGAAAAAACGACCCGCAGCGCGGCATTGGCTCTGGATTAGCCAATACCGAAGTGGGCTTGCGGTTACGCTATGAAATTGTTCGTGAGTTTGCCCCTTATATCGGTGTTACCTGGAATCGCTCCTACGGCAAGACCGCCGACCTGGCCAGCGATGAAGGGAACGACACCAACGAGGCTCGCTTTGTAGCCGGTATTCGCATGTGGTTCTAAGGGACTGACATGAAAGGACCAATCAAAACGTTGACTGCTGCCAGTGTGGTCGCCGCCATTGTAGGTGCAGGTGTCGAGTATTTCGGGGTGTTTAATGTGGGCGCCGATGCCCCACATTCGCTCCCCGTACCCTGACTCCACTTGATTGAATTCAGGCCCATTTAAATCTCGCAGGAAATCTCGCGACGAAACAAATCCCTGATTCGAGCGTGGACACCACACTCAAGCAGGCCAATGCCGTGATCCCCAACAGTGGATCGCGCCCCGCTAAAGGTGTCCGCCTTTGGTAGCCCCACAGCTGGTACAACCATCAGCCCAAGACCAATAAAACTATTCTTCATTTCGCCCTCCAGGATCTGCAATCTTCATTCAGAGCGAAAGTCTCAGTGGGCGGAAAGGATGAAAATATGAGTAGCGAAAGTCCGGACACCAATGCTGAGCGTCTTCGTATTCCGCGCACGGTCTGGGCGTTGGGCTTCGTCAGTCTGTTTATGGATCTATCCTCCGA
>NZ_WTFT01000076.1 GCF_009861505.1 Pseudomonas izuensis | reverse complement strand
ACCGAGCAGCAGGCGGGGCGGGTGGCCGGGTCTCGGGAATCGCGGGTCAGCATCGGGGGATCTGCACGCTCAAGTGGGGCACAGGCGCCGGTGGCGATTGCAGTTGCTCGTTGGCGTAGAGCTTGTCCAGCAACTCGCGGTCGACTTGGCTGGCCGGCAGGTCGAACAGGATCTGCCCGTCACGCAGGCCGATGATCCGCGGAAAATGCGCCAGGGCCAGTTCCACCGCATGCAGGCTGGCGACCAGGGTGACGTTGTGTTCCCGGGCATGGCGGCAGAGCACCGACAGCGTGTGCCCGGCCAGTACCGGGTCCATGGCCGACACCGGCTCATCGGCCAGCAACACCTCGGGCGCCTGATACAGCACCCGGGCCACGCCGACACGCTGGAGCTGGCCCCCGGACAGTTGCTGGCACTGCGCGAACAGCTTGTCACTCAGGTCCAGCCGGGCCAGTGCCGCACGGGCGCCCGGAATGTCCACCGGATGCAGCAGGTTCAGCAGACTGCGGCCCAGGCTCCACTGGCCCAGCTTGCCGGCCAGGACCGCCGTGACGACGCGCTGGCGTGGGGGCAGGGGAGGCGATTGATGCACCAGGCCGATACGGGCGCGCAGGCGCTGGCGTTGACGGGCCGACAGCTTCCAGGCGCGTTCGCCCAGGACTTGCAACTCGCCGCTGCCGGGGCGCAGGGCAGTGGCCAGCAGATTGAGCAGACTCGACTTGCCCGCGCCGGACGGACCGATGATGGCGACCTGTTCGCCAGCACCGATGTGCAGGTCCACGTCACGCAGTGCCTGGACGCCATTGGCGTGGGTCAGACTGACTCCGGTCAATTGCAAGGTCATTTGAGCAGGTCGGCGGCGCGTGCGGCTTCCTCGATGCCCTTGTAGTTCTCAGGGCTGGTTTCGATGAAGCGGCTGGCGGCCTGCAGATCCAGGATTTCCTTGTCCGCGGGCTTCGCCGGATCGAGGGCGAGGAAGGCGGCCTTGATTTTGTTGGCGAGCGCCGGATCGAGGGTGCCGCGCACGGTCCAGTTGTAATCGAAGTAGGCCGGGGTGGTTGCGAACACCTTGACCTTGTCGGTGTCGACCTTGCCGGCGGCGACCAGTTTTTCCCACACGCTGGCGTTCAAGACCCCGGCATCGACCTTGCCGGCCTGTACCCAGGCGACCGTGGCGTCGTGGGCACCGGAATAACCCACGCGACTGAAATAGCTTTCCGGTTTGATGCCGTCCTTGAGCATGAAATAACGCGGCATCAGACTGCCCGACGTGGAGGATACCGAGCCGAACGCGAAGGACTTGCCCTTGAGGTCGGCGAGGGATTTGACGTTCGGGTCGGCGGAGATGAATTTGCTGGTGAACTTCGCGTCCTGCTCACGCTGTACCAACGGAATGGCATTGCCGGTTTTCAGGCGGGCTTGCACGAAGGTGAAGCCGCCGAGCCAGGCCAAATCAATACGGTCGGTGGCCAGCGCCTCGACCACCGCCGGGTAGTCGCTCACCGGCACGAACTCGACCTTCATGCCCAATTGCTGCTCCAGGTACGCACCCAGCGGCTTGAATTTGCGCAGCAGTTCAGTCGGCGCCTCATCGGGAATCGCGCTGACTTTCAGGGTGTCCGCGGCCTGCGTGAGCACGCTGCAAACAGACAGGGTCAAGCCGATGGCTAATGCCAGGGTACGCTTGAGCATGGAAGTTCTCCGTTTTGTTTGCGCAAGTTGGGTCGATGCACTGAGAGGTTAGCCGAAATGACCGTGGGAGCGAGCTTGCCCGGGAAGCGGGCGGCACATCCTACATCATCGTTACCTGACATACCGCTTTCGCTGGCAAGCCAGCTCCCACAGGGCCGGTGTTGGTCAGAAAACCAGGCGACACCCCAAATCACTGTAGGAGCTGGCTTGCCAGCGAAGGGGCCGGCACATCCAACATCACCGATGCCTGACACACCGCTTTCGCTGGCAAGCCAGCTCCTACAGGGCCTGCGTTTGTCAGAAATACAGGCGAACATCCCAAATCACAGGGCCTGTGTTTGTCAGAAATACAGGCGAACATCCCAAATCACAGGGCCTGTGTTTGTCAGAAAAACAGGTGAACACCCCCAAATCACTGTAGGAGCTGGCTTGCCAGCGAAGGGGCTGGCACATCCACCATCACCGATGCCTGACACACCGCTTTCGCTGGCAAGCCAGCTCCCACAGGACCGGCGTTGGTCAGATAAATAGGCGATACAAATCACTGTGGGATCGGGTGTTCTACCCAGGCCTCAGAGCAGACTCCACGACACCCCGACATAAACGCCCAAACCCTCGCCCGGCGTGGAGCGTGCCGCGTCCAGCCCTTTGTCGTCGTAGCCCGGTGTGACGGTGGCGGCGTAGTGTTTGTCCGTCAGGTTGCGCAGGTCCACCCATGTCTGCCAGTCGCCCTTGGGCGCGTTGTAGCCCAGGGTCGCGCCGAATAGCGCGTAGGGATCGGCGTAGTAGCTGTTGGCGTAATCCACCGCCACCTTCGACACCAACTGGGTGTTGAGCGCGGCGAAGAAACCCTGGGGCCAGTCGTAGCGCAGTTCGCCCTGGTAGTAGTGCATCGGCAGGCCGGGCAGGCGGTTGTCGCCGAAGCGGTCGTCGTCGCGGTAGTGGAAGTCACTGAAGGTATAGCTCTGGCGCAAGCTCAGTTGGCCGCCATCGGCCCGTGACCACAGGAGGCTCTGCAGGCTGGCCTCCACGCCCTGGTGCACGGTGGGGCTGGCGTTGAGCTCGTAGGGCGTGGTGGCGTTGGTATCCGGCAACACCGAGAGCAATTCGTGGCGCACTTGGGCGTAGTACCAGGCCAGGCTCCATTGGCCCATCGCGCTGTCGCCGCGACCGCCGAGTTCCAGGGTGGTCGCGGTCTGGTTTTGCAGTTCGATCGGATCGCGTTGCGCACCCGTGGCGGGGCCACTGCCGGCCGGGAACCGCTGGTTGGCGCTGTAGATCAGCGACCACGGGTGCGGCGCTTCGACCGAACGGCTGAGATTGCCGAAGAGTTGCAGGTCGGGTGTCAGTTGATAGCGCAGGCCCACCCGTGGCGCATAGTCCCAGTCGCCCATACTGGTCTTGCCGCCCCCGTCGGGGTACGTCACCGCGCTTTCGCGGCGGGTGTAGATGGCGGCGAGGCCGGTGGTCAGCCACAGGTCGTCGGCGATCTGCAGGTCATTGCCAACATGCAGGACGCTGTCCGAGCCCTGGTAGGTGAAGTTGCGAATAGGTGTACCCGGTGCGTAGCCGGCGGTGTTGCCGGTGGGGATGCGCACCACTTCGCTGGCCCCATCATTGGGCAGGTGTTTGGTCACGCGCAAACCCACTGTGCTGTGGCTTTCCAGACCCCAGAGGGTGTCACGACGCTTGTAGTCGAACGTGCCGCTGACATCCGTGTAGGCCACCTTCAGGCGGTTGGGGCCTTCGCGCAAGTCCATGGGGTAGTCGTGGTAGACAAGGCCGGTCTGGATACTCGAATCGTCATCGAGGTAGAAGGTGGTCTTGTTGCCGATAAAGGTGCTGCCCGGCTGGTCACGGCTGTCGTCCCGCGCTACGTAGGCGGGATTGGCTGCCCGTGGGTCGTGCTCGATGGAACGCTTGGTCACCCGCCCGGCAAGGTCATTATCGGTCTCGCGGTGACGCAAGTAGAAACGCGTTTCCAGGTTCGGGTTGAAGCGGTAGCCGAAGTTGGCAATGACGCCCTGGCTTTCGCTGGCCGTGTGGTCCTGATAACCATCGGAGTGTGCATCGGTCACTGCCACGTAATAGTCGAAGTCACCCAGCACCTGCCCGGAGCTGACCTGGCGTTGCTGATAACCATGGCTGCCCGTCGCGTAGCGCACCTGCAACCTGGGGGCGTCGTAGCCGGTGTGGCTGACGTAATCGATGGCCCCGCCCAGGGCCAGTGCAGCCCTGTCGAATCCGTTGGCACCGCGCAGCACTTCCACATGGTCGAGCCACAGCGGTTCCAGCAATTCATAGGGCGTGCCACCCGGGCCGGTCAGCGGCAGGCCGTCGAGCATCGTGTACAGCCCCGAAGCGTGGGCGCCCGGCGCACGGTTGATCCCCGATCCGCGGATCGAGATCTTGACCCCTTCGTTGCCCGCCGACTGGGCATAAATCCCCGGCTGATAAGCCAGCACATCCTGATTGCTGGCCACGCGGCCCTGCAGGGGACGGCGCATATCCACCACATTGGTACCGCCGGGCACCTGGGCAAGCCGGGCCCTGGCGTCCTCGATGGACGAGTCTTCGTCGCTCCGGTCCTCAGCCCCGATCAGCACTTGTCCCAGTTCCAGGCCTTCGGCCCAGGCCGTGGCCGGACAGACAAGGGCCAGGCCCAACAACGCAGTGGGCAGGGATTTGGGCGAGGGCATTGAGAGAACTCCAGACGTACAGAACGGGCAGTGAAGAACTGCGACGCAGGGAGGAACGAAGGAAACACATGGCAATTTTGTTTTTTTGCCGGGTGAGGCTGTAGCTTCCAGCCTCAGGCTGTGCGAATGCTCGTCAGATCGATCCGGCAGCCCGGGGCCGCATCGCTGACGGCCAGCTTCATGTCATGCAGGCGCGCAACCGCCGACACCATGCTCAACCCCAGGCCATTGCCGGGCGTATGGCGGCTCGATTCGGCGCGATACAGTCGGCGCAAGACCGCTTCTCGCTCCGCTGGCGCGATACCCGGCCCGTTGTCCGTTACACGTATCCCGACCATGTTCGGGTCTGCGATAACGGTCAACCGGACCTGGCTGTGGTCGGGACAGAACTTGATGGCGTTGTCCAACAGATTGCAGATCGCGTCGAACAGCAGTTGCGCGTCCCCGGGAATGATTGCAGGTGCCCGGCTGGCGTCGAGTGTCAGGCTGATGCCGCGTTCTTCGGCCAAAGGCTCATACAGCTCGACGGCGTCGGCGCTGATCAGGTTCAGATCCAGGGGCGCGAAGTGACTGCGACGCGCGCTGTCTTCAATTTCCGAGATGCGCAGCAGGGCCTTGAAGGTCAACAGCAGGCCCTTGGCTTCGGTCAACGCGGCATCAATGCTGGCAGCGTATTGCGCCTCGTCCAGACCACGGCGCTGGGTGCGTTCAAGGCCGGCGATCAGGCGGGTCAGCGGGGTGCGCAGGTCGTGGGCGATGTCGTCGCACACACCCTTGACCTCGCTCATCAAGCGTTCAAGCTCATCGAGCATGCCGTTGACTACCGAGGCCAGGCGGTCAATGTCGTCGTTGTTGCCCTGGATCGGCAAGCGGCCGGTCAAGTCGCCTTCGATGATGCCCTTGATCGAGCGACTGACCTTGTCCAGCCGCCGGTGCGCCGAATAGCCCAACACCAGCGCACCAAACAGGCCGACCACCAGCAACAGCACGCCACCGGAAACCAGCGCCTTGATCAGCAGTTCGTCGAACTCGCGGATGTCGTGGATATCCTGGGCCACCAGCAGCGTCTTGCCATCGGCCAGGCGATGCACGATGAAGCGGACGGGGCGCTGATGCCCGTTTTCCTTGCGCCAGTCGAATTCCTGGGGTTTGTCATAGGCAGAGAAGGGCGGCAGCTGCTGGATGGCCCCGGCAATAAACTGGCCCTGAGCGTCGAACAAACTGTGGGGCAGGCGTGCTTCGACGTCCTGCACGGCGTGATTGCGGATCTCCCTGAGCTGCAGTTCGGGGTCTTGCGCACTGCGGTTTTCCACCTGGCGATACAGCGCGGTATCGGCTTCGGTCTTCAGGTAAAACGCCGTTTGCCAATAGACATAGCCGAACAGCGCCAGGAACGAACAGCCGAACAGGCCGAGAAACAGCAGCCCGGTACGAAAGCTGATGGTGCGCGGAATCTCACTCAGGCGAACGGAGGACATAACCGGCTCCACGAATGGTATGAATCATCGGTGGCTCACCCTCGCCGTCGACCTTGCGCCGCAAGCGGCCCATATGCACTTCAATCACGTTGGTGCGCTCGTCATAGCTGTAATTCCACACCGCCTCGAACAGCATGGTGCGCGTGACCACCTGCCCGGCGTTGCGGATCAAGTGTTCCAGCAAGGCGTATTCCCGTGGGACCAGTTCAATGACCCGGTCACCGCGTCGGACTGACCGGCTCAACAGGTCGACCTCCAGGTTGGCGACGCGCAAGCGGGTTTCCCTGGCCTCGGCGACCGGTTCGGCGCGACGGCGGTTCAAGGCATCCAGGCGTGCGGTCAGTTCGATGAACTCGAACGGCTTGGTCAGGTAATCGTCACCGCCGGCGCGCAAGCCGCGAACCCGCTCGTCGAGGGCGCTCAGGGCACTGAGGATCAACACCGGCGTGTTCACGCTTGCCGCCCGTAATGCGGTGAGTACGCCGAGCCCGTCGAGACCGCCGGGCAGCATGCGGTCCAGAACGATCAGGTCGAACGGTTCGCTCAAGGCCTTGAGCAGGCCTTCGCGACCATTGTTGGCACAGCTCACGGTGAAGCCGTGGTCACACAGGGCGGCTTCGATTTCGCGGCAGGTAGGCACGTCGTCTTCGACGACCAGAACATGGGTCATGGCAGTTGGACCGCTCACATCATCGGGCAGAGGTGGCATAGTGTGACAAAGCCTGCGGCTGCGCCACGTTCCCGTCGGGTAAACAAAAGTTTAGGTTTGATTCATGGAGAAGGTGCCGTGCGCATTCTAGTGGTTGAAGACGATGCCCAGACCGCCGCTTACCTGCTGCGCGGGTTGACCGAAAGCGGTCACGTCGTCGATATCGCCAGTGATGGCAATACGGGGCTGGGCATGGCCCTTGAGGACATTCACGATGCCTTGATAGTCGATCGCCGTTTGCCCGGCCTCGACGGCATCGGTTTGATCAAGACCCTGCGTGCGCGCAAGCTGCGGGTGCCGATTCTGATGCTCAGCGCCCAGGCGTCCACCACCGACAAGGTTGAGGGCCTGCAAGCCGGTTGCGATGATTACCTGGCCAAACCCTATGCGTTCGCCGAAGTGCTGGCCAGGCTCGATGCCTTGCTGCGCGGACGGGAGCAGACGACGGGGCCGGCGCGTCACCTGGTGGTCGGAGAGTTGCAGCTCGATTGCGCCACCCGCACGGCCGTGCGTCAGGGCCGGGTCATTGCCTTGCAGCATCGCGAGACGCTGTTGCTGGAAAAACTCATGCGCCACAGCGGTCAGGTAGTGACCCGCGACATGCTGCTCGACAGTGCCTGGGATTACGCGTTCGACCCCAACGACAACGTGATCGACAAGCATATTCATCGGTTGCGGCGCAAACTCGATGAAGGTTTCGACTACTCGCTGATCAAGACCGTGCCCGGTGCCGGCTACAGCTTCCAGGTGACCCCGGCCCAAGGCTAAATAAAAGTTTACCTGCCGACGAACGCTCTGGCAGGCGCCCCTCGCTATCTTCGCCTCATTCGTGGATCGCTCCACACAGGCTCAAGCGGGGGAAAGCTTGCCCATGTCGTTTTCAACCTTGGCCGTGCGCAGCTGGCGCGCGGCATTTCACTCACCTGTGTCGCTGACGTTGCTCGGCGTGCTGACGCTCGGCGGCTGCTCCATGGTGCCCGAGTATCGGCAACCGGAGTTGCCCCTGGCCCGGCAGTGGGATGGTGCGACGACCGGCCAATCGGCCCAGGGCGGGCAATGGTGGAGTGAGTTTCACAGCGCCGAACTGGATCAACTGATCGCCCGTGGCCTGGCCTCCAATTACACTCTCAAGGCGGCGGTCAGTCGGATCGATGAGGCCCGTGCATCGGCGCAAGTGGCAGGGGCGGCGCAATACCCGGCGTTGAACCTGGGGGGCAATGTCCAGCGTCAGAACAACTACGGCACCACGGAAAAACGCAGTGTTTTTGCCGAAGCGACTTACGAGATCGACTTCTGGGGCAAGCAGCGCGCCGCCGCCGATTCCGCCGATTCATTGGCCAATGCGACGGCGTTTGATGCCCAGACCTTGCGCATGAGTCTGGGGGCGAGCATTGCCGACAGTTACTTCCAGGTGCTGTCCCTGGAGGACCGGCTGCGCCTGGCCCGATCCATCGCCGACGATGCGCGGCAGGTGTTGGATCTGGTGGAAGTCCAGGCCAGCCAGGGCGCGGTGTCGAACCTGGAAGTCGCCCAGCAACGCAACGCCATGCAGACCTTTGAAGCGGCGATACCGCCACTGCGTCAGCAACGGGATCTGGCGTTGTACCAATTGGCCGTTCTGGTCGGCGCACAGCCCGAGGGCTTTCATCTGCAAGGTGACGGGCTCAATGCCCTGCAAGTGCCGCAGCCTTCAACCGGGCTGCCGATTGGCTTGTTGCGCCAACGGCCGGACATCCAGGCCGTCGAAGCGCGGCTGAAATCAGCCAACTTCGATGTAGGCGTGGCCCGTGCCGCGTTTCTGCCCAACCTCTCACTGGACTTGCTGGGCGGCATCGACACGCTCGCCGGCGGCCAGATCTGGAGCGCCATCGGCACGCTCAGCCAACCGGTGTTTGCCGGTGGCCAGCTCAAGGGGCAGTTGCATTTCGATCAGGCCCACGTTCAGGAACTGACGTCGAGTTATCGCGAATCAATCATCGAGGCCCTGCAAGATGTGGAGACGCAACTCAGCGCCGCCCGCGAGCTCGACAAGAGCTATGCGTTGAACCAGTCCGCCGTCGATTCGGCGCGGGAAGCGGCGCGCCTGGCGCAGGTTCGCTACCGCCTCGGGTCCACCGATTTCCAGACGCTGTTGATCGTCGAACGCACCCAATACCAGGCCGAAGACACGCTGTTGCAGGTACGCCTCCAGCACTTGCAGGCCGCCGTCGGCCTGTTCCGGGCCCTGGGCGGGGACTTCTCGTCTGACACCCTCGCTTCCAATTCTCCCGCTCAGGTTGCCCATCCATGAATGCCTTGAACCCACGTCGTCGTTTTGTTTTCGGGGGGCTGGTGGTGCTCTCGCTCACCGCCGCCTTCAGCGGATTTCAATGGATCAAGCGTGCCCAGGCCGCGCCGGTGAAATCCGAGGCCGGTGCCGTGCCGGTGCAGATGACGCAAGTCAGTCGCCAGGACTTGCCGATCTGGATCAGTGCCATTGGCAATGTGCAGGCGCTCAACAGTGTCAATGTGCGGGTGAGGGTGGACGGCGAACTGCAAAAAATCCTGTTCAATGAAGGGCAAACGGTCACGGCGGGTAGCCTGCTGGCGGTGATCGATCCACGGGTGTATCAGGCTCAGGTCGCCCAGGCTCAAGCTATGGTCGCCAAGGATCAGGCGCAATTGGCCAACCTCAAGGTCAACCTCGACCGCGCCAGCAAACTGGCCGCGGCCAAGGCCGGCCCGACCCAGGACGTCGACACTTACCGCGCGCAACTGGCCGCCCAGCAAGCCACGGTACAGGCCGATCAGGCGGCGCTGGATACGGCGCGCCTGCAATTGGAATTCACCCAGGTCAAGGCCCCTTTGACCGGGCGCACCGGCCAGCGTCTGCTGGATGTCGGCGCCATTGCCCATGGCGCCGAAGCCACCGGTTTGGTGACGATTACCCAGATGAACCCGATCTCGGTCGCCTTCGCCGTGTCCCAGGACGAACTGGCGGACATTCTCCAGGAAAACGCCCAGGGTGCGTTGCAGGTGGTCGCGATGACCCGCGATGGCCAACAGGAAATCGCCCGTGGCCAACTGAGTTTCATCGACAGTCAGGTGACCGCCGCCAGTGGTCAGATCCAGCTCAAGGCACAGTTCGACAATGCCGCCGCCAAGCTCTGGCCGGGCGAGCTGGTGACGGCGCGATTGCTGGTGCAGACGCGTCGGGACGTGGCCGTGGTTCCTGCTGATGCCGTGCAATTGGGGCGTCAGGGTAACTTTGTCTATGTGGTCGATGGTGATCAGCGGGTCCAGCCGCGTCTGGTCGATGCCGCCACTGTCGTTGATGGCAAACAATGGATTCGCCAGGGCCTGGCGGCCGGTGAAACCGTGGTGGTGCAGGGCCAGTCCCGCGTCGCGCCGGGGCTGAAAGTGACGCCGGTCAAGACGGACACCCCTGCCGAACTGGCGCAGGTGGCCCAATGAATGCCTTGGCCGGATTGATTCAACGGCGAATCGGGCTGAGTCTGCTGGCCCTCGGCGTCATGCTGCTGGGCGCCTTCGCGTACTTTCATCTGCCGGTGGCACCGCTGCCGACCGTGGATTTCCCGACCATCCAGGTCACTGCCAAACTGTCCGGGGCGAGCGCCGAAACCATGGCGTCTTCGGTGGCGACACCCCTGGAGCGTGCGTTTGCCGCCGTGCCGCAAGTGACGTCGATGACCTCATCGAGTGCAGCCGGTAAAACCCAGGTCGTGCTGCAATTTGATTTGTCGCGGGATATCGACGGCGCCGCGCAGGACGTACAAACGGCCATCAACACCGCCACGCCCAACCTGCCCAAGACCATGTCCAGCGCGCCGACCTTCAACAAGGTCAATCCGGCCGAAGGCACGGTAATGTCGCTGGCCGTGACCTCGCCAATCCGTACGTTGCCGGAGCTGGATCGCTATGCCGACAACTACATTGCCCAGCGGCTGTCGCAGATGCCCGGCGTCGGCCTGGTGGACTTTCATGGTGAGCAGAAACCGGCGGTGCGGGTACAGATCGATCCCGATGCATTGGCCGCGCGTGGCCTGACGCTGGAAGATGTGCGCAGCGTGATTGGCGTCAGCACCCTCGATCAACCCAAAGGCAGCCTCGATGGACAAAGCCGTTCGATCACCCTGGGCGCGACCGACCAAATGCTCGACCCACAGCATTATCGCGATCAGGTCGTTGCCTATAAAAATGGCATGCCGATCAAACTAGGTGACCTCGGCCGGGTGATCGCCGGTGCCGAAGACACCCAGCAAGCCGCGCAGTTGGGGGCCGAGCCCACGGTCATTGTCGACATCCACAAGCAACCGGGTTTCAACCTGCTTTCGACCATCGCCACGATCAAGGCCAAGCTGCCCGAGCTGACGGCGTCATTACCGCGAGACGTGCAGGTGCAGGTGGTGGGCGATCGTACCCAAACCATCGAAGCCTCGGTCAATGACATGCAGTTCACCTTGCTGCTGTCCATTGCGCTGGTGGTCGTGGTGATCTTCGTGTTCCTGCGCAAAGCCACCGCCACCCTGATTCCGAGCCTGACCATCCCGTTGTCCCTGGTGGCCACGTTCGGGGTGATGTACCTGCTGGGTTACAGCCTCGACAACCTGTCGATCATGGGCCTGGCGATTGCCGTCGGCTTTGTGGTGGACGATGCCATCGTAGTCATGGAAAACATCGTCCGGCACCTGGAGATGGGCAAGTCGCGGCTGCAATCGGCGGTCGACGGCTTGCGCGAAGTGGCGTTCACCATTGTCTCGATGACCGTATCGTTGATTGCGGTGTTCCTGCCGATCCTGCTGATGTCGGGCATTGTCGGGCGCTTGATGCGCGAGTTCGCGGTGACCGTCAGCGTGGCGATCATCATGTCTGGCATCGTCTCGCTGACCATCACGCCGATGCTCTGCGCCTGGTTGCTCAAACCCCACGCCGAGCGCGAAGAAGGGCGCTTTGCCCAAGCCTGCGAGCGGGTATTCGATGGCCTGCATAACGGCTATCGGCGCAGCCTGGATTGGGTGCTCGACCATCAACGCATCACTATGGCCGTGGCCATCGCCACCCTGGCGGCGACGGCAGTGCTGTATGTCGGCATTCCCAAGGGCTTCTTCCCGCAACAGGACAACGGCTTGATCCAGGGCGTGGCGGAAGCGGCGGCGGATATATCGCCAATAGCCATGCGCGCACAGGTCAATCGTGCCGCCGAGGTCATTGGCCAGGACCCGGCGGTGGCCCGGGTGTACTTCTGGATCGGCCCGAACCCGACCGTCAGTCAGGGCAAGGTCATGATCAACCTCAAGCCGTTCAGCGAACGCACGGCCAGCGCAGCCGAGGTCATCCGTCGCCTGCAACCGGTGCTCGACCGGTTGTCCGGGGTCAAAGTGTTCATGCAGGCCAACCAGGACATCCAGATTGGCGGTCGGGCCAGCAAGACCCAATATCAGTACACCCTGCAAGACCCGGACAGCGTCGAACTGGATCACTGGAGCGGGGTGCTGCTGGAAAAACTCAAGTCCTTGCCGCAGTTGCAGCACGTCACCTCCGACCAGCAACAGGCCATCGCCCAATCGACGCTGGTGATCGACCGGCCCACGGCGGCACGCCTGGGGGTGACGGTGCAGGCCATCGACGATGTGCTGTACGACGCCTTTGGCCAGCGACAGATTGCGACGATGTTCACGCAACTGGATCAGAACCACGTGATCCTTGAGCTGGACCCGAGCTGGCAGACATCCACCGCAACCCTGGAACATCTGTTTGTCCGCGCCAGTTCCGGTGCGCTCGTACCCTTGAGCTTGCTGGCGAGCGTCAAGACCGAACAGGTGCCGATCATCATCAACCACCAGGGCGTATTCCCGGCGATTACCCTGTCGTTCGACCTCGCGCCGGGGCACGCCTTGAGTGAGGCGGTGGATGCGATCAATCAGGCATCGCTGGCGGTCGCACTGCCCGACACCGTGGTCGGCAGCTTCCAGGGCACCGCCCAGGCGTTTCAGGATTCGTTGAAGTCGCAACCCTGGTTGATTCTGGCGGCGATTCTTACCGTCTACATCATCCTTGGTGTGCTGTACGAAAACGCCATTCACCCGCTGACGATCATTTCGACCTTGCCGTCGGCCGGCTTCGGCGCGCTGTTGGCCTTGATGCTCTGCGGGCAGGACTTATCAGTGCTGGGGATGATCGGCATCATCCTGCTGATCGGTATCGTCAAGAAAAACGCGATCATGATTGTCGACTTCACCTTGCAGGCCCAGCAGCGGGGCCTGTCGCCCCGGGACGCGGTTCGCGAAGGGTGCCTGTTGCGCCTGCGCCCGATCCTGATGACCTCCCTGGCGGCCTTGCTCGGTGCCGTGCCGCTGGCGTTCGGTCATGGCGCCGGCTCCGAGTTGCGGCAGCCGTTGGGCATTGCAATTGTCGGTGGCCTGGCGGTGTCGCAGATCCTGACGCTCTACACCACGCCGGTGGTCTACCTGTGGTTTGAACGTCGGCGGGGCAGGGTGCAGGCCGACGCCACGGAGGTCGCCATTTGAAACTTCGACTGCCCCCTGTGTGCGAGCCTGCTCGCGATGGGCGTCAACGATAACGCGGGCTGTCTGGATGTCCGCGTTGTCTCGGCGTTCTTCGCGAGCAGGCTCGCTCCTACAGGTCCAACGCAGACCTGTAGGAGCAATGCTTGCTCGCGATTGACTTCAACG
>NZ_WTFT01000075.1 GCF_009861505.1 Pseudomonas izuensis | reverse complement strand
CTCGCGATTGACTTCAACGATTACGCGGGCTGTCTGGATAACCCGCGTTGTCCTGACGTTTTGCGCGAGCGGGCTCGTTCCTACAGGTTCGGGTTCAGAACCTTCAGGGCGGATCGACCTGATCCAGCACCCGATTCGCTGTGATCTCCGCCAGCATCACGCTGTTGGAAATACCGAGCAGCGCGTTCCGATCATTCGCCTACTGCAAAGACAAGGACAGAAAATAGATCCGTCCCCTTTTTTCCTGCCTTTTTTCGCTATGCCGCAACGGCTTTGGCAGCGCTGAAAGGTTCAGCTTTTGGCGATGAGGCGTGAGTTTCGTTCATTGCGAAAGGCCAGTTGGTCGATGGTCTGGGTCGCGTGCTCAGCCTCTTCGCGAGCCTTGAGGATCACGCCGTGTTGGGGCGACTTGCTGCACACCGGGTCGGCGTTGCTGGCGTCACCCGTGAGCATGAACGCCTGGCAGCGGCAGCCGCCGAAGTCTTTTTCCTTCTCGTCGCAGGAGCGGCACGGTTCGGGCATCCAGGCGTAACCGCGAAAACGGTTGAAGCCGAACGAGTCGTACCAGATGTGCTGCAGGCTGTGGTCGCGCACGTTGGGAAACTGCACTGGCAGCTGTCGGGCGCCGTGACAGGGGAGCGCGGTACCGTCCGGCGTGACCGTCAGAAAAATACTGCCCCAGCCGTTCATGCAGGCTTTGGGGCGTTCTTCATAATAGTCCGGGGTGACGAAAATCAACTTGCACGGATGCCCGGCGGCTTCCAGTTTGGCGCGGTATTCGTTGGTGATGCGCTCGGCGCGCACCAGTTGCTCGCGGGTCGGCAACAGCCCGACCCGATTGAGCTGCGCCCAACCGTAGAACTGGCAGGTGGCGAGTTCGACGAAGTCCGCCTCCAGGGCAAGGCACAGCTCGATGATGCGGTCGATCTGGTCGATGTTGTGCCGATGGGTGACGAAATTCAGCACCATTGGATAGCCATGGGCCTTCACCGCACGGGCCATGGCCAGCTTCTGTGCGAAGGCCTTTTTCGAGCCGGCCAGGAGGTTGTTCACCTGTTCGTCGCTGGCCTGGAAACTGATCTGGATGTGATCGAGGCCGGCCTGCTTGAAGTCGCTGATTTTCTGCTCGGTCAGGCCGATGCCGGAGGTGATCAGGTTGGTGTAGAAACCCAACTGGCGCGCCTCGGCGATCAGCTCGGCGAGGTCCTGGCGCACCAGCGGTTCACCACCGGAAAAGCCCAGTTGCGCGGCGCCCATGTCCCGCGCTTCGCGAAACACCTTGAGCCACTGCTCGGTGCTCAGCTCCTGGCCTTGCCCGGCGAAGTCCAGCGGGTTGGAGCAGTACGGGCATTGCAGCGGGCAGCGATAGGTCAGCTCGGCGAGCAGCCACAGCGGCAGGCCGATGTCCGGTGTGGGCGGTACTTGCACCGACGAATCAGGCCAGTTCGATCCAGTGCTGCGCACGGGCCACCTCCATGAATTGCTCGATGTCGTCCCCGAGCTCGGGCACGCCGGGAAACTGCCGGTCGAGCGCGGCGATGATCGCCGCGACATCCCGCTGGCCATCGATCAGGCCGCCGATCAACGCGGCGCTTTCGTTGAGCTTGATCATGCCTTCCGGGTACAGCAGCACGTGGCCTTTCTGCGCCGGTTCGTACTGGAAGCGGTAGCCGGGACGCCAGCGCGGGGTCTGGCGGCGGTCGAAACTCATAAGCTGATTCCTTTGTGCCAGACCCGTTGTGCGGTCACGCTGTGATACGGCGGGCGATTCAGTTCGTAGGCCATGCTCATGGCATCGAGCATGCTCCAAAGAATGTCCAGTTTGAACTGGAGAATCTCCAGCATGCGCTCCTGGCCCGCCCGCGTCGTGTAGTGCTGCAAGGTGATCGCCAAACCGTGTTCCACGTCGCGACGCGCCTGGCCCAGACGGGTGCGGAAATATTCGTAGCCGGTTGGGTCGATCCACGGGTAATGCTGCGGCCAGCTGTCCAGGCGCGACTGATGGATCTGCGGCGCGAACAGTTCGGTCAGCGAGCTGCTGGCGGCTTCCTGCCAACTGGCGCGGCGGGCGAAGTTGACATAGGCATCCACGGCGAAACGCACGCCGGGCAGCACCAGCTCCTGTGAACGCAGTTGATCCGGGTCGAGACCGACCGCCTGGCCCAGCCGCAACCAGGCTTCGATGCCGCCGTCTTCGCCGGGGGCGCCGTCGTGGTCGAGCAGGCGCTGAATCCACTCGCGGCGGATTTCGCGGTCCGGGCAGTTGGCG
>NZ_WTFT01000074.1 GCF_009861505.1 Pseudomonas izuensis | reverse complement strand
GTGCACTTCAATAGGGCAGGCGCCAGGCTTTCGGCCCGACGCCAGTGCAACTTATATACCTTCGAGCATAGCGTCCGCTGGCGCCTCGGAGCGTTGCCGGGCGGTCATCTGGAAATACAGGTAACCGGCGGCCATGAAGCCGAGGAAGATCAGGCCGATCAAGGTGTTGAACCAGGCCATCGCCACCAGGCACACCACGGCCAGGAACAACGCGATCCCCGGTACGATCGGATACCCCGGGGCGCGGAAGGTGCGCTCCAGGTTCGGTTCGGTTTTACGCAGTTTGAACAGGCTCAGCATGCTGATGATGTACATCACGATGGCTCCGAACACCGACATGGTGATCATTGCCGCGGTCAGGGTCATGCCTTGCAGGTTGACCAGGCCATCGCTGTAGATCGCCGCGATGCCGATCACGCCGCCAGCCAGGATGGCGCGGTGGGGTGTCTGGAAGCGCGAGAGTTTCGCCAGGCTGCGCGGCAGGTAACCGGCGCGGGCCAGGGCGAAAAACTGCCGTGAATAACCAAGGATGATCCCGTGGAAACTCGCCACCAGCCCGAACAGGCCGATCCATACCAGCATGTGCATCCAGCTCGAATTGTTGCCCACTACCGCTTTCATGGCCTGGGGCAGCGGATCGTTGATGTTGGAGAGTTGGCGCCAGTCGCCAACACCACCCGCCATCACCATCACGCCGATGGCCAGGAACACCAGGGTCAGAATGCCGCTGACGTAGGCCTTGGGAATCGTGCGTTTCGGGTCCTTGGCTTCTTCAGCCGCCATGGCTGCACCTTCAATGGCGAGAAAGAACCAGATCGCGAAGGGAATGGCGGCGAATATGCCGGGAATCGAGGCTATCGTGAATTCATTGGCGCCCGACCAGCCGTTCAGGACGAAATTGCTGAAGCTGAAGCCCGGCGCCACCACGCCCATGAACACCAGCAGTTCGGCGACGGCCAGCACGGTGACCACCAGTTCAAAGGTGGCGGCGATGCTGACACCGAGAATATTAAGGGTCATGAACACGAAATAGGCGCCCACCGCGGCGATTTTCGGGTCCAGCTCCGGGTATTGCACATTGAGGTAGGCGCCGATCGCCATGGCGATCGCCGGGGGCGCAAAGACAAATTCAATCAACGTGGCGATGCCGGCGATCAATCCGCCTTTCTCACCAAAGGCCCGACGGCTGTAGGCAAACGGCCCGCCCGCGTGAGGAATCGCGGTGGTCAATTCGGTGAAACTGAAGATGAAACAGGTGTACATCGTCGCCACCATCAAGGCGGTGACGAGGAAACCCAGCGTCCCTGCGGTACCCCAGCCGTAACTCCAGCCGAAGTATTCGCCGGAAATCACCAGGCCGACGGCAATACCCCATAAATGCAGGGTGCCGAGTGTGGGTTTGAGCTGTGTGGAAGAAGTCGTCATAAGTCCTCTCTATTTTTTTTGTTCGATCTTTTGGACTTTCGGGAACTGCGTTTGGGTATAAAGCGGGCACGCAAAGCCCGTGCCAGAGCGGCAGGGCGGTGTTTGTTGTGTCATTGAGGGGGCGCCTTCGCCGGCAAGCCTCGCTCCTGTAGGAGCTGGCTTGCCAGCGAATGGCCGTTACACGGTTTCGCGTGGAGTTAGAAGAAACCCAGCGGATTGATGTCGTAGCTCACCAGCAGGTTTTTGGTCTGCTGATAGTGATCGAGCATCATCTTGTGGGTTTCACGGCCGACGCCGGACTTCTTGTAGCCACCGAACGCGGCGTGCGCCGGGTACAGGTGGTAGCAGTTGGTCCACACACGACCGGCCTTGATGGCGCGGCCCATGCGGTAGGCGCGGTTGATGTCGCGGGTCCAGAGGCCGGCGCCCAGGCCGAACTCGGTGTCGTTGGCGATGGCCAGGGCTTCGGCTTCGTCCTTGAAGGTGGTGATGCTCACCACCGGGCCAAAGATTTCTTCCTGGAACACACGCATTTTGTTGGTGCCCTTGAGCAGGGTCGGCTGGATGTAATACCCGCTCGCCAGGTTGCCCTCGAGTTTTTCCACCTTGCCGCCGGTCAGCAGCTCGGCGCCTTCACCCTTGGCGATTTCCAGGTACGAAAGGATCTTGTCGAATTGCTGCTCGGATGCCTGGGCGCCGACCATGGTGTCGGTGTCCAGCGGGTCGCCACGTTTGATCTGCAGGACCTTCTTCATCACCACTTGCATGAATTCGTCGTAGATCGACTCCTGCACCAGGGCGCGGGAAGGGCAGGTGCAGACTTCGCCCTGGTTGAAGAACGCCAGCACCAGGCCTTCGGCGGCT
>NZ_WTFT01000073.1 GCF_009861505.1 Pseudomonas izuensis | reverse complement strand
CCACCAACCGCCCCTGAACCCCATACACCCCCATCTCCCGAATCACCGCCAGCTCACCTTCGGTTTCGACCTGTTCGGCAATCAACGGCAAATCGATGCTATGCGCCGCACGCTGAATGGCTTCGATGAACAGGCGCTTGTCGCTCTCCTGATCGATCGCGCGGATGTAGCTGCCGTCGATTTTCAGATACGCCAACCCGAGCCGGGCGAGATTGCCGATCATGCTGAAGCGCCCGCCGAAATGTTGCAGGCTCAACGAGAACCCGAGCCCACGCAATCGCCGCGTCAGGTCCTCAAGCATGGCTTGCTCCGGCAATTGTTCTTCGCCGATTTCCAAAGTCAGCCGTGGCCCCAGGCTGGAATGCGAACGCAGCAACTCAAGGAGCGCATTCAATGCCTGCGGATTTTCCAGAGTGGCCGAAGACAGGTTCAGCGCCAGCGAGTCTTCATGATCGGCCATTTGCTCGAGCACCAGCTCCAACATCAGACGATCGAGCCGCGCGGTCCAACCGAACCGCTGCAGCCACGGCAGGAAGCGCCCGGCCGGTATGCTCTGGCCCTGATCGTCGATCAGGCGTGACAGTACTTTGTGGTGCAGCACCTGCTGTGTGTCCTGACTGGCCACCACCGGCTGGAAAAACAATGCGAACTGCCGCTGCTTCAGCGCCCGATCCAGCAGGTTGTGCCAGGCATGATGATCATCGCCGACACCGGCCAGGGCGCTATGGTCCAGACAGACCCAATTCGAGTCGACCTGGCTTTCGGCCTGCGCCAATGCCTGATCCGCCAGCCCGAGCACCGCTTGCGGCGCATCACCATGGACAAACGGCGCCAACCCGATCGCGGCGACCGAGGCCACGTCTGTGGCGCCGGTCGTATGCAGGCTGGCAAGAGCCGTATCGAGGTGCTGCGCCAGCTGCAGTGCTTCTTCACGCATCAGTCCCGGCGCCAGCACCGCAAATTCGCCCCCCCGAATTCGCGTAACGAGGTTTTGCGTTGCCGGATACCGGGCGCATTCGCGCGACAGCTGCTCGCCGACCGCCCGCAGCAATTCGTCGGTGCGTTGGCCGCCCAGACGCTGGTTGAGGCCCGCCAGATCCTGAACCCGCAATAGCAGCAAGTAACCAGAGCTGGCCTGTTCAGGGTTGCTCACCCGGGCGTTCAATTGCATCTCGAAATAACGACGGTTGGCCAACCCGGTCAGGTTGTCCTGATAGGACTCCATCCGAAGTTTTTCACTGCGTTCGGCCTGCTCCTGAAACAGCGCCTTGAGCTTTTCGACCATCTGGTTCATGGCCTGCACCACTCGCCTCAGTTCAGGTGTGCGCGGCAGTTGCGGCAGGCTGAGGAACTCGCGGCGGGCAATGGCATGGGATTGATAGACCATGTAATCGAGCGGCTTCAATTGCCGACGCAACAACAGCGCCCCCAGAACCGCACTGACCACCCCGCAGATCAGCAGCCACACCAGGCTGCCCAGCGCGCTCTGCCACAGTTTGGCCAAGGCGAACATCGGGTGGCTGACCACCTCGACCCGCGCAGCCTGCTCCCAGCCGCGACTGACGATCGCATCACCGCCAGCCGGGTCAAGGCCGATCAAGCGGACGAACCAGCCCGGTACACGGGTATCCGCCGGGACACCGCTGCGCTCGACCAGCGTCTTGTCGTTGGACAGGTCGACCACCCGGATGCTTGCGTAGTAACCGCTGTCGAAGATCGAGCTGACCAGTAACTCGGTCATGGCCGGGTCATCGATGTTCGGCGTCAGGGACAGCGCCAGTGCCGTCGCGGCGTCCTGGGCGTGGGATCGCAATTGGTTGACGTACTGGGTACGAGAACTCTCCAGGCTGACCATGAAGCTGCCGGTGAAGGCGACGACCAGGAACAGACAGATAGCGATCAAAAGCTGTTTGAACAAAGACATCTGTGGGCGTGCTCCTAATTAATCGTCTCGACCGGGAATCCTTCTGCCTGCATTTTCTTCAACACATCTTGCCAGCGAGACAGGCGCTTGGTGTCACCGACCTTCTGGTTGCCCTTGGCACCCGGTAACCACAACCCTTGTGCATTGAAAGCGTAGACCGGCAACAGATCCGTACGTTGGCTGGCCGGCTGGATCGTGTCGACCAGGCTGTCGAGCACCAGCGGCATGGCGTCGGGGCTCGCGTAGTAGGTCAACACCATGTGCGCGCGATTCAGGCGCAACGCCTTTACATAGGTGATGCGCAACTTGTCGCTGGCAACGCCGAGATGGCGCAGGCTGAAGTATTTGGCGATAGCGTAGTCTTCGCAGTCGCCGGCACCTTTCCACAAGGCTTCGATCGGGGTTTCCCAGTAATCGACCTGGTGCCAGAGATCGATGTCTTCGACGTAGCGCATGTGCTGATTGAAGAACCGGTTGACCCGGTCCAGTTGCTCCAGCTCGCTGACCTGCTTCTGGGAGACCAACAAGTGTTGCCAATCATCAATGCGCTGCTGACCTTCGCCCAAAGGCCCGTACAATGCCTGCGCCCGGCGGCTGATCAGGGAAAAGTCCCAATCGGCCTGCCCATCGCCCAGCACATCGCCCAGCATCAGGCCGGCCAGCAGCAATGCGCCGCATAGCCAATGCAAAATCCGGGAAGCAGGGAAACATACCGCCAATGCAAGGCATCCAGGGTCGGCAAATGGGAGTCGGTTGATGGTGTAGGGTAGCCTGTTAAAAAACTATGGCACGGTGAGATCATCGATGGCGCGCTAAACTGAAGGAAAGGCGCTCTGTTGCGCGTTTGACAAGCCGTCAGGCTGTTACTAGTGTCAGTTGGATCCAAAATTATTCAGTCAATCAGGGTGCGTTGTAGTGACACAAAAGCCCAACCCTCTCAGCAGTATCAAGGTCAACGGGCCGATTCCCGCGCACCTGGCTCGCTCGGTTATCGAAGAAACCTTGCGTTCGGCTATTCTCGATGGCCGCCTGCCTTGCGGTATTGCACTGCGCCAACAAGATCTGGCCGACCTGTTTGGTGTCAGCCGCATGCCGGTGCGCGAAGCCTTGCGCCAACTCGAAGCACAAGCATTACTCAATGTGATTGCCCATAAAGGCGCCGTGGTCGCACCACTGGTCCAGGGCGATGCCGCGGAAACCTATGCCCTGCGGATCCTGCTGGAGTCCGAGGCACTGAGGCTGTCGGTCCCGCTGCTGGATACGGCGGATCTCGAACAGTCAGCCCGCTACATCGACGAGCTGGAAACAGAACACGACTACACGGAAATTGGCCGGCTCAACCGTCTTTTCCATATGTCACTGTACTGCAAGGCACCCAATAAACGGCTGCTGAAACTGGTCGAAGATGGGCTGAACGAGGAAGAACGTTTTCTGCGCTTCAATCTGGAAGCGATGGGTTTGGGCAAGTTATCCCAGGAAGATCACCGGGCCCTGTTGCGCGCCGCCGAAAACCGGGACGTCGAAGGTTCCGTGAAACTGCTCGAAAATCATCTCAATCGAGGGGTCGAGGTCATTACCCGCTACCTCAATAGCCCTGAAGCCAAGAACAGAAACACCTCGAAGTAGAGCACACGCCCCGAACCTGCAGAAGCAAGTCGGTTCCCCGCACCGCTTGCTCCTGCAAAAAACCAGTTCGGCGAACTATCCGCTTACATTTTTCCCTCCTACAAACCCTCCCCCAACTCGCACACCCCGGTGATAGCGGCTGCCTTGAATTACGCTCACTCTTGGGGTGGCGACAACCCATGAATGGGTGACGCACCGCAACAGTGGCGCAGCCCCCGCACCAGGAACCTACGGAAGGAGCCTTGTCACGGGAACGGAAGAAACGGCATTGCCCCGGCCAACTTCCATCCCCCTCAGATCACCTCAACGGATTCCATTTGAAAGTTGCTTCGAGTGAGGCATTCACTCTTCATTTAAATTCTGGCTTATATAAGACGGAAGGAGCAACTACATTCAAATAAAACTTATATTAAAAGTTTTATTGAAACTTGTCACGCCAGAAAAAGTTAAACTAATAAATATTAATAAAATAACTTGATCAGCACTTTATTTGTGTACTAACTTTTCCACGCCACCAATGAATGCTGGCCGAACAACTTATCAAGACCCGTTCTTAACCAACTATCAGAGATCAATTGGTTTGAGGCACCCGCTCGCCAGCAGAAAACTTAAAACGGAAACCAGCCGTGATCACCTCTGACATTTGACTATTTAAAAGGCTTGCTCATGAAACCCACTAAAGAATATCTCGAACAAAAAAAATCCGAATTGAGTGCGCACCCGATTTTCTCCGAAATCCACTCGCTGGCCGTCTTACAACGCTTCATGGAAACCCACGTCTTTGCCGTGTGGGACTTCATGTCGTTGACCAAACGCCTGCAACAGGAGCTGACCTGCACGCACTTGCCTTGGCTGCCACCGCGTGATCCGCAGGCGGCGCGACTGATCAATGAAATAGTGCTGGGTGAAGAGTCCGATGACCGCCCGACCCGGGGTCACTACAGCCATTTCGAGTTGTACCTGGATGCCATGCGTGAAGTCGGCGCCAGTACCGCCGCTGTCGAACGTTTCGTGGCGCTGCAACAGGAAGGCGTGAGCTATGACGTTGCGCTGCAAAGTGTCGACGTCGACCCGGCGGCGGCGCGATTTGTACGCCATACGCTGCACACCGCGCTGCATGCGCCGGGCCACAGCGTCGCGGCAGCGTTTCTGCATGGTCGCGAAAGTGTGATCCCGCAGATGTTCCAACGCATCCTCGATGACTGGGGCATCGGCATCGAACAGGCCCCGACCTTTCGCTACTACCTCGAACGCCACATTGAGGTCGACGCCGAAGACCACGGTCCTGCCGCGGAAAAACTTCTCGCCCGGCTGGTCGATGGCGACCCGCAACGGGAGGAAGACGTCTATGCCAGTGCCATCGCCGCGGTGGAAAGTCGTATCGCCTTGTGGGACGGCTTGCGCCTGAGCATGAGCGAACCACTGGCGGAGGTGAACGCATGAACGCCGCCGACTACCTGTCGTTCGCCGACGCCTGGGAAAGCCGCGCCACCATCCGCACCCGCCCGCGCCGCGTGCTGGAGAACGACGACAAGCTGATCTACCCCTTAAGCCGCCAACCACTGGTGCTCAGCGAGACGTTTCTGCGCGAATGCCCGCAACAGCGCGACTTTGCCCTGGTGCAGACACTCTACAAATTCATCAACGATGTTGTGATTTTCGAAACCGAGATCGTCGACAAGACTGCCCGCAGCATCGCCAAGAATCGATTCGATGTGCCCTTTCCATACGCCTGTCGCTACGACGCCATGACCGTGGTGGTGGATGAGGATTACCACGCGCTGGTGGCCATGGATTTCATGCAGCAGACCGTTGCCATGACGGGTATTACACCCCTCGACCTGCCCGACGAAATCGAATTGAGCCGGGCGATTCCGGCGGCCGTCGCACTTGCGCCACCCCACCTGCGCAGCGCCGTGGAGCTGATCTGCGTGGCGATTGCCGAGAACACCGTGACTGGCGATGTCGCCGCGTTCGCCAAGGACGACACCGTCAAGCAATCGATCAAGGGCTTGATGGCCGACCATTTACTCGACGAAGGCCGGCACTCCGGATTCTGGTCGCGGATGGTGCGCATCTACTGGCACACCGCGAGTCAAAACGACCGCCAGAGCATCGCGCAAATCCTGCCGGTGTTCATCGGCCATTACCTGACCAACGACATTCAGAAGTCCTTCGACTTCCGCCTGATCGATGCCTTGCCGATCAGCGCCGCCGCACGCCACGCCCTCAGGAGCGAGGTGTCGGGGCTGGCTTTCCCGATCAATCGCCATCATCCGCTGGTGGCCAACATCGTGCGGTTCTTCCGCAGCAGTTCGCTGCTGGATTCGCCGTGCGTGCAATGCGCCCTGGGCGACTACCTGATTTGACGAGGAGCACACCATGAGACGTCTTGATATTTTGCTCATTGGACGAAGCCGGACCTTGACTTGCCTGGGGCTGGAGCTCGAACAACACGGTCATGCACTGACACGGATGGCGGCGCTGGACGAGCAGGCACCGGCTCGCGCCGACCTTGTGATCGACGATGCCAGCCTGAATGGGCAGATATTCATTGATGTACCGCGCCTGACGCTGCAACTGGGCATCGACCTGCCAGGCGCGTCGGGCCTGCCATCGCTGGATCTGTTATGCACTGCCGACTCCACGTTGCTCACTCGCGTGCCGATCGCCGATGAACCTTCAGGCAACGGTCAGGTGCTGCGCCTGCGCGCTGTGGCGGAACTGGTGGACCATGTGGCGTTGCTGGTCAGCCGCTACTCGCGGGACGCCGAGTATTTTCGGCTTGCCGAACCGCTCAACTCCATACATTTCGAAAGAGTCGAAAACCTGCTGTTTCTCGACAGCCTGGCTTTCGTCCATCAGCTCAATGCAACGGCAGATTCCCGGCTGCTGGAGCTCGCCCGGGTGCCAGTGATCGAGCGCCTTGAACAGCGCTTCATTCAGTGCGCCGGGCGACCGGCATTGAACGTAGCCGGCAGCGCTCTCGACTATCGCCAGTTGCATGCCCTGAGCCGCGCGGTTCAGCAGCGGTTGCAACCTTTGCTTGATCAGCATGAAGGCCCGAGAGTGGTAGGCATCTGCCTGCCGAAATGCAGTGCGTTGTATGCGGGGATTCTGGCGATTTTGGGTAGCGGTGCGGTGTACCTGCCTCTGGAGCCGAGCCATCCGCTGCAACGCCAGCAGTACATCCTGTCGGACGCCGGTGCGGTATTGCTGCTGCATGATGGGCAGCATCCGCTGGCGGCGCAGATGCCAAGCCTGGATATCAGCGCTATCGACGCCGAAACGCCGAATCCCGATCAACCGCTGATGCGCCATCGTCCCGATCTCGACGCGCCGTGTATGGCGCTCTACACCTCGGGCACCACCGGCCATCCCAAGGGCGTACTGCTGAGCCAGGCCAACCTCGCCCACTTCACGGCGTGGTATGCCGACTATGTGCAGCTCACCGAACAGAGTCGGGTGCTGCAATTTTCATCGTTGGGTTTCGACTCGTCGCTGATCGATATTTTCCCGACCTTACTGCAAGGGGCGGAGTTGATCGTGCCCAGCGAAGACCAGCGGCGCGATCCCTTGCAACTGGTGGAGCTGATTCGTCATCAACGCCTGAGCCACGCCTTTCTGCCGCCCGCCTTGTTGAGCATTCTGCCGCTGGAGCAACTGTGCAACCTCGATCACGTCATGACGGGAGGTGATGTCTGCGAGCCCTGGGTCATCGAGCAACTGACGCGTCAGGGCCAACTCTACAACCTCTATGGCCCCACCGAAGCCACGGTGCTGATTACCGCACGGCAACTGCAGGCCGGCGATCACAATCGGACCCTGGGCGGCCCGATCGCCAACAGCCAGGTGCTGATTCTCGATGAGGAAATGCAACCGGTGATCGAGCAGACCGTGGGTGAGTTGTTCATCGTCGGTCCCGGGGTATGCCTGGGTTACCTGAACAACCCGCAACAAACCGCCGAACGTTACCTGCAACTTATCCTGCCCGATGGCCAGAGCCTGCGCGCCTATCGCACGGGCGACATGGCGAAGTGGACCACTGGCGGCATCGAACTGTGCGGCCGGCGCGACAATCAGGTGAAGATTCGCGGCTTTCGGGTCGAACCGGAAGAGATCGAGCGCTGCCTGCGCGACAGCCAGTTGTACGGTCAGGTGGCGGTGGTGATCGACAGCCAGCGACGGATTCTGGCTTTCCTCGCCCAACCTCGAGAGAGCCGGCCCGGCGCCGCTCGCGAAGCGCTGAAGGCCCACGCCCTGCACTGTCTGCCGGACTACATGCAGCCCGGCGCCTGGACCGAGCTGGCGAGCATGCCGTACGCCAGCAACGGCAAGGTCGATCGCAAGGCGCTGTTGGAACTGCCGGTCAGCATCAGTGAAAACGCTACACGCCGCTTGCCTGTCAGCGCCGATGAAACCCTGTTGCTGGAGATCTGGTCCGAGCTGCTGGAGTTGCCGGCCAGCGATATTTCCACTGACGAAAGTTTTTTCAATCTCGGCGGCCATTCGATCCTGCTTTCACGAATGCTCCTGCGCTTGCGCGAAGAATTCGGCCGCAGCATTTCGATCAACCGCTTCATCGAACTGCCTACCATCGCGAAACTGGCGACACTGGTGCGTGGCTCCGGCAGCGAAGAAGTGTTAAGCGAAAGGGCCCTGGCCGACGCCTCGCGCGAGCTTCAGGTGCAGCCATTGCCCATCAGCCGCATGGGCGATGTGCATAAGGTGATCGTCACCGGTGCCAACAGCTTTGTCGGCGTCCACATCGTCGAAGCACTGTTGGCGTGGGGTGCCAGCGAAGTCGCCTGCCTGGTCCGAGAGGGCAATGGGCAATCGGCTGCCGAGCGCTTCGCTCAGGCGCTAGGGGAGAACCGGCTGGAGCATCTGGATTTGAGTCGGGTGCGGGTTTACGCGGCGGACATCACGCGCCCGCAACTGGGGCTGACCGACGAAGTCTACGAGCGCCTGGATCGTGAGTTCGGTGCACTGGTGCACAACGCCGCCAACGTCAATCACGTGCTCGATTATGAGTCACTGGCACGGGACAACGTCGAACCGATTTTCGAGTGCCTGCAATTGTGTGAAGGGCGCAGCAAAAAGATCTTCAACTTCGTCTCGACACTTTCAGCCTCCAGCACGATGTCCGCCGATGGAAAAGTGCTTGAGCTGCCCGCCGCGCAAACCCCGCCGATCTACATCAAGAATGGCTACAACCTGTCCAAATGGGTGGGCGAGCGGGTCCTCGAGCGCGCGCGGGAGCGCGGTGTACAAGTCAATCTCTATCGGCCCGGCAATATCAGCTTCAACAGCCTCACGGGCGTGTGCCAACCGCACAAGAACCGTTTAATGCTGATGCTCAAGGGCTCGATCCAGCTCGGTCAGGTACCGGAGTTCGCACTGAACTTCGATCTGATGCCGGTGGACTTCCTCGCCCGCTTCATAGCCTTCCATGCCAGTCGTTATCAGCCGGAAAAAGCGGTGTTCAACCTGCACAACCCCGAACCCCTGAGCTGGGACAGCTATGTGGCGTCCTTTCGTGAAGCCGGTCGGGCATTTTCCCTGGTCAGCGTCGCCGACTGGCAGCAGCAACTGGGCAGGGTCGACAGCGACAACGCGTTATTTGGCGTATTGGGTTTCTACCTCAACGGCTTTGAGGAAGACATCGGGGACATCTCGATGATCGGCCACGACAACGCCCAGGCCGGCGTGCGGCAGATGGGCGCGCGCTATCCGGAAAAATCCCCGGCGCTCCTGCGTCGCGGCTGCGACTACCTCAAAGAAATCAATTTCATCTGATCCACCCCAATCAAGAACGGAGTAAAACCATGTGCACATTGCAACCCGATACCCTGATCAAGAATCCGCAAGGCTGCCACGTTGTGTCTTCGGTGGAAATCCCTGCCGATGCCGTACAGGTCTGGGCCGTTGTCGGCAACTTTGCCGGCTTCGATCGATTCATCCCGGCACTGTCGCACATCGAGATGACCGGTGAGGGCGTGTCGTCGCTACGCAAGAAGTTCTTCAAGGACGGCAACCTGGTGGTCGAACAACTCAACTCCCGCGACGACCAGGCCCTGAACATGACCTGGACAACCCTCTACAACACGCTGGGTGTCGCCAATTTGTGGGCGGCGATGCAGGTTAAATCACTGGGGGCGGGCAAATCCGAAGCGACCTGGACCATCATCGCCGAACCGGCACAGGGAGGCGCCGAAGCTCTGCCGGGGTTCAAGGATTTCGTACAGGGCTTTGCCGATGATGCGATGAACAATGTGTTGAAGATGTTTGCTTAAGGCAGAGCGTAATGTCACTGCGATGGTGAGCTACCGGGTCCAGGCATCCGGTTTTCTCTACAAGGCCAACCGCTGAACAAGGGTTGGCTTTTTTGCAGCCCAGAACGACAAAACCCCTGTCTGCGCAAGCAGACAGGGGTTTCGGAATTTAATCTTGACGATGACCTACTCTCACATGGGGAAACCCCACACTACCATCGGCGATGCATCGTTTCACTTCTGAGTTCGGGATGGGATCAGGTGGTTCCAATGCTCTATGGTCGTCAAGAAATTCTGTGACCAGCCCGTTACAAGTATAACGTTCCGGTGAAAATTGGTGACTTCTACTAAAACAAAACCCCTACCTGCATACGCAGATAGGGGTTTCGGAATTTAATCTTGACGATGACCTACTCTCACATGGGGAAACCCCACACTACCATCGGCGATGCATCGTTTCACTGCTGAGTTCGGGATGGGATCAGGTGGTTCCAATGCTCTATGGTCGTCAAGAAATTCGGGTACCGAGTCGTGGCCGGTTGGCCGCGCTTCAGCAAATTGGGTAAGGGGTTGGGGTTTGGGGTTTTTTGGGGGTGGGGTTT
>NZ_WTFT01000072.1 GCF_009861505.1 Pseudomonas izuensis | reverse complement strand
AAAGCCAAAGCGAGGCGGCCTGACAGCCGACCTGGCTTTTTTGTGGATGTACTCCGGACCAAACTGTAGGGGCTGGCTTGTCGGGTCGCCGCATCGCAGCGAATGCGGCGGCAGGGTCAGCATCGGCGTCGACTGACGGTCTGCATTCGCTGGCAAGCCAGCTCCTACAGGGTATGCGTTCACTGAAAATCGGGTTGGCCCACGGTTATTTGTAGGAGCTGGCTTGCCAGCGAAGACGGCGGCACAGGCAACATCGGTGTCGACTGACGGTCCGCTTTTCGCTGGCAAGCCAGCTCCTACAGGGTATGCGTTGACTGGAATCGGGCTGGCCCTTGGTTTTTTGTAGGAGCTGGCTTGCCAGCGAAGACGGCGGCAGGGTCAACATCGGCGTCGACTGACAATCCGCTTTCGCTGCGGTGCGGCGATCCGACAAGCCAGCTCCTACAATGGGTACTCGTGCCCTCGAGAGGCGGGGTATTCTGGGTGCACCTTCCCGAATCTGGAGGTTTGCATGAAAGTAGGTGTGATCTCCGATACCCATGGCTTGCTCCGTGCGCAAGCCCTTGCCGCTTTGCAGGGCTGTGAACGGATCATTCATGCCGGTGACATCGGCAAACCCGACATCCTCGATCAATTGGCCGCCATTGCTCCGTTGCATGTCGTGCGCGGGAACAATGACCTGAATGCCCCTTGGGCAGCACATCTCGCCGACCGCCTGAGTTTCGACCTCGACGGATGGCAAATCCTGCTGGTCCATGACATGGCGGATGTGCCCGCCGTGCTTGATGCAGGCACCAGGCTGGTGATCACCGGCCATTCGCACAAGCCACGCATGGAATGGCGCGGCGATCGGCTATTCCTCAATCCCGGCAGCGCGGGGCCGCGGCGCTTCAAGTTGCCGGTGACGCTGGCGCTGCTTGAGGTGCAGGCACATTCGATTGAGCCGCGTCTGGTGTCGCTGCTGGAGTAATCCCTATTTACGCGTGTCTTCTGCAAAGGTTCCCGTGCGCACCTCGCCACTGCGCACATAACGGGCGATCAGCACCCCACCGGGGGTAGTGGTCGAGTGCGCCAACGTGAAGGCCGACGCCTGGGCGTCGTCGCCGAACAAGCGCTTGCCATGGCCAAGCAGGACGGGATGAATCATCAGCCGAAGCTCGTCCACCAACCCGGCTGCCAGCAGTTGGCGCACCAGGTCGCCGCTGCCCTGGGTCAACAGGTGGGGGCCGTCCTGGCGCTTGAGCGCGCCTATCGCGTCGACCAGTTTGCCCTCCAGCCCATGGCTGTTGCGCCAATCGAGCGTAGCGGGTCGATGCGTGGCCACATGCTTGGGCACGTTGTTGAACAGGTCAGCGATGGCGTGGTTGTGTATGTGCGGCCAATACGCCGCGAATATGTCGTAGGTGCGACGCCCCAGCAGCAACTCGAAAGGCTGCGAGAACAGGTCTTGTATGGCCTGGCCGGAGACGTTGTCGGCATAGGGCACGATCCAGCCCCCGAAGCGGAAGCCGCCGCTGCGGTCCTCTTCAGGCCCGCCGGGTGCCTGCATGACGCCATCCAGACTGATGAAAGCGGCAACGATGAGCTTGCGCATGGTCTTCTCCTGATTCGTCCGACGGGGAATCCTGATGGATAGTCGAACGAGACGCGGTGAAATCGACAATAGCACCACCCTTGCAGGAGCAAGCTTGCTCGCGAGGGTGGTCAACGTTGACGCGTGAGGTCTGGATGACCTCGGCGCATTCAGTTTTTTTCGCGAGCAAGCTCGCTCCTACAGGCTGCCCACCAGATGGCCGCCGTCCACCGCCAGCACCGCGCCACTCATGAACGCACCGGCCTCGCTCGCCAGGAGCAGGAAGGGGCCTTCCAGTTCCCGCAGGGTTCCCAGCCGACGCATCGGCACGACGTCGCGGATGTACGCCTGGCCCTTGTCGCTGTCGAAATAGGCGTCGTTCATCTCGGTCTTGAAGTAGCCCGGCGCGATCGCATTGACCCGGATCTGGTAGCGCGCCAGTTCCAGGGCCAGGGATTTGCTCAGTTGCACCACGCCGGCCTTGGCCGCGCAGTAGTGGCTGTAGCCGGTGCCGACACGCAAACCGAGCATTGAGGCGATGTTGACGATGCTGCCGGGGCGCTGCGCCTTGGCGAGCCGTTGCGCCGCGCATTGGGCGACGCGCCAGACGCCATCGAGGTTGGTCGACAGCATCGCGCGCCAATCGTCCTCACTCACCTCCAGCACGCGCTGGCCATTGCCGATACCGGCATTGTTGAGCACCACGTCGACTACGCCGAAAGCGGCCTCGGCCGCATCGAAAGCGGTTTCGACGCTGCTGCGGTCGGTGACGTCCAGTGCGACAGCCAGCGCTTCGCCACCGGTCTGACGAATGTCTTCGGCAAGCTGTTGCAAGCGCTCGACGCGACGGGCGCCGAGCACCACACGGGCGCCGGCATGGCTGGCCACTCGCGCCAGATGTGCCCCAATGCCACTGGAAGCGCCAGTGACCAATACCGTCTTGCCGGCCAGGGAAAAGCTGTTCAGAACGTCCATCACAACACCTCGAACAAGCCGGCCGCGCCCATGCCGCCACCGACGCACATGGTCACCACCACGTATTTCACACCACGGCGTTTGCCCTCCAGCAAGGCATGGCCAACCATGCGCGCACCGCTCATGCCATAAGGGTGACCGATGGAAATCGCACCGCCGTTGACGTTGAGCCGGGCGTTATCGATGCCCAGTGTGTCGCGGCAGTAGAGCACCTGGCAGGCAAAGGCTTCGTTGAGTTCCCAGAGACCGATGTCATCGACTTTCAGGCCATGCTGCTTCAACAGTTTTGGCACGGCCAGCACCGGACCGATGCCCATCTCTTCCGGCGCCAGACCCGCCACCGCGATCCCCCGATACAGGCCCAGCGGTTGCAGGTTGCGCTGTTCGGCCAGTCGCGCGTCCATCAGCACGCAGGCACTGGCGCCGTCGGACAACTGGCTGGCGTTGCCGGCGGTGATGCAGCCGCCTTCGATCACCGGCTTGAGTTTGCTCAGGTCTTCGAGGATCGTCTGCGGGCGGTTGCCTTCATCGAGACTCAAATTGACCTGTTCATGGCGGACCGCACCGCTGGCCTTGTCTACGACCTCTTTGGTCACCCTGACCGGGACGATTTCGTGGCTGAACAGGCCGGCCAGTTGCGCCGCGGCGGTGCGCTGTTGCGATTGCAGGCTGTAGAGGTCCTGCGCTTCACGGCTGATACCGTAGCGCTTGGCTACCAATTCGGCAGTTTGCAGCATCGGCATGTAGGCCAGGGGGACGTGGCGCAGGACACTTTCGTCGTGCTGGCTGCCGACCCATTCCATATGACGGTTTTGCACCAGGCTGATGTGTTCCTGGCCG
This sequence comes from Pseudomonas izuensis, assembly GCF_009861505.1. Taxonomy (GTDB): domain Bacteria; phylum Pseudomonadota; class Gammaproteobacteria; order Pseudomonadales; family Pseudomonadaceae; genus Aquipseudomonas; species Aquipseudomonas izuensis. The sequence goes on along the minus strand of NZ_WTFT01000072.1, from coordinate 6,250 downwards.
GCGCCAACGGTCACCTGCATGCCGTCGACCATGATTTGCTTGGCGGCGGTGGCGATCGCCATCAGGCCCGAAGCGCACTGGCGATCCAGGGTCTGACCGCTGACGGTCAACGGCAGGCCCGCTGCCAGTGCACTCATGCGGCCCAGGTTCCAGCCGGCGGTGCCAGCGGGCATGCCTGTGCCCATCACCAGGTCTTCGATTTCACCGGCTTCGATACCGGCACGCTCGACAGCGGCGCGAATCGCGAAACTGGCCATGGTGGGGGAGGTGGTGACATTGAACGCACCGCGAAACGCCTTGCCGATCGGCGTACGGGCGGTGGAAAGGATGACGGCTTCTTTCATGATGTTGTTCCTGCTCAAGGGAGGCTTGGGGCAGCCTCCTGTAGGAGCCGGCTTGCCGGCGAAGGCGTCAGGTCAGTCAACGTATCAATCGTCTGAATTGACGCTTTCGCTGGCAAGCCAGCTCCCACAGGGGATTGGGTGCAAGGCCAATGTTGGGGTTAGAGGCGTTCGATGCGGGTCTTGCCGGCGGCGACGAGGCGTTCCAGCAACGGGGCAGGGTGGAACCACATCTCGCCGTACTCGCCAAGTGCCTTGCGGTAATGGCGAATACCATCCAGCACGACGTCCAGGCCAATCTGCTCGGCATAGTGCAACGGACCGCCGAGCCAGGCCGGGAAGCCGTAACCGTTGATCCACACCAGGTCGATATCACCACTGCGTTCGGCGATGCCTTCGTCGAGCAACTGAATGCCTTCATTGATCAGCATGAACAGGCAGCGATCATGAATTTCCTGGGCGGTGATCGGCCGCCGCGGGATGTGCAGTTCCCCGGCGATGCGTTCGGCCAGCGCAATGACTTCGAAGTCCTCCTTGCGTTCGCGCCCCTCATAAATGTACGCACCACGTTTGGTCTTCTGGCCGAAGCGACCGAGGGCGTTCAATTCGTCGGCGATCCGGCAGTAGCTCGGGTCATGGGCAATCGCTTCACGACGGGATTCGCGCACCAGGAAGCTGACATCGATGCCGGCCAGGTCGTGCATCGCCATGACGCCCATGGCCAGGCCCAGATCAGTCAGCACCTGGTCAATCTGCGCCGGAGCAGCGCCTTCCAGTACCAGGCGATGGGCTTCGCGGGAGTAGGGTTCGAGCATGCGATTGCCGATGAAACCGAAGCACACGCCAGACACCACCGGAATCTTGCCAATGGTCTTGCCCAGTTTCAGTACGGTCGCGAGCACCTCGGGCGCGGTGAGTTTGCCGCGCACCACTTCCAGCAAGCGCATGACATTGGCCGGACTGAAAAAGTGCAGGCCGATCACATCGTGTGGCCGACGCGTGACGGCGGCGATCTGATCGACATCGAGGGTGGAGGTGTTGCTGGCCAGAATGGCGCCGGGCTTGCACACCTCATCCAGGGTACGGAATACCTGTTGCTTGATCGGCAGGCTTTCAAACACCGCCTCGATCACCAGGTCGCACTCGGCGATGTCGGCATAGTCGAGGGTGCCGGTCAGCAAGGCCATGCGCTTGTCCAGCTCGGCTTGAGTCAGCTTGCCGCGTTGCAGGCTAATCTCATAACTGTTGCGGATTTGCCCCAGCCCACGCTCAAGGGCGTCGGGTTTGAGTTCCAGCAGCGTGACGGGAATGCCCGCGTTGGCGAAATTCATGGCGATGCCGCCGCCCATGGTCCCCGCGCCGATCACCGCAACGTTGGCCACCGGACGCAGGGCCGTGGAGGTGCTGACACCGGCCACCTTGCCGGCTTCGCGCTCGGCAAAAAACACGTGGCGCAAGGCCTGGGATTGCGATGAAGCTTCGGCTTCCTTGAACAGGGCGACTTCGCGCTGCAGTCCGGCGTTCAGCGGTAGCACGCAGGCGGATTCGACGGCCGCCAGCACCAGGCGTGGTGCCAGGCGATTTTTCCAGCGCGGTTCGTGGGTGGCGCGATAGCGCGTGAAAAAGTCTTCGGGCAGGGCGGCGGCCGGATTGGAATGACGCTCTGCGGGGCGCGCAGGTGCATCCTCGTGGATCAATTCCCGGGCAAAGCGGCGTGCAGCCTCTAGCAAGTCATCGCCTTCCCCGATCACGCGGTCGAGCAAGCCAAGGTCAAGGGCATGGCTGGCGCTGACAGGCTGGCCGGACATCATCATTTCGAGTGCCGGTTCGGCACCGATCAATCGCGGCAAACGCTGCGTCCCGCCTGCGCCGGGCAACAGTCCCAGGTTGATTTCCGGCAGGCCGAGTCGGCTGCTGGTAGCGCTGATGCGGTAGCCGCACGCCAGGGCCAGTTCCAGCCCGCCACCGAGGGCGAAGCGACCGATGCAGGCAATCAGCGGCTTGTCGATTTGCGTGAGGCGCACCAGCAGATCGGGCAGGGAAGGTTCGGCAAAGGAGGCGGCAAGACCGAATTCGCTGATGTCGGCGCCCGCGCAAAACAATCCGTTTTCGCCATGCAGAATGATCGCGGACACCGCCGGGTCGCTGGCGGCGCGGTCACAGGCTTCAAGAATGGCCGCACGCAGGGGTTGCCCGAGTGCGTTGACCGGCGGCGAGGCCAGGCCGATCAGCGCGAGATTGTGTCCGACGAGGTAAGTGACCAAAGTGCTCATGATGCATTCCTGAAATTCGTTGAAAAGATTGCCGCAGATCCTGTGGGAGCGAGCCTGCTCGCGAAAGCGGTGTGTCAGTTGCTGAAATTTCGTCTGACACTCTGCATTCGCGAGCAGGCTCGCTCCCACATACACACAAGCGGGATCTGTCTAGAACCAGCTGTCCTGCATGTAGTAGGCGACATGGTTAGCGTCTGTCAGCAGGCGTGCCTGGGACTCCAGCGAAGCCAGTTCCCAGGTCATGAAGTAGTGCGCCGCCTGCAACTTGCCTTGATAGAAATCGGCATCGCTGCCGGTCGCGCCGCCCGGCAGGGAACGGCTGGCGAGTATTGCCTGACGTAGCCAGACCCAGCCGACGACCACGCGGCCAAACAGATCCAGATAAGGCGTGGCGTTGGCCATGCCGAGATTGGCATCGGCGGCCACTTGCGCCTGCAGGCTGGCGGTGACCCGCTCCAGGATGTTCAAGGCATCGGCCAGCAATGCCGCAACCGGGGCGCAATGCGCATCTTTGTTGGCGACCAGCAGGGTGGCGAGCACTTCGCTGATGAAAATCCGATAACCGTCGCCACCGCGTGGCCCCAGCTTGCGACCCAGCAGGTCAATGGCCTGGATACCTTCGGTGCCTTCATGGATCGGGTTCAGGCGATTGTCGCGGTAGTACTGCTCCAGCGGGTATTCGCGGGTATAGCCGGCACCGCCCAGGATTTGAATGCCGATCTCGGACGCGAGCAAGCCGTAGCGCGACGGGTAGGTCTTGACCACAGGCGTGAGCACGTCGAGCAGTTCGGCGGCATTGCTGCGCTGCGCCTCTGTGGGGGCCGTGTGGGCATCTTCCACGAGGCTGCTGGCATAGAGACACAGCGCCAGGCTGCCTTCGGCGTAGACCTTCTGCTGCAGCAACATCCGCCGAACATCGGCGTGTTCGACAATGCGCACCTGAGGCGCTGCCGGGTTCTTGTTGCCGGGAAGGCGACCTTGCGGACGCTGACGCGCATAGTCCAGGGCGTGGATGTAGCTCTGATAGGCGAGGCTGGCGGCGCCGAGACCGACACCGATGCGGGCTTCGTTCATCATCTGGAACATGTAGCTCAGCCCCTGATGGGGCTCACCGACCAGATAACCCACGGCGCCATCCTGCTCGCCGAAACTGAGCACGGTGGAGGTGGTATTGCGATAGCCCATCTTGTGCAGCAGACCGGCGAGGGCCACGTCGTTGCGCGCACCGACACGGCCGTCGGCGTTCACCAGGAACTTGGGCACCAGAAACAGCGAGATGCCCTTGGTGCCGGCCGGCGCACCTTCGATACGGGCCAACACCAGGTGCACGATGTTTTCGGTCAGTTCGTGGTCGCCCCCGGAGATGAACATTTTTTGGCCGAAGACCCGGTAGGTCCCGTCGCCTGCCGGGCGTGCCAGGGTACGCAGGTCGCCCAGCGCGGAGCCCTGGCCAGGCTCGGTGAGGGCCATGGTGCCGCTGAAGCGGCCATCGAGCATTGGCGCCAGGAAGCGTTCGCGCAGCTGCGGACCCGCGAAGGCTTTGACCAGATTGGTCGCGCCGATGCTCAAGAAGGAATAGGCGACCGTGGAGATATTCGCCGCATTGAAATAGGCCATGCAGGCGCGCAGCACCACTTCCGGCAGTTGCAGGCCGCCATCGGCGAAATCGTGGTGCGCAGCCAGGAAGCCGGCCTCGGCAAAAGCATCCCAGGCCACTTTGGTTTCGGGAATCATGTGAATCCGCTCGCCATCGAAGGTCGGTTCGTTGGCGTCACCCTTGTGGTTGTGCGGGGCGTACAGTTCGCCGGCGATCTGTCGGGCGGTGGTGAGAGAGGCGTCGAACACGCCACGGTCGTGGTCCGCGTAGCGCGGACGTTGCAACAACGCCTCGGTATCGAGCAGCTCGTAAAGCTGAAAGCGTAATTCGCGTTCGTTGAGCAGCAGGTCAGTCATGGCATCTCTCGTCAGACAGTGTCGAGTGGGGGTCATGGGAGGATTCATGGCCCGTTACAGGCGCCCACAATAGAGCGATGTGTGGGGTATTTATCCCCCTCCTTTGGGGTAGGCCCGGACGTTGTCAGTTCACGGGCCGGGCAACAGCAAACGACCCGTTTCCTTGTAGGAGCGAGCCTGCTCGCGAAAGCGGTGTGTCAGTCAATACATGTATCAACAGATACACCGCATTCGCCAGCAAGCCGGCTCCTACAGCTATTTGGGGTGTCAGCGCACGCCAGCGATGCGCAACGCGGCGGGGGTGAAATCGTTCATTTTGGCGGGCTTGCCATAAACCGGCGCCTGTTTGGACTCGTTGATCAATGCCAGCACGTTGTAGCGCCCGGCGATCAGGTCATAGATTCCCAACATCGCGTAGGCTGCGGAACCGCGCTCGTAATCGTTGGCGGTGTAGCCTTCGCCGACACGCCAGAGTTGACCGCGACCGTCATAGTGATCGACTTCCGCCAACTGCCAGGTGTCCTCGTCGAAGTACAGATCACGCTTGGCATAGACGTGACGCTGGCCCGGCTTGAGCGTGGCCTCGACGTGCCAGACCCGGTGCAGTTCATAACGGGTCAGGTCCTGGTTGATGTGTCCCGGCTTGATGATCTCGTCGTACTTCACCTTGGGCGACTGCAACCGGTAGTTGTTGTACGGGATGTACAGTTCCTTCTTGCCGATCAGCTTCCAGTCATAACGGTCCGGCGCGCCGTTCATCATGTCGGTGTTGTCGGCGGTACGCATGCCGTCCGAGCCATTGCCAGGGCCGTCGTAGGCCACTTGCGGCGCGCGGCGCACCCGCCGTTGCCCGGCGTTGTAGACCCAGGCCAGGCGCGGCTCCTTGACCTGGTCAATGGTCTCGTGGATCAGCACTACGCTGCCGGCCAGGCGCGAAGGCGCGGTGATTTCCTGCTTGTAGAAATACAGAATATTGTCGGCCTGTCCCGACTCGACACCTTCCATGAGCTGCGGGAAGGCGAGTTCGTCGTTGTATTCCACAATGGAGTACGAACCGTTGGCCTGCGGTGCGGCCTGGGCGGCCTGGCGCTGCATGTTGCCGCCGCGATAACGGTTGGTATGGTTCCAGTAAACCTCGACACCACTTTTTGGAATCGGGAACGGGTAGTAACGGGTCTGGCTGAAATTGGCCAGGCCGCTGCCGTCGTTGATCAGTTGCGTGGTCACCGCACTCTTTTTGGCAATCTCGTAGATTTCCTGCGGGTTGGCGGCGGTACGCTGGGTTTTGTACACCGGGATCTTGTAGCTGTCGGGGTAGCGCTTGAACATCGCCAGTTGGCCCGGGGTCAGCTTGTCCTTGTACTGCTCGGCGTTGGCGGCGGTGATCACGAACTGCGGCTTGTCCGCGGCAAACGGGTCGCCGAGGAAACCGCGATCAAGGGGGGCCGCGCCGGGTTTCAGACCTCCGGTCCAGGCCGGAATGCTGCCTTCGGCATTACCGGCTTTTTCTGCACCCAAAGGCGTCAATGTGTTGCCCAGTTGGGCCGCTTCCTGGGGTGAAACGGCGGCCAGGACGCTGGTGGCCAGTAACGACAGGGTCAATGCGCCGGCGCGTAGCATGGATGTTGTTTTCATTGTTCGGGCTCCTCGGCCAATGGTGCGTCAGAAATTCACGCCGAAGCT
>NZ_WTFT01000071.1 GCF_009861505.1 Pseudomonas izuensis | reverse complement strand
GTCGGAGCCATCGGCGGCGACACGGTTGCCTTGCAAGTGGTCGGAGCCATCAGCCGCCACAGCGCGTTTTTCAAGCAGGCGATCAGAACCGCCCTCAGCCACACGTTTTTCGATCAGGCGATCAGAACCACCTTCAGCCACACGGCTTTCAATCAGACGATCCGAGCCGCCTTCAGCGACTACAGGTTGAGCCGGGGTCGCGGCGAAAGCGTTCACTGCGAAGATCGAGAAAGCGATGCTGAGGAGGGTTTGGCGTTTCATGATCGTGTGCTCCAGGGTGTTGTCGGTGGGTATGGAGCTGATGTTACGCCGCACAGTTTTTAAGAGAACTTCATTGAGTCAATGGTGACTATTGATGCGGTCAATGGATGCACGGAACCGCTCTCTGTAGGAGCCGGCTTGCTGGCGAAGGCGGTGTTTGCGTCACCATCATTGTTGAATGACACACCGCCTTCGCGAGCAAGCTTTGCTCCTACAGGTCCCGGTGTTTGTCCCTTTATTGATCGGTGACGCACAGCTCCCCGGTCGCGCGGATCAACGCCTGGCCATGCAGGGCGTCCTTGATCAGGCCGGAGCGTTGTTCGGCCAGCCAGTTGGGGCATTCCGGGTCGACGCGATAGGGTACGAAGTCGGCGTATTGCTGCAACAGACGGGTTTGTAGCTCATCCAGTTTTGGCCGCAATTGGGTCAGGTCCGGTCGAGGCAGGTCGGGCGCCTTGTGCGCCGCTTGCCATTGCGCGATCAAACCGTACTGCACCAATTTGTTGGCTTCGATCTGCGCGGCGATCAGTTCCGCGGCTTCATCCGGGTCCAGGCTGCGCTCGACGGCCTGTTTCCTGGCGTTGGTGATCACCAACGCTTCCCGAGCGCCATCCTGGATCGGTTTGCCACTGTCCCACTTGGTCAGCGCCACCTGATCGGCGATGTTCAGGCGCTCATTGATGGTGGCCAGCAATGGCTGCAAGGAATCGGGCGCCGTGGAAGGGGCCGCGTGGGCGACGCTGGTGAGTGAGCAGGCCGCCAGTAAAGCGGGTAGCGTGCAAGTCAGCAGTTGCGACAAGCGTGAGCAGTGGAACATAAGCAAACCTCTTGGGCGTGGGGTGCGCATCACGCAATGTGTAACACAGCCGAATCCGATGAACGATAGTTCAACGGGCTCTTTCGCACAGACCTGGCTTTGGTGCAGGCTGCAACCTTGTCGTTTTTACCCAGGGAGGCGTAGATGGAAGACAGATATGACGTTGCGGTGTTGGGCATGGGGGCAATGGGCGCCGCCACCCTTTATCAATTGGCCAAGGCCGGGGTCAAGGCGATTGGCATCGACCGCCATCATCCCCCGCACGACCAGGGTTCAAGCCACGGCGATACGCGGATCACCCGGCTCTCGGTGGGCGAAGGCGCAGCCTATCTGCCTATTGTCCGCAACTCGCACCGGATCTGGCGCGAGCTCGAAGCATTGTCCGGCGAGTCGTTGTTCGAGCAGTGCGGCGTGCTGGTCATGACCTCCCGTGCCGACTATGACCCGAACGATCAAAGCGATTTCACCCAGCGCACCCTGCAACTGGCAAAAGCCAATGGCATCGAACATGAGGTGTTGTCAGCCGAGCAGATTCGCCAGCGCTTCCCGCAGTTTTCCCCGGTACTCGACACCGCTGTCGGGTACTTCGAACCCAGCGGCGGCTACGTCCGGCCCGAGCGCTGCATCGCGGTGCAATTGCAACTTGCCGAGGCGCGTGGCGCCACGCTGCTCAAGGGTGAAACCGTCACGCAGATCACTTCGCACGAGCAGGGCGTCACCATCATCACCGACCAGCGCACGATCCACGCCGACAAGCTGGTGATCAGCGCCGGCATGTGGTCCAAAGCCCTGCTTGGCCAGCCCTTCGACCGCTTGCTCCGGGTCTGTCGGCAGAAGCTGTTCTGGTTCGAACTGGAAGAAGGCGCCCGTTTCGCCCCGGTGTCGCCGACCTTCATCTACTACCACGGCTCAGGCGACGATGCCTCGAACTATGGTTTTCCGCCGTTGCCCGGCGAGGGCAGCCTGAAGGTCGCCACCGAGCAATACAGCGAAGAATCTTCGCCAGACACGCTGGACAGAACCATCAGCGCAGCCGAAGCCCGGGACATGTACGACAGCCATGTGCGCGGCAAAATCGCCGGCGTCAGCGCGCGGGTGGTCAAGTCGGCGGTGTGTGCCTACACCGTCACCCCGGACAGCCACTTCATCATCGACGAACACCCGACCCTCAAGCACACGCTGGTGGTGTCCGCCTGCTCGGGGCATGGCTTCAAGCATTCCGCGGCATTGGGTGAGGCACTGGCGCAGTGGTGCGTGCAGGGTAGCAGTGAGCTGGACTTGTCGGCGTTCTCACTAAAACGCTTTGACGGGTTACTGGATTGATCGGTCGGTTCATCCAGCGGCGAGCAAACGCTCAACCTGCGCCAGCTCCCAGGTACTGAGCAAACTCACCGGGTCGGTGCCGTAGCGCTGCCCGCCGTCGAACACCCGGCCGTCCGGGCTCTGGCAATTCAGGCAGTGGCGCAGGTGCACACCGTCCACATCAAGGGTCAGGCGCCAGCCTTCGATGTCGACATGTACCGGGCCGGTTTCGGGCTGCTCTTCAAGGCGCTTGAGTGGGCGAAGGCCCAGGGCGGCGTCGCGCAATGACTGGTAAACCTCGCGGGCGGTCAGGGGCGGCACAGGTGTCTCCGGTGTGTTTGCGGGAGACACAGGATAGATGAACGACTGATCGATGTTGAGCAAGAAAAAGCCCGGCTGATCAGGCCGGTGCAATATTCGGCCTACACTCATCAACGGACGCTGCAATCGCGGCGGCGACGGGATTCGATGACAACGCACGAGCAGGCGCGGATGAAACCCATCAAATTGATCGTATCCGGTCTGGCACTGACTGCCGCAAGCTTTTGTGCTCACGCCTATGAATCCGATCTTCACTACGGACTGACCTACTGGCTGGCCACTCAAGCGGGCTTCGATCCCCTGCAAAGCCAGGAAATCGCACGGCAAAACGAACTCACCGACACCGGCATGCTCGACGCCAAGCATGCCATTATCTGGGACCTCTGCATCCTGCAGGATACAAAAGCCAGCTTGCTGACCCGGGCACTTCATTTCCGTGCCAAGCGTGAGCCTCCGGCGAGTCCTGCAGAGCGACCGGTCAATTCCACCGCTCGTTATGCAATGGGGCAGTCAGACAGCATAATTTTCGAGCACCATCATGAAGACCCGGATCTTCAGAGCAAATTCGGTCAGGCGCTCCATGGCTGGCAGGACTCTTTTTCCCACGCGGGTGTCAGCAATACCTTCTTCCTGTGCCCGGACAACTGGATCTGGTCGCACCCGGTCGACAAGGGCAGTGTGTTCTCCCACGCCGCGGATCAGACCTGGATGGACGTGAAGAAATGCACGATGGCAGCGTCCAGCACCTATGACCTCCTGTTACGGTTTCGAGCGCCGTTGACACTCGGTACTAAACCCAAGGATTGGAAAGACCTGGCAGCGCCGGTTGAAGCCTTTTGCCGGGCGTCGACCAAGGTGCAAAAAGCAGGCTGGTTCAAGGCCGAACACGTGCCCCAGGCCGAGGCCATCGCGAAAAACACCAGCCTGGACGACGGCGGCCACAGTTTCTACAAGGCGCCCAGGATTGACTTGCGCCGTGGCGTTCCATCGCTCAATGCGGTCCCGGCAAACGTTCCCGAGTATGAGCAACAGGAACCGGGCTGGCTGCCGGCTATCGAGATGGATGAGAAGCTCCAGGCGTTGCTGATGAATCCGCAGACCAACGCGTCTCCGCAGGCGCAAGCCTATGCGCGGGGATTCCTGAAGGCCTGGCTCACCGCACCGCCGGACCAACTACCGGAGGCACTTGCTCCGTACCTGGGCAAGAGAGTCCTCAGTCAGGATGACGAGTTGATCACCCGCTTGCGGCGCCTGCGCCTTAAAGACCAAGGACACCCGGAAGCGGCGAATGCCAAGTCAGGGCGCATCAACCCGGACGATTACGTCACGCTCAATGGGGACAACTGGACCACTGGGCTGATCCCGGTCCGCGGGTTGAAAACCGAAGCACTCGTCACCGACTGGGGACATGAAATCCTGGTAATCGCCATTCTGAGAAATGCCCCCAACGAAGTGCTGATGGTCGTGACCACCCAGGATTTTGAACCCAAGGCGATATCGAGTCTGATTTTTCACTGAGTGTTGCTGCACGGGAGCAGGTCCCCCCGATCCCCTGTAGGAGCTGGCTCGCCAGCGAAGACGGCGGATCAATCAACATCAATGCCGCCTGATACACCCCGTCGCCGGCAAGCCGGCTCCTACACGAATCACACCTACCTGTAGGAGCTGGCTCGTCGGATCGCCGCACCGCAGCGAAGACGGCGGATCAGTCAACAAGGGTGTTGAATGCAACACCGCTTTCGCGAGTAGGCTCGCTCCCACCCGTTCTCCAATCTCGCTGCAGTCATTCAGGCAACCCGGCCAACCGCAGTCCTTCGGCGAACCGCGTGAGGTCCTCGGGCCGTTGGATGGGTAGCCACTCCTTCAGTCCGGAGATACGCAACGAGGGATCCAGCTCTCTCACGCGCTGCATCGCCAGCGTCGCTTTATCCGTTCGTCCGCTGAGTGCATGGCAGGCCGCCAACAGGGCCGCCGGAGGCAGCAGGGTGGGCAGGTTCCTCAATGCTTTTTCCGCCCAGTCCGTCGCGCAGTCAAAGCGCCCGGCAAAGAAGTGCGCGATCGCCATCCCCACTTGCATCCTGAACATTTCCGGATCCAGCGGACTCAAGCGAACGGCATGGGTCAGGTTCTCGATAGCGGCCTCTGTTTCACCGCGCAGCGCGCGCAGGATGCCGCCCAGATACCAGGCGGGGGCGAGGTTGGGGTTGAGCAGGCGCGCCCGGTCGAGCAAGGCAATGCCGCCATCGACATCGCCGGCGAGGTGGCTGAGCGCATGGCCGCCGCGGGTCAGTGCCACCGCGTCATCGCGGCCAAGTTCCACCGCCAGCCGCGCGAGCCGCACGCCCTCGGCGATCTCTTGAGCCCTGTCGGTCATCCAGCCGTTCAACTTGCGCCAGAAATGGCACCAGGCGGCCATGCCGTAGGCCGATGCGAACTCGGGATCGAGCTCGACGGCCTTGTAGAACAGCGGCAGCGCCTGCTCGATGGCTTCACGGGTGCCGTTGTGCAGTTTTGCCATGCCGCGCAGGTAGTAATCGTAGGCATCCAGGCTGTCCGTCGGTTTGCGCTTGGCGCGTTCGATTTCCGCCCGCTCCAGCTGCGGCGCGATGGCACCGACGACGCTTTCGGCGATTTGATCCTGCAACTCGAAGATGTCATCGAGCAGACCTTCGAAGCGTTCCGCCCAGATGTGCATCCCGCTCTTGGCGTCGATGAGTTGCCCGGTGATGCGCACCTTGTTCCCGCACTTGCGCACGCTGCCTTCCAACACATAGCGCACGCCAAGTTCCTGGCTGACGCCCTTGACGTCCACATCGCGGCCTTTGTAGGTGAAGCTCGAATTGCGCGCGATGACAAACAACCAGCGGATGCGCGACAGGGCGGCGATGATGTCCTCCACCATGCCGTCGGCGAAATACTCCTGCTCCGGATCGCCGCTCAGGTTGTGAAAGGGCAGGACCGTGATGGAGGGCTTGTCCGGCAGGCTGAGAGTGGATGGCTGCGTTTGTGTTTCGGCTGGTACGGGATCACTGATGTCCGGTACTTGCGATGGTCGCATTTCACCGGTTTCGTCGACCTTGAGCTGGCCGACGAAACGGTAACCCTTGCGCGCAATCGTGCGAACCAGGCGCTGCTCCTCACCGGTATCGCCGATGGCCTTGCGCACCGCATTGATGTGGCTGGTGATGGTCGATTCCGAAACGATGCGCCCGGCCCATACGGCCTCGAGCAGGTCGTCCTTGCTGACGACCCGCTCGTGGTGGCTGACGAGCAGCAGCAACAGATCGAAGACCTGCGGGCCGACAGTCACGACCTGGCCGCGCAAGGTCAGCTCCCGGCGCTCCGGATCGAGTACGTAGTCTTCAAACGCGAATGGCACGGTGAGTATCCCCTGGTCGGATGCCCTCGACTTCGTGTCCGAGCGGGTGTGGGTGCGTGAGGTCGATGATACGGCAGCGCGTAGCGACCTGCACCGTTCCCGGCTGGACAGCCCGGTCGCACTCCAGTCACGTTGGACGAAAAACCAAGCTTCTCCAAAGGCAAACTCAAGGCCCGCACAAGGACTTGCCGGACCCGCGCAGGCACTCTGCATCTACCCCGGCGGCAATGTTGCCGCCGACAAGCGGAGAGAAGCCATGAAGATCGTCGTCATCGGAGGCACCGGCCTCATCGGATCGAAACTTGTGAAGAATTTGCGCGAGCGCGGCCATGAAGCGTTCGCTGCCTCGCCCAACACGGGCGTCAACAGCATTACTCGCGAGGGCCTGGCCCAGGCGATGGACGGCGCCGATATCGTCGTCGACGTGTCCAACGCGCCCGTTTGGGAGGACCAGGCGGTGCTTGATTTCTTCGAAACCTCTACCCGAAACCTGCTGGCTGCCGAAGCGGCTGCCGGCGTGCGTCATCACGTGGCCCTGTCGATTGTCGGCACCGAACGGCTGCCCGAGAGTGGCTACTTCCGTGCCAAGGTCGCCCAGGAAAAACTGATCAAGGCGTCACGCATCCCTTACACCATCTTGCGGGCCACGCAGTTCTTCGAATTTGTCGGCGGCATTGCGCAATCGGGTACTGTCGGCGAAGAGATTTTCCTTTCGCCCGCGCTGATCCAGCCAATGGCGTCCGACGACGTGGCCGCGGCGTTGACCGATGTCACCCTTCAGGCCCCGGTCAATGGCACGGTGGAAGTCGCCGGTCCCGAGGCCATGCCGCTCGATGAGCTGGTCAGGCGCTTCCTGCGCATCACCCGGGATTCACGCAAGGTGGTGCCGGACGTGAATGCACGCTACTTCGGCGCACTGCTCGACGACCAATCACTGACCCCCGGCAAACAGTCACGCCTGGGTGTCATCCACTTCGAAGACTGGCTTGGTCAGTCGGTGGCCCAGACCGCCCGCTGAAGTTTCCAACGTTGCAACAACCCCGGCAGCAGGCGACTGCTGCCCGGTGGTTGCCGCAGGTTATTGGCACTGCACAGGAAACAGGACCATGAACTCGCTCCAGGACAAGGCCGCCATAGTCACCGACGCCAGCGCCACTGCCCCTGTCGTCGTGGTGCGGCGAAGCAAGAAAAAAATGATCGGCATACTGCTGTGCGTCAGCGCCGTGGTGGTCGTGGCGGGTGGATGGGTCATGTCGCTGACCAGTGGCGCGACCTCGACCGACAACGCCTATGTGCGCGGCGACGTCACCTCGCTCGCGGCCAAGGTGGCTGGCTACGTCACGGCGGCGCAAGTCGAAGACAACCAGAGCGTGCGCGCCGGTGACGTGCTGTTTCGCATCGATGATCGCGATTACCGCGCAAAGCTGGCGCAAGCCGAGGCCAATGTCAGCGCGGCCCAGGCGCGGCTGAGCAACGTCGATGCGCAAACCCGGCTTCAGAGCGCGCTGATCCGCCAGGCCGAAGCCCAGCGACGTTCGGCCGTGGCCAGGATGAACCTGGCGACCAAGACCCAGGATCGCAGCCGCAAACTGATCCTCAGCAACGCGGTCAGCCAGGCCCTGGTCGATGAAAGCGACGAAGCACGATACCGCGCCGACTCGGCGGTCTCCGCCGCTTCGGCGACGGTCGAGGCGCAACAGCAACGCATCGTCGTGTTGGTGGCCCAGCGCGAAGCGGCGGTTGCTGCCGTGGCCCAGGCCCAGGCCGCACGGGATCTGGCGCAGATTGATCTCGACAGCACCGTGGTGCGCGCGCCGGTGGATGGCGTGATCGGTAACCGCCAGGTGCGCATCGGGCGGTATGTGACACCGGGCGTGGCTTTGCTCGATATCGTGCCGGTCCATGACGTGTGGGTCGTGGCCAACTTCAAGGAAACCCAGCTCGAACACATCCAACCCGGGCAGCGCGTGCGCATTACCGTCGACGGCTATCCCGACACCGCGCTCGAAGGGGTGGTCGACAGCTTCGCGCCGGGCAGCGGGTCGGCGTTCAGCCTGCTCCCGGCCGACAATGCGACCGGTAACTTTGTGCGGGTCGTGCAGCGCGTTCCGGTGAAAATCCGCTTGGCCCACAATCCGCTGCCGGGGCGCATCGTGCCCGGCCTGTCGGCACGGGTGGATGTGACGCAAAGTGATGCTGCGCAACAGAAAGTGGCACAAGGGGAAGGATCATGAGCACGGTTGCAGCTACCCAGCGCAGTAACGCCCATGCCACGACCGGCGTCCTGCTCATGGCGGGCATCGTGCTGGCCGCGCTGACAGAAGCGATAGCCAGCACCGTGCTGTCCCTCGGACGCAGCGACATCATCGGCGACACCTATGCCACACCCGACGAATTCGCCTGGCTGGATGTCGGTTATACCGCGTTCAAACTGATCGGCTTCATGACCGCCGCCTGGTTGCTAAACCGCTTCGATCCGCGTCGCGTGATCGTCAGCGCCGTCCTGGTCATGGGCCTGGCCTGCGGCCTGGCCGCCATCTGCACGCGCCTGGACCTGCTGATCGCGCTGCGCATCCTGCAGGGCTTCGCCGGCGGCACCTTGCTGGTCGGTGGCCAGACGCTGATTTTTTTCGCCTTTGCACAATCCCGCCAGCCGATCCTCCAGGCCCTGTTCGCCATGGGCTCGGTGGTCGCGCCCGCCACGCTGGCCCCGGCCCTGCAAGGCTGGTTGATCGACAGCCAGGACTGGACCTGGATCTTCTTCAGCGTCGTACCGGTGGCACTGGCGGCCGGCGGACTGTTACTGATTGCAGACAGCCCGATACCCGCCAGGGTCCGGCAACGCCCGTTTGACTGGATCGGCTTCCCGCTGATCTCTCTCAGCCTTTGCTGTTTGACCTACGTCTTCAGCCAGGGCGAACGTTGGGACTGGTTCGAAGAACCGCGCATCCTCTGGCTGAGCGTGATTGGCACTGCTGCGCTGCTGGCATTTCTGGGTCAACAAATATTGGCCAGGGGCCAGGGCCTGCTCGATTTCACTTTGTTCAAAACGGACGATTTTTCCTTCGCCTTTATCGTCAGCTTCGTTGCCGGCGCCGCATTGTTCGGCAGCGCATTTGTGATCCCGGCCTTCGCCCTGTCGGTCCTTGGGTTCACGCCCACCGAAGCCGGCCTGCTGCTGTTGCCCAGTGGCGCATTGTTCATCGGCGCATTGCTCATCGCCGCCTTTCTGTTTCAGGTACGCCACGTGGCGCCGTTCGCCACCGTGCCCTTTGGCATTCTGATGATCATGATCGCAATGTGGATGCTCGCAGGCTCCACCAGCGAAAGCGGCGCGGACGACATGATGGCTGCCATCCTCTTGCGCGGCCTGGGCCTGGGTTTCCTGTTCCTGTCGATCACCTTGATCGCCTTCAGCGATCTCAACCGCCGCAACCTCGCCGGCGGCATCGGCCTGTTCAACACGGGTCGCCAGCTGGGCGGCCTGATGGGTGTCGCCGGGCTCCAGACCCTGATCGAACACAACGTCGCCGCCAACGTCGCCGTCCTCGGTACCCACGTCACCCCAGGGACGGCCAGGGTGATCGAACGCCTGACCACCACCACCGCCATGCTGTCGGTAAAAGGCATGGAAACCCTGGCCGCCGGCCGTGGGGCGGCGAGTCTTTTGGGGCGGTCGGTATCGGGCCAAGCCACAGTGATCGCCTTCGACTCGGCGTTTTTCGCCGTAACCCTGCTATTCGCCGTGGCCGCGCCCTTGCTGGTCGCCATCAAAATCGGATTTGCGCGGCGCGCCAAAGCGCGTGCTGCGCGAACGGCGTGAGGCAGCCCGGTCCGGCTGTCCCGATTCCCTGTAGGAGCTGGCTTGCTAGCGAAGGCAATGGATCAGCTGACGAAGGTGTTGAAGGCCGTGTCATTGAACGGGGGTGAAGCAGGGGGAATGGTGGTTGGGTAAGTCAGACATTGGCCCTGTGGCGAGGGAGCTTGCTCTTGTAGCGCTCGAGTACGGGAACGGTGCAACGGGAGCAAGCTCCCTCGCCACAGGGTCATTGACTGTTTTTGGTTTGGTTGAGGTGTCTGTGAGAAGTGGGGAGAGCGTAGCTGTTAGCCATCATCCTGGAGCGTGCGACGTCGTTCGGGGGAAACATTGGCAGAAATAGAGGCAAGTCATGCAGAATTGCCGGGGTGGCGTTGGGAACCAACCGTATTGCAACCGGTCTTGCCGTACAAACACGAAAAAGCCCGGCTGATCAGGCCGGGCTTTTTTGTGTCCTGCGATGTTGCGATTCGGTCAAGCGACGCGGTTGCCTTGCAGGTGGTCGGAACCATCGGCAGCGACACGGTTGCCTTGCAGGTGGTCG
>NZ_WTFT01000070.1 GCF_009861505.1 Pseudomonas izuensis | reverse complement strand
GTGGTCGGAGCCATCGGCGGCGACGCGGTTGCCTTGCAGGTGATCGGCGCCATCAGCCGCCACAGCGCGTTTTTCGAGCAGGCGATCAGAACCGCCCTCAGCCACACGGCTTTCAATCAGACGATCCGAGCCGCCTTCAGCGACTACAGGTTGAGCCGAGGTCGCGGCGAAAGCGTTCACTGCGAAGATCGAGAAAGCGATGCTGAGGAGGGTTTGGCGTTTCATGATCGTGTGCTCCAGGGTGTTGTCGGTGGGTATGGAGCTGATGTTACGCCGCACAGTTTTTAAGAGAACTTCATTGAGTCAATGGTGACTATTGATGCGGTCAATGGATAGATGGAACGGCCCTTCGTAGGCGCGTGGCTTGTACTTGCAGGTGTACGAAACCCAACTGTTGGAGCTGGCTCGCCAGCGAAGGCGGCCTGACAGCCGACCTGTCTCTTGCTGACCGAGTACATATCCATTCCTGCGGTAACGGCCACTTAGGGTTTCGCCCTTACGGCGAGTCACTTGGAAAAGCCCCAAG
>NZ_WTFT01000007.1 GCF_009861505.1 Pseudomonas izuensis | reverse complement strand
GTTAAAGAGCGGTTGGTTAAGATCTTTCGTCTCAACCGAGGTGGCGCAGTATATAGCAACACACCTTAAACAGCACCCTTAAAAGCAACTAATTTTCTAACAAAATCAGTTACTTAAGCCGGCGTCAGCATCAAGCTGCTCGTTAGCGGGAGGCAAATAGTACAGCATTAAAATACGTGGTCAACCCCCCGCCTAAAATTCTTTTCGTTATCTAGGCACGAGGTTGTCACAACGTCCGTACAGGGCATCGGGGTAGCAGAGAACTCAGATCACGTCGTAATTGAAGCACCTGCAAATTGCAACGGAATGAGGCCTCTCCTACCCTTCGACAGCTTTTATTCGTTGAAACACACAACCCGGTCATTCGTGGATAACTTATTCCACAGTCACCGATTTCGCCAGGTTGCGCGGCTGGTCGACGTCCGTACCTTTGAGCACGGCCACATAGTACGACAGCAACTGCAGCGGGATGGTGTAGAGGATTGGCGACAGGGTGTTGTGGATGTGCGGCATCTGTACCACGTGCGTGCCTTCCCCATTGGTCATGCCCGCCTTCACGTCGGCAAAGACGATCAACTCGCCACCTCGGGCGCGGACTTCCTGCAGGTTGGACTTCAGCTTCTCCAGCAGCTCGTTGTTTGGCGCCACGGTCACCACGGGCATATCGTTATCCACAAGCGCCAATGGACCATGTTTCAGTTCGCCGGCGGGGTAGGCTTCGGCATGGATGTAGGAGATTTCCTTGAGCTTGAGTGCTCCTTCCATCGCCACCGGGAATTGCGCGCCACGGCCGAGGAACAGCGTGTGGTTCTTCTCGGCGAACAGCTCGGCGATCTTTTCCACCGTGCTGTCCATCGCCAGCGCCTCGCCCAGGCGGGTTGGCAGGCGACGCAGTTCTTCCACCAGCGTGGCTTCAACGCCTTTTGCCAACGTACCGCGAACCTGGCCCAGGGACAGGGTCAGCAATAGCAGGCCGACCAGCTGGGTGGTGAACGCTTTGGTCGAAGCCACGCCGATTTCGCGACCGGCCTGGGTCAGCAGCGTCAGATCAGATTCACGCACCAGCGAGCTAATACCGACGTTACAGATCGCCAGACTGGCCAGGAAACCCAATTCCTTGGCGTTACGCAGGGCGGCCAGGGTGTCGGCGGTTTCGCCGGACTGGGAGATGGTGACGAACAACGTGTCAGGCTGCACGACCACCTTGCGGTAGCGGAACTCGCTGGCGACTTCGACCTGGCACGGGATACCAGCCAGTTCTTCGAGCCAGTAACGGGCGACCATGCCGGCGTGATAGCTGGTGCCGCAAGCAACGATCTGCACGTTGCGCACTTTGGCAAACAGCTCGGCAGCCTGTGGACCGAAGGCTTGCACCAACACCTGGTTCTGGCTCAGGCGGCCTTCCAGGGTGCGTTGCACCACGGACGGTTGTTCGTGGATTTCCTTGAGCATGAAATGGCGGTACTCGCCCTTCTCCGCCGCTTCGGTGCCATCGCGGTATTGCACGGATTCACGCTCGACAGCCTGACCATTAACGTCCCAGATATGCACACTGTCGCGACGAATTTCCGCTATATCGCCTTCTTCCAGGTACATGAAGCGGTCGGTGACCTGGCGCAAGGCCAATTGATCGGAGGCCAGGAAATTCTCGCCAAGGCCCAGACCAATGACCAGCGGGCTACCGCTGCGAGCCGCTACCAGACGGTCTGGTTGTTGGCCGCTGATCACCGCCAGGCCGTAGGCACCGTGCAGTTCCTTCACTGTAGCCTTGAGGGCTGCGGTTAGATCATGCAGATCCTTGAGCTTGTGATTCAGCAGGTGAGCGATGACTTCGGTATCGGTATCCGAAGTGAAGACGTAACCCAGCGCTGTGAGTTGCTCGCGCAGTGCGTCGTGGTTTTCGATAATGCCGTTGTGCACCACCGCCAGATCACCGGAGAAATGCGGGTGTGCATTGCGTTCGCACGGGGCACCGTGAGTGGCCCAACGGGTATGGGCGATACCCAGGCGACCGATCAGCGAATCTTCTGCCAAGGCCAGCTCCAACTCGCTGACTTTGCCCGGACGACGCAAGCGTTCGAGTTTTTGGTCGTTGGTGTAGACCGCCACACCGGCGCTGTCATATCCGCGGTATTCGAGACGTTTGAGGCCTTCGACCAGGATGGCGGTGATATTACGTTCTGCGACTGCTCCGACAATTCCACACATGCTATTTCTCCTGATTGACTGCCGCGCATATCAAATTGATGCCGCGGGCCTGAATCTGATCCCGTGCCTCAAGTGGCAGGCGATCATCGGTAATTAGGGTATGGACGCTGCTCCAAGGCAGTTCCAGGTTGGGAATCTTGCGACCGATCTTGTCGGCCTCGACCATCACCACCACTTCACGGGCGACTTCGGCCATGACTCGGCTCAATCCGAGCAACTCATTAAAGGTAGTGGTACCGCGAACCAGGTCGATACCATCGGCGCCGATGAACAACTGGTCGAAATCGTAAGAGCGCAATACCTGCTCGGCCACCTGCCCCTGAAAGGACTCAGAGTGAGGGTCCCAGGTGCCGCCGGTCATCAGCAACACCGGTTCGTGCTCGAGCTCGTTCAAGGCATTGGCAACGTTCAGGGAATTGGTCATCACCACCAGACCCGGTTGTTGACCAAGCTCGGGAATCATCGCCGCTGTTGTACTGCCGCTGTCGATGATGATGCGCGCGTGCTCGCGAATCCGCGTTACCGCAGCGCGGGCAATGGCTTGCTTGTATTTGGATACCGGCTGACCGAGGTCCGCCACCAATTCCTGAGGCATGGTGATCGCACCGCCGTAACGACGCAGCAGTAGACCGTTGCTTTCGAGTGCCGCCAGATCCTTGCGAATCGTAACTTCTGAGGTTTCGAAGTGCTTGGCCAGTTCGTCCACACTGACTTCGCCTTGCTCGTTGAGCAGGGCCAGGATGTTGTGGCGGCGTTGAGGTGTGTTGCGCTTCGACATGATTTGGTAAGTTTCGATTCGAAAGATAACGTAAGCAATCAAAACCTATCAGTGAAACTTCGTCAAGCACCGGGCGATAAAAAGGCCTGTGGATAAAAGCTTCGCGGGCAAGCCTCGCTCCTACAGGCAATTTTGTTCTGTAGGAGCGAGGCTTGCCCGCGAATACTTGAGATCAGCCTGTGAATAACTTCAGTCGATCATCGAAATGTGGATAACTCAGCCCTTCTTGACCTTCTCCGGCCGCTTCCAGCCATCGATGTTCTTCTGCCGGGCACGACCCACGGCCAACTGTGCTTTATCCACATTCTGGGTAATGGTCGAACCCGCTGCAGTGGTAGCACCGTCAGAGATATCCACCGGTGCCACCAACGAGTTGTTGGAACCGATGAACACATCTTCACCCAGCACGGTTTTCCACTTATTCACACCGTCGTAGTTGCAAGTGATGGTCCCGGCGCCGATGTTAGTACGCGCGCCAATTTCGGCATCGCCCAGATAGCTCAGATGGCCAGCCTTGGCGCCTTCGCCCATGTGCGCATTCTTGAGCTCGACAAAGTTACCCACATGCGCCCGCGCTTCCAGCACCGTGCCTGGACGCAGACGCGCAAACGGACCGGCGTCGCTGCCTTCACCCAGAATTGCACCTTCGATATGGCTGTTCGCCTTGATCACCACACCTTTACGCAGGGTGCTGTCCTTGATCACGCAGTTCGGGCCAATCACCACGTCATCTTCGATGACAACCTTGCCTTCGAGGATCACGTTGATATCGATCAGCACGTCACGACCAACAGTCACTTCGCCGCGTACGTCGAAACGTGCGGGATCGCGCAAGGTCACACCTTGGGTCATCAAACGGCGACCGGCGCGCAACTGATAATGGCGCTCAAGTTCGGAAAGCTGCATGCGGTCATTGGCGCCCTGCACTTCCACGGCATCGTGGGGTTGTTCCGTGGCCACCACCAGACCGTCGTTGACTGCCATTTCGATTACGTCAGTCAGGTAGTACTCGCCCTGAACGTTGTTGTTCGACAGGCGACCGGTCCAATCAGCCAAGCGATCCGAAGGCACCGCCAGGATACCGGTATTGCCTTCTTTGATAGCACGTTGAACTTCGTTGGCGTCCTTGTGCTCGACGATGGCAGCGACCTTACCGTCAGCGCCGCGAACGATTCGGCCGTAACCGGTCGCATCGTCCAACTCGACGGTCAGCAATCCCATCTGCCCTGGCGCTACCAGTTTGAGCAAACGTTGCAGGGTTTCGACTTCAATCAACGGCACATCACCGTAAAGAACCAGCACGGTATCAGCTTCGATAAAAGGAACCGCTTGGGCCACGGCATGACCGGTGCCCAACTGTTTGTCCTGAAGCACGAAATTCAGATCGTCAGCGGCCAGACGTTCACGTACCACGTCGGCACCATGGCCAATCACCACATGGATGCGCTGTGGATCAAGTTGTCGGGCGCTGTGGATAACATGGCCAAGCATCGAGTTGCCGGCAATCGGATGCAGGACTTTCGGCAAGGCCGAACGCATGCGCGTGCCCTGACCGGCAGCGAGAATAACGATTTCAAGAGACATGACTGGCTACCAATCCTGGGGGGTCAGCGGCTGCGACCAAAGTGATTAACGTCGGAAAAGAAAAAAGGGTAGCCGAGGCTACCCTTTTTAATCAATCGCACAATAAGCGCGCCTTAATGGCCGAACTTCTTGCGGATCTGCTGGACGGTGCGCAGCTGAGCTGCGGCCTCGGCCAGACGTGCGGCAGCAGAACCGTAATCGAATTCCGCGCCTCGCTCATGCAAGGCTTTTTCGGCAGCCTTAACGGCTTCCAAAGCTGCGGCTTCGTCCAGGTCGGCAGCACGTTGCACGGTGTCGGCAAGAACCTTGACCATGTTCGGCTGAACCTCGAGGAATCCACCGGAGATGTAATACACCTCCTCTTCCCCGCCCTGCTTGACCAGGCGGATCGGACCTGGCTTCAGATTAGTGATCAGCGGCGCGTGACCCAGGGCGATACCAAGATCACCCAGTGCACCGTGCGCAATCACCATCTCGACCAGACCGGAAAAGATTTCTCCTTCCGCGCTGACGATATCGCAATGGACTGTCATAGCCATCTGATTGCCTCAACCTAAATGAGCGCCCGTTGCCGGGCGCCGGGATTACAGTTTCTTGGCTTTCTCGATCGCTTCTTCGATGCCGCCGACCATGTAGAACGCTTGTTCTGGCAGGTGGTCATAGTCACCGTTGAGGATGCCTTTGAAGCCAGCAATGGTGTCTTTCAGGGAAACGTATTTACCCGATGCACCGGTGAAGACTTCAGCCACGAAGAACGGCTGCGACAAGAAACGCTGGATCTTACGAGCACGGTTTACCAACTGCTTGTCGGCTTCCGACAGCTCGTCCATACCCAGGATCGCAATGATGTCCTTCAGTTCTTTGTAGCGCTGCAGCACGTACTGAACACCGCGAGCGGTTTCGTAGTGGTCGTTGCCGATCACGTTCGGATCCAGCTGACGCGAAGTCGAGTCCAGTGGGTCTACCGCTGGGTAGATACCCAGGGAAGCGATGTCACGGGACAGAACGACAGTGGCGTCCAAGTGAGCAAACGTGGTCGCTGGCGACGGGTCAGTCAAGTCGTCCGCTGGTACGTATACGGCCTGGATCGAAGTAATCGAACCTTGTTTGGTCGAAGTGATGCGCTCTTGCAGCACGCCCATCTCTTCAGCCAGGGTCGGTTGGTAACCTACTGCGGAAGGCATACGGCCCAGCAGTGCGGATACTTCGGTACCGGCCAGGGTGTAACGATAGATGTTGTCGACGAACAGCAGAACGTCGTTACCTTCGTCACGGAACTTCTCGGCCATGGTCAGGCCGGTCAGGGCTACACGCAGACGGTTTCCCGGCGGCTCGTTCATCTGACCGTAAACCAGTGCCACTTTGTCCAGAACGTTGGAGTCCTTCATCTCGTGGTAGAAGTCGTTACCCTCACGAGTACGCTCACCCACACCGGCGAACACGGAATAACCGCTGTGCTCGATGGCGATGTTACGGATCAGTTCCATCATGTTTACGGTTTTGCCTACACCGGCACCACCGAACAGACCGACTTTACCACCCTTGGCAAACGGGCAAACCAGGTCGATAACCTTGATGCCGGTTTCCAGCAGGTCGTTGCCGCCTGCTTGTTCAGCGAAGGATGGCGCAGGACGGTGAATGCCCCAGCGTTCTTCGGTGTCGATCGGGCCAGCTTCGTCAATCGGGTTGCCCAGTACGTCCATGATCCGGCCCAGGGTCGCTTTACCGACCGGTACGGAGATGGCAGCGCCAGAGTCGACAACGTCCAGACCGCGCTTCAAGCCTTCGGTGGAACCCATCGCAATGGTACGAACTACGCCGTCGCCCAGCTGTTGCTGAACTTCCAGGGTAGTGTCCGCGCCTTGTACTTTCAGCGCGTTGTAGATGCTCGGTACGCTGTCGCGTGGAAATTCCACGTCGATAACGGCGCCGATGATTTGAACGATACGTCCGCTACTCATAGCTGGATCCTCTGAAAATTTGAACCGTTAAACCGCGGCAGCGCCGCCGACGATTTCCGAGATCTCTTGGGTGATCGCAGCCTGACGCGCCTTGTTGTAGACCAGCTGCAAATCGCTGATCAAATCACCGGCGTTGTCGGTAGCGTTCTTCATCGCGATCATCCGCGCAGCTTGTTCAGCCGCATTGTTCTCGACCACCGCCTGGTAGACCTGCGACTCCACGTAACGGACCATCAAGCCGTCGAGCAGCTCCTTGGCATCCGGTTCATAGAGATAGTCCCAGTGGTGCTTGAGGTCTTGATCCGGGGTTGCCACCAGCGGAATCAACTGCTCCACGGTTGGCTGTTGTGTCATGGTGTTGATGAACTTGTTGGAAACCACGGACAGGCGGTCAATACGGCCGTCCAGGTAGGCATCCAGCATCACCTT
Organism: Pseudomonas izuensis; assembly: GCF_009861505.1. Classification (GTDB taxonomy): domain Bacteria; phylum Pseudomonadota; class Gammaproteobacteria; order Pseudomonadales; family Pseudomonadaceae; genus Aquipseudomonas; species Aquipseudomonas izuensis. The sequence continues at coordinate 152,904 of NZ_WTFT01000007.1, read as the reverse complement.
GACGCTGCCGATCAGATCATTGATCGACGGCTCTTCACCCAGGTGGCTGATAGCTGCAACGACGTTACCGCCGAAGTTGCGGAAGAATGCCGCACCCTTGCTACCAACTACACACAGATCGATCTCGACGCCGTTTTCGCGGTTTACCGCCATGTCCTTGACCAAAGCCTTGAACAGGTTGGTGTTCAAGCCACCACACAGACCACGGTCACTGCTCACTACGACATAACCTACGCGCTTTACTTCGCGGTCGATCATGAACGGGTGGCGATATTCCGGGTTAGCGTTGGCCAGATGACCAATAACCTGGCGGATGCGCTCCGCATAAGGACGGCTAGCAGCCATGCGCATTTGTGCCTTGCGCATTTTGCTGACCGCCACTTTTTCCATGGCGCTGGTAATCTTTTGCGTGCTTTTGATGCTCGCAATCTTACTGCGAATCTCTTTTGCGCCTGCCATGTAACACCTATCAGGTTAGCAAGCGGGAGCCTTGCGACTCCCGCTGCGGCTTACCAGGTTTGGGTGGCCTTGAACTTCTCGATACCGGCTTTCAGGCCGCCATCGATTTCGTCATTGAAGTCACCCTTCACGTTGATCTTCGCCATCAGTTCGGCGTGATCGCGGTTGAAGTAAGCAATCAGCGCTTGCTCGAAGCTGCCGACTTTGGCGATTTCAACGTCAGTCAGGAACCCACGCTCAGCGGCATACAGCGACAGCGACATGTCGGCGATCGACATTGGCGCGTATTGCTTCTGCTTCATCAGCTCGGTAACGCGCTGACCATGCTCAAGTTGCTTACGGGTCGCTTCGTCCAGGTCAGAAGCGAACTGGGCGAATGCCGCCAGTTCACGGTACTGAGCCAGAGCGGTACGGATACCACCGGAGAGCTTCTTGATGATCTTGGTCTGAGCGGCACCACCCACACGGGATACCGAAACACCGGCGTTCACTGCAGGACGGATGCCCGAGTTGAACATGGCCGATTCCAGGAAGATCTGACCGTCGGTGATGGAAATCACGTTGGTCGGAACGAACGCGGAAACGTCGCCAGCCTGGGTTTCGATGATCGGCAGGGCGGTCAGGGAACCGGTTTTGCCAGTCACTGCACCGTTGGTGAACTTCTCTACGTACTCTTCCGAAACGCGGGATGCGCGCTCCAGCAGACGGGAGTGGAGATAGAACACGTCGCCTGGGTAAGCTTCACGGCCTGGTGGACGGCGCAGCAGCAGGGAGATCTGGCGGTAAGCCACTGCCTGCTTGGACAGATCGTCATAAACGATCAGCGCGTCTTCACCGCGGTCGCGGAAGAATTCACCCATGGTGCAACCGGCGTACGGAGCCAGGTATTGCAGCGCAGGAGATTCCGAAGCACTGGCAGCCACGATGATCGTGTTTTTCAGTGCGCCGTTTTCTTCCAGCTTGCGAACCACGTTGGCGATGGTCGATTGCTTCTGACCGATAGCTACGTAGACGCAGAAAATGCCGCTGTCTTTCTGGTTAATGATCGCGTCGATCGCCAGAGCGGTTTTACCGATCTGACGGTCACCGATGATCAGCTCACGCTGGCCACGGCCGACCGGGATCATGGCATCGACAGCCTTGTAGCCAGTCTGTACAGGCTGGTCTACCGACTTACGCCAGATCACGCCTGGAGCAACTTTCTCGACCGCATCGGTCTGGGTGTTGTTCAGTGGACCTTTGCCGTCAACCGGGTTACCCAGTGCATCGACTACGCGACCCAGCAGTTCCTTACCAACCGGAACTTCCAGGATGCGGCCAGTGCACTTGGCGCTCATGCCTTCAGCCAGACCCTGGTATGCGCCCAAAATAACGGCACCTACGGAATCTTGCTCCAGGTTGAGGGCCATACCGTAGACGCCGCCCGGAAACTCGATCATCTCGCCGGACATAACGTCGGCCAGACCGTGAATCCGCACGATACCGTCAGATACGCTGACGACAGTGCCTTCGTTACGGGCTTGGGAGGTCACATCGAGCTTGTCGATGCGGCCCTTGATAATTTCACTTATTTCGGAAGGATTGAGTTGCTGCATTGCTCTGCTGCCCCTTCAAACTCAAGATTTCAATGCTTCGGCAAGTTTCGCGATTTTGCCGCGAATCGAGCCATCGATAACCAGGTCGCCGGCGCGGACGACAATGCCCCCAATAAGGGAACTGTCTTCCTCGACTTGCAGGCGCACTTCCCGGTTGAGTCGTGCACTGAGAACCTTGGCGAGTTTGTCTTGCTGTTCTTGGTTCAATGCAAAAGCACTGGTCACTTCTACGTCTACCGATTTCTCTTGCTCGGCCTTGTACAGGTCGAACAGAGCGGCGATCTCCGGCAGAAGCAGGAGGCGCTCGTTTTCGGCAACAACGTGGATGAAATTCTGTGCCTTGGCATCAAACTTGTCGCCGCACACGTCAATAAACGTGGCGGCCTTTTCTGCGCTCGTCAGTCGCGGGGCCTTGAGCACGCGCTGCATGGTGTCGTCTTCCGACACCGCTGCTGCCAGGCCGAGCATGGCTGACCAATTGGCCAGTTGCTGGTGGGCCTGAGCGTGCTCGAAGGCCGCCTTAGCGTAAGGTCGGGCCAACGTGGTCAGTTCTGCCATGATCGCCCTCGCTTAGATTTCAGCAGCCAGTTGGTTAACCAGCTCTGCGTGCGCGTTTTGATCGATTGACTTGCCCAGGATCTTCGAAGCACCGTCAACGGCCAGGCTACCCACTTGGGCGCGCAGCGCGTCTTTGACGCTGTTCAGTTCCTGTTCGATCTCGGCCTGAGCCTGAGCCTTCACACGGTCAGCTTCGACGCGAGCCTGTTCACGGGCTTCGTCGACGATCTGAGTACCGCGCTTCTTGGCTTGCTCGATGATTTCAGCTGCCTGAGCTTTCGCTTCGCGCAGTTGTTGACCCGCTTTCTCTTGGGCCAACTCCAGGTCGCGAGCTGCTCGGCTGGCAGCGTCCAGTCCATCCGCGATCTTCTTTTGACGTTCGTGCAATGCCGTGATGACCGGAGGCCATACGAACTTCATGCAGAACAGTACAAAAATGAGGAACGCAACGGACTGGCCAATCAGGGTCGCATTAATGTTCACGCCAACACCTCGCAGTTACGTTGTCCATCACATCAAATCACTCGGAAGATCCGAGTAATTAGCCAGCGATCTGACCAACGAACGGGTTCGCAAAGGTGAAGAACAGAGCGATACCAACACCGATCATGGTTACGGCGTCGAGCAGACCGGCAACGATGAACATTTTGACTTGCAGCATTGGAACCATTTCTGGTTGACGCGCTGCGCCTTCCAGGAACTTGCCGCCCAACAGGCCGAAACCAATTGCGGTACCCAGTGCGCCCAGGCCGATCAACAGTGCAACAGCGATAGCGGTTAGACCAACTACAGTTTCCATCTTTCCTCCCGACTTTTACGTCGTATGGTTTAGGTTTTTTAGATTAAAGCGGTAAAACAAATCGTTTCAGAGACCCGGTGGGGACTCCCCTCCCGTTTGACCGGGAGGGACATCAGACTAGTCGAGACTGGTCTTAATGGTTTTCTTCGTGCGCCATCGACAGGTAGACGATGGTCAGCATCATGAAGATGAACGCCTGCAGGGTGATGATCAGGATGTGGAACACTGCCCACGCCCACTGCAGAACAACGCCCAGGCCGCTGAGCCAGAGCAGGCCGCTGCCGAACATCACAGCGATCAGAATGAACACCAGCTCGCCGGCATACATGTTGCCGAACAGACGCAGAGCCAGGGAAATCGGCTTGGCGATCAGGGTCACGAACTCCAGCAGGAAGTTCACCGGGATCAGCAGGGCCTGAACGAAGATGTTCTTGCTGCCGAACGGGTGCAGGGTGAGCTCGCCGATGAAGCCGCCGAGGCCCTTGACCTTGATGCTATAGAAAATGATCAGTGCGAAAACCGAGAACGCCATGCCCAGGGTCGCGTTCGGGTCGGTAGTCGACACGGCGCGGAATGGGATGTGGTGGTCGCCGGAGATCAGGATGGCCAACTGAGGAATCCAGTCGACCGGTACCAGGTCGACGGCGTTCATCAGGAACACCCAGACGAAGATGGTCAGTGCCAGCGGTGCGATCACCGGGCTACGGCCATGGAAGCTGTCTTTCACGCTGCCATCGACGAATTCGACCAATACTTCAACGAAGTTCTGCAAAGCACCTGGCTGACCGGAAGTCGCCTTCTTTGCCGCCATGCGGAAAAGAAGAACGAAGATCAGACCCAATGCGACCGACCAGCCGAGTGTATCGACGTGGAAAGCCCAGAAGCCCATTTCCTTGGCTTCTGCTGCGGTGTGGGCAAAGCCCCAGCCGCCGGTAGGGTGCTGACCGAAAGTCAGGTTCTGCAAGTGGTGCTGGATATAGCCCGAAGCGGTTGTTTCTGCCATGGTTGCCTCAAACGCCCTAAGGTCTCGAAAGTCTTGTTCTCATCAACAGGGGAGCGAACCAACTGACCAGTTGGGTCAGCACGAAGACGCCGAATACAGCTAGCGGCGCCAATGGCTTCACACCTGCGAACGTCAATGCAAAGAGCACCGCCGTCAAAATCAATTTGCCCGCCTCGCCGGCATAAAAAGACCGGACGATGGCTTGAGCTGCTCGGGCGCCGGAAAACCGAAATGCCCTGTGAGCGAAATAAACATTGGGCAGCAAGGCTATCAGGCCTCCGCAAAGTCCCGAGTACCCGGCAACGACTCCATACCATCGCCAGAGCGCCAAAGCGGCAATCAGCAGAATGACAAGTTGAGCCATCAACACCGGAAAAACTGCCAGGCGATGGAACGGCAAGCGGTTTGGCGTGCGTGTTTCCATCACTATTGCTCTCCAATGGTCGGCTGCCGAAATTCAATAACTTGGCATAATTTGTGCCGACAAAATGCGCGCAGAGTATAGGGGCGGTTCTGCCCCTATTCAACTGTCAGGTAGTGATTTCCGACTGCCCGCTACATGAGGAAATGTTTCAGCGGATATGTGCGAGTACACCTTGTAGTTCATCCAGGGAGTTATATCCAATCACTAACTGCCCTTTACCCTTCTTACCATGCCGAATCTGCACCGCAGAGCCTAGGCGCTCGGCCAGACGCTGCTCCAACCGGGCGATATCCGGGTCCGGTTTTGCAGGTTCGACGGGCTCCGGTTTGCCACTCAACCACTGGCGAACCAGTGCTTCAGTCTGGCGTACGGTCAGCCCGCGTGCGACAACATGTCGCGCCCCTTCAACCTGTTGATTGTCGGGCAAACCGAGCAACGCACGGGCATGACCCATTTCCAGGTCACCATGGGACAACATGGTCTTGATGACCTCGGGCAGCGATATCAGCCGCAACAAGTTGGCCACGGTCACCCGAGACTTGCCCACCGCTTCGGCCACTTGTTGCTGGGTCAGCTGGAACTCCTGCTGCAAACGCTGCAGGGCGACCGCTTCTTCAATCGGATTGAGGTCTTCGCGCTGGATGTTTTCGATCAGCGCCATGGCGATAGCGGTTTCATCCGGCACATCGCGAACCATCGCCGGGATGGTTTCCTGGCCGGCCTGCTGACTGGCACGCCAGCGGCGTTCACCCGCGATGATTTCGAAGCGGCCGCCGGCAATCGGACGAACCACTATCGGTTGCATGACGCCCTGGGCCTTGATCGACTGCGCCAGCTCTTCGAGTGCCTGAATATCCATATCGCGCCGAGGCTGGTATTTGCCACGCTGGAGCAGATCCAGCGGCAAATGTTGCAACTCGCGTTGATCGGCTTGCACCGCCTGTTCTTCCAGCGAACTGATAGTCGGACCACTCAGCAGTGCATCCAGTCCACGTCCGAGACCTCGTTTCTTGACGGCCATGGGGATTCCTTAAGTTGCCTGAGCAGCGGCGATGCGTGAGTTTTTACGCTGACGACGAACCATTTCGCCCGCCAGAGCCAAATAGGCAACGGCGCCGCGTGATGCTTTGTCGTACGCCAACGCCGGCATGCCGTAGCTTGGGGCCTCGGCCAGTCGAATGTTGCGCGGAATGACAGTGTCGTAGAGCTGATCGCCAAAGTGTTCCTTGAGCTGCGCCGACACATCGTTCATCAGGCTCAGGCGCGGGTCGTACATCGTCCGCAACAGGCCCTCGACCTTGAGGTTCGGGTTCAGCAATTCAGCGATGCGCTTGATGTTATCCACAAGGTCGCTCAAGCCTTCGAGTGCGAAGTACTCACATTGCATCGGGATAATGACCCCGTCTGCGGCAACCAGTGCGTTCAAAGTCAGCATCGAAAGCGACGGCGGGCAATCAATCAGGATGTAATCGTAGTTTTCACGGATCGGCGCCAATGCACTGCGCAGGCGGCTTTCCTTCATCTGCATTTCCAGCAGCACCACTTCAGCCGCGGTGAGATCGCGGTTAGCCGGCAACAACTGGTAACCACCGTGTTCGGAAAAATGCATCGCCTGGGCCAGATCGCACTCGCCGATCAGCAGGTCATAAACCGAGTTTTCCAGGCCGTGTTTATCCACACCGCTACCCATGGTGGCGTTGCCCTGTGGATCGAGATCGATCAACAACACCCGGCGCTTGGTTGCGACGAGGGATGCTGCGAGGTTGATGCAGGTGGTGGTCTTGCCCACACCACCCTTCTGGTTCGCTATCGCGAATACCTTAGCCATTCTTGCTTGTGTTCCCAATCATGCCGTGCGGCGCAGTATCAGCAGATGGCGTTGGCCTTGGCAACCGGGTACGGCCAGGGCGTGTTCGCTATCGAGGTGGAAGTCTGTCGGCAATGCTACCAGCTCATCGGCGGGATGAACGCCCTTCATTGCCAACCAGCGTGTTTCAGTGTCACCGAGGTGGCGAGTCCAGTTGGTGAAGTTTTCCATGCTGCTGAACGCTCGGGAAATGATCCCGTTGAACGGTTGAGCAGGCTGGAAGGCTTCGACGCGACTGTGGATAACTTGCAGGTTATCCAGCTTGAGTTCGAGTTTGACCTGGGTGAGGAAGCGGGTTTTCTTGCCGTTGCTATCCAGGCAGGTGACTTGAGACTGTGGATACAGGATGGCCAGGGGAATGCCTGGCATCCCGCCGCCACTGCCTACGTCCAGCCAGCGACCGTTTTCGATGAACGACATCACGCTCAAGCTATCGAGCAAATGACGGGACACCATCTCATCCGGATCACGCACGGCGGTCAGGTTGTAAGCCTTGTTCCATTTGATCAACAGGGCCAGATAACCCAGCAGTTGCGCGTGCTGGGCGTCTGTCAGCGTGACGCCAAGCTGGCGGGCACCTGTGGATAACTCTTCTGCATGTTGCGAAGTGACCAACGAACTCAAGCGCTTTGCTCCAACTGACGGCCCGCGCCGCGTTTTTTCAAATGAATCATCAACAGCGAAATCGCTGCCGGCGTTACGCCCGGGATACGCGAGGCCTGGCCCAAAGTCTCTGGGCGGGTCGCACCAAGCTTGCTCTGGATCTCTTTGGAGAGACCGGAAATGTTCGTGTAATCGATATCCACAGGCAGTTTCGTGTCTTCGCTGGCGCGCAAACGAGCGATCTCATCCTGTTGACGATCGATGTAACCGGCGTATTTGGTCTTGATCTCGACCTGCTCGGCTACCTGTGGATCTTCTGCCCCGCCACCGGTCACTTCGATCAGACCAGCGTAGTCGATTTCCGGACGGCTCAAGAGATTGAGCAGGTTGTATTCGTGAGTCAGTGGCGTGCCGAATTTTTCGGCGATGGCATCACCTTGTTCGGTGCCCGGGCGAACCCAGGTGCTTTTCAGACGCTGCTCTTCCAGTTCGATGCTTTCGCGTTTTTTGCAGAAAGCCGCCCAACGCACGTCATCCACCAGGCCCAGTTCGCGGCCTTTTTCGGTCAGGCGCAGGTCCGCGTTGTCTTCACGCAAGATCAGACGGTATTCGGCACGGGATGTGAACATCCGGTACGGCTCTTGAGTACCGAGGGTAATCAGGTCGTCGACCAATACGCCGATGTAGGCTTCGTCGCGACGCGGACACCAGGCATCTTTGCCCTGTGCACGCAGCGCGGCATTGGTTCCGGCCAGCAAACCCTGGGCGCCGGCTTCTTCGTAACCGGTTGTACCGTTGATTTGTCCGGCGAAAAACAGGCCACCGATGACTTTGGTTTCCAGGCTGTACTTCAGGTCGCGCGGATCGAAGTAGTCATATTCGATGGCGTAACCGGGACGCACGATGTGCGCGTTTTCCATGCCGCGAATCGATTGCACGATCTGCAATTGCACATCGAACGGCAGGGATGTGGATATCCCGTTCGGGTACAGCTCGTTTGTCGTCAGGCCTTCCGGCTCGATGAAAACCTGATGGCTTTCCTTATCGGCAAAGCGATGGATCTTGTCTTCGATTGACGGGCAGTAACGCGGGCCGATGCCTTCGATCTCACCGGCAGCGGAATACATCGGCGAACGGTCGAGGTTCGCGGCAATGATTTCGTGAGTGCGCGCATTCGTGTGGGTAATCCAGCAACTGACCTGCCGTGGATGCTGTTCCTTGTTGCCCATGAACGACATCACCGGGATCGGCAGATCGCCCGGTTGTTCGGTCATCACCGAGAAATCCACAGACCGGGCGTCGATACGCGGCGGTGTGCCGGTTTTCAAACGGCCTACACGCAATGGCAGTTCACGCAGACGATGAGCCAGCGCGATCGATGGTGGATCACCGGCGCGACCGCCGGAAAAATTCTGCAACCCGATGTGGATAAGTCCACCGAGGAAGGTACCGGTGGTCAAAACCACCGAATCCGCGAGGAAACGCAGGCCCATCTGCGTAACAACACCACGCACTTGTTCCTGCTCGACGATCAGGTCATCAGCCGCTTGTTGAAATATCCACAGGTTCGGCTGGTTTTCCAGGATTTCGCGGACAGCGGCCTTGTACAGAACCCGGTCGGCCTGAGCGCGGGTTGCTCGCACGGCAGGTCCTTTGCGGCTGTTCAATACGCGAAATTGAATACCACCTTTATCGGTAGCCATGGCCATCGCGCCGCCCAGGGCATCGATTTCCTTGACCAGGTGGCTTTTGCCAATACCGCCGATAGCGGGGTTGCAGCTCATGGCTCCGAGGGTTTCCACGTTGTGCGTCAGCAACAGGGTTTTCACCCCCATACGTGCTGAGGCCAGTGCTGCCTCGGTACCGGCATGACCGCCGCCGATGACGATCACTTCAAAACGGGAAGGGAAATCCACCACGCACCTCGTGCCTGCTTAAGTAGGTAATTCAGGAATAGTTTGAGCTCAGGTTTTTGGACCTGGTCGACAAGTATAGGGACTTCGCCCTTCCTAAAGAACCCTTTGCACAAAATTTAACCAGCTGTGGAGAAGTCGGAGTTATAGAAATTAAAAAGAGAGAAATTTATTAAATCTTTGTTTTTATGTTTATTTCTACTGACCACGCTTTCTGTGGATAAAGTCATACAGCCCTTTATTTACGTAATGTACAGAGATTCAAAACCCTGTGATCATGTGCCAAGGAGGCCCTTGGATAACCCGTTTAAGCCTGTGGATGAATGGGGTGGTTATCCACAGAGGCGGTTATCTTCAGTTTTGAGGCCCTGTTATCAACTGCCCTCAATAGCAGTTATTCACAGGGCTTAATCCACAGAAAAGTGGTGGGCGAACGAATTTTGGGCACGACGAATCCGCTCAAGCAGAGAGAATCTGCTCGGCACTGGAGGTTTTGTTTCAGAAAAGGAGGGAGCAGACAGGCACGGATGGCCTGTCTGTGGACAGCGAAGGACTACTTACCGATGCAGAAGCTGGAGAAAATTCGTCCCAAGAGATCATCGGAGCTAAAGGCACCCGTGATTTCCCCAAGGAATTGCTGAGCCTGTCGCAGATCCTCGGCCAGCAATTCTCCAGCGCCGGCCAGTGTCAGTTGAGCGTGACCGTGTTCCAGGGATGCACTGGCATGGCGAAGCGCTTCAAGGTGACGTCGGCGAGCGCTGAAGCTGCTTTCCGAGGTTTGCTCGTAACCCATGCAGGCCTTGAGGTGTTCTCGCAGTAATTCCAGGCCGACACCTGCAGACTTGGCACTGAGACTGATGGTGACATGGCCATCGTCGCTGACATCCAGGGCAATCGTTTCCCCCGTCAAGTCAGCTTTATTGCGGATCAGCGTGACTTTTGCCGGATCTGGGCGGGTTTCAAGGAATTCGGGCCACAAGGCGAAGGGATCAATGGCTTCGGGCGCTGTGGCATCAACGACCAACAGCACACGATCGGCTTCACCAATGGCTTTCAATGCCCGTTCGACGCCGATTTTTTCCACATGATCATCGGTATCTCGCAGACCAGCGGTATCGACAACGTGCAGTGGCATACCGTCGATGTGGATATGTTCGCGAAGAACGTCTCGAGTGGTGCCGGCAATCTCGGTCACAATAGCCGCCTCTCGGCCGGCCAGTGCATTGAGCAGGCTGGATTTCCCGGCATTGGGCCGACCGGCGATCACCACAGTCATGCCATCACGCAGCAAGGCACCCTGCCCGGCTTCACGCAAGACGGTGGATAACTCTTCGCGCACTTTGTCGAGCATGCTCAACACATGGCCATCGGCAAGGAAGTCGATCTCTTCTTCCGGAAAGTCGATGGCTGCTTCGACGTAGATGCGCAGGCCGATCAATTGTTCGGTGAGGTTATGCACACGCTGGGAAAATGCACCTTGCAATGAACGCAGGGCATTTCGAGCCGCCTGTGCAGAACTTGCCTCGATCAGGTCGGCGATGGCTTCGGCCTGTGCCAGGTCGAGCTTGTCGTTGAGGAAGGCGCGTTCGCTGAACTCCCCGGGCCTGGCCAGACGGCAGCCGAGTTCCAGGCAGCGCTTGAGCAGCATATCCAGGACAATCGGGCCGCCATGACCCTGCAGCTCCAGCACATCTTCACCGGTGAACGAGTTCGGCCCAGGAAAGTACAGTGTGATGCCTTGATCCAGCACCTCTTCGTTTTCACCGAGGAACGGACCGTAGTGGGCGAATCTCGGCTTGAGTTCACGACCACTGAAGGCCTTGGCCGCAACGCTGGCCAAAGGCCCGGAAATACGGACGATGCCTACGCCGCCACGGCCTTGAGCGGTGGCGACGGCGGCGATGGTTTCACGAGGAACGCTCATAAACCGGTACCCAGACAAAAGTGACAGATAGCAAAACGCCCCACTAGGGGGCGTTTTGAGTGGTTATCCACAGTGTAAGTCAGGCAGTCGCTTTGGTAGCGGCTTCGATCTTACGAGTGATGTACCACTGTTGGGCGATCGACAGGCAGTTGTTCACTACCCAGTACAGCACCAGACCGGCCGGGAACCACAGGAAGAAGAAGGTGAAGATGATTGGCATCAGCTTCATCACCTTGGCCTGCATTGGATCCGGTGGAGTCGGGTTCAACTGCTGCTGGATGAACATGGTTGCACCCATGATGATCGGCAGGATGAAGAACGGATCCTTGATCGACAGGTCAGTAATCCACAGCATGAACGGCGCCTGGCGCATTTCAACGCTTTCCAGCAGAACCCAGTACAGCGAGAGGAAAACCGGCATCTGCACGAGGATTGGCAAGCAACCACCCAGCGGATTGATCTTCTCTTTTTTGTACAGCTCCATCATGGCCTGCGACATTTTCTGCCGGTCATCGCCATGTTGTTCTTTCAGCGCGGCCAGTTTCGGTGCCACTGCACGCATGCGCGCCATGGATTTGTAGCTGGCAGCCGACAGCGGGAAGAAGATCCCTTTGATCAGCATGGTCAGGAAAATGATCGACCAGCCCCAGTTACCCACAATGGCGTGGATATGTTGCAGCAACCAGAAGATAGGTTGTGCGATGAACCAGAGAATGCCGTAGTCGACAGTCAGTTCCAGACCTGGGGACAACTCTTTCAGCACAGCCTGGCTTTTCGGACCCGCGTACAGAATGGCACTGGTTTCAGCCTTGGCACCTGGCGCTACGGTCAGGGACGGGCCGGTGTAACCAATGATGTAGTTGCCTTTGCTGTCTTTACGGGTCTGGACGACATTGTTTTCGCCCTTGGCCGGAATCCACGCGGTCACGAAGTAGTGTTGCAACCAGGCAACCCAACCACCGTTCACGGTTTCTTTCAGCGCGGCCTTGTCCATATCTTTCATGGACACTTTCTTGTACGGCTCGGAACGTGTCCACAGGGCGGCGCCCAGGTAAGTCGCGGTGCCGGTGGCTGTGCTGGAAGAAGGATCGGAGCTGGCGTCACGCTTCAATTGCGCGAACATCGCACCGGACCAGGGCTGAGCGCTCTGGTTATCGATCAAGTAAGAAACGGTTACGTCATACAGGCCACGTTTCAGGGTGAAACGCTTGATGTAATTGACGCCGTCCTTGCTGAACTTCAGATCCACGACCAATTGGTCCTGACCGTCAGCCAGTTGATAAATCTTCTTCTCCGAGGAGTAAACCGGACGACCGGCAGGACTTGCGTCCGGGCCGTTGCTGCCGATCAGGCCGCTCTGAGCCAGATAAGTGCGCTCGTTTCCGTTGTCGAACAACTGGAACGGAATTTCCGGATGGTCCTGGCGACGTGGATACAGCGGCAGTTTCAGCTGGGCAACATCACCACCTTGTGGATCGATGGCCAGATCGAGCACATCCGTTTTGATCTGGATGAGGTCGGTGCTAACAGCTACCGGAGTTTCGGCAGGTGCGCTGGTATCGTTTGCGGCGTGTGGAATGTCGTCACTGACGGACGCTTTATTGCCAGTTGCCGTATCCGGGAGGCCCGGTGCGGTCGTACTGGAAGCAACATTCTGAGTCGGCAAGGCAGCCTGACCATAGTCCTGGTTCCATTTAAGAACCATAACGTAGGACACGATTGCCAGGGCGACGATCAGGATCGTGCGTTTGATATCCATGATTACTCGGCCATCGAAGAAGAACGGGAGGTAGGGATAGGTGGAACCGGGTCATAACCACCGGGATTCCACGGATGACAGCGACCTAAACGACGAAAGGTCAGCCAGCCACCGCGCAGAAGGCCATGATTTTCGATGGCTTCCAACGCGTAGCAGGAACAACTGGGGTAGAAACGACAGTGACTGGCCATCAGGGGACTAATGGCATAGCGATAAAACTGGATCGGAACGAGTGCCAGTTTACGCATCTGGACTGTCTACCCCTACAGTTTCGGTTTTGACTGCTGGTACCGGCGTGCTACGTGCCAGACGCTTCCAGAGTTTGCCGAAATGCTGAATCAATTCGGGGTTTTCTACGTCGCCCAAACCTTTGCGCGCGACGATAACGATGTCCCAACCGACCAGTAAATCCTGGTTCAGGCGAAACGATTCGCGCATCAGACGTTTGAGGCGATTGCGCTCGACGGAGAGCTTTACGCTCTTTTTCCCGATAACCAACCCAAGACGGGGGTGATCAAGATCGTTGTTGCGCGCAAGGAGCAGGAGATTTTTCCCCGGAACCTTGCCGGTAGGGGAGTCAAAGACTGCCTTGAAATGCCGGGGAGTAAGCAGACGCTTTTCCCGACTGAAGTCCTGACTCACCTCCAGTGCCGGATTATCAAACTGCCAGACGCGCACGACCTTTGGCGCGACGACGCGACAGGACGGCACGACCGTTCTTGGTAGCCATGCGAGCACGGAAACCGTGGGTACGAGCGCGTTTGATAGTGCTTGGTTGGAAAGTACGTTTCATTGTCGTGTTACCTGGTTCGTCCACAACGGGCCGGAATGGCCCCCGTTTTAAGAGACCGGGGATTCTAGAGAAAGCAAGCCTCTAGGTCAATTTCCAACCAGCGTTTCCTTATAAATAGATCTCCAGACGTTTTGGTCGGCCTCGCGCCTTCGCTAAACATAAAAATAAAGAAGGAGAGTATTTAAAGCTTTTCTGTAAAGCTTATAAAGGCTAAGGGCACGATCATCTGTGGATAACTGACCACAGCCCTTATTTCACATGCTGTACAGAGAATGACAACTACAGTGGAAAACGGTGATCAGGCTGTGCTGCGCTGTCGGAAAACCTGTGTGTGAAAGATGCTGTTATCCACAGGCAGGTTATCCACCGAGTTTCACCCCCACTTGTGCAATGAGCTCAGACCCGGTTATCCACAGAGCTTATTCACAGACCATTGGTCGTCTTTTTTGCGTATAAAACGTTGATTCTTCTTGGTCGATGGCCCACCTACGTGTGGATAAGTCAGCGTCTGGTCGTTACAATGGGCGCTTGTTTTTGCCTCACCGGCTTTCAACTTAGGGGATATCCGTGTCAGTGGAACTTTGGCAGCAGTGCGTGGAGCTTTTGCGCGATGAACTGCCTGCCCAACAATTCAACACTTGGATCCGTCCACTACAGGTCGAAGCCGAAGGCGACGAGTTGCGTGTCTACGCACCCAATCGGTTTGTCCTGGACTGGGTCAACGAAAAGTACCTGGGTCGTGTTCTGGAATTGCTGGACGAGCATGGCAACGGGATGGCGCCTGCACTCTCCTTATTAATAGGCAGTAAACGCAGTTCCGCGCCGCGTGCTGCTCCGAATGCGCCTTTGGCCGCCGCTGCTGCTGCGTCCCAGGTTCAGGCGGCTCCGGCCTCAAACAGTACTCCGGCACAAGCACCGGTTAGCGCCCCGACCAAGCGTGCGACGCAAAAAGCCACTGAAGTCATTGAGGAGGAGCCGTCGCGCGACAGCTTCGACCCGATGGCCGGCGCCAGTTCGCAACAGGCTCCGGTTCGTGCTGAACAACGCACCGTGCAAGTTGAAGGTGCGCTCAAGCACACCAGCTACCTGAACCGCACCTTTACCTTCGAAAACTTCGTTGAGGGCAAGTCCAACCAACTGGCCCGGGCTGCGGCCTGGCAAGTGGCGGACAATCCCAAGCATGGCTATAACCCGCTCTTCCTTTATGGTGGTGTGGGTCTGGGTAAAACCCACTTGATGCACGCTGTGGGTAACCATCTATTAAAGAAGAACCCGAATGCCAAGGTCGTTTACCTGCATTCCGAGCGCTTCGTGGCCGATATGGTCAAGGCCTTGCAACTGAATGCCATCAATGAGTTCAAGCGTTTCTACCGCTCGGTGGATGCCTTGCTGATTGACGACATTCAATTCTTCGCCCGCAAGGAACGTTCTCAGGAAGAGTTTTTCCACACCTTCAATGCCCTGCTTGAAGGTGGCCAGCAAGTCATTCTCACCAGTGACCGCTACCCGAAAGAAATCGAAGGCCTTGAAGAGCGCCTGAAATCCCGCTTTGGTTGGGGGTTGACGGTAGCCGTCGAACCGCCGGAGCTTGAAACTCGTGTGGCGATCCTGATGAAGAAGGCCGATCAGGCCAAAGTCGAACTACCCCACGACGCGGCGTTCTTTATTGCCCAACGCATTCGCTCCAATGTCCGTGAACTGGAAGGCGCGCTTAAACGCGTCATCGCCCATTCGCACTTCATGGGCCGCGATATCACCATCGAGCTGATTCGTGAATCCTTGAAGGATCTTTTGGCGCTGCAAGACAAGCTGGTCTCTGTGGATAACATTCAGCGCACCGTCGCCGAGTACTACAAGATCAAGATCTCCGACTTGCTGTCAAAACGTCGTTCGCGTTCGGTCGCCCGCCCGCGTCAGGTCGCCATGGCATTGTCCAAGGAGCTGACCAACCACAGTTTGCCGGAGATCGGCGATGTGTTTGGCGGACGTGACCACACAACGGTTTTGCACGCCTGCCGCAAGATCAACGAACTTAAGGAATCCGACGCGGACATCCGCGAGGACTACAAGAACCTGCTGCGTACACTGACCACTTGATGAACACCAGCGCAGCTAATTAAGGCAAGGGACTAGACCATGCATTTCACCATTCAACGCGAAGCCCTGTTGAAACCCCTGCAACTGGTCGCAGGCGTCGTCGAGCGCCGACAGACCTTGCCGGTGCTTTCCAACGTGCTGCTGGTTGTCGAAGGCCAGCAACTGTCGCTGACCGGTACCGACCTGGAAGTCGAGCTGGTCGGCCGTGTTCAACTCGAAGAGCCCGCAGAACCGGGTTCGATCACCGTGCCTGCACGCAAGCTGATGGATATCTGCAAAAGCTTGCCGAACGATGCGCTGATCGACATCAAGGTCGACGAGCAGAAGCTTGTGGTGAAGGCTGGTCGTAGCCGCTTCACCCTGTCGACCCTGCCGGCCAATGACTTCCCGACGGTGGAAGAAGGTCCAGGCTCGCTGACGTGCAGCCTCGAGCAAAGCAAGTTGCGTCGCTTGATCGAGCGGACCAGCTTCGCCATGGCCCAGCAGGACGTGCGCTACTACCTCAATGGCATGCTGCTTGAAGTCTCTGCCGGTGTGATCCGTGCCGTGGCCACCGATGGCCATCGCTTGGCCATGTGCTCGATGCAGGCCGATATCGGTCAGCCTGATCGCCATCAGGTCATCGTACCGCGCAAAGGTATTCTGGAACTGGCGCGTCTACTGACCGAACCGGACGGCATCGTCAGCATCGTCCTGGGTCAGCACCACATTCGCGCCACCACTGGCGAATTTACCTTCACCTCGAAACTGGTCGACGGCAAGTTCCCTGACTACGAGCGCGTGCTGCCCAAGGGCGGCGACAAACTGGTGCTGGGTGATCGTCAGGCGCTGCGCGAAGCCTTCAGCCGTACCGCAATTCTGTCCAATGAGAAGTACCGCGGTATTCGTCTGCAACTGGCCAACGGTCAACTGAAGATCCAGGCGAACAACCCGGAGCAGGAAGAAGCGGAAGAAGAAGTGGGTGTTGAATACAACGGTGGCTCCCTGGAAATCGGCTTCAACGTGAGCTACTTGCTCGACGTGTTGGGCGTGATGACCACCGAGCAGGTTCGCCTGATCCTGTCCGACTCCAACAGCAGTGCGCTGGTGCAAGAGTCCGACAACGACGACTCGGCCTACGTTGTTATGCCGATGCGTCTGTAATCATGCCCAGCAGAAGCTAGATGTCCTTAAGTCGCGTCTCGGTCACCGCGGTGCGCAATCTGCACCCGGTGACCTTCTCCCCCTCCCCCCGAATCAATATTCTTTACGGCGCCAACGGCAGCGGCAAAACCAGTGTTCTGGAAGCCATCCACCTGCTGGGGCTTGCCCGTTCGTTTCGTAGCACCCGCCTGTTGCCGGTCATTCAGTACGAGCAATTGGCGTGCACGGTGTTCGGTCAGGTCGAACTGGCCGAGGGGGGCCACAGTGCCCTCGGCATTTCGCGCGATCGCCAAGGGGAGTTCCAGATCCGTATAGACGGGCAAAACGCTCGCAGTGCTGCGCAGTTGGCGGAAATCCTGCCTCTGCAGTTGATCAACCCCGACAGTTTTCGCTTGTTGGAAGGTGCACCCAAGATTCGCCGGCAGTTTCTCGATTGGGGTGTGTTCCACGTGGAACCCCGGTTCATGTCTACCTGGCAGCGTTTGCAGAAGGCCCTGCGCCAGAGAAACTCTTGGCTGCGGCATGGTACACTTGACGCCGTTTCGCAAGCGGTTTGGGACAGGGAACTGTGCCAGGCCAGCGCTGAAATCGATGAATACCGTCGCGCTTATATCAAAGCCTTGAAACCAGTCTTTGAACAGACCTTGAGTGAACTGGTTGAACTCGAGGGCTTGACGCTCAGCTATTACCGAGGATGGGACAAAGACCGTGAGCTGAGCGCTGTGCTCGCCGGTTCCCTCCAACGGGATCAGCAGATGGGGCATACCCAAGCCGGACCGCAACGTGCAGATTTGCGTCTCAGACTGGGCGCACACAATGCCGCGGACATCTTGTCCCGCGGACAGCAGAAGCTGGTGGTTTGTGCGTTGCGGATTGCCCAAGGGCATCTGGTTAGCCAGGCGCGGCGCGGTCAGTGTATTTATCTGGTGGATGACCTGCCGTCCGAACTGGACGAGCACCACCGTCGCGCGCTTTGCCGCTTGCTGGAAGACTTACGCTGCCAGGTGTTTATTACCTGTGTAGATCACGAATTATTGAGGGAAGGCTGGCAGACGGAAACGCCAGTCGCTCTGTTCCACGTGGAACAGGGCCGTATCACCCAGACCCACGACCATCGGGAGTGAAGGCATTGAGCGAAGAAAATACGTACGACTCAACGAGCATTAAAGTGCTGAAAGGCCTGGATGCCGTACGCAAACGTCCCGGTATGTACATTGGCGACACCGATGATGGCAGCGGTCTGCACCACATGGTGTTCGAGGTGGTCGACAACTCGATCGACGAAGCTCTGGCCGGTCACTGCGACGACATCAGCATCATTATCCATCCGGATGAATCCATCACCGTTCGCGACAACGGCCGCGGTATTCCGGTAGACGTGCATAAAGAAGAAGGCGTCTCGGCAGCGGAGGTCATCATGACCGTACTGCACGCCGGCGGTAAGTTTGACGACAACTCCTACAAAGTATCCGGCGGCCTGCACGGTGTAGGTGTATCTGTAGTTAACGCCCTGTCTGAACAGCTTGTGCTCACTGTTCGCCGTAGCGGCAAGATCTGGGAACAGACCTACGTGCACGGTGTTCCACAGGAGCCGATGAAAATCGTTGGCGACAGTGAAAGTACCGGTACCCAGATTCACTTCAAGGCTTCCAGCGAAACCTTCAAGAACATCCACTTCAGTTGGGACATCCTGGCCAAGCGGATTCGTGAACTGTCCTTCCTCAACTCCGGCGTCGGTATCGTCCTCAAGGATGAGCGCAGCGGCAAGGAAGAGCTGTTCAAATACGAGGGTGGCCTGCGTGCATTCGTTGAATACCTGAACACCAACAAGACTCCGGTCAACCAGGTGTTCCACTTCAACATTCAGCGTGAAGACGGCATCGGCGTGGAAATCGCCCTGCAGTGGAACGACAGCTTCAACGAGAACCTGTTGTGCTTCACCAACAACATTCCGCAGCGCGACGGCGGTACTCACCTGGTGGGTTTCCGTTCCGCACTGACGCGTAACCTGAACACCTACATCGAAGCTGAAGGCCTGGCGAAGAAACACAAAGTTGCCACCACCGGTGACGATGCCCGTGAAGGCCTGACAGCGATCATCTCGGTGAAGGTGCCGGATCCGAAGTTCAGCTCCCAGACCAAAGACAAGCTGGTCTCTTCCGAAGTGAAGACCGCTGTCGAACAGGAAATGGGCAAGTACTTCTCCGACTTCCTGCTGGAAAACCCGAACGAAGCCAAGTTGGTTGTCGGCAAGATGATCGACGCCGCGCGTGCCCGTGAAGCGGCGCGCAAGGCCCGTGAGATGACCCGCCGCAAAGGCGCGCTGGACATCGCCGGCCTGCCGGGCAAACTGGCCGACTGCCAGGAAAAAGACCCTGCCCTGTCCGAACTGTATCTGGTGGAAGGTGACTCCGCGGGCGGCTCTGCCAAGCAGGGACGTAACCGCAAGACCCAGGCGATTCTGCCCCTCAAGGGTAAAATCCTGAACGTCGAGAAGGCACGTTTCGACAAGATGATCTCGTCCCAGGAAGTGGGCACCCTGATCACCGCCCTGGGCTGCGGCATCGGTCGCGAAGAGTACAACATCGACAAGTTGCGTTATCACAACATCATCATCATGACCGATGCTGACGTCGACGGTTCGCACATCCGTACCCTGCTGCTGACCTTCTTCTTCCGTCAGCTGCCGGAGCTGATCGAGCGTGGCTACATCTATATCGCCCAGCCACCGCTGTACAAGGTCAAGAAAGGCAAGCAAGAGCAATACATCAAAGACGACGACGCCATGGAAGAGTACATGACGCAGTCGGCCCTGGAAGACGCGAGCCTGCACCTGAACGAAGATGCACCCGGTATTTCCGGTGAAGCGCTTGAGCGCCTGGTGAATGATTTCCGTCTGGTAATGAAGACCCTCAAGCGTCTGTCGCGCCTGTATCCGCAGGAACTGACCGAGCACTTCATCTACCTGCCGGCCGTCAGCCTGGAGCAACTGTCCGATCACGCAGCGATGCAAGATTGGCTGGCTCAATACGAAGTACGTCTACGCACCGTCGAAAAATCCGGTCTGGTTTACAAGGCCAGCCTGCGTGAAGACCGTGAACGTAATGTCTGGCTGCCAGAGGTCGAGCTGATCTCCCACGGGCTGTCGAACTATGTCACGTTCAACCGCGACTTCTTTGGCAGCAATGACTACAAAACCGTCGTTTCCCTGGGGGCTCAGCTGAGCACCCTGCTGGACGAAGGCGCGTACATCCAGCGTGGCGAACGCAAGAAAGCGGTCACCGAGTTCAAGGAAGCCCTGGACTGGCTGATGGCGGAAAGCACCAAGCGTCACACCATTCAGCGATACAAAGGTCTGGGCGAGATGAACCCGGATCAGCTGTGGGAAACCACCATGGACCCAAGCGTACGCAGGATGCTGAAGGTGACGATCGAAGACGCCATCGGTGCAGACCAGATCTTCAACACCCTGATGGGTGATGCGGTCGAACCTCGTCGTGACTTCATCGAAAGCAACGCCCTGGCGGTTTCCAATCTGGATTTCTGAGTCCGTGTCGATGGGCACATTAAGTGTCGCAAGTGGGCGGATTATTGTCGCCATCTAAAGAAAACCCCCGGCCTTAGTGTCGGGGTTTTTCTTTGTGGCTCCAGCCTAACCAAAACGATACACACCATGCTCGCAGCCCATGTATGGGCCTTTTATGGGCGATGTGATGGAACATGGTTTTGGTTTCATCGAAACGAACCGCATTCTTGCTTGGCTGCTTGGCTGCTTGGCTGCTTGGCTGCTTGGCTGCTTGGCTGCTTGGCTGCTTGGCTGCTTGGCTGCGGTAGGTGGAAAAAATTATTTGCCTCTTCGGCTAAAATTAATGCTCATGTGAAAGCCCCCGGAAGTTCCTACTGCCGGGGGCTTTCACTTTGTGGGGGTATTGGCTGCTTATCGGGTGACCGGTCGGTTATCATGGCCGGCAACTATCCAGAGCTTCATTGATTCAGGGCTCGAACAAAACTATTAAGGAGTGGTAAGCGTCATGCTGACCGGTGAAATTCGCAGCCAAATCGACGCTATCTGGAATGCCTTTTGGTCGGGGGGGATTGCCAACCCCTTAGAGGTGATGGAACAGATCACCTATTTACTTTTTATCCGCCGTCTCGATGACGCGCAGATGCTTGAGGAAGCCAAGGCTCGTATCCTGGGTCAAGATATACGTAATCCGATTTATCCTACTGGGGATGACACCAAAGGACGCAGCTACAACGACCTGCGCTGGTCTCGTTTCAAGAACTTCGCCCCGGCTGAAATGCATTTGGTGATGGGTGAACATATATTCCCCTTCCTGCGCAGCATGGGCGGAGATGGTTCAACCTACTCGCATCATATGAAGGACGCGCGCTTCACTATCCCTACTGCGAACTTGCTGGCCAAGGTCGTCGACATGCTCGACCACGTGCCGATGGAGGATCGCGATACCAAGGGGGATATCTACGAGTACATGCTCGGCAAGATTGCTTCAGCAGGACAGAACGGCCAGTTCCGCACGCCGCGCCATATCATCCAGCTGATGGTCGAGATGACAGCGCCTACATCCAACGATGTTATATGTGATCCCGCTAGCGGCACCTGTGGTTTCCTGGTGGCTGCCGGCGAGTATCTGCGTGAAAGACATGCCGATTTGTTCAATAGCCATACCGACCGGGAGCATTTCCATAACGGTATGTTTCATGGCTACGACTTCGACAACACCATGTTGCGCATTGGCTGCATGAACATGGCTCTGCACGGAGTGGATAATCCAGATATTCGCTATAAGGATTCGCTGGCCCAAGATCATGCTGGGGACGAAGAAAAGTATTCGCTGATCCTTGCAAACCCGCCCTTTGCTGGCAGCTTGGACTACGAGAATACCGCGAAAGACCTGCTCAGCATTGTCAAGACTAAGAAGACCGAGCTTCTGTTCCTTGCTTTGTTTCTGCGTCTACTCAAGCCTGGAGGCCGAGCGGCGGTGATCGTGCCCGATGGCGTATTGTTCGGCTCAAGCAAGGCCCATAAGGAGCTGCGCCGAATGATTGTCGAAGAGCAGAAACTGGATGGCATTATCTCTCTGCCGTCAGGAGCTTTTAAGCCTTATGCGGGTGTGTCTACCGCCATTCTGTTGTTCACCAAAACTAATTCAGGCGGCACTGAGGACATCTGGTTCTATGACATGCAGGCCGATGGCTGGAGTCTGGATGACCGGCGCCAGCCCTTGCTGGACAGCGACAAGCTTGGCCCTTGCTTAGCGCAAGCCCTTAGCGAAGCAGAACACTGCAAAAATAACCTCCCTGATGCCCTCGCCCGTTGGCATCGTCGCGAGGAAAGTGAGAAAGATAATCCGCGTACTGCACAAAGCTTCTGCGTGCCTAAATCGGAAATTGCAGCGCAGGGTTATGACCTCTCTATCAATCGCTACAAGGAAGTAGTGCATGAAGCAGTTGAGTATGAGCCGCCGCTGGAGATCATTGCACAGCTAAAACAGCTGGAGGCGGAAATTCAGGCAGGAATGGTTGAGTTGGAGGGGATGCTGAAGTGAGCATCACTCGAGTGCCATTTGAAGACGTATTCGCTGACGAATCTGGAGGGAACATCAAAACCCTTCAAAGCGATTACAAGGCTGAAGGTAGGTTTCCGGTTGTTGACCAAGGCAAAGCTCTGATTGCCGGTTACGTAGATGACGAGAAACGAATCTGCGGCAACGGAAAACCGGCAATTATCTTTGGTGACCACACCCGGCGTGTGAAATTCATGGATGCGCCGTTTTGCATGGGGGCTGATGGGGTCAAGGTGTTGCGTCCAAAGATCGATGCAGACCTAAAGTATTTGTACTACTACCTGAAGCAGCTTCGATTGCCTGATGCTGGATATGACAGACATTTCAAGTATTTGAAGCGCGTTGAGGTTGTGATCCTTCCACTATTCGAACAACGCCGCATCGCTGCCATCCTCGACAAAGTTGACACCCTCCGCACCAAGCGTCGCGAGGCGTTGGTACAACTCGACCGCCTCGCGCAGTCGTTTTTTTTGGATATGTTTGGTGACCCCAAGATTAATTCGAGGGGGTGGCCTATAGTCAAACTTGGTGAAGTTCTTTCCTACCCCTTGCGGAATGGTATATCTCCTTCGAAGTCCGGAAAGATTGAAGCACAAGTGCTAACGCTTTCTGCTGTTACTGGAAGTCGTTTTGACGAGACGTCTCAGAAACCCGGAATTTTCAAGTCTGAGATTTCTCCAGACCACACTGTAAATGAGAATGATTTTTTGATTTGTCGTGGCAATGGTAATCTTCAGCTAGTGGGAAAGGGAGATTTCCCCGCGCGTTCGATGCCAGGGGTGGCTTTCCCAGACACGATAATTGCTGCACGAATTTCACTAGAAAAAACTCAGCGCGACTATTTACGGTACGTTTGGGGGTCTACATCTATACGCGATCAGATTGAGTCTCTCGCGCGCACCACAAACGGTACTTATAAAGTCAATCAAACTGTTGTTGAAGGAATTTCATTCATTTCTCCGCCAATTCATTTGCAAAATGAATTCGGTCTACGCATTGCCAAAATATCGCGACTAGCTGAGGTTCATCGAAGAGCGTTAAAAGAAATTAACTCGTTGTTTTCGTCACTCCAACACCGTGCCTTTCAAGGGAAACTCTGACCAAGCAGCAAAGTAGGTGCTACGGAACGGTATGAATTCGTGCAGTATCTGTGGCAGCAACTGAACATAGCGGATGAAAGAGTAAATTAGGGAGAAAGCCAAACTATGAGTAACTTCGCCTTCCTCACGAATGAATGGACATTGCTGCACGACGCTGCCAGCAAGGCGGAAGGCGCAGTTAACAGCGACCCACGCACGACCTGCTTCTATGCACGGCGTGCGCTAGAAATTGCGGTTGCCTGGCTATACACCCACGACAAGTCGTTCCAGCTACCCTACCAGGACACCCTGAGTGCCCTGATTCATGAACCTACTTTCCGCGAGGGAGTGGGTAATGCCCTATTCACCAAGGCCCGGTTGATCAAGGATCTGGGTAATTTGGCCGTTCATGGCACCAAGAAGATCGCGACTTCGGATGCGCAAAATGCAACCCGTGAACTGTTTCACTTCTGCTACTGGCTTGCCCGTACCTATGGGCGAAGCGCTCGCCCCTCCGGTAGCCAGACGTTTTCCCTCGATCTGCTGCCTAAGCCATCCCAAATCGCTCCGCAATCGGCTGAGCAGCTACTGACGCTGGAGAAATGCCTCAAGGAGAAGGACGAAAAGCTCTCCGAAGTGCTGACCCAGCATGCGGCGCTGAATGAAGAATTGCAGCGTCTGCGAGAAGATGTGGCGGCAGCCAAGAAGGCCAACGTTGCTCAGCCCGATACCCACGATTATTCCGAGGCCGAGACCCGCAAGGCCTTTATCGACCTGTTGCTGAAGGAGGCTGGTTGGAACCTGGATCCAGCCAAGAACTTCGAAGTCAAAGTCGCTGGCATGCCCAACGGTGAGGATACCGGCTACGTGGATTACGTGCTGTGGGGCGATGACGGCAAGCCGCTGATGCTGGTTGAGGCCAAGCGCACCACCAAGAGCCCGAAGGTGGGCCAACAGCAGGCCAAGCTATATGCCGACTGCCTGGAGCAGATCTATGGCCAGCGCCCGGTGATCTTTTACACCAATGGCTACGAGCACTGGGGGTGGGATGACTTGTCCTACCCACCTAGGTCTGTACAGGGCTTTTACAAGAAAGACGAGCTAGAGCTGCTGATTCAACGTCGCAACAGCCGTAAACCGCTGGCCGAAGCGGTGATCAACAGCGAGATCGTCGAACGCTATTACCAGTCTCGTGCGGTGCGTCGTGTAGGGGCGACCTTCGAGGTGGACAGGCAGCGCAAGTCGCTGCTGGTCATGGCCACCGGCAGCGGCAAGACTCGTACGGTGATTGCGCTAGTCGATCTGCTGATTCGCAGCAACTGGGTCAAGCGTGTGCTGTTTCTGGCGGATCGGGTGGCGCTGGTGAATCAGGCGGTGAACGCCTTCAAGTCCTATCTGCCCGATTCAGCCCCGGTGAACCTGGTCACCGAAAAGAACACCGAAGGCCGGGTGTTCCTGTCCACCTACCCCACCATGATGGGCCTGATCGACGAAGCTAAGGATGGCCAGCGCCGTTTTGGTGTGGGCCACTTTGACCTGATCGTGATTGATGAGGCACACCGCTCGGTGTACCAGAAGTACCGCGCTATCTTCGAATACTTCGATTCATTGCTGGTGGGCCTGACGGCCACCCCCAAGGACGAAATCGACAAGAATACCTATGGGCTATTCGACCTGGAAACCGGTGTACCGACCGATGCCTATGGTCTGGATGAGGCGGTGGCTGACCGTCACCTGGTGCCGCCGGTTCCGATCTCGGTGCCGCTGAAGTTCCAGCGTGAAGGTATCAAGTATGCGGAACTCAACGAGGATGAAAAGGCACAATGGGATGAGCTTGAGTGGAATGATGAAGGCGTCATTCCGGATGAGGTGGATGCTGCTGAGCTGAACCAGTGGCTATTCAACATCGACACGGTCGACAAGGTACTGGAACTGCTGATGACCAAGGGCCAGAAAGTGGCCGGTGGTGATCAACTGGGCAAGACCATCCTCTTTGCCAAGAACAATGCACATGCGGACTTCATCGCCGAGCGCTTCAACATCAACTATCCGCACTACAAAGGCCACTTTGCCCGCGTGATAACCTACAAGACCGAGTACGCCCAGACGCTTATCGACGACTTCTCTAAGAAGGCCAAGATGCCGCACATCGCCATCTCGGTGGACATGCTCGATACGGGTATCGACGTGCCTGAGGTGGTGAACCTGGTTTTCTTCAAGGTCGTCCGCTCCAAGACCAAATTCTGGCAAATGGTCGGGCGTGGCACGCGACTGTGCAAAGATCTGTTCGGCCCTGGCGAGGATAAGAAAAATTTCTTCATTTTCGACTTCTGCCAGAACCTGGAGTTCTTCAGCCAGAACCCGGAGTTTTCCGAAGGTTCGTCTACCGAAGCGCTGGGTACCCGCCTGTTCAAGGCACGGCTGGAGATGATCACCGAGCTGGACAAGAAGCTTCAGGAAGGCATCAAGGCCGGAGAAGATGGCAACCCAGTGAGCATCTCTCAGTTGCGTAACGAGACTGCCGGCTTGCTGCACGACAAAGTAGCCTCCATGAATGTGGATAACTTCGTGGTGCGCCCACAACGCCAGTTCGTCGAGAAATTTGCCCAGGCAGAAGCTTGGCAAGCGATTGGCTCCGAAGAGTTCCACGAACTGACCAGTAAAGTAGCGGACTTGCCCTCCGAACAGGTCGATGACGATGAAGACGCCAAGCGTTTCGACATGCTGGTTTTGCGCACCCAGTTGGCGATCCTACAAGCCAAGCCGGACTTCCTGAGTCTCAAAGAGAAAATCCTGGCTATTGCTGCTGCTTTGGAGGCTGAAACCAACATACCGGCTATCAAGGCGGAAATGGTGCTGATCCAGTCTCTGGGTAGTGAAGAGTGGTGGGAGGGTGTCACCCTGCCCATGTTGGAAACTGTACGCCGTCGACTGCGGGCATTGATCCGGCTGATTCCAAAGCGACAAAAGAAGATCGTCTATTCAAACTTTGAGGATGAGATCGGCGAAGTTGCCTTGATCGACCTGCCTCAGGTCACCGCTGGCCTGAACATGGGCAAGTTCAAAGAGAAGGTCAGAGCTTTCCTAAAAGCCCATGAAGCACACCTCTCCTTACAGCGATTGCGCCGCAACCAGGCACTGACACCCTCTGACCTGGTTGAGCTGGAGAAAATGTTGATCGATGCGGGTGGCTCTCAGGCGCTGATTGATGAGGCTAAGGAAAAGAGCCATGGCCTGGGCATCTTTATCCGCTCGCTGGTGGGGTTGGATCGCGAAGCGGCCATGCAGGCTTTCAGCAAGTTCATCAATGACAAAAAGGCAACGCCGAACCAGATAGAGTTCATCAATCTGATCGTGCAGGAGTTGACGCAGACAGGTGTGATGGAGGCTGCGCGGCTGTTCGAATCACCGTTCACCGATTTGAACGCACAAGGGCCGATGGGGCTGTTCCCAGCTGCTGCGGTGACGCAGATCGTGGATGTACTGGTGAGTATACGAGCAACAGCTGTCGCGTAGATTTGGGAATGCGGTGTAAATGGCGACGATGTGCTTGTATTTAATTGCAACGTTCTGATTTTTCGAAAATGATGTTTTGCATATGGACATAGAGTGAACCTAGCCTAGGCTTACTTTCAAAACAATGGGGTAACCTTAAATGGCATTGCCTTCTGTTGAACGATTTGCACAGAGTGCAATGGATCTCTATAGCAACAACCGAATGGTTGTATTTCTCTGTGGCCCGACATTGGTGGGCTTGACAACGCCAGCTGCGAGACTACGCAAGCGACTTCTTGAGGCTCTTGAGAGTGAAAGCTTTGAGGTCGTTCTCGGAGAAGATGACGGTCTTGAAGATTTACGACTAACACGTACGAAAGGCTATGCTCATGATAATGAGCTGGAGTTCATAAAAAAAGAGTGTGGCGCGATTGTAATCGTCGCTGACAGTGTTGGTTCTTTTTGTGAGTTAGGCTTATTTGTCCATTGGCTTCAGTATCATGGTGAAAACAAGTGTGACTTGATTCTGCTCGTGAATGAAGATTACAAAAAAGATAAGTCTTATTTTAATGAGGGGCCAGCGCGAGCAGTGGATGACTTCGGGAAAACACTGTTTGTTGATTTTGATAAGGCAGAAATTGAGCCAATTTTGAGGCGTCTTAGAGGGCGCAGATCAAGTTACTTTATAGGTGGCCGTGGTCGCCCAGCTACTGGACTTTAAAAATGGCCATAATAGTAAATGTTCAGTTGGTTAGGCTTGCTTTGGGCTGTATACAACCAGCCGATGCAAATTCTGTTAGTAAGTTTTTAGGTGCTTCACTTATTGGTGATGATAACCTGCTGTCTCCATCCGTTATTCAAACAGTTTTTGATGGCTGGATTGCTGATGGAGATGTAGTTAGCGTTCA
Source organism: Pseudomonas izuensis (assembly GCF_009861505.1). Classification (GTDB taxonomy): domain Bacteria; phylum Pseudomonadota; class Gammaproteobacteria; order Pseudomonadales; family Pseudomonadaceae; genus Aquipseudomonas; species Aquipseudomonas izuensis. The sequence goes on along the minus strand of NZ_WTFT01000007.1, from coordinate 124,897 downwards.
TAAAAAGAGTCAACTGTATTCACTAACCAGGCAAGGCGATAAGAAGCTCAATCCTAAAGAGCGTAAGGTTCGGGATCGAACGCGCTTGTTCTTGCTAAAGAACTTACGAGCAGCTAAGCTCCATCTACCAGAAGCCGGTGAATCAGAGAAGGCTGATGTTTCGTCAGCCGTAATTGTTGACCAACCACTACAAGAGGATGAGCGGCCAACAGGCGCGGTCTGCCCTCCTCGCGTAGCTCGTCGAGCAGACCGCGCCTGTTGGCCGCTTCTCGCAAAGCAACTTTTTGTTGGCTCTTCCTCCCGCGCTTCTGGCCCTTTTTTCCGATTTTTGTCTTTCCCGACAATTAAGGCCTGTGCCCAAGCGAATGGGCTAGACTCGATACCCAGTGATGGTATCGGTCTTAATGAAATATCCTTAGCACTCGGAATTAGCCCTCAACTTATTGGCTTGTTAATTCATAAACCTGAGCGCCATTATCGTACCTTCCAAATACCTAAGTCTAATGGAGGGACAAGAAATATTCAGTCGCCGCGTACGATGATGAAAGTAGCACAATACTTTCTTTTGGATTATGTGCTTTATCGATGCCCCGTACATGTTTCGGCGATGGCCTATAGTCGTGGTTGTACAGTCAGGAATAATGCAGAGGTTCATGTAGGTCGCAGATTCGTGGCTAATATTGATGTGGAGAATTTTTTCCCTTCCCTTAGTCGAAAAATTGTATTTCGTGAGTTAATTGCTAGCGGGATGGAAACTAATATGGCCAGCTTAGTTTCTCGTCTAACCTCTTATAATGACGGTCTCCCGCAGGGCGCTCCAACAAGCGCTGCATTATCTAATATCGCACTATATAGAATTGATGATGAAGTGTTTAATTACTGCCAATCGATAGGTGTTGAATATACGCGCTATGCAGATGACATTACATTTAGTGGTGAAAGTTTAGAGGCTGTACAAGGTGCAATTGAAAAAATTAAGGCCTTACTTAATTCAATAGGTCTTGTGATAAATAAAAGTAAAACGAGAATTTTCGGGCCGTCCTCAAGAAAGGTTGTCACCGGCGTTGTGGTCAATGAGTGGGCTCAACCGACTAGAAAAAGCAGAAGAAAACTCAGAGCAGAATTGCATCAGGCGACATTGAACCCTGAAAAATATGCTGGCCAAATAGATGTAATGCGTGGGAAAGCCGCTTATATGCTTTCATACGCAGGGGAGGGGCGACCGGTAGGAGGTCTACCTAGGGGCTATGTCGAATCCTCACTGGCAAAGCTCGCTGCTTACATCAAAGAGCATAAAGGCTGAGTTCTTCTACAAGTCGACCATCAGTACCTTGATCCCCACCCCTTCGCAGAACCGCCCGACTGCCGCGAGCGGATCGGCAGACACTTGGCGCCGAGACGCAGCTCCAGGCGCCAGGCCTCGCCGTCGCACAGCACGCGAAACTCCCCCACCGCCCCGGTCTCGACCAGCGCCGCCAGGGTGTCCTGCTCGATGGCTCTTTTCATGTTGATCCCCTGCTCTCGCGTCCAACCAGTACCCAGGGTATTGGTATAGCGCAGTCACAGAATCCGGCGACCAGGTTGGCCCTTCAGTGTCACCAGGCGGTGGATAACTGTGGGGGCGGATTCACCATAACGTCCAATTACGCGCAGGATACTGGCGCGCCCAAGCGGCCCTGGGGTGGAGCAATGTCCGTGCCTTGCCTCTACTCCTCGACCCACCGCGAAGCAGCTGACGATAATGATGGAGTTTAAGCAATGACTGCTGGGTCGCTGTTAACTCGTTCGAGTCCCGCGCGACCGCTCACAGCTTCCACAGCGCCGCAGCAATCCGTGATTGCTTCTGACGCAAGCGGTCAATCTCCCATTGCACGGCCGCCTCTTCCTCCAGTGCTTCGCTGGCCATGCCCTGTTGCACGATGTTCATCGCCGGGATTTTCAGTTCTTTAAGCGTCGAACCTTGAAGGGTGGGCGTGCTGCTACCCACGACCAATCGGCTGAGTTGGGCCTGGCCCATGGGCGAGCGTAAGTAGACCATCAGCGCCCCGGGATCGTACTGCCCCGGGGAGCGCGAGCGCAAAATGGCCAGCGACTGGCCGGCGACCCAGCCTCCGGCCCCGCTGTCAGGCGCCGATTTCACGAGGCCGACCTTCCCTACCGCGCCTTTGATGCAGAGCAGAACGTCGTTGCGCTGAATAAAATAGCTCAGGGCTTTCGGTGTACTGAGATCGAACAACGAGTCTTTGCTGGCACCTTGCACGTGGCCATAGTCGGGGAGGTCTGCTGCCTGAATTTCTTGAACCGGCACCCCTTGTAGGGTCGTTGCGTACTGGCGGGCGCGAACGATGTCGAAGTGATCGAGCAATTTTGTCGTGGGTTGAGTGGCCAGCAGGACGTCCAGTTTGTGCGTCTGGTCGTCAAGTAAGTAGCGACTTACTTCCAGGTTGCATTCGTCCCGTGGAATGTCGTTGGCGGCCATTTTCACTGCCATGGCATTGTTGTCGCGATCCCGCACGGTCCGCAGCAGCTCCGGCAATCTGACCAGCTCAGTGCGTTTTTTAGGTCCGCTGGCGGTGAACTCATCCGTTACTTTCACGAATCGAATGGTGTCGGACGGTGTCACGGTATCGAGAATTAGCACTGAAGCGGCGGCAGGAGATCCGGAAAACAACCCGCCCGGCAGGGCAATGACTGAGTGGATCATGCGCTTCTGAAGCAAATCGGCTCGAAGCAACCGTTCAGCGCCAGCATTGAAGAGCGCATTGTTGGGAACGACGGCAATGATTTTGCCACTGGTCTGTGCGAGGAGATGTCGCAGGTTCAGCACCATGCTCGACTGCGTCTTTTCCGGAAAACGCTCGTGAGGATCATGTTCCACATCCTTGGGGTCATAGCGCCGTCCGTGCTCAAGGATGCTCAGGCTGACCGGAAAACGTTTGAGTTGGCCCTGCTCGGTCAAGGTGGGCATTAACACCGGGTCGTTCTGGTGAACATCCGGACGCGCACCATTTAATTGCGCCAGCACCAGTTCTGCCGCCACTGGAGCGGAGGATTCCGTCCAGCAATCAATGTTTTTGCGGCTACAGCGCGTCGCCAGTTGGCCGGAATTTTCCCACGGCAGGTAGACCTGGGCCGGTGAGTCAGAGGTCGCGAGTGAAACCAGGAAAGTGGCAAGACTGGGGTCGTAAGCGCTGTGTGCCAAGTTCCGATCGGACGACCAATACAGCACGTCGTCCGCATTCCACTCGCGCAGCTGCCCTTGCTCCTCCAGCCGCATGGCTTGTTCGATAAGCAGCGGAAGGTGCTGTGAGAGCGTGGGTTCGGTCTTCGCAAGCGTGTGACCCAGTTGCGGGGAAATCAACGGCTGCACACGCCTGAAGTTGGCTGCTTGCGCGTTCGGGGACAGCTCAAGTTGACTGGGCAAGGTAAGATCGGCCGGCAATTTACCGAGCCGCGACAAACGCGCCCATGCCGTGATTTGCAGAGCCAGTAGGGTCGCGTCGGCCACAGGGCACGCCGTAGCGACGCCGACCAATGCGTTGAAAATTTGCTCGTCCCGGGTCATAGACGTCACATGCGTGTAGAGAGAATAGACGTACAAGGCTAGTCGCAATCGTCTTGCTAGTCAAAAAGTATTGACTACTTTTTATGGGAAGGTTACACTTCTCGCCATTGGGGAAGGATCGGCTAGCGCTTTCCAGTTGGGAGTAGGTGTCTTTCCCACCTCGATGGCTCACCCTCTAACCCAGTTAATCAGGGCATCTTTGCGAAGTGCGGAGTTTTATATCAGCTGGCGCAAGACCGTTGGTCTTAAAGTTTTTTGTTGTTTTTGTTTTATTATATTGCATTGATATTTAAGGGTTTTTTCAATTAGTTGAAATGCCTGTAGAAATTTTGTTTGATTGTTTTTTGTATGTATTAACGTATTCGAATTTTATAGTTACTTAGATATTAAGTCATTTGACTTTCTCCTGCGGCGATTAACACTTTCCCGTGCATCGTAGGAGCACACCAGCATGATCCGAGACACCGATAGTCCCACTTCCGCCAGAGATGTTGCCCGTAGAATTCGGCGCGGCCGACGTGCACTCGTGCTCAAGTCCCTGAAGGGCAAAGGCGGCGAATTGCGCGTTGAGAGCGCCCTTGAACGCGACATTGGTCTGATGCTGGATATTGATCCGCGTGTAACCGAGCTTGCCGCGCAACCCTTCACGCTCGAATTGCAAAGCAACAAAGTACTGCCTTCGCGTGAGCACTATCGGCCACGGCCAGGTGTCAAACCGCGCTTTTACACCCCCGACTTCCTGTGTCGGCTGGATGATGGCAGCGTATTGGTCATTGAGGCCAAGCATTCTCGGTTTAGTGCGGCGTTCGAAGCTAAGCATGAGGAGATTGAGGGCTGCCTAAGATCCTACGGTATCGGCTTCATGCTCGTTTTGGACACGGCCGTGTCTCCTACGGTCATGCAGACGCTAGCCAACCTTCACTTGCTGCGAGCGGGTTATCTTGAGTTAACTCGTGCAGCAGCGGAAAGAGAGATCAGCGCCTTGCTCGACTCCGCGACCTGCTGGTCGGTTGGGGAACTTTCCTTGCGCTTGACGTCGGGTCCTGTCGGCATCCTTGCGGGTCTGCTGGCGGGGCTATTGACCGCCGATTTGTCCATTCCCCTGTTTTCACCGAGCAACGAAGTTCGTGCGGCTTTTGGTGATTTGTCACACTTTCAATTTTTGCAGGTGCGTCCATGAGCCGCCTGCTGGCAGTGAATAGCATCGTGCTGGAGCGCGACCAGGTGCGGCGGGTAACGTCCATTCGGCCCGAGATTTCGCAGATCGTCCTCCAAGGGGCGCTGGGCGAAGAGTTCGTGATGAACATCGACGATTTTCAGCAGCGATTCGCCCAAGGCCAGTATCGTCGTAGCTACGGCCCCGCTGTATCGGCCGTCCAGCCCATGCCAGTGCGCAACCTGACGCAGACGGAACGCAGCGCGCTCGACCAACGACTGGAGCTGCTCGAATACGTTGACGAGGCGCGTCGTGACGGTTGTTCCTGGACAAGCACGGTTGAGCGTCTGCATACCCGCTGTGCAGAGCTGAACCTGGCCCTGCCCTCCACACGGACGATTCAGCGCTGGCGCAAATCATCCGGCTTCATCGGCTCGACGGATCAATTGGCGCCCCGTTTCAGCGCTCGGGGTAACAAGCGTCGGATGCAGACCCTGGATGATCTGGATTTTGAGGAAATGGTCACCGATGAAATCATGCGGTCGTATTTCCACACCGATAAGTTCAGCGTCAGTCAAATCACCATGTTGGTAAATGATCGATGTCGAACACGCGCCACCGAGCGCAATGTCCCGTTTCGTGGGATTTCCCGTCGCAGTGTCTGTCGTCGTATTCGCGCGTTGGAACACACACTCATTGCGCATGGGCGGGTGTCGAAAGCCACCCACGATCAAGAGATGCGGGTGGCCATCCGCAAGTTGTTGGTGGAACGTCCCTATGAGCGGGTGGAAGTCGATGCCACACCGCTGGATATCTTCTGCTGCGATGAGAATGGTGAACCCATTGGCCGGGCAACGTGCTATGCGGGCATCGATGCGGCGACGGGTGCGGTAATCATGATGAAAGTTTGTATCGAAAAACCCTCGCAGCATTTCGTACTGTCGGCGCTGGAGTTTTGTTTTTCGCCTAAAGGCGAGGCCTTCAGCCAGCGCTATGGGCTCAGCCACCCGTGGTTGGTGCCCGCAGCGATTGAAACGATGGTGCTCGACAATGCGCAAGAACACCACGGCGGTCTGGTGCTGAACGCACTGCGTTACTTGCATACCACCATTGATTACCCCATGGCTGGAAAGCCCCAAGCCAAGCCCTTCATTGAGCGGTTCTTCGGCACGTTGAAAGTCGGCCTGATCAATACGCTACCAGGGTCCACCAAGTCCCAGTCGAAATTTGAGCGTGATCCGATTGGGCGCGCGATGAAAGAACGTTTGTATACCGTCCCGCAGCTAGAAGCCTTGATCATCCGGTGGGTCGCGGATGTGTATATGCAAAGGCCTTTGCAACGACTGGAAGACCGCTTCGAAGCGGGTTGCTCACCAGCACGGGCGATGGCGCTTTTGAAGAAGTCCTATGTCGTGATTCCACCGCCGGATCCTGAGGAGTTCAGGAATGCCTGTCTGCACTACCATCATCGTGAGCTGACGTTGGGCCGAGAGGGTGTCAGCCTCGAAGGTATGAAGTACAACAGTCAGGAGTTGGCCGCGCTGTATCAGCGTCAGGGTCAAGGAACCAAGGTCAAGGTGAGGTCATATCCGCTCGACTGCCGCTCGGTGTATGTGGTGGACCCCAACAATCCCAGCGTGTTGATCGAAGCATCCAACCCCAAACCCGGCATGCCAATGATCGGCTTTGAAGAGGCGAGGAAGATTCGTCGTGCGCTTCGTAAATCCGATGCCCAGCTGTCGGGTGAGGACTATCACATCGCTCATGTGCAGATACTTCGTGAGGGTCGTGCTCAGGCGGCCGGCGGCAGCATGAAGCAACGGAATCGCGCTGCCCGAGATCAGGAGCGCGAACACAAGCGGCTTGAAGCGCAGCGTCAGGAGCCGTCTCGGCCGGTGGTCGAGACGACCACTGAAGTGCCGTCTTCGACAGCCGCACTCTCGGCCGCGCCTCGCCGCAAGAAATCCGTGCAGGGAGAGGCTGAATGAACGCGTTGGTGAAGTACGAGCTGATCGAGCACGCCACCTTCAGCCAGGCACTGGACCGTTTGGAGTCGACGGTCAAGCGCGGCCTGGCCGGCGAATCGTTGATTTTGCCGATCTTCGGCCCGACTCGGGTCGGTAAGAGCGAGCTGGTCAAAACAGTCATGGCCGACAATATGCCAAAGGTGGTCGATGGCGTTCGGCGGATGCCTATCGTGCGGGTGGTGACGCCGGTTAACCCGACCCGTCGCTCCCTGCCTATCGCGCTGCTGGAGGGACTGGGTTCCCCCCGCTACAACCGCTCCAGTTCCGAGGAGCTGACCCGCATGGCCTGCGAGTTGATCAAGATCACTCGCACCAGGGTCCTGGTCTTCGACGAAATGCAGCATTTTGCCGAGCGTGGTTCTCGCACCGCCGCCCGGGAAGCGGCGGACTGGTTGAAGGTGCTGGGCGAAGAAATGAACCTGACCTTGGTACTCACCGGATTGCCCTTGGCGAACGAGGTTCTGACCCGCAATGAACAACTGCGCGACCGCGCTGAAGCCGTGTTCGAATTCAGACCCTACAACTGGAACGCTGCCGGTGAGCGACAGGCGTTTCGCGGCGCCCTATTGTCCCTGAGTGAAGCGTTTGTCGAGGCCGGCTGGAGCGTACCCGAGGCGAGGGACCTGGACTATGCCAAACGTGTGTATGCCGCCTGCCTCGGTCGGATTGGCATGATGGTGAAGTTGTTTCACGCAGCGGAGCACTTGGCCACAGCGCGCAGCATCACGGAGAAGACTCTGGTGCGCGCCTATGCCGAAGCGGTGAATACCCGGTTTCTCGAATTCAATCCCTTTGAAGGCAACCCGCCTGTCGACAGCCTCCTCGGACAGGGATTCGCCAAAATGCTGATCGAGTCGCACATGTCCATGCCTAAAGCCGTACCACAAGGAGTGAAAGCATGAGCATGAGCTTGATCGTTCGCCTCCTACCGCATCCTGATGAGTCGCTGCATGGCTTTCTGCGCCGTGTCAGTGAGCATAACTTGGCCCCAAGCGTTAATGCACTCTTGGCCAGCTTCGGGATGAAGTCCCGCTTGACCTACAGTGAGGCTGAACTTGCACGACTGGCGGATAGGCTGCATGTCGACGTCGTGGACTTGGCCTCTCGCCAACTGGCTCCAGACAGCGAGAACGTAATCCTCCGGCCAAAATACCTGGGCCGTGACGGCGTCAAAGTGTGTCCCCAGTGCATCGCAGACAACCCTTATCATCGCCTCGGATGGGCTCATACACTGGTGACCGCCTGCCCCCATCACGACATCCAGCTTGTGGTGCGCTGCCCGGCCTGTAACCAAGGCATCGACGCTGACGGCCTGCTTAGCCACTGCCGGTGCGGTCAGACCTACGCCCTTGGCCCAACCGTCGCGGCCAGTGAGGAGTCGCTGGCGCTGTCAGCTTTCCTGCTGGGCGTTGAGCACCCGGCCCGGCATTCGCTACCACCGGCATGGCGCACGGGCTCACCGCCCGCTGATGTAGTCGACCTCCTCTATCTGCTCGGCAAGCATTTTACGGTCAAGTCCGAGGACTCCCGCGAGAACAAATCCTCGCGTGGCAAAGCGTCGGTCGGTGCATTGATCGTATCGGTGCAAACCGGCTTTGGCCTCCTGTGGTCATGGCCGACGCGCTTCGACGAGGCCCTGGGCGCTCGACTGGCCAGTACTGAAGGCCCCGGTCTGGCCAAGCGCTTGGGCGGTTGGTACCGCGAGCTGCATCAGCGCTATACCGATCCCGCGTATGACTGCCTGCGGCAAGCGTTGGTCCAGCACCTGTCGCTGAACTTTGACGGGCACCTCAACCTGAGAATCAGCACCATCGATCCCCAGCACCTACAGGACAAGTGCTGGCTGTCTTCGGAAGAAGCTGGACGCCTGATCGGCATAGGCTCGGAGCTGGTGCGATCGGCCGTCACCACAGGCGAGATCAAGGGCAAAGTGACCGTTAAAGGCAAGAATCGATTCGTGTCGATTCACCGCGACGTGGTTGAAAAGGTCCGTCAAGACCGCCTGCGGTTTCTGACCACCACGGAAGTTCGTCGTCGGCTGGGTGTCAGCAAGCTGGTTTTTGAACGGCTCATGCAATCTGGAGCCTTGGATAGAAAAACCAAGTCTCAACGTCCGCCACTGGTCTCCGCAGAATTTCTGGCGGCGGATGTCGAGGCGCTGGTGGTTCGTCTTCATCAGGGTATTCAGCACAGGGAGGTTGATCAGTCGGCGTGGACTGGGCTCCAAGATATTTCAATCCGACGGGGTATCCCGGATCGAGCTATTTGCCTGGTCCTGCAAAAAATACTGCATCAAGAGATCCTCCCCGTGGCGGTCATCGCGGGAGTACCCGGCATCTCTGGACTTCGCTTCGACCTGGCTGAACTCAAAGCCTGCTTTGAAGAGGAACAACCAGAGCTGCTGCTGAGCATCACCCAGCTCGTACGTCTGCAAGGGTGGAAGCATGAGTCGATCAAGGAATGGATTGAGACCGGCCTTCTGGCCGCTCGCCAAGAGTCCGTTAACGGCAAACAGCATTGGGTGATTCCCCTGGCTGATCTGTTGACGTTCATGTCGGAGTTCGCGGTGCTCGCCGATCTTGCCCGCCGTACCAACACCCGGTCGATTTGGCTGTTGAATCGATTGAAGCCCGTAGGGGTTCAACCTGCGCTGGCACCCATAACGGGTCAGGGAACTCGCCGTGGCATGTTGCTTCGCATCGACGATCTGGTAAGCGCTGCGCAGTCCAGCAAACGCGCGCAACCCAGCGTTTGTACCGGGTCGGCGTAACGCGATGGTGGGCGTCATGCGCAACGGGTTGCGCAACATCCCCCAGCCTGTAATCGCTGAGGGCTGGGTTAAACCAGTCGTTCAGGAGGCAAGCAATGTTCAGCACCAGTCGTTATGCCTTACGCCAGTTGGCACGCGCTACGCGTACTGAATTCGAGGGGCCGGTCACGGGTTACATCATCAATGCGCGGATTGTGGCGTGTTGCTGTGTGGGGCAGGTATACGGTCATGTCAGAGCGAGGGCTGATGGCTGGTTTCAAGATGGGCATACCATCCGCACCTCCGATATTTTCCGCCTCGAAGAATGCCGGCGTCATTGGATTTGTGAAACGGAAAGTGGCAGCCGTTATGTGATTGCCAATTTTGCCGCAGCGGGTGGCCGTCGATCATTGGGCGTGTTCATCGAGATCTTGCAGAAGGGGTTTCATCCGACCGCTCGTCACCGTCATTGACGGCCGAGGGCGTCAAGGTTCAAGGCCGTTCCCACGTCAGTATCGCCGTGTATGGCTGATCGGCGGTGGGAAGCCGCCTTGAGGGTAGCGTTTTCCGCGCTGTGATAGGCAGATCGTCAGGTCAGGGGACAGCATGAACGGGTTGCGTAAATTGACGCCGCATAAAAAAAGCTTACTGCTCACCGCCCTGCTGGAGAACTACCCCAGAGCCTACATTACGGGGTACGTGCTGGATGCCTACATCAGCAGCTATTGCGTGGTCGGACGGGTGTATAAAAGCCCTACCTACCCCGACGGTACCTTGATCCTGTCCGAGCCAATCACTCAGGTCGTTGAGTAAACACGCCGGTACCTGATCGAAACCTGTGAACACGAATGCTTTTTGGTGGTGAGCTTTCACTCTCATGGCGGGCGACAATCGTTGGAGCATTTGCTGACTTTGTTCAAAACGGCCGCGAGGCTCGGCTCGCGTTACTGCCTACATTGACGCGGCCTATCCAGGCAGGGGGTGAACATGCGCTATTGGATCGTTGACGGCTGTGCCGAGGAAGCAGGCTGGGTACGCTTGGGAATCCCTGCACAAGGCGATGCACTGCTGACCCTGATTCGAGCGGGTTTCCCCTTCTGCATCCTTGAGCGTGTGGGCCATGAGTTCCAGCTGACGCCGAAGCAGCTACGCGAGCGACTATCGATACCCGCTTCAACTCTGCGACGTCGACGTCAATCGGGACGGTTTACGCCCGGCGAAAGTGATCAGCTCTTTCAATTGGTTGTGGTCCTCACGCGCGTCTACGCCTTATTTGAAGGCGACGTGGCTCAAGCTCAGGAATGGATGGGCAAGCCGATGTATGGCCTCGGTGGCCGCAGCGCAAACGACCTGCTCGGCACTCAGGTGGAGCGACAGGCGCTACTCACGTTGGTGGGGCAAATCGAGCACGGGGTTTTAAGCTGAAGTCGGTGATGCCGTGTGGCGCCTGCCTCGCCTTGAGTCGTTGCGGCGAGTGGACCTGAAGGAATCGGATGGAATGGCGCCTGACGGCGTTCACCCCTGTTGAGGATTAAATCATGAGCACAGTTGTTCTTCGTCGTTGGCACGGGGCGCTGGTTTTTACCGTGCCAAATGCGTTTGTGTTGCAAAACAACCTGGTGGCCGGTTCAGCCATGCACTGCGCCGTGTTCGAGCAAGACACCTTGGTGCTCAGGTCGGTACGCACACAGCTGACACTGGATGAGCTGATGGCAGAAACCCCGGCCGGCGCGCGAGTGCCAGGTTGGTCGTCCTAGGCCCCTGCCACGAAGGGGGACAAAGCGACCGCTGCGGAGTCTCGTGATGAGGCAGCGCAGCGGTTTGGCTCCTCTAGCGGGCAGCGACGGCGGCGTCGAAGGCACGCTGAAGGTCCGCTACGAAAAACGGCTGGGAGATGTGTCCCGGCTTAAAAGCACCAGGCGGCAAAAAGGGGGTGTGATTGGCGCCGCGATAGGTGTTCACGGTGCCATTGGGAAAACACACTTGATAATTGGGGTGTATGCCCTGCCCCATTTTCCCGAATTGCACGGTTGCCCCGTCAATGCATCGCAGTTTCGTCTTCACCTCGTGCAAAAAAATACGACCCAGCGAAGCGAGGGTGTCGATATTCCACTGGAAACAGTTCATCGCAGAGTTCCTTATTGAGAGCGGGTAAGCAAGCGTTGGGTCGGCTAGTTAAACGGTGAACCAGTGTGGTTATGCGTGCGCCGACGGCGCCAGCAGCTGCGCTTCGATGTCAAACGCCTCCGCCACCGACAGGCCGTTCATGATGTTTTCGATAATGGCTTCGCGCAGAGCGCGAATGCCGCTCGGGTAAACATTCGCCGGATCGTGGTAGTGGGCGGCCATCAGCTGTTTCGCTTGCTCACGGGGGACACGCCGCAGGGGCGTGACCGCTTTTTCACTGTGCTGGCCGTACAGGTCAAACGCCTGATCGGCCGTAGACCAGTCAAAGGCAAAACAGCGTTGTTGTTCGGCATGACAATCGTGCTGCCACATGGCGCTGCCAGGGTACTGGTCCCCGGCGCTGACGATGATCAGGGTCAAACGCGGCAGCTCGCGTTCTGCCACGAAGTCGTAGATCACCCACAGGATGCGCCCCATGCGCACTGGAATCAGGTTGGCCACCCGTTGATCATCCGGGTAGCGCGCCTGGGCGCGCTCAATCAGTTGCTTGTAGGTCAGGGTTTGGCGAGCGGTGGCGAGTTCGATGAGCAGTGGGTACAGCAGACGGGCGAGTTGGACATCCAGCAAAGTGCGAGCCATGGAGCATTCCTTTAAGGGCATAACGTGAGGCGCTGCGGTACGGTATGACGTAATCGGGGCCGAGGGTTATTCTAGCGCCAGCTCTATTGTGACTTTACCGTTGTTAGTCTCAAGCTTTACGATAGTGCAGGCGCTGAGGCCGATGCCCAACAGTGCTTCCAGTCCTTCTTTGACGCAGGTCTGGACTGCCAGCGGAGTGACCGCACGCAAGGCATCGGCGGCGTTGCCAGCAGGCCGCACGGCCGCCCCTGCCGGTGCAGTGAGTAGGGTCTGGGCAAAGTTCACCAGGGCTTGGACCCGTGAGGCTTGGCCCGAGTTGTTTTCGCGCCAGCGGCGCACGCCCTGTTCGGTCACGTCGGCCGCTTCACCAATTTTTTTATAGGACAGGTGGGTGTGGGCTTTGATGCTCTCGACCAAGGCGGCGGTGCCGTGGATCAGATCGCCCTCGGTGGTGAGTTGGCTCAGTGCGGCTTGGATGGTGTCGACCATGGTTATGTCCTGTTTGGTAAACGATTGGTATAGTCTGCACGGTACGTCAGCTGTCGGGAGCTGTCAATAGCTGTTTGCCAACACTTTGGTTTACACCTGTACGGTGTTCACCTTCTGCTGCACGAGGTCGCATGGGGTGCTGGCGCGGGATCCGGGGGACTCGATCGTTGGACTCGATGCGCTTTAGGACGCGGAACAGGGGGGAGTCGAACCGCACTGCGCATAATCGAGGATCGGTTAAATGGTGGAACGCTATGATCGGGCAACGCTGCTGGAGGAGGTTTGGTCTGAGCCTGTTCAGGTGGTGGCGCCGCGCTACGGGCTGTCCGACGTGGGGCTGAAAAAGCTCTGCACGCGCCTACAAATCCCCACCCCGCCGCGCGGTCATTGGGCCAAGGTCAAGGCGAGTAAGCGCGTATCCCTGCGCCCCAAGCTGCGCGAATACACCGGCTATCCCGGTTATTTATATCGCCCCGCCGCACCACCTTCTGGTCAGGATCCGGCCGCCGAAGTCGTCGACAGCCGACTTCAGCGCGTGCTGAGCTTTGAGCAGCAGCCGGAAAACCAGATAGTGGTACCCGAGCGTATCAAGGTATGGCATCCGGTGGTGACTGCTGCTCGCGAGGCATTAGGGCGACCATTCATCGATCAGCGCGGCATGCCGCAGACGCGCGGCAACGGGCTGAATATTTCAGTTTCTCCCGCGCAACAGAGTCGCGCACTGAAAGTGGCGGACACGCTGCTCAAAGCCTTGGAGAAGCGAGGCTATACCGTTCAACAAGGGCAGCACCGCGTTGAGATTCTGATGTTTGGCCATGTCCTGCATTTGCGGTTGTTTGAAGCGTCACTGCGCTCCGCATATGAACCCACCGCCAAGGAGCGAGCGGCCCAGGCCAAGGGGGAATGGAGCTACTGGGCGAAATGGCAGTTCACCCCCTCCGGTAGGCTGCAAGTTTTGGTCAATGAAGGTTACGGAGGGAAAATTGTGGACTCAGACAGCCGGCCTGTGGAATTGCAGCTCAATACACTGGTTGGGCTAATGGCCACCCGAGCGGTGGAGTTTTTAGTCCGCAGTGAACGTCAAGCAATTGAAGACGCCGAGCGCCAGCGAGTTCGCGACATCGCGCTGGAACGAAAACGTCGGCAAGACGCGGAAAAACAGCGGCTGGCGAAACTTGAAGTTGATGCGCAGAACTGGCGGCGGGCGCAGGCCATTCGTGAGTACCTCAATGCTTTGGAAGCGAGCGCCGAACGCCATGAGCATTCTATAGAGCAACTCGAACTGCTCCGTTGGGGACGCGCCAAAGCAGACTGGATCGATCCCCTCAAACCAGGCGTGGTGGACGAGTTAGATGAAGAGATTGTGATTCCTCGATAGCTTAGGTGCCGTTCAGTGAAATGAGCCGTGGGCGGTTGAAACCTATGCGGAGGTGAATTGCGTTGTGGTGGGATAAATACATAGCCATACACCTCACAACAAAACTGTAGGTTTGAGGGTGCGACGACCGTTCAACCAGCGCAGCGCTTCATGGGAATCGACAACTGTGCGACAGCCTTCCTTGCGTGTGATCAACCGATCTGGAGTGGTAGACCACTTGGCATTACGAACGGACTTCTCGTTCATCTGCGCCAGAACTGCGATTTCAAAAAGACTGAGGTAGACACATTCGATGGAGGCATAGGACTGTGGGGAGGGGGGCTTAACCAGATGTAGCGCTAAACTACTCACGCTCCAAGTGGCGAGCGTCCGAGCTGACCGCTTCCATGATCGATACCAGTTCTTCGAGCAGCTCAGGGTAAGAGCGGACCATGAATCCAGCAATGGCCTCGTTGCTCAACACGCGAGACATATAGCCTTTCGCAACGACAAGCACCAGCATCGTTTCGCCTAATGTGTCCTCAACTACCTTGTAGTCTTGGTAGAGCTTTTCCATTTCTCGTTCCATCCGAGCGATATCTTCGGCATTGGCATCGCTGGTCACTTTGCTTTTCTTGGCGTTCAGCATTTCGGGGCGTGTTGCTGCGAGCACCATCTGCGCGTAGTTCTGTGTAAAACAGTTCGCCGAAATCATCATTTCGACTGTTTCGATTTGTCGTAATGGCTTCATTTTTCTGAGCACACGGAACACGGATTTGCTCACCATCCGCACCTTGAGCAACTCGATGGCCTCCGGCGCTATGCCATCGAGCAGGTGCTGACGTTCATGGATGCGATCAACATTCACGCCCAGTACGCGCGCGATGCGCGCAGGCTCTAGCCCTTTCTTGACCGCAGTGAGGATCATCTTGTGCTCCTGAACCGGCGTCAGGCGCCCGATCTGGCGGTTGAACGTGAACCCTTCGTCGTCGGTTGAGATCAGGCACAGTGCCTCTTTAGCTCCCAGGGATCGGAGTGCCTCTAGGCGGAAGTGACCATCCAGCAGGATGTACAGCTGCACATTGTTTTCCATCATCTTTTCAGGATGGACCGCTAACGGCTCCACGACCCCCAGCTCGCGGATTGACGATAGAATTGTCAGGTACTTTTTGCTCGTCTGGATTTCCCGGTCGAGTTTGCGTGTTGGAAGGATGTGTTCCAGCGGTACCGACACGATATTCTGCTCAAATGCATGCTTAACATGTGTCATCAGGATGCCTCCCACTGGATGCGGTCCGCGAGCGCTTTCGGCATGTCTTGGATCGTCTCCGTGCGAAGCAGCGTGCAAAAATAATCATCCGCGAGCAGCTTTTTCATGGCAGTGACAAGGATTAGTAATCGCTGCTCACTGATGTCGGCTTTTTTGACCATGACTTTCTGCCGACGAACTTCCTGTTTATAGAGGCCGAGCAGCTTTTGGGGCGTGACAGAGCGGTCGTTCGACTTGTGCATCTGGCCGTACTGGGTACCCATGAATTTTCTGCGATCAATCAGGCGGCGAATCTTGATCAATTGATCGCCTTTTAGGACGCCGCTTTCATAAGCTTCCATCATGGCTAACTGGATCTGGCTGTCGTCTGACCGTGCGATTTCAACGGCCAGTTTGATGGAAAGCCACCCTTTTTCGACCGCCGCAATCAATCGCTCCTCCCCTTGACCCAGGAGCACGAGAATGCCGTTTACATACGCCGGATCAAGGCTGGTTTTGTTAGCTATCTCCTTGATGGAGTAGCCTCGGTCCGCGAGCAGCTGAATCGAGTTCAACAGGTCTCGATTCGAATGCTTACGACGCGCCAAATTTTCAACCAGACCGATAAGAAATCGATCCACCTCATTAGCGTTCACTACGATGCAGGGGATTTGCTGTTCCCCGAGCACTTGAAACGCTTCTAGCCTTCCCTGCCCGCACACTAAGCCATAGCGTGGACCGTCATCGTCCGCTCCATTGGGAATTACGGTAACTGGACGTTTGAGCCCTATGGACGCAATGTTCTCTACCAGTTTCGCAAACACCTGCCTGTTACGCATGCGAGGGTTCAGTACGCGAATACGGTCTATATTCAGCAATTGAATCGGGGATGCGTCGGCGACGTGCAGCGAGGATCGGTCCTCAAAGTCGGAAGTATTCATGCCGCCCTCCTGTAGGGTGACCGGCGGGACAACTCGGCTAGGACATCCAATGTGTCGAAGCGGTAGATGTCGATATTGGATGGGTTCTGCTCTGCCAGGCGTAGGTCGGGCAGGCTCATGTCGATGGAAGGCAAAATGTAATAGTCCAGAGCGTTCTCGCCGCTCGGCTCCATACGTACGGCAATCGTGATGTCGGGATGCAGGCCTAAGTCCAAGCGTACCTTCCAGCGCCTGGAACCGTTGTCGGTAACGTGGCAGCGGCAGAGGACGAGTGAGACCAATAGTTCCTCGTTTACCTCCATAAGGTCTGTGCGAGGATCCACCGTGACTCTTCCCCCTACCGCTTGGATGTTGGCGATGGTTGTTTGGAGCAAAATCGGGTGCATTTGTCTAAGCTGGCGATTCGCCTCGATGTACTGGTAATCCCGTGAGGGTGTATAGCCAATCAGCGAATACGTCCGCAGTAGGCTCCCAAAGCGGTATTGATACGCGCTGCTGGAAGGGCAATCTTCGGTCTCATCGATGATGAGCCCTGATAGAAATCCTTTTCGAGTACAAAGGTTCTTTAGGGCATCCAGCATCTCGGTATCACGCATCCGATAAGAGCGTTTTTGGATGATCTCTTGGGCCGCTTTGAACTGCGACTGAGGAACAATCGGTTCGAATGCCCCATCCGACCGCACCCATTGCTCCGGTAGATTCTTGACCCGTTGCTGTTTGAGCTTGTTGGAATAATGATTCCAGACGTTATTGCCGATGTACTTTTCGTTGATCAACAACTGGTGCACGGTGCCGCGTGTCCAAGGTCTCGCCAGATCAGTTGTCTCGCCTCGCGCGTTTAGTTCGTCCGCGATTTCACGCTCAGTTTTTCGATAATCCACGAACGCACGATAGACCCATTGCACCGTCTGAATTTCATCAGTGGGGCCTGGTACTAGGATCACTCGGTCAGTTTGGATGCTCTTATGCTCTCCCCGCGATAACGTGCCTTTCGGGGTGCCAGCCGCATCGATCAGAGTGCGCCGCAGTCCAAACCCAGCGGGCCCGCCTTGCCGGTAACCCATTTCGATAAGTCGGGATTGGCCCGCGAAAACCTTTACTGACAACTCGCGGCTGTACTCGCCCGCCATCATCCGTTTGACGCTTTTGATGATGTTGGATACGGGGGAGCCGTCATTCTGGAACTGCTCGGCGCAGTATTGGACGGAGACACCAGCTTCGCGACAACGCACTTCGTAGCTGGCGCTCACATCAGGATCTTGAAAACGTCCCCATCGGCTGACGTCATAAACCAAAATGGTGGAAAAGGTAGCGGTGCCTCTTTCGACATCGTCAAAAAGCTGCTTGAGCGCGTCCCTCCCTTCCAGACGAAGTCCGCTTTTGCCGGAATCGGTATATACCTGGGTGATCTCAAGTGAATGCTCAACGGCGTAGAGCTTGATGGTGTCGAGCTGGTTTTCGGTCGAGTATTGTTGGTGCTCAGTCGACATCCGCACGTAAGCAGCGGCAAGCGTCGCGTCTCGAAGTGGATAGCCCCGACTACCGCAGGCCCGGTACGGCATCTTCATCATCCTTTTCATTAGCTTTTCCGGCAAAAAGATTGGTGACATTGATCACCTGGCAGGCACCGGAAGGTCTTAATGACGATAGAAGAGAGGGGGCGGAAAAATGTTGCCGAAAAAGGGTAGTTTTTTTCTCGGTCAGGACCAGTACGCCAAAGGTATCTCTTTGGCGCTACGGGCTGAGCTGGGATCTACTCACCAAGCGGTCAAGGTCTTGATGAGGTGGACGCATGTCAGCGAGAAGACCGCAAAGAATTGGCTGGCAGGCAAAACCGGTCCGAGAGGTGAGCATCTAGCAGCGCTGATCAGCCACTCGGAATTGATGCTGAACGCGTATCTGGTCATGGCAGGACGGCGTCCAGCAACAGTGCTTTTGGCGTTACCGTTATTGAGGAACCACCTTCTGGAGCTTGCAGGAGAAATAGATGCTTGCCTCGCTGACACCCCAAATGCTTAAGTCGTCGTAAAGGCCTACGCTTGATGGCGACTTCGAAGTTTTTTGTTCTTACCTTTAGTTTCATGACTCCGTTATCAGGGGAAATAGCCCTATAGGTTCGGTGCAGGAAATGTGAGGTGTACTTTCGTATGCAATCTGAGTTTTGGTATCAAAAGCGCCTTGTAGGCTATAGTGGCCCGGTGCCTCTGATCGACGTGCTCTCATTATCTGGCAGAAAGGAACTCATCATTGCCTGCCCATATCTCTCGTACCCTGGTTGCCAAAGCTATTAGATACAAAACGACCCGTTCCACTCCGGAAGGTTGGCTTCGCCCGCTAATACAAGACGAGATGCGAAACGTCATGGCCAAGACCAACAATATAGGAATGAGACACTTTCCGGATCCAGGTAACAGAATCGAGAAGGGGCAGTCGTGTTATTTCATCAACTCGATGAAAGATTTGGGACCGGATGGCGTCCTTTTCACTGTTTGTTCCTACCAGCACGGCCACATCCCAGAGTCCATCACACCTGATCTGACGTCCGCTGAGGCGGAAATCAAAATTATTGAGCTTAAAGATGAGGATGGGAAGGCTGGTGAGCTAGTCCACAGCTATCGATGCATCGCGCTCGGAGAGATAATTATCATTGAGTCAGTTATGGGTAGCGGTGGGGCTGCGGGTCTAGAAAAACTTCTTGGCCAGCTCTTCCGGCGCTATCGTGATCAGGCCCATCCTCTGGTCGACTTTTCGGATATTGCATCGACCGATCTGCGAGAATTAATAGATCTACACGGCGGTGTTGAGCGGATCACCGCTCGTTTGGCGGTAGACAGCAAGCATCAAGGAACTCAGTTCGGCGGCCTGCTTGCCAGCTTGTTGCAAAAAATTCCCGGTGCTGCGCAATGCAACGTCAGCTGGGAGAACAAGGATGGAACCTTGGACGAAAATCAGGCGATAGCACTACTGGAGGAAGCTGATGGCCAAGCGTTAGCAGGCGCCACGCTTCACTTTAAGAATGGTGGTAGCGTCAACAACCTGAGCGAATATCGGGAGCGCAAGCCTGTTCAAATCCAATTAACACCTGAAGGCCGTCCTGCCATTACAGAAATCGAAATTGCTTTGAAGACCTATCTCGGTGAGTTACGAGATCCTGGGCATAACGGGCCAGTTAAAACTGATGGTGTTTTGAAGTCTGTGAAATCGTTGGGAGAATGAGGATGAGGGTGCGTGACTGGCTGCTGCCAGACGAGGTCCAGAGTGCCGCGACGGCTGGTGCTGAAATGCTTCGTGTGGTCACCCAAACGTCACATTTTTGGATCAAACAGACGGTAGCGGCTGTCGTCCCGATTTCTGTAGGCGCGGCTTTAGGCTATTGGTTATCTGATGGTGCTGCTACAGGAAACCAGGCAGTTGCAATGAAAGACATCATGACAGGTATCATGACGTTCATTTCTGTGCTCGCTGGTTTCATGGTCACCTTGATGCTGTTCACTGGGAGAAGCGGTGGCTCCAAGTTACTAACAGTCGATCAAGCCCCCTTCTATGTTGAAAAAATTACCTACCTCCTTTTTTCCCAAGCAGTGACCTTGGCGGTCCACATCGCCTGCATCCTTGCTTGCCTAATCTGGCTGATCGTTCAAAGTCACGGTGAGGCGGTAGCTGTTGGGCAATGGCTATTCGTCCTGAGCATTGGATTGCTGATTCTTTCAATGTTTAGAACCCTTCTTCTGCCATTCCAGATTTATGAGGTCCACCATTTCGAATTGACCGCGATGGTGGAGGAGAAAAATGAGGAGTTCCGGAAGGCATTACGCGAGCGACAGGGGCTGTAATCAGTCTCTCGATTGGTTTGCGATTGATGAACCGAAGCGACATTTAATAGTGTCAAAAAACTTGGGTACGACAGTAATTGCTGCTCATTCGCGACATTTGTAATGCCCATGTTTCACGTGGAACCCTGATTCCACGTAGGGTAAGCATGACACTTAATATGCCCATCGACAGTCCGGACCCCCGTCAAACGAAAAGGCCAACGCATCCGCGTTGGCCTTTTTTATTGTGTGCGAAGAATGTCTGGGCACAGTTTCACTTCGCTTTCCAGGGCGATGAAACAGCACAATCGCAGGCATAAAAAAACCGGCTATATCAGCCGGTTTTTTTGCGTCCGAAAAAAACTTATGCACGTTTTT
Organism: Pseudomonas izuensis; assembly: GCF_009861505.1. GTDB lineage: Bacteria > Pseudomonadota > Gammaproteobacteria > Pseudomonadales > Pseudomonadaceae > Aquipseudomonas > Aquipseudomonas izuensis. Next base: position 104,408 of record NZ_WTFT01000007.1, on the reverse strand, counting down.
CGGCGTTTTATCTGTTTATGAAATATGTATATAAATCATAGAGTTGCAGTAAAAATACGACGTCTTTACGGAAAACGGTACACAGGTTATCCACAGAAACTCAGACAACCGCCTGATCGTTGGAAACCGGTGCTTGCGGCGCCGGTGGCAGCGAGCCCATTTCCCGTTGCATCTGCTCGTTCCAGGCCTGGACCCGATCGTTCAAATCGGCGATGGCGCGCGGTCCGCTGCCTTCGGCATACATCGGTGCACCGATGATGACGGTAATCACGCCCTGCTTTTTGGCCCAACCCAGCTTTGGCCAGAACTTGCCGGCGTTATGCGCAATCGGCAGTACCGGAAGCTCGGCATTGACAGCCAGCGCAGCACCGCTGCGGGAGAATTTGCCAACGGTGCCGTAAGGAACGCGGGTACCTTCAGGGAAAATCAGCACCCAGACGTTGTCCTTGAGCAGTTCGTCGCCCTTCGACGCGACTTGCTTGAGTGCGGCTTTCGGGTTGTCACGGTCGATGGCGATCGGTCGCAGCATCGCCATGGCCCAACCGAAGAAAGGCACATATAGCAGTTCGCGCTTGAGCACCTGGCTCAGTGGTGAGAAGTAGGCCGACAGGAAGAACGTCTCCCAGGTGCTCTGGTGATTCGAGACAATCACGCAAGGCCGGTCAGGCACGTTCTCCGCGCCCTTCACTTCGTAACGAATACCGAGAAACACCTTGCACAGCCATAAGGCGCAGCGACACCAGTACACATTGATGAAGCGATAGCGCGCCTTGAACGGCAGAAAGGGCGCGATGAAAAAGCTCAGGCTGCACCACAGCAAGGAGCTGGTGCCCAGCAGCAGGTAAAAGAGGAAGGTTCTGATGGCCTGCAGTATCGACATGGCGACGTTTACCGTTACGGGCACTGCCCGACTGTTCAAGCGCACTCCCGAACTGTCGAAAGCGCTCTAATGGTGGATAAGTTCTGCGGCAATCGCCGCCAGATCGTCGAAAATCAAAGTGCCTGCCGGGAGGGTCTTGCCCAAAGTCTTTTCGCCTTTCCCGGTCTTAACTAAAACTGGCTGAGAATCGACGGCTTTGGCGGCTTCCAGGTCACCGAGACTATCGCCGACGAACCATAGATTAGTCAGCGATACGTTGTAATGTGCGGCGATGCTTTTCAACATCCCGGGTTTTGGCTTGCGGCAATCGCAGCCATCGTCCGGCCCGTGCGGGCAATAGACGATCAAGCCGACTTCACCACCCTGCTGCGCCACCAGCCAACGCAAGCGCTCGTGCATGGCATCCAGTGTAGCGATGTCGTAATAGCCGCGAGCGATGCCCGACTGGTTGGTAGCGACCGCTACCGTCCAGCCGGCCTTGCTCAACTGCGCGATGGCTTCGATCGAACCGGGCAGTGGAATCCACTCCTCCACCGACTTGATGTAAGCGTCGGAGTCGTAATTGATCACTCCGTCCCGATCGAGAATCAGCAGTTTCAAACAGTCTTACCCCAGCAACGAAATGTCGGCGACGCCAAGGAACAAGCCACGCAGACGCGCCAGCAGTGCATAGCGGTTGGCGCGGACCTTGGCATCTTCAGCGTTCACCATGACCGCTTCGAAGAACGCATCGACCGGCTCTCGCAAGGCAGCCAGGCGTGCCAGGGATTCGCTGTACTGACGCGCCGCAGCCATAGGCTGAACTGCCTGGTCTGCCTGCTGGATTGCCGAGTACAGGGAGAACTCGTTGGCATTGTCGAAGTACTTGGCTTCCACGACCGTCGGCACGGAGCCTTCGACCTTGCTCAGCAGGTTCGACACACGCTTGTTCACTGCAGCCAGTGCGGCGGCTTCCGGCAATTGGCGGAACGCTTGCACCGCTTGCACGCGCTGGTCGAAGTCCAGGGCGGAGCCCGGCTTCAGCGCGCGAACCGACAGGTAGGTCGCGACATCAACGCCTTCGTCTTCGTAGCGCGCACGCAGACGATCGAAGATGAACTCCAGCACCGCGTCGTTCAGACCGGCCGCCTTGACCTTGGCGCCGAACGCATTCACGGCGAAAGCCACGGCGTCGTTCAGGTCCAGGTCCAGTTGCTTCTCGATCAGGATGCGCAGCACGCCCAGTGCGGCACGGCGCAGGGCGTACGGATCTTTACTGCCGGTAGGCAGCATGCCGATGCCGAAAATGCCGACCAGGGTGTCGAGCTTGTCGGCGATGGCCACCGCGGCGCCGGTCAGGGTGGACGGCAGTTCAGCGCCAGCACCGCGCGGCATGTACTGCTCGTTCAGCGCCAGCGCGACATCTTCCGGCTCGCCGTCATTGAGGGCGTAGTAGTAACCGGCGACACCTTGCATCTCCGGGAACTCGCCGACCATTTCAGTCGCCAGGTCGCACTTGGACAGCAAGCCTGCACGAGCGGCCCAGGAAGCGTTGCCACCAATGCGCGCGGCAATGTAGGCGGCGAGTTTGGAAACGCGCTCGGCCTTGTCATAGACGCTGCCGAGTTTTTCCTGGAACACCACGTTTTGCAGGCGCTGGTTGAAGTCTTCGAGTTTCTGCTTCTTGTCTTGCTTGAAGAAGAATTCGGCGTCGGTCAGACGTGGGCGAACCACTTTCTCGTTACCGGCGATGATCTGTTGCGGGTCTTTGCTCTCGATGTTGGCCACGGTAATGAAGCGTGGTAGCAACTTGCCGTCGACATCCAGCAGGCAGAAATACTTCTGGTTGTCCTGCATGGTGGTGATCAGCGCTTCTTGCGGCACATCGAGGAAGCGCTCTTCGAACGAGCACACCAGCGGCACTGGCCACTCGACCAGCGCGGTCACTTCGTCGAGCAGGTCCGGCGGCACGATAGCGGTGCCTTCCTGGCGGGTCGCCAGCTCTTCGGTGCGCTTGCTGATGATGTCGCGACGCTCGTTGGCATCGGCCAGCACGTAAGCGGCACGCAGGTCGGCCAGGTAGCTGGACGGCGAACCGATGCGCACGTTTTCCGGGTGGTGGAAACGGTGGCCACGGGAGTCGCGGCCGGCCTTCTGGGCGAGGATGGTGCAATCGATGACCTGGTCACCGAGCAGCATCACCAGCCACTGGGTCGGACGAACGAATTCTTCCTTGCGCGCGCCCCAGCGCATGCGCTTTGGAATCGGCAGGTCGTTCAGGGAATCTTCGACGATGGTCGGCAGCAGGCTCGCGGTCGGCTTGCCGGCGATGCTCTGGCTGTAGCGCAGTTTCGGGCCGCTCTGATCGATTTCGCTCAGGTCGACGCCGCACTTCTTGGCAAAGCCCAGTGCTGCTTGAGTCGGGTTGCCTTCGGCATCGAACGCCGCCTGACGCGGCGGGCCGTCGAGGTTGATGCTGCGATCCGGCTGCTGGGTGGCCAGCGCGGTGATCAGCACGGCCAGGCGACGTGGCGCGGCATAAACGGTTTTGGTCTCGTAGTTCAGGCCGGCAGCTTGCAGGCCCTTGTCGATACCGGCGAGGAACGCCTCGGCCAAGGTGTTCAGGGCCTTGGGTGGCAGTTCTTCAGTGCCCAGTTCAACCAGAAAATCCAGAGCACTCATTGTGCAGCCTCCAGCTTGGCCAGTACTTCGTCACGCAGGTCCGGGGTCGCCATCGGGAAGCCCAGCTTGGCACGCGCCAGCAGGTAGGCTTGCGCAACGGAACGCGCCAGGGTGCGAACACGCAGAATGTATTGCTGACGCGCGGTCACGGAAATCGCCCGGCGCGCATCCAGCAGGTTGAAGGTATGGGAGGCCTTCAACACCATTTCGTAGCTCGGCAACGGCAGCGGCTGGTCGAGTTCGATCAGGCGCTTGGCTTCGCTTTCATAGAAATCGAACAGCTCGAACAGTTTTTCGACGTTGGCGTGCTCGAAGTTGTAGGTCGACTGCTCCACTTCGTTCTGGTGGAACACGTCGCCGTAAGTCACCTTGCCGAACGGACCGTCAGCCCAGACCAGGTCGTAGACCGAGTCCACGCCTTGCAGGTACATGGCCAGGCGTTCCAGACCGTAAGTGATCTCGCCAGTCACCGGGTAGCACTCAATGCCGCCCGCTTGCTGGAAGTAAGTAAATTGCGTCACTTCCATGCCGTTGAGCCAGACTTCCCAGCCCAGACCCCAGGCCCCCAGGGTCGGCGATTCCCAGTTGTCTTCGACGAAACGGATGTCATGCACCAATGGGTCCAGGCCCACGTGCTTGAGCGAGCCCAGGTACAGCTCCTGGAAGTTGTCCGGGTTCGGCTTGAGCACGACCTGGAACTGGTAGTAGTGCTGCAGGCGGTTCGGGTTTTCCCCGTAGCGGCCGTCAGTCGGACGGCGGCTTGGCTGCACGTAGGCGGCGTTCCAGGTTTCCGGGCCAATGGCGCGCAGGAATGTAGCGGTGTGGAAAGTGCCGGCGCCTACTTCCATATCGTAGGGCTGAAGTACCACACAACCTTGCTCGGCCCAGTATTGCTGGAGGGCGAGGATCAAGTCTTGGAAGGTACGCACGGCTGGCGTAGGCTGGCTCACGAAATTCACCTGTTTCTTGGGCTGCGATTTAAAGAGCGGGAGTATACCCGATTCATTGCTGCGCACGCCCCCTGGAGCCTTATGCCACGCTGCTTTTGGTGTTCCGAAGATCCGCTGTACATGGCTTATCACGATCAGGAGTGGGGCACGCCGCTACGCGATGCGCAGGGTTTGTTCGAGTTGCTTTTGCTCGAAGGGTTCCAGGCCGGGCTTTCCTGGATCACCGTGCTGCGCAAACGCGAGCACTATCGCCAGGTGATGTACGGCTTCGACGTGCAGCGTGTGGCCCAGATGAGCGACGCGGAAATCGATGAATTGATGCTTGATCCGGGCATCATCCGCAATCGTCTGAAGCTCAATGCGGCGCGGCGCAATGCCCAGGCCTGGCTGGCGCTGGATGAACCGGTGGCATTTCTCTGGTCCTTCGTCGGTGGTGTGCCGAAGATCAATCATTTCAAGGATCGCAGCGAAGTGCCGGCCATCACGCCCGAGGCGGTGGAGATGAGCAAAGGCCTGAAAAAGGCTGGCTTCACCTTCGTGGGGCCGACTATTTGCTACGCGCTGATGCAGGCCTCGGGCATGGTCATGGACCACACGCAGGATTGCGATCGCTACGCGATGCTGGCCAACGGCGGTTAGAATAGCCGCCTCGCGCACAGCACAAGATCAGGAGTGACCTGTGGATAAGTTTAAAGGCGCCTTGCTGGTAGGCGCTCTGCGGCTGTTTGCCCTGCTTCCGTGGCGGGCAGTGCAGTCCGTCGGCTCGGCGATTGGCTGGGTGATGTGGAAAACTCCCAACCGTTCCCGCGATGTGGTGCGGATCAACCTCTCCAAGTGCTTTCCGGACATGGACCCCGCCGAACGCGAGCGTCTGGTCGGCCAGAGCCTGAAAGACATTGGCAAGTCCCTGACCGAAAGCGCTTGCGCCTGGATCTGGCCGGCCCAGCGCTCCATCGACCTGGTGCGCGAGGTCGAAGGCCTCGACGTGTTGAAGGACGCCCTCGCCTCCGGTAAAGGTGTCGTCGGCATCACCAGCCACCTGGGCAACTGGGAAGTGCTCAACCACTTTTATTGCAGCCAGTGCAAACCGATCATTTTCTACCGCCCGCCCAAGCTGAAGGCGGTGGATGAATTACTGCAAAAGCAGCGGGTGCAGTTGGGCAACAAAGTGGCTGCGTCCACCAAGGAAGGCATCCTCAGCGTCATCAAGGAAGTGCGCAAAGGTGGTGCAGTGGGCATTCCCGCTGACCCGGAACCGGCCGAGTCCGCCGGGATCTTCGTGCCGTTCTTCGCCACTCAGGCCCTGACGAGCAAGTTCGTGCCGAACATGCTTGCCGGCGGCAAGGCGGTCGGTGTGTTCCTGCATGCCCTGCGGTTGCCGGACGGTTCGGGCTACAAAGTGATTCTGGAAGCCGCGCCCGAGGCCATGTACAGCACTGATACCGCCACGTCTTGCGCGGCCATGAGCCAAGTGGTCGAGCGTTATGTGCGGGCCTATCCGAGCCAGTACATGTGGAGCATGAAGCGTTTCAAGAAGCGTCCTCCGGGTGAAGAACGCTGGTATTGAGGCGATTGGCATGATCTGTGGATAACCTGATCCTGTAGGAGCGAGGTTATCCACAACCGTTCATTCAAGGGCGCACCAGATGTCCGAACAGCGCAAATCATTTCGCATCAAGATCACTCACGAAAGCGTGGGCGAATGCCTGGGTCAGACGCGCAATCTGACGACCACGGGGGTTTACGTCAAACACCCGGCATTGTCTGCATTACCCACAGGCGCCGTGGTTTACGGGCAGGTCCAGGGCTTACCCACAGGCGCGCCGCGGGTGCGCATGGAAGTGGTGCAGGTAGACGCCGATGGCATTGGGCTTCGCTACCTCTGATCAGTGCGCCTGACGGTCGAGCTTCTTCAGAAACACCGTCATTTCCTTCTCGGCCTGTTTATCGCCATGGGCTTGAGCGGCTTCCAATCCACGCTCCCAGGCCTGGCGCGCAGCCGCGTTATCCGCCAGCGCCAGATGGGCCTTGCCGAGCAGTTTCCAGGCCGCCGAATACTTGGGATCGAGTTCGACGCAGCGCTGGAAATGTTCCACAGCCTTGGCGTTCTCCCCAAGATCCAGATAGCCCTTGCCCAGGCCGAAGCGCAGCAACGGATTATCCACACCCTTGGCGAGCATTTTTTCCAGGGATTCGATCATGGTTTTTCCTTTGAGTGATTTGCGATTTCGAGATTGCCATCGCGGGCAAGCCTTGCTCCCACAGGTTGGGGTCGTTCAACAATTGCATATACGACCCCAACCTGTGGGAGCAAGGCTTGCCCGCGATGAGGCCCGTGCAGGCGCAACATTTTTCGGGTCAGAAAAAGCTCAACCCCACATGAAACAGCTTTTCCACATCGCGAATATGCTTTTTATCCACAAGGAACAGAATCACATGGTCCCCGGTCTGGATCACCGTGTCGTCATGGGCGATGATCACTTCTTCGTCGCGGATGATCGCGCCAATGGTGGTCCCCGGCGGCAGACCGATGTTTTCGATGGCCTTGCCGACGACTTTGCTCGATTTCGCATCGCCGTGGGCAATCGCCTCGATGGCTTCCGCGGCGCCCCGGCGCAGTGAGTGCACGCTGACGATATCGCCGCGCCGCACATGGGCCAGCAAGGTGCCGATGGTTGCCAGTTGCGGACTGATGGCGATGTCGATGTCGCCGCCCTGGATCAGGTCGACGTATGCCGGGTTGTTGATGATGGTCATCACCTTCTTCGCACCCAGGCGCTTGGCCAGCAGCGACGACATGATGTTGGCCTCGTCGTCATTGGTCAGGGCCAGGAAGACGTCCGCGTCGGCGATATTCTCCTCCAGCAGCAGATCGCGGTCCGAGGCGCTGCCTTGCAACACGACGGTGCTGTCGAGGGTGTCCGAAAGGTGGCGGCATCGCGCCGGATTCATCTCGATGATCTTCACCTGGTAACGGCTTTCGATGGCTTCGGCCAGACGTTCACCGATCTGCCCGCCTCCCGCGATGACAATGCGCTTGTATGTTTCGTCGAGACGGCGCATTTCACTCATGACCGCGCGAATATTCGCGCGGGCGGCAATGAAAAACACTTCGTCGTCCGCCTCGATCACCGTATCGCCCTGGGGCAGGATCGGCCGGTCTCGACGGAAAATCGCCGCGACGCGGGTTTCGACGTTCGGCATGTGCTCACGTAATTGCCGCAGTTGCTGGCCCACCAGCGGTCCGCCGTAGTAGGCACGCACAGCTACCAGTTGCGCCTTGCCTTCGGCGAAGTCGATCACCTGCAACGCGCCCGGATGCTGGATCAGGCGCTTGATGTAATGAGTGACCACTTGCTCCGGACTGATGAGTACGTCGACCGGAATCGCTTCGTTATCGAACAGCTCGTCGGCGCGAGTCAGGTACGCGGCTTCGCGCACCCGAGCGATTTTTGTCGGCGTATGGAACAGGGTGTGGGCGACCTGACAGGCCACCATGTTGGTTTCATCACTATTGGTCACGGCGACCAGCATGTCGGCATCATCCGCACCGGCCTGGCGCAGCACACTAGGTATGGAGCCGCGACCCTGGACCGTGCGGATGTCCAGGCGATCACCCAAGTCGCGCAGGCGTTCGCCATCGGTGTCGACCACTGTGATGTCGTTGGCTTCGCTGGCCAGGTGTTCCGCCAGCGAACCGCCGACCTGCCCCGCACCGAGGATGATGATTTTCATCCAGTCACTCCATTGAATCCGGTTAACCGCGCGCGGCGGCGATCTTGATCAGCTTGGCGTAATAGAAGCCGTCATGGCCGCCTTCCTGTGCCAGCAATTGGCGTCCATGGGGCTGCTTGATACCGGCCGCGGTCGCCAGGTCCAGCTCGCGGGCACCCGGTGTGCGGGCGAGGAACGCTTCGATTACCTCGGTGTTCTCGGTCGGCAATGTCGAGCATGTCGCGTAGAGCAAGATGCCGCCGACCTCCAGGGTATTCCACATGGCGTCGAGCAATTCGCCTTGCAGCACCGCCAGTGCGGCAATGTCATCCGGTTGGCGGGTCAGTTTGATGTCCGGATGGCGACGAATTACCCCGGTGGCCGAGCACGGTGCGTCTAGCAGGATGCGCTGGAATGGCTTGCCGTCCCACCAGGCCTGAGTGTCGCGGCCGTCGGCGGCAATCAGTTCGGCACTCAGGCCGAGGCGTTCGAGGTTTTCCCGTACCCGCACCAGACGCTTGGCTTCCAGGTCCACCGCCACCACACCGGCCAATTTTGGCTCGGCTTCGAGGATGTGGCAGGTCTTGCCGCCCGGCGCGCAACAGGCGTCCAGCACCCGTTGGCCCGGCGCCAGGTCGAGCAGATCGGCTGCCAGTTGTGCCGCTTCGTCCTGCACACTGATCCAGCCTTCGGCGAAACCCGGCAGACTGCGTACGTCGGCGGCGGCGTCGAGGATGATGCCGTCGCGGCTGTAAACGCACGGTTGGGCAGTGATGCCGGCCTGGCTCAGCAGCTCCAGATAGGCATCGCGCGTTTGATGGCGGCGGTTGACCCGCAGAATCATTGGCGGGTGCGCGTTGTTCGCCGTGCAAATGGCTTCCCACTGCTCGGGCCAGAAGGCTTTCAGGGATTTTTGCAGCCAGCGCGGGTGGGCGGTGCGTACCACCGGGTCGTGTTCCAGCTCTGCCAGCAGCGCTTCGCTTTCCCGTTGGGCACGGCGCAGCACGGCATTGAGCAAGGCTTTGGCCCAGGGCTTTTTCAGCTTGTCGGCGCAACCGACGGTTTCGCCGATGGCGGCGTGCGCCGGAACGCGGGTATAGAGCAATTGGTAGAGGCCGACCAGCAGCAGCGCTTCGACATCGGCGTCGGCGGCCTTGAACGGCTTCTGCAGCAGTTTGGCCGCCAGCGCCGACAAGCGTGGTTGCCAGCGTGCGGTGCCGAACGCCAGGTCCTGGGTGAAACCGCGGTCGCGGTCCTCTACCTTGTCCAGTTGTGTCGGCAGTGAACTGTTGAGCGAGGCTTTTCCGTTAAGGACAGCAGCCAGTGCCTTGGCGGCGGCCAGACGCGGGTTCATTGAGTGTCCGCCGTTTGACCCATTACGGTACCGGTGGCGAATTTCTCACGACGGCTGTTGAACAAATCGCTGAAGTTCAGCGCCTTGCCGCCGGGCAATTGCAGGCGGGTCAGGCACAGGGCCTGTTCACCGCAGGCGACGAGCAAGCCGTCCTTGCTGGCACCGAGGATTTCCCCCGGTGCGCCGTTGCCTTCAGCCAGGTTCGCAGCCAGGACTTTCAGCGCTTCGCCGTTCAGCGTGCTGTGGGTGATCGGCCACGGGTTGAAGGCCCGTACCAGCCGCTCCAGCTCAATGGCCGGGCGAGTCCAGTCGATGCGGGCTTCGTCCTTGTTCAATTTATGCGCGTAGGTGGCGAGGCTGTCGTCCTGTACTTCGCCTGCGAGCGTTCCGGCGGCGAGGCCGGCAATTGCCTGCACCACCGCCGGCGGACCCATTTGCGCCAGACGGTCGTGGAGACTGCCGCCAGTGTCTTCGGCGCTGATTGGCGTGGTGACTTTCAGCAGCATCGGCCCAGTGTCCAGGCCAGCTTCCATGCGCATCACGGTCACGCCACTTTCGCGGTCGCCCGCTTCGACGGCGCGCTGGATCGGCGCCGCACCGCGCCAGCGTGGCAGCAGGGAGGCGTGGCTGTTGATGCAACCCAGGCGGGGAATATCCAGCACCACCTGCGGCAGGATCAGGCCGTAGGCGACCACCACCATCAGGTCCGGTTTCAGCGCGGCCAGTTCGGCCTGCGCGTCTGCGTTGCGCAGTGTTGGCGGTTGCAGCACCGGGATGCTGTGCTCCAGCGCCAACTGCTTGACCGGGCTCGGCATCAACTTTTGCCCACGACCTGCCGGGCGGTCCGGTTGGGTATAGACGGCGACGATCTCATAAGGGCTATCGAGCAGGGCCTTGAGGTGTTCGGCGGCGAATTCCGGGGTGCCGGCAAAGACAATGCGCAGTGGCTCGGTCATGGGGGGCTCTCTATTGCAAAGCTTCTTGAAAAGAAAAAGGCTTGCCGCGGCAAGCCTTTGAAGAGGGGCATCAGGCGTTCTGGCGATGAAGCTTTTCCAGTTTCTTCTTGATGCGGTCGCGTTTTAGCGTGGACAGGTAATCGACGAACAATTTGCCGTTGAGGTGGTCGCATTCGTGTTGGATGCACACGGCGAGCAGATCCTCGGCGATCAGTTCGTAAGGCTGGCCGTCGCGATCCAGTGCCTTGACCTTGACCCTTTGCGGGCGATCGACGTTTTCGTAGAAGCCCGGTACCGAAAGACAGCCTTCCTGGTACTGGCCCATCTCGTCAGTCAGCGGTTCGAGCTCGGGGTTGATGAACACTCGTGGCTCGGTGCGGTCTTCGGACAGGTCCATTACGACGATGCGTTTGTGTACGTTGACCTGGGTCGCGGCGAGGCCGATGCCCGGCGCCTCATACATTGTTTCAAACATGTCATCGACCAACTGACGCACTTCGTCGTCCACTACGGTCACCGGTTTGGCGATGGTGCGCAGGCGCGAGTCAGGGAATTCGAGGATGTTCAAAATGGCCATAGGCTTGATGACTGCACGTGTGAAGTAAGGTCGGGCCGGTGGCCTGGCGAGTCCGAAGAGGCAGGCTACCGTTGTAAAACGTAGCTCCCTTCTTTTCATAAGCAAGCGGGGAGCGAGCCACTGACGGCTCTGGCGTTTCACGCGAACGTACATAATAAAGGGATTCACCGCATGAGGAAATCACTGATCGCCCTGCTCCTTCTGGTGTCCGCCGGTTTGGCGCACGGGCAAGTGCAACTCAGGGAAGGTTTTCCACAGCAATACACCGTGGTATCGGGGGACACACTCTGGGATATCTCGGGAAAATTCCTCCGTGAACCGTGGCAGTGGCCGCAGCTGTGGCAAGCCAATCCGCAAATCGAAAATCCCAACCTCATCTATCCTGGCGATACGCTTTCGCTGGTCTACGTCAACGGTCAGCCACGCCTGACCCTCAATCGCGGCGCTTCCCGGGGCACCCTCAAACTCTCGCCGCGGGTGCGCAGCAGCCCGGTGGCCGATGCGATTCCGAGCATTCCACTGAAATCGATCAACAGTTTTCTGCTGAGCAATCGCATCGTCGACAAGGCCGAGGATTTCGACAAGGCGCCTTACATCGTGGCCGGTGATGCCGAGCGCGTGCTCAGCGGTACGGGTGACCGAATCTTCGCCCGCGGCCACTTCGATCCGGCGCAAACGGTGTACGGCATCTTCCGTCAGGGCAAGGTCTACACCGATCCACAGACCCGGGAGTTTCTCGGAATCAACGCCGACGACATCGGCGGCGGCGAGATCGTCGCCACTGAAGGCGACGTGGCTACGCTGGCATTGCAGCGCACGACCCAGGAAGTGCGCCTTGGTGACCGGTTGTTCAGCGGCGAAGAACGCTCGATCAACTCAACGTTCATGCCCAGCTCACCGAAAAACCAGATCGACGGATTGATCATCGATGTGCCCCGCGGGGTGACCCAGATCGGCGCACTGGACGTGGTCACGCTGAACAAGGGCCAGCGTGACGGCCTGGCCGAAGGCAATGTGCTGGTGGTGATGAAGACCGGCGAAACCGTGCGCGACCGGATCACTGGCCAGCCGCTGAAAATTCCTGATGAGCGTGCCGGTCTGCTGATGGTTTTTCGCACCTACGACAAGCTCAGCTACGGACTGGTGCTCAACGCCTCGCGCTCGCTGGCGGTGATGGACAAGGTGCGAAACCCGTAAGTGTGCTTCACAAGTTACCAACAGAGTTATCCACAGCTTATTCCCGCTTGGGCGGGTGCTTATAACGATCAAGGATGATCCATGTCGCAATCTGCATTTACATCCGTTTCCCCGGCGGAACTGGAAGCTCGTTTACGCCTGCATCGTTTGCCGGAACTCGGTGCGGCGCGGTTCAAGAAGTTGCTGGAGGCCTTCGGTTCGGCGTCAAAAGCCATCAGTGCGCCGGCCAGTGCATGGCGTGCGCTGGGTTTGCCGCTGGCCTGTGCCGAGGCTCGGCGCTGCGCTGATGTTCGTGATGGTGCGAGCCACGCACTGGCTTGGCTAGAGCGTCCGGCCCAGCATCTATTGATGTGGGACCAACCTGACTACCCGGCGCTGCTGGCGGAAATCAGCGATGCTCCACCATTGCTGTTCGTCGCAGGCAACCGCGAAATTCTGGAAAAGCCGCAACTGGCGATGGTGGGTAGTAGACGTGCATCAAGGCCGGGCATGGACACCGCCGCCGCGTTTTCCCGCAGCCTGGCCAGCGCTGGCTTTGTCATCACCAGCGGTCTCGCGCTGGGAATCGACGCCGCTGCGCATCAGGCGGCATTGGACGTTGGCGGGCAAACGATCGGTGTGCTTGGCACGGGGCTGGAAAATTTTTATCCACAGCGCAATCGACGGCTGGCCGATACGATGATCGCCTCGGGCAGCACAGTGCTTTCCGAGTTCCCGCTGGACGCTGGCCCGACTGCCAGCAACTTCCCGCGGCGCAATCGAATCATCAGTGGTTTATCCCTCGGCGTTCTGGTGGTCGAAGCCAGCGTCGCCAGCGGTTCATTGATCACCGCGAGGCTGGCGGCGGAACAAGGACGTGAGGTGTACGCGATTCCGGGGTCGATCCATCACCCCGGCGCCAAGGGTTGCCATCAGTTGATTCGTGACGGTGCGGTGCTGGTGGAAACCATCGAGCATATCCTCGAAGCCTTGCGCGGCTGGCAACAACTGCCTTTATCCACAGGCACGCCAGCGACCGCTGCGCCCCATCCCTTGTTGTCGTTGCTCCACGCCGCACCGCACACCAGTGAAGCGCTGGCCGATGCCAGCGGCTGGACGTTGCCCAAAGTGCTGGTGGCGCTGACCGAGCTGGAAATGGAGGGTTGCGCAGTCTGCGAAAACGGGCGCTGGTTTGCGCGGGTGAGCTAGGTTTTATAAGGAAGATCGGTAAACTGCACAGAGCCTTATTCTGGAGCATTTTTCATGGTCAACAGTTGGCGTGTGCAACAAGCCGCACGAGCCGTTCGCGCAGGGGCGGTCATTGCCTACCCAACCGAAGCCGTCTGGGGTCTGGGTTGCGACCCGTGGGACGAAGAAGCGGTGGATCGATTGCTACTGATCAAGGGCCGGTCTGTGGATAAGGGCTTGATTCTGGTCGCCGACAACATTCGCCAGTTCGACTTCCTGTTCGAAGACTTTCCCGAGCTGTGGATGGATCGCATGGCCAGCACCTGGCCTGGGCCGAACACCTGGCTGGTGCCGCATCAGAATCTGTTGCCCCAATGGATTACCGGTGTGCATGAAACGGTGGCCCTGCGGGTCAGCGATCACCCGCAAGTGCGGGATTTGTGCGCCCTTGTCGGCCCCCTGGTGTCGACATCCGCCAATCCGCAGGGACGGCCGGCGGCGCGCACGCGGATTCGCGTCGAGCAGTATTTCCGTGGGCAGGTCGATTTGGTGTTGGGCGGGAATCTCGGTGGGCGCAAGAACCCGAGCGTGATTCGTGATCTGGCAACCGGGCATGTTGTGCGCCCGGATTGAGACCGAGCAGACCCAATCGCGGGCAAGCCCGCTCCCACAGGTTATGTGTCGTTCACAAAATACTGTGGGAGCGGGCTTGCCCGCGATGAGGCCCTGGCAGGCGCTGAAAATTTTAAGGCAACAACACCACTGAACCCGTCGTACGCCGCGCCGACAATTCAGTCTGCGCCTTCGCCGCATCCGCCAGTGGATAACGCTGGCTGATGCCCACCTTCAGCTTGCCGCTGATGATCATCTCGAACAGCTCATCGGCCATGCGCTGCAGGTTTTGCGCATTGTTGGCGTAGGTCCCCAGGGTTGGCCGGGTGACGTACAGCGAACCCTTCGCCGCCAGAATCCCCAGGTTCACGCCATCCACCGCGCCGGAGGCATTGCCAAAGCTCACCACCAGTCCCCGTGGCGCCACGCTGTCGAGGGACGTCAGCCAGGTGTCCTTGCCGACGCCGTCGTACACCACCGACACTTTTTTGCCGTCAGTCAATTCCAGTACGCGTTGTGCGACGTTTTCATGGCTGTAGTCGATGGTCGCCCAGGCACCATTGGTCTTGGCCAGTGCGGCTTTCTCTGCCGAACTCACCGTACCGATCAACTTGACGCCCAAAGCTTTGGCCCATTGGCAGGCCAAAGAGCCCACACCGCCGGCCGCGGCGTGGAACAGGACGGTTTCGCCACCCTTTAGCTCATAGGTCTGACGCAGCAGGTACTGCACGGTCAGGCCTTTGAGCATGACCCCGGCAGCCGTTTCGAAGCTGATGGCGTCCGGTAGTTTGACCAGATTGGCTTCGGGCAAGACGTGAACGTCGCTGTAGGCGCCCAACGGGCCGCTGCCGTAAGCCACGCGATCACCGACCTTGAACCGGGTGACTTCGCTACCGACCGCCTCGACCACGCCTGCACCTTCGGAACCCAACCCCGATGGCAAGGCTGGCGGTGGATAGAGGCCGCTGCGGTAATAGGTGTCGATGAAGTTCAGGCCAACGGCCTTGTTGGTCACGCGGACTTGCTGCGGGCCGGGCTCGGCGGGTTGGTAGTCCACATACTCGAGCACTTCGGGGCCGCCGTGGGCGCGGAACTGGATACGCTTTGCCATTTGCCTTCTCCTTGGGTCGTCAATGCGAAGCTCCCTATCGGACTCCTAAGCTTGATCTTCGTCAACTGCGACGAGCGTATCGGCGGTGGTATGCTACGCGCCCATTTGCGCAGGCCGGCTCCAATGGAGCGCCGCGTAGCTTTGCCCGATTCAAGGTGATGCCATGACTACCCGCACAGAGGCCGTAAAAGCCTACCTGCTCGACCTGCAAGACCGTATTTGCGCCGCTCTGGAAGCCGAAGACGGCGGCACGCGCTTCGTCGAAGATGCCTGGACCCGGCCTGCCGGCGGTGGCGGGCGGACGCGGGTCATCGAAAACGGTACGGTCATCGAAAAGGGCGGCGTCAACTTTTCCCACGTGTTCGGTAGCGGTCTGCCACCGTCCGCCAGTGCCCATCGGCCGGAACTGGCCGGGCGTGGTTTCGAAGCCCTGGGCGTGTCGCTGGTGATTCACCCGCACAACCCCCACGTACCGACTTCCCACGCCAATGTGCGTTTTTTCATCGCCGAGAAGGAAGGCGAAGAGCCAGTCTGGTGGTTCGGCGGTGGTTTCGACCTGACGCCCTACTACGGCAACATCGATGACTGCGTGCACTGGCACCGCGTGGCCGAGCAGGCCTGTGCGCCGTTCGGTCCGGACGTCTACCCGCGTTACAAGGCGTGGTGCGACAGCTATTTCCACATCAAGCATCGTCACGAGCCGCGGGGCATCGGCGGCCTGTTTTTCGATGACCTGAACGAGTGGGATTTCGACACCAGTTTTGCGTTCATGCGCGCCATTGGTGATGCGTATATCGATGCTTATCTGCCGATCGTGCAGCGCCGCAAGAACGATGCGTTCACCGCCGGGCAGCGGGAATTCCAGGAGTACCGCCGTGGGCGATATGTCGAGTTCAACCTGGTGTATGACCGCGGCACCTTGTTCGGCCTGCAATCGGGTGGGCGTACCGAGTCGATCCTCATGTCCCTGCCACCGCAAGTACGCTGGGGTTACGATTGGAAAGCCGAGCCTGGCAGCGAAGAGGCACGCCTGACCGAGTACTTCCTGCAAGATCGCGATTGGTTGGCCGAGGCCTGAACGAGGAATGTTGATGGACCGTTATGTCGTTTTCGGTAATCCGATTGGCCACAGCAAGTCGCCACTGATTCATCGGCTGTTCGCCGAGCAGACCGCGCAGAAGCTCGACTACAGCACCTCGCTGGCGCCCCTCGACGATTTTTCCGGCTGCGCCCGGGCATTTTTCCTCGAGGGCCGCGGAGCAAATGTGACGGTCCCGTTCAAGGAAGAAGCCTATCGCCTGGCGGATCACCTGACCCCCCGTGCGCAACGGGCCGGTGCGGTGAATACCCTGATCAAGACGGACGACGGCAGCCTGCTGGGTGACAACACCGACGGCGCCGGCCTGGTGCGGGATCTGACGGTCAACGCCGGGTTCAGTCTCAAGGGCAAACGCATCCTGCTGCTCGGTGCCGGCGGCGCGGTACGCGGTGCACTGGAGCCTTTGCTGGCCGAGCAGCCGGCGTCGGTGATCATCGCAAACCGCACCGTGGACAAGGCCGAGTTGCTGGCGGAATTGTTCTGCGATCTGGGACCGGTTTCGGCCAGCGGTTACGACTGGTTGCAGGAATCGGTAGACCTGATCATCAATGCCACGTCCGCGAGCCTGACCGGCGATGTGCCGCCGATTGCCGCCAGCCTGATCGAGCCGGGCAAAACGGTGTGCTACGACATGATGTATGGCAAGGAACCGACCTCGTTCTGCCGGTGGGCCAGCGAAAACGGCGCGGCAGTGGCAATGGACGGTCTGGGGATGCTCGCTGAACAAGCGGCGGAAGCGTTCTTCCTGTGGCGTGGAGTGCGCCCGGATACGGCGCCAGTGTTGGCCGAGCTGCGCCGACAACTGGCCGTATAAAACGCGCCCTGTGGGAGCAAGGCTTGCCCGCGATGGCGATCTCAAGAACGCCATCGCGGGCAAGCCTTGCTCCCACAGGGTTCAGTGTTTCAATCTTCGAATTGGATCGGGCACTTCTCCGCCCCTTCGAGCTTCCTCAACTCCTCCACCACCTGCGGCCGTGCCCGGCGCAGGGTCAGGCTGCGGTCCTGGCGCAGCAGCCGCCGCGCTTCCTGATGCAGCATTTCCACCCCTGAATAATCGATGAAATTGATCTGTTGCGCCTCGATCACCACGCGCGCGCCGTGCATCCGTTGCAGGCGTACCTGCAGGTAGTGACTTGCGCCGAAAAAGATCGAACCGCCCACCCGCAAAATGTCTTCATCGCCGTCGCGCACATGTTGTACCCGCGGTTGTGAAGTCCGCTTGAGGTAAAAGAACAGGGAGGCCAGCACCCCGGCATAGATTGCCGTCTGCAGTTCCAGCAACAGGGTGGCGACACAAGTGAGGGCCATGACCACGAACTCGGCGCGACTGACCCGCAGCAGCGCGCGAATGCCACGATGGTCCACCAGGCCCCAGGCGATCAGCAGAATGCTGCCGGCCATGGCCGGAATCGGGATGTGCGCGATCAGATTTGCACCGAAGATCGCGAACAGCGCCACCCACAGCGCCGAAAAAATACCCGCCAAGGGTGAGCAGGCTCCGGCTTCGTAACTCAGGCCCGAGCGGGTGAAAGAACCGGCAGACAGCGATCCGGAAAAAAATGCACCGACGATGTTGGATAAACCCTGGGCGCGAACTTCCTGATTGGCGTCGAGCAACTGCTGCGAACGTGCCGACAGCGAGCGGGCGATCGACAGGCTGGTGACCAGCCCGAGCATGCCCACGGCCACGGCACTCGGCAGCAGACGCAGGATCAGGTCAAGGTCCAGCGGCAGCGGGCTGAAGGGCGGCAACTTTCCGGTGAATGCGCTGACCAGCTCCACATGGCCGAACATCGATGGCCAGAGCCAGACCAGCAACGCGCCCAGCACGAGGGTGATCAACAGTGTCGGCCAGCGCGGCAACCACAGCTTCAGGATGACGCCCACCACCACGGTCGCCAGCCCCAGCATGAGCGATGGCTTATCGATTTCGTCGAGGTGTCTGAACAGCAGAATGAAGCTGTCCAGTGCAGTGGCCTGGCTGGGCAAGTCCAGCCCCAGCAGATTGGGCAACTGGCCGATGGCAATGACTACCGCGGCACCGAGGGTAAAACCGAGCACCACTGAATGAGAAACGAAATTCACCAGCGCCCCAAAGCGCAGCAGGCCCAGCAGCCACTGGAAAATCCCGGCCAGCAACGTCAGCAACAGGATCAAGGTCACGTAGTCCTGTGTCGCCGGAACGGCCAGAGGACTGACGCTGGCGTACAGGACAATGGAGATCGCTGCCGTAGGACCGCAGATCAAATGCCACGACGAACCCCACAGACAAGCGATCAATACCGGGATGATCGCCGCGTACAAGCCGTATTCCGGTGGGAGACCGGCGATCAGGGCGTAGGCAATGGATTGCGGCAACGCGAGAATCGCGCCGCTGAGGCCGACGATCAGGTCACGGCCGACGCTGGCGCGGGTTTGCCGGGGCAACCAGGTGAGGAAGGGGAAGAGTGAATGGCGGCTGGGAAGTGCCATGAAGCCTCTCGGTTGGGGTTTTCCACAAGGGTAACAGGACCTGTAGGAGCCGGCTTGCTGGCGATGGCGGCGCATTGGTCGACATTTATTGCGCCTAATACAAAGCTATCGCCAGCAAGCCGGCTCCTACAGGGTTTCTCCTGAGCCCTTTCGCACAAAGTTTTAAAGCTTGGCTTTCACCGCCGGCAACGCATCTTTGCCATCCACGGTTTTCACGCCATCGAGCCATTTATCCAACACGGCCGGATTGGCCTTGATCCACGCCTTGGCCGCGTCGGTATTGCTGACTTTCTTGTTCACCACCTCGGCCATGATGCTGTTTTCCATTTCCTGAGTGAAATTCAGGTTGGTCAGCAGTTTGCCAACGTTCGGGCAGGCCTGTGCATAACCTTTGCGGGTCAGGGTATGAACGCTGCCGGTGTCGCCGAAGTATTGCTCGCCGCCCTTGAGGTAATGCATTTTCAGCTGCACGTTCATCGGGTGTGGGGTCCAGCCGAGGAAGGTCACGAATTTCTGTTTCTTCACTGCGCGGGATACTTCGGCGAGCATCGCCTGCTCACTGGACTCGACTAGTTTCCACTGGCCCATGTCGAAATCGTTTTTCTTGATGATCTCTTGCAGGGAAATGTTGGCCGGTGCGCCGGAGCCGATGCCGTAGATCTTCCGGTCAAATTTGTCCGCGTATTTGTTCAGGTCGGAAAAGTTATGCACACCCGCGTCCCAGACGTAGTCAGGAACGGCGAGGGTGAATTCGGTGCCGTCGAGGTTTTTCGCCAGTTGAGTGACGTCGCCCGTGGCCACGAACTTGTCGTAGAAGCCCTGCTGCGCCGGCATCCAGTTACCCAGGAACACATCGACCTGGCCATCCTTGAGCCCGCCAAAGGTAATCGGCACCGCGAGGGTATCGACCTTGGCCTTGTAGCCCATGCCGTCCAACAGAAAGCCGGTGATGGCGTTGGTCGCGGCGATGTCGCTCCAGCCAGGGTCGGCCATCTTCACTGTCTC
Organism: Pseudomonas izuensis; assembly: GCF_009861505.1. Taxonomy (GTDB): domain Bacteria; phylum Pseudomonadota; class Gammaproteobacteria; order Pseudomonadales; family Pseudomonadaceae; genus Aquipseudomonas; species Aquipseudomonas izuensis. The sequence continues at coordinate 84,653 of NZ_WTFT01000007.1, read as the reverse complement.
GCAGCTTTGATCGGCGTATGCCGATGCGCTGCCCAGAGCCAGAAGCCCGACCGTCAGTACTGTGGATAACCTTTGCATGGACTTCCCCTTAACATTATTGGTTTTGGCAGGGTTGTGGATAACGTGCTTTACGCTCCAGATCATCAAGGTCGATGTGGTTGCGCATGTATTGCTGGCTGGCGTCCACCAGCGGCTGGTGATCCCAGCTCTTGAGCTTGCCGATGGTCAGGGCGTCGGCGACGAAGCGCCGGCGCCGCTGGCTCGCGAGCACCTGTTGGTGTATCGCCGGAATATCCCATTTTGCCCGTGCTTCGGCGAGAAAGTCGTCGAACAGCTGGCGATATTGCGGTGATTGGCTGAGTTCTTCCAATTCGTGCAGATCATTGTGCACGTCGAAGAGCAGGCAGGGATCCTCTTCGCTGTAGATGAATTTGTAGTTGCCACGGCGAATCATCATCAGCGGGCCGATGGTGCCTTCGGCCATGTATTCGCCAAACACTTCGTCGTGACCGCCCTGCCCTTGCAGGTGCGCAACCAGTGAGCGGCCATCCAGCGGCAAGCCCGGTTCCAGTGAGCCGCCTGCCAGCTCCACAAAGGTGGGCAGCAGGTCGGCGGTGGACACCGAGGCGCTGACCCGTCCGGGAGCGAATTGCCCCGGCGCACTTATCAACAGGGGCACCCGCGCGGCCATTTCATACCAGTGCATTTTGTACCAGAGGCCACGCTCGCCCAACATGTCGCCATGGTCGCCGGAGAACACGATGATGGTGTTATCGATCAACCCGGTATCTTCGAGCGTTTGCAGGAGTTTGCCGACGTTGCTATCGATATAGCTGCAAGCACCGAAATAGGCGCGGCGAGCATCGCGGATCTTATCCACAGGCAGCGGCTTTTCCCACAGGTCATAGACCTTGAGCAAACGCTGGGAATGCGGATCGAGATCGTGCTGCTCTGGTGTTGCAGGCAATGGGATGTCGGCGTCGTTGTACAGATCCCAAAAAGCCTTGGGAATCGTGTAAGGGTCGTGTGGATGAGTCATCGAGACCGTCAGGCAGAACGGCTGATCGCCCTCCTCTCGAATGTGATCGAACAAATATTGCTGGGCCTTGAACACCACTTCTTCGTCGAAATCCAGCTGATTGGTGCGTACACAAGGCCCGGCTTGCAGCACTGACGACATGTTGTGGTACCAGGTCGGACGCACATCCGGTTCATCCCAGTTCACCGCCCAACCATAGTCAGCGGGATAGATATCGCTGGTCAGGCGTTCTTCATAACCGTGCAATTGGTCCGGACCGCAGAAATGCATCTTGCCCGATAGCGCGGTGCGGTAGCCGAGGCGACGCAGGTAGTGGGCATAGGTGGGGACATCGGCTGGGAAATCAGCCGCGTTGTCGTAGGCGCCGATCTTGCTCGGCAGTTGACCGCTGACCAGGGTAAAGCGCGACGGCGCGCATAAGGGACTGTTGCAATACGCGGAATCGAACACCACGCCTTGGGCGGCAAGGCGGCTCAAGTTGGGCAGTTTGACGGGCGAAGGGCCGTAGAACGGCAACATTGGCGCGGCCATTTGATCGGCCATGATGAAAAGAATGTTCTTGCGCTTCATGTGATCGCGGCATTCCATAGTCGATGTTTATGCGAGAGTGCTGTGATCGAGAATGAAACCCCCACACTTTGCGGTAAAGCCCATGCGTGGCAATGACTAGGATAAGCACAGCTTATGTATGACGCCCTCGGTGACCTGTCCCTGGATCTGCTCCGCGCTTTCGAAGCGGCCGCGCGACAACGCAGCTTCACCGCAGCGGCGGTTGAGCTGGGCACCACGCAACCGGCCATCAGCCAGCAGATCAAACGCCTGGAGGAACAACTGGCAATCCGATTGTTCGATCGCATCTACCGCGGCATCGAATTGACCGAGGCCGGAATTATTCTTTTTGAGCAGGTTCAGCTCGGTTTACAGCAAATTGATGCCGGATTGAGTGCGATCAGTGCCCAGCAACAACATGAGGTGCTGCAGGTCGCCACCGATTTTGCTTTTGCCGCGTATTGGTTGATGCCGCGTCTGCACCGCTTTCACGCGGCCAATCCGCAGGTGGATGTCAGCTTGGTAACCAGTGAGCGCAGCCACAACATGCTGCGTACCGATATCGATGTGGCCGTGTTGTTCGGCGATGGTCGCTTCAAACAAGGCGAAAGCCATTGGTTGTTCAGCGAAGAAGTGTTTCCGGTCTGCAGCCCGCAACTATTGAATGATCGTCCCCTGCCCTTGCCCGCTCAGGCACTGCTGGAGTTTCCGCTGCTGCATTTGCGCGGTGAGCACAGCAGCAACTGGTTTGACTGGAGTGGCGTGTTTCGCGAGTTGGGCATTACCTCGCCGCCCGCCCCCGGGCAGTTGCGCTTCGACAATTACACGCTGCTGATTCAGGCGGCGATTGGTGGTCAGGGCGTGGCCATCGGTTGGCGGCATCTTGTGGATAACTTGCTGGCGCAGGGATTGTTGTGCCGGCCGATTGCCGAAACGGTGATGTCCAGGCTGGGATATTACGTAGTATTGCCGCAGCGCAAGCGGCGCGGGGCGTTGATTCAGCAGTTTGTCGATTGGCTGATGGCCGAGCAGGCCAGCAGTGCGCAATCGCTCAATGGTCTGACGCTGCCATCTATTGCGGTTTAACCATCAGTCGCGACAAAACTGACGTGCTCACCGATGTGCAGGTTCAAATGCAATTCATCGGCAATTCCCGTAGCCGTGCGCCTCAGGCGTTCCAGCGGTTCGGTCAGACCGGGCTCCAGGGTGCTGCTGACCTGGCTGAAATGTTCGATGGTCAACCCGGGCACTCCGCGCGGAGCATTCACCAGTGTCCACTTCAAGGCGCTGCTTTGCAGGGCCTCGCGGATTTCCTCGGCAGCGTGACGTTGCAGTGGATCGAAAGTGTCGGGATCGTCCAGTACGTCGAAGTCCCCCACCAGAAACAACCGGGCAATGCCCGCCGCCTGCATGCCATCGATCAATGCATCCGCCGCCAATACCTGCTCCACCGGCCCCGGCACGATGTTCTTTTCCACGTGCTCACTGTTGTACGGCAACCCCGGTGCGTCCAATAGACAAATGACCGCCGAACTGCCGGCCACACTTTGCTTCACCCGTTCAGCCTCGAACAAATCACCGGTCTTGGTGCGCAAACCCGGACGCGCCGCGAGCGCCGTCAGGTCATCGAGAATGGCGATCACTTCATGTTGGCGCCTCAGCATTTCCACCATCAGCGCACTGCCCAGGCTACTCATGGCACCATAAAGCACCACTTTTACTACCGGGGTTTCGGCATTCTTCATGGCTGCGCTCCCTGTTTTTCACCCATATGGCGTCTGACCTTTAGGTAACACCGAGGGTTCGAACCGATTCAGAGGCTTTCAGATGCGAACGATCAAGGGTTACCACGCCCATGTCTATTTCAACCCCAGCACTGTCGAGCAAGCACGCGCCTTGTGCGAGCAGGCAGCGCAGTTGTTTGCGCTGAAGATGGGCCGCATGCACGAGCGCCCGGTCGGTCCGCATCCGGACTGGAGTTGCCAGTTGGCATTCGGACCGGAGTTGATCGGCGACGTGCTGCCGTGGCTGGCGCTCAACCGCAAGGGGCTCGTGGTGTTTCTGCACCCGGACACCGGCGATGACTTGCTGGACCACAGCGAACACGCGATCTGGATGGGTGCGATTCGCCCGCTGGATCTGTCTATTTTTTGATCATATTCATTATAAACCTAGAGGGTTTCTTCCGGCTCGCCGGGTAAATGCTCATCCAGGTGCAGCCACGGCAAGCGGCTGTCGGTCCAGATGTGCCGCTCGGCCGGGGCCTGCTCCGGATGGTCGAGAGTAGCGATGGTCACGTCGATGCTCTCGGGGCTGAGGTGTGTGGTGAGCGCCAGTTGCGCCCCGCAGTTACCGCAGAAATAGCGCACGCTGGTCGATGAAGAGTCATACAGCGCCGGTGTCCCGGCCAGCCATTGGAAAGCCGACGCGGGCACGGTGATCCAGGTGGTCACGATGCCGCCGCTGACCCGTCGGCAAATCGAGCAGTGGCAGTGGGCGATATCGCGTAATGGACCGCTGAATTGATAACGCAGTTGTCCGCAGTGGCAGCCGCCTGTATGAATTTTGGTCATGCTGTTCCTCCTGATGTGTATTGACGGACGCCTTCGCGAGCAGGCTCGCTCCCACAGGGGATCTGCGTCGTACACAAAATCATTGTGGGAGCGAGCCTGCTCGCGAAGAACTCGACTCGGTCTACCTCCCTGCCCCAGTCCGACGACCGGTCGTACTTCCGGTCAACGCTTTCATCGCCGAAAGCTGGCTGAAAGCTTCCCCGATTAGGATCGCCCCCACTGCCGGCAATAGACCGGTTGGCCAATGCGAGTGTTCGATTGCTCGCCAGGTCCATTTAACAACAACAATGGTGATCCTGATGTCCTTTACTACCCGCCGCTTCGCTGTCACTCCGTCCGTACGCCTCGTGCTTCCCGTTTTGCGCTGATCACACCTGGTCCGCTCATTCCCTAGCCGCGCCACGCCTGGAGTATTCCCATGCTGACTTTCCTTGGCTTCGCCATGGTCATCACCTTCATGTTCCTGATCATGACCAAGCGCCTGTCCGCGCTGATCGCCCTGATCATCATTCCGATCGTCTTCGCCCTGTTCGGTGGCTTCGCCCCGAAAATCGGCCCGATGATGCTCGAAGGCATCACCAAGCTCGCCCCGACCGGCGTGATGCTGATGTTCGCCATTCTGTACTTCGCCCTGATGATCGACTCCGGCCTGTTCGACCCGGCCGTGCGCAAGATCCTGAAGATGGTCAAGGGTGACCCGCTGAAAGTTTCGGTCGGCACCGCTGTACTGGCGCTCGTCGTCTCCCTCGATGGTGACGGCGCGACCACTTACATGATCTGCGTGGCCGCCATGTTGCCGCTCTACAGCCGCATTGGCATGAGCCCGCGAATCATGGCCGGTCTGATCATCCTCGCCGGCGGCGTCATGAACATGACCCCATGGGGTGGCCCGACCGCCCGTGCGGCCAGTGCGCTGCACGTGGACCCGTCGGCGATCTTCGTTCCGATGATCCCGGCGATGGCTGCCGGCGTCGTGGCCATCCTGGCCATCGCTTACTTCTACGGCAAACGTGAACGTGCGCGTCTGGGTGAGTTGCACCTGATCGGTGATGAAATCGATCACAGCGAAATCAGCGTTTCGCAGTTCCCGGATGCCCGTCGTCCCAGCCTGATCTGGTTTAACGGTGCCCTGACCCTGGCGCTGATGTGCACCCTGGTCGCCGGCCTGCTGCCGCTGCCAGTGCTGTTCATGGTGGCCTTCAGTATCGCGATGATCGTCAACTATCCGTGCCTGCAAGCACAGAAGGATCGCGTCGCGGCCCACGCCGGTAGCGTGCTGGCCGTGGTGGGGCTGATCTTTGCCGCCGGTATCTTCACCGGTATCCTGTCGGGCACCGGTATGGTCGATGCCATGTCGAAAAGCCTGTTGTCGGTGATCCCGGATTTCCTCGGCCCGTACCTGGCCGTGATCACGGCGCTGGTGAGCATGCCGTTCACCTTCTTCATGTCGAACGATGCATTTTATTACGGCGTGTTACCGGTACTTGCCGAAGCCGCCAGTCACTACGGTATAACCGCTGTGGAAATGGCACGTGCCTCGATCGTCGGTCAGCCCGTCCACTTGTTGAGCCCGCTGGTACCTTCGACTTACCTGTTGGTGGCCCTGGCCGGGATCGATTTTGGTGATCACCAGCGGTTCACCCTGAAGTGGGCAGTGCTGGTGTGCATGTGCATACTGGTTGCCGCGTTGCTGATGGGGATTTTTCCGCTGTTCAGCACTCTATAAGCCCAAGACTCACCACCTGGGGTCCAGGCTTCGCTGTTTGAAGTCCGGGCCCCTTGTGGTTTAACACTCGCTCAAAGGAATACACATGGAATGGCTGACCAACCCTGAAATCTGGGTTGCCTTCTTCACCCTGACCGCCCTGGAAATCGTCCTGGGTATCGATAACATCATCATGATTTCGATTCTGGTCAGCCGCATGCCCAAACACATGCAGGCGCGCACCCGGATCTTCGGTCTGGCGCTGGCCATGGTCACGCGGATTCTGTTGCTGTTGTCGATCACCTGGGTCATGCGTCTGACTGCCGACCTGTTCGTAGTGTTCGGCCAGGGTATTTCCGGGCGTGACCTGATCCTGTTCTTCGGTGGTCTGTTCTTGCTGTGGAAGAGCTCGCAAGAGATGTACCACGCGCTGGAAGGTGAAGACGAAACCAACGAAGAACCAGGTGGCAAGGGCGGTAATTTCCTCTACACCATCATCCAGATCGCAATCATCGACATCGTGTTCTCCCTGGACTCGGTGATCACCGCAGTCGGCATGGTGTCCCACGTACCGGTCATGGTCGCGGCGATCATCGTGGCGGTGCTGGTGATGATGTGGGCTTCCGGTACTATCAGCGAGTTCATCGACAAGCACCCGTCGCTGAAAATGCTGGCTCTGGCGTTCCTGCTGATCGTCGGTACCGTGCTGATTGCCGAATCCTTCGACGTGCATGTGCCAAAAGGCTACGTCTACTTCGCCATGGCGTTCTCGCTGGCGGTTGAAGCGATCAACATCAAGATGCGTACCGCGATTGCGAAAAAGAAGAAGCAGCAGGATCCGGTGAAACTGCGCAAGGACATTCCGGGGCAGTAATTCAGGATGTGAGAAAGGGGCCTTCGGGCCCCTTTTTCATGCCTGCATGAAGCTGTTTTCATGACAGTTTTATTTCAATCACTTGTTTAGCTATGCGATGCTGGCGCCCAGACTGTTAGCCAACTACAGCTTAAGTACAAAACGTAGAACGTCGCGGTACCGCCAACTTGCCCCTTTGGGGCGCTACCAGCTCAGGGGGCCGTCATGCTCACCCTGCTCAATTTGCTCTCAGCCGTGGCCTTGCTGATCTGGGGCACGCACATCGTCCGAACCGGCATCCTGCGGGTCTACGGCTCCAACCTGCGCCATGTCATTGGCCGAAACATGTCCAAGCGCTGGCTGGCCTTCATCTCGGGGATCGTGGTCACCGCCATGGTGCAGAGCAGCAATGCCACGGCCATGCTCGTCACCTCGTTCGTCGGTCAGGGCCTGATGGCGCTGACTCCTGCACTGGCGACGATGCTCGGGGCCGATGTCGGTACGGCGCTGATGGCGCGGGTGCTGACCTTCGACCTGTCCTGGCTGTCGCCGTTGCTGATCTTTATCGGGGTGATTTTCTTCCTGTCGCGCAAACAGACCCGATTGGGCCAGCTGGGCCGGGTTGCAATCGGTCTGGGGTTGATCATTCTGGCGCTGCAGCTGATCGTCGAAGCTGCTGCGCCGATCACCCATGCCAAAGGGGTAAAGGTGATCTTTGCCTCCCTGACTGGCGACATCCTGCTCGATGCCCTGATGGGTGCACTGTTCGCCATGATTTCCTACTCCAGCCTGGCGGCGGTGCTGCTGACCGCGACCCTGGCCGGTGCCAAGGTGATCGGCCTGCCGGTGGCCCTCGGCCTGGTCATCGGCGCCAATATCGGCAGCGGTGTGCTCGCGTTCCTCAGCACCAGCATGCAGAACGCCGCCGGGCGTCAGGTGGCGCTGGGCAGCCTGTTGTACAAACTGATCGGCCTGTTGCTGATCATTCCGGTGCTCAACCCCTTGGTGCACTGGATCGACAGCCTCGACTTCAGTCCTCAGGAAATGGTCATCGGCTTCCACCTGCTCTACAACACCACACGCTGCCTGATCCTGTTGCCCAGCGTCGGGCCGATGGCCAGGTTCTGCGCCTGGGTGCTCCCGGAGCGACCGCAAGTCAATGGCATGGCCAAACCGCGTCACCTTGATCCGAGCGCGCTGGTAACCCCCAGCCTGGCGCTGGCTAACGCAGCTCGGGAAACCCTTCGCATGGGCGATCTGGTCGACAGCATGCTCGAGGCCATGCTCGATGTGCTGCGTGGCAAGCAAACCGCCGTCACCCAGGAAGTGCGTCGCCTGACTGATGATGTGGAATCGCTCTATAGCGCGATCAAACTCTATCTGGCGCAAATGCCCCGTGAGGACCTCAGCGACCAGGACAGCCGGCGCTGGGCGGAAATCATCGAACTGGCGATCAACCTGAAATTGGCCAGCGACCTGATCGAACGCATGTTGCGCAAGGTCCAGCAGCAGAAAACCGCGCAGCGACGGTCGTTTTCCGAGGTTGGCCTTGAAGAATTGGCGGGGCTGCACGCTCAGCTGATTTCCAATCTGCGCCTGGGGTTGTCGGTGTTTCTGAGCGCCGATAAGGAAAGTGCCCGCCAGTTATTGCGTGAGAAACGTCGCTTTCGTGCACAGGAGCGCCGCCTGGCCCACGCTCATGTCAGCCGTTTGCAACGTAAGATTGTGCAGAGTATCGAGACCAGTTCGCTGCACCTGGAACTGATCGCCGACATGAAGCGTCTGAACTCGCTGTTTTGCAGCAGTGCTTATGTGGTGTTGGAAACGTCCGACACGGGTGCACTGGCTGCCGACGATTTGGCGGACACCACGCATTCGCCTTGAACGTCTGGCAGTGTGGTCAGTCAGTTACATTGGTTCAACCTCAATGCCGTCATCGCGGGCAAGCCCGCTCCCACAGGTCCGAGTACACCAAAGATTTATCGTGGGAGCGGGCTTGCCCGCGATAGCGGCCTGAAGGACGACACGGATCTCCGATTGGTTGCCTGGAAGCTTGTTATGCGTTGTCTGTTGTTCGTCTGCCTGTTGCTGGGTTCAATACCGTCATTCGCCCTGGATCGCTTCCAGGTCGAGGGCTACACCCTGCGTAACGGTTTGCAATTGCTGCTCAAGCCCGGCACGGAACGGGGGCACGTGGCGATTCGGCTGGTGGTGGGCGTCGGTATCGATGATTTCAGCTGCGCCGAGAAAGAGTTGCCGCACCTGCTCGAACACTTGCTGTTCAGTGGCATCGACGCCAGTGGCGAAGGCGGTCTGGAGGAGCGCATGCAAGCGCTTGGGGGCGAATGGAACGCTTTCACCAGCAACGCTGATACCACCTTCGTGATCGAAGCCCCGGCCAAAAACCAGCGCAAGGTCCTTGACCTGCTGTTGGCGTTGCTGACCCAGACCCGATTCGATGACAACGCCATCAACGCCGCCAAGCAAGTGGTCGAGCGCGAAGACGGCGGCCATTACTCGCATTTGCAGCGCTGGCTGGATCGCCAGGATCTGGGGCATACCGCCAGTAAGCAGCTGGCCGTCGAACTAGGCCTCAAATGCCCGGAACGCGCGGAAGTCGATCAACTGACCCGCGAACAACTGGAGAAGTTGCGCAAGGATTGGTACGCGCCCAACAACATGACACTGATCGTGGTCGGTGATCTTGACCGTTTGCTACCGGCTTATCTGGATCGAACCTACGGCGCGCTGAAGCCGATCGAGCCGACGGGCCATCCGGCACTGCCACAAATCCAGGCCAGTGCCGCCCATGAGCGCAACCTGACTCGTGGCTTTGTCGGCGGTGGGGCCAAGCTGCACTGGCTGGTACCGGAACCGGTGCTGGAAGATCAGCACGACGAAACCTTCGACTTGCTCAAGGACTATCTGGATTGGGCGCTGTATCGCCAGTTGCGCCTGGCGCACGGCTTGTCCTACGGACCATGGGCCGAGCGTGAGGTGTTCGGTGGTGTGGGCTTCATGAGCCTGAATGCCGACCTGGAGCGCGACGACGTCGACGAGGCGCTAAAGGTACTGGATGAATTGAAAGCCGGCTTGCTCAAGGACGGCCTGAATGCCGAGACCTTCAACCGCCTCAAACAAGCCGCCATCGCCCGCCAGGCCTGGGCGGTGCAAGGCAATAGCGCACTGGCCGATTACTACTGGAGCGCCATCGGGGACTACGAGGATGGCCGCTTCGCCGACCCGGCCCGGGAACTGCAAGGGGTGACTCTGGCGGAAGCGAACAAGGCGATGCGCGAACTGCTCTTGCAACCGGGGTATGTGCGGATCGAAAAGCCTTTGCTGAGTGATGATCAGGTACTGTGGGCGATTGCCGGGGTGCTGGGGTTGTTGGCGCTCGGTCTCGTGGGTTGGCGCCTTCATCGCAGCCGATAACCGATGCGGCCCTCGCCACACCGCCCCGCCAGCGTTACCCTGTCGAGGATTTTTCCTACGACTATTGTGAACCGCCGAATGCCGACCCTGACCCTTTTCGTACAGCGCATCCTCGAACTGATGAAGCGCTACCCCGGGGTCATTGCGCTCGGTGGTTTTATCTCCGGGGTCGGCAGTTTCATCCTGGTGGATCGGCAGCAGGGGCTGGCAAGCTGGATCACCACCATCATGCTGATCAGTTGGGTCTGGCTGATGCTGGAAAACAGCCTGACCAGGCTGTTCGCCCGGATCTTCAAGCGGGAAATTCCCGAGCCATTGCTGCGTTATGCAACGCAGATGATTCATCAGGAAAGCCTGTTCTTCGTCCTGCCGTTCTTTTTCATCACCACCACCTGGAACAGCGGCCAACTGTTTTTCACCGGGCTGTTGGGCATCGCGGCGCTGGTTTCCATCATCGATCCGCTCTACTACAAGTGGTTGGCGCCGCGGCGCTGGGCGTTCCTGGCGTTGCATACGCTGACGCTGTTCGCCGCCCTGCTCACCGCGTTACCGGTGATCATGCACCTCACCACTTCGCAAAGTTTCAAATGGGCGCTGGGCATCGCTGTGGTGCTGTCATTCCCGAGCCTGGCGTCGATTTTCCCGATCCGCACGGTACGCAACGCACTGGCGATCCTGAGTATCACCCTCGGTATCGGCGGCGTGGGTTGGGTACTGCGCTCGTGGGTGCCGCCGGCGACACTGTGGATGACCGACGTGGCCATCAGCACGCAAATGCAGGACCGCACGCCCGGCAAGAGCCTGGATGAAGTCAGTGCCGAGCAGATCCGTGGAGACGGGTTATACGCCTATACCGCCATCAACGCCCCGCGTGGCCTCGACGAGCGGATTTATCACGTCTGGCAGTTCAACGGCAAAGAGGTCGATCGCATCGCGCTGGATATCCATGGCGGGCGCAAGGAAGGTTATCGCGCCTGGACTCACAAACAGAACTTCCCCGGCAACCCGGCGGGCAACTGGCAAGTCCGGGTGCTGACCGAAGACGGGCAGTTGATCGGCGTGCTGCGCTTCACGATCACCGACAGCACACCGATCAAAGAAAAGTAAGACGGTTCGTGCTATTACGTAGGTCTGCGTAACTAGCCGAAAAAGCACGGAGTTTATGACCAGTAGCACAGTGGCCGGCAATGCCCGACTGGACACCTCGCACACCCCGCCTCAGATACAGGTGACGGGGGACTGGACGCTCGCCCATTACGCCGACCTCAAGCGCCTGAGCAAAAAGCTCGAAGGCCAATACGACGACAGCACCCGTATCGACCTCAACGGGCTCGGTGCCCTGGACACTGCAGGTGCGTCGCTGTTGGTCGAGCTGCTGGGTTCCGAGCGCCTGAGCCGTTCTGCCGAACACCCCGACTGCACGATCTCTTCCGCCGACCGCGCCCTGTTGCAAACGATCTATCGCTCCCTGACGGATTTCTGCGTACCCATCAAGGAGCCGGAAACCAGCGTCGGCATTCAATTGCTGACTCGCATCGGCCGCGCCGTGGACACGGTCTGGCAGGACACCTTGCAATTGCTGGGTTTCGTCGGCCTGATTCTGGAAACCATCCTGCGCGGTCTGTTTCGCCCGAAATGCTGGCGGGTCACGCCGATGGTTGCGCACATCGAACAGACCGGCCTCGACGCGGCGCCCATCGTCGCCCTGCTGACGTTTCTGGTGGGCGCCGTGGTGGCGTTTCTAGGCGCGACGGTATTGGCCAACTTTGGTGCCACGGTGTTTACCGTGCATCTGGTGGCATTCTCCTTCCTGCGTGAGTTCGCGGTATTGCTGACGGCGATCCTGATGGCCGGACGAACCGCCAGTGCCTTCACCGCGCAGATTGGTTCGATGAAAGCCAACGAAGAAATCGACGCGATCCGCACCCTGGGTCTCGATCCCATGGAGCTGCTGGTGGTGCCCCGGGTCCTGGCCCTGTTGGTCGCGTTGCCGATGCTGACGTTTCTGGCGATGGTGTCGGGGATTGTCGGTGGTGCCTTGGTCTGTGCGGTGTCGCTGGATATTTCCCCGGCGATGTTCCTGTCGTTGCTGCAATCGAACATCGGCGTTCAGCACTTTCTGGTGGGGATGATCAAAGCGCCGGTTTTTGCCTTCCTGATTGCTGCCATCGGTTGCCTCGAAGGCTTCAAGGTCAGTGGCAGCGCCGAGTCTGTCGGTGCGCACACCACCTCCGCCGTGGTGCAGTCGATTTTCGTGGTGATCGTGCTCGACGCCGTGGCCGCGCTGTTTTTCATGGAGATCAGTTGGTGAGCCGTATTCCCCGAGCGCCCGCCGAGGCGGTGATCGAAGTCCGCGGGCTATGCAATCGCTTTGGCCGGCAGAGCGTGCATGAGAACCTCGACCTGGACTTGTACAAGGGCGAAATCCTCGCGGTGGTCGGTGGCTCCGGTAGTGGCAAGTCGGTGCTGTTGCGCAGTATTGTCGGCCTGCGCCAGCCCAGCGAAGGCGTGGTGAAGGTCTTCGGTAAAAACCTGCCGAGTTTGTCCGAGCGCGAACGCTCGTTGGTGGAACGGCGCTTCGGCGTGCTGTTTCAAAAAGGCGCCCTGTTCTCTTCGTTGACTGTGACCGAGAACGTCGCCCTGCCCCTTATCGAACACGCCGGTTTGAGTCGTGACGACGCTGAGCATCTGGCGGCGGTGAAAATGGCCCTGGCCGGCTTGCCACTGTCGGCGGCGGACAAATACCCCGCGTCCCTGTCCGGCGGCATGATCAAGCGAGCCGCACTGGCACGGGCCTTGGCGCTGGACCCGGACATCCTGTTCCTCGACGAACCCACCGCCGGCCTCGATCCGATCGGTGCCGCCGCCTTCGATCAACTGATCCTGACCCTGCGCGATGCCTTGGGCCTGAGCGTTTTCCTGGTGACCCACGACCTCGACACCCTCTACACCATTACGGATCGGGTGGCGGTGTTGGCGCAGAAGAAAGTGCTGGTGGCCGATGCCATCGATGTCGTCTCGGAAACCGATGACGCGTGGATTCACGAATACTTCCATGGCCCTCGCGGCCGCGCGGCGCTGACAGCCGCCCAACAGCTCAACGAGGTCTGACGTGGAAACCCGAGCCCATCATGTGTTGATTGGCCTGTTCACCGTTATTGTGGTGGCAGGTGCCCTGCTCTTCGGCCTGTGGCTGGCCAAGTCCAGTGTCGACACCGAGTTCAAGGATTACGAAGTGGTGTTCAACGAAGCGGTCAGCGGCCTCTCCAACGGCAGCTCCGTGCAATACAGCGGGATCAAGGTTGGCGATGTAGTGTTGCTGCGCCTGGACCCGGAAGATCCGCGTCGGGTGCTGGCGCGGATTCGCCTGGCCGGTGATACACCGGTCAAGGAGGATACCCAGGCCAAACTGGCGCTGACCGGCGTCACCGGTACGTCGATCATCCAGCTCAGTGGCGGCACACCGCAGAGCCCGGCGCTCAAGGGTAAGGACGGCAAGCTGCCGGTGATCGTTGCCATGCCCTCGCCCATCGCTCGTTTGATCAACGACAGCAATGATTTGTTGTCCGGGGTAAACACGCTGATGCAAAACGCCAACCTGTTGTTTTCGACGCAAAACATCGAACACATCAGCAAAACCCTTGAGCATCTGGAGCAAACCACGGGGGTCATTGCCGATCAGCGTGGGGATATCCGTCAGGCGATCCAGCAACTGGCGGTGGTGGGCAAACAAGCCGGTACCATGATGGAGCAGACCTCGGCGCTGATGCGTAACGCCAACGGCTTGCTCAACGATCAGGGCAAGCAGATGTTCGGCAGTGCCCAGCAGGCGATGAAGTCCCTGGAGCAGAGCAGTGCGACGATCAATCAGTTGCTCACTACCAATCAGGATTCGCTCAACAGTGGCATGCAAGGCATCAATGGCCTGGCTCCGGCGGTGCGGGAGTTGCGTGAAACCCTGACTTCGTTGCGGGCGATCTCCAAACGCCTGGAAGCCGACCCCAGCGGTTACCTGCTGGGCAGTGACAAGCACAAGGAATTCACCCCATGAAGCTGCCCCGCCTTGCCCTCCTCGCCAGCTTCACGCTGCTCGGCGCCTGCTCGATCCTGCCCGAACCCGAGCCGTTCGACCTGTATCGATTGCCCTCGGCGCAGAGCGCCATAGCCGCCAGCCATGGCACGCCGCAACGCTGGTCTTTGCGTTTGAACAAACCCCAGGCCAGCGAGGCGTTGAACAAGCCGAACATTGCCGTCATCTCCCAGGGTGACGTGATCAGCAGCTACAAGGGCTCGCGTTGGAGTGACCCGGCACCCGTCCTGCTGCGTAATCGTCTGCTGGATGGTTTCCAGCGCGATGGTCGGGTGACGTTGCTCAGTACCGACGACAGCAACTTCCAGGCAGACCTGGAGCTGGGCGGCAGCTTGCAGGCGTTCCAGACCGAGTACCAGGGCACCAGCGCTGGCGTGGTGGTGCGCCTGGATGCGGTGTTGGTACGTGGCTATGACCAGCGAATCCTCGCCAGTAAACGCTTTGAAGTGCGCCAGCCGCTGAGCGACGTGAAGGTCCCGGCGGTGGTGGCCGGGTTTGGCCAGGCCAATGATCAACTGACGGCGCAGGTGGTGACCTGGGCGGTGGAGCAAGGACAGAAACTCGCGCCGCCACCAAGACCCTGAAGCCCTGCACATTTCCCTGTAGGAGCGAGCTTGCTCGCGATGGTCGTTAACGATAACGCGTAAAACCAGATGGTCAGCGGCGCCCTTGCGTTTTTCGCGAGCAGGCTCGCTCCTACAGGAGTCGTTTTCGTTTAGCCGAAGAACCAGTAGCAGACGCCTATCGCGCCCAACACACCCGCCAGTTCCGCCAGCAACGCACACCCCACCGCATGCCGCGCGCGCTGGATGCCCACCGCGCCGAAATACACCGCCAGTACATAGAACGTGGTTTCGGTACTGCCTTGAATCGTCGCCGCTACCAGCGCCGGAAAGCTGTCCACGCCGGACGTTTTCATGGTTTCGATCAGCATCGCCCGGGCGGCGCTGCCGGAGAAAGGCTTGACCATCGCTGTCGGCAGCGCATCGACAAAGCGTGTATCCCAACCGGCCCATTCCACCAGGTGACGAATCCCGTCCAGGCCGAAATCCAGTGCCCCGGAGGCCCGCAGTACGCCGACGGCGCAAAGCATCGCCACCAGATACGGCAGCAGGTTCTTCGCCACGTCGAAACCTTCCTTGGCACCTTCGACGAATGCCTCGTAAACCTTCACCTTGCGCAGTGCACCAATCACCAGAAACAGCATGATCAAGCCAAATAGCGTCAAGTTGCCGAGAATCGACGACAAACCGGCCAGCGCGCTGGCCGAGAGCGTTGCCAGCAGCGCCATGAAACCACCGAGGGCGAGGGCACCGGGAATCAAATAGGCCAGTACCACCGGGTCCCAGACGCGCAGGCGTTGCATGACGGCTACGGACAGGAAGCCCACGATGGTCGAACAGCTGGTGGCCAGCAGGATTGGCAGGAACACCAGGGTCGGGTCGGGCGCGCCTTGTTGGGCGCGGTACATGAAGATCGTGACCGGCAGCAGGGTCAGGGATGAAGCGTTGAGCACCAGGAACAGGATCTGCGCATTACTGGCGATGGTGTCGCTGGGGTTGAGCTCCTGCAGGGCTTTCATGGCCTTCAGGCCGATGGGCGTGGCGGCGTTGTCCAGGCCCAGGCCATTGGCGGCGAAGTTCAGGGTGATCAGGCCGATGGCCGGGTGGCCGGGCGGCACTTCCGGCATCAACCGAAGAAACAACGGCCCAAGCGCTTTTGCCAGCCACTCGACGATCCCGGCTTTCTCGGCGATCCGCAGAAAACCCAGCCAGAGGGTGAGGGTGCCGAACAGCAGGACCATGACTTCGACCGACAACTTGGCCATGGCGAAAATGCTTTCCACCATCGCTGCGAAGATCCCGGCGTTGCCACCGATCAGCCATTGCGCCAGCGCCGACACGGCGGCCACGATGAAGAAGCCAAGCCACAGGCCATTAAGCATCAGTCAAATCCCCCAAAAGATGGGCGAATGATAGCGGGGTGGCCAGAAACGACAAACCCCGGATTTCTCCGGGGTTTGGTTGGCGTGTGTGTGGAGGGCAATTGGGATTTTGGGGTATGACCCAAAACCCCTGTGGGAGTGAGCCTGCTCGCGATGAGGGCGGCACATTCAACATCTATGTTGTTTGATACACCGCTATCGCGAGCAGGCTCGCTCCCACAGAAAAGCCAATTCCCACAAGCCTTGATTAGTTGCTGGAAGTCTCGCCAGCCGGCAGCTTCTCTTTGCTGCGCCAGTGCGGCAGGGAATTCCAGTAGCGCTGGCCCTTGGCCTCGTCGTACATGCCTTCCCAGCGGGAGACGACCAGCACGGCCAGGGCGTTGCCGATTACGTTCAGCGCGGTACGGGCCATGTCCATGACGCGGTCGACACCGGCGATGAACGCCAGGCCTTCCAGTGGAATACCCACGCTACCCAGGGTGGCCAGCAGCACCACGAAGGACACGCCCGGCACACCGGCGATGCCTTTGGAAGTGACCATCAGGGTCAGGACCAGCAGCAGTTGCTGGCTGATCGACAGGTCGATGCCGTACAGCTGGGCGATAAAGATGGCTGCGATGCTTTGGTACAGGGTCGAACCGTCGAGGTTGAACGAGTAACCGGTCGGCACCACGAAGCTGCAAATGGCTTTCGGCGCACCGTAGGCTTCCATCTTCTCGATCACGCGTGGCAACACGGTTTCGGAGGAGGCGGTGGAGTAGGCCAACACCAGCTCATCCTTGAAGATGCGCATCAGTTTGATCACCGAGAAGCCGAACAGGCGGGCGATCAGGCCCAGTACCACGAACGCGAAGAAGGCAATGGCGAAGTAAACCAGGATTACCAGTTTCGCCAGCGGCAGCAGCGAGGCGAAGCCGAAGTTGGCCACGGTCACCGCGATCAGTGCGAATACGCCAATCGGGGCGTAGTTCATGATCATGTGAGTGACCTTGAACATGCTTTCCGATACACCCTGGAACATCGTCACCAGCGGATCGCGCAACTCGGGCTTGAGGCTCGACAGGCCGAGACCGAACAGCACGGAGAAGAAGATGATCGGCAGCATTTCGCCGCGGGCCATGGCCGCGAAGATGTTGGACGGGATCAGGTTGAGGATGGTTTCGATGAACGCGTGTTCATGCTGAACCTCGGCCGCCGTTGCCTGGTACTTGGAGATGTCCACGGTACCCAGGGTGCTCATGTCGATGCCGGCACCCGGATGGAACAGGTTGGCCAGCAGCAGGCCGACGACGATGGCGATGGTGGTGACGATTTCAAAGTAGACGATGGTTTTCAGGCCAATGCTACCCAGCTTCTTCGCATCGCCAACGCCGGCAATACCGACAACCAGCGAGGAAATCACGATCGGGATCACGATCATCTTGATCAGACGGATAAAGATATCGCCTGCCGGTTGCAGGATATTGCTGATCCACCAGGCTTTCTCGGCACTGAAATGGTTGAGCAGCGCACCGATTGCAATCCCCAATACCAGACCGATGAGGATCTGCCAGGCGAGGCTAAGCTTTGCCTTCTTCATATCTTTACCCTTACTTCAGTTTGACTCGGGCAGATGCGAGAACTGGAGCGCTTGTGGCGCAAAAGTCGTGTGCATCTGCCCCCGTATAAGGAGCCCCGGAGCGTTTGTTGATAGCTCTCTGGCAGGCGAAAAAAGGCGCAACTATTCCGATGCAAGGAAGCGACGTCTAATGCCGTAAACGCCTACCCTATGCCGAATCGGCATGAGGTTTTTTAACTAAAACCGACGTCGCAAACGGTTCGAATATGACATTTCGGCAGGCATAAGTGCCGTGTACCGGCCATCACAGCGCAGATTGAGTGTTTTTTGATCAGTCGGATTCGACGGGAATTTCAGGAAAATCACGCCGCGTACGGGAAGAATTCCCGGCAAAAGACGGGCAATTTTTCTCGATATACGGTCGCTGGCGAGTCACCGGGAAAAGCACTTTCCCGGAAAAGGCGGCCGGTTTATCGAGAGGAGGGGACGAATAGGATGGATCGCTCTAATTCAACGGTTTGCATATAGAAGCCCTTCGCAAGTTCGTCGGGTCATGTTTGACCGGCGAACTTGCGACGTAGCTTTCCTGACCCGGCCCTTGCGCAGGCACTCCCTGTACCCGTAGGTCACTCCGCCCCTGAAACAGGCAGAACGTCCCGACCCCTTGGTCATGCGCCGACCTTCCTCGGGTGGGCGCAGGGGAAAGAAGCGATGGCTCCTTTCGTGTATCTGAAATCAGTACCAGTTCCGGTCCGTCTTTAACTTCTCCATCAACAATTCCTGCAGACCCTGGTCCGGTTTGCCGAGGAATCGGTCGTGTGACTGCCCGTCAATGGCGGCAATCGCCACGGCGCCTGCATTTGGGGCAGCACCGCCCAACAGTCGGGCGGCTGCCAGAGTCTTTACCTGAACGCTTATGTTCAGCTTCGGCCGCGACGGCCAAAGAAGAAGGAAGCAATGAACATCACCAGGAACACGACAAAGAGAATCTTGGCGATACCCGTGGCGGTGCCCGCGATACCACCGAAGCCCAGTACGGCGGCGACAATGGCAATGATCAAGAATGTGATTGCCCAGCTCAACATGGTGATTCTCCTTACGCTTGTGATCAGAGGTGCGATTCCCGGCGCATTGAGCGCGCCAAGTGTGTGTACTTAGAACACCCAGCGCTCCTGACGAGGCATTTCATTTGCCTGGTGTTGGTCGACGTCCATCATTCGCATCGAAGTGTTGTCGGCCATGCCGCTGCCGGCGGCGCTAAAGTGGGTTTGGGTCGGGTGCTGAAACGACACGCTAGGCCCTTCTTGCTGCTGACTCTGCTCCCAGCGCATGAACTGTTGGCCGCCGATCAACGTGATCAACAGTGCCAGTACGGCAAACAAACCTTGGCGCAGAAGCAGTGGCGAGAGATGCAATGGGGTGGCACGTTGGCGATTCATCCTGAAGCTCCTCCCACACGGGGTAATCGGTTTGAGGGCGTTTTTTATTGCCCTGCGATATTTGGGTCGTTGCAGTCGCCATGCCAGATTTTTTTCATAATAAAATCTATAAAAATCAATTGGTTATAGGTGGGCCTCAAGGGCCCTCGGACGCATCCTGCACGATGAGCCATGAGGCAGTCGTGCGTAATGCACGATCAGCGAGGCATGCAGTGCAATATTTTTGAATTGAGAGGAGGGCGTAGCTGTCAGAAAGGGACGTGCTCGTCGTGTGAAAAGCAGCTATCTATAAAAGGCATAAAAAATCAGGGGAAAACCGGCGTCAGGGAGATCACTACCTGCCATGACGGGAATGGATCAGAATGAACCATGCAACTTGCCCGATTTTTCCGAGACTAACCAAGATCATTCATTAGGGAGCGTAGGAAAATGGAATCCGCCACTGAGCATCAAGGCCGCATTCTTCTGGTGGATGATGAGTCCGCCATCCTGCGTACCTTCCGTTATTGCCTCGAAGATGAAGGCTACAGCGTGGCAACCGCCAACAGCGCTGCCCAGGCCGATGCGTTGCTGCAACGTCAGGTGTTCGACCTGTGCTTCCTCGATTTACGCCTGGGTGAGGACAACGGTCTCGATGTGTTGGCTCAGATGCGCATTCAAGCGCCCTGGATGCGCGTAGTGATCGTCACCGCGCACTCGGCGGTGGACACTGCCGTCGATGCCATACAGGCCGGTGCTGCCGATTATCTGGTCAAGCCGTGCAGCCCCGATCAGTTGCGTCTGGCCACTGCCAAGCAGTTGGAAGTGCGGCAATTGTCGGCGCGCCTGGAAGCCCTGGAAGGCGAAGTGCGCAAACCCCAGGATGGCCTGGACTCCCATAGTCCGGCCATGAAGGTGGTGCTCGAGACGGCCCGCCAGGTCGCCAGCACCGATGCCAATATCTTGATACTCGGCGAGTCCGGCACCGGTAAAGGCGAGCTGTCACAGGCGATTCACGGCTGGAGCAAGCGGGCGAAGAAGTCCTGCATTACCATCAACTGCCCGTCGCTGACCGCCGAACTCATGGAAAGTGAACTGTTCGGCCACAGTCGCGGAGCGTTCACCGGAGCCAGTGAAAGCACCTTGGGTCGTGTCAATCAGGCTGATGGCGGCACACTGTTTCTCGATGAAATCGGCGATTTTCCCTTGGTTTTGCAACCCAAGTTGCTGCGTTTCATTCAGGATAAAGAATACGAACGCGTGGGGGACCCGGTCACCCGTCGCGCCGATGTGCGCATCCTCGCGGCCACTAACCAGAACCTCGAAGACATGGTCCGCGATGGCCGTTTTCGTGAAGACCTGCTCTATCGCCTGAACGTCATCACCTTGCACCTGCCGCCGCTACGCGAGCGCAGGGAAGACATTCTCACCCTTGCCGACCGCTTTCTGGCGCGCTTTGTCAAAGAATATGCACGCCCGGCCCGGGGGTTCAGCGACGAGGCCCGCGAAGCGCTGTTGGGTTATCGCTGGCCGGGGAACATTCGCGAACTGCGCAACGTGGTGGAGCGTGCGAGCATTATTTGCCCGCAGGAGCGGGTCGAGATCAACCACTTGGGCATGGCCGAGACGCCGGTCAACAATGCGCCGCGCATTGGCGCGGCCTTGAGCCTGGATGAGCTGGAAAAAGCCCATATCGGCGCTGTCCTCGCCACCGCAGGCACTCTGGATCAAGCCGCCAAGACCCTGGGTATCGACGCTTCGACACTGTACCGCAAACGCAAACAGTACAACTTGTGAGCCGCCACCGATGAAACTGGCGATGAAGTTGCGGTCCCGGTTGTTCCTGAGCATTTCCGCGCTGATCACCGTTGCGCTGCTGGGGTTGATGCTCGGGCTGATCAGCGTGATGCAAATGGCCGGGAGCCAGGAAGCGCTGGTGCGCAACAACTTCGTCACCCTGGATATAGGGCTCAAGCTGCGTCAAACGCTGGGTGATCAGTTGATCATCATGCTCAGCGAGCAGCGTGATGCTTCCGCCTTCGAAGCCTCCAAGCAGCGTTACTTTCAATTACTGGAGGAAGGCATTGCCCAGGAGCCGGCGGGCGAGGGCAGCGAATACGGTTTCAAAAAAGCCAAGGCCGACTATCTGAGCTTTATCAAGGCGTATGAAGTTTCGCCTGACACGACGCATGTGCTGAGCGGCAACGATGAACTCACCGAAAAATTCAACGCGCTGCGCAATGGATTGATTGCCGAACACAAGCGCGCGCTGGATAGCATCAGCGATACCGAGCGCCAGGCCCGCGAACATGCATTGCTGATTGCCGGGCTGTTGGGCCTGGTCGGGCTGGCCGTGCTGATCATCGGCTTCGTGACCGCCCATGCCATCGCCCGGCGTATCGGCGAGCCTATCGAGGCTCTGGTACAGGCGGCAGACAATATCGGCCAGGGCAATTTCGACGTCACCCTGCCGGTCTCCTCGGCGGTTGAGCTGAACCAGTTGACCAAGCGCTTCGGGATCATGGCCGAAGCGCTGCGTGAGCATCAAGCCACCAATGTCGATGAACTGCTTGCCGGTCAGCAGCGTTTGCAGGCGGTACTCGACAGTATTGACGACGGCTTGCTGATGATCGATCGCCAGGGTCGTCTGGAACACCTCAACCCGGTGGCGCAGCGCCAGTTGGGCTGGGATGACGACCGGGTCGGCCTGGGGCTGGGCGTGGCACTGCAACGTCCCGAGCTCGATGAACAGCTGCAATTGGTACT
Organism: Pseudomonas izuensis; assembly: GCF_009861505.1. GTDB lineage: Bacteria > Pseudomonadota > Gammaproteobacteria > Pseudomonadales > Pseudomonadaceae > Aquipseudomonas > Aquipseudomonas izuensis. The sequence continues at coordinate 62,722 of NZ_WTFT01000007.1, read as the reverse complement.
GCGTGGCGGCACGCTGGAGCGAGCCCCGGAGGACTTGAGCATCGAGGTCGATGGCGAGACGCGGTTACTCACCTTTAGCCTGACGCCGGTCATCCATACCCAGGGGCATATTCTCGGCGCGGTGATGGTGTTGCATGACGTTACCGAACAGCGGGCATTCGAACGGGTGCGCAGCGAGTTCGTGTTGCGCGCCTCTCACGAGCTACGCACACCGGTTACCGGCATGCACATGGCGTTCGGCCTGTTCCGCGAGCGCGCGCACTTTGCCCCGGATACCCGCGAAGCCGATCTGCTGGATACGGTGAACGAAGAAATGCAGCGCCTGATGCAGTTGATCAACGACCTGCTGAATTTCTCGCGTTATCAGAACGGATTGCAGAAACTCACACTGGCGCCGTGTTCCATCGAAGACTTGCTGGAGCAGGCGCAGATTCGCTTCACCAGCGGTGCCGAGGAAAAGGGCATCGAGCTGTTGGTGGAAGTGCAGGGGCCATTGCCGCGCCTGCAGGCCGATCAGCCGCAATTGGACCGGGTGCTCGACAATCTGCTCGACAATGCGCTGCGTCACACCGCCTCGGGTGGCCTCATACGTTTGCAGGCCCGGCGTCATGGCGAGCGGGTGATCATCAGTGTTGAGGATAACGGGGAAGGCATTGCCTATGGGCAACAGGGAAGGATCTTCGAGCCCTTTGTGCAGGTCGGTCGCAAAAAAGGCGGGGCCGGGCTTGGCCTGGCGCTGTGCAAGGAAATCGTGCAACTGCACGGCGGGCGGATGGGGGTTTATTCGCGGCCGGGGCAGGGCACGCAGTTCTACATGGCATTGACGGTGTAACGCGCATTACGCTTCGTCATCCAGGCGTCGACTGGTCCGCCGGCGGCCACGAGTAATCAGCTCGATCAACTGCACAGCACTCAACGCATGGGCGAACAACCAGCCTTGACCGAACTTCACACCTTCACTGCTGAGGAGCGCCGCCTGGGCTTCATGTTCGATGCCTTCGGCGATGACGGTCAGGTGCAGTGATTGCGCCATGTGGATGATGTGCGGGGCCACTCCGCTACTGGCCGCGTCATGGCCCAGTGCATCAATGAAGGCCTTGTCAATCTTCAGGCAATCTATCGGCAGGGTTTGCAGATAGGCGAGGCTGCAATAGCCAGTGCCAAAGTCATCGATCAGCACCTGATGCCCGACATCGCGCAAGGCTTGCAGGTTTTCCCGGGCAACCACCACATCGATCAGTCCTCGTTCGGTGACCTCAAAAGCAATCTGTTTGGCGGCGACCCGGTGCAGGGTCAGCAGGCGCGCCATGACCTGGCCAATACGCGGCACCATCACGTCACAGGCCGCCAGGTTGACCGAGATGTACAGCTGCGGATTGGCCCGCAGCAATTGCCCCAGCTGCTCTAGCAAACGTTGCAGGACGAAGTCGGTCATCTGGCGGATCTGCCCGGTGTTTTCCGCCATCGGAATGAACAGGTCAGGGCTGGTCAGGGTTCCGTCCGGCCGACGCCAGCGCAGCAAGGCCTCGGCGCCGACGCAATTGCGGCTGTCGAGGTCGAAAATGGGTTGATACAGCACCTGCAATTCGCCCCGGCGTATGGCGCCCGTCAATTCGGCATCCAGAGACTGGCGCTGGCGAACCAATAGAAACACCAGAAAACCCACGCATATGGCCAACCCCAGGCAGACCGGCAACAACCACCACCACACTGGCGGTATGTGGGCCCCGCCCCGCGGGCTGATCAACACCAGCTGGTATTCCGGGTTGTCGGTGGGCATGCGGTAAATCAGGCGCGAATGCGTGACTTGCAGCGCATCACGGCTTTTCGGCGGCCAATGCTCAATCGGTGGCCAGGCCTGGGATACACCCAGCACCGGAATCGCCCGAGTGCCATGGTCGAGTACCACCAGCAGGCTGCTGCCCGGAGACAGGTCGACCATATCGGTCAAATGCCCCCGCGATGTCGCGACCCGGAAATTGCCGCGCCCGAGCATCAGCGCCGCCCGGTTTTCATCGGGTTCGGTGGTGGTGTTCAGCCAGTAGCTGTAGGTGGGGCCTTTGATGTCCGGTGGTCGTGTCAGCGACAAACCTTCCTGGCGCGGGCGATTGGTGCATACCCGCGAGCCGTCCATGTAGGCGGCTTCGTAAACGAAGCGGTAATTGAAACTGACCTGCTGCAGCGTCGCGACCATTTCGTCATTGCAGCTGCGTAGCGGCTGGGCTTCCAGGTCGTCGAGGCTTTCGCGCAATTGCCCGAACAATTGTTCCAGGCGGGCGAGGAAGCGTTCGCCCTGGGCGTTCATTTCCTGGCTTTCGTTCTGCTCGACCTGATGCAGGGCGATGAACAGGCTGCCGGTCATCAGTAGCGTTGCGCTCAGGACAGCCGCCAGCATCGCCAAAAACCATGGGCGATAGAACCAACTACGGAGCGTCTCTCGAGCAGCAGCCATTATGGAAATATCCGACGAATTACCAATGAGTTATAGCTGCTGATTGGAAAAACGCGCTGACCGTCGGGCGGGCGTCATTATTTTGTCTGATTCAACACCTGTAGCAACGCCGCCGTTTGTGCATCCGGCGTACCGTCGAAACGGGCCGGACGGAAATGCATCTGGAAGGCGGCGATCACATGGCGGGTGGCGACATCCAGTTCGCCGGTCTGGGGAGTTTCATAGCCGACGCGGGCCAGTTGTGCCTGGTACCAGCTGATGCTTGGCAGCTGTGTTTCGAACCCTGCCTGCTGTCGCGCCACGGCCTGTTCGTTCGGCCAGATACCGATACCTTCCGCAGCCAGGCGTTTCCAGGGAAACAGCGGCCCAGGATCGAGCTTGCGCAGCGGTGCGATGTCGCTGTGGCCGACGAAGCTGCGAGGACTGATGGCGTAGCGTTTGCTGATGTCCTTGAGCAGGACAATCAGCGACTGGACCTGCGCTTCGCTGTAGGGATACCAGAGGCGCCCGGTCGGTGTGTCCTTGAAGCCCGGGTTGACGATTTCGATGCCTATGGAACTGGAGTTCAGCCAGGTCCGGCCTTGCCATTGGCTTTCCCCGGCGTGCCAGGCCCGCAGGTTCTCATCCATCAATTTGTAGATAGTCGCTTTCTTGTCGTCGCCGATCAGGTAATGACTGCTGACTTCGCCACGGGTCAGCAGTTGCAGCGAGCGCTCCATTGAGGCGTTGGTGTAGTGCATCACCACGAACTGGATACGGCTGTCGTGATTGGCTGAAGGATGACTGGTGTCGTAGCGGGGGCCGCTGGCACAACCGGCCAGGAGCAGAAGCGACACAATGAGAGCGAGAAATTTCATGGCGGGAGGCGATACACGCAAGACAGTAATGCAACAGTGTAACGTACTGCCTTGCGTACGGAGGGCAATCGCGAAGTTTTAAACAAAATGGAACAATTGCCTCAGCCCAGCTCCACCCGGTTTCGGCCGGCATTCTTTGCACGATAGAGCGCCTGATCGGCTCTTTTGAGTACCAAATCGCTATGCTCGCCAGGTTTGAACGCTGTCAGGCCCATGGAAATAGTGATCGTTACCCGTTCACCCTTGAAGTGGAACGGGCAGGCCTCGATCGAAGCGCGCAGATGTTCCAGCAATTTCATACCCGCTGCCGGCACTGTCGAAGGCAGCAACAGGACAAACTCTTCGCCGCCAAACCGGGCAATGAAATCCGTCCCGCGCAGACGCTTGCTCAGCACAGTGGCAATGATTTTCAGCACTTTGTCACCCGCCAGGTGACCGTAGTTATCATTGATACGCTTGAAGTGATCGAGGTCGAGCATGGCCAGCATCAATGTGTTGCCGTGTTGTTGCCATTGGCTGATTTCATGGTCGAGCCGTTCGCTCCAGGCTGCGCGATTGGGCAGGCCGGTCAATGGGTCGATCAAGGCTTTCTGGCGCTGTTCCTCAAGGTGTTCTCGAAAGCCAAGGGCTTCCTGTTCCATGTGCGCCACCCGCTCGGCCAGGCTGTGCAGGCGGGCCGCAACCTCTTGCTCACGCTCGTCGCGCTGCTTGCGATGCTGGTCCATGGTGCCGAGCAGGCCTTCGAGGTGGTTTTCCAGAACGTGCTTGAGATCCTCCAGGTCAGCCGCTTCGTGCATGCTGGTCTGCAAGCCGTCGACCTGTTCGCGGATCTGCGTGTCCATGGCCTCTGCGGCGGAACGGCTGTCGGCATGCCCGGCGCTGGCGGCTTGCAGATTGCTCTGGAACGACTCGAGACGCTCATTGAGGCGCAGCAGGTAGGCTTCGAATTCATGTTGGCCGCTGTCCGAAATCGCCAGCATCAAGGTAGCCAGATCGTCGAGAATCGGCAGTAATTCGTACCAATTCAAGCCGTTTTTCAGCCGATCGCGCATTGATTCGGCTTGCGGGCGGTGACGCTCGGGGAGCGTCAGGTCGTCAAGCAGACCTAGCAATGTGTCTTCGATGTGCCTGGCCACCGAGCTGTAGGAGGGTTCGGGGGAATCCGGCAGCGCGTAAAGCAGTTCGTCCCCTGACAGGTCCTGCTCACCGGAAGCCAAGGCTGAAGGCCGTGGCAGGGTATCGGGAAGCGCAGCGGGTGTCAGTTCGTCGGGATTGATTGCCGGCTCGAATTGGGGCGCTGGTGCCTCGGCAAGTACTGACGCCCCGTCAGGCTGATCAACATGAGCGGGTGCCGCGGGGAGTGGCGCAGACTCTCGCTGCGGATTGAGGGGCTCGGGTGTATTGGATGATACCTGGACGGCGTGTGGCTGGGCGGCCACGACGCTCGGATCTGAAGTTTCGACGTGCGGTTCATCGACAACCGATGCGGGTTCGGCGGCTGCGGACGGTGCCGCGGCCATTGGCGCCGGGATCGTTTCCGCAGACTTTTCGACAGGGTCATGCCCGGCGACAGGCATGAGCGGCGTAGCGACATCCTCGGCGTCCCGATGACCGAACAGCCGTTGCAACAAGCCAGGGCGACCGGGTTCAGCAGGACTCTCCACCTGACTCAAGGCTTTACCTTGCAAGCCGCTCAGTTCACTGAGCAGCAACGGAATCTCGCGAGCCTGGCTGACACGGCTATCCAGCTGTTTGGCGAAACTCTTCAGCGGTCGACTGACTTCCCGAGGCAGCGGCAATGTTTGCAGCTGAGTGACCAGTGCGGTCAGTGCCGCGCTGGTCTGGTTCACTCGGGTTTCCCGGCGTTGCTCGGAGTCGAGCACGGCTTTTTCCAGGCGCGGGATCAGGGCGGCCAGACCGGCGTCCATGTCATCGGTACGCACGACTTCACGCATTTCCTTCATGCACTGGTCGACGGCGCGGTCGGTACCTTCTGCCGCCAGGGTGCTGCGTACCAGTCCGCGACGCAGCAAGTCGAGGCGGGCATCCCAACGACGTTCGAGCTTTTCCTGTTGTTCGATGCTTTTGAGGTACTTCTCTTTCCAGCGCTGTGCTTCGTCGCTCATTCAGGGGTTCCGCGAAGGGCAGGACTCAGCGCGGGCAATGCATCGGCCGTGAGCGAACCCGGCAGACGAATCTCTACCGCGACCGGCAGGTGATCGGAAATGGGTTGAGCCAATACCTCGACCTTTTCGAGGGTCAGGGTCGGGCTTAGCAGAATATGGTCCAGGCAGCGTTGCGGGCGCCAACTGGGGAATGTCGCTTCCAGTTGCGGCGCGAGCAGGCCGAGGTCACGCAATGGCGAGTGCTGCAGCAGGTCACTGGCGTGGGTATTCATGTCACCCATCAGGACCTGGTGTTTGTAACCGCCAATGACTTCGCGGATGTAGGCCAGTTGCATACTACGGGCTCGCGCACCCAGTGCCAGGTGCATCATGACCACTACCAGTGCTTCCGGACCTTCGCCGAAGCGCACCAGAATCGCCCCACGACCCTTGGGCCCCGGCAGCGGATGATCTTCGATCGCCCACGGGCGCAGGCGACTGAGCACACCATTGCTGTGCTGGCCGAGGCGTCCGAGATTGCGATTGAGTTGTTGATACCAGTAGGGGAAGGCGCCGAGCTGTGCCAGGTGTTCGACTTGATTGACGTAGCCTGAGCGCAGGCTGCCGCCATCGGCTTCCTGCAAGGCGACCAGATCGAAGTCACCCAGCAGGTTGCCGATTTTCTGCAGATTGTCGGCGCGTCCGGTGTGCGGCAACAGGTGTTGCCAGCCCCGGGTCAGGTAATGCCGATAGCGCTCGGTACTGATGCCGACCTGGATATTGAAACTGAGCAGGCGCAAACGGCTGTCTGCGGGCAAGCCCGTCGATTCCAGGTGATGCTCGTTGACCCGCGGATCATGCAGGCCAACGACGCGTTCGGTTCCCCAGCGGCGCATGGCGGGTACTGCCCTTAGTTGGCGGCAGCCTTGTTAGCCGCTCGCTCTTTGTCGATCAGTTTGTCGGCCAGTTGCAGCGCTTGTTCGGCGCCGCCGGCGGAGCCTACGTCAAAGCGGTACTTGCCGTTGACGATCATGGTTGGAACGCCAGAGATTTCATACTTTTTGGCCAGTTCACGAGCCTTGACGATCTGGCCCTTGATAGCGAAAGAGTCGAAAGTCGCGAGGAACTTGTCCTTGTCCACGCCTTGGGTGGCGAGGAAGTCGGCCATGTCATTCTTGTCGGTCAGTTTCTTGTGCTCTTTCTGAATCGCGTTGAACACCGCTGCGTGAACGTTGTGCTCCACGCCCATGGCTTCAAGGGTCAGGAACATTTGCCCGTGGGCATCCCATGGGCCGCCAAACATGGCAGGAATACGCACGAAATTCACATCGGAAGGCAGCTTCTCGACCCAGGGATTGATCACCGGCTCGAACGCGTAGCAGTGCGGGCAGCCGTACCAGAACAGCTCCACCACTTCGATCTTGCCAGGAACGGCGACTGGAACCGGGTTGCTCAGTTCGACGTAAGGGGCGGCGGGGGCTTCGGCGGCCTGGGCAGTCATGCCGAACAGGCTGGCAGCGACGAGTGCGGCGCTGATGATCAGATTACGCATGCTTTACTCCTGGACAAATTTTTTCGCCTCGCGTGACCTGTATTCAGACAGGTCATGGCGGGCCTGAGTTCTGTAGTGTAACGGCAGCGGCCACAAAAAAGGGCGGCCAAAGCCACCCTTTTTATACTTGCTGCGACGGATTAATCGAGCGTTAACGTTGCAGGCGCTGGATGCCTGGCGCATCGCCCGATTCGTCAGGCTTAGTGCAGACCCTGGATGTAGCTGGACACGGCGGCGATGTCTTCGTCGCTCAGTTTCTTGGCGATGGTCTGCATCGGTTTGGTATCGCCGTCGTTGGCCCGGCCACCTTCTTCCTTGCGGAATTCGGTCAGTTGCTTGGCAATATATTGAGCGTGTTGGCCACCCAGGTGCGGGAAGCCGGCGGCCGCGTTGCCCGCGCCGTTTGGCGAGTGGCAACCGGTGCAGGATGGCAGGCCCTTGTTCAGATCGCCGCCACGGAACAGGGCTTCACCACGAGCCACGACTTTCGGGTCGGCGGCGCCGACGCTGCCTTTCTGGCTGGCGAAGTAGGCGGCGATGTCCGCCAGGTCCTGATCGCTCAGGTTGGTCAGCAGGCCGGTCATTTCCAGAACGGTGCGCTTGCCTGACTTGATGTCGTGAAGCTGCTTGGTCAGGTAGCGTTCACCTTGCCCCGCCAGTTTTGGAAAGTTTGGCGCCATGCTGTTGCCATCCGGGCCATGACAGGCGCCACATACGGCGGCTTTTGCCTGGCCTGCGGCGGCGTCACCAGGTTTTACTGGCTCACCTGCAGCATGGGCAATGCCGGAGATTCCCACGGTCAACAGCAGACTCACGATCAATTTGTTCATCAGCTAATCCAACTACGGCTAAGGGTTAAGAGTTATGGACCGGGTTTACTCGCTCATCCACTGGATGATGGCTCGGTAATCCTCGGCACTGCAGTCCATGCACAAACCACGCGGCGGCATCGCCTTGAAACCCTGGGTCACGTGTTGCACCAGCGTCTCCATACCTTTCGCCAACCTCGGCGTCCAAGCTTCCTGATCGCCTCTTTTGGGCGCCATGGGTAGTTGGCCGGAATGACAGGCGCCACAAACACGGTTGTACACAGCTTCCGGATCCTGTGTAGCCTGAGCGCTGTAAAGCGGCATCAAGACACCGGCAACTAGCAGCCATTTCGTCATAAAACGACCTTTTCAGGGTTGAGAGCGTGCTGCGTTCTAGTGCGCAATCAAGGTCTGTCGCTCTCGTGAACTTCATCCTACGCTGGGACAAAGCGCACACAAAATCTGCGGCATTATATACTGGCGTCACTGAAACGGAAGCGACACTGCTTGCCGCGCCCATTCCCGGCGCCACCCACATCGGAAATCCCATGCAACTCAAGAATCCCATCCTCGGTCTGTGCCAACAGTCCACCTTCATGCTCAGCGCCGCCAAAGTCGACCAATGTCCGGACGACGAAGGATTTGAAGTCGCCTTCGCCGGGCGTTCCAACGCCGGCAAGTCCAGTGCGCTCAACACCCTGACCCATGCCAGCCTGGCGCGTACCTCGAAAACACCGGGACGCACACAGCTGTTGAACTTCTTCAAGCTAGACGATGAACGCCGTCTGGTCGACCTGCCGGGTTACGGTTACGCGAAAGTACCCATCCCGCTCAAGCAACACTGGCAGCGTCACCTTGAGGCTTATTTGGGTGGTCGCGAGAGTTTGAAAGGCCTGATCCTCATGATGGATATTCGCCATCCGATGACAGACTTCGACCTGCTGATGCTCGATTGGGCCGTTGCTGCCGGCATGCCAATGCACATTCTGCTGACCAAAGCGGACAAATTGACCTACGGCGCAGCCAAGAACACGCTGCTCAAGGTGCAGTCGGAAATTCGCAAGGGTTGGGGTGACAGCGTGACGATTCAGCTGTTTTCGGCGCCGAAACGCATGGGCCTGGAAGATGCCTATACTGTACTGGCTGGCTGGATGGAGCTGGCGGACAAGGGCGCCGAGGTTGCCGGATAAAAAACTGGCTGTGATGCGTTCAGGTAAGGCAAAAGCTTTGCCTGAGCGCGCCACAGCCAGTTTTCAGGCAAAAAAAACCCCGGACTTCTATGGGGAGGGGGAAGTTCCGGGGTTCAAGTTCTAGACCGCTAGGGCGGGGTCCAGATATCTGCCAACACTTAACACAACATAGGAGCATCGAAGGGCTTCACCAGCCATTCAGTAACTCTGAGTAGCAAATCTTCAGATTAGTTCATAATTTTTTCAAATACGTTTGGAATAACCCTAAGCGCGTTCTGAACTAAGAGCTCTGCGCCCACTGCCACGACGCTATCTGTAGGAGCTTGCTCGCGATGATGTATCGGGCGCAGCGATCAGCCTGACACTCTTTCGCGAGCAAGCTCGCTCCTACAGGGAGTCAGTGAGCCTCATCCCAGTTATTGCCTACACCCACTTCGACGAGCAACGGAACATCCAGTTTCGCCGCGCCACTCATGTGGATGCGAATTTCATCTCGGACCTGCTCGACCAGGTCTTCGCGCACCTCAAGCACCAGTTCATCGTGCACCTGCAGGATGACTTTGGCGTCTAGGCCCGACACTGCCAGCCAGTTGTCCACCGCCACCATGGCTTTCTTGATGATGTCGGCCGCGGTGCCCTGCATCGGCGCATTGATCGCCGTGCGCTCGGCGGCGGCGCGCTCTTGCGGCTTGTTGGAATTGATCTCCGGCAGATATAACCGACGCCCAAAGAACGTTTCCACGAAACCCTGATCCGCCGCCTGGGCGCGGGTGCGGTCCATGTACTCACGCACGCCCGGATAGCGGGCGAAGTACGTATCGATGTAAGCCTTGGCGGTCTTGGTATCGACACCAATGTCTTTGCCGAGTTTCTGGGCACCCATGCCGTAGATCAGGCCGAAGTTGATCGCCTTGGCACTGCGGCGCTGGTCGGAGGTCACGTCTGCCAATTCGACTTTGAATACCTCGGCGGCGGTGGCGGTGTGCACGTCCAGATTGTGGCGGAAGGCGTTCATCAGGCCTTCGTCACGGGACAGGTGCGCCATGATCCTCAGTTCGATCTGCGAGTAGTCCGCCGCCAGCAATTTGTACCCGGTCGGGGCCACGAAGGCCTGGCGGATGCGACGCCCTTCTGCGGTGCGCACCGGGATGTTCTGCAGGTTCGGGTCACTGGAGGACAGACGCCCGGTGGACGCTACCGCCTGGTGATACGAAGTGTGGATGCGCCCGGTGCGCGGGTTGATCTGCTCCGGCAGACGGTCGGTGTAGGTGCTTTTCAGCTTGCTCATGGAACGGTATTCCATCAGCACCTTGGGCAGCCGGTAGTCGTCCTCGGCCAGCTTGGCCAACACCTCTTCGGCGGTGGACGGCTGGCCCTTGGCGGTTTTCTTCAGCACCGGCAGGCCGAGCTTCTCGTAGAGGATTACGCCAAGCTGCTTTGGCGACCCCAGATTGAACTCCTCGCCGGCAATCTCGAAGGCTTCACGCTCCAGCGCCACCATCTTGTCGCCCAGCTCGATGCTTTGCACACCCAACAGCGCGGCATCGACGAAAGCTCCCTGGCGTTCGATACGCGCCAGCACGGGCACCAGCGGGATTTCGATGTCGGTCAACACACTGGCCAGGCTTGGGATGGCGGTGAGCTTCTCGAACAGCGCCTGGTGCAGACGCAGGGTCACGTCGGCATCTTCGGCGGTATAAGGGCCGGCCTGCTCCAGGGCGATTTGATCGAAGGTCAGCTGCTTCGCGCCTTTGCCGGCGATGTCCTGGAAACTCACCGTGGTGTGATCCAGGTACTTCAACGCCAGGCTGTCCATGTCGTGGCGGGTGGCCGTGGAGTTGAGCACGTAGGATTCGAGCATGGTGTCGAACGCGATGCCGCGTACTGTGATGCCGTTGGCCTGATCGCCACCGATGGCGCAGTTGGCCAGGATGTTCATGTCGAACTTGGCGTGCTGACCGACCTTGAGTTTGTTCGGGTCTTCCAGAATCGGCTTGAGGGCGCGCAGGACCGTGTCGCGATCCAGTTGCTCGGGCACGCCGATGTAGGAATGGGTCAACGGGATGTAAGCGGCTTCGTTGGCCTGCACCGCAAACGACAGGCCCACCAGTTGCGCCTGTTGCGCGTCGATGCCGGTGGTTTCGGTGTCGAAGGCGAACAGCGAGGCGTTATTGAGCTTCTCCAGCCAGGCGTCGAACCGCGCCTGATCGAGGATGGTCTCGTAGCGGGTTTCAGACGTTGCCACCGGCGCTTCGGTCTCAGCGATGGCTTCGGCGGCGCTGAAGAGGTCGACGACTGGCTCAGGCTCGGCGGCAGTGCTCAGTTCAATGCGCTTGGCATCCCGTTGCAGATCGTTCAACCAGCTCTTGAATTCCAACAGGTTGTAGAGCTCGGTAAGCTTGACCGGATCTTCCGGGCCCATTTGCAGGTCATCGAGGCCGATGTCCAGCGGCACATCGACTTTGATTGTCGCCAGTTGATAGGAGAGGAACGCCATCTCCTTGTGTTCTTCAAGCTTGGCCGGCAGCGTCTTTGCACCGCGGATCGGCAGGGTCGGAACAATATCGAGTTGCGCGTAGAGCTCGGTCAGGCCGCCATTCACGCCGACCAGCAGCCCGGAAGCGGTTTTCGGGCCGATGCCCGGAACGCCTGGAATGTTGTCGGAAGAATCGCCCATGAGTGCCAGATAATCGATGATCTGTTCCGGAGCGACGCCGAATTTCTCCTTCACGCCCTCCACGTCCATGCTGCTACCGGTCATGGTATTGACCAAGGTAATGTGGCCGTCGACCAGTTGCGCCATATCCTTGTCGCCGGTGGAGATGACCACTGGACGATTGGCGGCGGCGCTGCTGCGGGCCAGGGTGCCGATCACGTCATCGGCTTCGACGCCTTCGACGCACAGCAGCGGGAAGCCCAGGGCGATCACGCTCTGATGCAGCGGCTCGATCTGCACGCGCATGTCATCGGGCATGCTCGGGCGATTGGCCTTGTATTCGGCGTACATTTCATCGCGAAATGTCCCACCCTTGGCGTCGAACACCACGGCGAACGGGCTGTCCGGGTACTGCTTGCGCAGACTCTTGAGCATGTTCAACACGCCCTTGACCGCGCCGGTCGGCAAGCCTTTTGAGGTGGTCAGCGGTGGCAGCGCGTGAAAGGCGCGGTACAGGTAAGACGAACCGTCCACCAGGACGAGGGGGGCTTGGCTCATGAGCAGGATCAACCTTTTCGGCGGGTCCGGCGCTAGAATAGCGGGACCGTTGACGACAAAGGGACAAGGTTATCATGCGCACACTAAATCGCCTGTTGCTGGCTGGGTTGTTTGCAACCGCACCGTTGGCCGTGATGGCGGCGAACGATGCGCCATCGCCTGAACCGGATGTAACCATTCGCACGGAAGGCGATAACACCATCAAGGAATACCGCCAGAATGGCTTTCTGTACGCCATTCAAGTAACGCCGAAAGGCGGAAAACCGTACTTTCTGGTGCGCGCCGATGGATCGGACGGTAACTTCATCCGCTCGGATCAGCCGGATATGCTGATTCCGTCGTGGAAGATTTTTGAGTGGAAATAGTTTCTTAATTTCAATCGGCGCTGGCTCGACAGCGGCGCCCGTACTGGCAGTTTAAACATGTCTGTGTTCACCCCCCTGGCTCGGCCCGAGCTGGAAACTTTTCTCGCCCCTTATGGCCTCGGCCGCCTGCTTGATTTCCAGGGGATTGCCGCCGGTAGTGAAAACACCAATTTCTTTATCAGCCTGGAGCAGGGCGAATTTGTCCTGACACTGGTCGAGCGTGGCCCGGTCCAGGAGATGCCGTTCTTCATCGAATTGCTCGACGTGCTGCACGAAGCCGATCTGCCAGTGCCCTACGCCCTGCGCACCACTGATGGCATCGCGTTGCGTGAGCTGGCGGGCAAGCCTGCGTTGCTGCAACCGCGCCTGGCCGGCAAGCACATCAAGCAAGCCAATGCTCAGCATTGCGCGCAGGTGGGCGAGTTGCTTGCTCACCTGCACCTCGCGACCCAAGCCAACATGATCAAGCGCAAAACCGATCGTGGCCTGGACTGGATGCTGGAGGAGGGCACGCAGTTTCTGTCGCACCTGAATGCCGAGCAGAAGGATCTGCTGGAACGGGCGCTGGATGAAATCACGCAGCAGAAAGAGAAAATTCTGGCGCTGCCGCGGGCCAACATCCATGCCGATCTGTTCCGCGATAACGCGATGTTCGAAGGCACACACCTGACGGGTCTGATCGATTTCTACAACGCCTGCTCGGGGCCGATGCTCTATGACGTGGCGATTGCCTTGAATGACTGGTGTTCGGACGATGAAGGGCTGATCGACGGACCTCGGGCGCGGGCGTTGCTCGGTTCTTACGCAGCGCTGCGTCCATTCACGGCCGCCGAAGCCGAGCTGTGGCCGACCATGTTGCGGGTGGCCTGTGTGCGCTTCTGGTTATCGCGGTTGATCGCGGCAGAGTCATTCGCCGGGCAGGATGTGTTGATTCACGATCCGATGGAGTTTCAGCAGCGGTTGGCGCAGCGGCAGACGGTCAATACGCCGCTACCGTTCGCCCTCTAAAAAGCATCGCGGGCTAGCCCGCTCCCACAAAGATCACCGCGAACCTGTGGGAGCGGGCTTGCCCGCGATTGGGGGCGCCGCCGATACTGCGGTTACAACGACTCCAGGCACCCCGCCAAATCATTCCCCAACTTCTCCAGCACCTGCTCATACCCCTGAGCGGTTGCCGGCGTGTACCCACCCAGCGCATCCAGTTCCGCCAGTTTCACAGGCAGGCCGGCCACCAAGGTTTCCGCCAGACGCGGGCGCAGCGGAGGTTCGCTGAACACACAGGTCTTTCCGACTTCCTGCAACCGCGCGCGCATCGCTGCGACATGCTGGGCGCCGGGTTGCACCTCGGCTGCGACGCTGAACACCCCCGCGTGCTTGAGACCGTAGGCGTCTTCGAAGTAGTCGAAGGCTTCGTGGAACACAAAGTAAGGTTTGCCTTCAACACCGGCCAGGCGCTTCTTCAGCCGCAGGTCGAGGGCATCGAGGCGCTCATCAAAGGCCTTGAGGTTGCTCTCATACCGTGCCGCGTTGGCAGGATCGGCCGCGCTGAGGTCGGCGGCCATTTTCGTGGCGATGACGCGTGCGTTGACCGGCGACAGCCACAAATGCGCATCCAGGCTGCCCGGGCGGTGGTCGTGGTCGTGCTCGTCGGCTTCTTCGGCGTGGGAGTGACTGTCCTCGGCGAAACGGCGCAGCTTCATACCGGGCAAATCCTGCACGGCGACGCTGGGCAGCGTACGACCATTCAACACCCGAGGCAGGAAACCTTCCATGTCCGGTCCGATCCAGTAAACCAGATCCACGGACTGCACCTTCCGTACGTCGGAAGGGCGCAAGGCATAGTTATGCGGTGACGCGCCAGGTGGCAGCAAGACTTCCGGAATCGCTACGCCGTCCTGCACCGCAGCGGCGATCAGCTGTAGCGGCTTGATGCTGGTGAGGACCTTGACCTCGGCTTGCGCCTGACCGATCAGCAAAAAACTTGCGAAAAATGCGACAAAGATAGAAAAAAGTCGGGACACGATGACCACTCGAAGAGGCGAGAACGGGTAACATAATAACGTCTCTCACAATAATCGTCGCCGCTCATGCCTAAAACACCGATTGCCAGCCGTCCCCACGACCACTCTCATTGCGTGCACAGCGCATTGTCTGAGGCCGATGCCCTGTGCGCGCGTCAGGGTTTGCGCCTGACTGCATTGCGGCGGCGGGTGCTGGAACTGGTGTGGCAAAGCCACAAGCCGCTGGGTGCCTACGACATTCTCGCGGTGCTCAGCGAGCAGGATGGTCGCCGTGCGGCGCCGCCGACCGTGTATCGCGCGCTCGACTTCCTGCTGGAAAACGGCCTCGTACACCGCATCTCTTCGCTCAACGCCTTCATCGGCTGCAATCACCCGGAACACGCGCACCAGGGGCAGTTCCTGATCTGCCGCGACTGCCACGCTGCCATTGAGCTCGAGCAAAAATCCATCAGCGACGCGATCATTGCCAGTGCCCAGGATGTCGGGTTCGTCGTTGAAGGCCAGACCGTCGAAGTGATCGGTCTCTGCTCGGGTTGCCAGGGGGCTTGATGAGCAACGCACTGATCCGCCTCGAGCAGGTTGCTGTCACGTTTGCCGGGCAAAGTGTGCTGGATAACATCGAGCTGAGCGTCGAGCCCGGTCAGATTGTTACCCTGATCGGCCCCAACGGCGCCGGCAAGACCACGTTGGTGCGCGCCGTGCTGGGGCTGTTGAAGCCCGACAGTGGCAGTGTCTGGCGCAAACCGAAATTGCGGGTCGGCTACATGCCGCAAAAACTGCATGTCGATCCGACCTTGCCACTCTCGGTCCTGCGTTTCTTGCGCCTGGTGCCAGGGGTGGACCGTGCGATGGCCTTGGCCGCGCTCAAGGAAGTCGGCGCCGAACAGGTGATCGACAGCCCCGTGCAAAGCGTCTCCGGCGGTGAGATGCAGCGCGTCCTGCTGGCCCGTGCGCTATTGCGCGAACCGGAGTTGCTGGTGCTCGACGAGCCGGTGCAAGGCGTCGACGTGGCCGGCCAGGCTGAACTCTATAGCCTGATCACCCGCCTGCGTGACCGTCACGGCTGCGGCGTGCTGATGGTCTCCCACGATCTGCATCTGGTGATGAGCACCACCGATCAGGTGGTTTGCCTCAATCGCCACGTCTGCTGCTCCGGCCACCCCGAGCAGGTCAGCGGCGATCCGGCTTTCGTCGAGCTGTTCGGAAAAAACGCACAAAGCCTGGCGATCTATCACCACCATCACGACCATGCCCACGATTTGCACGGTTCGGTGGTCAAGGCGCCCGCATCGGGCCATACCCATGTACACGGAGATAGCTGCAAGCATGGCTGATTTTCTGCTCTACGCCCTGCTTGCAGGTCTGGCCCTGGCAGTGGTCGCGGGTCCGTTGGGTTCTTTCGTGGTCTGGCGGCGCATGGCCTATTTTGGCGACACCCTGTCCCACGCGGCGTTGCTCGGGGTTGCGTTGGGCTTCCTGCTGGATGTCAGCCCCACCGTTGCGGTCACCGTAGGCTGTTTGCTGCTGGCGGTGATGCTGGTGACGTTGCAACAGCGTCAACCGCTGGCGTCCGACACGCTTTTGGGAATTCTCGCACCGAGCACCCTCTCTCTGGGCTTGGTCGTACTAAGCTTCATGCACGAAGTGCGGATCGACCTGATGGCCTATCTGTTCGGTGACCTGTTGGCGATCAGCCCTGTCGATCTGGCCTGGATTCTGGGTGGCAGTGCGGCAGTGCTGGCGTTGCTGGTGACGTTGTGGCGTCCACTGTTGGCAATCACCGTGCATGAGGAGTTGGCCAGGGTCGAAGGCTTGCCCGTGGCGGGGTTGCGCATGGCGTTGATGCTGCTGATCGCCGTGGTGATTGCCGTGGCGATGAAAATCGTCGGTGTATTGCTGATTACTTCGTTGTTGATCATTCCGGCGGCTGCGGCACAACGACACGCCCGCTCCCCGGAACAGATGGCACTGGGTGCGAGCCTTCTGGGCATACTCGCCGTATGCGGCGGGCTGGCGCTGTCCTGGTTCAAGGACACTCCGGCCGGCCCGTCGATTGTAGTGACGGCCGCCGCGCTGTTTCTGCTGAGTTTTGTTCTGCCCCGCCGAGGGGTGTAGACTTGCTCGTTTTTTGCGCATATAGAGAGTCGCAGGAATGAAGTCGTTCCCCTCCCGTTATCTGCTCCTTGTCGCATTTTCTTTGCTGCTGGGCGCTTGCCAAAGCACGCCACCGGCAGCCACCGAGGCCCCGGATGCACGGGCCACGGCTATCGCACAGCTTGAGCAAAGCCTGGCCAGCAGCGAACTGGCCACCGCCGAAGATCAACTGGCCGCTTTGCAGGCTCAATCGCCCAACGATCAATCCCTGGAGCAATACCAGCGGCAATTGGCCGAAGCCTATCTGATGCGCAGCCAGATCGTGCTGCAAAAAGGTGATGTAAACGCCGCTGCCACCGCACTGGCGCGAGCCCGTGCCTTGATGCCCAAGGCGCCGGCGCTGACCGGCGGGGTCAACGGTGCCATCGCTCAAGCCCGTAAGGCTGAACTGGATAAGGCCGAAGCGGACCTCAAGTCTGCGGAAGCCAAGCGCAAAGCCAAGGTCATTGACCCGGAGGCTGAAAGCACCACAGTGAAACTGAAAATCACCGATATGGGGAAAGTGCGTCGTCAATTGGATGCCATCGCCGCCGATGTGGTGAATTTTCAGTGCGACGTGAGCATCCAGGTGCCGCGTACCGATGATTATCCTTGGTTGGCGAACCTGCTGACCAAGCGGGTGAACAAGCTTGATCCACAGTTTGATCTGAAGCTGGATCGGCAGATTAATCGCAGCGTTCCGGCACAGATGGTTTTGAGTCCGCGCAAACAGCCTTAAAAGCATCGCGGGCAAGCCATGCTCCCACAGGTTTTGAGTCGCCCACCTGATTGATGAACGACCCATACCCTGTGGGAGCAAGGCTTGCCCGCGATGGCGTCCTCTGAATCAACACAAAAACCTAAGCCGGAATGGCTTTGGCCTTCGGCTCCCTCTCCCAAACCCGATGCTGCCCAATCGCCGCAAAAAATGCCTTGAACGGCTTGGCGTCTGTCCCCACGACCAACCCTGGATCAACCTCCAGCTTCAACACATCCAGCAACTGCTTCGCCTCGCCATGCAACGCAATGGCTTTCAGGTGTTTGTAAGCCTCCAGCAAGTAATGCAACGCCACGCCATCAGTGCTCAGCGCCTTGATCGACGCCGCGCCACCGGGCACGAACACCGCATCGAACGCCACTGACGGCAAGCCTTCCATCGACGCGTCCACCGGCAATGACTTGCCTTCGGCGGTCTTCACCGGGGCCGAGGTCGGGCCGAGCAATTTGGCGTGTGCACCTTCAGCCTTCAGCGCTTTCTTGAGCGCATCAATCGCTGCACCATCGACCCCATTGGCCGCCAGAATCGCCACTTTGCGGGTCTTGATATCGGCGGGCAGCAAGTTGGCCTGGCTCAACGCCGGCGAATGCTCCAGCGACGTTTTGGGTACATCCACCGTCCCGGCTTTCGGCGCCGGCAGGCCCAGGTTCTGTGCGACCCGCCTGGCCAGTTCCAGATCAATGTTGGCCAGAATCTCGTTCACCTGGCGTTCGCGGATGAATTCACGTTCCACCTTGCCCAGCTCAAAGCTGTACGCCGAGATGATGTGTTCCTGCTCGTGCTTGCTCATGCTGTGGAAAAACAGCCGCGCCTGGGAGAAGTGGTCGCTGAACGACTCGCTGCGCTGGCGGATTTTGTTGGCGTCGATGCGCTCCGGATAACTCTCGAAACCGCCATCCTGTGCAGCCGGCGGGGTTTCCTTCGGCCAGCCGCCGTCGATGGAGTTGGGCTCGTAAGCCGCGCGTCCCTTGTCGATGGTGGTGCGGTGCAGCGCGTCCCGCTGGCCATTGTTCAGAGGGGAAATCGTACGGTTGATGGGAATCTCGTGAAAGTTCGGTCCACCGAGTCGGCTGATCTGCGTATCGGTGTAGGAAAACAACCGGCCTTGCAGCAGCGGGTCGTTGGAGAAGTCGATCCCCGGCACGATATGCCCCGGGCAGAACGCAACCTGCTCGGTTTCGGCAAAGAAGTTGTCCGGGTTGCGGTCGAGCACCATTTTGCCCAGCGGCGTAATCGGCACGATTTCTTCGGGGATGATCTTGGTCGGGTCGAGTATGTCGAAATCGAAGGCGTGTTCGTTTTCTTCCTCGATGACCTGAACACCCAATTCCCATTCCGGGTAGTCCCCCATCTCGATGGCTTCCCAGAGGTCGCGTCGGTGGTAGTCGGTGTCTTTTCCCGCGAGTTTTTGCGCTTCATCCCACACCAGCGAACAGGTGCCGGCAGTGGGGCGCCAGTGGAATTTGACGAAGCGCGATTTGCCTTCGGCATTGATCATGCGAAAGGTATGCACGCCGAAACCCTGCATGCTGCGCAGGCTTTTGGGGATCGCCCGGTCGGACATGGCCCAGATCACCATGTGCGCCGATTCCGGTTGTAGTGAAACAAAGTCCCAGAAAGTGTCATGGGCCGAGCCACCGGTGGGTATTTCATTGTGGGGCTCGGGTTTGACCGCGTGTACGAAGTCAGGGAACTTGATGGCGTCCTGAATGAAAAACACCGGCATGTTGTTGCCCACCAGGTCGTAGATGCCTTCGTCAGTGAAGAACTTCACGGCGAAACCCCTGACATCACGCACCGTATCGCCTGACCCGCGAGGGCCTTGCACCGTGGAAAAGCGCACGAACACGGGCGTCTTTTTGCCGGGATCCTGCAGGAAACCGGCCTTGGTCAAGGCACTGTGATTCTCATAACTCTGGAAATAGCCATGGGCACCCGTCCCGCGGGCGTGGACGATGCGTTCGGGAATGCGCTCATGGTCAAAATGCGTGATCTTTTCACGCATGATGAAGTCTTCCAGCAGTGACGGCCCACGGGCGCCGGCTTTCAAGGTGTTCTGATTGTCGGCCACCTTCACGCCTTGATTGGTGCGCAGCGCTTCACCTGTGGCGTCGGAGCGGAATTTTTCCAGGCTATCGAGCTTGGCGTTGGTGTTGCTGCGGTCCAGGGTATCGGTCCCGGCCAGTGCGCTCTTGGTGACGGCAGGTTTCTTGGTGCTCATCAGGCATGACTCCTCGGCTGTTATCGAGTTGCCTAAGTAGTGACTGATGACGTTTTTAGCCGTTCCTTTTATCTGACCTTTGATCGCGTTATTGCCAAATCGCTGGTTGAATACGAAATAAATGCTAAGAACCTCTATACGGACAGGCTAAAATGCGCGCCCCGGCTAACCGCTGATCCTTTTTCAACGCGCCCCACAAGGTTCGCTACGTGATCGAGTTTCAAAACGTCCATAAAACCTACCGCGTCGCCGGTAGGGATATCCCCGCCCTGCACCCGACCAATCTGACGATTGAAAACGGCCAGGTCTTTGGCCTGATCGGCCATTCCGGTGCGGGAAAAAGTACCCTGCTGCGTCTGATCAATCGCCTGGAAAATTCCAGTGGCGGCAAGATCATCGTCGATGGCGAGGAAGTCACAGCGCTCGACGCCAACGGGCTGCGCCGTTTCCGTCAGCAGGTAGGCATGATTTTCCAGCACTTCAACCTGCTGGCCTCCAAGACCGTGGCCGATAACGTCGCGCTGCCGCTGACGCTGGCAGGTGAATTGTCCCGCAGCGACATCGACCGGCGCGTCGCCGAGTTGCTCGCCCGAGTTGGTTTGTCCGATCACGCCAACAAGTACCCGGCGCAGTTGTCTGGCGGCCAGAAGCAGCGTGTCGGCATCGCCCGCGCCCTGGCCACCAAGCCGAAAATCCTGCTGTGCGACGAAGCCACCAGTGCACTGGACCCGCAGACCACGGCGTCGGTCCTGCAATTGCTGGCCGAGATCAATCGCGAGTTGAAGTTGACCATCGTGCTGATCACCCATGAAATGGACGTGATTCGCCGGGTTTGCGACCAGGTCGGGGTGATGGACGCAGGCGTGATCGTCGAGCAAGGTTCGGTGGCCGAGGTGTTCCTGCATCCAAAACACCCCACCACCAAGCGCTTCGTACAGGAAGACGAGCAGATCGATGAAAGTGAACAGCGCGATGACTTCGCTCACGTGCCGGGTCGCATCGTGCGTCTGACCTTCCAGGGCGAAGCGACCTACGCACCATTGCTGGGCACCGTCGCCCGCGAAACCGGCGTGGACTACAGCATCCTCGCCGGTCGTATCGATCGCATCAAAGACATCCCTTACGGGCAACTGACCCTGGCCGTGACTGGCGGTGACATGGAGGCGGCGTTCGCCCGCTTCACCGCAGCGGACGTCCACATGGAGGTGCTGCGTTAATGGAAGCCCTGACAAGTTTCTTCGCCAATATCGACTGGTTCGAAATCTGGCTGGCCACCGGCGATACCCTGCTGATGCTAGGTGGTTCGCTGTTGTTCACCGTGTTGCTGGGCCTGCCGCTGGGCGTGTTGCTGTTCCTCTGCAGTCCGCGACAGTTGCTGGAAGCCAAAGGCGTCTACGCGATGTTGTCGTTGGTGGTGAACATCCTGCGTTCGCTGCCGTTCATCATTTTGTTGATCGTGATGATCCCGTTCACGGTGTTGATCACCGGCACCTCGCTGGGTGTCGCCGGTGCGATCCCGCCACTGGTGGTAGGCGCCACGCCGTTCTTTGCGCGGCTGGTGGAAACCGCGTTGCGTGAAGTGGATCGCGGCATCATCGAAGCAACCCAGTCGATGGGCGCGACCACGCGGCAGATCATCACCAACGCATTGTTGCCTGAAGCCCGTCCGGGCATCTTCGCGGCGATTACGGTGACAGCTATTACACTGGTTTCCTACACGGCAATGGCTGGTGTGGTGGGCGCCGGTGGTCTGGGTGACCTGGCGATCCGTTTCGGTTACCAGCGTTTCCAAACCGATGTGATGGTGGTCACGGTGGTATTGCTGCTGGTGCTGGTGCAGGTTTTGCAAACCGTCGGCGACAAATTGGTCGTCCACTTTTCCCGTAAGTAAGACATGAGCCGGCCATTCGCTGGCAGGCGCCCAACGGGCGCCTCACATGGAGTTAGCTGAATGAAAAAACTACTCGTCGCCTTCGCTGCCGTTGCAGCCTTTTCCGCCCACGCTGCCGACACTTTGACGGTCGCCGCCACACCGGTGCCGCACGCGGAAATCCTCGAGTTCGTTAAACCGGCGCTGGCCAAGGAAGGCGTGGACCTGAAGGTCAAGGTCTTCACCGATTACATCCAGCCGAACGTGCAAGTGGCGGAAAAACGTCTGGACGCCAACTTCTTCCAGCACCAGCCATACCTCGATGAATTCAACAAGGCCAAGGGCACCAACCTGGTGTCGGTTGCCGGCGTACACCTGGAGCCGCTGGGCGCTTACTCCAGCAAGTACAAGACACTGGATGAACTGCCAAGCACCGCCACTGTGGTTATCCCGAACGATGCCACCAACGGCGGCCGCGCGCTGTTGCTGCTGAACAAGGCAGGCGTGATCAAGTTGAAGGATTCGAACAACATCCTGTTGACCGTCAAAGACATCACCGAGAACCCGAAGAACCTGAAATTCCGTGAACTGGAAGCCGCGACCATCCCGCGCGTGCTGACCCAGGTCGACCTGGCGCTGATCAACACCAACTATGCGCTGGAAGCCAAGCTCGATCCGGCCAAGGACGCGCTGGTCATCGAAGGCAGCGACTCGCCTTACGTGAACATCCTCGTTGCCCGTCCTGACGACAAGGACAGCGACGCGATGAAGAAACTGGTGGCTGCCCTGCACAGCCCGGAAGTGAAAGCCTTCATCATCGAGAAGTACAAAGGCGCGGTCGTGCCGGCGTTCTGATCTGAAGCAATGAAAAAAGGGGCGCATTGAATGCGCCCCTTTTTTTGCTTGAAATACGGACCCCCTGTAGGAGCGAGCTTGCTCGCGAAAAACACAAGGGCGCCACTGGGTATCTGGTTTTACGCGTTATCGTTCACGACCATCGCGAGCAAGCTCGCTCCTACAGGGGGCGCGGGTCTTACTTTCGGTTAAGCATCACCGGCAACTGCGCCACCAGTTTCTGGTTGTTCAAAGGCGCTCGAATAAACCCGCGCTGCGTACCGTCCGGGCCGATGACCGCGAGGTTGCCGCTGTGGTCGACGGTGTAGTTCGGCTTGCTGGTGTCCGCCGGAATGAACGGGATGCTCACGGCGTTGGCGACTTTTTGCAGTTCCTGGGTCGACGTCGCGGTCAGGCCGATGAACTGCGGATCGAAGTAACCCAGGTACTGCTTGAGCTGCTTGGGCGTATCGCGGTTCGGGTCGACGCTGACCAGAATGATCTGCAACTTGGCCACAGCCTCCGGCGGCAGTTCGCTCTTGATCTGGCGCAGCTGGGCGAGGGTGGTCGGGCAGATGTCCGGGCAGAAGGTGTAGCCGAAGAACAGCACGCTCCACTTGCCCTTGAGCTCGTTGATCGCCACCGGTTTACCGTCCTGGTCTGTCATCGTGACATCCGGCAGATTGCGGCTTTGCGGTAGCAGGATAATGCCGGCATCGATCAGCGCCGTCGGGTCGCCCTGGCCTTTGCCGGAGAGCACTTTGTTGATGGTCAGGCCCAGGACCAGCGCGATCAGGGCGACAAGGATGAAGACGGTTTTCTGGGTTCGGGTCATAGGTTCAACAATAAGTAGTGGTCTACGAGCAGGGCGATGAACAGCAGGAACAAGTAGTAGATAGAGTACTTGAAGGTGTTGATCGCCGCGTGCGGCCGAGTGCCACGGTACAGCACCACGGCCCATTGCAGAAACCTCGCGCCCAGGCCGATGGCGCAAATCAGGTAGAGCGGGCCGCTCATGTGGATCACGTAGGGCATCAGGCTGACAGCCAGCAGCGCGCCGGTATAAAGCAGGATATGCACCTTGGTGTATTGCTCGCCATGGGTCACCGGCAGCATCGGGATGTCGGCCTTGGCGTACTCCTCCTTGCGGTGGATGGCCAGCGCCCAGAAGTGCGGCGGCGTCCAGGCGAAGATGATCAGCACCAGCAACAGCGGTTCGGCGCTGACGTGTCCGGTGGCCGCGGTCCAGCCGAGCAGGGGCGGGGCTGCTCCGGCCAGTCCGCCGATCACGATGTTCTGTGGTGTCGCACGTTTGAGGAAACCGGTGTAGACCACCGCATAACCGAGCAGCGAGGCGAGGGTCAGCCATGCGGTCAGCGGATTGGTGAAGGCCAGCAGCAAGGCCTGGCCGAGCAGCGCCAGTATCAAGGCAAAGGTCAGCGCGGCGGCAGGCGAGACCCGGCCCTCGGCCAATGGGCGCTTGTGGGTTCGGGCCATGACGGCGTCGATCCGCCGATCCACCACATGGTTCACCGCCGCCGCGCCGCCCGCACACAATGCAATCCCCAGGTTGCCGAACACCAGTACGGTCCATGGCACGCCGGCGCGAGTGGCGAGGAACATCCCGACCAGCGAGGTGATGAGCATCAGCACCACCACCTTGGGTTTGGTCAGCTCCAGATAGTCACGCCAGATCGCCTGGCTGTGACGCTCGCCAATCAGAATCGCCATGGCATTTCTCCTTTTATTGTTATGGGCCCGGCTGAATGTTTACGCGGGCTGAAGCGCCAGCGAGTCGGCTGCTTGACCCGAACCAGACTGGTTCGCGCGTGATAGTTGACCAGCACCATCGTCAGCAGCAGCGCCGCGCCCCCGGCGTTGTGCGCCACGGCCACCGGCAACGGCAGATGAAACAGCACGTTGCTGATGCCCAGCGTAATTTGCGCCGCGAGGGCGATCAGCACCAACCCGGCGAGCCGCGTCATGCCGACGACTTTCAGTTGCCAGGCCAGGCCGAGCAATACCAGGGTCACCAGCAGTGCGCCGATACGGTGAGTCAGGTGAATCGCGGTGCGGGCATCGCTGTCCAGCTGCCCCCCGAGGTAGTTCGGACCGATGTGCTGGGTCAGGTGAAAACCATTAGCGAAATCCGCCGGTGGCAGCCATTGGCCATGGCACGTCGGGAAGTCGATACAGGCCACGGCGGCATAGTTGGAACTGACCCAGCCGCCGAGGGCGATCTGCAAAATCACCAGCAACAGGCCGGCGGTCGCCCAGTGTTGCAAGCGACGTGGCACCGTCAGCGCCGGCAATACGCCGGACAGGCGCAAGGTCAGCAGAAACAATAGACTCAAGGTGGCGAATCCGCCGAGCAAATGCCCGGTCACCACCTGCGGCCAGAGCTTGAGCGTGACCGTCCACATACCGAAGGCAGCCTGGGCGAACACCACCGCCAACAGAAACAACGGCAGCTTCACCGGTTGCCCCGGATGCTTGCGATGGACCCAGGCGCGACCGGCCAATATCGAGATAAGCAAGCCAAGGGTGCCGGCGAAGTAGCGATGAACCATCTCGTTCCAGCCCTTATGGGCTTCCACCGGGGCATCCGGGAAATGCAGTTCGGCATGGGCCAGCTGGGCTTCGCTTTTCGGCACGCTGATAAAGCCATAACAGCCGGGCCAGTCCGGGCATCCGAGACCGGCGTGGGTCAGGCGGGTGTAGGCGCCGAGCAACACCACCATCAGTGCCAGGAAGGTGGCAAACAGCGCGAGGCGAAATCCAGGTTTGGCCATGACGATGCCCTTATCCGATGTTCGACAGTTTCAGCAGGTGGCGCAGGTCGTTGAGCAGGTCCTTGCCTTTGACAGACGGGTCGTAGCGCAGCACCAGATTGCCGTGGGGGTCGATGATCCACAGGTGCGCGGTGTCATTGCCCTGGGCGCCTTTGGTATAGATCTGCGCGTCCAGGGAATAGCGTTGCAACTGCGGGTACTCGTGTTGAAGTTTAGTCTCGTAATCACTGCTCAGCGGTTGTGTCACCGCGAGTGCGTGACTGGCGCGACCGGCATCGCGACCGAGGCCGATCTGGATTTGTCGGGCCAGATAAACCAGTTGCTGGCAGTCCACCGAACACTCCTTGGGGGCCGTTACCAGCAACTGCCAGCGGTCTTCCTGCGCCTGCACGCCAAGATCGGCGCGGGTCTGGCCGTTGCCGATCAGTTCGCCGTGATAACTGCGGCCTTCCGGCACCCAGAACTGCAATTTGTACATGCCGGTGGCGAGGATCATCGGTCCGACTACCCCGAGCAAAATCAGAAGCAGCTGCAAACGTCCTTTGCGCCGGTTCACCGGCGTTTTTGCCTCAGACATGCTGGGTGGATTCATGGCCGCTCCCATGGTGTTTCTCCTTTGCGTTGTGCCATCCGAGATAAAGATAAAGGCCGAGCAGGGCGATCGACATGGCGAACCACTGCACGGCATAAGCGATGTGTTTTTCCGGGCCCATGGCAACCACCGGCCAATCGGCCTGGTAAGTCGCAGGTCCGGTTTCTGCGCGTAATTCGTAGGCAAAGCCCTCGCGGTGCAGGGCAGTCCAGAGTGCATTCGGCTCAACCGCCGTCAGCAGTTTTGGCCAGGTGCTGGTGCTTGGGTCGGCGTGGAGCTGGAAAGCCGCACCGGGTGGAACGTAGATCCAGGCGTCGAGGCTCTGGGGCTCAGCCGGTGTTGAAAATTGTGGAGGTGTACGGCGGTCCGGCCATGGCAGCCAGCCCCGGTTGACCAGCAGCCACAGTCCGGTCGCCTGATCCTGAAACGGTTGCAGTAACTCGACCCCGACCTTGCCGCCACGCTGGCGGTTGTCCAGCAACAGACTGTGGGCGGCATCGAATTGGCCGTGCAGGCGCACCCGGCGAAACGCCGGGTCTATCGTGTGTTGCAGTTCGGTGCTGGCCATCGATTCGGCAACCCGACGCTCCGTCCAGGTTTGCAGCAGCGCGCTTTTCTCCGCGCCCCGGTTCAATTGCCAGAACCCGAGCGACACCAGCAGCGGCAGCAGGATCGCGACCACCAGTGTTGGCACAACGCCCGGCCGGAATCGCTTCATGGCGTCGCCAGAAAGTCGGTCAGCGCGCTAGCTATACTCAAGTGCATCGCTTGTCTCCCCGGAGTCTTACCATGCTCAAAGCAGCTATCGTCCTGATGCTGATTGCCACGGTTGTCAGCCTGTTCAGCGGCCTGTTTTTTCTGGTCAAGGACGACAGCAGCTCGAACCGCCTCGTCATTGCCTTGAGTGTTCGTGTTGCCTTGGCCGCCTGCACCGTCGGCTTGATTGCCTGGGGTTTCTTCAGCGGCCAGCTTGTCTCTCATGCGCCGTGGTAGCTGTAGGAGCTAGCTTGCTCGCGATGGTGGGTCAGACACATCGGAGTCGACTGACACTCCATCGCGAGCAGGCTCGCTCCTACAGGACGTAAACGAAAACGAACAACCCGATCCACACCACGTCCACGAAGTGCCAATACCAGCTTGCCGCCTCGAAGCCGAACTGATGCTCATTGTCAAAGTGCCCGCGCAAGATGCGCATCAGCATCACGAACAGGATGATGGTGCCGATGGTCACGTGCGCACCGTGGAACCCGGTGAGCATGAAGAACGTGGCGCCGTAGATGCCCGAGCCCAGGGTCAGGCCCAGTTCGTGGTAGGCGTGGATATACTCTTCGGCCTGGAAACTGAGGAAACCGCATCCCAACAACACAGTGATCGCCAGCCAGAGTTTCAGCGCGCCGCGATGTCCCTTTTTCAAGGCGTGGTGGGCGATGGTGATGGTGACGCTGGAGCTCACCAGCAACACGGTATTGAGCAGCGGCAGCCCCCAGGGACTGATGACTTCCTTGGGGGGCGGGAACAGCTTGGAATCCGGGTTGTTCAGCAGCGGCCAGGTCCACTCGAAGGCAGGCCACAGCATGTGGGCGATGCCTTTGGTGCCTTCGCCACCGAGGGCGGGACCGGACACGTGGCGTACATAAAACAGCGCGCCGAAGAAGGCGATGAAGAACATGACCTCCGAAAAGATGAACCAGCTCATGCCCCAGCGAAACGAGCGATCCATCTGGGCGCTGTACAACCCGCTGCGACTTTCCTTGATCACCGTGCCGAACCAGCCAAACAGCATGTAGGCCAACAGCAGGCCACCGACGAAAAAGATCAGCGGGCCGTGGGATTCCGGCCGCGCTGCTTTCAGGTCGTTGAACCAGGTGCCCAGGCCGAACACGGTGGTGACCATGCCGATCGTGGCGATGATCGGCCATTTGCTCTGGGCCGGAACGTAATAATGTTCATGAGTTGCCATTTATTGTTCTCCTTATCGGGCACGCTCAACCGCCAGTGTTTACAGCGACCGGTGGATGTCGGGCGGTGATATCGAACAGCGTGTAGGACAGCGTCAGGTGCTTCACATCCTTGGGCATGTCACGGTCAACGATGAAACGTACCGGCATCTCGATCCGTTGACCGGGCTGCAGCACTTGCTGGGTAAAGCAGAAACATTCGGTCTTGTGGAAGTACGCCGCCGCCGCGCTCGGCGCGATGCTCGGCACGGCCTGGGCGCTCATCGGGCGGTCGGTGGGGTTGTGCGCAATGAAGATCATCTCGCTCACCGCCCCCGGGTTGGCCGTGAGCTCATCGCTCTTGGGGTAGAAATCCCAGGGCATATCGACAGAGTTGGTCGTCAGAAACTGCACGCGAACCTGCCGCGAGGCATCGACTGTCTGCTCACCCTCGTACTGCCCGGCGGTTTTGCCGTTGATACCGAACGCCTTGCACATCACGTCGTAGATCGGAACCAGGGCAAATCCGAAGACAAACATCGCCACCACCACGATCAATAAACGTGTGACCAATTTCTTCATCGAAATCGAGTCAGCCATGATTTCCAGCCTCTATCGAGACCCCTGTGGGAGCGGGCTTGCCCGCGATAACGGTATATCTGGCACACCGCATCAACTTCATCGCAGGCAAGCCCGCTCCCACAGGAATTCCCACCAGGCCTAAGGTGATCATTTCACTTCCGGCGGCGTGGTGAAGGTGTGATACGGCGCCGGTGACGGAATGCTCCACTCCAGGCCTTCAGCCCCGTCCCACGGTTTGGCCGGTGCTGGCGGGCCGCCGCGGATAGTCTTGATCACGATGAACAGAAAGAAGATCTGAGTGGCGCCGAACATGAACGCGCCAATCGACGACACCATATTGAAGTCGGCGAATTGCAGGTTGTAGTCCGGTATCCGCCGCGGCATGCCCGCCAGCCCCACAAAGTGCATCGGGAAGAAGGCCATGTTCATGCCGATGAACGACAGCCAGAAATGCAGCTTGCCGAGGGTTTCGTCGTACATGTGGCCGGTCCATTTCGGTAGCCAGAAGTAGGCCGAGGCGAAAATCCCGAAGATCGCTCCCGGCACCAGCACGTAGTGGAAATGCGCGACGACGAAGTAGGTGTCCTGGTACTGGAAGTCCGCCGGGGCAATGGCCAGCATCAGCCCGGAGAAACCGCCGATGGAGAAGAGGATGACGAACGCCACGGCGAACAGCATCGGTGTTTCGAAGGTCAACGAACCCTGCCACATGGTGCTGGCCCAGTTGAACACCTTGACCCCGGTGGGCACCGCGATCAGCAGGGTGGCGTACATGAAGAACAGTTCGCCCACCAGCGGAATGCCGACCACGAACATGTGGTGCGCCCAGACGATGAAGGACAGAAAGGCAATAGATGCCGTGGCGTAGACCATCGAGGTGTAGCCAAACAGCGGCTTGCGTGAAAAGGCCGGAATGATCGAGCTGACGGCACCGAAGGCCGGCAGGATCATGATGTACACCTCGGGGTGGCCGAAGAACCAGAACACATGCTGGAACAGCACCGGGTCACCGCCACCGGCGGCACTGAAGAAGCTGGTGCCGAAGTGGATGTCCATCAGCATCATCGTTACGCAACCGGCCAGCACCGGCATCACCGCAATCAGCAGGAACGCGGTGATCAGCCAGGTCCAGACGAACAGCGGCATTTTCATCAACGTCATGCCGGGGGCGCGCAGGTTGAGGATGGTAGCGATCACGTTGATCGCGCCCATGATCGAACTGATCCCCATCAAGTGGATGGCGAAGATGAAGAACGTCACGCTTTCCGGCGCATAGGTCGTTGATAGCGGCGCGTAGAACGTCCAGCCGAAGTTCGGACCGCCACCTGGGGTGAACAGGGTCGATACCAGCAAAATGAACGCCGCCGGCAGCAGCCAGAAGCTGAAGTTGTTCATTCGCGGCAGGGCCATGTCCGGTGCGCCGATCATCAGCGGAACCATCCAGTTGGCGAGACCAACGAAGGCCGGCATCACCGCACCGAACACCATCACCAGACCGTGCATGGTGGTCATCTGATTGAAGAATTCCGGCTGGACGATCTGCAACCCAGGCTGGAACAGTTCGGCGCGAATCACCATCGCGAACGTACCGCCCAAGAGGAACATGGAGAACGCAAACCACAGGTACAGCGTGCCGATATCCTTGTGGTTGGTGGTCAGCACCCAGCGCATCAGACCCTTGGCAGGGCCGTGGGCGTGCTCGGTGTGGGTATGGACAGGGTCATCGATTACAGCAGTCATGTTCTGTCTCCTGCAAACAGACGGGCTGGGCAGGCCGGGGCGCATTGCCCCGACCGGTTCCTGGTGTGCGCAATGGACCGGGTCATTTGCTTTCCGCCTGTTTCAACTCCAGCACTTCTTTTGGCGTGACCATGTCGCCCTTGTTATTGCCCCAGGCGTTACGTTCGTAGGTCACGACCGCCGCGATATCGACTTCCGAGAGCTGCTTGCCGA
The DNA here is from genome assembly GCF_009861505.1 of Pseudomonas izuensis. GTDB lineage: Bacteria > Pseudomonadota > Gammaproteobacteria > Pseudomonadales > Pseudomonadaceae > Aquipseudomonas > Aquipseudomonas izuensis. The sequence continues at coordinate 32,465 of NZ_WTFT01000007.1, read as the reverse complement.
ACGCCGCCATGGCGGTGCCGGGCTTGCCGTGGAAGACCAGGCTCAGGTGCGCCTCTTTCGGCCCGGTGGCGATTTTCGAGCCTTTGAGAGCCGGGAACATCGGCGGCAGGCCCTGGCCTTCGGCCTGGTGACAGGCCACGCAGGTGGTGTGATAAATCTTGTCGCCGCGCTCCTTGAGCTCGTCGAGGGTCCATTCCTTGCTGGTCAGCTCCTTGAGTTGAGCGGCTTCGGCCTTGCGCTCACCCAGCCATTTTTCGTAGTCAGGCTTGTCCTTGACCTCGACCACGATCGGCATGAATCCGTGATCCTTGCCGCACAATTCGGCGCACTGGCCACGGTAGATGCCGGGCTTGTCGATGCGGGTCCAGGCTTCGTTGACGAACCCCGGGATTGCATCGCGCTTGACCGCGAAGGCCGGCACCCACCAGGAATGGATCACGTCGGCGGAGGTCACGAGGAAGCGCACCTTGGCGCCGATCGGCAACACCAAAGGCTTGTCGACCTCGAGCAAATAGTGCTCGCCCTTGGTTTCCTTGTTGTGGATCTGGTCGGCGGGCGTGGTCAGGTTGCTGAAGAATTCGACGTCCTGGCCCAGGTACTTGTAATGCCACTTCCACTGATAGCCGGTGATCTGGATATCGATATCCGGCTCACTGGCGTCGTACATCTTGATCAGGGTGGCTGTCGCGGGAACTGCCATGACCACCAGAATCACAAAGGGCACGATGGTCCAGAGGATTTCGACGGTGGTGCTTTCATGAAATTTTGCCGCCACCTGCCCCGTCGAGCGGCGGTGAAGGATCATCGACCAGAACATGGCGCCAAAGACGATGATGCCGATCACTACACAGATCCAGAAAATGGTCATGTGCAGGTCAAACACAGCGTGACTGATTTCAGTCGCTCCAGGCGCCATATTCACAGTCCAGGCCGCTTGCGCCTGACTGAAAATCGACCACAACAGGAGGCCCATCCAGACATGTGGATGTCGCATCATTGCGGGTTCCCCTTATCGTTCTTGTTATCCCGCCGGCTTTCACCTGCGGCAAGGGAGCGGCTGCATCAGACTACGAACTTGAATCGCCGGGCCTTGCTGCAGTTGCAGTCGGGCGTCATCAGCTAACTCCATTCATGAGCGAGTATAGACAGCGGCTCTCACCTCGCAATGTGAAGGCGTAAATCATCTGAAACAGCATTAACTTGCGTTGCAGGTCACGAATGGAGAAGGATGCAGACGAGTGGTGGCAAACCGATATAACGGAGGCGTCTCAAGGATGAAATAATTATGACAAATGCGTCTTAGCATTTTTCGTATGCCAGCTAAGTTATGTCTTCCCTATTTCATTGCCTTTGTTTCCTGGAGTTTTCATGAACACCGCCGCATTGCGCGAGCAGATCCAAAAAGCCCAACAACACGAGGCCGAGACCGGCCTGCTGACTCGTCAGCTGGAAAGCAAGCTGCCTCATTTACACCCGGCGATCCAATTGCCGGAGACTGACGCCAACGGCGTGCTGACGCGTTTTGTCGCTGCCTATATTGATGAAGTACCTGATCTGCTGGATGCAGCCAATGAAGTTGCCAGGGAAGCGGGCATTGAGTCACAGATCAAACCGGTGCTGAAAATCGCCGAGCAGTACTTCCTCCAGCCGCCGGCGATCATGGCCGGTCACGTCGGACTCGACAGCCTGCTGGATGAAGCCTACCTGGCGCACCGCTTTGTCGAAGAGGTCAACGACCTGTACATCAAGCATTTCGGCCAGCCACTGATCCCCTTGGACATGACGGTCGCCAATCTGATTGCTCACCAGTTGATCGGTGAGGAATTTGCCAACCAACTGGATGAGGCAGTGCATCACGCCGTGGACGAGATGCTTGATGACGACAGCTTTGCGCTGGAGTCGGTTGAAGCCTACCGCGAGAAACTCAGCAGCCCGGACACCGGCGCCGCGTGGAAACGCTGGCCGTGCATGTCCCGCCGCCTGGGCGTGGGCCTGGAGCTGGATCAGACCGTGGCTTGATCCACCTCCGCCCTTCACTGGAGGAGCGAGCTTGCTCGCGATGGTCGACAACGATTACGCGGGTATCCTGACACCCCGCGGTGCTCTTTCGTCCATCGCGAGCAAGCTCGCTCCTACAGATGGTTTATTTAGCCAGCCGCGCGGATGCCGGTATTGGTCCGCACCCGCCCCTCCAGCCTGCGTTTCAATCCGCGCGACTCAATCAACAATTTCGAACCCTTGGCCGCATTCGCCCGCCCCCATTCCTCCAGCAACTCCAGACACGAGTGATCGATGTAGCTCAGGTGATTGAGCGGCACATGCACCGTTGTGCCTGGCGCAATGCTGTCGAGCAGCCGTGTCAGGGCCGGCACTTTGAGGAACGTCGCCGCGCCCACCAGGCGCAACTCCATTTCGCCGTCCCGGGGCAGGTCGATCAGGCTGATTTTCAGTCGTGAAGCCTTCAATGCGAGCTTCACCAGTGTCAGGCCGAAACCGATCAGTACACCGGTCAGCAGGTCGGTGAAGATGATCGCCAATGCCGTCGCGGCATAGGTGAACATCGGCATTCGGCCATAGCGCCCCAGACCGCGGAAAGCCTTGAGGTCCACCAGTTTGAAACCGGTATACACCAACACACCCGCCAGGCTCGCCACGGGAATGCTTTGCAGCACGCTCGACAACAGCAACACGAACGCCAGCAGCCACAGCCCGTGGAAAATCGTCGAGTAGCGGGTGGTGGCCCCGGCCTGGACGTTGGCCGAACTGCGCACGATGACCCCGGTCATTGGCAACGCGCCAAGCAATCCGCAAAGCATGTTGCCGACGCCTTGAGCTGACAGTTCACGGTCGAAGTTCGAACGCTGGCCGCTGTGCATGCGATCCACAGCCGCGGCGGACAGCAAGGTTTCGGCGCTGGCGATGAAGGCCACGGCGAAGGCGGCGATCAATAGGGTGGGATCGGCCAGATTGAGCAGGTCCGCCGGTTTGAGCCAGTCGATGGCTTCGGCCAGGTTGGCTGGAACTTCAACCCGTTTGACCGGCAATGCCAGCAGCAGACTGACGATCGTTGCCATACCGACCCCGAGCAACGCCCCGGGAATAAAACGCAGTGAGTGCGGACGGAGTTTTTCCCACAGCCACATCACGGCGATGGTCGAAAGTCCGAGCAGTCCAGCCTGCCAGCCGAACGATGGCAGTGCCTGGGCCACCGCGTTGGGGAATGCCGTGAGGTTATCCAGACCGGAGGGTTTGGGTGTGGCGTCGAGCATCACATGCACTTGCGAAAGCACGATCAGTACGCCAATCCCGGCGAGCATGCCGTACACCACCGCAGGCGCAGTGACCCTGAACCAGCAACCCAGCTTCAAGCGCCCGGCCAGCAGCTGCAGAAACCCCGCCAACAGCAGGATGGGGCCGAGCATGACCACCCCGTGCTGGCGCACCAGTTCGAACACCAGAACAGCCAGGCCTGCCGCGGGACCGCTGACTTGCAACGGAGAGCCTGCCAACCAACCCACGATCAGGCCGCCGACGATCCCGGTGATCAGGCCTTTGGCAGGGGGCAGCCCCGAAGCGATGGCTATGCCCATGCACAGGGGCAGGGCGACCAGAAACACAACCACCGAAGCCAATAACTCCCGTGGCAGAACAGCTTTGAGTTGAGCAGCACGCATGATGAATCTCCCGAAGTTTTCTTCAGGCATGGCAAGGCCGGACCGCTGAAGCAGCGGCCGGCGTCAAACCACACAGTTTTTTAGGAGGATTTAGAAGCGCGCTTTTGGCGTCGCCATCGGAATCGGCAGGCTGCCATCAAGCGGCAGGAATCGACCCTGATCCGCGTCGTAGGCTTTGATCTTGCTGGTTTCGATGTCGTAGACCCAGCCATGGATGAACAAGTGACCGTTCGCGATGCGCGAGGCTACCGAGGGGTGGGTACGCAAGTGTTGCAATTGAGCGATGACATTTTCCTCGGTGAGGACATGCATCGTCTCGTTTTCGTCGGCGCAGTTGCAGTTGTCGTGCACCATGGTTTTCGCCACTTCCGCATGCTGCAGCCAGGCTTTGACCGTGGGCATTTTTTCCAGGGTGTGGGGGTTGAGCACCGCCCGCATCGCGCCGCAATCGGAGTGGCCGCAAATGATGATGTGCTGCACGCCCAGCGCCAGCACCGCGTACTCGATGGCGGTGGAAACGCCGCCGTTCATCTGCCCGTATGGCGGGACGACATTGCCGACGTTACGGGTGACGAACAGATCGCCAGGAGAGCTATGGGTAATGAGTTCGGGGACGATGCGCGAGTCAGCGCAAGTAATGAACATTGCCCGTGGCGTTTGAGCCGTGGCGAGTTTCTTGAAGAGTTCTTCCTGTTGCGGAAAGATCTCCTGATGAAAATGCAAAAAGCCGTCAACGATATGCTTCAACGCTGCATCGGCGGTTTCCACGCCAGGTTGCGCAGAAGCCGACGCAGCCAACGGCTGTTTATCCTTGTCACTCATGATTCATCCTCTTTGGCGAACGCTGGGAGTTATCCCGTGTTGTCCGGTGTGAAGCCAGTGGCTGGTTAAAAAACATCCAGGTCAAAAGGCCTGACCCATCAGTCACTCGATGAACAAGGTAGCGGCCGAATCTTAACTCAAACTGAATCAAGCGCTCTAGAACGTATGTTCCAGGTCGCGGGAAACGTGACCAGGCTAAAATTTGCCCACGTTTTCCAGTACTCAACGATAGGCTAATTGTCCTCAAATCAACGACATTTGGCGACCCGGCGGACAAAAGGCTTCGCAATCCAGATTAAAGCCTTCCCGATGATTGAGCCCCAGGCGCTTGAGGGTTTTGGCAAAGCGTTGTGCCAGCAGGTCGGCAAAGGGGCCTTCGCCACGCATCCGCGCCCCAAAGCGGCTGTCGTACAGCTCGCCACCACGGCTCTGGCGAATCAGGCTCAATACATGGGCGGCCCGTTGCGGATAGTGGGCGTCCAACCATTCCGAGAACAGCGGTGCCACTTCCAGCGGCAAGCGCAACATCATGTAGGCTGCGCTTTGCGCACCGGCCGCGTGGGCCTCGGTGAGCAGGTTTTCGAGCTCGCTGTCGTTGATCATCGGAATCATCGGTGAACACAGCACCCCGACCGGAATCCCCGCGTCGCGCATGACCCTGATTGCCCGTAACCTGGCCTTGGGCGCTGCAGCGCGGGGTTCGAGGATGCGTTTGAGCTCATCGTCCAGGGTGGTCAGGCTGATCATCACTGCCACCAATCTCTGCCGGGCCAGCTCGGTCAGCAGGTCCAGATCACGAAGAATCAACGAACCCTTGGTGACGATGGTCACCGGATGACGGTAACGCAGCAGCACTTCGAGGGTTTGCCGGGTGATTTTGTATTCGCGTTCGATCGGTTGATAGGGATCGGTATTGGAACCGAGGTTGATCGGCGCGCATTGATAGCCGCGCTTCGAAAGCTGTTCTTCCAGCACCTCCACGGCGTTGGTCTTGGCAATCAGCTTCGTTTCGAAATCCAGCCCGGGTGACATGTCCCAATAGGCGTGGCTGGGGCGCGCATAACAATAGATGCAACCATGCTCACAACCACGGTAGGGGTTGATCGAGCGATCGAAGGGCAGGTCCGGCGAATTGTTGCGGGTGATGATCGTCTTCGCCGTCTCGATGCGCACCTCGGTGCCTTGGGTCATCGGTACTTCCTGGTACCAACCGTCGTCCTCGGCGACCGAGCGATTGGGGGAGAAGCGATTGTGCGGATTGGTCGCGGTGCCGCGTCCGCGGGGTGGCAAGGGAGTGCTCATGATCAACGCTCATTGCTGTATGTGCATACAGTATCCGAGGTTTGGCAAAGCGGCCAGTGCCGTTCGGCATATTTAGCCCTTATCCGCATTGATATTCGTGATCGTTGAATTAATCAGTTCAACTTTGGTAATTCGAGGAAATACATGTCGAATAGCTTGAGTGTGTAAGTGCTCAGTATATTCATTGCTCACACAGTGTTTGTTGATTACTTAATAAATGGAGTTATTGAATGTCGACTTTTAATCAACGTGGTATTTTTTTGCAATTGTTGACTCCCAGTCCGGTCAACCCTCGGGAAGCGCGGGTTTCGATGCAGCTTGCCCGCAAGGAGTCAGGCTGGGATCCGGTAAACCAGGAGCAGACAGAGGCTTTGGTGGACTCCCTCTGCATCGAGGCTGTATCCAGTGATGGCGGGAAGTCCTTTCGTATTAATACTGTTCGTCAGGATGTGGACGGTGACGGCGATATTGATAAGGATGACGAGGTAAAACTCTTGGCACTGGCCAAGGCTTATTCCAATATCTTGAATCCTTGATTTGTCTTGCTAAACCCATATGGAAAACTCATATGGGTTTAGTTCATTAGTTGCGCGTAATATCAATGAGGTCTTTAGGGTGGGTTGATTATCCGAAGCACTTTTGATCAGCGACATTAAAATGATGACTTCACAATTCTTTGACAGTCGGCTCACGGGCCTTTGACCGCTTGGGGCTAAATATGGGTGTCATCATCCTGCTACTCCTGACGGTCATCCATTCATGTCCCTGATGCGCCTTATCCCTGCGATGTGCCTGTCGCTGGTCGCCTGCTTCAACCTGACACCAGTATTCGCCGACGACTCTGCCTCGCCTCGTCCATCGGAATGGGCGCAACCGGTCGAGACACAATACAACCTCTTCCAGATGTCGCCGACGCTTTACCGTAGCGCTCTTCCCGACAAGGGAGCGCTGCCGTTACTGGAAAAACTCAAGGTCGCAACGGTGATCAGCTTTCTGCCTGAACCGGATTCACGCTGGTTGAGCACACCCGGTATCGAACAGGTGCAGTTACCCTATCGCACCAATCATGTAGACGACGCCGATGTACTTAAGGCGCTGCGTGCCATTCAAACTGCCGAAGCCAAAGGCCCGGTATTGATGCACTGCAAGCACGGCTCGGACCGGACCGGGCTGATGGCGGCCATGTATCGGGTGGTGGTGCAGGGGTGGAGCAAGGAAGACGCGTTGAGCGAAATGACTCAGGGTGGCTTCGGTGACAGCACCCACTTCAAGGACGGCGTTCGCTACATGATGAAAGCGGATGTCGACAAACTTCGCACCGCGTTGGCCAATGGCGATTGCAGCACGAGCCCATTCGCGGCGTGTTCGATGAAGAGCTGGTTCCAGTCGGCCCACCTCCAGTAATAGCCCCTTCCACTGCATTGCGCAGTGGAAGGGGTGTCTTTGTTACTCAGTGCTGCTCGTCAGGCTTTTTCTTCAGTTTTGGATTCGGAAAAAACTGCACGGCTTGAACTTTGACATCCGTGGATTTCACCACGGGTGTATTGACCCGTGTGCCCAATTCCTTGGGCACCGACAGACCTTGTTCATTCAGCGTATCGGAGTAACCGCAGGCCACGCACTCGCGATGTGGCACGTTGTCTTCGCTCCACATCATCAACTTGTCCGGCTCGCTGCAGGCCGGGCAAACCGCGCCGGCGATAAAGCGTCGTTTGGTAATCACAGGTCCCTCACTCATGCTGCCGCGCCTTCACTCAGGCCACTATGGCGCAAGAGTGCGTCAATCGATGGCTCACGGCCACGGAAGTCGACGAACAACACCATCGGTTCCTGAGAACCGCCGCGCGCCAGGATCGCCTCGCGGAACGCGCGACCTGTAGCTGCGTTGAGCACGCCTTCTTCTTCGAACTTCGAGAAGGCATCGGCCGACAGCACCTCTGCCCATTTGTAGCTGTAGTAACCCGCGGCGTAACCACCGGCAAAGATGTGGGCGAAGCTGTTGGGGAAGCGGTTATAGGCCGGCGGACGCATCACCGAAACTTCGTCACGTACACCTTCAAGCACTTGCAGCACGCTGCGACCGTCACCGTGAGTGGCGTGCAGTTCGAAGTCGAACAGCGAGAATTCCAGTTGGCGCACCATCATCAGTCCGGACTGGAAGTTTTTCGCCGCGAGCATTTTTTGCAGCAGGTCCTGAGGCAGTGGCTCGCCGGTTTCGTAATGGCCGGAGATCAGTGCCAGGCCTTCCGGTTCCCAGCACCAGTTCTCCATGAACTGACTCGGCAACTCGACCGCATCCCAGGCCACGCCGTTGATGCCGGATACACCGGCATGTTCGACACGGGTCAGCAGGTGATGCAGGCCATGACCGAATTCGTGGAACAGGGTGGTGACTTCATCGTGGGTCAGCAACGCAGGTTTGCCGCTGTCGGCCGGGGTAAAGTTGCACACCAGGTTGGCTACGGGGCTTTGCAGCACACCCTCTGCAGTGCGGCGACGGTCGCGGGCACCGTCCATCCAGGCACCGCCACGTTTGTTGGCGCGGGCATACAGGTCGAAGAAGAAGCGGCCGACGTGCTGGCCGTTTTCCTTGATTTCGAACAGGCGAACATCCGGGTGCCAGGTGTCGAAACCTTTTTGCTCGGCGATCTCGATGCCGTAGAGGCGTTGCACGATGGCGAACAGGCCGCTCAGCACTTTATCGATCGGGAAGTAGGCACGCAGGGCTTCCTGGGCAACGCTGTAGCGCTGCTCGCGGAGTTTTTCGCCGTAGAAACCACTGTCCCAGCTTTGCAGATCAGGGCAACCTTGTTCGGCGGCGTAAGCCTTGAGCTGTTGCAGATCTTGAGCGGCGAATGGTTTGCTGCGCTTGGCCAGATCGCGCAGGAAGCTCAGCACCTGATCGCTGGATTCGGCCATTTTGGTGGCCAGGCTCAGCTCGGAGAAACTGGCGAAGCCCAGCAATTTGGCAAGCTCCTGACGCAGGTCGAGGATTTCTTCCATGACCGGGCCGTTGTCGTTAAGACCGGCATTCGGGCCTTGATCCGACGCACGGGTGCAGTAGGCGGCGTAGACTTCCTCGCGCAAGGCACGATCCTGGGCGTAGGTCATCACCGCGTAGTAGCTCGGGAACTCCAGGGTGATCAGCCAGCCGTCGAGGTTCTTGGCCTGGGCCGCGGCAGCCATTTGCGCCTTGGCCGAATCGGTCAGGCCGGCGAGGGCGGCTTCGTCGGTGATGTGTTTGGTCCAGGCTTGAGTGGCATCGAGCAACTGGTTGGAGAAGCGGCTGCCCAGTTCGGACAACTTGCTCTGCACCTCGGCATAACGCTTCTGCTCGGCTTCCGGCAGGTCGATACCCGACAGGCGGAAATCGCGCAGGGCGTGTTCCAGGATAGTTTTCTGCGCCACGTCGAAACCGGCGGCTTCCGGGCTGCTGGCCAGGGCTTCATAGGCCTGGAACAGTTCACGGTTCTGGCCCATTTCAGTGGAGTAGGCGCTCAACGCCGGCAGGCAGGACTCATACGCTTCGCGCAGTTCGGCGCTGTTGCACACGGCATTCAAGTGGCTGACCGGGCTCCAGGCCGCGCCCAGACGGTCATTGAGTTCATCCATCGCCAGCACCAGGCCGGCCCAGCTCGGCTGTTTGCCCTGGGTCTTCAGGATCTCGATAATGGCGGCGCGGTTGTCAGCCAGGATCTGTTCGATGGCCGGTTGCACGTGTTCGGCGCGGATCGCGGAGAACGGCGGCAGGTCGTAGGACTGCAAAAGAGGGTTGTTCACGCTCACGGTTGGCACCTTGGCTGGAAGAATCATGCAGCCATCTTAATTACAATCGGCACTCACCGCAGCTATCAGCGACAGAGAGAGAACCTATCGTGTCCCTTCGCAAGTACCAGAACCACACGCCGTCGCTCGGCAAAGGCGCTTTTGTCGACAGATCGGCAGTGGTGATCGGCAATGTTGAAATCGGCGAAGACAGCTCGGTATGGCCATTGACGGTGATCCGTGGCGACATGCACCGTATCCGCATCGGTGCACGCACCAGCGTGCAGGATGGTTGCGTGCTGCATATCACCCACGCCGGGCCGTTCAACCCCGACGGTTTCCCGTTGCTGATTGGTGATGATGTGACCATCGCCCACAAGGTCATGTTGCATGGGTGCACTGTCGGTAGTCGGGTTTTGATCGGCATGGGCAGTATCGTCATGGACGGTGCGGTGGTCGCCGATAATGTGATCATCGGTGCCGGCAGCCTGGTGCCACCGGGCAAGCGCCTGGAAAGTGGTTTCCTGTATGTGGGCAGTCCGGTGAAACAGATCCGGCCTCTGACTGACAAGGAACAAGCCTTTTTCACCTACAGCGCGGCGAACTACGTGAAGCTCAAGGATCTGCATCTGGCCGAAGGCTACGATCGGATCTGAACTGTTGCACTCTGCCCAGGAATTTTCATGCATTACCAAACGATTTTGTTCGACCTCGATGGCACCCTGACCGATCCTCGCGAAGGCATCACGCGTTCGATTCAGTTTGCCTTGAGCAAGCTCGGCATCGACGAACCCGACCTGACCAAACTCGAGCATTTTATCGGCCCGCCGTTGTTGCAGGCATTCATGCAGTTCTATGACTTCGACGAAGCCAAGGCCTGGGAAGCGGTGAATTTCTACCGCGAACGCTTCAAGGTCACCGGGCTCTATGAAAACCGCGTGTTCGATGGCGTCACGCCGCTGTTGGAAACCCTTGGCAGACAGGGTCGACAGCTGTATATCGCGACCTCAAAACCGTGGATCTTCGCCCGGGAAATCGCCCGTCATTTCGACTTCGCCAAACACTTCAAAGTGATCTACGGCAGCGAACTGGACGGCACCCGCACCAACAAAGTCGAACTGATCGCCCACTTGATGGCCGAAGAGGGCCTCGACCCGACCAACACCCTGATGATCGGCGATCGCAAGCACGACCTGATCGGTGCCCGTAGCAACGGGCTGGACGCGGCAGCGGTGGGCTACGGGTTTGGCAGTCGCGAAGAGTTGAGCGCCGAAGCCCCGGCCTGGCATTTCGAAACACTTGAGGAGATGCATCAGGCGTTTTTGCGGGGTTAGTTGCATCGCTTTCGCGGGCAATCATCGCTCCCAAGGGTTTGTGTCGTTCGAAGCATTGCGTACAAACGGAGCCCTGTGGGAGCAAGGCTTGCCCGCGATGACGTCAGCTCAGACACATCCCGATCAATTGATTAGCTCCGACCCTCCTTCAACAATCTAGCCTGATGACTCAGGCCAAGATCAAGGAGGATCACTCATGCCAAGCCAGCATCAATCCCATCGTTTGCGTTCGGGTCGCTACTCGGAGGAGGGGCAGATCTATTTGCTGACGGTTGTCGTAAACAACCGCCAGCCCGTCCTTTCCGGCTTTGAGGCGGGCCGATTGGTTGTCGACGCATTTCGCAAAGCGCAACAAGAGCAATCTGCCAACTCGTTAGCCTTCGTCGTCATGCCAGATCATTTTCATTGGCTGATCGAACTGAAAAGCATGCCATTGCGCACTTTAATGGGGCGCACGAAGTCGCGGACAACGGTCGCGCTCAACCGCTTGTTACAGAGAGAAGGTTCATTGTGGCAGTCGGGATTTCATGACCGCGCCATTCGAAAAGAAGAGGATCTACAGGCAGTAGCTCGTTACATCGTCGCCAATCCATTGCGTGCGGGATTAGTCGATAAAGTTGGAGATTATCCGCTGTGGGATGCGATCTGGTTGTGATCAGACATTAAATAAACCTTACGGGCGCCATCGCGGGCAAGCCGTGCTCCCACGGATCTGTGTCGTTCGAAGCATTGCGTACAAACGGAGCCCTGTGGGAGCAAGGCTTGCCCGCGATGGCGTATGCTCAGGCGCCGGAAATGCTGGATTCCACCAACACTTTCAACGCCGCCTTACGCTCCTCAACCGGCAACGCCCCCACCCTCTCGACCTGCGCGTAAAACCTCACCCAATCCCCTCCCACCTGTTTAAACAGCGCCGAAAACGCCGGCACCCACTGGTCATAAAGCCCGAATGGCAGCAGCCGCGCATTGTTCATCGGTGCATTGATCCAGGCGTCGTAACCTTTGTCTCCCGCCCATTGGTTGTCACGCAAATGTCGGTACTCGACGCGCAGACGCTCGAATTCCGCAGCCTTGCGCTGGCGCATTTGCTCGGGCGGCAGTGGCAGGGTGTAAAGCTTTTCGAGGCGGGCACGGGTGTTCAGCACCAGTTGAATGAACTGATCCCGTTGTTGCGCCTGCTTCCCGTTGTCTGGCGGCAGGCTCCGGTAAGCACGCCATTGGCGGGTGCCTTCCTGCTCGACGAAGGTGGCGAATGATTCGTTGAACTCAGTGTCGTCCTTCACATACACACGCTGATGCGCCAGTTCATGAAAAATCAGCGTGGCCAGGCGTTCATCGCCCCAGCCCATCATCGAGCTGATGATCGGATCGCTGAACCAGCCCAGCGTCGAATAGGCCTCGACACCACCGATTGACACGTCCATGCCCTGCAGACGTTGCAGCGCCGCCTCACCGCGAGCTGCACTCTGGCTGTAGTAACCGCGATACGCCACACAGCCCGCGACAGGGAAGCAATGGTTCTGTGGCTTCAAGGAAAACTCCGGCGTGACAAACACGTTCCAGACGACATAGGACCGGCCGATGTCTGCGTACAACCGGTAACTTTGATTGTCCGGCAAATGCAGCTGTAGGCTGGCAAACGACCGGGCCTTTTGTGATTGGGCCAGGTGCGCTCGCAGTTTCTGATCGCGGTTGGGGTCGGCAATGACACTGGAAACCGGTTCCCGCGCACGCAGCAATTGCCATTGGCCACTGGCCAATTGGCTGTAGTAGCCGACGCTGGAACAACCGTTGAGCAACAAAAGCAGCACACCCGGAAACAAAATGCGTAAAACGCGATCAAGTAACCCAAGGCTTGGACACGGCCTGATCAAAATAAAAAATTCCCTGGAAAGTCTGTTCGCAAGACTATCCCGCCTGACTGGAGCTCCGCTATGCGCAAGTTGATGCTGACGGGAGGCCTGCTATTGCTGGCCGGTTGTGCTGGTTTCGGAATACCTCGCCATGATCCGACGCAGGCATGGATCGCACTGGAGTCGCATCAGGAAGACACCGCCCTGCAAGCACTAAAGGTGGATAACCAGGCGACCGACGACAAACGCTATTTTCAGGTGCAGCCCGGCAGTCATGAGTTGACGGTTCGCTACCAGTTCCCGGTCCAGGCCACCGATATCGGTCCGGGCGCCGGACCGCTGTGGCGCGATTGCCAGATGAATGTGAAATTCAGCGGTTTCAACGCCGGGGAGCGTTATGAGTTGCACGCCGGGAATATCGGGTTTCGGCCATGGGCCAAACTTTACGATCAGCAGCGAAAAGTGATTGGCAAAGGCACACCGGCGGGCTGCCAACACACCTGATCGGCGCTATTCTGAATACCCTTACCTTGGGACATTCATCATGCGCAGGTTGATGCTGTTAATGGTCGCTAGTGCAATTGTGGGCTGTTCGACCCCCCCGCTGCCGGCGGCCAATCCACAAATGGCGTGGGTCGACTTCTCTACGCCATTTCCCAACGATAAATTGCTCATGGCCGAGCGACTGGATAATCAGCGCTTGCGCGACGGGCGGTTTTTCCAGGTCAGTCCCGGTCGCCACGAATTGACTGTTCGCTTCGATTTCGAGGTGCCCAGCGGAGGAGGCATGGACATGTTCGGCGGTGGCAGGGAACGGCTGTGTTACTTGATCATCAAGTACGATCATTTCGAAGCCGGTCAGCGTTATCTGCTGCAAGCCCGCTCCATGGCGTTCACCCCGGAAGCCCGCCTGTATAACGCCAAACGTGAAATCGTCGCCGAAGATAGTCAGGCCAACTGTATTAATTAAAGCCTGTCAGCGGTCGTTCTTTTGGTAGATGATTTTTTTGGTGCCGTTTTCGCACGAGCCCACGACCATGTTCTGATCATGCACTTCGTCATTGGTGACGATTTCCAGGGTGTAGGACGTGACCCCTCGGGCCTGGATCTTGGCTTCGATTTCGGCCTTGAGTTCTTCACAGGGTTTCGGTGCCGCCAAGGCCGAGGTGGCCAGTGCGCAACAGATAACCGTCAAGGCAAAACGTTTCATGGTTGAAGCTCCGTTGAGGCAGCACGCAGGAATCTGCGTTTTGGCTGCTGTCATTTATTCGACCACAGTTTTATGAGCCTTGTTTTGTTTCAAGGCAAAAAAGATCGCAGCCTTCGGCGGCTCCTACATCGAAATTCGATCCCATGCAGGAGCTGCCGAAGGCTGCGATCTTTTGATTTCAACGCTTAATTGATCAACGTCGCATTCAGACTGATTTTCGCATTTAGCACTTTGGAAACCGGGCAGCCTTCTTTGGCCTTATTGCTCAGTTCCTCGAATTGCGCCTGGCTGGCGCCGGGGATTTTCGCCTTGAGGATCAGTTTCACCGCCGTGATCGCAAAACCGCCCTCCACCTGGTCCAGGGTCACTTCTGCCTGGGTATCGATGCTGTCGGCCTTGAGGCCGGCATCACCGAGAATCATGGAAAAGGCCATGGAGAAACAACCGGCATGGGCCGCGCCGATCAGCTCCTCCGGATTGGTGCCCTTGCCGCCTTCGAAACGTGCCTTGAAGCCGTAGGGTGCCTCCCTGAGTACGCCGGTTTCTGTGGAAATCGAGCCGATGCCGGTTTTCAGATCACCTTCCCAATGAGCCGATGCCTTTTTAATGATAGCCATGCCTGTCTCCTCAAGATTCGGCGCGAAGCGTTGCGCCTATGGGGTTTCGGTTGCTCGTTTTGGTATCTAGGGTTCTGAGGATAGTCCGGGACGCAAAGTTCACTTCATCCGATTGACCTACGTTTTTAGTAGGAAATTTTCCCGGTGCTATTGAAACTCGGGTATATGCCCACATTGCATGAAACACGCTTTTGGATTCGGCAGGTTTTCGTTCGCAAGAAAAAACCTGCGCCCTCAATTGGAGAAGCAGGTTCATGAAACGACTGTCCGATATCAAGTTCTCGACCCTAGATCTGGTGCCTGTGCGGGAAAATGGCAGCGCGGCTCAATCGCTGCGCAACTCGCTGGACCTGGCGCAGCACGTCGAGAAATTCGGCTACAACCGGTTTTGGGTCGCTGAACACCACAACATGGACGGCATCGCCAGTTCCGCGACTTCGGTACTGCTGGGCTACCTGGCGGGTGGCACGTCGACCATTCGCGTGGGTTCGGGTGGGGTGATGTTGCCCAATCACGCGCCGCTGGTGATCGCCGAGCAGTTCGGTACCCTTGAAAGCCTGTACCCAGGGCGCATCGACCTGGGACTCGGTCGCGCCCCGGGGTCCGATCAGATGACGGCCCGTGCGCTGCGCCGCGAGCGCTCCGGCAGCGCCGACGACTTCCCGGAAGATGTGGCCGAACTGGTGCGTTATCTCGGCCCGCGCACGCCGGAGCAGCGCGTCATCGCGATGCCGGGCACCGGTACCAATGTGCCGATCTGGCTGCTGGGTTCAAGCTTGTTCAGTGCGCAACTGGCAGGTGAACGGGGTTTGCCCTACGCCTTCGCTTCACATTTCGCACCGCGCTTCATGCACGAGGCGATTCGCGTCTACCGCAATCACTTCAAGCCTTCGGCGGTGCTGGACAAGCCCTACGTAATGCTCGGTGTGCCACTGGTGGCCGCCGACACCGATGAGCGGGCCGACTATCTGGCGACTTCAGTGTTCCAGCGCATACTCGCGCTGATGCGCGGCCAAAGCCTGGTGCAGCGCCCGCCGGTGAAATCCATGGATGGGCTGTGGCTGCCCCATGAGAGGGAGGCTGTCATGGACTTCCTGGGGCTGGCGATGATCGGCGGCCCGCAGAAAATTCGAGCCAAACTGGACGTGCTGATCGAGCAGACTCAGGCTGATGAGCTGATATTTACCTGCGACCTTTACGAGCATGCTGATCGTCTGCATTCCTACGAGCTGCTGGCGCAGGTCATGAAAGGCTGACATTTGTGCACGGTGTTTTTCTGTAGGAGCTGGCTTGCCAGCGAAGGCGGCGCATCTGAAGCACCGCGTTGTTTTTTTCGCCAGCAAGCCAGCTCCTACGGTCCTTAAATTACCGCTTATAGACGATTTCCTTGGTGCCCTTCTCACAGGTGCCGACGACCTTTCCGCCAGCCGCAGAGCCTTTATCGACAATTTCCAGCGAATAACCGGACACGCCTTTGGCATCAAGCTTTGCTGCAATCTCGGCTTTCAGTTCTTCGCAGGATTTGACATCAGCCAAGGCTGTCCCCACCAGACTCAACAAACCTGCCGCCAAAATAAACTTCTTCATCAGTCGCATTCTCTGGTCGGATCAAAAAGGAGCACCCAGCTTTTGGCCAGATTTAGTTATGTAGCGCCTTGCCATTCCCTATGGCACTCGGCCAGCGCGTATTCCAAGAAGGCTAGACTATTGTCAGCTGCTGGCAATCCGGAATCCGACCTTTAGCGTTACCTGAAAGTGCGCAGCCTTGCCGTCCTTGATGTGCCCGCGGGTTTCGGTCACTTCAAACCACTCCATGTACTTGAGACTTTTACTGGCCTCGGCCAGTGCGTTGTTGATCGCGTCTTCGATGCTGCTGGTGGACGAGCCAACCAGTTCGACTTTCTTGTAGGTGTGATGGTCAGTCATGGCGTTCTCCTTAGGGTGTGAAATACAGCCTAGCAGTGATTTTCGTCTTACTTCTGTCGGTCGGTCCGACAGGCAAGTTCACATTTACTGCACTTTCTCGACCCCTTGAAGTCCCAACCAACACACGCCACTCATCAACAATGCAGGAGAGCCACCATGGCTAACAGCTCGTTACGTAAAGCCTCATTGCAAAGCATGGAAGCGGAGATCGAGAGTCTGCTCAAATCCTTGGAAAGCCTGAAGGACGACGCCTCGGACGAGTCGCGTAAAACCCTCAAGGTGCTCAAGGGCAACGCCGAGAACGCGCTGAGACATTCGCGTCATCTGCTCTCCGATGCGTATGAGGAGGTTAAAGTGAAAACCCGTGAGACCGGGATTGCCACCCGGGACTACGCCCAGGAACACCCTTGGACGACAGCCGGTGTCGCCGTGGGTGCATTGGGTCTGCTGGCTGCCTACTTGCTGATCAAGCGCGGTGACTGATCCGTCTGGCGCAGCTCGTTCTTGAGCCATTGCGCCAGTTGTAGGGCGCGCCCGTCCGCGGCGCGCTTGGGCAGCCACAGCGCCAGTTGCGCCGGGGTTTCGCTGAAGCCCCAAGGCGCAACGAGTCGCCCCGCCTTCAAGTCTTCGGCCACTAGCGGCTCGGGGGCAATCGCCACGCCCAGCCCGGCCACGGCGGCCTCCAGCAAGTAATACAAATGTTCGAAACCCTGACCGTACTTCAGCGCATTGGCGTCGAGGCCGATTTGCTGCGCCCAGCTGGGCCAGGCTTGCGGCCGCGAGGTGGTATGCAGCACTGATTCATTGAGCAGGGCTGTGGCCGGCGCGGCTTTGAGCTTATCGAAGCCGACGAATCGAGGACTCATTACCGGGCCGATCCGCTCACTGGCGAGCTCGAACACTTGCATATCCGCCGGCCAGGGCGGCTCGGCAAACACCAGCAAGGCATCCAGGCCGGGGCGACGGGGATCGAGATCGCCTTCGCCGGCGGATAGGTGCAGGCGCAGGTCCGGCAGATCGGCGTTCAGCCGTCCCAGGCGCGGAATGAACCAGCGTGCCAGCAGGCTTCCCGAGCAGCCGAGCACAAAAGGCGCATCGGCGGTGCTCTGGGTGAGTTCGGCACATACGGTGCGCAGGCGCTCGAAGGCTTCAGCGCTGGCATCGCGTAAACGAATGCCGGCATCTGTGAGTTTCAGGCCGCGACCATCCTTGGTGAACAGACTCACCCCGAGGTGTTCTTCCAGCACCTTAAGCTGCCGGCTGACCGCGCCATGGGTAACGTGCAGCTGTTCCGCCGCCTGACTGACGCTGTTCAGGCGGGCGGTGGCTTCAAAGGCGCGCAGGGCATTCAGAGGTGGCAGGTCGTGGCTCATGGTATCTGTGAGTTTTCCTGACAGGTGGTGGCGATCTTATCGGTTTTCAGGGCGCAGTGTGAGAGGTAGAGTTAAGCCCATTGTCATATCACGCATTCAATTGGAGCGCCCCATGACCCAGACTAATCTGCGCAACGGCCCTGACGCCAACGGCCTGTTTGGCGCGTTCGGCGGCCGTTACGTCGCTGAAACCCTGATGCCGCTGGTCCTCGATCTGGCTCGCGAATACGAGGCGGCAAAGGACGATCCTGCATTCAAGGAAGAATTGGCCTACTTCCAGCGCGACTACGTCGGTCGTCCGAGCCCGCTTTATTTCGCCGAGCGCCTGACCGAGTTCTGTGGCGGTGCGAAGATTTATCTCAAGCGTGAAGAGCTGAACCACACCGGCGCGCACAAGATCAACAACTGCATCGGCCAGATCCTGCTGGCGCGGCGCATGGGCAAGAAGCGCATCATCGCCGAGACCGGCGCCGGCATGCACGGTGTGGCGACCGCTACCGTGGCCGCGCGTTTTGGCCTGGACTGCGTCATCTACATGGGCACAACCGACATCGAACGTCAGCAGGCCAACGTGTTCCGCATGAAGCTGTTGGGCGCCGAAGTGATTCCGGTCGTGGCCGGCACCGGCACCCTCAAGGACGCGATGAACGAAGCCTTGCGTGACTGGGTGACCAACGTCGACAACACGTTCTATCTGATTGGCACCGTGGCCGGTCCGCACCCTTATCCAGCGATGGTCCGCGACTTCCAGGCTGTCATCGGCAAGGAAACCCGCGACCAGTTGCAAGCTCAGGAAGGCCGTCTGCCGGACAGCCTGGTGGCCTGTATCGGTGGCGGTTCCAACGCCATGGGCCTGTTCCACCCGTTCCTCGACGACAAGAGCGTGGAAATCATCGGCGTTGAAGCGGCCGGCTACGGCATCGAAACCGGCAAACACGCGGCCAGCCTGAACGGCGGCGTACCGGGTGTGCTGCACGGCAACCGCACCTTCCTGTTGCAGGACGAAGATGGCCAGATCATCGACGCCCACTCGATCTCCGCAGGTCTGGATTACCCGGGTATCGGCCCGGAACACGCCTGGTTGCATGACATCGGTCGTGTTCAGTACACCTCGGTGACTGACGACGAAGCGCTTGCCGCCTTCCACCAGTGCTGCCGCCTGGAAGGGATTATTCCGGCGCTGGAAAGCGCCCACGCCTTGGCTGAAGTGTTCAAGCGCGCACCGACGCTGCCGAAGGATCACCTGATGGTGGTCAACCTGTCCGGCCGTGGCGATAAAGACATGCAGACCGTGATGCACCACATGGAAAACTCTCAACAAGTGCAGCCACAGCAGGAGAAACACTGATGAGCCGCCTGCAAACGCGTTTTGCCGAACTCAAGGAACAGAACCGTGCCGCCCTGGTGACCTTCGTCACCGCTGGCGACCCGGGCTACGACACGTCCCTGGCGATCCTCAAAGGTTTGCCGGCCGCTGGCGCCGACGTGATCGAACTGGGCATGCCCTTCACCGATCCAATGGCCGACGGCCCGGCGATCCAGCTCGCCAACATTCGCGCCCTGGCTGCCAAGCAGAACCTGGCGAAAACCCTGGAAATGGTGCGTGAGTTCCGCAAGGACAACAACGAAACGCCGCTGGTGCTGATGGGCTACTTCAACCCGATCCACAAATACGGCGTACCGCGTTTCATCACCGATGCGAAAGAGGCCGGTGTCGATGGCCTGATCGTGGTGGACATGCCACCCGAGCACAACGGCGAACTGTGTGATCCGGCGCAGGCTGCCGGTCTGGACTTCATCCGCCTGACCACCCCGACCACCGACGATGTACGTTTGCCGACGGTACTCAACGGCAGCTCCGGCTTTGTGTACTACGTGTCCGTTGCCGGTGTGACCGGTGCCGGCGCGGCAACACTGGAGCACGTTGAAGAGGCGGTCGCTCGCCTGCGTCGCCATACCGATCTGCCGATCAGCATTGGGTTTGGTATTCGCACGCCGGAGCAAGCGGCGTCTATCGCACGTCTGGCCGATGGTGTGGTGGTGGGTTCGGCACTGATCGATCACATCGCCGATGCCTCGACACCGGATCAGGCGATCGATGGCGTGTTGAGTCTTTGCTCGGCATTGGCCGACGGCGTGCGTAAGGCTCGCGTGAGCTGAAGGTAAAGTTCCTGATACAGAGGAATTAGAGCCTTCCGACACAGACTAATCAGCAAGACCGAGGGCTTCAGGACTACGTTCTGAAGCCCTTTTTGCTGTGTGTGTTGTGAGGAAAACCTTGATGAAAATATCGAAGCGTCTGATTGCCGGCCTGGGCGTTCTGATGCTCAGCGCTACACCGTTTTTGCCTGTCAGCGCAGATCAGCACGATGATCACGGTCGTTACGATAATCATGGTGACTACCATGGCGATGAACATCACGACCATGACAACCATCGTGGTGGGCCTCCACCACGGGACTTCGGTCCGGTTCGCCAGACGATCCACGACAATCACGGCTACTTCGTTCGGGGCGCACCGCCACCACCCGGTGTCTACCTGGTGCGTGGTCGGCCGCTGCCCCGTGGCTATTACGGTGAGCGGCTGGATAATCGAGCATTGAGCCGGCTGCCGTATTACCCGGGTTACGAATGGCGCCGTGCCGGCGCAGACGTGGTACTGATTGCTGCGGGCACCGGGATTGTCTACGAGGTTCTGCAGGGGGTTCTGTACTGACGGATCATATTGGACCGAACCCTGAGCCCCTGTAGGAGCGAGCTTGCTCGCGATGGCGTTGTATCAGTCAACCCGGATGTTAAAGCTGATGGCCCTTTCGCGAGCAAGCTCGCTCCTACAGGTCGTGGGGTCAAGGTAGCTCTATCCCGCCCGACGCTTTGTGCAGTTTGCGCAAGTGCTCGCCAATCTGTTTGACGTTGGCCTCGTTGGCGGCCATTTCGGCGGCACGGCTCGGTTCCAGCAAGGCTCTCACTTCTTTATCCAGGGCCCCGGACAGCGCCAGGAGCTGCTTCTGGCGCTGGCTGCTTTCCGCTTCCAGATGCTGCCACTCGCTCGGTTGCGGCAAGCCATAACCGTTGGTGCCCAGCAGTTCCGCCGGCCGGCTGAGGAAGCCACTGTTGGCGAGAATGTCCTTGAGTGTCTCGTTGGCCTTGTCCATGCCGCCATTCTTCAGCTCTCGGGCGCCCAGATAACGCTGCTTCACTTCATCCTGGGCCAATAGCAACTGTCGACGGAAACTCGCTTGCTCCAGCAGAAGCAACGCTGCACTGGTGCGTAGATCGGCCTGCTCGAACCATTGCCGACGTTCCTGGGCTTTCAAGTCCAGCCAGTCTTCGACGGTTTCCTGTTTGATCGGCAATTGCTTTTTCAGTATTTCGAACATGGCCTGATAGCGATCGCGGAAGGAGTCGAAGCGATAACCGAGGCGCAAGGCCTCTCGCGGATCGTTCAGTACGCTGGTGTCCGCCAGCCCACGGCCCTTCAGCACCTCCAGCAAACCGTTGGGCATGATGTTGTCGAGTCCCACCAGTTGCGGGTTGTTGGTACCGCCGCGCAGTAATTTCAGTTCTTCCACTGCGCAGTTGTTGGACAGGAAGAAGTAGTTGCCGTCGTAGCTCCAGTGCATCTCGGCGGCGCGTTCCACCACGTCTTCAATTTCTTTGCGTGACAGGTTCAGGGGCACGGAGGCCAGGCTGCGCAGTTCGGTCTTGGTGTATTCGTCGATGACCTGGGACAGCGGCAGGATAAACAGCCGCGACGGGTATTTACCGACCAGGCCATCCCAGCTCGACAGCTGTACGTCGCCGACGAAGGCACGGTAGGAAAGCACCAGATGCTGGTCCAGGTCCAGTCGACAATCCGGACCGCGTGGTCGCCCCGGTGCACAAATCACCAGGCGCAACATGCTGTGGCCCCAGCGACTGAACAGGTTCTGGTTGGCCTCGGCCAGCAGATAGTCAACGGCATAGACCCGCTCCGGATCGACCTGGCCCAAAGGTGTCTTGGCGAAGTCGTTGCCGGCATTGAGGAAAGCGAAGGTTTTGCCGCAGGCGTCTTTGGCGACGGGTGCCCAGCCGAAATGTTCCTTGTAGTAGCGGTACAGCGCCGGGCGGCGGCAGGCGTAGCTCGGGTCGAGGAGGAAATACTCCATATTGACCGCGACGAATTCCTTTGGGCTGCTGGTCTCGTAGATATCCGGACTGCGGGCAGTCTGGCGGTTGTGCTGTTCGCGTTCGCCGCGACGGCCCACGTATTGCTGCCAGCCGGCGAGGTCGAGCAGACGTGGGTCGTCGCTGAGGGTAAAGCGCCGATCGGACTGGCCGCGACATTGGTCGGGAATGCCAACCAGCCCTGAGCTGTTGCTGCGCTGGGTGCAGCGTTGGATCAGTTTGCGTTCTGCATCCGGCCACAAGCGCGCCCGATCGTAGATGTGTGTCAGTTCGTGCAACACCGTGGCCAGCAGTTCCAGGCGCACGGTGCCATGGGGGCGATGGGTTTTCCGGGTCGCGGCGCTGCCATCGGTGAGGCCGGCCAGCAGGTTGCGGTTGAGATCGAGCTCGGACACCGGTGACGCCTGGCCGTAGGCGTCGTGCGGCATGTCATCGGTCCAGCCGACGTCGATGCGCCGGTCCAGTTGCTCGATAAAGCGTGGCGGCAGTGCCTGCATGGCTTCATCGAGCAACACCTGGCTGGCTTGTTGTTGCGCGGGAGTTAGACCTTCGGTCTTGAGATGTAACTGAAGGCCTGCGTGGGCCGTGTTGCCAAGCAGCAACAGGGCCCCGGCCAGCAGCCAGGCGCCTGGACGCCTCACAGTGCGAGGATGGCTTCGGCGAGATCCTGATCACTGGCGTCACGGGCTTCCGGTACTCGGGTGCGCAGCAAGTCGAAAGCGGATTCCAGGTGAGCGCCACGAATATCGCCATTGCTGGCAACGAAACTGGCGGCGTCCTCCTGGGCTTCGCGCACGATTTTCGAATCGCGAATGGACGTGGTGGTGTCGGAGGTGAAATCGAGGGTGCGCTGGGTAGCACGGATCAGCATGTTACTGGTGGCAACCAGAGTATGTGCCTGGGCCACATCGGCTAACAGCAACAGGCCTAAGGTGGCAGCAATCAGCGGGTTACGCATGGAACGACTCCAGAAAAGCAGGGATAACTATTGGACGAGAATTGCTTGTGCCAGTTCAAGGTCGCTGGCATGAAGTTTTGCCTGGGTCCGGCGCAGATAACGCAGGGCCGACTCCAGTCGTGCGCCTCTCAGTTGGCCGTCACTGGCAATGAATGCCGCTGCATCATCCTGGGCGGCGAACAGCAGTTTATGGTCGAAGGGCGCGCTGGTCACCAAACTTGTGGCGTAACCGCTGGCAACGATGCCTTGGGTGGACAGGTTGAAGGCGTCATAAGCGTGGGCTGATCCACAGTAACCAAGGGTAAGCAGGACGGGAGCGATCAACAGATTTGAAGGAAAACGCATGAGACTCGACAGTTGAAAGTAAGCCCCAAGGCTAACGCAAGGTCCGACCTGGATCCAGCCACGAAACGCTGGGGCACGTCGGGCGCGCCCCTTGTCCGTGCAGCCGTTTAGATGGTCAGGATCGCTTGCGCCAGTTGTGCGTCGCTTGCGTTCAGTTGAGGTGCCCGGTGGCGAATGTGGTCGAGGGCGCTTTCGAGTTTCACGCCGCGGATGGAACCTTCGCTGGCGACGAAGCTGGCAGCGTCGTCACGGGCCGCGAGCACGATTTTGTCATCCTTGAACGACGACGAGACGACGTCGGTGGTCGCATCGGACGTGGCTTTGAGCGCGTTGACCACAGCGTCGGTGGTCACGATGAAGCTGGTTGCGCTGGCATTGGCAGCCACGGCAAACAGGGCAGCAGCACTGAGCAGACGAAGACGGGACATGGGTAACTCCTTTGGGTAAAACCGATTGAAAGGTGGCGCAGTGTCGAATGAGTCAAACGTTAGACACTCAATATTCGCCACGTTCTGAATGGATAGTAGGCCGGTGCGTATTACCGCGACAATCTGATCGTGTGAAGGATCATCTGGTGAAGCTTTTAACGAGTATGAGCCTATCGGTATAACTGTATAGGTCTGATTCATATTTTATCAAACTGTACTGATGCCACCTTTTTCTACCCCTTAAACGACAAAACCCGCCGTGGTTTCCCACGACGGGTCTTGTTTGTTCAATTCGGGTTGCTGGCGGCGGACCTTAAGGTCAAAGCCAGCGACGCTAACTTAGCGCCAGAACGGCTTGCTCAGCTCTTCGTAGCGTTGTGCTTCGCTAATCCCGGCGTCAGCCAGCAGACGCGAATCCAGACGAGCCAGTTGGTGGCGGCTGGAGATGCGGCGCTGCCACAGCATCAGGTTGGCGATAACGCGCAGAGGCATGGAAGCCTGGGTTTTTGCAGCGGTGTCTTCGAAGAACAGATCGGAACTGAGTGTACGTTCCATGGTTTTCATCCTTCCGCTTGTGGCGGGATTAGGTAGTGGTTTAACTGGTGCCCATGATCCTCTTGTTTGCCTAGTCTCTGTAGATACAGTTCATCTGTATTGTGAGGGCTCAGTTAACTGTTTATAGGGGGTGTACTGGTCAAAATTGAGGCAACTGTACCTATCTGCACCGTTGTAGTGCAATTTTGCGGATTTGATGTCGGTGTGTGGGGTGTTTCGGTAGGAAATGACCGGTACAGCAGTACAGTTTTTGACGGGATATGGCTTGGCAGCAGCAGGCTGACGAAACTGTGTTTTCGTCAGCTGCTATCTGTATCGATTACGAGGTGAGCATTCGCCCGGTTTCTTCCAGCTTGATGTGCCAACTCAGGGCATCGCGCAGGATGTGCGGCGTGTGTCCACCGAGGGCGCAGGCGGCAGTGAAGTAATCATTCAGTGCCTGGCGGTAGTCCGGGTGTACGCACTTGTCGATGATGATTCGGGCACGCTCCCGAGGCGCGAGGCCTCGCAAGTCTGCCAGGCCCACTTCGGTCACGAGGATGTCGACGTCATGTTCGGTATGGTCAACGTGGCTGACCATCGGTACCACGCTGGAGATCGCGCCGCCCTTGGCGATCGACTTGGTCACGAACACGGACAGGTGCGCGTTGCGCGCGAAGTCGCCCGAGCCACCGATACCGTTCATCATCCGCGTGCCGCAGACGTGAGTGGAGTTGACGTTGCCATAGATGTCGAACTCCAGCGCCGTGTTGATACCGATGATGCCCAGGCGACGCACGACTTCAGGGTGGTTGGAAATCTCCTGCGGGCGCAGGACCAGTTTGTCCTTGTAGCGCTCCAGGTTGCCGAACACGTCAGCATTGCGCCGGCTCGACAGGGTGATCGAACTGCCCGAAGCAAAGCTCAGCTTCCCGGCATCGATCAGGTCGAAGGTCGAGTCCTGCAGCACCTCGGAGTACATCGTCAGGTCTTCGAACGGCGAGTCGATCAGGCCACACATCACCGAGTTGGCGATGGTACCGATGCCGGCTTGCAACGGGCCGAGCTTGTTGGTCATGCGCCCGGCGGCCACTTCCTGTTTGAAGAAGTCGATCAGGTGGTCGGCAATGGCTTGGGTCTCGGCGTCCGGTGCCAGCACAGTAGAAGGTGAGTCAGCCTGGTTGGTGACCACGATGGCGACGATTTTTTCCGCTGGGATCGGGATGGCGGTGCTGCCAATGCGGTCGTCGACCTTGACCAATGGAATCGGGGTGCGGGTCGGGCGATAGGTCGGAATATAGATGTCGTGCAGGCCCTCGAGGTTCGGGTTGTGCGCCATGTTGATTTCGACAATCACATGCTTGGCGAAGATCGCGAAGCTGGCCGAGTTGCCCACCGAGGTGGTCGGCACGATATGGCCTTGCTCGGTGATGGCGACGGCTTCAATCACGGCAATGTCCGGCAACTTCAGTTGCTGGTTGCGCAATTGCTCCACGGTTTCCGACAAGTGCTGGTCGATGAACATGACTTCACCGGCGTTGATCGCCTTGCGCAGCGTGCTGTCGACCTGAAACGGCATGCGTCGCGACAGCACGCCGGCTTCGGTCAATTGCTTGTCCAGGTCATTGCCCAGGCTGGCGCCGGTCATGAGGCTGATCTTCAGTGGCGTGACCTTGGCGCGCTCGGCCAGCGCTTGAGGGACGGCCTTGGCTTCCCCGGCGCGTGTAAAGCCACTCATGCCGACGGTCATGCCGTCTTCAATCAGAGCGGCAGCGTCGGCAGCGCTCATCACTTTGTCCAACAACGAAGGCAGGCGAATACGGTCACGGTACATGGGTTTTTATCTCGGGCAACAGGTAGCAGGACGTGCAGTCTAGTGAATTGCGCCGACTTCTGTCCCGCTACCAAGGTCGCAATCGAGGCGTCTATTCCGGGCCTTTTAAGCAAAACACCGTTACCGGATCGGTAACAAAAGAATAGTTTGTCTGACGATTTGCGCAAACAAAAACGCCCTGACAAGTCAGGGCGTTCTGTGTGCCGTGCGGGGTTACTCGACAGCCTTGACCATGTCTTCGATGACCTTTTTAGCGTCACCGAACACCATCATGGTTTTGTCCAGGTAGAACAGTTCGTTGTCCAGGCCGGCATAGCCGCTGGCCATCGAACGCTTGTTGACGATGATGGTCTTGGCCTTGAACGCTTCGAGAATCGGCATGCCGGCAATCGGCGATTTCGGATCGTTCTTGGCGGCCGGGTTGACCACGTCGTTGGCGCCCAGCACCAGCACCACGTCGGCCTGGCCGAACTCGGAGTTGATGTCGTCCATCTCGAACACCTGGTCGTACGGCACTTCAGCCTCGGCCAGCAGTACGTTCATGTGCCCTGGCATACGACCGGCGACCGGGTGGATCGCGTACTTCACGGTCACACCGCGATGGGTCAGCTTCTCGGTCAATTCCTTCAGCGCATGTTGCGCCCGTGCTACCGCCAGGCCGTAACCCGGAACGATGATCACGGTGTCAGCGTTGGTCAGCAGGAAAGTCGCGTCGTCAGCCGAACCGGATTTCACTGGGCGGGCTTCTTTCGAGCCTGCAGGGCCGCCTGCGTCAGCCGTATTGCCGAAACCACCGAGCAATACGTTAAAGAAGGAGCGGTTCATCGCCTTGCACATGATGTACGAGAGAATCGCACCGGACGAACCCACCAGAGAGCCAGCGATGATCAGCATCGAGTTGTTCAGCGAGAAGCCGATACCCGCCGCTGCCCAGCCGGAATAGCTGTTGAGCATCGACACGACGACCGGCATGTCGGCACCACCAATCGGGATGATGATCAGCACGCCGAGCACGAAGGCCAGCGCCAGCATCACGCCGAAAGCGGTGTAGTCGCCGGTGAGCATGAAGGTCACGCCCAGTGCCAGCGTGGCCAGGCCCAGCAGCAGGTTGAGCTTGTGCTGGCCGGAGAACTGTACCGGTGCGCCCTGGAACAAGCGGAACTTGTACTTGCCCGCCAGTTTGCCGAAGGCAATGACGGAACCGGAGAAGGTGATTGCACCGATGGCGGCGCCGAGGAAGAGTTCCAGGCGGTTACCGGCCGGGATCGCGTCACCGAGTTGCTGGACGATGCCCAGCGACTGTGGCTCGACCACGGCGGCCACAGCGATGAATACCGCTGCCAGGCCGATCATGCTGTGCATGAAGGCGACCAGCTCAGGCATTTTGGTCATTTCAACGCGTTTTGCCATGATCGAGCCAGCAGTGCCGCCGATCAACAGGCCGACGATCACGTAGACGATACCGTCATGGGCCAGCTCGGCACCGAGTTTGTAGATCAGGCCGACGGTGGTGAGGATCGCCAGGCCCATACCGAGCATGCCGAACAGGTTGCCGCGACGTGACGTGGTTGGGTGCGAGAGGCCCTTGAGCGCCTGGATGAAGCAGACCGAGGCGATCAAATACAGGGATGTAACCAGATTCATGCTCATGCTTGCTGCACCTCAGCCTTGACTGCTTCGGCCTTGGCTGCCGGAGCTTTTGCTGGAGCCGCTTTCTTCTTGAACATTTCCAGCATGCGCCGGGTGACCAGGAAACCACCAAACACGTTGACGGCGGCCAGGGCCACGGCCAGGGTGCCCATGGTCTTGCCCAGCGGGGTTACGGTGAGGGCGGCGGCGAGCATGGCGCCGACGATTACGATGGCCGAGATGGCGTTGGTGACTGCCATCAGTGGTGTGTGCAGTGCAGGGGTCACGT
The DNA here is from genome assembly GCF_009861505.1 of Pseudomonas izuensis. Classification (GTDB taxonomy): domain Bacteria; phylum Pseudomonadota; class Gammaproteobacteria; order Pseudomonadales; family Pseudomonadaceae; genus Aquipseudomonas; species Aquipseudomonas izuensis. Next base: position 4,405 of record NZ_WTFT01000007.1, on the reverse strand, counting down.
TCCAGACCACGTGGTAGCCGACATAGATAGCCAGTACGAAGATGATCAGGTTGTAGATACCGTGAGAGATCAGCATGTCTTCCATTGTTTTTATCCTCAGCCGTTCTTGCGCACGATCTGGCCTTCGCGGCACATCAGGCACGCGGCGACGATATCGTCTTCAAGGTTGATCACCAGTTGTCCTTCTTTATCGAACAACAGTTTCATGAAGTCCAGCAGGTTGCGGGCATACAGTGCGGAGGCATCGGCTGCGACCGCGGCCGCCAGATTGGTCGGGCCGACGATGGTCACGCCGTTTTCGACAACCACCTGATCCGCCACGGTCAGCGGGCAGTTACCGCCCTGGGCTGCCGCGAGGTCGATGACCACCGATCCTGGCTTCATTTGCGCCACGGTTTCCGCGCTCAATAGCGTCGGCGCCTTGCGGCCCGGAATCAGTGCGGTAGTGATGACGATGTCAGCCTGCTTGGCACGTTCGTGCACGGCCACGGCCTGGCGCTGCATCCAGCTGGCAGGCATGGGGCGTGCGTAACCGCCGACACCGACCGCGCATTCACGCTCTTCATCGGTTTCGTAAGGCACATCGACGAACTTGGCGCCGAGGGATTCGATCTGCTCTTTAACCGCAGGGCGTACGTCGGACGCTTCGATCACCGCTCCCAGACGTTTCGCCGTGGCGATCGCCTGCAACCCGGCAACACCGGCGCCGAGAATCAGTACGCGCGCCGCTTTAACGGTGCCCGCAGCGGTCATCAGCATCGGCATGAAGCGCGGATAGTGGTGAGCCGCCAGCAACACAGCCTTATAGCCGGCGATGTTGGCCTGCGAGGACAGCACGTCCAGGCTCTGGGCACGGGAGGTGCGCGGCGCGGCTTCCAGCGCAAACGCGGTAATGCCGCACTCGGCCAGTTTGGCGATGGTTTCATTGCTGAACGGGTTGAGCATGCCCACCACAATCGTGCCGCGCTTGATCAGCGCGAGCTCGCTGTTGCTGGGTGCGACCACTTTGAGAATCAGCTCGGCGCCAAACGCATCACTGGCGCTGCCAATGGTTGCGCCTGCCGCTTCATAGGCACTGTCGATAACGCTGGCATTGATGCCGGCGCCGCTCTGAACAGTGACCTTATGGCCCTGGCCGATCAGCTTCTTAATGGTTTCGGGGGTAGCAGCAACCCGCGTTTCACCCGTCTGGGTTTCGAGAGGAACACCAATGTGCACGTCAAATCTCCTGCGTGATCTTATTAAGTAAACCCATGCACTACGGATGGTGCGGCTGGGGCGGCCGATCAGCACGGCCCCGCCAAATCAAGGCGGGGCGCGGCATTTTGCAGGCGAACTTTGTGCCCTTCAAGAGATTATGACGCGTGACGGAAAATTAACTACAAGTCACCCCGTGACCGAATGTCGCATCAATTCGGTTCAATCCCTTGTACAGCGTGCCTTTCAGACGATTTTGCCAAAATTCAGCAATTTTCACATCGGCCATATGAATGATGCTTTATTGCTACGAGATAGCGGCGCAAAGCCATGTGTTCAGGCGCTTGTGGAACGTTTGTACTGCTTTCTCGTACAGTCTTCGAATATGCGACAAATACTTATATCTGTAGGGTTTTTATTTTGCTGACTACGAGGTCAGCTAATGCTCGTAAGCCTTTATCCTTCTAGGCTGTAGCTGTGCGCCTGATTGACCAGCCAATCCCGAAAAGCCCGTAAAGACGCCGATTCGACCTTTCGCTCAGGAATCATCAGGTAGTAAGCCTTGATGCTGGAGAGTGCCTGAGGGTTGGCGATCACCAATCGTTTCTCGGCCAGTTCGCGCTGAATCAGAAACGGTGGAATCAAGGCGATGCCCATGTCGTGCATGGCCGCCTGGGCCAGCATGGAGAATAGCTCGTAGCGCGGTCCTGTCATGTCGCGAGGGACATTCAGTCGCTGAGAGTTAAACCAATGTCGCCAGGCATAGGGACGAGTGGTCTGCTGTAGCAGGGGTAACTCGGCGATTTCGCCGGCTGTCAGGAGGGTCTTTTTTCCCAGCAGGTTGGGACTGCACACGGGCAGCGGGTGTTCGCCCATCAATCGGTGGGATTCTGTGCCGGACCAGTCCGCATCGCCGAAGTAAATCGCCGCATCGAAGTCGGTATCGGCAAACAGGAACGGGCGCGTGCGGTTCGTCAGATTGACCGTCACCTCCGGGTGTTTTTGCTGGAAGTCCTTGAGTCGAGGCAACAGCCATTGAGTGCCGAAGGTCGGTACCACGGCCAGTTCGATCACGTTGGTTCCTTGTTGCCCCATCACGGACAGGGTGTCCCGCTCTACAGCGTCGAGTTGAGTGGCAACCCGACGGCTGTAGGAAAGTCCGGCTTCTGTCAGCTTCACTCCGCGCCGCGAGCGTCGGAACAATTCAACATTGAGGAACTCCTCAAGGCTGGCGATCTGTCGGCAAATCGCACCTTGGGTAAGCGACAACTCTTGTGCTGCCTTGGTAAAGCTCTCGTGTCGTGCGGCCGCCTCGAAGCTGATCAGGGCGGTTGTACTGGGTATCTTCCTGCGCATGTACGTCAACCTCACTAATACATCGCATTAATTGCGTTGTGCGACGTTTCGAAGTGAGAAATTAGCACAACAGTATGCGAAATCCTCGTTTGCCGGGACGACGAACCCGGCCTAGGATCAGTCCACGTTATTTGACCTGTTTCGAGAGGACACACTCATGGCCGGTAAAGCTAGCTTCAACTGGATCGATCCCCTGCTGCTGGATCAACAGCTCACCGAAGAGGAGCGCATGATCCGTGATACTGCTGCGCAGTTCGCCCAGCAGAGCCTTGCGCCGCGAATTCTCGAAGCGTTCCGTCATGAAAAAACCGATCCGGCCATCTTCCGCGAAATGGGCGAAGTGGGCCTGCTGGGTGCAACCATTCCCGAGCAGTACGGTGGCAGCGGCCTGAACTACGTCAGCTACGGCCTGATTGCCCGTGAAGTCGAGCGTATCGATTCCGGCTACCGCTCGATGATGAGTGTGCAGTCCTCGCTGGTAATGGTGCCGATCAATGAGTTCGGCACTGAAGCGCAGAAACAGAAGTACCTGCCAAAACTGGCGTCGGGTGAATGGATCGGCTGCTTTGGTCTTACCGAGCCTAACCACGGTTCCGACCCGGGCGCGATGATTACCCGTGCACGCAAAGTCGAAGGCGGCTACAGCCTGACCGGTAGCAAGATGTGGATCACCAACAGCCCGATCGCCGATGTGTTTGTGGTGTGGGGCAAGGACGACGCGGGCGACATCCGTGGCTTCGTTCTGGAAAAAGGCTGGAAAGGCCTGAGTGCTCCGGCGATTCACGGCAAGGTCGGCCTGCGGGCATCGATCACCGGCGAGATCGTCATGGACAACGTCTTTGTTCCGGAAGAGAACATCTTCCCGGATGTCCGCGGTCTGAAAGGTCCTTTCACCTGCCTCAACTCCGCGCGTTACGGCATTTCCTGGGGCGCTTTGGGTGCCGCAGAGTTCTGCTGGCACACCGCTCGCCAGTACACCCTGGATCGTCAGCAGTTCGGTCGTCCGTTGGCCGCCACTCAGTTGATCCAGAAGAAGCTGGCCGACATGCAGACCGAAATCACCATGGCGTTGCAAGGCTGCCTGCGTCTGGGGCGCATGAAGGATGAAGGTACCGCGGCGGTGGAAATCACTTCGATGATGAAGCGCAACTCCTGCGGCAAGTCCCTGGACATCGCGCGCATGGCCCGTGACATGTTGGGCGGCAACGGTATCTCCGACGAATTCGGTGTTGCTCGCCACCTGGTCAACCTGGAAGTGGTCAATACCTATGAAGGTACTCACGACGTGCATGCGCTGATCCTTGGTCGTGCGCAAACCGGCATCCAGGCGTTCTATTAATAGGAGAACGTCCATGGGCGCGCTTTCGCATCTACGGGTACTGGATTTATCGCGGGTGCTGGCCGGGCCTTGGTCCGGGCAAATCCTTGCCGACCTTGGCGCCGAGGTGATCAAGGTCGAGCGTCCGGGCAATGGCGATGACACGCGCGCCTGGGGTCCACCTTTCCTTAAAGACGCCTATGGCGAGAACACCAGCGAGGCCGCCTATTACTTGTCGGCCAACCGCAACAAGCAATCGGTGACCATCGACTTCACGCGCCCTGAGGGGCAGAAGTTGGTGCGTGATCTGGCGGCCAAGTCGGACATCCTGATCGAAAACTTCAAGGTCGGTGGCCTGGCCGCTTACGGGCTGGACTACGAATCGCTGAAGGCGATCAACCCGGACCTGATCTATTGCTCGATCACCGGGTTCGGTCAAACCGGTCCTTATGCCAAGCGCGCGGGTTATGACTTCATGATCCAGGGCTTGGGCGGCCTCATGAGCCTGACGGGGCGGCCTGAAGGGGATGAGGG
>NZ_WTFT01000069.1 GCF_009861505.1 Pseudomonas izuensis | reverse complement strand
GTGAAGGCGCGGAATGTCCAGGAAGGCGAGATGGGCAGCGAAGGCAGTGCGGTGGGCGAGCTGGAAGAAGCGTAAAACTGAAGGAGCGAGCTTGCTCGCGATGAACGTCCAGATAACGCGGGCATTCAGGCATCCCGCGTCACCGTTGACGACCTTCGCGAGCAGGCTCGGCTCCTACAAGGACCGCGCTGCGTCTAGAACTTGGCTGTCGCCTGAACCACCACGCCGATGATTCGGCACTCTTCGGTGTAAAGGGCTTTCGGATACGTCGGATTGAGCGGGACCAGGTAACGCTGCCCGCCCTCTTCGATCAACTTGCGGAAAACCGCCTCGCTGCTGTCCGGCCATTGGGCAATGACCAGCTTGCCGGGCTCGGCGTCCACGTCCGGGTCCACCAGAATCAGCATGCCCTCGGCGATGCTCAGACCCGTCGGTGCAGTCATCGCATCACCGACGACCGTCAGCCAGAACGCCGCGCCCCGGGCGTGATAATCGGACAATTCAAAACGGTACTGCGCCTGTTCGCCATCGCGCACTTCTCCGGTTTCCCGCCAGTCACTGACCGGGTAGCGGAAGTACGGGTTGTACTTTTGCGTCAGGGACATTTCGTCGCCCTGTGAATCCGCGGGCTCGCGAATCACCAGCACCACTTCGAGGAAGTCCATTCCGAGTGCCTTCAACACCCGGTTCATGTTGTCGATGCCAGGCTCGCGACGTTTGTTCAGCCAGTGGCCAACGCCACCCTGGGACATCCCGAGGCGTTCGGCGAGTATCTCTTGAGTGACTTTGAGTTCACTCATCTTGGCCTTGACCAATTCAATCCATTTATCCATGTGCGGCACGATACGTGGGCGCCTCCGGCCAACAAAACACAAATTGTAGTATTTAAACGATGGTCACAAATACAGATCGTACTAGGATGGCTTCACGGATCTGAATCTATCACGGAGCTTGCCATCACCATGACCCAACCTGCCAACGACTTGCCTGATACGCAAATCGACACCTCCCTCACCTCGCCCCAGGGCTCGGCCGCTGCACAGCGCGCATTGGACTATTACTTGAAACCGGCTGTTTCAGAAGAAGCGGTCGAGACACGATTCTTTGATGTGAACCGCAACATCAGCAGTGAGGAGGCGCTGGTCCATGCCTCGGACCTGTTGCGTTGTGCCGCCGCCACGGCGTGCGAGTCAGCCAGTCATCTGCAGGGGACAAACCGGGACCTGGCGTTTTCGACGGTGCATATGATCGACATGGCCAAGGCCATGGTGGATCGGTCACTGGAGAGGCATCAGAACGGTTGAAACGAAGGTGCGAACAAAGAGGACTGGAAAGAATTTTCCAATCGCGCAGACAATTCATTTGACTTGCAAACGAGAATGATTATTCTTGCATCAACTGATCGCGAGATCAGTCGATAGACCAAGGGACCTTAGGTCGGTCTCCTGGACTATCTCCTCATCAGGCTAATCACGGTTTTTGACCCGGCTTTTTGCCGGGTCTTTT
>NZ_WTFT01000068.1 GCF_009861505.1 Pseudomonas izuensis | reverse complement strand
GGCCGATGCTTCGAGCATCAGCCTCGATGAACACCACCACGTGCTGCGCTGGAAGGACAAATCCGCCCGGAACAACCCTGTGACCACGGACGAAGCATCGGCCAGCGCACGGCCGGACTATGTGAGCAATGCTCTCAACGGTCATGCCGTGGTGCGATTGAAGGGTTCGGCGGCGTTCAGCGCCAAGGCGTTGCGCACGGCAAAAGGTCCGGTAACGCTGTTGATCGTGTCGCGGCGACTGCCGGAACAGGCCGGTGGCAAGGCCTGGCAACGCTTGTTCAGTTCGCGTCCGCAACGGGCCGATAACGATAACGTGGCGCCGAACTTCGGCATCAGCGTGCAACAGACCACCGCCTACGAGCCCGCGCTTGCCTTCCTCGAAACCAGCGATGTACCGATCGGCCCCCTCGCCGTGGGCCGCAATGTGGTCGGCACCTCTGAAATCCTGCGCGGTGACATCGCTGAAGTGCTGGTGTACGACCGCCCGCTGTCCACTCAGGTCGAGCGTCAGGCAGCGTTTGAGTACCTGGCGAAAAAATGGTCGGTCGCCATCCCGCCGCAAACCAAGGCCTGGACCCGAACCGGCCCGCTCGGCCCGGTGCCGCAGCACACCAACCCCAACCTGCCGCTGTCCGATCAGGCCAATGCCGGCCACTGGCGACTGGACCCTCGCTTCACCGACGACTTCAACGGCACTGCCCTCGACCCTAAACGCTGGCACGTCAACGACGCCACCGGCACCGATTCACTGGGACGCAAACCGGCACTGTTCACCCCCGACAACGCCCGTGTCAGCAATGGTTATCTGAACATCACCTTCCGCAAGCAAACCTTGCCCGACAAATACCTGCGCCTGGGCTTCAAGGACTACACCAGCGCCATGGTCCGCACCATTGAACGCGGCGATTACGGCTACTACGAGGCCCGGGCCAGGCCCATGAATTCGGCGGGTTCCAGCGCCTTCTGGCTGGCATGGACGGGGCTTGCCGACAACGCAACGGAAATCGACATTTTCGAGATCGGCGGCAAAACCAAAGACGGCAGATTCGACCGCTTGTACAACATGAACGCCCACGTCTGGGCGACGCCGGCCAGTACCGCGCACTTCAGCGAAGGCGGCAGCTGGACCAGCCCCTGGCGCTTCGCCGCCGCCTATCATGTGTATGGTCTGGATTGGCAACCCACCACTTTGCGCTGGTACGTCGATGGCGTGCTGGTCAGGGAAGCGAAGAACAGCCACTGGTTCTTCCCGATGCAAATCGTCTTCGACAGCGAAGCCATGTGGGATTGGTTCGGCGTCGTCAACGATGCTGATCTGCCCTCGACCTTCAGCATCGACTACATCAAGGTCTGGCGACGTGGTGGTTAGTCGCCGGGGACTGGGTCACAGGTCAATTGCTGGCGACGTGAGCGGCAGTACCGGCGGTGACCAGTGCCTTCAACGACGCATCGAATTGCTTCAGCGCGTTCACTTGCAGGTCGGTTTGCTGATTGATCTGCGCGGCGATCTGCGGCGCGGCCTTGCCATGCACCCACACCGACGGCATCTGCTGTGCCTGCGAGCCTTCGGCCTGACCGATGTATTGCAGGTCGGCATCGTAGAACTTGGCGATAAACCGCGCTTCGACCTGGTTGTTGCGTTTGGACACCAGGCGGTTGTAGGTGTCGAGCATCACCACCACATCCGGATGGGCCTGCACCGCCGCGTCGAGGTTGTCGTAGACCGTCACCGAAGCGAATTCCTTCTGTAACGACCCCATCAACCAATTGATCGCCCGCTGCGGATCGGAGCTGTCGACGAACGCCTTGGCGATCTGCGAATTCATCTCGGGATTCTGCGCGCCCTTGACTGCCACCGCGTGGTAGCTCTCAAGGTATTGTTGGGTATTGAGGGTATTTTCGCTGTACAGCACCGCCACGGTTTTCGCCTGCTGCAAACTCGCAGCGCTGTCGGCGATCGGCAGGAAGCGGCAGGACAAATCGGCAGCCACCGCCGGTGCGGTGGCCGCAATACTGCCGCTGAACACGGCGATAAAAGCCAGCAAGGTCGATATTCTCATCGCGCTGATTCCTTCAATGGCGAGATAGGTATGACCCTATCCTCCTCTGATGACAGAAAAACAGAACTTGCATTCTTTAATGATGGGTATCGATGGAATGAATGGTAGCTATGAGGATAGCTCCCCTTTAAACGAACCGCGCTTGATACGTCGCTGTTTCCCACTTGTTACCTCAGCGCCCCTGTTGTCACTTCTGCACCGCCGGACCGGTCAATACAGTAGGGCCGTCGGTGAGTATTCAGGGTCATGGGGCTGCCGGCCCTGCCCTGCGCCGATCCCCCATCACGGAAGAGGTGAATCATGCATTTCGTAACCGTTGAGAAAAACGACAAAAGCGCCCCCTCAGGGGCGGACATGAAAAAAGCCATGACTGACTCGGGTGGTACACCGATTGAGGTAACCGGGGACAACGCGGCCCGTAAACTGACGTTTACCGGTACGGTCAACCACAACACGTATCAGAACAACCTGAGGAAGGTGGCGGACGGCAAGCAAAACAGCTGGAATTTCGTCTGGGCCGACGCGTCGGCCAACAGTTCGGCTGCCTGATAACCACAGCAGGGCGGTCGAACAACCGCCCTGCTGTTTCTCCGCGTTGATACAACTGCGTTACCTGCCTGTAACGCCAAGACACTTAGCCACCCTGCTCCCTGCGCCTAAAGTGAAGCCCTCAATGGATCGACAGGGCTGACTGCCCGCCGCCCATTGATTGCCCAACACACCACCAAGGAAGAGGGAAACCATGAGCAAATCCATCGCTGTCAGCCAACAGAGCCAGCAGCTTCACAATGATGTGCAAGAAGCCGTCAAGTCGATCATGGGTGCAACGCAACTGAAGGCGCAGGATTACAACAAGGTACTGAGGTCCACCCTTGCGGCTACACAAAAAGTCGTCACCATCGAGATCGCCGCCGGCGACCTGACTTTGCTCAAGAAGTCCGGCTACAAACTGTGTTTTGCCAAGAAAGTCGGTGACGAAGACTACAACGTGGTCTGGCAGTCCTATGTCGCTTACCTGAGCAACAACGAATTTAGCTGGACGCCGCAATATCAGCTGTTCGCTTCCAATGTGTTCAAGGAAAACGTGCAAGTCAAAGTCTCGACCAACATCGTCAACATCGGTCTGGGTCAAACCTCGACGCTCGCCGATTCGGGCCTGTTGAGCCAGGCGGTGACGGGGGGTCCTGACACTTCGTTTACGTTCGTGAACAACTACGCGCCGATTCACCCAGGGGTCAACCAATTGTCCACCGGTATCGACGGCAACCAGGTCAGCACGCCCATCTACGTGGCGGTCAATCCAGTGGTGACCGGCAATACCGTGTTGACCCCGGTCGAAACCATCCTCGTGTGGTTCGAGCAAAACGTGCAGACAAGCACCATGTTCAGTTCCTCACGCTCCAAGGCGATCGAAATCGACCTGACCTTCGAAAACACCGCCGGTCGCCTTTACGAAGACGGTAAGTGGAAAACCATCTGACCCAAGCACCGGGGGGCAACCACAGGGTTGCCCCTTCCCTTCAGTTATCGTCCATTGCGCTGCCGGCGAAATACCCCGTCAGCGAGCGACAGATCGACTCCGCCAAATCCTCCTGGGTCGCAATGCCATAAGGCTGATTGCGATCGAACTGCGCCGACCAGCGAATCCGTCCCTGCGACACATCCACCAACCGCAACGACGCCCGTACCCGCGCCGGCTCTACTCGCACACTGCCCTCCAGACAGTAGCTGTAACGCCCGCCACGCTTGGGGTCCGGCGCTTGCACGCTGTTGCGCGCCACCCGCATCAACACATGGCTGGTCCCGGTCTGCGCCTGCTCGAACGACTCGAACAAGCGACAGCTCAACTCCTCGCACAGGCCACGGGTGAAGTCATCGCCATCGCGGGTGATGCAAGTAAACGGCTGGATCTGCAACACGGGATGGCGAACACCGATCCCCTTCGGTCGCAGCCGCTGATACGCGAGGCGATAACAGCCGGGTGGAATGCTCAAGCGCACCGGGTCCTGCTGACCGCTGGTGGCGTAATGCGCCGCCAGCTTGCGCCGTAATCGCCCCACCTGTACCCGCACCACCGGATCATCCCCGGTGCAGTAAATCGCCGGATCACGCCGAAACACCGCGATGCCGATGGCGTGCTCGGTAAGCGGTGAATGGGAAGACTGCAGATCGTGCTCCACCAGAAAGCGCAGCAGGCCGCCCATCCGCCTGGACTTGGCAAACAAGGGGCTGGCCAGCAACGACGCCAGCACCCGCTCCATCTCTTCACGATCGAGGGGCTCGGGAATTTCAGCCGCACTCGAATCGACTATTCGTTTGATCTCCATCGCCTGCCTCCGTGCAGGTTGCCGACAGGAATAGATGTCGTACTCCGTGAATACACCTGCAACGTGAGCCAGAAACAGGCTCGGGCGTTGCAACGAGCAAGCGTAGCAGCCGTGATGGGATCGGGAGGCGATTGCACTGATAGCAACCTGACATCCGACGAACGTTCAAATCTGGAGGGCTGTAAAATCTGTAACGCCGAAAACGACATCAACACAGTCGCCAGCATCGCCGGATGCTGCTTCATGTAGGAGCGAGCTTGCTCGCGAAAAACGTCTGGACAACGCGATCATTCAGACAGCACGCGTTATCGTTGACGTCCATCGCGAGCAAGCTTGCTCCTACAGAGAACCTCCACTCGGCCTCTCGAGCGGGCGAACACCGCGAAAAGCCAAAGCGAGGCGGCATGAGGCAACGCTTTCAACCAGACCGTCTACGCTCACCCCATCAGGATCCAACTCCCGGCCGCAAGACCCAGTTCTTTCCACACACTGGAATTCACCATGCCCCGCCTGCTGCTGACCACATTGACGCTGTTCGCTCTAAGCCTTCCGGCACACGCCGCCATGACGCCCTTCCCTGCCTCCTTCCGCACCCAGGACATCCCCGTCGAAGGCGCCACCCTGCACGTACGTATCGGCGGCAAAGGCCCGGCCGTGGTGCTTTTGCACGGTTTCGGCGACACCGGCGATATGTGGGCACCGCTGGCCGCCGATCTGGCACGGGATCACACGGTGGTGGTACCGGACCTGCGTGGAATGGGTTTGTCGTCGATTCCCGACGGCGGTTATGACAAGAAGACCCAGGCCGGTGATGTTCGTGGAGTGTTGGCGGCGTTGAAGATCGAGCATTCGGTGGTCATCGGTCACGACATCGGCACCATGGTCGCGTTCGCCTATGCCTCGCGTTATCCGGAGCGTACTGATCGTCTGGTGGTGATGGATGCGCCGGTGCCGGGCATTCCACCGTGGAACGAGATTGTCCGCTCACCGATGCTGTGGCATTTCGACTTCGGTGGACCGGATATGGAACGCTTGGTGGCCGGCCGGGAGCGGATTTATCTGGACCGCTTCTGGAACGAGTTCGCGGGCGATCCCGCCAAGGTCGATGAAGAGATCCGCCAGCACTACGCCAAGCTCTATGCTCGCCCCGGCTACATGCACGCAGCCTTCGCGCAATTTCGCAGCATTCGTCAGGATGAAGTCGACAACAAGGCGTCGATGGCGACGCGGTTGAAGATGCCGGTGCTGGCAGTCGGCGGGGAGAAATCCTTTGGGAGCAATGAAGCGATCGTGATGCGCAACGCCGCGGACAAGGTCACGGAAGTGGTGATACCGGGGGCCGGGCATTGGTTGATGGAAGAAGCTCCGACGCAGACTATTGCGGCGATTCGTAACTTTATGGCGTCAGGATCCTGAGCCAATCCCAGCGGGTTTGATAGCTCTTCGCTTTCTGATCGAACAGGTCTGGCTGCGGATTCTTTGGGTTGATACGCAGGATCCCTTGTTCCGTGTCAGCCAAACCGTTTGGCGCATAGATTTCGCCTGTTTCAACATCCAGCCCGATACAGGTACCCGCAACCAAGTAACGATCGATCCCGTCTTTAGCTGACTGAAGTTCAGGGTACGGCTTGCCAAAGCGCTGGCCGTACCAAAGGTGTACGCGAGCCTGATTCCTGATTTCAATATTCACGTCAAGATCCTGAAACAGGCGCTGAGCCGAGTGGATGACCTCGTTCTCGGCCTCCCAGGACAGATCCGTGTCGAAGTAGAAGACGTCGTAATCCTTGATGCCCCAGGCCGTGGGGCGTTGCGACTGATGATTCCACACAGCCTGGAAAAGGCAGCCCGCGGTGAGCATGCATTGATTCAGGCCGAGCGAAGGTAAGCGCGAAGTGATTTGAGCATTTATTGGATTGGTCATCGCAATGCTGACCAACGTTTCGGCTGTCAGTGTCATTTCCATTCCCTGGTGATCAAAAAGACGCCGCCAGTTTAACCCTTCATACCCGCTGCCTGACCACACCGGATAACGCCATCAGCTCAGAAGTTGTTTCCTTTCGGGCATAAAAAAACCGCATCGCTGCGGTTTTTTTAGTTGCCTACGCTGTTCATCCGGGCGTTGCTGAGCTTGCTCAATGGGATTTCTTCGTGCCCGTCATGCCAGTCTTGCTCAACCCTTTCGCATTGTGGTCGCCCGGTGTCGTGGCCGCAATGGCACGGGCTTTGGAGAGGCCGTGGGTATCTTTGGAATGGGCGATACCGGACGTTGTTGTGCCATGCCCGTTATCGTCATTGCGCTGACTGCCAAAGTGATTGCCGCTGATGCCGTGGTTGCGAGTAGCTTTGCCGGCGTGATCGCTGGCCAATCCTTTGCCATGACCATTGCTGGTGGAATTGCCGGCGTGATCCGAGCCGTTGCGCCCACCACCCACGCCTGCACCATGGCCACCACCATTTCCGCCACCATTTCCACCACCGTTTCCGCCACCATTGCCTCCGCCGTGGCCACCACCACCACCACC
>NZ_WTFT01000067.1 GCF_009861505.1 Pseudomonas izuensis | reverse complement strand
GGCCAGAAGCAATGGGATGGACTCCTCCTCACTTCGGCATCTTGAGTGCCAGACTGAAGGTGCGAACCGCAGTCAACCGTGAGAAGGAGTCCACACATGAAGCTTATGCGCATTGGGGTCGACCTGGCCAAGAACGTGTTTCAGATTCACGGCGTGGATCGTCATGAGCAGCCCATCTGGCGGCAGCGTTTACCTCGCGATCGCTGGCTTCAAACGGTGTTGGAGAAGATCGAGCCCGGCTGTGAGATCGGCATGGAAAGTTGTAGCGGTGCGCACCATTGGGCGCGGCAGCTACAGGCACGCGGATTTCAGGTGAGGCTGATCGCGCCGCAGTTCGTCAAACCGTACGTCAAGAGCAACAAGAACGACGCCAACGATGCCGAGGCAATCTGTGAGGCAATGAGCCGCCCCAGCATGCGCTTCGTCGCCGTCAAAACCATCGAACAACAGGATATCCAAGCGACGCATCGCATCCGGGCCGGCTTAATCGAACAGCGGACGGCCAAAGCCAATCAGATCCGTGGGCTGATCGCCGAGTACGGCCTCGTTGCGCCGAAGGAGTTACTGATGCTGCGTCGCGCAATACCGTGCTGGCTAGAAGATGCCGATAATGGTTTGACGGCACGCTTTCGTCGTCTGCTGAACGGTTTGTGGGACGACCTGCGAGCACTTGATGAGCGCGTGAGCGAACTCGATGGCGAGATATCAGCGATCGCGGCAAGTGACCCAGCGGCCGCCCGTCTGCAACAGCTGCGTGGCGTCGGCCCGATGATTTCCACCGCACTTGTTGCTGCCATCGGTGATGCCAGTCAGTTTGACAATGGCCGACAACTGGCCGCCTCGCTAGGGCTGACGCCAAAGCAACACAGCTCTGGCGGCAAGGATCGACTGCTTGGCATCAGCAAACGCGGGGATGCTTATCTGCGAACGCTGATGATCCACGGTGCGCGCTCGGCACTGCGCACAGCCAAATCCAAAGACGATCGACTCAGCCAGTGGGCTGTCCGTTTAGCCGAGCGCTCACATCCCAACGTGGCCGCTATCGCACTAGCTAACAAAACTGCACGCATGGCTTGGGCGATGTTGCGCAACGGCACTGATTACCAACCGGATCGAGCGGCGGCCTGACCTATTCATCCCGGGAGAAGCACCCCACACCACGATTGCGAAGCTACCCGAGCAATGGCAAACCGGTCGAACCGGCGTCGGTAAAACCCTCAAATGTCCAGGTGCGCAAAGCACGTAGAAGCGATTGGGAACCGGCGCGCGAATAGCCCATCATGGCCCTGCATCGAATCGATGCCGAAGTCAGAGGCCGAATATACGTGTGCAGTCGGCACGGGCGCCAAAGCAAAGGAGGCTTGCAACGAGGAGGAGTCCATATACGGTC
>NZ_WTFT01000066.1:3157-4218 GCF_009861505.1 Pseudomonas izuensis | reverse complement strand
GGAGTGATCCATCTCTTCAGCCGCGGTAACGATACCAACAAACACAGAGCTGACTGAAACCGTCAACGCCATCAGGGTCGGACGTAAAAGCTTAAGGGTCATGGTCTCAATCCGCTTTTTTAGTGTTTGAGTCATGATCCATCGACTCGTGATTCATTTTGCTGTGGTCCATCGTTCCATGGTCCATAGAACCGTGATCAGACTTGGACTCACTTGTCTTGGTCTTATGCATTGTTGCTGACTTGTCTGTGTCGGAAGCAGCGTGAGCGTACTCGGCATTGCCTTCCCCAGCTTGTACCAAGGGCACTCCACTCAATAGGCCGATGGCAAGGGCGCAACCGATCAATGACTGACGATTCAGATGCCTGCTCATAATCCGTCTCCCTTACTCATCAACCCGTACTTCACGGAACATGCCCATTTCCATGTGAAACAGCAGGTGGCAGTGATAGGCCCAGCGTCCCAGAGCATCGGCGGTGACGCGATAGCTGCGTTTGGTACCGGGTGGCATGTCGATCGTGTGTTTGCGCACCATGAATTTTCCGTGCTCATCCTCGAGATCGCTCCACATGCCGTGGAGGTGGATGGGGTGCGTCATCATGGTGTCGTTCACCAGCGTGATACGCAGGCGCTCGCCATACTTGAGGCGCAACGGCTCGGCGTCGGAGAATTTGATGCCATTGAATGACCAGGAAAATTTCTCCATATGGCCAGTCAGGTGCAACTCGATCGTCCGATTGGGCTCGCGGCCATCAGGGTCCTGGAAAGTGCTCTTCAGGTCCGCGTAAGTGAGCACGCGACGGCCGTTGTTCCGTAGGCCAATACCCGGGTCATTGAGCTTCGGCGTAGTGCTCATGGCTTGCATATCGACCAAGGGGTTATTGGTCTCGGAGGCCGGGTGCGACTGCATCTCCATGCCATCCATTCCACCCATGCCAGCCATCCCTGACATGTCACCATGGTCCATACCAGCCATCTTGCTGTGGTCCATGCCGGACATGCCGCCCTGGTCCATACCGGTCATCTTGCTGTGATCCATCCCGGCCATGCCGGACATGTCA
>NZ_WTFT01000066.1:0-3050 GCF_009861505.1 Pseudomonas izuensis | reverse complement strand
GCTGTGGTCCATACCGGCCATCTTGCTGTGGTCCATACCGGCCATGCTGCCATGGTCCATTCCCCCCATCCCCATGTCATCCATGGTCAAAAGCGGGCGCGGATCAGTTGCCGGTACCGGCGCACTCAACCCCTCGCGCAGGGCCAAGGTGCCGCGGGCATAGCCGGTGCGATCCATGGACTGGGCGAAAATGGTGTAAGCCTCTGCACTGGCAGGCTCGACGATCACGTCATAGGTTTCCGCCACGGCAATGCGAAACTCATCGACGCTGACCGGCTTGACGTGCTGGCCATCGGCTGCCACGACGGTCATTTTCAAGCCTGGAATACGGACGTCGAAGTAGCTCATGGCAGAGCCGTTAATGAAGCGCAGGCGAAGTTTTTCTCCCGGCTTAAAAATTCCGGTCCAATTGCCATTAGGGGCCTGACCGTTCATGAGATAGGTGTAAGTATCTCCACTGACGTCGGCGAGATCGGTGGGGTTCATTTTCATTTCGGCCCACATTTTCCGATCCGCCACCGCCGCGGACCAACCCTTCTCGCTCACATCGTCGATGAAGTCGCCTACGGTCCGCTTGTGGTGGTTGTAGTAGTCCGACTGTTTTTTGAGCTTGGCCATGACTCGGCCAGGATCTTCATCGGTCCAATCAGACAACATCACCACGTAGTCGCGGTTGTATTGGAAAGGCTCAGGCTCTTTGGCATCGATCACGATCGGCCCGTAGACACCGACCTGTTCCTGCATGCCCGAGTGACTGTGGTACCAATAGGTGCCGTTCTGATGCACCTTGAATTTGTACTCGTACATGCCGTCGGGCGCGATGCCATGAAAACTCAAGCCCGGCACGCCATCCATATTGGCCGGCAGGATGATCCCATGCCAATGGATGGAGGTGTCCTGATCCAGGCGGTTTTTCACCCGCAGTGTGACCGTATCCCCTTCACGCCACCGCAGCAGAGGCCCCGGCAAAGTGCCATTGATGGTCATGGCTGTACGCGGCGAACCGGTGATGTTCACTGGGGTTTCGCCAATGAACAGGTCAAATTCGTTACCGGTGAGTACACTCGGCAGACCCGGGCTGCTCACGGCCCATACAGGAGTGCGCCACAGACCAAGACCGCCGAGAATGCCACCAGCGGCCAGGCCTTTGACGAAGGTCCGCCTAGAGGTTTTGGAATGCATGCCGTTTATATCCAATCAGTCAAAAGGGAAATCGCGCGAAACACACTGAGCGTTGTGCTTACCGGTTGGGGGCGTGCTCTCAGGAGTTCGTCGCGAATCCAGATGAGCCTTGCCCGCCGCCGCAAATGACAAAATTCATACGGCAGGCGAGCGCTGAAATTGCCACACTTTAACCACCGAAGTGATTACATTTCTGTCAGCTTGGGATCGCATCAATTCGCTGAGTATTTGGCTTGGTTGACAGCCTTAACGTTGCTCTGAGCTACAGGAGCTTGATCGACTCGCTTTTGGGCAGCTTGATACGCTTCCATTGCGTTCTTCTTTGCTGCTTCCATACGAGCGAATGTCCGGTCACCACCACCTGAGGCCATAGCCAGAGATGAGACGGTCAAAGCGGCAATGATCAACAGTGCTTTCATGGATTTCATTGGGGGGATCCTCGAATAATATTTGCTTAACCCGTTGAACCCACATCAAGAGATGATTCGCGGGGGGAGTGAGCTCAAGGCTCGATACAACTTTAAGACTCTCCCCCTGTCAGGAACCTTAGGTGAAAATTACAGTTCTGTAAGATTTTGATTTTCTGAATAAATTTAGAAAGCCAAACGTAATCGTCTGCGCAACACAACCTCCTGACTTCAACGCTAAGGGCAATGATGTGCCGAGCCCCAGACAACCCTCGCTGACATCTACCGGAGCCCAACATTACTTTTCTGTCAGTTGCTGGTTGGCTGGACGGATTCGTTGCAAACTCACTCCTATCATCACTTGAGAGCCACCCCCATGAGACTTTTGGTTGCGGAAGACGAGCCAAAGATAGGTATCTATTTGCAGCAAGGCCTCACTGAGGCGGGCTTTAACGTGGATCGCTATACCAATGGTACCGAGGCCCTTCAACATGCCTTGAGCGAAGCGTATGACCTGCTGATTCTGGACGTCATGATGCCGGGTATGGACGGGTGGGAAGTACTCCGGAAGGTGCGCGCCTGCGGCAAAGATGTCCCCGTGCTTTTCCTGACTGCTCGCGACCGCGTTGAAGATCGGGTCAAGGGACTTGAGCTCGGCGCTGATGATTACCTGATCAAACCCTTCGCATTTTCTGAATTGCTGGCTCGGGTCAGAACGCTGTTGCGTCGCGGCAATAGTGCTCCCACTCTACCCCGCATGAAACTGGCTGATCTTGAAGTCGACCTGCTCAAGCGCAGGGCCATTCGAGGAGGTAAACGCATAGACCTTACGGCCAAAGAATTTGCGCTATTGGAGTTGCTGCTCCGACGCCGGGGCGAAGTGCTGCCAAAATCGCTCATCGCCTCGCAAGTCTGGGACATGAACTTCGACAGCGATACCAACGTGATCGAGGTCGCGGTTAGAAGGCTCAGGGCGAAGATTGATGACGACTTTGAAGTCAAGCTGATCCACACCGCACGTGGTATGGGCTATATGATCGACTCACCGGACTCTGACTCGGAATGAACCGTCTATCCCTAACGACGCGCATGAGCCTGCTGTTCATGCTTGCGGTGACGGCCGTCCTCACTGTCGCCGGGCTCAGCTTCAACCACCTCAGCCAGCATCATTTCAAGATGCTGGATCAGCAGGCCTTGACCGAAAAGCTCCAATCCACCCAGCGAATCCTGGGAGATCTGACCAGCGTCGATCAATTCAACGAAATAAAGCCCGAATTACAGGCTTTGCTCGGGGCCCACCGTGATTTGACAGCCATCATCCTGGACAGTAAAGGAACGCTGCTTTTCGCTGATCCAAGACCAATCAACGTTCCACAGCAGTTCCGCACGACGTCAAACAGCAATGTGTGGGAGTGGCAGGAACAGGAGCAAATGTTCCGTGGGATGACGGCGGAAGCGATG
>NZ_WTFT01000065.1 GCF_009861505.1 Pseudomonas izuensis | reverse complement strand
CCCCCCCCCCCCCCACCCCCTTCCCCCGACCGCCCCCGCCACCCACCCCACCCTGCCCCATACCGGCCATCTTGCTGTGGTCCATACCGGCCATGCTGCCATGGTCCATTCCCCCCATTCCCATGTCATCCATGGTCAAAAGCGGGCGCGGATCAGTTGCCGGTACCGGTGCACTCAGCCCCTCGCGCAGGGCCAAGGTGCCGCGGGCATAGCCGGTGCGATCCATGGACTGGGCGAAAATGGTGTAAGCCTCTGCACTGGCAGGCTCGACGATCACGTCATAGGTTTCCGCCACGGCAATGCGAAACTCATCGACGCTGACCGGTTTGACGTGCTGGCCATCGGCTGCCACGACGGTCATTTTCAAGCCTGGAATACGGACGTCGAAGTAGCTCATGGCAGAGCCGTTAATGAAGCGCAGGCGAAGTTTTTCTCCCGGCTTGAAAATTCCGGTCCAATTGCCATTAGGGGCCTGACCGTTCATGAGATAGGTGTAAGTATCTCCACTGACGTCGGCGAGATCGGTGGGGTTCATTTTCATTTCGGCCCACATTTTCCGATCCGCCACTGCCGCGGACCAACCCTTCTCGCTCACATCGTCGATGAAGTCGCCTACGGTCCGCTTGTGGTGGTTGTAGTAGTCCGACTGTTTCTTGAGCTTGGCCATGACTCGGCCAGGATCTTCATCGGTCCAGTCAGACAACATCACCACGTAGTCGCGGTTGTATTGGAAAGGCTCAGGCTCTTTGGCATCGATCACGATCGGCCCGTAGACACCGACCTGTTCCTGCATGCCTGAGTGACTGTGGTACCAATAGGTGCCGTTCTGATGCACCTTGAATTTGTACTCATACATGCCATCGGGCGCGATGCCATGAAAACTCAAGCCCGGCACGCCATCCATATTGGCCGGCAGGATGATCCCGTGCCAATGGATGGAGGTGTCCTGATCCAGGCGGTTCTTCACCCGCAGTGTGACCGTATCCCCTTCACGCCACCGCAGCAAAGGCCCCGGCAAAGTGCCATTGATGGTCATGGCTGTACGCGGCGAACCGGTGATGTTCACGGGGGTTTCGCCAATGAACAGATCAAATTCGTTACCGGTGAGTACACTCGGCAGACCCGGGCTGCTCACGGCCCATACAGGAGTGCGCCATAGACCAAGACCGCCGAGAATGCCACCCGCGGCCAAGCCTTTGACGAAGGTCCGCCTAGAGGTTTTGGAATGCATGCCGTTTATATCCAATCAGTCAAAAGGGAAACCGTACGAAACACACTGAGCGTTGTGCTAATCGGTTGGGGGCGTGCTCTCAGGAGTTCATCGCGAATCCAGATGAGCCTTGCCCGCCGCCGCAAATGACAAAATTCATACGGCAGGCGAGCGCTGAAATTGCCACACTTTAACCACCGAAGTGATTACATTTCTGTCAGCTTTGGATCGCATCAATTCGCTAAGTATTTGGCTTGGTCGACAGCCTTGACGTTGCTCTGAGCTACAGGTGCTTGATCGGCTCGCTTTTGGGTAGCTTGGTACGCTTCCATTGCGTTCTTCTTTGCTGCTTCCATACGAGCGAATGTCCGGTCACCACCGCCTGAGGCCATAGCCAGAGAGGAGAAGGTCAAAGCGGCAATGATCAACAGTGTTTTCATGGATTTCATTGGGGGGATCCTCGAATAAGATTTGCTTAACCCGTCGAATCCATATCAAGAGATGATTCTCGGGGGAGTGAGCTCAAAGCTCGATATAACTTTAAGACTCCCCCCTGTCAGAAACCTTAAGTGAAAATTACAGTTCTGTAAGATTTTGATTTTCTGAGGTTTTTTTAGAAAGCCAAACGTAATCATCTGCGCAACACAACCTCCTGACTTCAACGCTAAGGGCAATGGTGTGCCGAGCCCTAGACAACCCTCGCTGACATCTACCGGAGCCCAACATTACTTTTCTGTCAGTTGCTGGTTGGCTGGACGGATTCGTTGCAAACTCACTCCTATCATCACTTGAGAGTCCCCCCATGAGACTTTTGGTTGCGGAAGACGAGCCAAAGATAGGTATCTATTTGCAGCAAGGCCTCACTGAGGCGGGCTTCAACGTGGACCGCTATACCAATGGTACCGAGGCCCTTCAACATGCCTTGAGCGAAGCGTATGACCTGCTGATTCTGGACGTCATGATGCCGGGTATGGACGGGTGGGAAGTACTCCAGAAGGTGCGCGCCTGTGGCAAAGATGTCCCCGTGCTTTTCCTGACTGCTCGCGACCGCGTTGAAGATCGGGTCAAGGGACTTGAGCTCGGCGCTGATGATTACCTGATCAAACCCTTCGCATTTTCTGAATTGCTGGCTCGGGTCAGAACGCTGTTGCGTCGCGGCAATAGTGCTCCCGCTCAACCCCGCATGAAACTGGCTGATCTTGAAGTCGACCTGCTCAAGCGCAGGGCCATTCGAGGAGGTAAACGCATAGACCTTACGGCCAAGGAATTCGCGTTATTGGAGTTGCTGCTCCGACGCCGGGGCGAAGTGCTGCCAAAATCGCTCATCGCCTCGCAAGTCTGGGACATGAACTTCGACAGCGATACCAACGTGATCGAGGTCGCGGTTAGAAGGCTCAGGGCGAAAATTGATGACGACTTTGAAGTCAAGCTGATCCACACCGCACGTGGTATGGGCTATATGATCGACTCACCGGATTCTGACTCGGAATGAACCGTCTATCCCTAACGATGCGCATGAGCCTGCTGTTCATGCTTGCGGTGACGGCCGTCCTCACTGTCGCCGGGCTCAGCTTCAACCACCTCAGCCAGCATCATTTCAAAATGCTGGATCAGCAGGCCCTGACCGAAAAGCTCCAATCCACCCAGCGAATCCTGGGAGATCTGACCAGCGTCGATCAATTCAACGAAATAAAGCCCGAGTTACAGGCTTTGCTCGGGGCCCACCGTGATTTGACAGCCATCATCCTGGACAGTAAAGGAACGCTGCTTTTCGCCGATCCAAGACCAATCAACGTTCCACAACAGTTCCGCACGACGTCAAACAGCAACGTGTGGGAGTGGCAGGAACAGGAGCAAATGTTCCGCGGGATGACGGCGGAAGCGATG
>NZ_WTFT01000064.1 GCF_009861505.1 Pseudomonas izuensis | reverse complement strand
CATTGCCCCGAACCAAGACCAATCAACGTTCCACAGCAGTTCCGCACGACGTCAAACAGCAACGTGTGGGAGTGGCAGGAACAGGAGCAAATGTTCCGCGGGATGACGGCGGAAGCGATGGTTACCGGCCAGGAGAAGCCATTTACGGTCATCTTGATCTTTGACGTCACTCAGCATATGTCCTTCTTCGCGACGCTTCAGCGCTGGTTCTGGATAGGCTTGGTCATTAGTGCGCTCGTTAGTGCAGGGTTGGGATGGATGGTTGCAAGCAGCGGTATGCGTCCAATTCGTCAGGTGACTAGGGTCGCGGCTTCGATGTCGGCTAAATCACTCAAAGAGCGCATTCCATTAGCGCCCGTTCCCAAAGAGCTTCAACAATTGGTCTCTTCGTTCAACGCGATGTTGTCCCGACTGGATGATGCTTTTGTCCGGCTATCAAATTTTTCTGCGGACATTGCTCACGAACTGCGTACACCGGTCAGCAATCTGATGACTCATACGGAAGTGGTCCTCTCCAGAAAACGGGACATCGAGGACTATGAAGACAATCTGTACTCAAATCTCGATGACTTGAAGCGTATGGCGCGAATGATCGACGACATGCTTTTTCTGGCGAAATCTGACAATGGTCTGATGACGCATGAGGACAAACCAATAGACCTATTGGAGGTAGTGGAAAAGTTGCTGGAGTACTACCGCCTGCTAGCCGATGAGCGCGGTATCAGCCTCACGGTTTCAGGCCGAGGCCGTGTCCGAGGCGATGTGCTGATGCTGCACAGAGCCATCTCGAACCTGCTTTCGAATGCCCTGCGATACACCCCGGAGGGACAAACCATTAGCATGGATATCCGCCAGGACCTGAAGAAAGCAATCGTGACGGTGGAAAACCCTGGGGAGACCATTGCCCCCGAGCACCTTGAAAAGCTCTTCGATCGATTCTATCGCGCTGATCCCGCACGGCGCGAAGGAAGTCCCAGTAACGCAGGGCTGGGATTAGCAATAACTCGGTCCATTATCGAAGCTCATGAAGGCAGGATCTGGTGCACTTCATCCAACGGGAAAACCGCGTTTCATATGGAACTCCCTAGTTCCGGACTGGTACGTGCGTAAATCCGGAAACGCGGAGGTAGAGGACATAGACACTCTCCACAGGCAAGTAAAACACCTCATTAGAACAAAGATTGCCACCCTTGTTTCTCCTAGAAACGGTGAGCCGTCCAAGGGCTGAGAGCTCCGTCAGGAAGTCAGGGTAACGCTGATTGTGCACGTGAAACACCGCATTGCCTGCCCTCAGCATTGGACCAAAGAGCAGCCGCGAAGCTTACTGAATTGTAATCGAACCGTCGGCGGTCATGTGGCATCGTGTCCTGGCTCAATGACGTGGCTACCTTGATCCATTACCTGGCGTACCAGGACGCGGTATTCACTTGGTATTTGCCAGTGGTTTTAACCAGCGTCGAGAAATAAAAACTAGAACTTCCCCACCAAACCTCGAACCAACAGCTTCTGCTGTGAGGAGCCTTGCATGTCTTTCTTTAAAACTACTACCGTAGTTGCTGCACTTGCCGCTGGTTTGCTATTGAGCGCTATGGCCCAAGCACATCCAAAGCTCATGTCCTCTACCCCTTCGGAAGGTTCGACCTCCATAGCACCTTCAAAAATTGAACTGCATTTCTCGGAAAACCTCACGACCCAGTTCTCCGGTGCGAAGCTGATCATGACCGACATGCCGGGCATGCCAAACTCTCCAATGGGTGTTAAGGCGGGTGTCTCCGGCAGCGACGATCCGAAAACGATGGTCATCACGCCCTCCGCTCCGCTTACCACTGGTACCTACAAGGTTGAATGGCGGGCAGTCTCTTCAGACACTCACCCAGTAACAGGCAACCTTGTTTTTAAAGTGAAATGATCCATGAGCGACTCAATCAATATCGCCGTTCGCTTCGCTCTTTACATGGACCTCATGCTGCTGTTTGGTTTGGCCATTTTTGGTTTGTACAGCCTCAGGGGCAAAGAGCGAATATCCGGCGCTATCTTGAATTTTGAGTCGCTAGTTTTCGGCACCGTCGCTGTTGGCGTACTTCTGTCTCTCGCAGCCATGTTGTTACTTGCCAAGGCAATGAGTGGTGTTTCCGAACTTATGGAACTTCAGCGCCATATTTTCGAAATGGTGCTGATGGGGACCGATGTCGGGCTCATGTGGATGGTTGGGTTTGGCGGCCTTGTCTTTGGGGGGGTGTGGGTTG
>NZ_WTFT01000063.1 GCF_009861505.1 Pseudomonas izuensis | reverse complement strand
CCTTATTGGTTTGGCAAGGGAGGGGGTACCCCGTCACCCGACTGAAAACGCAAACGCCACGCGGCATCGGAATGCGCGTGGCGTTTGTCAGTGAGGTATTGCAGGCGTTATCGGTTCAGGCGAATACGCGAAGAATGGTCTCCGCCACGCAAGCCGGTTTGGCGGCACCCTCGATTTCCACAGTCATTTCATAGGTTATCTGAGCGCCGTTGCCTTCCAGCGGTTCAAAGGACTGCACTTTGAAATGCCCGCGCAAGCGACTGTCCACCGGCACTGGCTGCACAAAGCGAACCTTGTTCATGCCGTAGTTCACGCCCATCTTCACGTTCCGCAGTTCGAAGGCATTGGTCATGAAGGTCGGCAGAAGGCTCAGGGTCAGAAACCCGTGGGCGATCGTCTTGCCGAACGGCCCTTTGGCGGCGCGTTCGGGGTCGGTGTGGATCCACTGGTGGTCGCCGGTGGCTTCGGCAAAGGTGTTGATGCGTTGCTGATCGATGGTCACCCAGTCGCTGGTGCCCACGACTTCGCCGACGAGGCCTTGCAGTTCGGCCAGGGTTTCGTAGCTTTTCATTATTGTTGTGCTCTCGATGGTCTGTTGATGGGCAGGTCAGGCGCGAAGCCCGACCTGCAATGCGGCTGCGCAGGCCGCCTCGTGGCTGTCGCTGCTACCCAACAACAAGTCGGCGACGATGGCCCGCTTGTAGTAGTGCCCGACCAGGTACTCTTCGGTCATGCCGATGCCGCCGTGCAGCTGGATACCCTGGCCGCAGACGGATTTCGCCGCGCGGCAGATCAGCATCTTGCAGCCCGAAACGGTCTTGTCACGGGTGGCTTCGTCATCGTTGGCCATCGATGCCAGGGCCACGTGCAGGCTCGAACGCGCCAGTTCCAGTTCCGCCGCCATGTCGGCCATGCGGTGCTGCAAGGCCTGGAACGAGCCAATAGGCACACCGAATTGCTGGCGAACCTTGAGGTAGTCGGCGGTGACTTCGAGGGTTTTCTCCATGCCGCCTATCAGCTCCGCGCATAGGGCGACAATGCCGTTGGCCAGGCCCTGGCGTAATCCGGACAGGCCTTGTCCTGCCTCACCCAGCAAGGCCTCAACGCCGACTTCGACGCCATCGAAATGCAATTCCTGCACCCAGGTGCCGTCGTGAAGGGGCAGTGTCTGACAGGTGAGACCCGGACGATCCGCATCGACCAGCAGCAGGCTGATGCCGGGTGTTTGCGGTATCTGCGCGGAGACGATGAACGCTTTTGCACCGACAGCACCGATTACCAGAGTCTTGCGCCCGGTCAGGCGAAAGCCCTCACCCTGACGCTCGGCCTGTAGCGTGACCGGCAACGGCATGCCCCGTGAACCCGCTTCGCTATACGCCAGCGCGATCCGATAAGTGCCGTCGGCTAGTTGCGGCAGCAGCCGCGCTTTTTGCGCCTCTGTACCTGCCGCCAGCAGGGTCTGCGCCGCCAGCACGCCACAGCCGGTAAAGGGCTCCAGCACCAGTCCGCGACCCAGTTCTTGGGCGATGATCACCGTGTCCACCAGCGATCCACCGAGCCCGCCATAGGCTTCCGGCAACGCGGCCATCAGCCAGCCGTTGGCGGCAAAGAGGCCCCAGTTGTCCGCGCTACCGTTCTTGCCCGCCTTGAGCAGCGCAGTACGCGCCTCGAAACTGTAGGCCTTGTCCACATAACGTCGCAGGCTGTCCTGCAACAGTTGTTGTTCCGAAGTGAATTCGAAATCCATACCGGTTTCCTGCTATCAGAGTTGGAACAGCATCTTGGCGATAATGCCGCGCTGCACTTCGCTGGTGCCGCCGTAAATGGTCGACGCCCGGCGCAGGAACATGTCGTGGCTGATGCCCCGCGCAAGTTTTTGCTGCGGGAACGGTTGCTGCGGATCGGCCTCGTGGGGATGCGGATAGGCAATCGCGCCGTAGTCGCCCAGCGCCTCGATCTGCGCCTCGGTGATGCGTTGCTGCAATTCGGTGGCGCGGATCTTGAGCATCGAGCCCAGGATGTGCGACGCCGGGTTGTGCTGCTGTTCCAGGCGCGCGACCCGCTGCACCAACATCTCGATGGCTTGCAGTTCCGCCTCCAGCCGCGCCAGTTTCAGGGCGAATTCCGGACGCTCGCAGAGCGGCTGGTCGCCCACTTGCAGCGTGGTGCCGATCAGCCGCAACTCACGCATGTAACGCTTGAGCTCGGGCAGATCGGCGGTGGTCGCATGTTCGTTATTGAGCAAGAACTTGGTGATGGTCCAGCCCTGCCCCTCGGCACCGATCAGGTTACCGACCGGCACTCGCACGTTGTCGAAAAACGTTTCATTGAGGTGATGGGCATCGTCGATGCTGCGGATCGGACGCACGGTAATTCCAGGCGTGCGCATGTCCACCAGCCAAAAGCTGATCCCCGCCTGTTTCTTCACGTCCGGGTTGGTGCGTACCAGCATGAAGATCCAGTCGGCATGGTGGGCATAGCTGGTCCAGGTTTTCTGGCCGTTGATCACATAGCAGTCGCCATCTCGCTCGGCACGGGTGCGCAACGAGGCTAGGTCGGAGCCGGCGCCCGGCTCGGAGAAACCCTGGCACCACAGGCGCTCGCCATTGAACACCGCCGGCAGATGCTCGGCCTTTTGCTGCGCAGTGGCAAACGCATTGAGTACCGGTCCGAGCATTTTGTGCACGAAGCCATCCTGAGTCGGCGTGCCGGCGGCGCTGCACTCGTCATCGAACACCAGGATCTGTGGCACCGTCCAACCGGTGCCGCCGTGCTCCTTCGGCCAATACGGCGCACCCCAACCGCGCTCATTGAGCAGCTTTTGCCAGCGCATGATCTGCTCTCGGGGCGAGCGGGCGCAGCGCTGTTGCCCTTTCAGATCCGCCGGAACCTGGTCCCGAAGGAACCGGCGAACTTCTTCGCGGAAAGCTTCGAGGCTGGCATCAGGTTGAAAATCCATGGTGTGTCTCCTCAGTCCTTGCGGTACAGGGTCACCACACAGGCGCCACCAATACCGACGTTGTGTTGCAGGGCAATGCGTGCACCTTCCACCTGACGCTGCTCGGCCTGGCCGCGCAACTGCTGGACCAGCTCGGTGCACTGCGCCAGACCTGTCGCGCCAATCGGGTGGCCCTTGGAGAGCAGGCCGCCAGACGGGTTGACCACGTAGTGGCCGCCATAGGTATTGTCGCCATCGTCGACAAACTTCTGCGCCCCGCCTTCCGGGCACAGACCCAGGGATTCGTAGGTCAGCAGTTCATTGTGGGCGAAGCAATCGTGCAACTCGACCACGTTCACATCCTCGGCGCCGATGCCGGACATCTCGTAGACCTTCTGCGCCGCCGACCGAGACATGGAATAGCCGGCGATATTGCGCAGATCGCCGCCGTGGAAAGTCTCCGGACCATCGGTGGTCAGCGCCTGGCCGGCAATCGATACACTACGATCGAGGCCATGCTTCTTCGCATAGGCTTCGCTGCACAACACCACCGCCGCCGCGCCGCACGTCGGCGGGCAGGCCATCAGGCGAGTCATCACTCCGGCCCAGAGGACCTGGTCGGCCATGACCTCTTCGGTAGTAACCACCTTGCGGAATACCGATTTGGGGTTGTTCGCCGCGTGGCGACTGGCCTTGGCACGTATCTTGGCAAAGGTCTCCAGTGGCGTGCCGAAGCGCTTCATGTGCTCCAGGCCGGCACTGCCAAACAGGCGCAGTGCCGCAGGCATCGCATTGACGTCGGGGTCGCTACCCTCGCACTGGCGAAGGAACAGCTCGGCTGGCGAAGGTCGGTCGGGGAATGTGTCGCCCAGTGCGCCGGGCTTCATCTGCTCGAAGCCTACTGCAAGCACGACTTCCGCCGCGCCGCCGGCGATGGCCTGGTTGGCCAGGAACAGCGCGGTGGAACCACTGGAGCAATTATTGTTGACGTTGATCACCGGGATGCCACTCATGCCGGCGTTGTAGAGCACGCGTTGGCCGCAGCAGGAGTCGCCATAGATGTAACTGGCATAAGCCTGCTGGATCGACTCGTAGCCGACGCCGGCGTCGGTCATGGCCAGGCGCACTGCCTGCTCGCCCATGGCGACGTAAGTATCGCTCTGTCCCGGCTTGACGAACGGGATCATACCGACGCCGGCGACTACGACTTTCTGACTCATGTCTGGATATCCTCGGTTCTGATGGGGCTGTTGCTGGCGCGCTCTTGGGCGGATCGCCATGCCTGGGACCAGTATAAGAGTCCGGGGATTTGCACGACCCCTCCCCTATGGACAGGGCGGGGGCTGCGTCCGGAATCTTGGGTCAGTGAGAAAACTGTGGCGAGGGGGCCTGCTCGGGCATGAGTGCGCAGCACTCACAAAAATCGCGAGGTTGTCGGATTTTTGGGGCCGCTTCGCGGGAATGCCGCCCGGAGCAAGCTCGTTCGCCACACGGTTTTGCGAGGTTTAAAAACAGGCTTGGAAGTGGATAGGCTCGCCGGAGTCGGCCCAGTCCTGCACGTGCGCCAGATAATGGTCCTCGATGACAGTGCGCTTGATCTTCAGCGTCGGCGTCAGGAACCCGTTGTCGATCGTCCAGACATCCTTGACCACCACCAGGCAATCCAGCTTTTCGTGCCCCTCGAGGCTGGCGTTGACCTGTTCCAGCAAGGTCAGCAGCTCGCCACGCAGGCTCTCGCGCCCTGCTGCGTCGCCCAGCCGGGCTCTGCCAGTCGGCGACAGCAGGAGCAGTGCGAAGGGCTGCGACTGTCCCATGCCGGTGACACAGGCGGCCTCCACCAAGTCGTTGACCAACCGGTTCTCGATGGGAGCTGGCGCGACGTACTTGCCCCGGCTGGTCTTGAACAGTTCCTTGACGCGCCCGGTAATTTTCAATCGACCCTGCTCGTCCAACTCGCCACGGTCGCCGGTATGGAAGAAACCATCGGTAGTGAGTGATTGCGCGGTCTGCTGCGGGTCCTTGTAATAGCCAAGCATCTGCGTGGCGCAGCGGACCAGGATCTCGCCCTCCGGCGACAATCGGCACTCCACTCCCGGCAGTGCCTGACCGACGTAGCCAATACGCACCTGACCCGGACGACTGTAGTGCGAGTAACAGAAGTTCTCCGACATGCCGTAGACCTCCAGCAACTCAAGGCCAAGGCTGCGGTACCAATTGACGATATCGGTCGGCAGCGGTGCCGAGCCAGTGAAGGCGATACGGGTACGGTCCAGCCCAAGCATGCCGAGAATCTGCTCTTTCAACACCGCCCCGTCGGGGCCGGTCAGTGCATCACGCTGCTGTGTACCCAGCTTCGCACAAACGCTTTGGTAAAATTTGGTCCATAGCCGGGGCATAGAGATGAAAACGGTCGGCCGCGCCCGGCAAAGGTCACGGGAGAAAGTTTCCAGGCTGTCGTTGAAGTAAATACGTGCCCCGTGGCAGAGCGAATTGCTCTCCACGCACGAGCGTTCGGCGGCGTGCGCCAGCGGCAGGTAGGAAAGCATGCAGTCGTCGGGCGTCATGCTGCAAAAGTCCCCTCCACCAAGCTTCGCATAGGTGTACATGCTGGCGAAGCTATGCATCACGCCTTTAGGCATGCCGGTGGTGCCGGACGTATAAATGATAGTAGCGAGCTGCTCCGGGGCCGGCAGCTCAAGCTCACACAAGGGCGCATGTGCGGCGATCAGTGTATCCCAGCACCCTGCATCCAGATCGGGTGCCAGTGGCAACGCGATCAACGCAATGTTTTCGAAGAGGGCTTGACGCCCGCTATCCCAGGCATCGATTCGACCGACGAAGGCCAGGCGCACGTTGGCATGCTCCAGCACATGCGCCATGCCATCGGTACTCATGGTCGGATAGAGCGGCACCGAAACGTGTCCAGCCATCCAGATGGCCAGGTCCGCAATGACCCAGTGCGCGCTGTTGCGGCCCAAAATCGCGATGGAGCTACCCGTCGGCAGTGCCAGGCTGCTCAGGTACGCGGCCATGCGCCGCGCCTGATCCCCTACTTCACGCCAGCTGTAGTCGATCACTTCTTCGCCCACGGGCTGGCTCAGGTGAATGGCTTGCGGCCTGGTTTGCTCCCAGTGGAGGAATCGATGGAGCAAGGTCGTCGTATTGTTGTTTTCCATGCATCGCTCCTAAAGCGCTCGGCGTCGGCAGACGACAACGCCTGCCAAAGGGGCATCCAGTCGATGGCCCTCGCCTTTAATGTCCGGTTATTGCTGGTTCCAGTCGCGCAGGATTGCCTCAGCCGCTGCGCCGCGCACCGGTATCGGGCCCGGCTTTGCTGCGGGCGTACCCGAGAAGCGCGGTGCCGGGTTGGCCTGTAGCACGCCATCGACCTGGCTGTAGACGCCGCGCGAGAGCATGTGCGGATGCCGCGCCGCTTCGTCGATGTTCAGCACTGGAGCGAAGCAGGCATCGGTGCCTTCGAGCAGTTCGCACCAGTGCTGGCGCGTTTGCGTGGCGAACAGCGCGACGAAACGCTCGTGCAGCCCTGCCCAGCGCTGTGGGTCGTAAGTGCCCGCATAATCGGGGTCGTCCGTCAGGCCGAGCTTTTCCATCAGCAGTTTGTTGAAGCGTGGCTCCGCCGTGGCCAGCGAAATGAAGTGACCGTCGGCACAGCGGTAAGTGCGATACCAGTGAGGCCCGTCCAGCAAACTACGGCCGCGCTCGTTGTGCATCTGCCCCGCCGACTTCAGGCCGAGCATCAGATTGAGCATATGGGCGCTGCCGTCGACAATGGCGGCGTCCACCACCTGGCCCTCGCCGCTTGCCTTCGCATGCATGATGCCAGCCAGCACGCCCACTGCCAGGTACAGGGCCCCGCCGCCGATGTCACCGACCAGGCTCGGTGGCGACATCGGCGCCTCGCCCGGCTGCCCTGACCACCACAGCGCGCCGGACAGGGCAATGTAGTTCAGGTCGTGCCCAGCCGCGTGAGCGAGCGGGCCTTCCTGCCCCCATCCGGTCATGCGGCCATAGACCAGCGCCGGATTTCGCTGCCGGCAGACGTCGGGGCCAAGACCCAGGCGCTCCATGACCCCAGGACGCATGCCTTCGATCATTGCGTCGCAGTTGGCGACCAGGTCGAGCACCGTGGCCACACCCTGGGGACTTTTCAGGTCCACGGCGATGGAGCGTTTGCCGCGGTTGTGCACGGCATGGTGCTCCTGGTCAAGGTCTTCCGGACCGACCTGGACACGATCCACCAACACCACATCGGCGCCCAGGTCGGCCAGCAACATGCCGCAGAAGGGAGCCGGCCCGAGACCGGCGATCTCCAGGATGCGCAGCCCCTGCAAGGGACCGTGACGTTGCGGTTCCAGGGCCGTGTTTTCGTTGTTGTTGTTGTTCATTGTTTTCACTCGAAGATATGGAAACCGGCACTCAGCCGCGCAATTCCGTTTGCAGGGCTGACGCGCAGGCCGCTTCGTGGCGGTCGCTGCTGCCCAGTTGCAGGTCGGCGACAATGGCGCGCTTGTAGTAGTGACCGACCAGGTATTCCTCGGTCATGCCAATACCGCCGTGCAACTGAATACCCTGGCCACAGACGAACTTCGCCGCGCGGCAGATCAGCATCTTGCTGCCCGACAGTTTTTTGCTACGGGTGGCTTCATCATCGTTGGCCATCGATGCCAGGGCGACGTGCAGGCTCGAACGCGCCAGCTCCATCTCCGCCGCCATGTCAGCCATGCGATGCTGCAAGGACTGGAACGAACCGATGGGCACGCCGAATTGCTGGCGTACCTTCAGATACTCGGCGGTGACCTCAAGGGTCTTCTCCATCACCCCGATCAGCTCGGCGCACAGCACCACCGTACCGTGAGCCAGGCCGGTGCGCAGTGCCGACAAGCCCTGACCGGGCTCGCCCAGCACAGCGTCCGCGTCGACCAGCACGTTGTCGAACGTCAACTCCTCGACCCAGGTCTCGTCATGCAGGCGCAATGCCTGACGCCGCAAGCCGGCACTGTTGCCGTCCACCAGCAAAAGGGTGACACCGGGCACGCTGGTAACGGTCGCCGAGACGATGAAAACTGCGGCATCTACCGCCCCAAGCACCAACGTCTTGCAGCCGTTGAGTCGGTAGCCCTGGCCCACGGGTTCGGCGCTCAAGGCCACCGGCTCAGGCATGCCGCGCGAGTTCGGCTCGCTGTAGGCCAAAGCCATGCGTAGCGTGCCCTCGGCCAGGTGCGGCAGCAGACGGATCTTCTGCGCCGGCGTGCCGCCGGCGACGAGGGTTTGTGCCGCCAGCACGGCGCAACCGAGAAAAGGCTCCAGCACCAGGCCACGGCCCAGTTCCTGAGCGATGATTACGGTGTCCAGCAGGGAGCCACCCAGGCCGCCGTACTCTTGCGGCAACGCGGCCATCAGCCAGCCGTTGTCGGCGAAGATGCCCCAGTTGTCGGCGCTGCCGTTCTTGCCGGCCTTCAGTAACGCGGTGCGGGCCTCAAAACCGTATGCCTTGTCGACGTAACGGTGAACGCTGTCCTGCAATAGTCGTTGTTCCGAATTCAGTGCGAAGTCCATAACCTTGTCCTGCTATCAAAGTTGGAACAGCATCTTGGCGATGATGCCGCGCTGCACCTCGCTGGTGCCGCCATAGATGGTCGAGGCGCGTCGGAAGAACATATCGTTGGCAATGCCGCGCGCCTGCTGCTGTAGCGGATACGCCGATTCCGGCCCCGCGTCGTGGGGATGCGCATAGGCCACTGCCCCGTAGCTGCCCAGCGCCTCGACCTGAGCCTCGGTGATGCGCTGCTGCAGCTCCGTACCTCGGATTTTCAACATCGAGCCCAGCATCAGCGACGCGGGGTTGTGCGCCTGTTCCAGCTGCGCGACACGCTGCACCAGCATCGCGACGGCCTGCAACTCGGCCTCCAGGCGCGCCAGCTTCAGGGCGAACTCGGGGCGCTCGATGAGCGCTGCCCCCTCCACCTGGAACGTCTTCGCGAAGTGGCGTAACTCGTGCAGGTAACGCTTGAGCGCCGGCAGCTCGGCCGCAGTGGCATGCTCGTTGTTGAGCAGGAACTTGGTGATAGTCCAGCCCTGCCCTTCGCCGCCGACCAGGTTCGCCTCCGGCACCCGCACGTTGTCGAAGAAGGTCTCGTTCAAATGATGGGCGTCATCGATGCTGCGGATTGGCCGCACGGTGATGCCCGGTGTCTTCATGTCCACCAGCAGGAAACTGATACCGGCTTGTTTCTTGACCCCGGCGTCGGTGCGCACCAGTAGGAAGATCCAGTCGGACTCGTGGGCGTAGCTGGTCCAGATCTTCTGGCCGTTGACCACATAGTGCTCGCCGTCGCGCTCGGCGCGGGTTTTCAGTGAGGCCAGGTCCGAACCGGCGCCCGGCTCGGAGAAACCCTGGCACCACAAACGCTCGCCATTGAGGATGGGCGGCAGGTGCCGGTCTTTTTGCGCAGGCGTGGCAAACGCATTGAGCACCGGACCCAACAACTTGTGCACGAAGCCGTCCTGGGTAGGCGTACCCAGGGCAACGCACTCTTCATCGAACACGAGCTGCTGCTGAGTCGTCCAACCATTGCCGCCATGTTCCTTCGGCCAATACGGCGCCCCCCAGCCCTGATCGTTGAGCAGCTTCTGCCAGCGCAGCACCTGCTCGCGCGGAGAACGCGTGCAACGTTCCAGTCCGGTCAGTTCGGCGGGGACATGCGCCCGGAGGAACTGGCGGACCTCCTCACGGAAAGCCTCGAGCCCGGCGTCAGAGTGAAAATCCATAGTGTGCCTCCTCAGTCCTTGCGGTACAGGGTCACCACACAGGCGCCACCAATACCGACGTTGTGTTGCAGGGCAATGCGCGCCCCCTCTACCTGGCGCTGCTCGGCGCGGCCGCGCAGTTGCTGGACCAGCTCGGTGCATTGCGCCAGGCCCGTGGCGCCGATCGGATGCCCCTTGGACAGCAGGCCGCCGGACGGGTTGACCACGTACTGGCCGCCGTAGGTGTTATCGCCATCGTCGACGAACTTCTGCGCCCCGCCTTCCGGGCACAGGCCCAGGGATTCGTAGGTCAGCAGCTCATTCTGGGCGAAGCAGTCATGCAGTTCGACGACGTGCACGTCCTCGGCACCGATACCGGCCATTTCATACGCCTTCTTCGCAGCCGCGCGGGACATCGAGTAGCCGGCAACGTCACGCATGTCGCCCGACTTGAAGGTTTCCGCACCATCGGTGGTCAGGGCCTGGCCGGCAATCGACACACTGCGATCCAGGCCATGCTTTCTGGCGTAGGCCTCGCTGCACAACACGACCGCCGCTGCGCCGCAGGTTGGCGGGCAGGCCATCAGACGGGTCATGACGCCCGGCCACACCACCTGATCGGCCATGACTTCCTCAGTGGTGACGACCTTGCGGAATACGGCTTTGGGATTGTTCGCGGCGTGACGGCTGGCCTTGGCGCGAATCTTGGCGAAGGCTTCCAGTGGCGTGCCGAAGCGATTCATATGCTCCACCCCGGCGCTGCCGAAGATACGCAGCGCGGCCGGAATCTGTGCGGCACCGGGAATCGCTTCGTCGCACTGATCGAGGAACAGCTCCAGCGGGCTCGGACGGTCCGGGAAGGCACTGGGGATGGCCCCCGGAACCATCTGCTCGAAACCGAATGCCAGGACGATGTCGACCATACCGCTGGCGATGGCCTGATTGGCCAGGAACAGTGCCGTTGAGCCGCTGGCGCAGTTGTTGTTGACGTTGATCACCGGGATGCCGGTCATGCCGACGTTGTACAACACACGCTGGCCGCTGGTGGAATCACCAAAGATGTAACTGGCAAACGCCTGCTGGACCGACTCGTAACCGACGCCGGCATCCGCCAGGGCCAGCCGCACGGCCTGCTCGCCCATGACCGCATAGGTCTCGCTCTGGCCAGGCTTGACGAAGGGGATCATACCTACACCCGCGACGACGACTTTCTGCATCATGTCTTACTCCTCAATATTGGAAATCCTGCCGGTTCGTTGTAATGCGTGTACATACGTCAGGCATTGGAAAACATACAAACCTGTAGGAGCCGGCTTGCTGGCGAAGGCGGCAGTCCAGTTAACAATGCAGTGCCTGATGCATCGCTATCGCCAGCAAGCCGGCCCCTACAGGGGTAAGCCTGTAGTCTCAAGGATAGGCAGGCCCGAAGGCCGGCTGCCCCTCCCTCTTTGGGGCTTCATGGCTGTGGCAAGACCGCGCCCGGGTAGGGCAACCCTTCCTTGCCGAGAAAGCGGCGCACGGCTTCGGCATGGTAACGACTGGCCCCGCACAATGACTGAGCGCTGGCTTCGAACTGGGTCATCGCGTGGCGGTCGGTCTCGAACGACCGATTAAGGAGCGTCTTGGCCAATCCTAGCGCATCGGGTGGTGCGTCATCGAACTGCCGGGCGAACTGCAAGGCGCTCTCCACCAGTTGTTCCTGGGAGATGACGGCTTGCGCCAGACCCAGCGCCAATGCCTGTTGCGCATCGAGCGGCCGGGCGCAAAACACCAGCTCCTTGGCCTTGGCCAGCCCCACCACCCGTGGCAAGACGTAAAGCATCGACAGATCCGGTACCAGCCCCAGGCTCAGGAAGGTCGGCAACAACCGTACCCGTGGCGTGACGAACATGAAATCGGCGGCCAGGGCCAGCGAGAAGCCTGCCCCCACGGCCGCGCCATCGACCGCCGCAATCACCGGTTTTTGCAGGTCCACCAGGCTGGTGAACCACTCATGAAAACCCAGCACCAGTTTGCGCCCGGCAAACACGGCGTCCTCGCCCTCCTCCAGGCTGCCCAGGTCGAAACCGGAACAGAACGCCCCGCCGGCGCCGGTCAGGACGATGGAGCGCACCGAACGATCGTCCTGTGCCGCCATCAGGGCTGCCGGCAAGGCTTCGTTGATGGCGGCCTCGAAGGCATTTCTTTTCTGTGGCCGGTTCAGGGTGATCAGCGCGGTCTTGCCGATCTTTTCATAAAGCACTGCACTGTCAGTCACATTCAACTCCTCCTGATGCCGCATCGGCCGGGTCGTACCTGGCCGTGCCTCAAGTTGTCCGCAAAGGCCAACGCCACCCGGTTACAGGTTGCGGGCGATGATCACTTTCTGGATGTGGCTGGTGCCCTCGTAGATCTTGGTCACCCGCACGTCACGGCAGTAGCGCTCCACCGGGAAATCGCTGAGGTAGCCGTAGCCGCCATGGATTTGCAGTGCTTCGGAACAGACCTTCTCGGCCATTTCGCTGGCGAACAGCTTGGCGATCGACGCTTCCTTGGCGCAGGGAACGCCGGCGTAATGCAGGCGCGCGGCGTGCAGCATGTAGTGCTGCGCGACTTCGAACTGGGTGGCCATGTCGGCCAGATCGAACGCCACGCCTTGCAGCTTGATGATCGGCGCACCGTAGGCTTCCCGCTCGTTGGCATACTTCACCGCCGCGTCCAGCGCAGCACGGGCGGCGCCCACCGCCACGGCGGCGATGCCGATCCGGCCTTCCGACAGAGTGGCCATCAGGCGTTTGTAGGCAGTGCCTTCCTCTGCCAGCAGGTTGTGCGCCGGTACCCGGCAGTTATCCAGTTGAATGGCCGCCACGTGCGCCGAGCGCTGGCCCATCTTGCTTTCGACGCGCGTGACGATATAACCGGGCTCACGCGGATCAATGATGAACATGCTCGGGCCTTTGCGGCCCTCCGGAGTATCGGTGGTCGCGGCAATGGCAAAGGCGACGCCCGCCTCGCTGCCGTTGGAGATGAACTGCTTGCTGCCGTTGAGAACGTAATGGTCGCCGTCGCGGCGCGCCGTGGTGCGGAACGCGGCGGTGTCGGAACCGGCCTGGGGCTCGGTCAGCAAGCCGGCGGCAATCAGCTCGCCGGAAATCATCCCGGCCAGATACTGCTGCCTTTGCCCCTCGGTGCCGAAGCGATGCAGCATGTCGGTCATGCCGTTGTGGACATGCAGAATGGTCGCGAAGCCGGCATCCGCTGCGGCGAATTCCTCGATGCACAGGCAGTATTCAGGAAAGGACATGCCCGAACCGCCGGCCTCCTCGGGAATCTGCATGCCCAGGAAGCCGAGCTCGGCCACCGCCTTGAGTTCCGCGTGCGGCCAGGCGCCCGTGCGGTCGCGCTCGGCCGCCGTGGCGGCCACGACTTCTTGCGCCACTTTGCGGGCGGCGTCGCGAATCATGATTTCCTGCTCGCTCAGGAATGCTGCTGATGTATCGCTCATGGTCTTCCTCTTGAACCGGGTCGGGTAGTCGATGCTGACCTGAGCATGGGGGTTGGCCAGCGGCGCAGGCGCCTCCCGTCTCGGGAGGGTGTGCGGGCCGCGGCCAACATCCGGTTACTTGAGCATGCCCTGCTGGCGAGCCAGGGAGATCGCCGCATAGCGGCTCGACACCCCCAGCTTGGCGAGGATGTTTTTCACGTTCCATT
Organism: Pseudomonas izuensis; assembly: GCF_009861505.1. Classification (GTDB taxonomy): domain Bacteria; phylum Pseudomonadota; class Gammaproteobacteria; order Pseudomonadales; family Pseudomonadaceae; genus Aquipseudomonas; species Aquipseudomonas izuensis. Next base: position 23,255 of record NZ_WTFT01000063.1, on the reverse strand, counting down.
TCACCGTGCCAAAGGTAATGTTCAGCGTCAGGGCAATGCGTTTATTCGACATGGCCTGGGCGATCAGGCCGAGGATCTCCAGCTCTCGCGGCGTCAGGCTGGCCCGTGGCCCGTCCGGCATGCTCCTGGGGACAACCGCCGTTGGCGTGGGCTCCTCGTGGGGTAGTTCGCGGTTGAGCAATGTCTTCAGGTAATCGGCGGTCGAACTGTCCCGGGCGATTTCGTCCTGCCCTTGAGCCAGCAATGTGAGCACCGCCGGGCCTTCATCGAGCAGCGTACGTACCAATCCCATTCTCGCACCCGCCTCCAGGGCCTGTTGCAGGTACGTCCGAGCCTGATCCGGCTGATCGAGCATGTGGTGAGCCAGGGCGCTGAGCAAGCGAAGACGAATCAGGGTGCGTCCCTTTGCCGACTGCTCAACGTAGGCGGCAATGGACTGCAGGTGTTCCAGGGCCTGGCCCGGCTCACGCCCGGCCAGTGCCAGTCGCACTCGGGACATCGCCGCCAGGCAACCGATGGCCTCCCGTGCTTCGGCGTGGGGGCGTTGCTCGGCCTCCAGCGCCGTCAGTCGCGTCATCAGCTCGACGGCGCGACGACTTTCACCTTGCTGTATCAGCACGCGGACTTGCTCGGCCAGCATCATCGCCAGCAGCCGGTCCAGGCCCAGTACGTGAAAATGCGCGCCCTGCGCCTCGAGGAAATGCAGGGCAGCCTGGGCTGACTCGCGCTGCAAGGTGATGCGTGCGCGGCAGATGGAAGCCCGCCCCATCACTTCGGGCATGGATGAACGCAAAATCCCGCTGCGATTGGCCAGCACCCGTAACGCGTCGTCGAGCAGGTCGAGCTCATAGAAGGCGTCGCAGAGTGTGGCGGCGCACAGATTGGCTGCAACCGAGTCGCGCCCATAGGCGTGTTCGGCACGCCCGGTAACGCTGGTCCCGATGCTTTGTGCCTGCCGGGCATTACCCTCCCTGAGACGGGTCAGCGCCCGGGTGCTTTCGAAGACCATGGCCATGTCGTTTTCGCGGTCCTGAAGCTCGATCGGATGCCGCTCATGGAGCCGGCGCGCATCATCCGCACGCCCCACCGACAGATAGGCGGTGGCCAGTCCCGACAGGCTGATGTAGCGCAACGAGCGGTTTTCCAGGGGTGTCTGGAGAGTCGGTTCCAGCAGGCCGATGACCCGATGGGGCTGATCCAGTGTCAGGGCAATGGCGGCGTCGGCCAGGACCAGTTTCGAAGAGATCGCCGGGTTGCGCGATGCCTCGCTGCGGCGGATCTGCTCCAGCCAGCGCTGGGCCTTTTCCGGGCGGGCGGTAAAGGCATAGGTCAGGCAACCCATGATGAACAGTTGCGGATGGGCGAACAGAATATCCTGGGGCAAGCGTTCGAGCAGGTGCAGCATCGGACTGATATAGGCCATGCTCCAGGTGCTGGACGCCGCTTGTTCCATGGCCTTGACGGCGTAATCACGGTCACCGCCCAGATTGGCGTGGCGCACCGCCTCCACCAGATAGTCATGCTCGGCGAACCACTGGCTGGCGTGTCGATGCAGCGCCTGCACCACCGCCTCGCCACGGGCCGTCAGGCGCTGGGTGAGAAATTCGCCGAACAGCGGATGGAAGCGGTACCAGGGCGAGCTGTCTTCCGATTCGATGCGATGAATCAACAGATTCTCGTCCTCGGCCCGCTTGATCATGTCTTGCGCATGGGGGCTGCCGGTGACGAACGCGCCAACATCGGCATTGAAACGCCGCAGTATCGAAACCTTCTCCATGAACTCCAGCAACTCCGGCGGCAGGCACGCCACCACGTCCTCGGTCAGGTAGGCCTGAAGGTCCGCCGAGTTACGCAGGATCGAACGCAGTTGCGTACGCCGGGTCGGACGCACTCGCAACATGGTGGCGATGGGTTGCAAGCTGGCGGGCCAGCCGCTGGTCAAGTCATGGATCAGGCGTTCTTCGTCGGCGGTGAGTGGCAGGACGCTGAGGTTTTGCTTGAAGAATGCTTGGGTTTCATCGACATCGAACGGCAGTTCGGCGGTATCGATCTCGGCCACATGGCCCTGCATGCGCAAACGCCCCAGGCTCAGCGGCGGTGTGCTGCGCGAAGCAAGGGTGATGTGCAGGTTGGACGGGCAATGATCCAGTAATTTCTGCATCAGCCGGTGTGCGATCGGCGAGTCGACATGCTGGAAGTCGTCAAGCAGCAGGTGCATTTCTGTTTCGAGGTCTTGTGCGGCGTGGGTGATCAGGGCGATCAAGGCATTGATCGATTGTTCGCTGCCGTCACTGTTGAGCCAATCCTGTTCGATCGCGATGCCCAGGCGCTGCAAGGCCGCCAGCAAATAGGACAGGAAACTGGCGAACTGACGGTCGTCAAGGCTGAACGAAACCCAAGCCACGTCCAGCCCGGCTTTCATCAATTCCAGACGCCATTGGGCGAGCAAAACCGTTTTACCGAACCCTGCGCCACCGGTAATCAGGGTGGCACTGCAAAGTTGCGACTCGCGCAAGCGACCCAGCAGGTAGGCACGGGGGATGTGCCGGGCGTTCAGACGCGGTGGCGAGAACTTGGTGGCGACCAACAGATCGCCGGCGTTGATGACATTTGTCTGCATGATTGACTCTCCGCCCTTGGCTTTTTGCCTGGATGTGACGCCCATCCTGCAACAGGCGAAGCGGTCGGCGCCCCGTCCGCAAGGGGGGGGTGAGGGTCTGAGTGACTCGCGTAATTTCCAGTCCAGACAGAAACGTCAATTGCATTTGATCGAGGATTGGAGATGAGCGAGTCCGTTTCTTTTGACATCAAGGGCCAGGTGGGCTGGATCACCCTGACCCGTCCGAAAGCCATGAATGCCCTTAACCGTGAAATGCTGGAGGCCATGACCGCCCGCTTGCACGCCTGGGAAAACGACGATCAAGTCCGCGTGGTAGCCCTGACCGCCACTGGCCCGGCCTTCTGTGCCGGCGCCGACCTCAAAGCCGGCGGCACGCCGCAGCCCGGCGAGAAGGATTTGCTGGACACCATCGTTACCTTTTTCGATGCGCTGCGTGCGTTTCCCAAACCGGTGATCGCCGCCGTCAACGGCCTGGCCCTGGCCGGTGGCCTGGAAACGGTGCTGTGCTGCGACCTGGTGATTGCCGCGCAAAGTGCGCGTTTCGGTGATGCCCACTCCAACTTCGGCGTATTTCCCGGCGGCGGTGGCGCAGCGGTATTGCCACGCAAGATCCCGGAGAACATCGCCAAGTACATGCTGTTCACCGGTGACGCCCTGCCCGCCCAGGACATGAAGAACTACGGGCTGGTCAGCGAAGTGGTCGCCGACAGTGAACTGGTCGGGCGCGTGCAGGCACTGGGCGACAAGCTGGCCGGGAAAAGCCCGCTGGTACTGCGCAAGATGAAGAAAGTCGCCGACGAGGCCGGCGACAAGTCCCGAGCCGATGCCCTGCGCCAGGAGCTGCTGGAACTGCGCGACCACCAGCGCTCCTACGACATGGCCGAGGGCGTGCGCGCCTTCGCCGAAAAGCGCAAACCGGATTTCAAGGGTTACTGATTCGCAGCTTCGAAACCTGTGGGAGCGAGCCTGCTCGCGAAGAGGCCGGTACTGCCGCCGCATCTTCTGTGGTTGGAATTTCGTCTTCGCGAGCAGGCTCGCTCCCACAGAAACCGGATTCAGGCGCCCTGCCCCTTTTTACTGAGTGATTCGAGGTAACGATGGAAAACGTATACATCGTCGGCGTCGGCATGACCGCCTTCGGCCGTCACACTGACAAGACCATCAAGCAACTCACCGCCTGGGCGGTGGAAGATGCCCTGAAAGACGCCGATTGCGACCGCAAGTGGATTCAGGTCGGCTTTTTCGGCAACTGCACCCAGGGCCATTTCGATGGCCAACACATGATCCGTGGCCAGGTGGCGCTGCTGCCTCTGGGCCTGGACAGCATCCCGATCTTCAACATCGAAGGCGCCTGCGCCTCTTCGAGCCATGCCTTCAACCTGGCCGTTACCCAGCTACAGGCCGGCGCTGCCGAAGTAGCCCTGGCGGTTGGCGCGGAGAAGATGTTCTACAGCGACAAGGCGAAAATGTTCTCGGCCTTCGAATCCGCCTGGGACATCGAAACCTTCGAGGAAAACAAGCACTACCTGGCGAGCATGGGCAAAGGCATCGTGCCACCCGCCGGCTCGCAATCGGAGAAACCCTACAGCCCGTTCATGGACGTCTATGCAGCCCTGGGCCGTGGTGGCCTGATGGATCGCTATGGCATCACCCAGCGGCAACTGGCCGCTGTGTCGTCGAAGAACCACGGTCATTCGGTGCACAACGAACGCTCGCAGTACCGCAATGCCATGAGCATCGAGGAGATCCTCGCTGCGCCACCGATCACCTACCCGATCACCCTGCCGATGTGCTCGCCGATTTCCGATGGCGCCGCCGCCGCGATTCTGTGTACTGAGTCGGCCCTGAAGAAGTACGGTTTCAACAAGAACCGCGCGATCAAGGTACTGGCCAGCGTCGTGCGCTCGGCCTCGGCCCGTGCCGCCGAAGATTTCGACAAGGGATGTACCCACTTGGCCGGCAAGGTCGCTTTCGAACAGGCCGGCATTGCTCCGCAGGACATCGATGTGGCCGAGGTGCATGACGCTACCGCCATCGGCGAGCTACTGGCGATCGAAGCCCTGGGCCTGTGCGAACCGGGCATGAGCGGTGTGATGGCCGAACGCGGCGACAGCGCTTTGGGTGGCCGGCTGCCGGTCAACCCGTCCGGAGGCCTTGAATCCAAGGGCCATCCGATCGGCGCCACCGGCATCGGGCAGATCTTCGAATTGGTGGAGCAACTGCGCGGCAACTGTGGCCCACGTCAGGTCGAAGGCGCGCGCTTTGCCCTGCAAGGCAACGGTGGCGGCCTGTGGCGTGTGGAAGAGTCCACCGAGCACGTCGGCATCTTCAGCCGCGCCTGATGTTTATGGAGAGCGGCGACCCTGGGGAAACCACGCACTTCCTCCGCCGTTCTCCGCCTACTACTATTTCACCAGAGGAAAATACAATGACCATTCGTTTTGATGATCGCGTCGCTATCGTCACCGGCGCTGGCAACGGTCTTGGCCGCGTCCACGCCCTGAATCTTGCCGCCCGTGGCGCCAAGGTGGTGATCAACGACTTCGGCGGCAGCCGTGACGGCTCCGGCAGTTCCACCGATGCCGCCCTGGCCGTGGTCGAGGAAATTCGCCAGGCCGGTGGCGTCGCCATCGCCAACGGCGCCAACGTGGCCGACTACGAACAGGTCCAGGCCATGGTCAAGCAAACGGTCGAAGCCTTCGGTCGTGTCGACATCCTGATCAACAACGCCGGCATCCTGCGCGACAAGTCGTTCGCCAAGATGGAGATGGCCGACATCAACGCAGTGATCAATGTCCACCTGATGGGCTCGATCAACTGCACCAAGGCCGTATGGGAAGTGATGCGTGAGCAAAACTACGGCCGCATCCTGATGACCACCTCCGCCGCCGGCCTGTTCGGCAACTTCGGCCAGGCCAACTACGGTGCAGCAAAAATGGCCGTGGTCGGCTTGATGAACATGCTGGCCATCGAAGGCCGCAAGAACAACATCCTGGTCAACACCCTGGCACCGATGGCCGCCACCCGCATGACCGAAGACGTCATGCCGGCTGAACTGCTGGCCGCCAGCCGTCCCGAACAGGTCACTCCAGGCGCCTTGTTCCTGGTCAGCGAAAACGCACCGACCAAGCTGATCCTGGGTGCCGGCGCCGGGGTGTTCTCGGCGGTGCGCATGGAAGAGACCGCTCCGGTGTACATCGGCAACGACGAACTGTCGCCGGAGGCCATCGAGGCGCGCCTGGCACAGATCACCGACTGGAGCACTGCCGCGCCGCGCAACGACGCCAACGAGCAGGTCAAGGTCTTCATCGACACGGCCATGGCGGCTATCAAGGCTCGACAGGCCTGAGTATTCCCGGGCCGGGGCCCGGTTTAAACTCGCGATGATGATCGCAACGGGCGTGCAGCCACACGCCCGGACGGAGAATAACCATGACAATAATGAACTTCGCAAACACGGTCGGTAACCTGGCCGTGCGCTTTGGCGACCGGGAAGCCCTGGTCAACATCGAGCGCAATCGTCGCTACAACTTCCGTGAGCTCCATTCGCTGACCAATCGCATCGTCAACATGCTGCGCGGACGTCTGGAACTTCGCCGCGGGGATGTCTATCTCTGCATTCTGGAAAACGACAACATCTCGCTGTTCCATGCCTGGACGGCGCTCAAGGGCGACGCCGCCGCTGCCTATACCAACTACCGCGACGCGTTCGAGGAGCACCGCTGGCAAGTCGAGTTCCTGCGCCCCAAGGTGGTGTTCATCGAGAACGCATTGATCGATCGCTATTTCGACCTGCTGCACGATCAGGGCATCACCGTTGTCTGCATGGACCCGCCAGAAACCCCGCGCGAGGGACTTTTGAGTTTCTGGGACCTGCTCGAAGGCGTACCGGATCACAACCCGGGTGTCGACAACGACATGCAGAAAGACCCGCTGGTCTATCGCTTCACCGGTGGCACCACCGGGCAAAGCAAGTGCGCCGCCTACACCCTCGATAACTGGATGGCGTTGCGCGATTCGATGTACTTGGAGGCCGAGCAGCCTTACCAGCCGGACACACGTTTCCTGCACATGGCGCCCATCAGCCACGGCTCCGGCCTGGGCCTGCTGCCAACACTGTTTCGCGGTGGCTGCACCCTGACCCAGAACGTCCCGGACCTGGCGCGGCTGTGCCGCAACATCGAAGCCGAAAACGTCACCATGACCCTGCTCGTGCCGACCATGATCTATCGCCTGCTGGAAATGCCCGAAGCCCGGGACTATGACCTGTCTTCGCTGCAAACCATGGCCTACGGCGCGGCACCGATGAGCCCGGCCAAATTGCGTCAGGCCCAGGAGCGTTTCGGCAACATCTTCATGCAGATCTACGGTGCCACTGAAAGCCTGCACGCGGTCGCCCTGCTGAGCAAAGCGGATCACCTGACCCGTAACGAAAAACAACTGTCCTCGGCCGGGCGCATCGCCGTCGGCGCAGAGATTCTGATTGTCGACGACAACGGCAAGGAAGTGCCGCTGGGCACCACCGGTGAATTGTGGGTCCGTTCCCGGGGCACCATCTCGGGTTACTTCAGGAATCCTGAAGGCACGGCGCAGGAATTTCACAACGGTTACTGGAAGTCCGGCGATCTGGGCTACATCGATCCCGAGGGTTTCCTGTTCCTGGTTGACCGCAAGAAAGACATGATCATCACCGGGGGCTTCAACGTGTACGCCATCGAAGTGGAAGCGGCGCTCAATGCCCATCCAGCGGTGTCCAACTCCGCGGTGGTCGGCATTCCCCATGAGGAATGGGGTGAAGCGGTGCATGCCGAAGTGGTGCTCAAGGCGGGCGAAACCGTGTCGGTCGATGCCTTGATCGAGCATGTGAAAGGCCGTCTGGGTCGATTCAAGGCGCCCAAGTCGATCACGTTTGTCGAGGTACTGCCGGTCAGTGTAGTGGGCAAGGTGCTGCGTCGGCAGGTGCGTGAGAAGTACTGGAAAGACAAGGCGCGTTGCGTGTCCTGAGTTGTTTCGTGATTTAAAGGTTACCCCTTCGTTTTTCGCCTCGATGTCCCCTACCGCCCTTGGTCAGGCTGGGGGCATCGGGGTTTTTTTGTGGGTTTTGCCTTTGCCCGATCTGGCTTTGACTGGTGTACATATCCGTTTCTTCGGTAACGGCTGATTATGGTTTCGCCCTTACGGCGAGTCACTTGGAAGAGCCCCAAGTAACCAAGGGCTCTTGCCCCACCACTCGGTGCCTCGCTCTGGCTCGGCATGCCCTCACTCCGGCCAGCGTGGTTTAACGGGGCGCCCAGATCAAAAGCCGAAGCGAGGCGGCCTGACAGCCGACCTGGTTGAGGTGCGTGCATAATCCCCTGTAGGAGCGAGCCTGCTCGCGATGGACGTCAACGATAACGCGTGCTGCCTGGATGCCCGCGTTGTCTGGAAGACCATCGCGAGCAGGCTCGCTCCTACAGGGGAACGAGTGAATCCATGACATCAGGTCGCCTCATCGGCCGCCATCGCTGCGATGCGGTGACCCGACAAGCCAGCCATTTTTCGCGGTCAGGTTATTGAGGGCATAGGCCCCATACCGCAACCTCTCGTTCAGGGGGGTATGGGGTGGCTGGCATTCTGGAGAACGTGTCGTCAGGCGGGGTCGACATCTTTGAGCGACGCCATGTCGATCACGAAGCGATACTTCACGTCATTGTTGTGCATACGCGTGAACGCCTGGTTGATGTCCTGGATGTCGATCATCTCGCAACTTGGCAGCACCTGATGCGCGGCGCAGAAGTCGAGCAGTTCCTGGGTTTGTTCCAGGCCACCGATCAACGAACCCGCGATCGAGCGGTTGTTGACCGCCAACAAGGCGCCGTGAATCGGTTCCAGGGGTTCCAGCGCGCCCACCAGCACCAGCGTCCCGTTACGCGCCAGCAGCATCAGGTAGGGATTGACGTTGTGGGTGCGCGGGATGGTATCGAGGATCAAGTCAAAGCTGCTGGCGGCACTTTTCATGGCCGCCGGATCGCTAGACAGCAGGACATGATGCGCACCCAGTGCCAGGGCATCGTCGGCCTTGCCCGGCGAGGTGGTGATCACGGTGACCTGGGCACCCAACGCAACGCCCAGCTTGACCGCCATGTGGCCCAGCCCGCCGAGGCCGACTACGGCCAGTCGTGTACCCGCCTTGACGTTGTGCTCGCGCATCGGCGTCCAGACGGTGATGCCCGCGCACAGCAAGGGACCCGTGAAGCGCGGGTCCAGCGCCGGCGGCACACGCAGCACGAAACGCTCGCGCACCACGATGCGTTGAGAATAGCCACCGCGAGTCACTTCACCGCTGATGCGGTCCAGGCCGTTGTAGGTCGGGGTCACGCCCTGGGTGCAATGCGGTTCCTGGTGAGCTTCACACGCTTCGCACTGCTGGCAGCTGTCGACCAGGCAACCGACGGCAACCAGGTCGCCCACGTGGTATCGGTTGGCGGCCGGCCCCACGGCGGTGACCCGGCCGACAATTTCATGGCCCGGTACACAGGGAAAACGCGTGCTCTTCCAATCGTTGTGCACGTAGTGCATGTCGGAATGGCAGACGCCGCAGTAGTCGATCTCGATGGAAACGTCGTCGTCGCGCAATGCGCGGCGTTCGAAGCGCAGGGGTTCGAGGGGGGCGTTGGCTTCATGGACGCCGTAGCCGATGCAGGTGGTCATGTTGGTTTCTCCAAATAGTGAACGAACACCACAAAACTTGTGGGAGCAAGGCTCGCCCGCGATGGCGTCCTTTCAGTCGACATCTCTGCAGGATGTGCCGGCCTCATCGCGGGCAAGCCTTGCTCCCACAGGGTCAGGTGGTGGTCTTGAGTTGGTTTAGATCGACGGCCGCAACCAGGGCGCAGCGCTGGTTTCGGGCGCGGCGATCTGGTTGGAAATCCACTTGCCCATGCGGCGCATCGGTTCGATGGAGTCCTGGGGTGCGGCAAACTTCATGGCGGCGGCATAGCCCAGCGAGACGATGCGCTGGGCGCCATACAGCGGCAGCACATCCTTGAGCTGATCCTTGATGTTTTCCGGATAGACGCCGACGGTCTGGGTGTAGGCATCGACCGCCGCCATCATTTCGCTCAAGTCGTCGACCGGCACCAGGTTGGCGGTACGGTCGTCGAGGCTGGCAGCGAAGGACACGGGCTCCGGCAGCTGCGAGCAGATGATCGCGCCCTCGCCGTCCTTGCCGCCGATGACCTTGTACCACTCGTCATCCAGGCGCAGCGCGTCGACGTGGGCCTTGAGGCCCTGGTCATAACGCTTGGGCGTGGTGCTGAGGGTATTGGGCAAGCCGAGCATGGCGTCATAGACATATCGGCCAAAGGTGTTGAGCTTCTCAAGGCCCTGCTCATCCGTGCCGCTCTGCACATACACCACCCGTGCGCAGACACAGCCCTTCTGGTTGATCGCACCGATATCGACGGCCAGCCGCACCGCCGCTTCGCGCATGTTCGCTTCGCTGTCGAAGGTCGCTTGGCCGATAATGCTGGCGCTGCGCTTGGGGTCCAGGGAAATCAGTTCCAGGCCGGGCTGGATGTATTTAGTCACATGCTTCATCGAGGCGAAGCCGCCCCAGGCGACGATTTTTTCCAGGTTCTGCGGTTGATACAGGCGCTTCTCGAAGGCCTCGTCCCCGCCTTTCCAGTAAGCCACCGAGAGGTGTTTGGTCAGCGGGTGGTCCGGGGCCATGTCGACCATGGTGCGGGCAATCGCCAGCGCGGAGAACGGGTCGTTGGACGGTGCCTTGATGATCGCATCGCTGCGCAGGACCATGTTGCGGATGATGGTCCACAACGACAGGGACACCGCGTTGCCGGCGACGATGTGCAAGGTGCGGGCGCCGAAGCAGCGCACTTGCAGCTCAGTGCCGTCGAGCAGCGTCTGCGGCACCCAGCCTTCCAGATACTTGATGCCCACCGTGGTTTCCGCCATCTCGGTGATGAACTCACGGGACAGCAGATGCTTGAGGCCCATGTAGGAGCCCTTGACGATGGTCGGGGTGGTGGGCGCGGTCAGGAACGACAGCTCGCAGGCTTCCTGCAGGTACGGGTTCTTGTCCAGGTCCAGGCGCCCGCCGAGTTCGACGGCGTAATCGAGAATGTCGTTGAAGCTCAGGCTGTACAAATCCGCCAGTTTCGCCGGGTTGCCCAAGGGCAGCTGGTCGATGTACTTGTTCGCGTCGGGGGTGAGGAAGCTCAGGTCTCCGCCGCGTCCACCCACTTCAATCAGGTTGTCGGTGATCACCTGACCACGAATGATCATCGGCGCAATGGGATGGGTCATGGCTCAGCCCTCCAGGGTGTTGAGGAAGTCCATCGCCTCGCGATGGGATTGTTCGGATGCCGCGCAGGTGATCTTGTCGTCCCCGCCGTTCTTTTCGCTGTAGCGCTGGATCGCGCCGACCACATAGTGGCTGGGGCGACCACAACTGCAGGGTTGATCCCACTCGATGGTGATTTCATCGCCGGTGATGAAACCGCCCCAGTGAATATCGGCCCCCAGATCGTAAAACGCCGCACGCCCGGTCTGACGCCCGTGGCGCGGCAGCGGTTTGCTGGTTTCAGGGTCAAGCAGGAAGGCAATCGCGGTCGGCGAGAAGTGGTAGTGGCCCTGCTCGCAACGCAGGTGCGAACCACTGACCACCTCCGACATCGCATAGGATTCGTTCAGCGACTTCACGCCGGTGAAACGCATGACCTCTTCGCGCCAGCCCTCAGGCTGCACCACGCCTTTGGCGCCACCGGTGGTGATGATGAAGGAGTCAGGGTGGAATACGCCCTCCAGGCCGCGCTCAAGACCGGCCTTGGCCATGTTGTGCAGCAGGTTCCAGGTGCCGCCGATGTATACGCGCTTGCCCTTGAGGCCGCTGGCGATTTCGTCGAAGAAGACTGCCAGGTGCTGCGGCATTTCGGTCTGCTGCTGGTCGAATGCCTTTTTCTTGGCCAGCAGTTCGGGTGCCACCACCAGGCGATCCAGCGTGCCGTTGTTGTGCGCGGCGCGAAGCCTGGCGCCCAGGCGCAGCACGTCGCTGGACAGGGTCGATGGATAGGCCGAACGGAAATGCGAAGGATCGGGCAACAGCACCCGGACCAGCGAGCCGAGGCTGCGCAGGTGGCTCAGGTAACCTTTGCGGTAGTAAGGGTAGGCGCAATACATGTCCGGGTCCGGCGTGTTCACGCCGGTCATGTTCCAGGCGTAAAGCCTGCGCACCTCCAGGGCCTTATCGAACTCGCGCACGCTGCAGGGCAGAAAAGACAGGGTTCCGGACGTACCTGAGGTATGGCTCAGGCACAGTTCGGGAATGGCGTTGTCCATGGTTTCGAACCATTCGTCCAGGCCAGTGCAGGCACTGACGTCGACAGCGGCGATTTTTGCTGCCATCTCTGGCAGCACCAGCTTGCCCACCCACTTGTTGATGGCCGCGAAGTTGTTCTTTTCCAGCAGCGAGGGTGGGTACGACTTGAACAGTGTGTGTTCGAACAGCAGTGGCACCACGTCGTCCAGCTGTTCGATGGACTCGATGCCTTCGGCGTCCGCCAGTTTCTTGAGCAACGGAATACGGTCGCGCATTTCGCCGAAACGACGTTTGAGTCCCGCCAGCTGCAGCTCGTCGATCTGCTCGGCAGGCAATTGCGTCCAGTTCTGCAAGCTATGCTCGACCAGGGCCGCCGGGTCGCTCAGCAGCAGTTCGACCTGTTCTTCTATTGTTTTTGTCATGGGACAGTCTCCTGGAATTCATTCGTTCGCGCCTTGGCCATTGATGCGCAACGGCCTTCATGGCGGGACCAGTTTAAGGGGAGAGAAGGTAAAACCATTTCCGGATTCCGGCGCATCGAAAAGCACCATAACCAACTGTTTCTATTATATTTTTTACTTTTCGTTCGATTGGTTTCAGAGGTTATTCCGGGTCTGCCGTGGTCAGCAGCGCATGGAGCATGCGCGCCAGCAGCCGAACGGTGTCGGCATCGAGCAGGTACTCGGGTTTTTCGATCAGCAACGCACGGGGCAACGCCGTGACGGCCTGGTAAGCCAGAAAGCCCGCTTTCTCGCGATCACGCACCAGGACCTGATCGGAAAAACGTTGCACCAGCGCCGGAATGACCATCGAAATCCAGAAGCGCTCCGGTTTGACGATATCCAGACGCACCAACTCTCCGTAGTAGGCGGACTTGATGCTCAGCTCCGAGTCGATCTGCAACCAGCGGTGCAAGGCGGCAAGACCGGTGCGCAGGACCATTTCGATCCCGTCGTAGAGGGTGGCCGACGCAGGAAGCGCGTGGATGCTGGCAATCACTTGCTGGCGGGCATCGGCGCGGTAGTCGTCGAAAATCGCACCGATCAGTGACTCGATGGTGGGGAAATATTCGTAGATGGAACTGACCGCCACCCCGGAATAATCGGAAAGCCGGTAGATCGATAGCGCTTCCCGCCCTTCCCCTTCGAGGATGTCACGCCCGGCGGTTTTCAACGCGTCGACCAGGGCGACCGAACGCGCCTGCTTCGGTTGCTTACGGGGTCTGGCGGGCAGTACCACCAGAACGTTGTCATGACTGCTCTGACCACGAGAGGACGCTGGCGCCCCCTCGTTGCCCGGCGCTATTGCCAACCGGCGGGCCATGGTTCAGGGCGTCACGACGTTGAACGTCGGCTGAAAGCTGGTCAGCATGCCGAGCATCGCCTTGAAGCGCTCGCCATCGCCTTCGAGCTTGATATCGCCCTGCTTGAGCGCCGTCGGGAAATCCAGCTGGCGCAGGCTGATCTTGTCCAGCACGGCCTTGCTCATCGTCACCGAGGCGACAGGCTTCGCATGGCTGGTGTGTTCGCGATAGGTCAGCACGCCGTTGCGCAAGGTCAGGGCAAAATGCTGGTCCAGGTCATCGAAGTTCCAGTTCAGGGTCATGTCGTGGCCCTGGGCCTTGTCCGAATCCATGCGCACCGCCAGCAGGTCCATGAACATCGCCGGCGTCGCCGCGCGAGTCAGGTCGGCGGTGACACGGGCGCCCTGTTGCGGCTTGATCTGACGCAATTCCTGCGCACCGGTCAGGTACATGTTGCGCCAGATCGCCGATTCGCTGCGATAGCCCAACTGCTCCAGCGTATCGGCCTGTGTCTCGCGGGCTGCCTTGTTGTCAGGTTCGGCGAACACTAGGTGATTGCCAAGTTGCGCCGCCCAGCGGTAGTCGCCTTTGTCCATCGCCGCGCGCATCTGCGCCAGCACCTTGTCGGCCCCGCCCATGGCTTGCACGTAGTGCTTGCCGGCTTCGACCGGCGGCAACGGGTCAAGGTTGGACGGGTTGCCGTCATAGAACCCCAGGTAGCGTTGATACACCGCACGGGTATTGAAACTCAACGTGCCGTAGTAACCCCTGGCGTACCATTTTTGATCGAGCTCGCCGGGCAGTTTCTTGACAGCGTCGGCGATCTCCAGCGGGGTCATGCCCTGGTTGAGCAGGTTCAGGGTGCGGTTATTGACGAAGGCATACATGTCGCGCTCGTCGGCGAGCAGGGTGCGGATGTTCTCGCCGCCCCAGGTCGGCCAGTTGTGCTGGGCGAACATCACCTGCGCCTTGTCGCCATAACGCACCAGGGCATCGTCGAGGAACTGCGCCCAGGCCTTGCCGTCACGCACTTCCGCGCCACGCGGGGTCAGCAGGTTGTGCATCGTCTTCGTGGCATTCTCGGAGATGCACAACGCCTGCATTTGTGGCAGGTAGACGTTCATCTCCGAAGGCGCCTCGGTGCCGGGCGTCAGCTGGAACACGAACTGCACGCCGGCGATGTCATGGGTTTCTTCCGCTTGCGCCACCAGGTTGGTCGGCGCAATCAGGCTGATGGTGCCCCCCGTCGGAGCGCCCTTGCCAATGCCCGTATCCACCTGCCCGAGCTCATTGCTGGGCACCGCCCCGCCGCTTTGAAACATACCGCGACGGAACATGGCGGCACCGGCCAGGACGTTTTCCTGGATCGCGTGCTCCATGAAGCCTTCCGGGGCGTAGATGTGGACTTTGCCGGCCTTCACATCCGCCTCGCCGACTACACCGCGCACACCGCCGAAATGGTCGACATGGCTGTGGCTGTAGATCACCGCCACCACCGGTTTGCGCGGACGGTTCTGGTAATACAGCTCAAGACCGGCCTTGGCTGTTTCGGTGACGTAGAGCGGGTCGATGATGATCAGCCCTTCGTCACCTTCGATGATGGTCATGTTCGCCAGGTCCATGCCGCGGATCTGGTAGATCTTGTCGGTGACCTGGAACAGACCGGCACTGGCGTTGAGTTGCGCCATGCGCCACAAGCTCGGGTTCACCGAGTCCGGGGCCTGGTTCTGCTTGAGGAAGTCGTATTGGTGAGAGCTCCACACCGTCTTGCCCTCGGCGTCCTTGACCTCGCCTTCGAAGGCCGCCACCAGCCCTCGGCGCGCGGCTTCATAGTCAGCACGATCCTGGAACGGCAGTTGTTTGAGCACGTCCTTATTGACGGCCGCTGTGGTCGGGCTGGCGGCCTTGGCAGGGTTGGCGGCATCCGTCGCCCAGGTCGGGCCGCTGGACAGAGCGATGGCAATGGCAAGTGCAACAAGGGAATAACGCATACAGGTTCCTTAAGCGTGGCGCGCGGCCACAATGATTAGCCTGGCGTACCGCACGCGGCAGCCGTCCATTGAAGCGGTACAGCAATCAGTCCACCGCGCTGATGCCCGTGAGCGATTCGGCGATGGAGAGTTTTTGAAGGTCGGTAAGGCCGTGCGGAACAGGCAGGACGATCGCCTCGCGCACCAGGCGCTCGAGATCCAACGCTGCGCTCAGCGCCTTGCCACCGGGCAGTTGCAGTGCGTCCCGGCAAGCCTTGAGCGCCGTTTCGCTGGCCAGCCAACGGGCCATGCCGGCCTGCATCCGGCAGTCAGTGCCGGCATCGATCAGCGACCAGGCGCGAAAGCACATGAGCCTGGCCGCGTCGAGCCGGGTCGCCATCTCGGCAATCCTGAGCGCCACCAACGGCTGTGATGCAGCGGGTTTTTCAGGTCCGTCCGTGTTTTTAACCGCGACAATGCAAGCCTCCAGCACCGTGCGGATCAATCCGACCGATAAGGAGGCCAAGCCCGCATCCATTTTCTCCTGCAATCTGGTCCGACCTTGCAGCCCGTCCTGCCCCTCCCAGATTGACTGGCCGGCAGGCAGGCGCACATTGCGAAATGACACCTGGGTATGGAACGTACCGCTCAAGGTGGGCCTGTCGATGATTCGCGAGGTGTAGCCATGTTGCTCGCGCGTCACCAGCACATGGCGCAAGGCGCCATCCTCGGCGTGCACTTCGACGATGAGAATGTCCGCATAAAGGCCATTGCAAACCCGTTCGTGTGCCCCGTTGATGATCCAGCCTCCGGGCGTCGACCAGGCGCTGACGCCCCCTTCGGCAGCCGTTGCCAGCGCATCGGCTTGCTGAAGGTAAAAACCGCCGCAACCGCGCCCCGTCAGCAGGTCGGGCAGATAGCGTTCGCGCAATGGCTCGCGCGCGGCGGGCAAGTCCACCAGCACGCTGGCCACGAGCATGTTGCTGATAACGCAATGGGCGACTTCGCTGGAGACGGCGCACAGCTCCTCCAGCAGCATGGCCTCGGTGACCACCGACAACCCCATGCCACCCTGAACCGGCGCAATGCTCGCGCCGGGCAAGCCGAATTCGGCGATGCCCTGGGTGATCTCGCGCATCCTTTCCCGGGGAATCGGCCCGCCACGGAACGCCCGGGCGACAGGCGTGACCTCAGACGCGAGGAAGGTACGGAAGCTGTCCACCGCAAGTCGCTGCGCCTCGGTCGTTTTCTGTATCTTCATGGTCTGGTTCCCTGCCTGTCGTCACGAATCCACTGGCACATTCGAGCCTGCAATCGACGACAGGCTATGCCCGATGACGCTCTGACCACCCCCCTCGGTTAGGAGGGGGGCAGGCAAATACACTCAGCTCAAACCGCGAGCGATGATCAGCTTCTGAATATGGCTGGTGCCTTCATAGATTTTGGTCACCCGCACATCCCGGCAGTAGCGCTCCACCGGGAAATCATTGAGGTAGCCATAGCCGCCATGGATCTGCAGGGCGTCCGAGCACACCTTCTCGGCCATTTCGCTGGCGAACAGCTTGGCCACCGAGGCTTCCTTGGCGCAGGGTACGTGCGCTTCACACAGTCGCGCGGCATGCACCATGTAGTGATGGGCGACATCCACTTGCGCGGCCATGTCGGCGAGGTCGAACGCCACCCCTTGCAGATTGATGATCGGCGCGCCGTAGGCCTCACGCTCCCTGGCATAGCCAACGGCGGCATCCAGTGCCGCGCGGGCGGTGCCCGTGGCGACAGCGGCAATCGCTACGCGCCCTTCCGACAACGAGCCCATCACGTTGCGATAGCCGGCACCTTCTTCGCCCAGCAAGTTCGCCAGTGGCACCCGGCATTGATCCAGCTGGATCTGCGCTAAATGAGCCGAGCGCTGGCCCATCTTGTGTTCGACCCGGGCGACCACATAGCCGGGACTTTCCCGAGGGTCGACCATCAACAGGCTGCTGCCTTTCTTGCCGGCGGTTTTGTCAGTGACGGCCAGCACCAGGCCCAGCCCCGCTTCGTTGCCATTGGAAATGAACTGCTTACTGCCATTGAGCACGTAATGCTCGCCTTCGCGACGGGCCTGGGTACGGAAGGCCCCGGTGTCGGAACCGGCGTGAGGTTCGCTGAGCAGAAAGGCACCGATGCGCTTGCCGCTGGCCAGGTCCGGCAGGTATTTGCGCTTCTGCTCTTCATTACCCAGGCGCGCCACGGCCAGGCCCACCGAGTTGTGCACGTGGATCAGCGTTGCGAAGCCCGTGTCGGCGGCGGCAAATTCCTCGATGGCCAGGCAATACTCGACGAAGCTGGCACCGGCACCGCCGTACGCTTCGGGGATCAGCATGCCGAGAAAGCCCAGCTCGGCCACGGCGCGCAGTTCGCTGCGCGGCCAGGCGGCGGTGCGGTCACGTTCGGCGGCCGTGGGCGCGACCACGTCGGCGGCGACCTTGCGCGCCGAGTCGCGAATCATGATTTCCTGTTCGCCGAGGAACGCTGCGGATGTATCGCTCATGGTGATTCCTTATGAATTCAGGGGGTCAAACGGGGTTCGGATCGGCCCGGGTGCGCTGCACAGTCCGGGCCTTGGGTTCGAGGGCGACCGATCTTTCGCCGGCTGGCGGCACGACCACCGGTGAACCAAAGACGTGCACATCGCGCAGCAGGAAATGCGAGAGCGCCGGGATCAGCGCCAGGGCGCCGAGCATGTTCCACAGGAACATGAAGGTCAGCAGGATGCCCATGTCGGCCTGGAACTTGATGGGCGAGAACGCCCAGGTGATCACACCCGCCGCCAGGGTCACACCCACCAGCGCCACGACTTTGCCGGTGAAGCGCAAGGCATGACGGTAAGCTTCGGCCAGGGTGTCGCCGGCACGCTGGCGCGCCAGCTGGATGCTCAGCAGGTACAGCGCATAATCGACGCCGATGCCCACGCCCAGGGCGATCACCGGCAGGGTCGCGACCTTGACGCCCATGCCCAGCATCACCATCAGCGCTTCGCAGAGGATCGAGGTGATCACCAGCGGCACCACCGCGACTACCACCGCCCGCCAGCTGCGGAACGTGATGAAGCACAGCACGATGACCGCCGCGTACACGTACATCAGCATGGTCAGGTTGGCTTTCCTGACCACGATATTGGTCGCCGCTTCGATCCCGGCGCTGCCGGCGGCCAGCAGGAACTGGCGCTCCGGCGTGCTGTGCGCGGTGGCGAAGGCTTCGGCGGCCTGCACCACTTGATCCAGTGTCCGGGCCTTGTGGTCGGTGAGGTACGCCACCACCGGCATCACCGAACAATCGTTGTTGAACAGCTCCGGGTTGCTGGTGCTTGCGGTGCGCGCCGCATAGTTGAGGACGTCCTGATTCGGTGAGATCGACATCCACTTGGGGCTGCCCTCGTAGGAGCCCGCCGTGATCTTGCGTACCGCATCGGCCAGCGACACCGTGCTCTGCACCCCCGGCACTTGCTGCAAGACCCAGCCCAGGCGATCGGCCTCCACCAGCGTCTGGTATTCAAGACAGCCTTCGGCTTTGGTCTTGACGATCACCGCGAACTGGTCCGAAGACAGCGAGTACTTGCTGTTGATGTAGGCGTTGTCGAGGTTGTAGCGCGAGTTAGGCCGCAATTCCGAGGCCCCGGCATCCAGGTCGCCGATCTTGAGCTGGGTACTGACGACAAAGCCTGCCACGGTGAGAATGGCCGACACCACCAGTAGCGCTGTCGCCCAGCGGCGCTCGGTGAAGCGTTCGAGCAACCGCCAGAGGCCACCGGCCTGGCGCTGTTCTGCGCGCAGGCTTCTGGCGGCGGCCTTGGGACTGACCCCGGTGTAGGACAGCATCACCGGCAGCAGGATCAGGTTGGTGAACACCAGCAAGGCAACGCCGATTGAAGCAGTGATCGCCAGGTCCTGGATCACCGGAATATCGATCAGCATCAACACCCCGAAACCCACGGCGTCGGCCACCAGTGCGGTTACCCCCGCCAAAAACAGGCGGCGGAAGGTGTAGCGCGCCGCGACCAGCCGGTGGGTGCCGCGAGCCACGTCCTGCATGATGCCGTTCATTTTCTGCGCGCCATGGGACACGCCGATGGCGAACACCAGAAACGGTACGAGGATCGAGTAAGGGTCCAGCGCGTAGCCCATCCGGGCAATGAGACCGAGTTGCCAGAGCACCGCGATGCACGAGCAACCGAGCACCAATACCGTGCTGCGCACACAACGGGTCCAGGCAAAAATAATCAGCGCAGCGATCACCGCCGCCACGGCGAAATACAGGATCATCTGCTGCAGGCCATCGAGCAGATCGCCCACCACCTTGGAGAAGCCGACGATGCGGATGTCCAGGTCGGCAGTGCCCTGGGTGCCGGAATACTGGGCGCGGATGCTTTCCAGGCGCTTGGACAATTCCCAATAGTCCAGCGGCTGGCCGGTGGCGGTGTCCTTGTCCAGCAAGGGCACGAAAATCATGCTGGAGCGAAAGTCGGTGCCCACCAGGTTACCCAGCAACTGCGCGCGGCCGATGTTCTGGCGCAGTGCGTCGATGCTCGCTTGCGAACCAGTGTAATTGTCGGGCATCACCGGACCGCCGGCGAACCCCTCTTCGGTGACTTCGTTCCAGCGCACCACCGGCATCCACAACGACTTGACGTTGGCCCGGTCGACGCCGGGGGTCAGGAACAGCTCGTCGTTGATGTGCTTGAGCGCTTGCAGATAAGCGGGATCGAAAATATCGCCCTTGCGATTCTCCACCACCACGCGCACGGCATTACCCAGCCCTTTGAGCTCGGCGCGGTTATCCAGAAAGTTGCGGATGTACGGTTGGTTCAGGGGAATGGTTTTTTCGAACGCGGCATTGAGTGTCAGCCGGGCCGAATCCCAGCCCAGCATTACCGTGACCAGGGTGCAGAGGAGGATCACCAGCAGACGGTGGTTGAAGATCAACCGTTCGAGGCGACTGCCCGACTGGTGATTGAAGTCATCAAGATTGCTGATGGACTGCAGGTTGTCGCGGGTGTTGTGGGTAG
This sequence comes from Pseudomonas izuensis, assembly GCF_009861505.1. Lineage (GTDB taxonomy): Bacteria > Pseudomonadota > Gammaproteobacteria > Pseudomonadales > Pseudomonadaceae > Aquipseudomonas > Aquipseudomonas izuensis. The sequence continues at coordinate 2,999 of NZ_WTFT01000063.1, read as the reverse complement.
CCATTACTGCGCTCCGGCTTTCTTGTTCTGTTGCAGGCTTTGCACACGCACGCCACCCAGCCCGGCCAGGGCGACGGCCCCGTCGGCGGCGGGTGCCAGTGCGAAATTGGGCACCACGCGGTCCACCGGGACTCGGCTGAAGGTTGCCCCGCGGTCGGTGGAACGCAGCAGTTGACCGGTCTGGCTGGCCAGCACGATCGAGCCGTCGGCGACCATCAGGCCGCTGGTGATGCCGTCGCTGATTCCGGTATCGACCTTGCTCCAGGTTGCGCCGCCATCGAGGCTGCGCCATGCGTTGCCGCGCAGGCCGTAGACCAGCAGCAGATGCTCATCGCCAAGCAAACCGAACAGGGTGCCGTCATACGGCAGGTCGACCTTCACAAAATGCTGGCGTGCGGCATCCAGTTTCAGCACCAGCCCTTGTTCGGCGACCATGAACAGCGTGCCGGCGGCCGGGCGCAGGCCGTACAGGTGCAGGCTGCGCGGGTTGTCGACCCGATCCAGCCAGGGCTCCCAGCTCTGGCCACCATCCCCGGTGCGCAGGATCAGATTGAAGGCCCCGGTTACAAAGCCATGGCGCTCGTCGGCGAACCACACATCCAGCAGCGGTTTGTCGGCGCCCTGGGTGGCGAACAGCTCGGCATCCTGTTTCAGGCGTTGCGCTTCGGGGTCATCCGGGTTGGCCGGACTGCCGTAGTGTTTGAGCAATAGCTCGGCGATCTGTCGGCCATCGAGCTGTTTGCGCCAGGTCTTGCCCGCATCACTGCTGTGCAGGACGACGCCTTCGTGGCCCACGGCCCAGCCCTGGCTGGCGCTGGGGAATGCCAGTGCGGTCAGGTCGCAACTGACCGGCACCTGGGCCTGGACCCAGGTCGTGGTGTCGTCGGAAAAGAGAATATGACCACGCTGGCCGGCTGCAATCAGCCGTCCACCGGCTTTGGCCAGCCCATTGAGTGGCGTATGGATCGCCTGGGCGCTTTGCAAGGCAGGTGCGTCCAGGGGCGAGACAAACGCCGGCTGCGCGAATGCCTGTGCGGCCACCAGCGCAATCAGGATCGTCAAGGGGGGTCGTAAGCGTTGTTTGAACACCTTGTCACCTCACATCAGTTGCGCGCGAACGCGCATGGCACCGATGGGGGTCCGCAACGGGAGCACCATCGGTGGGCTTGCTATGGCGGCAAGCGCGGCTCAGAGCGTGGTCTTGAAGGTGAAGTAGACCGCGCCGCGATCTTCCAGCAGCGCCTGGCTGCCGCTTGGGGTCAGGGCCGCGCCGGTCAGCGGGTTGGTCGAGAAGTCACCGAAATAGTCCACATACTTCAGGTCGAAGCGGTAGCGGCTGTAGAGATCGAGCCCCAGGCCGACCGCATAGCTGCCGGCGTCCTTGTTACCCCCGGAGGCGACGGCCGAGTTGCCGGAAAGGCCCTGGGAGTAGCTGACCGGCATCGACAGGTCGCCACCGGGAAACACCTGGTACCAGGTCGGTGTGAAATTGACGGCAATGCCATAGGCATCCCGGGACACATCGTCGATGTTGGTGGGCACCGCTTTGTAGGCGGACGAGCCCTTGAACAGGTTCAGAGGGTCGGAATTGACCGAAACCCATCGGCTCCAGGTCAGCTCGGTAGACCAACTGGCGCTGTCGAACAGCGGCGTCGGGCTGACAGTGCCGATGGCGTTGAGCACACCGTGCAGGGTGTCGCCACGGGCGCCGAGGATGTCGCCGTCGTCCGGCAACTGCGCCGTCGAGGTCACCCGTGCCGCCGAGCTGACCAGCGGCATGTTGTGCCGGTAGTTCAGGTCGGCACCGACACTGACCCCGCCGATTTGCTTGGACAGGCTGATGCCATACATGTCGATCTTGTCGGCGTAGTTGAGGAAGTACTGCGGGTGCGCGTCAGCCAGCAGGATCACCTGCGGCAAGGTGTCGGAGAACTGGCGTACGTAGAAACCCAGGGTGCCGTCCAGCCACTCCGGGCTCCAGCGTGTCATCACGCCCCAGTCGCCGGCGTTGCGCGGCTCGATGTCATCGCCGTGGATGGCGCGCAGGGTCGGGCTGAGGATGAACGACTCGCCACCTTGCTGGTAGATATCGGCGAAGCCCAGGTAACTGCCGGCCTCAGGCACCCGCGATGGCCGCCATTCGAAGAAGTACTGCGCCGCGAACGACCACTCGGGGCTGGCCTGCAACTGCGCGGAAATCTGGTTGCGCGGCAAGTACAACTCCTTGGCCTCGATCCCCGGCAAGGCCAACGCCTTGCCCTGGTCCAGGGGTGCCTGGCCGTAGGAGATGCCGTGAATGGCGCCGGCCCCCAGCAGCGATTCGCCCCAGTTGATGGTATGGCGACCCAGCCGCGCCTTGAGCGGCATGTCGCCCAGGTCGTACTGGCCGAAAACGAAGGCGTCCATCCATTCGCCCGACGGACCCTCATAGTAGCGGTTGGTGTAACGGCTCAGGCCCGTGGCCGGGTGACCGTTGGAGTCGAGGTGGTTGGAAGTGGCAACGCTGTCGTTATCCAGATTGCCGGCATAAGCGTCGTCATACCAGAGCGCAGCACTGACCCGTGCACCGTACTTGCCCTTGTAGACGAGGTCGGACTCGCTGAGGATGTCCAGGCGGTTGTTGACCAGGCTGTGCTTGTCGAAGTTGCGGTCGCCGTCATCGTTGTTCGGGTTGGCCAGAATCGCCTTGTCCTGCCCTTCGGTGCGCATTCCCAGGTTGTAGCGCAGGGTATTGTCCCAGCGCAGCTGGAGGTCTTCGTTGCCGGTATCGATCTCGACGGCACCGGCGCTGGTGCAGGCAATCGCGCACATGGCCACGACCGTTGCACGCAGTGCATGAGAATTGGCGGGATGACTTTGATTGGATTTTTTTTTGTTATTCATCTGGGTGTCTCCTCCCCTGGGTTGAACCTGGACCTCCAGGTTCGCAAGCCGCTCGATCAGTGATCGATTGCCCCGAAGGGTGCCAGCGTCATGCCGCTGTCCTCCCCCCCCTTTCT
>NZ_WTFT01000062.1 GCF_009861505.1 Pseudomonas izuensis | reverse complement strand
GGAGGGAGGCGCGGCGTCAGTCATGGTGGCTTACCGGGTTGGGATAGGAGGCGGCGGGTTGGGGCTCGGACAGCAGGTTGTCCCAGTCGGTGCGTTGTTCCATTTGCTGGCGCGTGGCCGGGTCGACTTTGGCCTGGGCGCTGTACCAGCCACCGCCAAGGGACTTGTATAGAGCAATCACGTTACTCACGGCGTCATTGCGGCTGACCAGGTAGCTGTCCTGGGTATCGAGCAGGGCGCGTTGGGCATCCAGCACTCGCTGAAAGTCCGAATAACCCTCGCGATACAGTGCGTTGGCCAGCTCCAGCGAGCGTTTCGCCGCACCTTCGGCCTCACGCAGAATGCGCTCGCGCTGCAAGGCCTGGATCAGGCCGTTGGCGGCATCGTCCGCCTCGCGCGCGGCCTGGCGCACCTTGTCGCGATAGGCCTCGATCAGCTGTTGCAAGCGCGCATCCTGCACCCGCACGTTGTTGCTGATGCGACCGTAATCGAACACATTCCAGCGCAGGCTCGGGCCGCCGATCAGGTCGAGGCTGCGGGAGCTGCCGCTTAAGGTATCGGTGGACCAGACAATGCTGCCGAGCAGGCTCAGCGACGGGTAGAAATCGGTTTCGGCGACGCCCACCAGTGCCGACTGCGCGGCGACATTCAGCTCGGCGGCGCGCACGTCGGGACGACGCAGCAGCAGTTGGGCCGGGACATCCTGCAGCACGGCGCGGTCCACCAGCGGGATCAATCCGTTGTTCTCGACCACCAGCGGCAGCTCACCCGGCGGCTGGCCGATCAGCACCGCCAGGGCATTGCGAAAACGCCCCAGCTGATCCTGCAGGACGGGGATGCTGCTCAGGGTACCGAGGTATTGGGTCTTGGCTTGTTGCAGGTCGAGTTCGGCGGTCTGGCCGCTCTTGAACAGCTTTTCGGTGATCTCGTAATTGCGTTGCTGCTGGCGGGCGTTTTCCTCGGCCACCCGCAGTCGGGCCTGGGTGGTGCGCAGGGCAAAGTAGCTGTCGGCCACCTGCGCACGAAGCAGGACCAGGGCGTCGTCATAGTTGGCCTCGGCAGCGAAATAGCTGGCATCGGAGGCCTCGATGGCACGGCTGAAACGGCCCCAGAAATCCAGTTCCCAACCCACATCGAAGCCGGCGCTGTGCTGCCAGAAACGGCTGTCTACCGGATTGCGTCCGCCGGATTGATCACGGTGGACATACACACTGTCGGCACTGATCTGCTGCAGTTGCGGGTAACGGCCGCTTTCGGCGATGCCCAATTGCGCGCGTGCTTCCATGACCCGCAGGCCGACAATCTTGAGGCTGGAATTATTGGCGTCGGCTTCAGCGATCAACTGGTCCAGGGTCGGATCGGCAAAAATCTCCCACCACTGGCGTATGTCCGGTTGCAGCGCTCGTTGGCTGGCGTGATCGAGGTTCGGTGTATTCCATTGATCGACCCAGGGTTCGGCGGGCGACTGGAAGTCCGGTCCCAGCCGTACGCAGCCGCCGAGGGCAAGCGCCGCACACAACAGAAACCGGTTCAGATCTGGACGCATCGTGCGTTTCCGACCAGGGAATATCACAGCAGCATAGACGGCTGGATGGTGGGTGGTGCTGTTCACTTTAGGTTGGGGGTTGTAGACGCGTATTGGGATTGGATTGGGGGTATATCCGTTTTTCAGGTGATGGCTGCTG
>NZ_WTFT01000061.1:396-16206 GCF_009861505.1 Pseudomonas izuensis | reverse complement strand
CGAAGAGGCCGGCACATCCAGTATCGATGCCGCCAGGTACACCGCCTTCGCCAGCAAGCCGGCTCCTACAGACCTGTCACAACCCGAGTAGGAGCTGGCTTGCCAGCGAAGAGGCCGGCACATCCAGTATCGACGTCGCCAGGTGCGCAGCCATCGCCAGCAAGCCGGCTCTTACAAATCGTCTGTACGACGTAACCTCTGTCGGAAAACCGTTTAGTCGGGTAGGCGCAAAACACCAGCACAACGAAGGAAGGGAGCATTGCGTGGACGCTCCATTCACTCCGCTCGCTGGTGTTTCGCGGGGGCAGTCTATACTCGGGATCGAATTTGGTAGCCAACCCCCTTAGAGGGGGATGGCAACTGCTTTCCGAGATTGCCCAAAGGGCGATCACGAATGCTTGATCACCGGCGGAGCGTATTCACCCGTGGTCGCTCCACCCTTGGCCCCATAGAAACGGAAGATCAGGCGATAGTTCTGCCCCGCGGAGGTGGGCAGCCAGTTGCCATCGGCGACGTCCTGGGGTTTGGTGGGGGCGAAGTGCAGGGTCAGGGAACCGTCCTTGTTGTACGTCAGCGGCGAATGGCTGTTGATCGCAAAGCGGTTCTGAGGGTTGGGCAGCACGCGGAAGTTTTTGGAATCGGTGGCGGTGATCGACCAGTAGTAGTTCACCATCGACGCCGGCAGTTGGTCGGCGGGGAAGGTCACCGAATAGCTCTGCGCACTGTCCAGCGGTTTGCCGTTTTCGTCCTGCCAGCCGCGGTAGTAGACCACTTCCTTCTGGGTGTTGGCCCAGATGCCGCCATAGTTCACTAGCATACGGGTCAGGTAGTCACTGCCGTAGGTACCTGAGGTGGCGGGGCGGCCCCAGCCATTGCTGGCTGTGCCGTGACCCATCAGTGGCGCAGCCTTGGCGAGGTCGGCGAAGGTGTGGGTGTGGATTGACTTGTCGATGCGTGCCCGCTCTTCAGGGTCGGCGATGGCGGCGGCGATGGCGCGGACCTTGGCCTGCAACGGTTCCATGCCGGGGTTCAGGTCAGGTTCCTGCAACGCCACTGTGGCCGAATCGAAGGCTTCCACGCCCGGCAGTTGCTGCCCTTGGAACATCAGTGTTTGTGGGATCTGCGGCAATTGCGGCGAGCCGGTCGGGCGCATTGTGAATTGGTGCTGCAAGCGTTCGGCTTCGCTCCAGTCGCTGCCCAGCTCGACACGTGTCAACACCCGCGCTGTACGCGCCGGCAGGTCGATCCGCTGGGTATTGGCCGGCAGCTTGACCTTGGCACCCTGCAAACAGGCCGCAAACTCGCCGTTAGGATGCTTGGGGAACTCCCTTTCATTGATGTTGGCCAAGGTCTCGCCCCAGCCGTTGAGGAACTGCACGGTGTAGTAACGGCCACTGATCTTCGGTACTGAAACCAGCGTGCAGCTGTTCTCGTCCACCGCCACCCAGGCCTCTGAGTACGCCACGTCCAGATTGGGATTGGGCCAATCCACCGCGCCGGGCTTGTGATGGGTCAGTGTGTTCCACTGCATGCCTGCCTTGAAGTCCAGCTGTTGCTGGCGCGCCACCAGCAGGCGGCTGTACAGGTAGATGTAGGCGTCGCTGATATCCTGGTCGCTGATGGCGGGCGTTGGCGATGCAGAGTCGGTTTGCGCCAGCGCGACCGGCGCCTGCAAGCAGGCTGTCATCAGCCAGGTCAGGGCGCTGGCGCCCAGTGTGAAAGGTAAACGCAAGGACATGAAGATCTCCGTCGGATGCAGTGGAAATGACCTCTTGGGTCATCACCGTATAGCCTGCATCCGATCCTTCGCGCGCCCCCTCCTTTGGAGGGGTGTTGTTCAGGCCTTGGCGCTCACACCTGCGCTTTTTTCCCGCCCCTGCACGTCATGCAGGGAGATCCTGGACGTCTCAGGCAAGGCCAAACCACCCACCAACCCCAGCACGGCCACGGCGATCAGATAGAACGCTGGCGACAGGTTGCTGCCGGTGGTGCTGATCAGCCACGTCGCCATCAGCGGTGCGGTGCCGCCGAACAGGGTGTACGCCATGTTGTAGGTGATGGCCGATGCGGTGTAGCGCGTACGGGTCGGGAACGTTTCCGAGAGCAAGGCCGCCGTCACCACGCCACACAACACCGCACCCACCGCCAGCAGCATCACGCCGATGATGGACGCTGCGAACGAGCCGGAACTGGCCATCAGGAACGATGGATACACCACCACAATCAACAACGCGCAAACCGTCATCACGGTCATCCGGCGTCCGACCTTGTCTGAATACAGCCCGGCCAGCGGGCAGATCGCCGCCGCGAAGATCAATGCAATCAGTGACACCAGCAGCGCGGTTGCGCGGCTCAGGCCACCGGCGACTTGCAGGTAGGTCGCGAAGTAAGTGGTGAACATGTAGAACGACAGCGCCGTCAACGACACAAAGGCGCCCAGGCAGCAGATCGCCGCACCATGGTTGCGCAAGGTTTCCTTGAGGGGCGAATGTGCGACGGCATGTTCCTTGGTCACCGCCTGGAACGCCGGTGTCTCATCCAGCTTCCAGCGCAGGTAAAGACCCACCAGGCCCAGCGGCGCGGCAATCAGGAACGGCAGGCGCCAGCCCCAGCTCCCCATCGCTTCGGCTGATAATGACGTCTCGAGTGCGTAGGCCACCACCGCCGCGGCGGCGAACGCGGAAAAGGTCGACACCGGGATGAAGCTGCCATACCAGGCGCGTTTATCGCTCGGTGCATGCTCCATCAGGTAGGCACAGGCACCGGCGTATTCTCCACCTGCGGAGAAGCCTTGGGCACAACGAATCAGGGACAGAAGGATGGGCGCCATGACCCCGATCGCGGCATAGGTGGGCAGCAAGCCGATCAAGGTCGTTGCACCGGCCATCAGCAGAATCGTCATCGCCAGGGTTCGCTTGCGGCCGATCCTGTCGCCCAGCATGCCGAAGAAAATCCCTCCTAAAGGCCGGAACGCAAAGGCCACGGCGAATACGGCAAAGGTCTTGAGCAGCGCGGCACTGGCATCGCCACTGGGGAAAAACTGCTGGGCGATGGTCGTGGCCAAAAAACCGTAGACGGCAAAGTCGAACCACTCGACGAAATTGCCAATGCCAGCGGCCACAATCACCTTTCTCAGGGTTTTCGGGCTGACCTGCCCTGTAGATGCGCTCGCCATGCGTGACCTCGAGATTTCTTCAATGAGCTTTCGATTATCGGCGTAGTCACGCGGGCGCTTCGCTTCAAAGGTGTCATCGGCATAGTCAGTACCGACTTCATGGCATTGAATCGAGCATGGTGGGTCGATGTGCTCAGCGGCGCCACGATCCCTCGGGCAATTCGACCTGCCGTTGGGCGGCAGCCAGGGCAACCTTCAGCCCCTCTTTATCCAGCGGTATGCAGTAGGCGGGTTTGGCGCGTTCAAATCGCCAGCTTTCATCGAGGCTGCCCCCATCGACCCCGTCGAATCCAATCTCGTCCAGCAAGGTGATCACCCGCGCTTTTGCCACCGGATCATCCGCGGCGACGGGCAGTGCGCGTCGGTCGGGCGCCGCTTTGGGGCGCGCGTCCTGTATCAGGTCCTGGGCGAGGATTGCGTTGAACACCTTGACCACGCTGGAGTGGGGCAGATGCTCGGCGAGCAGGCGGCTGGTGGTGGTTTCGAATCGGTCCAGAGCCTCAATCTGACCGTCACGTTCAGGGTAGTAGTTGTTGGCATCCAGCACGGTTTTGCCCTCCAGCCACTGGGCCGGCACGCTGCGGTAATGCTCAAGAGGAATAGCCACGAGCACAATTTCGCCAAATTGTGCCGCGTCCTCCACAGTGCCGACCTGACTGCCAGGAATGCCGCTGAGCACGCTGCTCATGGTCCGTGGCCCACGCGAATTGCTGAGCATCGCCTGGTGTCCCGCCGCGATGGCCAATTGCGCCACTGCACGTGCAATGAAGCCTGCCCCGATAATGCCGATTTGCATGTCCTTGCTCCGCTGGTTGGTCAGTAGCAATCATGATGATTGCCAACCAGTGGGAGATAAATAATCATCCGTTACTTAGTCTCGTTACCAGGAGTGTTGAATGATGGATCGACTGACGAGCATGGGCGCGTTTGTGATGGCGGCGGAATCCGGCTCCTATGCCGGTGCCGCCGAGCGATTGGGCCTGTCGCCGCAGATGGTGGCCAAGCACGTCGCCGCGCTTGAGCAGCGGCTAGGCGCGCGCCTCCTGAACCGCACCACCCGACGCCAGAGCTTGACCGAATTGGGCAGCGCCTACTACGAACGCTGCAAGCACATTTTGAGCGAGGCTCAGGCGGCCGACTCCCTTGCGCAGATCATGAACGACACCCCGCGCGGGAAACTGAAAATCAGCGCGCCCGTCACCTTCGGCTCCTATAGCCTCATGCCCTTTGTCACAGAGTTTTTGCGGCAACACCCGGAGGTCGAAATCGATCTGCATCTGACCGACCGCTTCGTCGATCTGGTGGAGGAGGGTTACGAAGTAACGTTCAGGATTGGCCCATTGGCCACCTCCAGTTTGACCGCCAGGCCCTTGGCGCCTTATCGATTGGTCGCCTGTGCGGCGCCGGGCTATCTGGCCGAACGCGGAGTGCCGCAAATACCGGGTGATCTGAAGCACCATGAGTGCCTGGGGTATGCCTATTGGTCCAGGCCGGCCGACCGCGAATGGGTATTCTGCAAAGGCTCCGCGGTCGAACGGGTACAGGTCGGCAGTCGATTGCAGGTCAACGAAAGCAAGGCATTGCTGTCGGCTGCACTGGACGGATTCGGGATTGTCCTCGGCCCGCAAGACTTTCTGGAGCCGGCATTGCGCAGCGGTGAATTGGTTCGCGTGCTGGCTGATTACCAGGCGCCTGGCCGGCCAATGCATTTGCTGTACACCGCCAATCGTCAGCGAACGGCCAAGTTGCGACGATTTATCGAGGCTGCACTGGTCCGCTTTGGTGCGCCTTGAGCAGGCTGTTGAGGTGGCCCGTTTTTATGCGCCATGAATGGCGGCTATAACAATGAGCGCGAGAAAGCAGACCAGCTGAACGCAAAAGAAGCTGAACCGAACCGCCACGTACCCGTCGGTTTGCACATGGCACACGTGAATCAGGGACTGGCACACGCGTGCGATCAGGACGACGACGGACAAGTCGTTCACTGCCGGGCCGTCGACCCCAAGGGCCGAAATCACGAACACGATGGCGCCAAACACCGGCAGGTTTTCCACACAGTTCGCGTGTGCTCGCGTCCCGCGCCGATACCAGTCCTCGCCTTCGGGCTGATCGCTTCGGAAAGAGGCAATCGGCACATTCGAGAACAGGATTCTGCCCCAGCGATAGACCCCGACGGTTGCCATCAACAGCAGCAAGGTCCAGGTCGCAAATCCAAGCAACATCCACATCGGTGTCGTCATGGCCGTGATCCTCAACGCCAGTTCGTCGTTCCACGGCAACGCGGCCGACCTGTGGTCGGCCGGCCCCTGTCGATCAATGGCCCATGATGGGCGCCAGCGCAGCCTGAATCCTGGCCATCTGTGCCGGCGTGGTCATGCGCGTCAGCAGCCGGCCAAAGTGGGGATGCTGCACGCCCGAGATAATGTATTGCCAACGGTAGGCGCCCAGCACGCAGGCTTTGATTTGCGCGGTCTCATCGACACCGAACGATGGTGCAACGTTTCGAATGAAGTAGTCGGTATCGGCTGCCGATTGTGCCTGCAGGATGGCGTCGACGGCGGCCACCAGCGCAATCAGGTCGTTCACGGCCTGGTCGCGCTCGGTTGGCGAAAGTTTCGCGTGCTCGGCCTTCCACTCCAGTTCATCGAGTACGACGTGCCGGCTTTCATCCTTCCAGTGAAATTTGAAGACGTCCTTGAACAGTGGGCACAACTCCTCGCGCGGGGCGATGCTTTGCGTGTAGTGCGACTGAACAAACAGTTCGATATGGCAGGTCAGTGCCAGCACCGACCAGGAACTGGCCGCCAGTACCGCACGCGCCACATCGTTTGGATCGGCAACCTGACGATAGCCCGCTGGCAATTGCGCAGACATCATTGTCTCCATGCGCCGGAACAGCTCCTGGTGCTTGATTTCGTCGTTGGAAAAGCGCACCAGCGCTTCGAGTGCGAGCTGATCGTCAAACACATGGGCCCGCCCCTGATCGAGCATTTTGGCACTGATAAAGCGCTCGACCAGACCGAAGATGTACGCATAGGTCCGGCCCTGGATCTGGCTGAGCAGGCGCGCCTCATCCGCGGCGAGAAAAGTCAGGCGGTCGACCCGCGACAGTCCGTCGGGCAAGAATTTGCGCGAGAAGTCGAAGCGCCTGTCCTGCAGCAAATCGCGATCGATCTGCCATTCGGCTTTCTTCGATGATCTGACCATTTGCGCATAGCGGGCGGCGTTGCCTGAATCCGGGCCGGGTATGTTGACGACGGTGTTCATATCGATCTCCTGCTTCCCAGGTCGCGTTGTAAGGGGGCCATGACGGCTGACGTCGGAACCAATGACCCTGGGGCAAGCCTCTGGGGAGCGTCTCGATCACTGAGTCCACGTTGGTGCTAATCTAGGCCTCGCGGCTCAGGCAGCGAATGACCGGGCCGCCTGATTACATGCTCCGGACTCCGGAAAGGAGGGCTGGCAAATTGCTGGATGCGCTGTCTGATGTCTTGCGTGTGATTCGGCTGTCGGGAGGGGTTTTTCTCGAGGCGGAGCTCACTGCGCCCTGGTGCATCAACGGAAAACTCTCTGCGGACGATTGCCAACCGTTCCTGGCGACACCCCGACATATCATTGCCTCGCATTTTGTCGCCGCAGGGCACATGCAATTGCGAATCGACGAGGGTGCGACGATCGACGTGCAGGCAGGCGAACTCATTCTGCTGCCCCGCAACGATGTTCATACGTTTGGCAGTGACCTGAGCGTTGCGCCCATGCATGCGCGCGACGTTATCCAGCCGCCGGACGTCGGCGGCATTTCACGCATCAAGTACGGCGGGGGCGGCGAGGCCACGCAGTTGCTGTGTGGTTTCCTCGGCTCTGAAACGCCCTTCAGTCCGTTGCTGTCGTCGCTGCCCTCCTTATTGAAGCTGGACGTACGCGCGACGGCTTCGGGCGCCTGGATCGAAAGCTCATTCCGTTTCGCTGTCAGTGAGATCGCGGCGGGGCGGGTTGGCTCGACCACGGTCATCGCCAAACTGTCCGAACTGCTGTTCGTCGAGGCCGTCAGCCAGTATGTCGCGAACCTTCCCGCCGAACAGCGCGGGTGGCTGGCGGGTTTGCGGGATCCACCTATCGGGCGCGCATTGGCGCTGCTCCATGCGCGCCCAACCGAGGGCTGGACGGCCGAAGCCCTGGCGCTTGAAGTGGGCATGTCGCGCTCGGTATTCGCGGAGCGATTCACTACATTGGTCGGGCAGCCGCCGATGCAATACCTGACGCTCTGGCGTATGCACGTGGCGGCTCAACACCTGCGCGAAGGTCGCGGCAATGTGGCGCAAATCGGCTTTGCCGTGGGCTATGAATCCGAAGCCGCGTTCAGTCGCGCCTTCAAGCGCCAGTTCGGCACATCACCCGGCACCTGGCGCAGGCAATCGGCATGAATTGAAGTGTGCGAGCCCACGGTTGAAGGTGAACCGGGGCCGCGGCCCGGTGAAGCAACCGCGGCAGCCGATCAGTCAGGCGGCGGGGAGCAGGCCTTTCTGTTTGGCGACATGAGTCGCCATTGCGTCCATCAAGTCCGGGGACAGGCAGTCATAGGGTTCCAGGCCGAGCGAGCGCAGGCGCTCGCGGATCGCCTTCATCTGCGCAGGCGGTGTGCCGGTTTCGATGATGGAAGACACGAACGCCGCAAAGCCTGGCGCAGCCCATCCTTTCTGGGGGGAGAGCTCGGTGTGGACGAAGTCCAGGCCATAAAACGCATGGTCCTTGTTCTCGATTCGCCCGAAGAGATGGGCGTGGCACTGTTTGCAGGCGTGGCGCTGGATGGTGGCGGTTTCGTCGACGATCGCCAGTTTTTCGCCGTGGGCCGTGACGCTGACCTTATCCCGGGGTACCACCGCGATGACGGCGAATGTCGCGTTTTGCGGTTTCCAGCATTTGCTGCAACCGCACGCGTGGTTATGCAGGGTTTGTGCGTCGATCCTGACCTCGACCTTGTCAGTCGCACACAGGCATTGCAGTGTGCCACCCGTGAAATTCGCGGCGGCGGGTTGGATACCGTTGTCCAGTGCAAGGTGAAGCTTCAAGGTGCTCATGCTGGTGCCTCCTTTTCAGGGTGTCGGACAAAAGTGCCTGGGGCTGCAGTCCCTGATAAAGCATAGCGCGTCGTTTGAAGTGTTCCTGTCGGCGCAAGGCACCATCCCGCAAATCCCCCCCTCCCCGAGGGGGCGGATCGCCGATACCTCCTCCTATGATCGATCCATAGCCCCTGGATAGGTGGCAGAACGATGATTTGAGGAGAGAACCACCCCATGATTGCGCGCAGCCTGTTTGATCAAGAGCACGAGGAGTTTCGCCGCAGCGTGCGGCGCTTCCTGGCTCAGGAATGTGCTCCCTGCCTCGAAGCGTGGGAAGCAGACCATCGGGTTCCCCGGTCGATCTGGGAGCGGGCCGGCGCGCTGGGCATGCTCAATGCGACCACGCCTCAGGCCTATGGCGGGCTGGGGCTGGATCGTCTTTTTTCGATGATTGCGACCGAGGAAATCTACCGGGCGGGCCAGGCTTCCGGCCTGATCGGTTTCGGGGTGCATGACATCGTTGCCGGCTATCTGGTGAATTTCGGCAGTGAGCAGCAAAAGCAGGCGTGGCTGCCGAAGATGGCAGCCGGCGAGGCCATTGGCGCGGTGGCCATGACCGAGCCCGACACCGGCTCCGACCTGCAGGCGGTCAAGACCCGCGCCGTGCTGGACGGTGATGAATATGTCATCAATGGCGCCAAGACCTTCATCTCCAATGGCACCAACTGCGACGTCGTGGTGGTGGTCGCCAAGACCGGCAACTCGGGCAAGGGCGCGCAGGACATCTCGCTGATCCTGGTCGAGGCCGACCGTGCCGGTTTTAGCCGTTCCAAACCCTTGCGCAAGGTGGGTTTGCACGCCCAGGACACCACCATGCTGTTCTTCGAGAACGTCCGGGTGCCGAAGGAAAACCTGCTGGGCGGCGAGGCCGGGAAGGGCTTCTTGCAACTGATGAAGGAATTGGCCTGGGAGCGGTTGTCGATCGCCATCAGCAGCGTCGCCGGCGCCGAGGCCGTGCTTGAAAGCACACTTGAATACACCAAGGGTCGCACCGTGTTCGGCAAGCCGATCTTCGCCTTCCAGAACACCCGCTTCAAATTGGCCGACCTGAAGATGCAATTGGCGGTGTCGCAGAACTACGTCGACCGCTGCATGGAACAGTGCCTGGCCGGGAGCCTCAGCCCCGAGGCGGCAGCCGCCGCCAAATTATGGTGCTCGGACCTCTACACCAAGGTGGTGGACGAGTGCGTCCAGCTGCACGGCGGCAACGGCTACATGCTCGAGTACCCGGTTGCCCGTCACTACCTCGATCACCGCGTCCTGCGCATCGCCGGCGGCGCCAACGACATCATGAAAGATCTGGTCGGGCGCACGCTCTGATCCCGGTTGCAGACTCAGGATAAAGAGAAATTCCCATGGAATATTTGATCCCCCGTACCTTGTTCAGCTCCGAGCACGATGAGTTTCGCCGCGCCTGCCGCCGCTTCATGGAACAGGAAGTCGCACCCTTCCACGCCCAGTGGGAGAAAGACAAGTGTGTGCCCCGTGAAGTGTGGCGCAAGGCCGGTGAGCTGGGCATGTTGCTGCCTTCCATGCCGGAGGAGTATGGCGGCCCCGGCGCCGACCGCCTGTTCGACATGGTGTTCGCCGAAGAATTCATGCGGGTCGGGGCTTCGGGCCTGATCGGCTTCGGCGTGCACGGCTTGGTGGCGTTCTACATCCTCAATTACGGCACCGAGGCGCAGAAGCGGACCTGGCTGCCGAGAATGATCGCCGGCGAGGCGGTAGGCGCCATCGCCATGACCGAGCCCAATACCGGATCGGACCTGCAAGCCGTGCGCACCCGTGCGACGCTCGACGGCGACGAGTACGTGTTGAACGGCTCGAAGACGTTCATCTCCAACGGCGCGTCCTGCGACCTCGCGGTTGTGGTCTGCAAGACCGGCAACAGCGGCAAGGGTGCCCAGGACATCTCACTGATTATTGTCGAGAAAGAGCGCGAAGGGTTCAGTCGTTCCCAGCCGCTGGAAAAGATCGGCCTGCATGCCCAGGACACCAGCATGTTGTTCTTCGACGATTGCCGCGTGCCGGCCGCAAACGTGCTCGGTGGCGTGCAAGGGCAGGGCTTCTATCAGCTCATGCACGACCTGGCATGGGAACGCATCATCGGTGCCGCCGGTTTCCAGGCCCAGGCCGAGGCGGCGCTGGATCACACCCTCGAATACACCCGCACGCGCATCGTCTTCGGCAAGCCGGTGCTCGACTTCCAGAACTCGCGTTTCACCCTGGCGCAACTCAAGACCGAAATCCAGATCGGCCGCTCATGGGTCGACAGCTGCATGGCCCTGCTGCTGCGCGGTGAATTGACGGCCGAAGCAGCCGCGGTGGCCAAGTACTGGACCGCCGAACTCAGCAGCCGGGTGGTCGATGCCTGCCTGCAACTGCATGGCGGCAACGGCTACATGACCGAATACCCGATCGCAAGGCTGTACCTGGATACCCGTGGCAACCGGATCTGGGGCGGGACCAACGAAATCATGAAGGAAATCATCGCTCGCACGTTGTGAGCGCGATCATAGGAGAGCAAACGTGTCTCAAGAAATTCGCTTTGACGGCAAAGTCGCCATCGTTACCGGCGCCGGCAACGGCCTGGGACGCGCCCACGCCTTGCTGCTGGGTTCACGGGGCGCCAGGGTCGTGGTCAATGACCTGGGTGTCAGCACCGAAGGCCTGGGCAGCTCAAGCTCGGCCGCCGATGCCGTGGTGGCGGAGATCCGCGCCATGGGTGGCGAGGCTGTGGCCGACTACAACTCGGTGACCGAGGGCGAGAAGATCGTCGCCACCGCGCTCGAGGTGTTCGGCACGGTCGACATCCTGATCAACAACGCCGGCGTCTTGCGCGACAGTTCGTTCCACAAGATGACCGAGGAACAGTGGGACCTGATTCAGGACGTCCACGTCAAGGGCGCCTTCCGCCTGAGCCACGCCGTGTGGCCGATCATGCGCGACAAAGGCTACGGCCGCATCGTGATGACCGCGTCCGGTGCCGGTATCTTCGGCAACTTCGGCCAGTGCAACTATTCCACGGCCAAGTCGGGCCTGATCGGCTTTGCCAACTCGCTGGCCATCGAAGGCGCGAGCAAGAACATCCGGGTCAACACCATCGCCCCGATCGCCGCTTCGCGCATGGTGATCGCCAGCGGCATCTTCCCCCAGGAGCTTCACGACAAGCTGAAAGTGGAAGACTGCGCGCCGCTGGTGGGTTGGCTGTGCAGCGAGGAGTGCCAGGACACCGGCAGCCTGTTCGAAGTGGGCGGCGGTTTCCATGCCAAATACCGTTGGGAGCGTTCCCAGGGTCGTCACCTGCACACCAATACCTTGAGCCCGGAACTGGTTCGCGATAACTGGGAACGCATTACCCGGTTCGACGAGCACAGCGTTTATCACGCCGATGGCGGCGATAGCTTCAAGGAGCTTTTCACCCGCATGGAATCGCTGGCCAAGGGCGGGAATGCATTCATCGATATGGAAGTGGCGGCCAACGCCGTCTCTCATCTGGAAACCGAATACGACCAGAACGATGCCGCGCTCTATGCATTGGCTGTCGGCGCCGCCAAGGACCCGCTGGACCGCGACGAGTTGAAGTACGTCAACGAGTTCCTTGGCGACGAGTTCCGTGTCCTGCCGACCATGGCCGTGTTGCCGGCGACCGAAGTGTTCCTGCGTGCCGCCAAGTCCGGCGAGCCGCAGCTCGAAGGCCTCAACGTGCCATTCGCCAAGGGCCTGCACGGCGAGCAATACACCGTGATGTATCGCCCATTGCCGCCCAAGGCCAAGCTCAAGCACACCATGCGCTTGAAGTCGGCCATCGACAAAGGCAAGAGTACCGTCACCATCCTGGCCATCGAGACCACCGACGAACACGGCACGCCGCTGTTCTACAACGAAGTCACCGGCTTCTACCCGGGCGTGCCGGGTGCAGGCCTGCAGCGTGTGGCCAGCGAAGAGATCAACGTGGCGCCGGATCGTCAGCCCGACGCGGTGCTGGCTGACAAGACCGAAATCAACCAGGCGCTGCTCTATCGCCTGTGCGGCGACTGGAACCCGATGCACATCGATCCGGACTACGCGGCCAGGGCCGGCTACGAGAAACCGTTCCTGCACGGTCTGTGCACCTTCGGCTATCTGGGTCGCCATGTGATCAAGGCGTTCTGCGGCAACGACTCGCGCCTGTTCAAGAGCGTTCGCGCGCGTTTCGCGTCCATCGTGATGCCCGGCGATACCCTGGAAACCCGCATGTGGCGTGAGTCCCCTACACGCATCGTGGTCGAGATGCGCGCTGTGGAGCGAGACGTTGTTGTATTGAAAAACGGCGCGGTCGAATTGTTCGAGTCCGTCCCGGCCTGATCCCTTGGGCATCTGCCGCTTTCCTGAGCTGGAAGCGGCAGCTTTTTTATTTCAGGAGAGCACGATGCAACGTTGCGTCAATGTGATTGGCGTAGGGATGTCGCCTTTGCGTACGACCACGCTGGGACCCGATCCGGCGGTTCCGGTCAGCGCTACGATACGACAGGCACTCAGCGACGCCAGCTTGTCCGCGAGCAACATCGCGACCGTCTATGCCGTCTCGTGCATGATGGATGGCGTGACCTTGCAGCGTGCTTTGCAACGAGTGGGGTTGGGGCAAGCCCCTCTCTGTCACTTTCCGGAGGGTGGCGTCGATGGCAGTGCCTTGCTTGCCCGGGCTTGTCAGGCCATCACCCTGGGGCAGGCCGAAAGCATCCTGGTGCTGGGCGTTCAGAGTGCGCCCGTGGCGCCGGGCCCTTTCTTCGAACAATTGGGCACCACCGCGCGAGACTACATGGCGCGTTACCAGACCCGGCCAGAGACCTTCGCCATGATCGCCGTCAAGGCGCGCCAGCATGCCGCGCTCAATCCGATGGCGGCGTTCAACCGCACGCTGAGCCTGGAGCAGGTGCTGGCGGCGCAATCGATCGCCGAACCGCTCACGCATCCTCAGTTTGCCTGGGGCAGCTCGGGCGTCTCGGCGGTCTTGCTGTGCTCCGGTGAGTTTGCCAGGCGCCACTGCAGCGGCCTGGGGGTGCGCATTGCCGCCCAGGCCTGCGTTTCACCGCAGCAGGTGAGCGGCCTGGATCGGGTTTCGAGCTTCGCTGGCGTAGACTATGACGTCAACGTCGCCGCCGCCCGCGAGTTGTATGAGCAAGCGGGCAGGGGGCCGCAAGAGGTGGCCGTGTGCGAGCTGCACGACGCCAGTACCGTCAGCGAGTTGCTGCTTTACGAAGCACTGGGTTTCTGCCCGGAAGGCTGCGGTGAAAAGATGGTCGAAGATGGCGACAATACGGCGGGTGGCAACCTGGTCGTCAATCCTTCCGGTGGTTTGCTTGCCTTGGGTCAGGCGTCGGCGGCGAGCGCTCTGGCGCAGTGTATCGAACTGGTGCAACAGCTGCGCGGGAGTGCCGGCCGACGCCAGGTCGCCGATGCGCAACTGGCCCTTCAACATCAGACAGGTGCCGATGGCACGGTGACGACCACCCTTTATCAGCGCGATTGAACCGGGCGGCGAACGCGCGCTGCGACTGGCGCAACAGAACAATTTCAATGGGTGGAACACCATCCTTCAGATGCAGGAGCAGCCATGAATAACAACAAGAATTCAACCCTGTTGCATCGCTTCCTTCACTGGGAGCTCAACACACCTGATTCAATCTACCTGACCCAACCCCTGCCCGATGGCAGCGTGCAAGACTACAGCTGGCGTGAAGTGGGCGACCAGGCGCGGCGCATGGCCGCTCACCTGCAGACCCTCGAACTGCCCGCGAAGTCGTCTATCGGCATCTTCGGCAAGAACACCGCGCACTGGATCATCGCCGACCTGGCGATCTGGATGGCCGGGCACGTCAGTGTCCCGCTGTACACGACCGCCAACAGCGACACGGTGCGCTACGTGTTGGAGCATGCCGAAATACGGCTGCTGTTCGTCGGTCGCCTGGAGGGCGACGCGGCTGGCTGGAATGCGGTTTGCGCTTCGATTCCAACCGGCCTGCCGTTGATTGACTTACCGATGTCCGGCTGCGGCAAGGGCGAGTCCTGGGAGCGAATCATCGCCCATACTGCGCCGCTGCAAAGGGTGCTCGAACCGGCGCCCGAAGAACTCGCCACCATCATCTACACCTCGGGCAGTACCGGCGATCCCAAGGGGGTGATGCACAGCTTCGCCGCCATGTACAACGCACCTGCGGTGACCGGCTGCATGTATGACAACGGCCGGGGCACGAGCAACCGTGACCGTTTGCTTTCCTACTTGCCGCTTGCCCATACTGCCGAACGAGCGGTGGTGGAGGCCGTGTCGCTCTACAGCGGTTGCCGGGTGTTCTTCAACCTGGGGCTGGAAACCTTCAGCGACGACCTGCGACGTGCACGTCCTACGATCTTCCTGTCCATGCCGCGGTTGTGGGGCAAGTTCCATCAGGGCATCAACGAACGGATCGATCCTGCCAGCCAGGCTGCCGCTTTCGCCGATCCGGTGGAAGGTAGGCTGATGAAGTCGCAGATCCTCTCGGCCCTGGGACTGGACCAGGTACACACTGGCCTGTCCGGGTCGGCGCCGTTGCCGGTCAAGGTGATGGAGTGGTATCGCGAGCTGGGTCTTGAGTTGCTGGAAGGCTATGGCATGTCGGAGAACTTCGGCACATCGCATTTCAGCCTGCCGGGGCAGGTGCGTGTCGGTTATGTGGGGGCGGCGATTCCGGGTGTCGAATGCCGTATCGGTAACGACAACGAAATTCTGGTGAAAAGTCCGGCGCAGATGCTGGGCTATTACAAGCGACCCGAGTTGACGGCCCAGAGCTATACCGCCGACGGCCTGTTCTGTACCGGTGACCGTGGCGAACTGGATGAGCAAGGGCGGTTGCGTATCACCGGGCGGGTCAAGGAGCTGTTCAAGACGGCCAAGGGCAAGTACGTCGCGCCGGTGCCGATCGAGGCCAAACTGGGTAATCATCCGCGAGTCGAGGCGTCCTGCGTCACCGGCGTCGGATTGGCACAGCCGCTGGCCTTGATCAACGTGTCGCCTGATACCCGCGCTGTCCTGGCCACGGCCGAGGGGCGTGACCAGGTGGGTACCGAGCTTGAGGTGTTCCTGGCAGAGGTCAATGCGCAGTTCGAGTCCCATGAGCAATTGGGGGGGCTGGTGGTTGTCGCCGAGGCCTGGACTGTCGCGAATGCGCTGCTGACGCCGACCTTGAAGATTCGTCGCAGTCTGATCGAGGAGCGTTATCAGGGGCAGATCGAGGCTTGGGACGCCAGTCGTAGCAAGGTTGTTTTCGAGTAGGCCATATCTCGATTTCGTGGATGTTCCTGGTTCAACTGTAGGAGCGGACTTGTCGGGTCGCCGCATCGCAGCGAAGGCGGCCTACGAGCCGACCTGATTTTCGCGGATGTCCCCAATCCCCTGTGGGAGCTGGCTCGCCAGCGATGGCGGCCTACGAGCCGACCTGAATATTGTTGACCGCGTACATATCCATTCCTGCGGCCACGGCCACCTAGGGTTCCGCT
>NZ_WTFT01000061.1:0-353 GCF_009861505.1 Pseudomonas izuensis | reverse complement strand
ACTCGGCCTCTCGAGGGTGCATATACCGCGCAAAGCCAAAGCGAGGCGGCCTGATAGCCGACCTGACTTTCGCGGATGCACCCAATCCCCTGTAGGATCTGGCTTGTCGGGTCGCCGAATCGCAGCGAAGGCGGCGTGACAATCGACGTTGATGGTGAATGTGCTGACGTCATCGCGGACAAGCCCGCTCCCACAGGATTTTTGGGGGTGTCCTGGGTTTTGGATCGACGAATAATCATTGTGGGAGCTGGCTTGCCAGCGATGGCGGCCTAGAGCCGACCTGAATATTGTTGACCGCGTACATATCCATTCCTGCGGCCACGGCCACCTAGGGTTCCGCTTTTACAGCGGGT
>NZ_WTFT01000060.1 GCF_009861505.1 Pseudomonas izuensis | reverse complement strand
GATCTGCCCGACCACGCCCAGGGGTTCATGGAAGTGATAGGCCGCGGTGTGTTCGTTGATCTCGGCCGAGCTGCCTTCCTGGGCCCGGATGCACCCGGCGTAGTAACGGAAGTGGTCGACGGCCAGCGGGATGTCGGCATTCAGCGTTTCGCGCACGGCTTTGCCGTTGTCCCAGGTTTCGGTGATGGCCAGCAGTTCGAGGTTTTGCTCGATGCGGTCGGCGATTTTCAGCAGCGCCAGCGAGCGGTCCTGCACCGAAGTCTTGCCCCAGGCATCGGCGGCGGCATGGGCAGCGTCCAGGGCCTTTTCGATGTCTTCGGCACTGGAGCGCGGGAACTCGGCAATCGGCTGGCCATTCACGGGCGAGGTGGTGGTGAAGTACTGACCTTTGACCGGTGCGACGAACTCGCCGCCGATGTAGTTGCCGTAACGGGACTTGAAGGAAACGATGGCACCGGGAGTGCCTGGGTGGGCGTAGTTCATGATCGATTTCTCTTGTTGTTTTTGGTTGTGACCGCCCGGAGGACGGCCACTGTCAGTGGCATAGGCCCGGCAGGTCAGGAGCCCTGCGGTGTTTCGCCACGTGCCAGACGCGCATTGATGTCTTCAATGACAGCGGGCAAATCCACGATGGTGTCGATCAGGTAGTGCGGGCGAGAGCCTTCGAACATCTTGATGATGCGTGTGCGCTCTTGGGCCAATTCTTCCAGGGACAAGTCTCTGAATTCCTCATAGGTCAGGCCCAGTGCGTTGCCGGAGCAGGTCAGTGCGACTGTCCACATGCCCGCGCTGCGGCCTTCGAGGATGCCCGGCCAGGTGTCGTCGACCTTGACGCAAGCCGCGACATCGTCGATCCCCAGCGCGATGACATTGGCCAACGCCTGTGCGGGATGCGGACGACCGTTAGGCACTTCGTCGGTGGCAACCACATGGTCGGTGACGTAGCCGTTCTTGCGTGCCAGCTCTACGACTTTTTCCATGACCACTGCCGGATAACCCGAGCAGGAGCCGATCTTCAGGCCCTTGTCGCGCAAGCCGTTGATCGTATCGAGCGCTCCGGGAATCAATGCCGAGTGCAGGGCGATCTTCTCGATCTGCAACGGCATGAAGCGCTCGTAGAGAGCGGTGACGTCGTCGTCCGTTGGCAGACGGCCGAAGACGGCATGGTAGCGATCGGCGATTTGTGGCTCGTTGCACAGCGTGCGGATGTGATCCCACTTGCCCATGCCCATCGGCCCGCGAGCTTCTGCCAGGGAGACGGCAACGCCGAACTCGGCAAAGGCTTCGACGAAGATTTGCGTCGGTGCGAAAGAGCCGAAGTCGACGACGGTGCCCGCCCAGTCCAGGACCACGGCTTGCAGTTGAGTCGGTTGTTTGTAGTGCATGGTGATTGCTCCAGTAAGGGGTAGTTGGACGTTCGGAATCAGGAAGCGGTGCCGACAACGGCCGGTTGCACCGCGGTCGACTCAAGCGAAACGGTTTCCACTGTTTTCGGGCGGCTGTTCCAGAAAGGCACCAGCATCAGGCTGGCCAGCAGTGCCGTGCCGGTGAACACCAGGAACACGGTAATGGTGTCGAAGTAGCCCGGCAGCAGGCCGCCGAGGACCGCCCCCACCGAGCCACAGCCGTTGACGAAGCCTGCGGCGGAGGCCGCGCCGTCCTTGCTGCCGAAGTCAATGGCCGCCGAACCGCTGATCATCGAGTCCGGTCCGTAGAGCGTCAGGCCCATCATGAACAGCAAGCCGACCACCATATAAAGGCTGCCGCTCTGCATGGCCGGCACGAACAAGCCCAGGCAAATAGTGAGCACGACCAGGCTCAGGACGCAGGCCGGTATGCGACGCGCACCGAAGTACTTGTCCGAGGCAATACCGATGAGGATCGGGCCGACCAGACCAGCCAGTTCAAACGAGGTGGGAACGATGGAGGAGGCAACCTTGCCGATCTCGGGCATCCGATCGTAGATGATCACCGGCCCCCACAGGAGGATGGCGTAGCGCGCAGGCTTGAGCATGAAATAGGCCAGGCCGAGCACCAGCACGGTTCGATTCTTGATCACGGTGCGCAAGCCGGCCCACATGCTTTCACGCGGGACGACGACGTTGCTGACCGGCTCGAGTTCGATCTCGACAGCTGGCAGACCCACGTCTTCCGGCCGGTTTCGTTGCAGCACGAAGAACAACACCGCCACCACCAGGACCACCACAGCGCTGCTGATGAACGCGATGCGCCAGTCATGGAACGAGTTGTAGGCCCACCAGCCGGCAAAGGGCGTTGCTACCAGGCCGCCAAATGCATAGCTGGTGCTCCAGTAGCCCAGTACGCGGCCACGCTCTCCGGTACTGAAGAAACTGCCGACGTTCTTGCACAGGCCTGACCAGCCGGTGGACTGGGCAAGCCCCTGAATCAGCATGCAGGAGACGAAAATCGGCAAGGTGGCGTAGGTCCCCATGGCCAGCGCGGCCACGGCCGAGATGACAAGACCGCTGAGCACCACGACCCTCGGGCCGAAGCGGTCAGAAAAGTTGCCCCACAGAAACTGGCCCACGGCATACGCGGTCAGGTAGAGCGCATCGAGGTTGGCCATCATGGACTTTTCGAGCATGAAGCTCGGGTCTTCGCCAATACCCAGCTTGGCCACCGAAAACGCTTTTCGGGTGAAGTAGAAGGCGGCATAGGCCACCCAGGTGATGAGGAAAATCTGCACGCGCCAACGCTGGAGGGATTTCCAGCCGGTTGCGAGTGGGCTTGTGGTGTGCTTGTTCATGGTGTTCTGATCCCGTGTGAGGTGCCAGACAGCGCAAATTTGGTTGGTTTTTGTTTTTGTTTTTGATGCACAAGCCCGCCCGGACTCACGACATTGTTCAGATGGCGGTGAGAACGGCTTCAGGCTTGAAATATCAACTTGTCGCGATCACTGACGGGTGTCCGGCGCAGCCGGGCGAGGTGTCAGCGAGTCCATGATTAAAAAAAGATCCCTGTCCAAAGGTGCTACCCATTGCACCTGTGCTCGAATTGACGGGGACCTTGAAAGGGGGCGATCAGTCAGGCGTTTTACGCATATCCACACCCATGGCAATGAGGCTGTCGGCGATGGCGCGTAGCAGTTGATGGACGACGTATTCGTCGATCTGTCCGATGCAGCCGATGCGGAAGCTTTCGGCCTGGGTCAACTTGCCCGGGTAGATGATGAATTGGCGGGTCTTGAGTTCATCGTAGAAACGCATGAACTGGAAATCCGGGTGTTCGGGGCAAAAGAACGTAGTGATGATCGGCGACAGCCAGCAGTCTTCCAGCAAGGTGCGGAATCCCAGTTCACGCATGCCGCTGACCAAAACGTCGCGGTTACGCGTATAGCGCGCCAGCCGGCCTTGCACGCCGCCTTCGTTCGCGTGCTGTTCGAGGGCTTTGTGAAAGGCCACCACGCTGTGGGTCGGCGGAGTGAAGCGCCATTGGCCGGTGCGCTCCATGTAGACCCACTGCTCGTAGAGGTCGAGGGACAACGAATTGGCGCGCCCTTTGGCCGCTTCCAGGACCGAGCGGCGGATGATCACGAAGCCAAAGCCGGGGATGCCTTCGATGCACTTGTTGGCTGAGGACACCAGCACGTCAAAGGCGATGTCATCGACGGTCACCGGCACGGCGCCGAAGGTGCTCATGGCGTCGATGATCAGGCGCTTGCCGTGGGCCTTCACCACATCGGCGATCGCGCGCAGCGGATTGAGGATGCCGGAGCTGGTTTCGCAATGGACCAGAAAGACGTGGGTCACATCCGGGTTGGCCTTGAGCAGTGCGTCCACTTCATCCGGCTGCGGTGGCAGGTAGTCACCTTTGTCCAGCGTGATGAAGGCGCGACCAAGGTACTCCAGGGTCTTGGTGGCGCGTTGGCCGTAGGCGCCGTTCATCAGCACCAAGGCTTTGCCGTCACGGGGGATGGCAGTGGCCAGCGCCGCCTCCACCGAGTAGCTGCCGCTGCCTTGCAACGGTACACAGGCAAAACTGTCGTCTTGCACGCCAGCCATGTGCAACAGGTGCTGGCGAACCTCGGCGGTGACACGGTTGAAGGCTCCGTCCCATGAACCCCAGTCACGGAGCATGGCTTCCTTGGTGGCTTTCGAGGTGGTCAAGGGCCCCGGGGTCAGCAGGTAGGGTTCGCCCAGGGCTGGTGTGGCCAGCGGCAGGGGAGTCGGAAACTCAGCTTTGGTCATGATCTTCTCCGGCGGTTTTGTTTTTGTGGGGAGTGATGCACGGAGCGATAAAAACACTCGCCGAGAAATAAATGAAATCGATTTATCACATGTCACAAACAAGTTGAGCTTATAAGACTCTCGATGATGCCCGTCCGGTCTTGTTCTTCACGGAATCCCGGGAAACACAGAAACAAAGACACCCCGGCTCCTACAGGGACATCCGTGCGTCCAGTAAATCCCGCGCAAAAAAACCTGCCCGGTCGGAGCCGGGCAGGTTTTTCTGTTGGTCAGCGAAAAAAAATTCGCCGGCAAGACGAAGCGGTTAGCCTTTATCCGCCTTGCCGGCCGCTGCGGCGAATTTTGCCAGGCGCACATCCAGTCGACTCGGGCGTCGATTGTGGTCTTCGGCGCGCTCCTTGCGGCGAACGGCGTTGCGCACCATCAGTGAACCCAGATAGCGAATTGGCTCTGGGGGGAAGTGGCCGAGCGGACCTTGCAGTAGCGGTGAGCGCGTCCAGGGATTGTCCAGTCCCAGCACCAGCGACGAGAGGATTTGCCCGCCCATATGACAGGGACCGACGCCACTGCCGGAGTAGCCGAAGCCATAGTAGATATTGCCCCTCGCGCCCATACGGCCGAAAAACGGCAACCCGGTGACCGAGCGATCGGACGGACCATTCCAGGTGGCGGCGATGCCGACATCGGCAAACTCCGGGAAGAACTCCCCCAGGGTGTTACGCAACAAGCCTTCATAGGGGGAGGGCTGGTCGAACACCGGCAGGATGCGTCCGCCGTAGGCGAAGGTATTACCTCCTTTGCCGAGCATGATCCGGCCGTCCGGGGTGTTGTGGTAGTAGTGCACGAAAATTCGCGAGTCGAGTACGGTGACCCCGCTGGTCAAGCCGATGCGCTTGAGCAAATCAGGTCGCGGCTCGGTGATGATCATGTCGCTGGAGACAATGGCCACTGTCCGCTCGAATGCTGGAAAGGCCCGCGCCATCCAGGCGTTGATCGCCAACACCACGCGATCGGCGACGACTTGCCCACCCGGCGTGTCGACGGTGGCCGGCAGCCCTTGTTCCAGGCCGGTCATCGGCGAGCCTTCGTAGATTCGCACGCCCAGTTCCAGCGCGACCCGACGCAGGCCGCGGACCAGCTTGGCCGGTTGCACACTGGCAGCCGCTGGCGAAAACCAGCCTTCGATGTGCCGGGTCGAACCCGCCATACGCTGCACGTCAGCCTGCGCGTATTTGGAAAACGAGTTGATGCCATTGCGCTCCAGCGCCGCGATCACCCCGTCAGTCGAACCCACCTGGGCGCGGTTGGTCGCGGTGTAGAGCGTGCCATCGAGGCGGTAATCGGCATCCACCGCGTACTTTTCGCAAAAGTGGCCGATGGCGTAAATGCTCTGTTCCGATTCCTTGACCAGGCGTACCGCCTCTTCGACGCCGAACAAGCGCTCCAGGGTGAAGTACTTGGCCGACCAGGACAGCGCGCAACCGCCGTTTCGTCCGCTGGCACCGGCACCGCAGATGTCGGCTTCGACGATGACCACGTCCAGTTCGGGGTTCTGTTCCTTGATCATGATCGCGGTCCACAAGCCGGTGTAACCGCCACCGACAATGCAGACGTCGGCGCGGGTGTCCTGCTGCAGTCGCGGACAGGGCGTGTCGGGTTGGTCTTTCAGGGCCTGTTCGAGCCAGTAGGGTCGCATGGGGGGTATCTCCATTGAACGGTTCGAGGTAAAGGACTGGACGTGATCACGCGCACGCTGCGACCACGATCATTTCCACGCGCCAGGCGGGGTCGATCAACTGCGCCAGCGTGCAGGCACGGGTGGGGGCGTGGCCTGCGGGAAAAAATTCATCCCAGACCCTGTTCAGCCCTTCGTAGTCCTCACGGTCGGCGAGCAGGATGCGCACCGACAGCACTCGCGTACGGTCGCTGCCGGCACTGAGCAACAACTGCTCGATACCCGCGAGCACCTCACGGGTCTGCGCCTCGATATCGCCACTGAGGTCCGTGGCTACCTGGCCCCCGATGTAGAGGTGGTTGTCGTACCGGACCATGTCCGAACGGCGTTTAATCGCGGCAAAACGTTCAATTTCCATAGAGCACTCCAGGTCAATGCCAGCGATGCCGCTGCTCAGGCAGCAGTCAGAGAACTTGCGAAAACCATGCTTGCAGTTCATCTTTCATAAATAAAATCGATTTAACGAATGCATGAATAAGCTAAATCTATAGCAAGGTCTCCAATGGCGATTTCCCATACACAACTCAAGGCGTTCCACGCCGTGGCCATGAATGGCAGCTTCACCCGGGCGGCCGAACAGCTCTGCCTGTCCCAGCCGGCGGTATCCGACCAGGTGCGCAAGCTCGAGGATTACTACGGCGTGATGGTGTTCTATCGCGACAAGCGGCTGGTGCGCCTGACGGAGGTGGGCGAGCACCTGTTCGGCTTGACCCAGCGACTGTTCGACATCAGTGTCGATGCCCATGACATGCTCATGGACTACCGCACCCTTTCGACCGGGACCCTGAACCTCGCCGTGGATGCGCCGGTGCATGTATTGCCCTATGTCGCCCGTTTCTGCAGCCGTTACCCCGGTGTCGACGTGAAGATTGAAACGGCCAACACCGATGAGGTCCTGCAGCGGTTGTTCGGGCACCAGGCAGACATTGCCCTGTTGGGACGGCACATCGAGGACGAGCGCTTGCAGACGCTGCACCTGCGCAGTGATCCGATGCTCGCCTTCGTCGCCCATGACCATCCATGGGCGCAACGCACCTCTATTTCCCTCGCTGACCTGGACAACACGCCGCTGGTCTTGCGCGAACAAGGTTCTGTCACACGGCTGTCCCTGGAAGAGGAGATGGCGGCAGCAGGCTTGCGCATCCGCAAGGCGATCGTAGTGGAAGGGCGTGAGGCCGCGCGCGAAGCCGTGGCGATCGGCATGGGCGTCGGTGTGGTCTCGGCCGCCGAGTTGGGCTCTGATTCCCGGCTTCGAGGACTGCCGATCAGCGACTGCCAGCGCTGCTTCACCGAGACCCTGGTGTGCTTGCGGGCACAGAGCTCGCGGCGAATCTTGACGACCTTTTTCGACATCGTCAGGGAAGGGTTGGGAGCGTGAAGTTCGTCGTTCAACCTTGGCCGTTTTCTGCCTTTCTCGGCGGGCTGAAACCGACCCATAGGAGGCGTTCATACCTGAGATGGCAGATCACAAATCTCATGCCTGCACACTACCGGCCGACCTGACAGGTAATTCTTATGCATTCCCCTGCAGGAGCTGGCCAGGCCAGCTCCTGCAAGTCAGTGTGTTATCTGTAGTCGTAGGCGGACTTTGGCTTTACTGACAGTCCGCCAAGGCGACACCCACGGCCTTGATTCAACAACCAAATCACCGTTTTTAGCGCTTGATCAGGGAAATCTTGGTGCCTTCGATGCTGATCCCGGCCATCAACCCTTGCTGGTCGAAGATGAACGCGTAGGCGTCGTCTTTCATCGTCGAGCTGGACAGGTTCTTCGCGACCCCTTCATCAACTACCACCACCGTTGGCCCTACGCCGATTTCCCAGCCCTTGGTTTCAGTGATGTATTTCACTGCTTTGTCGGTCATCAGGAACACCACATAGCCGTACGACTGGGCGCCCGCCTGCAGCCCCCATGACCCGCTGACGGAGTTGTAGTAATTCTCGACTTTCGTGCCCTTCATCAATACGCCTTCGCCATAGCTGCCGCCGAAGACAAGGCCCGCCTTGATGATTTTCGGGAAGACAAGCACAGCCTTGGCCTGGTGCGAGATGGTTTCAGATAAGGGGTTGGTCTTATAGAGCGTGTGCAATGCTTGCCGAGAGTCGGCATTCAGGTCTTCGGCGGTGGCGGCACCTGCAGTGTTCAGGAGGCTTGCCGAGATCAATGATGCGGTTGCGAGGAAGATCGACAGGAAGAAGCGCATTGATTGAGTCATTTGCGTACTCCGATAAGGGAGCATGGGATGGGAGCAACAGGCAGCCTGCGTTGAACAGGGCCGAACCCACTGCACGTTATCCTGCGCACCCTAAAGTGTGTGAGCTGCAAGCGTCGCGCTTGAGTGGAGCAGACCCTGGGCCTTTGATCAGGCGCGATGCCATCATTTGTTGTGACCACAGTGCAAGGGCCAAGGTTCGTCGTCAGAGGTTACTTTTGACAGACTGCCGTATCGTCGACAGGGGGGCTCTGGCGAAACTGGAAGCGGACCCGTCAGAACGACGGGCCCTGAAGGGGATCAGAGTGTCGGCAACTGCCCGACGCGTCCCATCATTTCGGTCACGATTTGCAGGTCCAGCAGGAATTGCCCGGTGGTCTTGAACTCGTTGTCGTTGTGACCGGTGTATTTGACGTCGGGCATGGCCAGGCCGAATTGCACGCCGTTGGGCAGTTCATGAACCGACGTGGCGCCGGCGGAGGTGCCGAACTGGTGTTCCATGCCGAGGTTTTCGCTGGTCACGGCGAGCAGGGCCTTGACCCATTCACCCTCGGGGTTGCGGTACATCGGTTCGGCGATCGAATAGTCGAAAGTCGGTGCGATCCGGGTCTTTTTGCTCCAGGCATCCAGCTTTCCGGCGATTTCCGATTTGAGCTCTTCTGGGGATTTGCCCTTCGGCACACGCAGGTTGACCGCCAGTTTGAAGGCGTTGTCATCCATTCCGACATAGGTCAGGGAAGTGGTCAGCGGGCCCATGAATTCATCGGAAAAGCCGACCCCCAGTTTGCTGCCCAGGTAGTCCAGTCCCCAGTTGTCGGCGGCGTAGCGGGCGGCGTCGGTAAACGCGTTGTGCTTGAGCGCGACCTTGCCGTCGAGGCTATTGATGAAGTCCAGCATCCTGGCCACCGGGTTGACGCCGGACTCGGGCTCGGAGGAGTGGGCGGAAACACCGGTGACCGTCAGTTTGACGTCCTTGCCGACGACCTTGGCGGTGACGTCGAAGTTGCCGCCATTGCGCTTGGCATAATCGCTGCCGGCCTTTTGCAGGCTGGCGGCCAGTTCGGCGGGTTTGTCAGTCACCAGGGTAGCGACCGATGTCGACGGAATCTGGTTGGTGGCCAGGCCGCCGGTCATTGCGGTGATCTCGGCGCCCTTGCCTTGAGCGTTACGCCGGGCAAAGCGGGCCATGACGGTGCCGTAGCCTTTTTCGGCAATCACCACCGGGTAGCCGCCATCCAGCGCCAGGTTGTAGTCGGGCGTCGGGTTGCGCTCGAAGTAATAGGGAATGGCGTCGCCCGTGGTTTCCTCGGTGGTGTCGACCAGCAGCTTGAAATTGCGCGCCAGTGGCAGCTTCTCTTCCTTGATGGTCTTCATGGCATAGAGCGCCACCACGATGCCGTTTTTGTCATCCTCGGTGCCTCGGCCATACATGCGATCGCCGACCAGGGTGACCTTGAAGGGATCGAGTTGGGTGCCGTCCTGCAGCACCCAATTCTCCGGCGTCACCGGCACCACATCGGCATGGGCGTGAATGCCCACGACTTCATCGCCCGTGCCTTCGAGGGAGATTTCATAGACGCGGTTGTCGATGTTGCGAAAGTTCAGGTCGAACGCCTGGGCAAGGCCCTTGATCTTGTCGGCGATCTTGATGAATTCGGGATTCTCGTGCTGGGCCACGCCGTCCACGCGGACAGTCGGGATAGCCACCAGCTCACGCAAGGTTTCGGTGGCCGCGCTGCCGTATTTGACCCGGGCATAAAGGCCCAGCAGGCGATGGATATCGTTTTGCTGCCCGGCCGAAAGCGTCTTGTTGTCGAGGAAGGCACGGATGGCCGGGCCGAGGTCGTCGGTCTTGGCGACATCGCTCTGGGCCAGGCGTCCCAGGAACTGCCTGAAATCCGTCACCGACGCATCACTGAATGTCTTGAGGATGATTGCGCTCTGTTGCGGGGTGATGTTGGCGTTGGCCGAGGTGGTGAACGACGAAAGGCTGGCGAGCACCAGGGTGGTCGCGGCCAGGTGCTTGAATGAAAAATCCATTGAGGGAGCATTCCTTTGCAGGCAGTTTGTGAGAAATATCTGATCGTTTGATCAGAAACATTTCAAAACTAACACCACGAAGGCGTTAAGCGGGAGCCCCTGAAGCGGGATCTGTCGCACAGAAATGCAAAAGCGACGCACAAACGAAAGTCCGGGGAAGCGGTGAACGACGATGTCAACGCGCTACTGCTCTATTGATTTTTGCACTCGGCCAACACCACTTGGCAGGTATCGGGTGTGCCACCGGATCGCCCGGCATAGCGTATGCAATTGTTCATGGATTTCTGGCGAGCGATGTTCAAGGTAGCGCCCCAGGCCAGGCCACCTTCGCCGACAGACGGTAGCGCCTTTGCATAGCAGTTCGAGCCAGCGGTTGATTCTGCACGGCGAGCGCTGGCAGCTTTGTGCGCACATCCCGCCGTCAGCGCCAGGTTGATGGCGAGCAGGGAAGGGAGGACCCAGGACGGGCATGGGCGTGCTATCAATCGAGTCATCCCGTTTCCCCTGTATCAAGAGGCTGGAGGCGTGATTGCGCTGGCGTTGTACTCAGGTTAGTTCAAATTGACCGCTGATTGACGCGCCGGGTCAGTTCTTCTGCCGACGCCTTGCGCTCAGACTGAGGAACACTGCGCACCGCAGCGAAGACGGCAGCACAAACAACATCGGTTTCGACAGACAATCCGCTTTCGCTGGCGAGCCAGCTCCTACAGGGGAAATGCGTACGAATTCGCGAACAGGTCGGCTGTCAGGCCGCCTCGCTTTGGCTGTTGCGGTGTTAGCACCCTCGAGAGGCCGAGTGGAGGTTCTTTGGTGGGTGGGGGGGTGTGCGGGGGGGGTGGCTGGGGCGTGGGGGTTGGTGGGGG
>NZ_WTFT01000006.1 GCF_009861505.1 Pseudomonas izuensis | reverse complement strand
GCGAGGCACCGAGTGGTGGGGCAAGAGCGTTTGGTTACTTTGCGCTTTTCAAAGTGACTCGCCGTAAGGGCGAAACCGCCAGCCGCCAATACCGGAGAAACGGATATGCCCCAATCCATCACGAGCAAGCATTGCCCCTAAGCCCGACGGTCGGTTTTCATCGCGAATTCGACAGGGTTGACTAAAGTTGAAGTGTCGGCAGCCCGTCTGCCGCGACCGTGATTGTCCAGAAAAATCCGGCAAAGCACCGGATCTCCACCTGATCAGGAGTGCACGATGGACCTCAGCCGTCGTCAGTTCTTCAAGGTCGCCGGTATCGGCCTTGCAGGCTCTAGCCTGGGCGCGTTGGGCATGGCCCCGACGCCTGCCTTTGCCGAACAGGTGCGTCACTTCAAGCTCGCCCATACCCATGAAACCCGCAACACCTGCCCGTATTGCTCGGTCGGTTGCGGGGTGATCATGTACAGCCAGGGCGATGCGGCGAAGAATGTCGCGCAAAGCATCATCCACATCGAAGGTGACGCCGACCACCCGGTCAACCGCGGCACCCTGTGCCCCAAAGGCGCCGGCCTGCTGGACTTCATTCACAGCCCCGGGCGCCTGCAATATCCGCAGGTGCGCAAACCCGGCAGCAGTGAATGGACGCGTATCGGCTGGGATGAAGCGCTGGATCGCATCGCCGACCTGATGAAGGCCGACCGCGACGCCAACTTTATCGAGAAGAACGCCCAGGGCCAGACAGTGAATCGCTGGCTGACCACCGGTTTCCTCGCGGCCTCGGCGGCGTCCAACGAAGCGGGATACATCACCCACAAGGTGGTTCGCAGTCTCGGCATGTTGGGGTTCGATAACCAGGCGCGTGTCTGACACGGCCCGACGGTGGCAAGTCTTGCCCCGACGTACGGCCGTGGTGCCATGACCAATACCTGGACCGATATCGCCAACGCGAATCTGGTCCTGGTGATGGGCGGCAACGCAGCAGAAGCACACCCCTGCGGCTTCAAATGGGTGACCGAAGCCAAGGCGCACAACAAGGCGCGGCTGATTGTGGTCGATCCGCGTTTTACCCGGACCGCTTCGGTGGCCGACTATTACGCGCCGATTCGCACCGGTACCGACATCGCGTTCATGGGCGGTCTGATCAATTACCTGCTGACCGAGGACAAGATCCAGCACGAGTACGTGCGCAATTACACTGACGTGTCGTTCATCGTCAAGGCCGGCTATGGCTTCGAGGATGGCATTTTCAGTGGATATGACGCAGCCAAGCGCCTCTACACCGACAAGTCCGGCTGGGGCTATGAACTCGGTGAGGACGGTTTCGTCAAGACCGACCCGACCCTGCAGGACCCGCACTGCGTCTATCAATTGATGAAACAGCATTACAGCCGCTACAGCCTCGAACTGGCGAGCCAGATTTGCGGCATGCCGGTCGATGCCATGCAAAAAATCTGGGAAGAAATCGCCACGTGCTCGACACCGGGCAAGACCATGACGATTCTCTATGCCCTGGGCTGGACCCAGCACTCGATCGGCTCGCAGATCATCCGTAGCGCGGCGATGGTGCAATTGCTGCTGGGTAACGTCGGCATGCCGGGTGGCGGCGTCAATGCCTTGCGCGGGCACTCCAATATCCAGGGCCTGACCGACCTGGGCCTGTTGTCCAACTCGTTGCCGGGCTACCTCACGCTGCCCCTCGACGCCGAGCAGGATTACAACGCCTACATCGTCAAACGCACGCAAAAACCGTTGCGTCCGGGGCAATTGTCCTATTGGCAGAACTACAGCAAGTTCCACGTCAGCCTGATGAAATCCTGGTATGGCGCCAACGCCACGGCCGAGAACAACTGGGCTTACGAGTACCTGCCGAAACTGGACATTCCCAACTACGACATCCTCAAGGTCTTCGACCTGATGGGCCAGGGCAAGGTCAACGGCTACATGTGTCAGGGGTTCAACCCCATTGCCGCGTTGCCGGACAAGAACCGGGTGATGGCGGCGCTGGCCAAGCTCAAATGGCTGGTGGTGATGGACCCGCTGTCCACCGAGACCTCGGAATTCTGGAAAAACGTGGGGCCGTACAACGATGTGAAAAGCGCCGATATCCAGACCGAAGTGATCCGCCTGCCCACCACTTGTTTCGCCGAAGAAGACGGTTCGCTGGTCAACAGCAGCCGTTGGCTGCAGTGGCATTGGAAAGGCGCCGATGGCCCCGGCCAGGCACGGACCGACATACGGATCATGGCCGAACTGTTCCTGCGTCTGCGTCAGCGTTACCAGGCCAATGGTGGCGCGTATCCCGAGCCGATCCTCAAATTGACCTGGCCGTACAAGGTTCCCGACGAGCCTTCGCCGGAGGAACTGGCCAAGGAAATCAACGGCAGTGCCGCCGCCGACTTCACCGACGCCACCGGCGCTGCGATCAAGGCCAATACGCAACTGGCTGCGTTCAGCCAGCTCAAGGATGACGGCAGCACGGCCTCCGGTTGCTGGATCTTCTGCGGCAGCTGGACCGAAGCGGGCAACCAGATGGCCCGGCGCGATAACAATGATCCGTTCGGCATGCACCAGCATCAAGGCTGGGCCTGGGCCTGGCCGGCCAACCGACGGATTCTCTACAACCGCGCCTCCGCCGACCCGCAAGGCAAACCGTGGGATGAGAAAAAACGCCTGGTGTGGTGGAACGGAAAAGCCTGGGGCGGCACCGATGTGCCGGACTACAAGGCCGACGTGCCACCGGAAGCGGGGATGAATCCGTTCATCATGAACCCCGAAGGCGTGGCGCGGTTCTTTGCCGTCGACAAGATGAACGAAGGCCCGTTCCCCGAGCATTACGAACCGTTCGAAACGCCGATCGGCATCAACCCGCTGCACCCGCAAAACAAGAAAGCCACCAGCAACCCGGCGGCGCGGATCTTCGATTCGGTGTGGGATTCCCTCGGCGTGGCCAAGGACTACCCATACGCCGCCACCAGCTACCGACTGACCGAACATTTCCACTTCTGGAGCAAGCACTGCAGGCTCAACGCGATTGCCCAGCCGGAGCAATTCGTCGAGATCGGCGAGGTGCTGGCCAAGGAGAAAGGCATCGTCGCCGGTGACCGCGTGCGCGTCAGCAGCAAGCGCGGGCACATCGAAGCGGTGGCGGTGGTGACCAAGCGGATCCGGCCGTTGCAGGTCAACAATCAGGTGGTGCACCAGATTGGGATTCCGCTGCACTGGGGCTTCACCGGCCTCACGCGCCACGGCTACCTGACCAACACCCTGGTGCCGTTCCTCGGCGATGGCAACACCCAGACCCCGGAATCCAAGTCATTCCTGGTCAACGTGGAGAAAATCTAAATGGCCAGCCAAGACATCATTGCCCGCTCGGCCACAACCACCGTGCCTTCGTCGGTGCGCAACCTGGAGGAAGTGGCGAAGCTGATCGACACCACCAAATGCATCGGCTGCAAGGCCTGCCAGGTCGCCTGCTCGGAATGGAACGAGCTGCGCGACGATGTCGGTCACAACCTCGGCACCTACGACAATCCCCAGGACCTCAGCGCAGAAACCTGGACCCTGATGCGCTTCACCGAGCACGAAACCGACGCCGGCAACCTGGAATGGCTGATCCGCAAGGACGGCTGCATGCACTGCGCCGAACCCGGTTGCCTGGCGGCGTGCCCCAGCCCCGGGGCGATCATCAAGCACGCCAACGGCATCGTCGATTTCAATCAGGACCATTGCATCGGCTGCGGTTACTGCATCACCGGTTGCCCGTTCAACATTCCGCGCATCTCGCAGAAGGATCACAAGGCCTACAAGTGCACGCTGTGTTCGGACCGGGTGGCAGTAGGGCTGGAGCCGGCCTGCGTGAAAACCTGCCCGACTGGCGCCATCGTGTTCGGTTCCAAGGAAGACATGAAGGAGCATGCCGCCGAGCGCATCGTCGACCTCAAGAGCCGCGGCTTTGACAACGCGGGTCTGTATGACCCGGCAGGCGTCGGCGGCACCCATGTGATGTATGTGTTGCACCACGCCGACACGCCGAAACTGTACGCCGGGTTGCCCAGCGACCCGGTCATCAGCCCGCTGGTCAGCCTGTGGAAAGGCGTGAGCAAACCCCTGGCGCTGCTGGCCATGGGCGCGGCGGTGCTGGCCGGATTCTTCCACTACGTGCGCGTCGGTCCGCAGGTGGTCGAAGAGGATGAACTGCCCCACGGACCTGATCCGGCGGTGCACGAAGTCGATCCGTCGGTGCACACCTATGATCCGAAGCAGGCTCCGAAGACAGGGGACCGACCATGATCCGCAAGCAGATCCTTCGCTACACCGCCAACCAGCGCACCAATCACTGGCTGGTGGCGATTCTGTTCTTGATGGCGGGGTTGTCCGGGCTGGCCCTGTTTCATCCGGCCTTGTTCTGGCTGAGCAACCTGTTCGGCGGCGGCCCCTGGACCCGCATCCTGCACCCGTTCATGGGCGTGTTGATGTTCCTGTTTTTCCTCGGTCTGGTGTTTCGTTTCTGGCGCGCCAACACCTTCATCGCCAACGATCGCCTGTGGCTCAGGCGCATCGACCGGGTGATGCGCAACGAAGAGGAGGGCGTGCCACCCATTGGCAAGTACAACCCGGGGCAGAAACTGCTGTTCTGGACTTTACTGCTGTGCATGCTGGTGTTGCTGTTCAGCGGGTTGGTGATCTGGCGGGCGTATTTCAGTGCGTACTTCGGCATCACGGCCATTCGCTGGGCGATGCTGCTGCATGCCCTGGCCGGTTTCGTGCTGATTCTGAGCATCATCGTGCACATCTACGCCGGCATCTGGATCAAGGGTTCCGTCAGCGCCATGCTGCACGGCTGGGTCAGCCGCGCCTGGGCGAAGAAACACCACGAACTGTGGTATCGGGAAGTCACGCGGGACGAGCGTCCAGACCCGCCGTTGAGCAAAATGCCTGTGAACAAAAAGGGATAGCGACTTGGCGACCATCCTCGAACCTGGACAAATCGAAGCGGCGGCCGGTTCGCCGCCGTTTCTGCACCTGCCGCCGCACAACCTGTTCAGCCTGCGCGCCGAGCGCCTTGAGCATCTGGCCGAAGGGCATCCTCTGGCCGATTACCTGCGCCTGCTGGCCGGGGTGTGCCGGGCGCAGCAGCAAGTGCTGGATGATCCGCCGCAAAGCGAGCCCCTCGACCGACAACGCATCGAGTTGTGCCTGGAACACGGACTGCCGCCATTCGCCGCCGACAGCCTGAGCCGCGAGGATGATTGGCAGGCCTGGCTCGATGCCCTGTTGCAGCGTTATGCAGCCCCCGACCAACCCGCCGTGACCGAGGCACTGGACACCTTGCGTGAGGCCAGTGCCGGACAACGCCGCGCCTGGGCGGTGGCGCTGGTCAGTGGTCAGTATTCACTGGTGCCGGCGGCCCTGGTGCCGTTCCTCGGCGCGGCGCTGCAAACCGCCTGGAGCCATTGGCTGCTGAGCACACCCAATCTGCAATTGACCGCCGGCAACAGCCTCAGCCAGTGCCCGGCCTGCGGTTCGCCGGCCATGGCCGGGGTGATTCGCAATCGTGGCAAGCACAACGGTTTGCGCTATCTGGTCTGTTCCTTGTGCGCCTGCGAATGGCACGTGGTGCGGGTCAAATGCGTGTACTGCGAGCAGAGCAAAGGCCTGGAGTACCTCAGCCTCGAAGACGATCGCCACGCCGCCAATCAGGCGCCGCTACGGGCCGAGGTCTGCCCGGGCTGTAATGCTTATCTGAAGCTGCTCTATCTGGAGAACGACGCCCGTGCCGAAGCATTGTCGGCGGACCTTGCCAGCCTGATGTTGGACATGCGCCTGGCCCAGGACGGCTACCAGCGGCTGGCTCCAAATCTGTTGCTGGCACCGGGAGACGAGTGAGCACAGGGTCTACACTCTGGCACGAAGGATGTAGTCGATCACCTGTAGGAGCAATGCTTGCTCGCGATGGTCGTGAGCGATGACGCCTACTGTCTGAAGGATTGCATCGCCTGGACTTCCATCGCGAGCAAGCATTGCTCCCACAGGGGTATGCATTCAAATGTGGGAGCGTGCCTGCTCGCGATGGGGCCGGGACTGAAGCGGCCAATCCCCTGGTATTCCGGAGCGCCTGATGCCCGCAAGCCTTGCCAGCCAAACCCTGCACCTGCCTTCCATCGACAGCCTGCTGCGTCACCCGGCGTGCAGCCCCTTGGCCGAGCGTTATGGACGCGAGGCTTTGTTGGGTGCCTTGCGGCAATTGCTCGATGACGTGCGTGAAAACCTGCGGCAGGGTCAGGTCGAAGCCGTCGAAACAAGCCCCGAAGTATTGGCGGGCCGGGTCGGGGAGCGCCTGGCCAGCCAGCATCGCAGTCACGTTCGCCGGGTGTTCAACCTCACCGGCACCGTGCTGCACACCAATCTGGGCCGTGCCTTGCTGCCGGAGGAGGCCATCGATGCTGTGCAAATGGCCGCACGTTATCCGTTGAATCTGGAATTTGACCTTTGCAGCGGCAAGCGCGGCGACCGCGACGATCTCATTGAAGGGCTAATCCGCGAATTGACCGGGGCCGAAGCGGTGACCGTGGTCAACAACAATGCGGCCGCGGTGCTGCTGACCCTCAACAGCCTGGGGGCACGCAAGGAGGGGATCATTTCCCGGGGCGAACTGATCGAAATCGGCGGCGCATTCCGCATTCCCGACATCATGGCCCGTGCCGGGGTGAAGCTTCACGAAGTCGGCACCACTAACCGTACCCATGCCCGGGATTACGAAGCCGCCATCGGCCCGCGCAGTGGCCTGGTGATGCGGGTGCACGCCAGCAATTACAACATTCAGGGTTTCACCACCAGCGTGCCGACGTCAGAGCTGGCGCTATTGGCGCACCAGCATGGTTTGCCGCTGCTCGAAGACCTGGGCAGCGGCAGCCTGCTGGACCTGACTCGCTGGGGACTGCCCGCCGAGCCCACGGTGCGCCAGGCCTTGCTCGATGGCGCGGACATTGTCACCTTCAGTGGCGACAAGTTGCTCGGCGGTCCGCAGGCCGGGTTGATTGTCGGGCGCAAAGACCTGATTGCCCGGATCAAGAAAAACCCGTTGAAACGCGCGTTGCGGGTCGACAAGTTGACCCTGGTCGCCCTCGAAGCGGTGCTGGGCCTGTACCGCAACCCGGATCAATTGGCCGAACGCCTGCCCAGCCTGCGCCTGCTGACGCGTCCCCAGGCGGATATCCTCGCCCAGGCTGAACGCCTGCAACCTTCACTGGCGCAGGTGTTGGGTGCTGCCTGGAGCGTCAGCGCAGTGCCGGCGCTGGGCATGATCGGCAGTGGCAGTCAACCGGTGGCGCGCTTGCCCAGTGCCGCGCTGTGCCTGCGCCCGCACAGTTCGAAACGCCTGCGCGGGCGCTGCCTGCATGGGTTGGAGGAATCCTTGCGCGGCTTGCCGATCCCGGTGCTCGGACGCATCGACGACGACGCCTTGTGGCTGGATTTGCGGCAACTGGACGACGAACCGGCGTGGCTGGCGCAACTGGATCATTTGCACGCTTGATTGCAAACAGGAGGGACAGGCAGGGTGATTGTCGGCACCGCGGGGCACATCGATCACGGCAAGACCGCATTACTTCAGGCCCTGACCGGGCAGGCCGGTGATCGGCGGCGGGAAGAGCGCGAACGCGGCATGACCATCGACCTGGGCTACCTCTACGCGGCGCTGGAGCCAGGCGCGGCCCTGACCGGTTTCATCGACGTGCCCGGTCACGAGCGCTTCACCCACAACATGCTCGCGGGGGCGCAGGGCATCGATCTGGTGCTGCTGGTGGTGGCCGCCGATGACGGCGTAATGCCGCAAACCCGGGAACACCTGGCCATCGTCGAACTGCTCGGCATCCCGCGAGCATTGGTGGCCATCAGCAAATGCGATCGGGTCGAGCCGTCCCGAGTGCAAACCGTGCGCGAGCAGATCAGCACCTTGCTGGCGCCCGGTCCTTATGCCGATGCGCCACTGATTGCGTTGTCCAGCGTCACCGGGGAGGGCATTGACGTCCTGCGTCAGACCTTGCTGGAGGCGCAGGCTGACGTGCAGCAACGCAGCCTCGACGGTGGTTTTCGCCTGTGGATCGACCGGGCGTTCAGTGTGGCCGGCGCGGGTATCGTGGTCACCGGCACCGCACTGTCCGGGCAGGTGGCGGTGGGCGATACGTTGCTGCTCGGCCCCTCCGGCAAACCGGTGCGGGTAAGGGGTCTGCATGCGCAGAATCAAGCCGCCGAAAGCGCCACGGCCGGGCAGCGCGTCGCGTTGAACCTGCAGGCCGAACGCCTGGCGCTGGAGCAGATCCATCGCGGTCAATGGCTGGCGGCCGAATGGCTGTACGCCTCGACCCAGCGCCTGGACATCGACTTTCAGCTGTTGCCCGGCGAACCTCGTGCCTTCGAGCATTTTCAACCGGTGCATGTGCACATCGGTACTCAAGACGTGACGGGCCGAGTGGCCTTGCTGGAAGGCTCCAGCCTGGCGCCGGGCGAGCGAATGTTCGCGCAGATCCTGCTCAATGGGCCGGTGCAGGCGGTGAAGGGGGATCCGCTGATCCTGCGCGACCAGAGTGCGCAACGCACCCTCGGTGGCGGTCGGGTACTCGACCCGTTCGCGCCGACCCGTCACCGCCGCAGCCCCGAACGGTTGGCGCAGTTACAGGCCTTGGCCAGCAATGCTCGCCTGGAAATGCTACTGCCGGTGTTGCTGGCCAACAGCGACAACGGACTCGATCCACAGCGGCTGGAACGCCAGTTCAACCGTCCGCGGGCCACCTGGGAATTGCCGGAAGAGGTGCGGTTGATCGAGACACGGCAGGGGCCGGTACTCTTCGACGCTGCCCGCTGGCAGGCATTGAAAGCCGGGTTGCTGCAACACCTGGCGCGGTTTCATGAACTGGAACCGGATCAGATGGGCCCGGACCGTGATCGTTTGCGCCGTTTCACTGGAACGACCCTCGACCGCCCGACCTTCATCAGCCTGCTCGACGAATCGCTGGCCAGCGGCGCCATTGCCGCCAACGGCCCGTGGCTGCACATGCCCGATCATCAGGTGCGCCTGAGTGAGGAGGACCAAGCCCTGTGGCATCAGTTGCAGCCGTTGTTCGAGGCGGCCGGGTTCGATCCGCCGTGGGTGCGCGAACTGGGTCATGACGAAGCCAGGGTGCGCGCGTTGTTGCGCAAAATGGCCCGGTTGGGGCTGATGCATCAGGTGGTGCGCGACCTGTTCTACACCGACACGCTGATCCATCGTCTGGCGGCTATGCTGTTGCAACTGGCCGACGCCAATCCGGTGATCCAGGTGGCGGCGTTTCGCGATGCGCTGGGCCTGGGACGCAAACGCAGTATCCAGATTCTCGAATACTTCGACCGGCTCGGTCTGACACGACGAATTGGCGACAAGCGCCATATCCGCCAGGACAATGCGCTGGCCCGGCGAACGGATCACTGATTTCAAGGAAGGTAATCGCGCCCGGTGGCGCGGCCGGGCTTCAAACCCGGTTGGGGACGGCATCCGTTCCCGGGCCGGTTCGACTCCGGCTACCTTCCGCCAGTTTCCGGGTTGGGGGCCAGGTACGCATACCCCCTGTAGGAGCAAAGCTTGCTCGCGATGGCGTTAGTCCAGTCAACAATGCAGTGCCTGATCCACCGCAATCGCGAGCAAGCTTTGCTCCTACGGGTAAACGCGTATTCCACAGTCTGCTTAGAACGGCCCGAAGGCCAGCGGGTACTGGATGACCACATAGACCCTGTCGATGTCATCGCCGGCCTGGGCGGCATTGGCCCGGTGGGACACATGGGACACTTGCAGGGACAAGCCCTTGGCGGCTCCGGATTGCACGATGTAGTGCAAGTCGATGTCACGCTCCCAGTGGCGTCCACCATCGCCTTGTTGCGGTACGAACTGGCCGGTTGACGGATCGAACGGGTTGTAGGCGCCACCCTGGGGGGCATGGGTGCCGTCGATCCCGCTGCCCCTGACATAACGCGTCATGAATTTCAGGCCGGGGATGCCAAACGCACCCAGATCGAGGTCGTAGCGCGCCTGCCAGGAGTGTTCGCCCGCGCCATTGAAGTCGGCGTACTTGATCGAGTTGGCCAGGTAGATCGAGTCGCCACCGACAAAATCGAAGGGCGTATCGCCGTTGATTTTTTGCCAGGCCAGGGTAAAGGCCTGTGCATCGAGGGTGTATTTGCCCGACAGACTGAACGCGGTGTTGTCGATGGCACCCGCCAGCGCCTGCCCGGTGTCCCGTGTGTGGTAGAGGTTGGCGTCGAGGAACCAGCGGCCCTGCTTCAGATGCAGATTGCCGTAGTACTGGTGCCAGGTGTCGGTCAACTCCGAGGCATATAGAGCGCCGCCCAGCGGGCTTTGCGTGAACAGATCGGCGCCCAGAAACGAGATGCCGCCCGCTTCGGTACTGGCCCCATACCCGAAAAAGTCGCCCCTGGATGACGAGCTGTCCTGATTCTTGAAAGCTGTGAAGTGTCCGGCCTGTAGGTTCATGCCTTCGATTTCACGGCTGTTCAATAGAAAACCCGTGGCGTATTCCGGTTGCAGGCGTTTGTCCGCGGTGTCGAACACCGGGGTTTCCACCAGCATCTCACCGTAGGCCAGTGTGGTTCGCGACGCGTTGATTTTCAGCGCACCGCCACCACTGGAATAGTTGGGCTCGCTGCGCCCGTCACTGTCGACCGGCAATAATCCTGTTCCGGAATGGCCTTTGCCCCCATCCAGCTTCAGCCCCAAAAAGGCATGGGCATCGAGCCCGAAGCCAATCGTGCCGGGCGTGAATCCCGACTGAAAGTTGCCGATAAAACCTTGCGCCCATTCCTGCCGGTAGCTCTTGCCGGAGGGTGAAGGCGATCGATAGTCACTGTTGAGGTAAAAGTTTCGGCTGAGCACGTCGAATGATGCCCCGTCGAGAAAGCCTTGTGCGCTTTGCGCCGGCTCATCGGCCATAGCGCCCGTACTGGCGAATAACAGCGACAACCACACAGTCAGGCGGGGCGTGCAAACCTGTGAGAAAAGCGTCATGGGTCAATCCTGTGGCGGTGTTTGCCAGGCGTCATGCATCGTGACTTGAATTGAAGCGCGAATATTGAGTCGGTGTGCTGAGTTT
The DNA here is from genome assembly GCF_009861505.1 of Pseudomonas izuensis. GTDB lineage: Bacteria > Pseudomonadota > Gammaproteobacteria > Pseudomonadales > Pseudomonadaceae > Aquipseudomonas > Aquipseudomonas izuensis. The sequence goes on along the minus strand of NZ_WTFT01000006.1, from coordinate 188,909 downwards.
TGGCTCTTTTCAAGAAAAACGCAGTGCCTGTTGAGCGTCTATGCTGGGCAAACCGACCCCAATCTTCGCAGTGAACTGCCAGGAGAATCCATGTTGCCCAGTCCGCTCTCAGAAAAGGCCATGTCCCGCGGGTTACTCGATGTCCTGATCCGCGCCGGGCTGATTTTGGTTCTGGTGCTGTTCTGCTTTCAGATTTTCAGTCCATTCCGCGACCTGATGCTGTGGTCGGTGATCCTGGCCATCACCCTTTATCCATTGCAGACAAAACTCATGGGACCGCTGGGGCAGAAGGAGGGACGCATTGCCACCTTGATCATCCTGGTGTCCATCGTGATTCTCATGGTCCCGATCTACCTGTTGGGCACCTCGATTGCCGACTCGGTCCAGAACGCCATGGCCAGTGTCCAGAACCAAGGCATCCATATTCCACCACCCTCCGAGTCCGTCGCCGGGTGGCCGCTGATAGGCAAGCCGTTGTCGGCTATCTGGTTGCAGGCCGCCACCGATCTGCCCAGCCTGACGGCAAAGTACATACCGCAAATCAAGGGCGTCAGCCTGACCCTGCTGGGTACAATGGCCGGCGTCGGCATGGGGTTTCTGACGTTTATCTTCGCGCTGATCATCGCCGGGATTTTCATGGCCTATGGCGAAGCCGGCAGCCGTGCGGCGGTGCAGATCGCTTCGCGGGTCAGCGGTCCGGAGAAAGGGCCGAAAATCGCCGAACTCTGCACCTCCACGATCCGCGCCGTGGCGCTCGGCGTGGTCGGTATTGCGTTTATCCAAATGCTGCTGGTGGGCCTCGGGTTTGTCTTCAAGGGCGTTCCCGGTGCCGGGCTGTTGGCGTTGGCAGTGCTATTGCTGGGCATCATGCAGTTGCCGGTGACCCTCATTACGATACCGGTGATTGCCTATGTGTTCGCCACCGAGGGCGCCAGCACCGCGACCATCGTGTTCGCCATCTATGTGTTTGTCGCCGGGCTGGTGGACAACGTCCTCAAGCCATTGCTGCTGGGGCGTGGGGTCGACGTACCGATGCCGGTGGTGCTGATCGGTGCCCTGGGCGGCATGGTCACCAGCGGCGTCATCGGTTTGTTCATCGGCCCGGTGGTGCTGGCAGTCGGCTACAAGCTGTTCTGGCAGTGGGTGCTGGCCCGGCCGCCGGAGGAGGGAGGCCTGTAGTCCGGCAACGGTTCAATCCGCAGCCCTTCCACTTCGATCCCGATGCCGCCAGTTCATGCTGATGGAAACCCGCAATCAACAGGACAAACTGGTGCAGCGGGCCACCGGCAAATTGCTGGTATTTCGCCCCCCCTGCATCGGATTCAATTGTCATGAAATGAAAAGTCGTTGTCGTCGGATGAGAAGCGACGAGCCAGCCATGAACCTACAGTCCAATCAGCGCAATTCGATACAGCACGCCAATATTGCAGACTGGAGAATAAGAAAACATGGCCAAAGCCGTCCGCTTCTACGAAACCGGTGGTCCCGAAGTCCTTCGCTATGAAGATGTCGAAGTAGGTGACCCCGGCCCCGGTCAGGTTCGGCTGCGTCACGTGGCGGTCGGCCTGAACTATGCCGACACCTACTTTCGCAATGGCACCTACGCGATACCGCTGGCGAACGGCATGGGGGTCGAAGCCGCCGGTGTGGTCCAGGCCGTGGGTGAGGGGGTGACCAACGTTCAAGTGGGTGATCGCGTCACCTACACCGGTTTTCTCAATACCCTGGGCGCCTACAGCACCGAGCGCCTGATCCCGGCCGCGCCGCTGATCAAGCTTCCGGAAACCATCAGTTTCGAGACTGCCGCGGCGATGACCATGCGCGGGCTGACGTCTTCGTACCTGATGCGCCGCATTTACGACTTCAAGGCCGGCGACAGCATTTTGCTGCACGCCGCCGCCGGTGGTGTCGGCCTGATCGTTTCGCAATGGGCCAAGCTACTGGGCCTGACCGTCATCGGTACCGTGTCCACCGAGGTCAAGGGCGAAATCGCCCGGGCCCATGGCTGCGATCATGTGATCAATTACAGCCATGAAGACGTCGCCCAGCGCGTTCGCGAGCTGACGGATGGCGTCGGGGTCAACGTGGTGTTCGACAGCGTCGGCAAGAACACTTTCATGGGGTCTCTGGATTCGCTCAAGCGTCGTGGCCTGATGGTCTGCGTGGGGACTGCTTCGGGCCCGATTCCGGCGTTCGATCCCGTGATGCTGGCGATGAAAGGTTCGCTGTACCTGACCCGGCCGGCACTGGCCGACTACATCGCCGACCCTGCGGAAAAAGCCGCGCTGGCCGGTGAGTTGTTCGATCACGTCGGCAGCGGCCGGATCAAGATCGAGATCAACCAGCACTATGCTTTGCAGGATGCCGTGCAGGCCCATCGTGACCTGGAATCGCGCAAGACCACCGGCTCGTCGATTTTCGTCATTTAAGGGAGTAGCTTGCCGTGAAAGTCGAACAATTGACCTGCAACATCGGCGCGGAACTGATCGGCGTCAACCTCGCCGACGCCATCCATGACGACGGTCTGTTTGCCGAGATTCGTGCGCAGTTGCTCACCCATCGCGTGGTGTTCCTGCGTGATCAAAACATCAGCCGCGCCGAGCACGTGGCGTTCGCCCGGCGCTTCGGCGAGCTGGAAGATCACCCGGTGGCCGGCAGTGACCCTGATCACCCGGGGCTGGTGCAAATCTACAAAAAGCCGGACCAGCCGATGGACCGCTACGAAAACGCCTGGCACACCGACGCCACCTGGCGCGAGGCGCCACCCATGGGTTGCGTGCTGCGCTGCGTGGAGTGCCCACCGGTCGGCGGTGACACCATGTGGGCAAACATGGTCGAAGCGTACGAAAATCTGCCTGAAGATGTGAAATTGAAGATCGCCGACCTGCGTGCCCGGCACAGCATTGAAGCGAGTTTCGGCGCGGCCATGCCGATCGAAAAGCGCCTGGCCCTCAAGGCCATGTACCCGGACGCCGAGCACCCTGTGGTGCGCACGCACCCGGAAACCGGCGAGAAGGTGCTGTTCGTCAACGCCTTCACAACCCACTTTAGCAACTACCACACCCCCGAACGTGTGCGCTTCGGCCAGGACGCGAACCCCGGCGCCAGCGAACTGCTGCGCTACCTGATCAGCCAGGCCTACATCCCCGAGTACCAGGTGCGCTGGCGCTGGAAGCCCAACAGCATCGCCATCTGGGACAACCGCAGCACCCAGCATTACGCCGTCATGGATTACCCGCCGTGTCATCGCAAGATGGAACGCGCCGGGATCATCGGCGACAAGACGTACTGATTCATCCCTTCTGCATTCGCTCTCGTAAACACGCCTGCCCGGCTCGAATCCGGGTGGGCGGGACAATCATAAGAACTGGAGTAAACCATGCAATTCTTCGACGATTCCCTGCACCCCGAAAACATGGAAAAAGTGGTCATCACCGTGGCCCCGTACGGCCCGGAATGGATGCCTGAAGACTTCCCCGAAGACATCCCCCTGACCATGGACGAGCAAGTCCAGAAAGCGGTCGATTGCTACGAAGCCGGCGCCACTGTGCTGCACCTGCACGTGCGGGAATTGGACGGCAAGGGCTCCAAGCGCCTGTCGAAATTCAACGAGCTGATCGCCGGCGTGCGTGAAGCCGTGCCCGACATGATCATCCAGGTCGGCGGTTCGATTTCCTTCGCCCCGGAAAGCGATGGTGAGGCGGCCAAGTGGCTGTCCGATGATACCCGCCACATGCTGGCCGAACTGACGCCGAAACCGGATCAGGTGACCGTGGCGATCAACACCACGCAAATGAACATCATGGAGCTGCTGTACCCGGAATACCTGGAAGGCACCTCCCTGGCCAATCCGATGATTCAGGCGGCCTACAGCGAAATGACCGTACCAGCCGGCCCGGCCTGGGTCGCCGAGCACCTCAAGCGCCTGATGGACAACGGCATCCAGCCGCACTTCCAGTTGACCGGCATGCACGCCATGGAAACCCTGGAGCGTCTGGTACGCCGAGGCGTTTACATGGGCCCGCTGAACCTGACCTGGATCGGCATCGGCGGCGGCTTCGACGGCCCGAACCCGTTCAACTTCTTCAACTTCATCCACCGCGCGCCGGACGGTTGCACCCTGACCTCCGAATCGCTGCTCAAGAACGTCATGCCGTTCAACACCATGTCGATGGCCATGGGCATGCACCCGCGTGTGGGCAATGAAGACACTATCATTGATCACAAGGGCGACCGCTTCAGCTCGGTGGCGCAAATCCAGCAAACCGTGCGCATCGCCCATGAACTGGGTCGCGAAATCGCCACGGGCAAAGAAGCCCGTGAGATCTATCGCATCGGTGTGAAGTACAACAGCATCGAGGAAACCCTGTTGGCCAACGGCATGTCGCCCAACCGCAAGGCCGGGCAGAAAGGTGTGCCGCAACGCGGCTGACCGGTAGCAAGGGCGGGGGATCGATGATCTCTCGCCCGTGGTATGTCAAGAACGCTCGATAACAACAAAAACAACGTTTCGAGGAGGCTGCATGGCCTTTCATCCAATCGCCGCCGACGATGACGACTGTACCGTCAACGTTGCGCGCAAATATGCCTGGATCGTCTTCGCCCTGACGTTCGGTCTGTTGATCTCCGATTACATGTCGCGTCAGGTACTTAACGCGGTGTTCCCGATGCTCAAGGGCGAGTGGGCACTGAGCGACAGCCAGCTCGGCCTGCTCAGCGGCATCGTGGCCTTGATGGTCGGCTTGCTGACGTTTCCGTTGTCGTTGCTGGCCGATCGTTTCGGCCGGGTCAAGAGCCTGGCGTTGATGGCCCTGCTGTGGAGCCTGGCGACCCTGGGTTGCGCATTGGCGCAGGACTACCCGCAAATGTTCATCGCACGGTTCATGGTGGGCGTTGGCGAAGCGGCGTACGGCAGTGTCGGCATCGCCGTGGTGATTTCGGTATTTCCCAAGCACATGCGGGCAACCCTGGCCAGTGCGTTCATGGCGGGCGGGATGTTCGGCTCGGTGCTGGGCATGGCGTTGGGCGGCACCATCGCGGCCAAGCTGGGCTGGCGTTGGTCGTTCGCCGGCATGGCGCTGTTCGGTTTGCTGTTGGCGGTGCTGTATCCGCTCATCGTCAAGGAGTCTCGCATTGCTCCGCAGCGTGCGACGCAGGCGCTGGACAAGGCGGCGGCAAAGGCAAGGCTGCGCACGCTGTTTGCCAGTCGCTCGGTGATCGCGACCTACATCGGCAGCGGTTTGCAGTTGTTCGTTGGCGGCACCGTGATTGTGTGGATGCCCAGCTATCTCAATCGCTATTACGACATGGGCGCGGACAAGGCCGGCGGCATGGCGGCAATCATCGTGTTGTGCAGCGGCGCGGGGATGATTCTGTGCGGGATGCTCAGCGATCGCCTGTGCCGGCATTCGCCGGAGCGCAAGGTCGCCCTGGCCATTGCTTACTGCCTGGGCAGTTGCATGCTGCTGTCGCTGGCATTCGCCTTGCCTGCCGGGCCCGCACAACTGGCGATGATCTGCCTGGGCATGTTGATTGTTGCAGGCACCACGGGCCCGGCCGGGGCCATGGTCGCCAACCTGACTCATTATTCGGTCCACGGAACGGCTTTTGCGACGTTGACGCTGGCCAACAATATGCTGGGGCTGGCCCCGGGTCCGTTCATTACGGGACGCCTGTCCGATGCGATTGGCCTGCACGGTGCTTTCCAGATCGTGCCCCTTGTCAGTGTCGCGGCGGCGGCGGTGTTTTTTTACGCCATGTGCCATTACCACAAAGATATTGCCCGGATTAAGGGGCAGAAGGTGCCTGACGCAGTCAATGCGCCAGGGTTAGAGGTGAAGTTGTGAGTGGCCGTTTACGTATTGATGTGTTTTTCGATTTCATCTGCCCCTGGTGCCTGATCGGCAAGCGCCAGTTGGAGCAGGCCCAAGAGCTGCTGCGTGCCCGGCAGCCGGACGTGGCATTCACCACGGTCTGGCACGGTGTGCAGCTGCTGCCACAACTGCCGGCACAGGGTGAACCCTTCGCCGAGTTTTATCGCAAGCGCCTGGGCAACGCCGATGCCGTGCAGATGCGCCAGGCCCAGGTGCAACAGGCCGCACAGGCGGTGGGGGAGACCATCGATTTCAGCCGCATTGCCACGATGCCCAATACTGCCGATGCCCATCGCCTGTTGGAGCGGGTCAGTGTGCTGGGCAATTCCCGTCAGCGTGACGCATTGCTCGAACGCCTGTTCGCCGCGTACTTCCATTACGGCGAGGATTTGGGCAATCGCGAGACATTGATCGCCATCGCCCAGTCCTGCGGCTTCGAGGCCGGTTTCGTGGCTGACTGCTTGTACGGCAACGGTGAGCCTTTTGTCGGCAACCCCGGGGCAACCGGTGGCGTGCCCTGTTTTCAGTTTGACCGTCGCGTGACGGTGGTGGGCGCACATCCCGCAGAAAAGCTGTTTGGCGTCATGTACGAAGCCTTGCTCGAACGTACCGGCGAGTTACAACCCTCATGAGCCTGCGTGTACGTGTGCCCGCCGGAAAATTCCCGCAGGCAGGGGGCCGGTCGCTCTTCGAGTTCGATGGCAAAAGCCTCGCACTGTTCAACGTCGGCGGTGAGCTGTTCGCCATCGATGACAGCTGCCCGCACCAGGGTGCCTCGCTGTGCGGCGGGCGCCTGGACGGTCGGGTGATTCAATGCTGTGCCCATGGGCTGCGATTCGATCTGGCCAGTGGCTACTTGCTCAATTCCAACAAGCTCAAGGTCGCCAACTACCCGGTCGAGGTAGTCGACGGCCAGGCATTCATTGTCATCGTTACCGAGGAGTCCGCGCCATGAGCGCCATTGCTCTGACCCGTATCAATAGCCGTACCCGCGAACTGGCGCCGGGGTTTATCGTCAGCCTGATCGTCGCGGCCGCCGCGTCTTTCCTATCGGAGCACTACGGTGCACCGGTCATGCTGTTCGCGTTGTTACTCGGCATGGCCCTGAACTTCCTCGCCGGAGACGGCCCCTGCAAAGCCGGCATCGAATTCACCGCGCGCAGCGTATTGCGCATCGGCGTGGCGTTGCTGGGCATGCGCATCACCCTTGAGCAGATCGCCGGGCTGGGCTGGAAGCCGTTTGCACTGGTGGTGATCCTGGTGGTGGTGACCATCGGCGTTTCGGTCCTGGCAGCCAAGGCGCTGGGTTTCCAGCGTTTGTTCGGCATGCTCACCGGCGGCGCCACCGCGATCTGCGGTGCCTCGGCAGCGCTGGCGCTGGCGGCGGCCTTGCCTAACCATCCGCAGAAAGAGCGGGCCACGCTATTCACCGTGATCGGTGTTTCGGCACTGTCCACGACGGCGATGATCGTTTATCCGATGATTGCCAATTGGCTGTCGCTCTCGCCGCAGGTGGCCGGGGTGTTCCTCGGCGCCACCATCCATGATGTCGCCCAAGTGGTCGGCGCCGGATACAGCATGTCCACCGAAACGGGCGACACGGCCACGGTGGTCAAGCTGATGCGGGTCGCCATGCTGCTGCCGGTGATTGTCACTGCCGCCATGATCACGCGCATGCAAGGTGCCGATCCGACCGGCAAGCGTCCGCCGCTATTGCCGTGGTTTGCCGTCGGCTTCCTGGCCCTTGCATGCCTCAACAGCACGGGATGGGTCGCGCCGGTGATACAGGGCTCGGTCAATGAATTGTCGCGGTGGTGCCTGGTGATTTCCATCAGCGCCCTGGGCATGAAAACCCAACTCAAGGAACTGGCCGCCGTCGGCATCAAGCCCATTCTGCTGATGGTGGGGGAAACCGTGTTCCTCGCAGTGCTAGTGCTGCTATTGCTGCACTGGGGCATGTAAACCCGGCATCACGCGGCACCTTCTTACGAGCGGCGTTGCATTGCGTTCACTCCAACGCAGTGCGGCACTCCACCGGCGTTAAAAACACCGGTTTTTTAGCGGCGACCGACCCAGCGGTCGCCGTTTTTTTTTGATCGGTTCAAACCTGAAGACACGTCATCACCAACTGCCATAGGGAATGCCGAAACGGTCGATATAGCGTTGGGAAGAGGCTTTGATCTCGCCATAGACGCCGTTGTACTTGCCTTGATCAGGCCCCAGCGGTTCTATACCAACTTGCCCTCGGTCCACTTTGTGGGCGCGGAAACAATCGTCCCAGACCCAGACCTGAATGATGCCCCCCGGCGCCAGTCCCAGATTCAGGGCCGCACTCGGCCTGGCGGTGTACTGAGGGGTCTCGTGGCAACGCCGGGCCGTCGAGTTGCGCATGATTTCGCGGGTCGATTCGGAAATATCGATCCAGCCCGCGTAGGTCTTGCGTTCGACAGTCGATTGCCAGCGCACGAAGAGGCGTTTGGGCAGGTCGGCACCCGTCACGGGCATGCCGGAACTGCCTACGCCCACCCAACCCCGTGCATTTTCAGTTCCATTTTCATTATCACTACTGGCGGCTACGCCTGCAGCAATGTCATAAATTATCCGGCCCTTGATGTCCTCGACAGCGGAGGTCTCGACCCATACTGTCATGTGAGCGGGCTCGTTGAAGCCGATGTACCACCAAGGGCTTCTGTAATCGTCTTTGGCTGACAGCGGATCGACGGGTTGGCAGGCACTCAACGACAACATGGCGAGCAATGTAAACAGTATTTTCATGGTTGTAGCGTCCATTCTGGAAACAAAGACAGGTCATCACCAGCTGCCATAGGGAATACCGAAACGGTCGATGTAGCGTTGGGAAGAGTCTTTGATCTTCCAGGCATAGCGTCCTTGGTTTTTACCTTGCGAAGGGCCAAGCGGCTCGATACCGACTTGCCCTCGGTCGGCTTTCTGGGGGCGGAAACAATCGTCCCAGACCCAGACCTGAATGATGCCCCCCGGCGCCAGTCCCAGACTCAGGGCAGCACTCGAATTAGCAGTGAACTGAGGGGTCTCGTGGCAACGCCGGGCGTTCGAGTTGCGCATGATTTCACGGGTCGATTCGGAAATATCGATCCAGCCCGCGTAGGTCTTGCGTTCGACAATCGATTGCCAGCGCACGAAGAGGCGCTTGGGGAGGTAGGCACGCGTGACGGGCATGCCCGCAGTGGCTATACCCACCCAGCCCCGCGCATTTTCAGTTCCATTCTCATAGTCGCTGCCACCCGCTCCGCCTGCCGCGATGTCATAAATTATCCGGCCCTTGATGTCCTCGACAGCGGAGGTCTCGACCCATACGTTCATGTGAGCGGGCTCGGTGAAGCCGATGTACCACGTGGAGGTTCTGTAATCGTTTTTGGCTGACAGCGGATCGACGGGTTGGCAGGCGCTCAACACCAACATGGCGAGTAACGTAAACAGTGGTTTCATGGTCATAGCGTCCATTCTGGAAACAGAGAAGAGTCACTACCAACTGCCATAGGGAATGCCGAAGCGATCGATGTAGCGTTGGGAAGAGTCTTTGATCTTCCAGGCATAGCGTCCTTGGTTTTTACCTTGCGAAGGGCCAAGCGGCTCGATACCGACTTGCCCTCGGTCCACTTTGTGGGCGCGGAAACAATCGTCCCAGACCCAGACCTGAATGATGCCCCCCGGTGCCAGTCCCAGATTCAGCGCAGCACTCGACCTGGCGGTGTACTGAGGGGTCTCGTGGCAACGCCGGGCCGTCGAGTTGCGCATGATTTCGCGGGTCGATTCGGAAATATCGATCCAGCCCGCGTAAGTCTTGCGTTCGACAATTGATTGCCAGCGCACAAAGAGGCGTTTGGGCAGGTCGGCACCCGTGACTGGCATGCCGGAACTGCCTACACCCACCCAGCCCCGTGCATTTTCAGTTCCATTTTCATTATCACTACTGGCGGCTACGCCTGCCGCAATGTCATAAATTATCCGGCCCTTGATGTCCTCGACAGCGGAGGTTTCGACCCATACTGTCATGTGAACGGGCTCGGTGAAGCCGATGTACCACGTGGAGGTTCTGTAATCGTTTTTGGCTGATAGCGGATCGACGGGGTGACAGGCGCTTACCAACAACATGGCGAGCAATGCAAACAGTATTTTCATGGTTACAGCGTCCATTCCGGAACATGAGGATGGTGGACTCGTACGGAATCCGACGTTGGGACATGGGCATAGGCCAGTTCGAATCGTGTGGTGCGGGCTCCAGAGAGGAAAGTCGGGTTCCAGTGTGCCGACTGGTGGATGTAGCGCAGCTTCAGCATTTGATCCTCTGCTGGGGTAATGCTGTAGTCACTGGCGACAAAACGATCACAAAGGCTTTGCAGGTTATCGGGCACCGTAAACTCAGGCTTGTCCGGGAATGGTAGAAACTCACAACCATGTTTTTTGGCAGCTTCACACATTACGTGCAGATACACCCTGGAGAGCCCTGCGCCGATCCTGCGCCGTAGCTGCAAACCTACAAAAACCTGCTTTCGTTTCGGCGCGTTGCGCTCTCTGGGTTCAGGCGCAAGCAATACCGGATCAGGCGTGACCAGCTCCAGCATTTCCAGCGGCCAGCCCTTGGCGTGCCATTTCGCCCGTTCCTGTTGAGCCTCGCGATAGATCGAGGTGGTTTTGACGTCGGTGAGCTCACCCACCTCAAGGGCCTGCATGGGGCTGAGCAGTACGCACTCTTCAATGTCATCGCGGTATCCGCCGCCGATATCCGAGTGAACGCCCGGCAGGATTATTTGCGGATGATCCGGGGCAACACTGTTGAGGGCGAAGTTGGCGCGGTATTCGTCTCGCGCCACCAATTGCAGCACATTGGGGAAAAACTTCGGCATCAGGTACAACTTGACCCCGGGAGTTGCCGGGCTGCGTATATAACCGAGGTTACCAATCCCGCCCACGGAAGCGACAGTGTCGAACAAGCCGATAAAACCAGTGTTGACCCCTTCGCCAAAGACCTTGCTGAAGGTGCGGGCGAACAGACGATCCGGAAGGTCCAGCGCTTCTCTGAGCGAACTGTCCGTTCTTTTCAGGCACAGGCAGGCAAAGTGTCGAGCTGCGGCCGCGCCACGACTGAAGCCGAAAATGTCGAAGATCAAGGCGCTGATCTGGATATTCGGGAAACGATCAAGGAAGTCGCGCAGACGGTTTTTGACCTGGCCAAAGGCGTAATGTACCCGCGCTTCGACACCGGTTTCACCCCGGCCCATGGCCATGCCTAAAAGTCTGTCTTGCCCGCCAGCGCTCGTGCCGATTCCTTCGACATAGACTTTATCGAATGCGCGTTTCTGCTGGATTATTCTTTCCGCGTCATATGTCTGCGTATACAAATCATATAGCCGCTTAACATTGGTCTCTTCCCCCCCATAACTGCTCTCAGGATCCCGCATATACGGCTTGCAACTCGACTCCATATCCTGCGTCGACACCGGATGATGAGCACCACACTTACGCCCCATCTCCACATTGAACGGGTTGTTGCCCGTACCATCAAAAAACACCCCGATCCGCAGGGTGACTTTCACGAGTGCGGCTTCCTCACGCTGTTCCCTGGCCTCCCGTTCAGCAATGAGTTGCTCTTCCCGTGCCCGCTGCCGAGCCATCATTTCATCGTATTTGCGTTGTAGTTCCGCCGCGCTCGGCTGCTGTACGCGCTGTCGGGCGCGTGCTGCCATGGCCTCGTCGCGACAGACAGCGCAGTGGTACCCGCCCAAATCCTTTTCCATCGCACATCCTTTTTTACGCAAAGCCCGTCCTTGGGCGCCAAAAAACATTGATCGATTTGCAGGGGCAACGTTGCACCCTCGGAGAGGGTTGGCGCAGCCGGTCGTGGCTTATTTGCTTGTAGGATCGGGATGGGATGGTTGAAGCCGGGGGCTGACAGAAAAGCCTTCAGCCAATGAAGGCGGGGGTATTGGCGGACTGCTTTGTTGACTGGACTGCCGTCTTCGCCGGCAAGCCGGCTCCTACAGGGGAAATGCGTACGGACTCCCAAACAGGTTGGCTGTCAGGCCGCCTCGCTTCGGTTTTTGATTTAAGCGCCCCGTTAAACCACGATGGCCGAACGCAGGTATTGCTCCGTGGGTAACCCGGCAGGACGCCGGGTTAGCCGCGCTGGGCCAAGGATGGCCCATCGCGGCGGCCCACGGAGCAATGCCGGAGTGCGGGCATGCCGAGCCTAAGCGAGGCACCGAGTGGTGGGGCAAGAGCGTTTGGTTACTTTGCGCTTTTCAAAGTGACTCGCCGTAAGGGCGAAACCGGCAGCAGCCGTTACCGCAGCAATGGATATGTACACCATAAAAAGTAAGTCGCCTGACACGCCGCCTTCGCGGGCAAGCCTCGCTCCTACAAGTTGCCGGGGCCAGGATTTTCTCGATCGGGCAGGGTGGTTGTGTCCATCGGCGCTTTTGACGTACCGAGCTTTTGCGCACTCCGCCACGAAGCAGGCGGCATGCCGAACTGGCTGATGAACCAGCGTGTGAACGAACTCGCCATGGAGTAACCGAGCATGTCGGCGATGCGCCCCAGCGAATAATTCGGATTCTCCAGATAACGCAGCACCAGGTCGCGGCGCACGTCGTTGATCAGGTCGTTGAATGCGCAGCCGTCGTCTTTCAGGCGACGTTGCAGGGTCCGCACATTCATGCCCTGGGTCTGGGCGATCTGCTCGATGGTGGCACGCCCCATCGGCAACAACAGGTAAATGGCCTTGCGCACTTCGAACAGCATCGACGGCCCTTCATGGCTCTGTAGGGAGTCGAGGTAGCGCTGGGCGTAACGCGCCATGGCGGGATCGGCATGGGGATTGGTGATGTCGAGGCTGGCATCGGGGCAGACGATGCCATTGAACTCACTGCCGAACTCCAGGTTGCAGCCAAACAGGCGCCGATGCAGGTGCAGGTTGTCGGGCGGCTGGTGCGTGAAGTTGACACTGTAGGGCTGCCAGTGGGCACCGAGCAGGGCTGCGCACAGCCGGAACATCACACCGATGGCCAGTTCATTGGCCTGCCGGCAGGGCATGGGCGAATCGGTGATCACTTCCTCGCGAATGATCACCATCTTGCCGGCCTCTTCAATGTAGATGGCCAGCGAATCGTTCATCAGGTGCCGGTAGTGCACCACCACCTGCAACGCATCACGCAGCGTTCGCTGATGGCTCAGCAGCAGGCTGACGACACCGAAATCCGAGAGCTGGCGCGATTCGGCCATGCTCAGGCCGAAGCTCTGGCAACCGCTGGCAACCGCCGATTCCTCCAGCAGTCGAACAGCGGAATCGATCGGAATTCGATGCTCGGGGGCTTGCAGCCGGGCCTTGCTCAGGCCGACGCCCGCCAGCAAATCGTGTGGATTGAACCCAAGGTAATGAGCAACGTCCAGGTAGTTGGTCAAGACAGCGGCGCGAACGAGCTTTGTCATGCAGAGGCGTTCCTGCAGGGATTCCGATGGAAGTGGACGTGGTGAATATAGTCAGCACGTCGGCAATTGAACAACTTTCGAAGTCACGTTAACAGCTTCCGCGCGACCATCAGACAGGGGCCATCAGGCTGTCATCAAAAGAAAAGACGCTGTCGTCAAATGAAAAGCGCGGCCCACCCCGGCTCTTTAATGTCAGTCCAACAAAAAGATTCTGGCGAAACAGCCAGTCGAGACTGAGAAGCCGAGGTTATCCAAGTGGACAAACTGCAAACCGCCGCCACCGTTCTGATCGTCCCGGGCCTGCGTGAGCACGTTGCCGAACATTGGCAAACGTTGCTTGAGGCCCGTTTGAGCAAAGTCCGTAGCGTTCCGCCACTTGAGACCGACAAGCTCGACTGCGCCGCCCGTGTCCGGGCAATCCAGCATGAGCTGGAGCAAATCGACGGGCCGGTGATCCTCGTCGCCCACAGTGCCGGCGTGCTGATGGTCGCACATTGGGCCGCCACGCACAGCCACCCGATCAAGGGCGCCCTGCTGGCCGCGCCACCGGATCTGGCCGCCCAGTGGCCACAAAATTACCCGAGCCCGCAAACCCTTCGCACCCATGGCTGGGACCCGCTGCCCAAAGGCGCACTGCCGTTTCGCAGCATCGTTGCCGCCAGCACCGACGACCACCTCGCCAGCTTCGACGCGGCCAAGCGCCTGGCCCATGACTGGGAGGCAGAGCTGATCAACCTCGGTGACGTCGGCCACCTCAATCCGGCCTCAGGCTACGGCCCGTGGCCCCAGGCAGAAGCACTGATTCTGGACCTCGATCGCTAGGGTCGACCACCGGTAAACGTCCTCACGCCATACAGGCACTGGCTCTCTCACCAAGAGTCGGCAGGGGACCCCTGCGCTTAAAACAAATACAAAAAGCGGAGCCAACGCAATGCATAACAATAAGAGTCACGGTTACACACTCCCTTCGCGTCGCAGTCTGCTGGCCCTGGCCATCCTGGCGGCTTCCATGCCGACCGCACACGCGATGGAGCTGGACACCGGCAATCCCGACTGGAACGTGCGCTTTGATAACACCGTGAAGTACAACTACGGCGTGCGCACCGAAAACGCCGACAAACGCATGTTGGGGACGCCGAACAACAACGACGGCGACTACAACTTTCGCAGGGCCGGGACCAACATCACCAACCGTGTCGACCTGTTGACCGAGATGGATGTGGTTTACCAGCAGAACATGGGTTTTCGCGTCAGCGCCGCGAGCTGGTACGACAAGGCCTATGAAAACACCGGCTCCAATTCCAACCCGTTCGTCAACGGCAATAAAGGTACCTCGGGCCTGGTCGCCAACGACCCGCGCCTGGCTGGCGTGACCAATGACAACGTCGGTTTCGGCAGCCCGCACCTGAGCAACTATGCCCAGCGCTACTACACCGGTCCGTCCGGCGAGATCCTCGACGCCTTCGTGTTCTACAGCACCGAAGTGGGCGAAGAGTCGATGTTCAGCATCAAGGCCGGGCAGCACAACGTGTTCTGGGGTGAAACCATCCTCAACCCGGTGCATTCGATCAGTTACGGGCAGTCTGGCCTGGACCTGGCCAAGCTGGCGGCATCGCCGGGTACCGAGGCCAAGGAACTGTTCGTTCCGCGTAACCAGATCTCGATGACGTTCACCCTCAACCCCGAGTTGACCGTGGGCGCCCAGTACTTCCTCGATTGGGATGCGGCGCGCCTGCCTGAGGCGGGCACTTACTATGGCGGTTCCGACCTGGTGGGCTTCGGTGCTCAGTCGTTCCTGCTGGGCAACACCAACTCCATCACCCCCGGTAGCCCGCTCGGTTGTGGCCTGGCACCCTGCAACGCGCTGACCAACGTGCGTCGTGGCGATGACCTGACGCCGCGCAACTCGGGTGATTGGGGCGTCATGGCCAAGTGGTCGCCCGCCTGGCTGGACGGCACACTCGGCGTTTACTACCGCCAGACTTCAGACATCCTGCCCCAAGCCTGGCTCGATGCCCGCGGTTTGAGCTCGGCCAATGCCAACGGTACGCCGCCAGCGGGCCAGGTGCCGGCCGTGGTCAACACCTTGAATTCGTTGAGCACCGCCACCTACCAATTGGCTTACTCCGACAAGATCGACATCTTCGGCCTGAGCCTGTCCAAGGATGTCGGTGGCATCAGCGTCGGCAGTGACCTGAACATCCGCCACAACATGCCGCTGGCCAGCATCCCGGCGATCGTCAGCACCACCAGCCCCCTGGGGCTCGGTCAAGGTCTTGGTTTGTTGCCGCCGCGCTCGGCAGCCACCGGCGTGATCTACGACACCCCGCATGATGGCGACAGCATGAGCGCCACCGGCGACACCTTGCACTGGACCCTCAACGGGCTGATGACCCTGCCCAAGACCCCGGTGTTCGATTCGGCGGTACTGCTCGGCGAGCTGTACTACAGCAACCTGCTCAAGCTCGATAGCAAGAACGAGGCGCTCTACAAGGGCAAGGACACTTACCGTGGCGTCGATGCGCCGACCCGTGACAACTGGGGCATCGCGGTCAACTTCACCCCGACCTGGTACCAGGTGTTCCCCGGCGTGGACATGAACCTGCCGATGTCGGTCAACGTCGGTCTCGACGGTGTTTCGCCGGTCTCCGGCGGCGGTGCCAAGGACACCGGTAACTATGCCGTCGGCGTCGGCGCCATCGTTTACAACAAGTACTTCGTCGACCTCAAGTACGTCGATTCCTTCGGCAAGGCTGACAAGTGCAACGTCAGCGGCAACAGCACCGGCGCAGCGAACGCCGGAAGCGGCGACGGCTCCACGCCGAACGCCTTCAGCGGTAACGAAAACTATGCGTGCTTCGCCGGTGGCTACTCAGCCTTCTCGGGCGGCGGTGCGACCACCGAAGACCGTGGCGCGCTGTACCTGACGCTGAAAACCACCTTTTGATTCATCCAATACCCAGCCACCAGGCAGGAGTAGAAACCATGAAATTCGTGAAAACCTTGTTGGCCGCATCACTGGCCATGACCCTCGCGGCCCATGCGCAGGCCGCCGTATCGACTCAAGAAGCCGGCAAGCTCGGCAGCAGCCTGACTCTGGTGGGCGCCGAAAAAGCCGCCAGTGCCGATGGCTCCATTCCGGCCTATGCCGGTGGCCTGACCACCGCCCCGGCCAGTTTCAAGGCCGGCGACAGCATGCGCCCGGACCCCTTTGCCAGCGAAAAACCGGTGCTGGTGATCGATGGCAAAAACGTCGATCAATACAAAGCCCTGCTCTCGGCCACCACCGTTGAGCTGGCCAAGCGCTTCCCGAGCTTTCGCGTCGATGTTTACCCGACCCACCGCACCGTGGCACTGCCGCAGACCGTGCTGGACAACAGCGTGAAAAACGCCACCGGCGCCAAGTCTCTGGAAGGCGGCCTGGCCATCGACAACGTCTTGCCCGGCGTGCCGTTCCCGATTCCGCAATCGGGCAGCGAGGCGATGTGGAACTTCCTGCTGCGTTACCAGGGGGTCAACATCAATTCCAAGTACGACTCCTGGAACGTCGACTCGGCCGGCGTGCCCAGTCTCGCCACTACCGGGCAGGCGTTCATCACCTATCCGATCTACGAGAACATGTCGCAGCCGATCACCAGCTCCGACGTGTACTACCAGATGAAGTTGTACTACACCGGCCCCGCGCGCCGCGCCGGTGAGTCGATCATGCTCAAGGACGCCGCGAACCCGCTGGAACAACCACGCCGCGCCTGGCAATACCTGCCGGGTCAGCGTCGGGTCAAACTGGCACCGAACCTGGCTTACGACACACCTAACCCGGGTACTGCGGGCGCCGGTACCTACGACGATGTGTTCGTGTTCAACGGCGCGCTGGATCGCTACGACTGGAAACTGGTCGGCAAGCAGGAAATGATCGTGCCGTACAACACCTACAAGTTGACCTACGTCCAGGACCCGAAAAGCATTACCACCGCCAATCACATCGCGCCGGATTTCGTGCGCTGGGAAAAACACCGCGTGTGGGTGGTAGAGGGCAACCTCAAGGCCGGCGCGCGCCACGTTTACCAGAAGCGTCGCTTCTACCTGGATGAAGACAGCTGGGCCGCTCTGGCGTCCGACCAGTACGACGCACGTGGTCAGCTCTATCGCGGTTCCTTCGCGTTCCTCAGCCAGAGCTACGACAAGCAGGTGCCGGACTCCACGCCGTTCATGATCTACGACCTGGTCGGCGGCTCCTACAACATCAACGGTGTGGTAGGCCCGTACGGCGGCATCCGCTACATCGACTCGCTGTCCAAGGCGCAGTGGTCGCCGGAGTCCCTGGCGGGCGCCGGTATTCGCTGAGTCGGGTTTCAACGCCGGGTCGCCTGCGGGCACCCGGCGCAGTTTTCTCATGAGGACGCCGTATGTATTCGTTCAAGAAGTGCGTGCCGCTGCTGATGGGCGCCGCGCTGGCTCTGTTGCAAGGATTCGCTCAGGCTGCCGCCTACGTCGACGTGCTTGATCTGCCCGCCAAGCCCAGTGCCCTGGCCGTGCGCAGCCCCTTGCTGGACGCGACCCGTGCCGGTGACCGTTTGGTTGCCGTGGGCCAGCGAGGCCACATTCTTTTTTCCGATGACGCCGGCCAGCAATGGCGCCAGGCCACCGTGCCGGTCAGTGCCGACCTCAATGCCGTGTACTTTCCCTCGCCGAGGAACGGCTGGGCCGTCGGCGGCGATGGTGTGGTGCTGCACAGCAGCGATGGCGGCGAGACCTGGAACAAACAACTCGATGGGCGCCAGATCGGTGACTTGCTGGTCAAGCATTACTCGGCATTGGCCCAGGCCGAGCCGGGCAACGAGCAATGGCCAGTATTGGCCGCCGAAGGTCAGCGACTGGTCGAGGAGGGTGCTGACAAGCCCCTGCTGGACGTCTGGTTCGCCGACGACAACATCGGCTACGTGGTCGGTGTCTTCAACCTGATCCTGCGCACCGAAGACGGTGGCAAGCACTGGACGCCATTCCAGGACCGTACCGAAAACCCCCAGGGCTTTCACCTCAATGCCATTGCCTCCACCGGTGATGGGCTCTACATCGCCGGCGAACAAGGCCTGCTGCTGAAATGGGATGACGCCGGGCAGCGCTTCGTGGCCTTGCAGACCCCCTACCAGGGCAGTTTTTTCGGGGTGATCGGTAAACCAGGCGAAGTGTTGGTCTACGGGTTGCGCGGGCATGTGTTGCGCAGCACCGATGGCGGTGCCAACTGGACGCTTCTGGAGACCGGCCTGCAAGTCAGCGTCACTGCCGCGGCGCAGGGCGATGACGGCCGCTTCCGGCTGTTCACCCAGGCCGGGCACGAATTGCTCAGCCAGTCTGCCGAGACTCGACTGCAACTGATCGCCCAGCAAAACCAGTCACCCGTCGCGGGTGCCGTGCAGGCAGCCGATGGCTCGCTGATCGTGGTGGGCAGTCGCGGTGCGCGGTCGCTTTCCAAAGAATAAGAACCGATAAAATCAGAGCGGGTACCGTCCTATGGGCAATATTCAGCAAGACACCATGCCGGTGATTGGCGACTTGCGCGACTTCGATCACCGTTCCGGCAATCGCCTGGAACGGTGGGTGTTCAACCACCGTCCGCTGTTCATGCTGCTGATGGCGATGATCACCCTGTTACTGGGCTACATGATGGCAACCCGCCTGGAGTTGCGCCCGAGTTTCGAGAAGATGATCCCGCAGAGTCAGCCGTACATTAAGAACTTCCTCGAGAACCGCCAATCGCTGCGCGGCCTGGGGAGTTCGGTACGGGTCGTGGTGGAGAACACCCAGGGTGATATTTTCGACCCCGAGTATCTGAACGTACTCAAGCAGGTCAATGATGAGTTGTTCCTCGCCGAAGGCGTCGACCGCGCCTGGATGAAGTCGCTGTGGAGCCCGGCGGTCCGCTGGACTGAAGCCACTGAAGAGGGTTTCCAGGGCGGCCCGGTGATGCCCGATGCCTACACGGGCACCCCCAAAGACATCGAGCAGCTGCGGCAGAACATCAACCGCGCCGGTATTGTCGGCAGCCTGGTGGCCAGCGACTTCAAGTCAACCATGTTGATCGTGCCGCTGCTGGACAAGACCTCGGCCACCGGCCATGGCATCGACTATCACACGTTTTCGCGGATGCTCGAAGAGCGCCTGCGCGACAAGATCGAGTACGCAGGCTCCGGGCACAAGGCCGGGGAAGAGGGCAAGGGCCATTACAAGGTCCGGGTGATCGGCTTCGCCAAACTGGTGGGCGACCTGATCGACGGGCTGATCCAGGTCATGATGTTTTTCGGCCTGGCGGTGATCACCTCGCTGGTCATCATTTACCTCTATACCCGTTGTGTGCGCAGTACCTTGTTGGTGGTCGGCTGTTCATTGATCGCCGTGGTCTGGCAATTGGGCATCGTCGCCTGGCTGGGCTATGCCATCGATCCTTACTCGGTGCTGGTGCCATTCCTGATTTTCGCCATCGGCGTGTCCCACGCCGCGCAGAAAATGAACGGCATCATGCAGGACATCGCCCGTGGCACCCACAAGCTGGTGGCGGCGCGTTACACCTTCCGTCGCCTGTTCATCGCCGGCGTCACCGCGCTGTTGGCCGATGCCGTGGGCTTCGCGGTACTGATGCTGATCGACATTCCGGTGATCCAGGACCTGGCCATTACCGCCAGCATCGGTGTCGCAGTGCTGATCTTTACTTCGCTGTTGTTGATGCCGGTGGCACTGTCATACGTCGGCGTTGGCAGCAAGGCCGCTACCCGTGCGTTGAAAATCGACACCCGGGTGCCGAGCATCGCGGGTTCGGCAAACTGTGGGACATGCTCGACCGCTTCACCACACCCAAGTGGGCGATGGGCACTGTGTTGGCCGCCCTGGTGCTGGGCATTGCCGGCTTCACGGTCAGCCTGAACCTGCAGATCGGCGACCTCGACAGTGGTGCGCCGGAGCTTCGCGCCGACTCGCGCTACAACCGCGACAACGCCTACATCACCAGTCACTATGCGCTGTCCAGCGATCTGTTCGCGGTGATGATCAAGACGGCCCCCGAGGGTTGCCTGAACTATCAGACACTGGTCCAGGCCGACCGCCTGGCGTGGGAGTTGCAGCAGTTGCCGGGCGTGCAGGCCACGTCATCGCTGGTCAACGCGGTGCGCCAGATCACTGCCGGTACCTTCGAGGGCAACCCCAAGCTCAACAGCATTCAGCGCAACCAGAACGTATTGAACTACGCCGCGCAACAGGCCTCGGTCAACGCCCCGGAGTTGTTCAATACCGATTGCTCACTGATGCCGGTGATCGCCTTCCTCAAGGACCACAAGGCGCAAACCCTTGATGCCGTGGTGGCCGTTGCCGATCGATTCGCCAAGGAAAACAGCAGCGCCGATCGCCAGTTCCTGCTGGCCGCCGGCAGCGCCGGGATCGAAGCCGCCACCAACATCGTGGTGCGCGAAGCCAACCACACCATGTTGTTGTACGTGTACGCAGCGGTGACCCTGTTCTGCCTGATCACCTTCCGTAGCTGGCGTGCAACCGTTGTGGCGCTGCTGCCGCTGGTCCTGACGTCGATCCTGTGCGAAGCGCTGATGGTGGTCATGGGCATTGGCGTGAAAGTGGCGACGCTGCCGGTGATCGCGCTGGGGGTCGGAATTGGCGTGGATTACGCACTGTACCTGCTCAGCGTGCAACTGCAATACCAGCGCCAGGGCATGCCGTTGGCGCAGGCCTACCGCAACGCGGTGTCGTTCACCGGGCGGGTCGTGGGGCTGGTGGGCATTACCCTGGCCGCGGGCGTGGTGTGCTGGGCCTGGTCGCCCATCAAGTTCCAGGCCGACATGGGCATCCTGCTGACCTTCATGTTCCTGTGGAACATGCTCGGTGCACTGATCCTGATCCCGGCGCTGTCCTTTTTCCTGCTGCGAAAAGTCACACCGGCTGCAGCAAAATCCACCGAACCTGTGGTGGAGCGTGTTGGCGTCCACTCCTGAGGGTGGCACTTCCATTGACCAGGGCCTGTTCAAAGGCCCTGACATTGCCTGAGTCTTTCAAACATGTCTGATTACAAAGCGCCCCTGCGCGACATTCGATTCGTACTCAACGAAGTTTTCAACGTTTCCGAGCTGTGGGCCGCCATGCCGGCGCTGGCCGAGGTGGTGGATCAAGACACCGCCAATGCGATCCTCGAAGAGGCTGGCAAGATCTCCGCAGAACTGATTGCACCGCTCAATCGCAGTGGCGACGAGCAAGGTTGTTCGTGGCGCGACGGTGAAGTCACGACGCCAGCGGGCTTTGCCGATGCCTACCGTGCCTTTGCCGAGGGTGGTTGGGCCGGCGTGGGCGGTAATCCGGCGTACGGCGGCATGGGCATGCCCAAGGTCATCGGCGCCCAGGTCGAAGAGATGGTCAACGGCGCCAATCTTTCGTTCGGCCTGTACCCGATGCTGACCGCCGGCGCTTGCCTTGCGCTCAACGCCCATGCCAGTGAAGAACTGAAGGCGGCGTACCTGCCGAACATGTACGCCGGCACCTGGACGGGCTCCATGTGCCTGACCGAGCCACACGCCGGTACCGACCTGGGGATCATCCGCACCAAGGCCGAACCTCAGGCCGACGGTGCCTACAAGGTCAGCGGCACCAAGATCTTCATCACCGCTGGCGAGCACGACCTCACCGAAAACATCATTCACCTGGTGCTGGCCAAACTGCCGGACGCCCCGGAGGGGCCGAAAGGCATTTCGCTGTTCCTGGTGCCCAAGTTCCTGGTCAACGCCGACGGCAGCCTGGGTGCGCGCAACCCGGCGAACTGCGGTTCGATCGAACACAAGATGGGCATCCAGGCCTCCGCCACCTGTGTGATGAACTTCGACGAAGCCGTGGGTTACCTGGTCGGCGAGCCGAACAAGGGTCTGGCGGCGATGTTCACCATGATGAACTACGAGCGTCTGGGCGTCGGCATCCAGGGCCTGGCCACGGGCGAGCGCTCCTACCAGAACGCCGTCGAATACGCCCGTGACCGCCTGCAAAGCCGTTCGCCGACCGGCGCGCAGAACAAGGACAAAGTGGCCGACCCGATCATCGTCCACCCGGACGTGCGTCGCATGTTGCTGACCATGAAAGCCTCGAACGAAGGTGGCCGGGCGTTCTCGACGTACGTGGCAATGCAACTGGACACCGCCAAGTTCAGCGAAGACACCGCGACGCGCAAGCGCGCCGGAGACCTGGTGGCATTGCTGACTCCGGTGGCCAAGGCCTTCCTGACCGACCTCGGCCTGGAAACCACGATCCACGGCCAGCAGGTATTCGGCGGTCACGGCTACATCCGCGAATGGGGCCAGGAGCAACTGGTGCGCGACGTGCGCATCACCCAGATCTACGAAGGCACCAACGGCATTCAGGCGCTGGACCTGGTGGGGCGCAAGATCGTCGGCAGCGGCGGGGCGTTCTACAAGCTGTTCGCCGACGAGATTCGTCACTTCACCGCGACCGCCAGCGCTGACCTGGCGGAGTTCACCAAGCCGCTCAACGATGCCGTGGATAACCTCGACGAGTTGACGGCCTGGGTACTGGACCGTTGCAAGACCAACCCGCAGGAGATCGGCGCTGCGTCGGTCGAGTACCTGCAAACCTTCGGTTACGTGGCCTACGCCTACATGTGGGCGCTGATGGCCAAGGCGGCTTCGGGCAAGGAAGCGCAGGACGATTTCTACGCCAGCAAACTGGGCACGGCGCGGTTCTATTTCGCCCGCCTGTTGCCGCGAATTCACTCGCTGAGCGCGTCGGTCAAAGCCGGTAGCGACTCGCTGTTTCTGCTCGACGCAGCGCAGTTCTAACAACCAACAGCATCAGGAAGATCTCACTGTGGTGACCACAAAAATAATCGCGCCTGCGCAAGGCGCCTACAGCTATCCCTTGTTGATCAAGAGCCTGTTGCTTTCGGGCAAGCGCTACGCACCCGATCAGGAAATCGTCTACGCGGACAAGCTGCGCTATAGCTACCAAACGCTGAACGAGCGCATAAAACGCCTGGCCAATACGCTGACGAACGCTGGCGTCAAGGCAGGGGACACCGTGGCGCTGCTGGATTGGGACAGCCATCGTTATCTGGAGTGTTTTTTTGCCGTGCCGATGATCGGTGCCGTATTGCACACGGTGAACATTCGGCTCTCTGCGGAGCAGGTCTTGTACACCATGAACCACGCCGAGGATGACCTGGTGCTGGTGCATGACGATTTCCTGCCCCTGGTCGAGCAGATCAAGGATCAGTTGACCACCGTCAAAGGCTTCATCCAGCTCTGCGACGACGAAGAACCTTCGACCACGCTGCCGGTGCTGGGTGAGTACGAACACCTGCTGGCCAGCGCCGCGCCGCATTTCGACTTCCCGGACTTCGACGAGCAGTCAGTTGCCACCCTGTTCTATACCACAGGCACCACCGGCGACCCGAAGGGCGTTTACTTCACTCATCGCCAGTTGGTACTGCATACGCTGAATGCCGTGGGCACGCTCGGTGTGTATCAAGGTCGGCCGCTGCTGCGCTCCGACGATGTGTACATGCCCATCACCCCGATGTTTCACGTCCATGCCTGGGGCGTGCCCTATGTCGCAACCTTGATGGGCATCAAGCAGGTGTACCCCGGTCGTTATGAACCCAATGCCCTGGTCAGGTTGTTTCGCGAAGAGAAGGTGAGCTTCTCCCATTGCGTGCCAACGATTCTGCAAATGATCCTGGGCTGCGACGAAGCCTCTCGGACTGACTTCCAGGGCTGGAAAATGCTCCTGGGCGGCAGTGCCTTGACCCATGGTCTGGCTGACCTGGCGACCGAGCGGGGTATGCATGTGTACAGTGGATACGGGATGTCCGAAACCTGTCCGCTGTTGTGCCTGGCGCACTTGAGCGACGCCGAACTCGATGAGCCGGCCCACGAGCAGGTCGCCGCGCGGATCAAGACCGGCGTGGCGGTGCCGATGGTGGACTTGAGGATCATCGATGCCAGCGGCAACGAAGTGGTACACGATGGCGAGGCGATGGGCGAGATTGTGGTCCGTGCACCTTGGCTGACCCAAGGCTATCTGAAGGCGCCCGAGCAAGGCGCACAACTCTGGGAAAACGGCTGGATGCATACCGGTGACATCGCGTCGATCGATGCCATGGGTGTCGTGGAGATCAAGGACCGGATCAAGGACGTGATCAAGACCGGCGGGGAGTGGATCAGTTCGCTGGAACTGGAAAGCCTGATCAGCGAGCATCCCGCCGTCGCGTCGGTGGCGGTCGTCGGCATTCCTGACGCGCAATGGGGCGAGCGCCCCGTGGCCCTGGCCGTTTGCGTGCCCGGACAAAGCATCAACGCGCAAATGCTGGAGGCCCATCTGCATCAATATGTCGAGAATGGCCGCATCAACAAGTGGGCGATCCCGAGGCAGATCCGAATCGTGGCTGACATTCCCAAGACCAGTGTCGGGAAAATCAACAAGAAGCTGATTCGCGAGCAGTTGGAGAACTGCTGAATGATCCACCCGTAGGAGCAAAGCTTGCTCGCGATAGCGGTGTGTCATTCGACATCAATGTTGAATGTGCCGGCCTCATCGCGGGCAAGCCATGCTCCCACAGGATTGTGTGATGCCTACTCCAAGTGTTCGGGTTTTACCGGGTCGCCGGATTTCATGTTCAACTGCACCCGCACATCCTCGAACATCGCGTCGTAGTGCTTGTGGATCGAGCCGATACTGCTCTGCGCCTTTGGAATACCGTACTTTTCGGCGATTTTCGTCACATTGCTGGCAAAATTGTAGGCCTGATCCTTGGGCAGGAAGAACGGGTCATCAACCGTTTTGCCCTCAATCGTGCCATGCATCTTGAACAGCATGCCTTTGCCTTCCTTGGGATCCTGCACGACCTCGTAGTCAATATGAATGTTGTAGCTGACATCGTTCTTGTTCAGCGCATGCCGCTCGATGTGCAAATGACCGGGCTCGAACGTAGCCATTGTTGTCTCTCCTTTGAAGGCATTGGAGTAGGGCAGACTGTGGGTCTACCCCGGGAGTTTCTTTTCTGAATAACTTTTATATCCGTTAGTGCTTGGCCGTTACGCGATGACGCTGGCGCAGGGCTGATCCTGGATGAGCGATTCGATCATCGGAGGCGGGCCAATCACCGCATCTTTTCCAGTATGGCAGGCAAACTCGCGGAAGGCCTGAACCTTGGGCGGC
The DNA here is from genome assembly GCF_009861505.1 of Pseudomonas izuensis. Lineage (GTDB taxonomy): Bacteria > Pseudomonadota > Gammaproteobacteria > Pseudomonadales > Pseudomonadaceae > Aquipseudomonas > Aquipseudomonas izuensis. The sequence goes on along the minus strand of NZ_WTFT01000006.1, from coordinate 163,356 downwards.
AGTGCGAGCGTTTCAAACTACACTGAAGTGGGGCCGGGAAAAACCACCCCGTGAACCGGTTCGGCTCAGGGCCTTGAGCCCACCCCTGAAAACATTCCAAGGGCCAGGGATCTGCCAAGGTTGGACGCATGCAAAGCGTTGCAGAAAAAAAGCGGGCACCGGTGCTCGATCCGATCGACCGCGTCTCGGAAGTGATCTTCGGCTTGCTCATGGCGATGACCTTCACCGGAACAATCAGTGTCGTCACAACGGATCAGGAAGCCGAACGGGTCATGATGATCGCCGCGCTCGGCTGCAACCTTGCCTGGGGCCTCGCCGATGCGGCCATGTATCTGCTGCGGGTGCTGATCGAGCGCAGCCGCAACCGCACGCTGCTTACCAGCCTGCGCGGTGGTGTGGATGCGTCCACCGGCCAGGCGCTGGTTGCGGATGCGCTGCCTCCACGTATCGCGACAGCGGCCGGTACTGACGGACTGGAAATGCTGCGCCAGCGGTTGGCCGAAGCGCCCGCCGTTTCGGTGCCGCGCCTGGGCACAGATGATTTCAAAGGCGCCTTGGGCGTTTTCCTGCTGGTCGTACTCTCGACGTTCCCGCTCGTGGTGCCTTTCATGCTGTTGGACCAGACGATGCTGGCCGTGCGCGTATCCAACCTGGTGGGCGTCGGGATGTTATTCGTGGCCGGCTGGATTCTTTCGCGCTATGCCGGCGTAAAACCCTGGCTGGGCGGATTTACGCTGGCCATCGCCGGGTCACTGCTGATCGTCGCGATCATCGCGCTCGGCGGTTGAACAGTCTTCCTTCGTCAAGTACCTGTAACAACACCATAGAGTCGACCTGTCAGTTGTCAGTGACCTGCATCCGTGAGGTATTGAACATGGCAAAAGTTAAAAAGGACGCGCAGAAGAAACCGTCTGCACAAACCCCGAAATTGAAGAACAAGGACTACCTGGAGCAGTTACGCCGACTGCACGTCGAACTGGTCAAGTTGCAGGAGTGGGTCACACAAGAGGGCATCAAGGTCTGTGTGGTCTTCGAGGGCCGTGACGGGGCCGGCAAGGGCGGCACGATCAAGGCGCTGACCGAGCGCGTCAGCCCGCGGATCTTCCGCGTGGTGGCGTTGCCGGCGCCGTCCGAGCGCGAGAAGAGCCAGATGTACATGCAGCGCTACCTGCCGCACCTGCCCGCAGCCGGTGAAGTGGTGATCTTCGACCGCAGTTGGTACAACCGCGCGGGCGTCGAGCGCGTGATGGGCTTTTGCACCGACGAGCAATTGGACAAGTTCCTGAAATCTGTCCCGTTGGTGGAGCGCGCCATCGTCGAGTCTGGAGTGATCCTGCTCAAATACTGGCTGGAAGTCAGCGAGGAAGAACAGACCCGCCGGCTCGAGGCGCGCATCAAGGACGGGCGCAAGATCTGGAAACTGTCACCGATGGACCTGAAGTCCTACAGCCGCTGGTATGAATATTCTCGTGCCCGTGACGACATGTTCCAGGCGACCGACACCGATTATGGGCCATGGCTGGTGGCCGACTCGAACGACAAACGCCGGGCGCGCCTGAACATCATCAGCGACCTGCTCAGCCGCATTCCCTACAAAAATGTGCCGCGCGAGCAGGTGAAGTTGCCCAAGCGGCAGAAGCCGGGCAGCTATCGCGAACCGGATTATCCGTTCCGGCGCATCCCGGAAAAATTCTGAGCGGTCCGTTCAAGCGAATCTGCGCTTTACCAAGGGAGGGCTGAAGTGCCATGAGCCAAACAGATGCTGCGCCACCACTCCCGGAACCGGGCCGGATCGCGCGCAAGGAGGCGGGCGCCGATCAAGGCGGCTGGCTGCGCTGGTTGCCGGGGCTGAGAACCTTGCGCAGTTACAAAGTGGCGTGGTTGCCGCGCGATATCGTCGCCGGGCTGGTGCTGACCACCATGCTGGTACCGGTCGGCATCGCCTATGCCGTGGCCTCGGGCGTTCCCGGTATCTATGGGCTCTACGCGACCATCGTTCCATTGTTCGCCTATGCGCTGTTCGGCCCCAGCCGGATTCTGGTGCTGGGGCCGGATTCCTCGTTGGCGGCAGTCATCCTCGCCGTGATCCTGCCACTGTCCGGTGGCGACCCGCATCGCGCGGTCGCCCTGGCGGGCATGATGGCGATCGTTTCGGGGGTGGTGTGCATCCTGGCCGGGCTGGCGCGTCTGGGCTTCATCACCGAGCTGCTGTCCAAACCGATCCGTTATGGCTACATGAACGGGATCGCGCTGACGGTACTGATCAGCCAACTGCCCAAGCTGTTCGGCTTTTCCATCGAGTCCCACGGACCTCTTCGCAACCTGTGGGCCATCGCTTCGGCGGTGATGGCGGGCAAGACCAATTGGGTCACCTTTACCGTCGGCGTTGCGACCCTGGCGGTGATCCTGCTGCTCAAGGACAAAAAACGCGTGCCGGGCATCCTGATCGCCGTGGTGGCGGCCACCATCGCCGTGGGTGTGCTGGATCTCGCGGCAAAGGGGGTGGCGGTTCTGGGCGTGTTGCCACAAGGCTTGCCTGCGTTCGCCATCCCCTGGATCACCCAAGCCGATATCGTCCCGGTGTTGATCGGCGGTTGCGCCGTCGCCCTCGTCTCGTTTGCCGACACCAGTGTGCTGTCTCGCGTCTACGCGGCGCGCACCCGAACCTATGTCGACCCGAGCCAGGAAATGGTCGGGCTCGGCGTCGCCAATCTGGCCGGCGGCCTGTTCCAGGGCTTTCCGATCAGCAGCAGCTCGTCACGCACTCCCGTGGCCGAAGCGGCGGGCGCCCAGACCCAACTGGCCGGCGTCGTCGGTGCACTGGCGGTTGCCTTGCTGCTGATGGTGGCGCCTAACCTGTTGCAGAACCTGCCCACCAGCGCCCTGGCGGCAGTGGTGATCGCCTCGGCCATCGGCCTGATCGAAGTCAGCGACCTGCGGCGTATCTATCGCATACAGCGCTGGGAGTTCTGGCTGTCGATTGTCTGTACGGTGGGAGTGGCCGTCCTGGGGGCGATCGAGGGCATCGGCCTGGCGATTGTCATCGCGGTCATCGAGTTCCTGTGGGATGCCTGGCGTCCGTACTCGGCCGTGCTGGGGCGTGCCGAAGGCGTGCAGGGCTATCACGACCTCAAGCGCTATCCCGATGCACGCCTGATTCCCGGCCTGGTGTTGTTTCGCTGGGATGCGCCGTTGTTTTTCGCCAACGCCGAGCTGTTCCATGACCGGGTGCTGGACGCCGTGGCGGCATCGCCGACGCCCGTGCGCTGGCTGGTCGTCGCGGCGGAACCGGTCACCAGCGTCGACGTGACCGCCGCCGACATGCTGGCCGAGCTGGACGAAACCCTGCACGCAGCCGGCATCGAATTGTGCGTGGCCGAAATGAAAGACCCGGTCAAGGACAAACTGAAGCGCTTCGGGTTGTTCACGCGGTTTGGTGAAGAAGCGTTCTTTGCGACCTTGGGCGCGGCTGTCAGCCGCTATCTTGAAATCCATTCGGTGGAGTGGGAGCAAGAAGATCGCGAGTAGGCCACGCGCAATCTCCACCTGTAGGAGCGAGCTTGCTCGCGAAGGTCGTGAACGATAATGCGTAAAACCAGATGCCCAACGGCGCTTTCGGGTTTTTCGCGAGCAAGCTCGCTCCTACAGGGGGGCGGGTGTTTTTCTCGGGCTTGCACGCATTGCTTTTGTAGGAGCTGGCTTGCCAGCGAAAGCGGTTTGTCAGACGTCACTGATGTTGCTGCCCCGACACCGTCAGTTCGTCTGCCTTGGTTATCCAACCGCCGCCGGTGGCCTTGTACAAATCAATCATCGAAGTGAACACCGTGGCCCGGGTTCGGGTGTAGTTCAACTCGGCATCGAACAGACTGCGCTCGGCGTCCAGCACCTCGATGTAGCTGGTGTAACCGTTGTCGTAGCGCAGTCGCGCGTAGTGTGCATAGGTGCGCAGCGCCTCGACCTGCCGGTCCTGGTAGGCCATTTGCTCGCGAGACTTAGTCGAGGCGATCAACGCATTTTCCACGTCCCTGAAGGCTGATTGGATTGCCTGCTGGTACGTCAGCAAGGTTTGTTGCTGGAATGCTTCTGCCTGTTGCACCTGGCCGGCGATGCCGCCGGCAGTGAAGATCGGCATGCTGGCGGCGACGCCATAGGACCAGGTGGCGGCGGGGCCGGTGAACAGGTTCGACAGCTGGTTGCTGACCGAACCCAGCAGCCCGGTCAGGGAAATCGTCGGGAAATACTGGGCCTTGGCGGCGCCGATCTGGGCATTGGCCGAGATCAGGTTCAACTCGGCCTGGTGTAGATCGGGCCGTCTTTGCAGCAAGTCCGAAGGCAGGCCGGCAGGCACCGAGGGCAGCGCCAGTTGTCCCAAATCACGCCCTCGCAGGATCGGCCCCGGGTTGCGGCCAAGCAACACGGCCAGTGCGTTTTCCTGTTGCGCGACCAAGGGTTCGAATTGCGCGACCGACGCCAGGGTCCGCTCGTATTCGGACTGGTTCTGAGCCAGTTCCATTTCCGAGATGACGCCGGCACCAAAGCGCAGTTTGAATATCTCGTAGGAGTCGCCCCGCGCCTTGGCGGTGGTGCGGGAGATTTCCAGCTCGCGGTCAAGATCGCGCAGCGTCACGTAACTCGTCGCCACCGACGACACCAGGCTCAAAATGACGCTACGCCGACCTTCCTCCGAAGCCAGCAGATCGGCGCGGGCCGATTCGCTCAGGCGGCGCAAACGGCCCCAGACATCCAGCTCCCAGTTCACACTGAGAAGGGCCTGATAGTTGTTGAACACCGGGTCGACGGAGGGGTCCAGTGGCACCGGACCATTGTCCCGGGGCGAGCGGGACCTTTGACCTTGAGCATCGAGGCCGACTTGCGGAAACAACAGGGAGCGGGTTTCGCCGTAACGGCCCTGGAATTGCTCCACCCGTGCGGCGGCGATCTTGATGTCTTTGTTTTCCTGCAATGCCGTGCGGATCAGGTCATTGAGGACCGGGTCCTGGAACTGTTCCCACCACAGGGTATTGGACAGGTCCCGGGCTTCCTTGTCGGCATAGCGATACGCCGCGGGGGTGTCGATTTCCGGGTGCTGGTAGTCGGGTCCCACCATGCAGCCGAACAGGCCCAGGCACAACAACAGCGGGAGAGGGGGCTTGCGCATATCAATCCCCCTCATGCCGGTTTTGCGCAGCGCCGTCGGGGAGCTGCGCGGACGGCGTCTGTACGGACTGCTGCGGTTCATCCTTTTTCGCGAACATCCGCTCCACCAGGTAATAGAACAAGGGAATGAAGAAAATCGCGATGACGGTCGCCGCCAGCATCCCGCCGATCACCCCGGTACCGATGGAGTGGCGACTGTTCTCGGAGGCACCGACGGCAATGGCCAGCGGCACACAGCCGAGGATGAACGCCAGGGACGTCATCACGATCGGCCGCAGGCGTTCCCTCGCGGCCGTCATCGCCGCGTCGTAGGCCGACATGCCGTTTTCCCGGTTCAATACCGCGAACTCGAAAATCAGGATGGCGTTCTTGGCCGCCAGTGCCACCAGCATGGTCAGGCCGATCTGGAAATACACGTCATTGCTCAAGCCCCGCAGCAGCACCGCCAGCAGGGCACCGAACAACGCAAACGGCACCGCCATCAGCACGCCAACCGGCAGGGACCATTTTTCGTACTGCGCCGCGAGGATCAGGAACACCATCACCAGGCCGAAAATGAACACCTGCGAAGAAGCACCACCACTCTTTTTCTCCTCGAACGCTTCGCCGCTCAACGCCAGCGCATAGTCGTTGGTCATGATCTCGGCGCTGATTTCTTCCAGGGCCGCCAATGCCTGACCAGAGCTGTAGCCGGGCGCCGCGTTGGCGGTAAGTTTCACCGCCGGGAAGTTGTTGAAGCGTGTCAGCAAGTCGGGGCCGGTGACGTAGCGGGTGGTCAACACCGACTTGAGTGGCACCATCTCCCCATTCTTGCTGCGCACGTAGATCTGTTGCAGGTCCTCGGCCTTGAGCCGATACGACGGCTCTGCCTGCAGAATGACCTGCCACAGGCGACTGAACTTGTTGAATTGCGAGACGTACAGCGAGCCGAACATGGTCTGCATGGCGCTGTAGACATCTTCTACCGGCACGCCCAGGCTTTCGGCTTTTTCCCGGTCCACGTCGACCATCAGCTGCCTGGAATGCACGTTGAAGGTCGAGGTGATCGCGCCGAGTTCCGGGCGCTGCTTGGCTTTCGCCACCAGTTCGCCGACCATTTCCGCCAGTTGGTCGACGCCGGCGTCACCCTTGCTCTGCACCCAGACTTCCATGCCACCGGTGGTGCCCAGGCCGGGAATGGACGGCGGGTTGACCGGCAGAATGATCCCCTCCTGAATCGTGGAGAAAGCACGTGCGGCTTTCTGGATGACCGCAGGGGCGCTCTGTTCCTTGATAGTTTCCTTATCCTTGTAGCGTCCCTCGAAATCCTTGAATCCGACGAAGAGGGTACCGGCGTTGTTCTTGTTCTGGCCGTCCAGCAGGCTATAGCCGTTGACGATGGCCACGCCCTCCACCGACGCATCGTTCATGAAGAAGTCACTGGCGACCTTGCCGACCTCGCCGGTGCGATCAAGGCTCGCCGCATCGGGCATGATAATGGCCCCCAGCAAGTAACCCTGGTCTTCCGGCGGCAGAAAGGCGCTGGGAATGCGCTGGCCCATCAGCAGGATCAACACGATCATGCCGGCAAACAGCAACAGCGCCATTACAAAGCGCTTGATCATGAAGGCCACCGCGTTGGAGTAACCCTCGGTCATGCGCTCGAAGCTGCGTTCGAACCAGCGGAAAAAGGCGTTCTTGTCGCCGTGCTGAGGCTTGAGCAGTAGCGCCGCCAAGGCGGGCGACAGGGTCAGGGCGACCAGGCCGGAGATCACCACGGAAATGGCGATGGTGATCGCGAACTGTTTATACAGCTGGCCAGTGATGCCGCCCATGAATGCCACCGGGATGAACACCGCACACAACACCAGCACGATGGCCACCACGGGACCTGCCACTTCGTCCATCGCGCGCTTGGCCGCCTCCTTGGGTGGCATCTTGTGCACTTGCATGTTGCGCTCGACGTTTTCGATCACCACGATCGCGTCGTCCACCACGATACCGATGGCCAGCACCATGCCGAACAGTGTCAGCATGTTCACCGAAAACCCGAGGGCAGACATACCGATAAAGGTACCGACAATCGACACCGGTACCGCCAGCACGGGGATCAGCGTGGCACGCAGGCTCTGCAGGAAGATGTAAACCACCACGACCACCAGCACCAGGGCTTCGAAGAAGGTGTGGATCACCTCGGAAATCGACGCGCGGGTAAAGGCCGTGGTGTCCATCACGATCTTGTATTCGATGCCCTCGGGAAAGGTCGCCTTCATGTCTGCCAGGGTCTTGGTGACCGCCGCCGAGACGTCGAGGGCGTTGGCGCCGGGTTGTTGATACACGGCAATCAGCGTCGCCGGCTTACCCTGATAGGTGCTGCGCAACGAGTAGTCTTTCTGCCCGAGTTCGGCACGCCCTACATCCTTGAGGCGCACGATGGCGGCGCCGTTGTTGCTGGCACGCAAGATGATGTTCTCGAACTCCGCAGGCTCGGTCAGGCGGCCCTTGGTGGTCACGGCGAACGATTGCTCCACAGCTTGCCCCGTGGGGGATTGCCCGACGCGACCTACCGCAAACTGCTGGTTCTGGTTGGCCACCGCTCTTTGCACGTCGGCGGCAGTGATACCCAGCTGGGCCATGCGGTCAGGCTTGAGCCAGATGCGCATGGCATAGTCCGGCGTGCCGAAAATGGCGGCCTGGTTGGCACCCGGAATGCGTTTGATCGCATCCAGAATATAGAGGTTGGCGTAGTTGGCGACGTAGGTGCTGTCATAGCGGTCGCCGGCGGAGTACACGGAAAGGATCATCATGAACGCCGACGATTTTTTCTGCACCTGAATGCCCTGGCTCTGCACGGCGGAGGGCAGTTGCGGCAGGGCCAGGTTGACCCGGTTCTGCACGTCCACCTGGGCGAGGGACGGGTCGGTGCCGATTTCGAAGAACACGTTAAGGGTCATGTTGCCCGTCGCGGAGCTCGACGAGTTCATGTAGATCATGTTGTCGGCGCCGTTGACCTGCTGCTCGATGGGCGCTGCCACGTTATTGGCCACCACCTGCGCATCGGCGCCGGGGTAGGTGGCTGCCACGGTGATTTGCGGTGGTGTGATATCCGGGTATTGGGCGACGGGCAGTGCAAGCATGGCCACCGCGCCGGCCAGGGTGATGATGATGGAGATCACCGAAGCAAAAATCGGCCGGTCGATGCAATAGTGGGAAATGCTCATGGTGTTTTCCCGCCGGTTGCACCGGTCGTCCCCGCTTTCACTGTTTCACCTGCCTCCGCGGGGGCCGGCGTAGTGCCGGCGGCGTCGACAATGTTCAGCGGTCCCCCGGGTGTGACCCTGATCGCACCCTCGACCACGATGCGCTCACCGGCATGCAGCCCCTGGCTGATGAACCAGTTATCGCCTTGCCATTCACCCACTTCGACCACTCGTTGCTCGGGTTTGCCCTCCGCATTGAGCACCCAGACGAAATGGCTCTTGGCCCCCTCGAGCACGGCTTTCTGCGGCACCAGAATGGCATTGGGCCGGGTAGCGCCCTTGGCCAGTGCCTTGACGAACTGACCGGGCTTGAGCAGCCCTTTGGGGTTGGCCAGTACCGCCCGCACCAGGAAGGTGCCGGTTTCCGAGCTGAACGATGGTGCGAGGAAATTAACCTTGCCGCGGTCAGGTACCACGGTACCGTCGGCCATCACCACTTCGACGACAAAATCGCTGCTGGGCGGAATTTTGAGCCGTCCAGTGCTGATTTCGTCGCGGTATTTCAACGATTCGTTTTCCGAAAGGCTGAAATTGACGTACATCGGATCCATCTGCGAAACGGAGGTCAGCAGCCCCGACTCGCCCGGCGTGACGTAACTGCCGTCCTGTTTTTTTGCGTAGCTGGAAAGGCCGGTCAGGGGAGAGGTGATGGTGGTATAGCTCAGATTCAGCTGGGCGTTGCGCACAACCCCCTCGGCGGCCAGTACGGCGGCATGGGTCTCACGCTCCTGGCCGTTGGCATTGTCCAGGTCCATCTTGCTGACTGCATTCTGCGCGGCCAATGGGCGGACACGGGCCAACGTCGCCTTGGCCACTTCCCAGCGAGCCTGTTGCTGGGCCAGCTGTCCCTTGGCTGACAGCAGCGCGGCGTCGAAGGGCTTACTGTCCATCTGGAACAGCGTCTGCCCGGCTTTCACCAGATCGCCTTCGGTGTACAGCCGCTTTTCCAGAAAACCGGCGACACGGGCGCGGATTTCCACTTCGCGGGAACTCTGGGTCTGGGCGACGAATTCGAAGGTTACCGGGGTATCGCGGGCGGTGACCGTCATGACGGTCACATCAGGCGGTTTTCGCCCCGGAGCAACCGGTTCTTTGCCGCAACCGGCCAGCAGGAAGGCAATCCCCAGCAGGCAGGCAATTGACAGGCCGTTACCACTGGAAAGTTTTACGCCGCCCATACCCGTGCTCCATCAAGGTCGATGAAGCAAGCGTAGCTAGCATTGCTTCAGAAACCAGTGGTCGAACTCAGATCTGTTTCAAAAATGCGAAGACATCGCCAGTCAGAGCGGTCGGCAGGCATTCATGAATGCACGCGGGGCATTGGAACTGACTCGGTTCCCCCCTGTGTCAATCGCCCTTGGCACTCATTCTTCATTTGACGCGTCGCTGGCAGGCTTCGATCGCGTATCCCCGGCAGCCGCATCGTGGTGCCGAAGGGTCAGTTCGTCCTCGGCCTGTTTCTGATAGTGCCGGGTCCACGAATTGGCCTGCTCTTCGCTTTCGCCCAGCACCAGCAGGGCGCGCCGGGTTATCTCCAGGCTGGAATGAAAGGTTTCGCGTATCGGCCGTGCCCCCGCATCCATCAACTTCAGGGCCTCTTGTCGGTCGCGGGCCCGCGCGATCACTTTGACCCCAGGGTAGAGCCGCGCAAGGGTCCGGGCGGTTTCCAGGTTGATTTGCGGATCGTCGGTGGTGACGATCACCAGCTCAGCCGTGCCCACCTTGGCCGCGTGGAGAATGTCGGGGCGGGTCGGGTCACCGTAGTAGACGGGCAGGCGCCCGGGCGAACCTTGCTGGTCGAGTGCCTGTACCGAGGTGTCCAGGGCAACCAGGGGGATTCCCCGGGTTTGCAGCATGTGCGCGATGACACGGCCCATTCGCCCCGTGCCGGCAATCACCACTTTAGGTGTTTCGTTGACTTCAGGTGGCCCCTTGGGTGCGTCCGCCATGGCAGGGACGGCGCGCATGACGGGCGACAGGGCGAACATCACCAGGGGAATTATTGCCATGGACAGCGTGATGACGAGCACCAGCAAGTCGTGGACAGATTGATCGAGCAAGCGGTGGCCCAGCGCCAGTTTGAAGACCACGAAGGCGAACTCGCCACCGGAGGCGAGGACCACGCCAAGGCCGGTAGCATCCGCTCGATTCAATCCACCGGTCAGTCGCCCCAGGCCGTATAAAAGCGGCAGTTTGAGACCCACCAGCAACAGGGTCAGGCCCACTACCGCCCAAGGCGAGCCAAACAGCAGGCGCAAATCCGCGGTCATGCCCACGCCGACGAAAAACAGCCCGAGCAGCAGCCCCTTGAACGGTTCGATCTGCGATTCCAGCTCGTGGCGAAACGGCGACTCTGCCATCAGCAGTCCGGCGAGAAAGGCACCCAAGGCCATGGACACGCCGACATGCTCCATCAGCCACGCGGTGCCGAGCACGCACAGCAATGCAGTGGCAGTGGACAGCTCGCGCAGGCCCGGAATCACTGCCCAGCCGAACACCGGGCGCAACAAAAAGCGCCCGCCGACAATGATCGCGCCAATGCCGCCCAGGACTGCCATCAGTTCACGCAACTCGCCGCCTTGCGCCTGATCGGCGTCGACACCTCCCAGCAGCGGTATCACGGCAATCAGGGGAATGGCAGCAATGTCCTGAAACAGCAGAATGGCCACCGCCATGCGACCGTGGGGGCGGCCCAGTTCCTTGCGCTCGGCGAGGATCTGCAAACCAAAGGCGGTGGATGACAGGGCTAGCGCCAGTCCCAGGACGATGGCTGACCGCAGCGGCTGGGCGAACACGAAGAACGCAATCACCGCAAAAATTGCTCCGGTGAGCAGCACTTGAATCAGCCCGACACCGAACAGCAGGCGCCGCATCATCCAGAGTTTGCGTGGCGACAGCTCCAGGCCAATGATGAACAGCAGCAGTACCACGCCCATTTCCGAGAGCCGGCTGACATTTTCGGAGTTGTCGATCAAGCCCAGCACCGAAGGGCCGATCAGCACGCCCACCAGCAGGTAACCGGGAACAGCGCCCAGTTTGACGCGCTGGGCGAGCGGCACCAGCAGGACCACCGCCAAGAGGAAGATAACGGTTGCCTGAAGCAGGTTTCCATCGTGTGACATCTGCGCTCCTCCTTGCTGCCTGCGCCATCGCGGATAGTAGCGACAGATGGAACAATCGGACCGGGGCGCGAGCGCAGTATAGTCATTGGCGCATTTCACCGAATTTCCACCGACACAGGGCAAACGCCACCCGGTTGCTACACTTCGTGTCTACCCGGCACTTCGGACCCGTCGATCATGAGCGTGAGGTCATTGACCAGGATCGACCTGCGGCGCCTGATCCTGTTGTTTACGCTGCTTACTGCGTTGATCACGCTGGTGAGCAGCCTGTATGTCGTGTATCGGGTGCAGAAACGGGAGTTGATCGACTCGGCCCTGCAGTCCAACCGTGCCTACGCCACCAAAGTCGCTTCCAGCATCGGTGAGTTTCTGCGCAACAGCCATGAGCACCTGGCCTACAGTGCAGACCTCCTGGCCGGGCAACTGCAAAACCAAGGTTTTTTGAAGAACGAGGCGATTCGGCTTCAGGGCCAGGATTCGAGTTTCAACTCGGTTGCGATTTTCGATACCACCGGGAAAGTCCTGGAAGCCTCACCGCAAAACCTGCAAATCAAGGGGCGAATGTTCCACAGCGAAGGCATCGTCCAGGCTTTGCATGGACATCAACCGATGGTCAGCCCGGCATTCGTTTCCGAGATCGGCAATCTGGTGATCTTCGTTTCGCAGCCGATTGTCGACAAGGGCGGGCAATACCTGGGCGCCGTGGGTGGTTCCGTTTACCTGCAAAAGCAGAGCGTCCTGCACACGCTGATCAGCAATCACTTCAACGACGTCAATGTTCAGGTGTACGTGGTAGACAGCGGTCGGCGACTGTTGTATGACGCCGACCACGATCGCATTGGCCAGGTGCTGGGCCCGGATACAGCGGTCGACGCGGTCCTGGACGGGGGCAGGGGAGCCATGGAGAGTGTCGACGCCAAAGGTAGCGCGATGCTGTCCGGCTACGCCTATGTGCCCGACAGTCGCTGGGGCGTGATTTGCGCACAATCGCGTGCCGCAACCCTTGAATCACTCGATGCACTCATGGCAAAGACGGTCATGGCGATCTTTCCCGTTTGTCTGATCGGTTTCACGATCATCTGCTGGGTGACGCAGCTGATCACCCGGCCATTGCGGCAACTGGCGGCTGCGGCGAGTCAACTGGATGCCGCCGACAGCCCCGAACAAATCAATTCGGTGCGCGCCTGGTACATCGAGGCCGCGCACATCCGCCACGCCCTATCGGTGGGTGTGGCCCTGATGCAGGAAAAACTCGGCCGCCTCAACCGTCAGGCGCAAAGTGACCCGATGACCGGCCTGGCCAATCGCCGGGCGATGGACGAGGCGTTGCGCGTACTACAGCAAACGGGCACGCCGTTCTGCGTCATGGCGCTGGATATCGATCATTTCAAGAAGGTCAATGACACCTTTGGTCATGACGCCGGGGATGTCGCGCTTCAAGCCATCGCCGAGGTACTCAAGCGATGCTCGCGAGACGGCGACCTGGCCTGCCGTACTGGCGGGGAGGAATTCACGCTGTTACTGCCGAACATGCCAAAAGCCAGTGCGGTCGACGTTGCCGAGCGATTACGCGCCATGGTGGAAAACACCCGGATCGACCCGGTGGGAAGCGTCACGATATCCATTGGCGTGGCCAGGTGGATCGCGCAGGGGCCGCCTGTATCCGTGGTACTGAAGCATGCAGACGAGCTTCTTTATGAGGCCAAGCAAAAGGGGAGAAACCGGGTAGAGACTTGAGTTTGTCGATGGGCAACCCTTGTAAGTGCGCCAAAGCACAAGACTTCCGGCTGAAAAGCCGGATAATGGCGGCCAATTTGTTTAGCTCGCTATTCTGGTAATCCCGCATGGAAATCAAGGTCAATTTTCTCGACAACCTTCGACTTGAAGCCAAGTTCGACGACTTCACGGTGATCGCCGATCAACCCATCCGCTATAAGGGCGATGGCTCGGCACCGGGGCCGTTCGATTACTTCCTGGCTTCGTCGGCCTTGTGTGCGGCTTACTTTGTGAAGTTGTACTGCGAAACCCGCAACATTCCGACCGATAACATTCGTCTGTCGCAGAACAACATTGTCGATCCGGAAAACCGCTACAACCAGATTTTCAAGATTCAGGTCGAGTTGCCGGCGGACATCTCCGACAAGGACCGCCAGGGCATCTTGCGCTCCATCGACCGTTGCACGGTGAAAAAGGTGGTGCAAGCCGGTCCCGAGTTCGTGATCGAAGAGGTGGAAAACCTCGATGCCGATGCCCAGGCGTTGCTGATGCCGGGTGAGGCGGCAGACGCGAGCACCTATATCCTTGGCAAGGACCTGCCGCTGGAGCAAACCATCGCCAACATGTCGGGGATTTTGTCCGACCTGGGCATGAAGATTGAAATCGCGTCGTGGCGCAATATCGTGCCCAATGTCTGGTCGCTGCATATCCGCGATGCGCACTCGCCAATGTGCTTCACCAACGGCAAGGGCGCGACCAAGGAAAGCGCGTTGGCCTCGGCCCTGGGCGAGTTTATCGAACGGCTCAATTGCAACTTCTTCTACAACGATCAGTTCTGGGGCGAAGACATCGCCAACGCGCCATTCGTGCATTACCCGGACGAGCGCTGGTTCCAGCCTGGCCGTAAAGACGAGCTGCCGGCGGAAATTCTCGACGCCTACTGCCTGAAGATCTACAACCGCGATGGCGAGCTGCGTGGCTCGCATTTGTTCGACACCAACTCCGGCAATGAAGAGCGTGGCATTGTTTCGCTGCCGTTTGTGCGCCAGTCGGACGGCGAGGTGGTGTACTTCCCGTCCAACCTGATCGAAAACCTGTACCTCAGCAACGGCATGAGTGCCGGTAACACCCTGGCCGAAGCCCAGGTGCAGTGCCTGTCGGAAATCTTCGAGCGCGCGGTGAAACGCGAAATCATCGAAGGTGAGTTCGCATTGCCGGATGTGCCGGCTGAAGTGCTGGCGAAATACCCTGCGATTCTGGCGGGTATCCAGGGCCTGGAAGCACAGGGTTTCCCGGTGCTGGTCAAGGATGCGTCCCTGGGCGGTGAGTTCCCGGTGATGTGCGTGACCTTGATGAACCCGCGCACCGGCGGTGTATTTGCCTCGTTCGGCGCGCACCCGAGCCTTGAAGTGGCGCTGGAGCGCAGCCTCACCGAATTGCTGCAGGGTCGCAGTTTTGAAGGCCTGAACGATTTGCCCCAGCCGACCTTTGAAGGCCACGCGGTCACCGAGCCGAATAACTTCGTCGAGCACTTTATCGACTCCAGCGGTGTGGTGTCGTGGCGCTTCTTCAGCTCCAAATCGGATTACGAATTCGTTGAATGGGACTTCTCGGGCCAGGGTGAAAACTCCAATGCCGAAGAAGCCGCGACCCTGTTCGGCATTCTCGAAGGCATGGGCAAGGAAGTGTACATGGCGGTGTATGAACACATCGGCGCAACCGCTTGCCGCATCCTCGTGCCGGACTACTCCGAAATCTATCCGGTGGACGACCTGATCTGGGACAACACCAACAAGGCACTGTTCTTCCGCGAAGATATCCTGAACCTGCATCGCCTGGACGAAACCGGCCTGAAGGCGCTGGTCGAGCGTCTGGTAGAAAGTGAACTGGATGATTACACCGACATCACCACCTTGATCGGCATCGAATTCGATGACAACACGGCCTGGGGGCAATTGACCATCCTGGAGTTGAAGCTGCTGATCTGGCTCGCCTTGCAGCAATATGAAGAGGCGAAAGAGGCGGTGGAAATGTTCCTGCAGTACAACGACAACACAGTCGAGCGCGGGTTGTTTTACCAGGCGGTGAATGCGGTGCTGGAGATGGAGCTGGACGAGGATCTGGAACTGGCGGACTACGAAGCCAATTTCCGCCGGATGTTTGGCAACGAACGCATGGACGCGGCGATCGGTTCGGTGAACGGCAGCGTGCGTTTCTTCGGCTTGACGCCTACGAGCATGAAACTGGAAGGGCTCGACAGGCACCTGCGCCTGATCGACAGCTATAAAAAGCTGCACGCGGCACGGGCCCATGTGACGGGTTGATCCCCTGGACCTGTTGGAACCGACACACCGCTTTCGCCGGCAAGCCGGCTCCTACAGGGATCAGACCTCGGTAGTGGCGAGCACTTGGGGGTCGATTCCTGACAAACCGTGAAGATCTATGACGCCGACAATCGGGTGAGTTCCTGACACCTTTGAAGCGGCGCGGAGATCGACGATGGTTAGCAGTGTTCCTGATGTGTCTGACCGGCCACTGCCGCCGGTGCTGCGTATTGGTTTCTGGTTGATGGAAGCCTTCGATTTGTATGCCCTGGCCAACGCGCTGGAGCCATTGCGCCTGGCCAACCAGATGGCCGGGCGCAGTGTCTGCCAGTGGCAAATGCTCAGCCTGGACGGGCAGCCACTGAGCGCCAGCAACGGCATCGCAACCGCCACTGCGCGACTGGATCAGGCACAAACGTTCAATGTGCTGATCCTCTGTGGTGGCGACAATCTGCATCTACGTCCGGAACATCCAGACTTGCGTGCGCAGCTCAATCACTGGGCAATACAACCGATCTGCCTGGGCGCATTGGGCGAAGCAGGCTGGCTGCTGGCGCAGATTGGCGCCCTGGAGGGTGTGCGCTGCAGCTTGCCGGAGCCCGCCACAGCGCTGACGTCTGCTGCCTTGAGCGAGTTGACGCCGGTGGCTGCGCCATTCTGCGTCGACCGCCAACGCCTGACCTGCGTCGGCCCGCGGGCCGTTCAGGGATTGATGCACGAACTTCTCGCCCGGACCCATGGCCGTGGTCTGATCCTGCGTATGGAAAAACATGCAGCGCGCCAGGCCCGGCCGCTACTCCCCCTTAACGACGCTCCGGCAAAACTTCAAGCAACCCTGGCATTGATGAATGAGCATCTGCGCCGGACGCTGGGCATCGACGAGCTGGCCGAGTCCATGGGCATTTCACGCCGACATCTGGAGCGCCTGTTCAAACGCAGCCTGGGGTGTTCGCCATCCAGGCACTATCTGGACTTGCGGCTGCAACGGGCGCGTCAGTTGTTGCGGGCCGGCGGACAGTCGCTGTCGGATGTCGCGACGGCGTGCGGATTCGTCTCGCTGCAACATTTCTTTCGCTGCTATCGCCAGTACTTCGGCGAACACCCTCGCGAACATATGGGCGCGCAGGCACAGAGTCAGCGGGCATCCATGGTGAACGCACCTGCCTCATCGCGAGCAGGCTCACTCCCACACTGAATCCAGGTACACGCAAAGTACGAGGGCACTGAAAATCCCCTGTAGGAGCGAGCCTGCTCGCGATGAGGCCACCACAGCCAACAACAATACCGAGTTTTTTACCAATGCCTCCGCCAAGCCGGGGGCATTTTTGTTTCTGGCGGGGGCGTGGGGAGCACTTTTGCAAACAGCGGATATGACCAACTACAGGTCGGATTCGCACAAAAAACCACACTTTGCATCTGTTCGAATGATCTTCAGCGGCCCGCCAGATGGGCGCCATCTGTAGCTCAAACAATGACAAGGATAAATGACATGCAAATGCCGAAAACCATCCAGATCAAGAACGGCGAGAGAACCAACCCGACGTTCTCGGCCCAGGAATATGCCAACCGCCAGGCCAGGTTGCGGGCTTATCTGGCGCAGAACAATATCGACGCGGCCGTCTTCACGTCCTATCACAACATCAACTACTACAGCGATTTCCTGTACTGCTCTTTCGGGCGCCAGTACGCACTGGTTGTGACCCAGGACAGCGCCGTGACCATCAGCGCCAACATCGATGGCGGTCAGCCTTGGCGTCGTACGGTCGGCACGGAAAACATCGTCTACACAGACTGGCAGCGCGACAACTATTTCGTCGCGATCCAGCAGGCCTTGCCCAAGGCCGGACGTATCGGCATCGAGTTCGACCATCTGAATCTGCTCAATCGCGACAAGCTTGCCAGCCGCTATCCGCAGGCCGAGCTGGTGGATATCGCCGCACCGTGCATGCGCATGCGCATGATCAAGTCCGCCGAAGAGCACGCGATCATTCGCCAGGGTGCACGGATAGCGGACATCGGCGGCGCAGCCGTCGTCGAAGCCTTGCGTGATCAGGTGCCGGAATACGAAGTGGCCCTGCACGCCACCCAGGCCATGGTGCGCGAAATTGCCCGCACCTTCCCGGATTCCGAACTGATGGATACCTGGACCTGGTTCCAGTCCGGCATCAACACTGACGGTGCACATAACCCGGTGACCTCGCGCAAGGTCAACAAGGGTGACATCCTCAGCCTCAATTGCTTCCCGATGATCGCCGGTTACTACACCGCACTGGAACGTACGTTGTTCCTGGACCACTGCTCCGACGAACATCTGCGCCTGTGGGAAGTAAACGTCAAGGTGCACGAGGCCGGCCTGAAACTGATCAAGCCGGGCATGCGCTGCTGCGATATCGCGCTGCAGCTGAACGAGATCTTCCTGGAACACGATCTGCTGCAATACCGCACCTTCGGCTACGGCCACTCGTTCGGGACACTGAGCCATTACTACGGCCGCGAAGCCGGGCTGGAACTGCGCGAAGACATCGACACCGTGCTGGAACCGGGGATGGTGGTATCGATCGAACCGATGATCATGCTGCCCGAAGGCCTTCCGGGGGCGGGCGGGTATCGTGAGCACGACATCCTGATCGTCAACGAACAGGGCGGGGAAAACATCACGAAGTTCCCGTACGGCCCGGAACACAACATCATCAAAAAATAAGGCCCTGCGCCGCACAGTGAACCTGTGCGGCGTTTGTGGCGAGGGGATTTATCCCCGTTCGGCTGCGCAGCAGTCGTAAAATCGCATCGTTAATGGGGTGGCTGCGCCACCCAACGGGGATAAATCCCCTCGCCACAGTGCGCGCAGCATCTACTGAACCTTAACCCTGCCAAGTAAAACAATAGAGGGTTTTGTCATGTTCTACGTCCCGACTATTCATTTCGCCAACCGCACCTCTCACACCGGAGGTGCCCAATGAGCACCCAAAGCGCAAGCCTGACGCCGACCCTGGCGCAGAAACTTGAACAGACCGCCGAGCGCAAGGCCCTGCGGCGCGCAGCCAGTGCCAGCTTCATGGGCAACTTCGTCGAGTGGTTCGACTATGCAGCCTACGGCTACCTGGCCACCGTCATCGCGCTGACGTTCTTTCCGCAAACCGACAAGGCGACTGCGCTGCTGGCGACTTTTGCCGTGTTCGCGCTGTCGTTTATCGTCCGCCCGCTGGGAGGACTGGTCTGGGGGCACTTCGGTGACAAATACGGGCGGCGCAGTGCGCTGTCCTGGTCGATTCTGATTATGTCGATCTCGACCTTTTGCATCGGTGTCCTGCCGACCTACAACCATATCGGCCTGTGGGCACCCGCCTTGTTGCTGTTGATTCGCCTGTTCCAGGGCTTCTCTGCTTCAGGGGAGTACGCCGGCGCATCGGCCTTTCTCGCCGAGTATGCGCCCGAGGGCAAACGCGGTTTGTACACCAGCATTGTCCCGGCGAGCACGGCGGCAGGCTTGCTGTTCGGTGCGGTGTTTGTCGCCTGCTTGCACGCCTGGATGAGTGTCGAGGACCTGCACAGTTGGGGCTGGCGGTTACCCTTTCTGCTGGCGGCACCGTTCGGGCTGGTGGGGCGTTATATCCGCATGAGTCTGCAAGACACGCCCAAGTTCCTGGAGATGGAAAAACGCCTTGAAGCGAAGGAGTGCGCGAGCCACGCGCCGGTTCGCGAACTGCTGACCGTGCATCGACGCAGCGTGATGATCGGGATCGGCGCGACGTGCTTGAATGCCGTGGCGTTTTACCTGTTGCTCAGCTACATGCCGACCTACCTGTCCACCGAAATGGGCATGAACGAGCGTGATTCGTTCCTGGCGTCGACGGTGTCGCTGGCGACTTACATCGGGTTGATTTTCCTGATGGGCAAACTGTCGGACCGCTTCGGGCGCAAGACCATGCTGGTAATCGCTTCAGTCTTGTTCCTGGCGCTGACCTTTCCCTTGTTCGGGATGCTGGAGAACCAGCCGCTGATCGTGATTCTGATGATCCAGATCGCGTTCGGCGCCATCCTGGCGATGAACGACGGCACCTTGCCATGCTTCCTTGCCGAGATATTCCCCACCCGCGTGCGCTTCAGTGGCTTTGCCTTCAGCTTCAATATCGCCAACGCAGTGTTCGGCGGCACCGCACCGTTTATCGCCACTTGGCTGATTCAACTGACCGGCAACAAAATGGCCCCGGCCTGGTATCTGTTGGCGGCCGCGGCGGTGGCACTGGTTGCCATGCTGGCGAGTCGGGAGACGGCGCATAAGGCTTTGCAGGACTGACATTCATTCGGCGATCTCAGGGACGCCATCGCGGGCAAGCCCGCTCCCACAGGGATCTTTGGTGGATACACAATCTGTGTTCACTGAAAATCCTGTGGGAGCGGGCTTGCCCGCGATGAGGCCAGTCTGGCCAACATCAATATTGAATCAATGCACCGCAGCCACCTGCTTGCGCTCACCCATGGGCGATACACCGAAAAAGCGGCTGTAGCATTTGGAGAAGTGCGCCGGGGAAACGAAGCCGCAGGCGAGGGCGATATCACGCACCTGCGATTCGCTGCGCAGTAACAATTGTCGCGCCCGCGCAAGGCGCAACTCCAGGTAGTACTGACTCGGCGTGCGTTGCAGGTGCTTGTGAAACAGGCGCTCCAGTTGCCGCACCGACACCTCGTTCAACCGCGCGAGTTCCTCAAGGCCAACCGGCTCCTCGAGATTGGCCTCCATGATTGCCACCATCTGGCTGAGCTTGGGCTGCGAAGTGCCCAGCTTTTGCCGCAATGGCACACGCTGTTGCTCCTGCGCTCCCCGGATTCGATCACACAACAGCAACTCGGCCGTATGGGCGGCGATGTCCCGGCCACCGGGTTCGCGTGCGATCAACTGCAAGGTCATGTCCATGGACGCCACGCCACCGGAACAGGTGTAGCGATCACGGTCCAGCTCGAACAGCTGGTTGGAAATGATGATCCCCGGGAACCGTTCCTTCAGGGCCTCGATGTCTTCCCAGTGAATCGTGCAGCGATAGCCCTTGAGCAAATCGGCGCGGGCCAACAAGTGGCTGCCGGTGCAAATCCCGCCCAGCGGCACCTGATCGTGCGCCAGTTTGCGTAGCCAATTGAGCAAGGGTCGGGTGCTGTGGTTGGAGACGATCGGGTTTGAGCCGACAACGAACAGCATGTCGAGCTTGGGTGCATCGGTGATGCTGTGGTCGGGCAGGATGCGCATGCCGTTGCTGGCCGTGACCGGGTCCAGGCTGGCGGCAATGATGACCGTGCGAAATATCGGTTTGCGCGCGGCCAGGTTGGCCATGCGCAGCGTTTCCACCGCGGAGGCGAAACCGATGGTGGTGAAGTTGGGGATGACCAGGAAACCCACGGTTTTCACCGGCCGTTGTTCATTCGCCGAGCGTCCTGCGGCGGGTTTCGCCACCTGGAGTTTCGCCATGGTTACCGCTCCTCAACTGCATCAGTGACGTGCTCTGCGGCAAACTGCCGACAGGGACAACGCCATCTCGTTTTTATGATTGTCAGCCCTGTTCGGGAGGTTCTGGATTTTACACCCTGTGTCCAGGGAGGGATTAACAAAAAAACCGGCCAGCTGCGTGGTGCAGAGTGGCCGGAAAGAGGTGATCGTGGATGCCTGAACCTGTAGGAGCTGGCTTGCCAGCGAAAGCGGCGTGTCAGGCGACATCTTTATCGCCGGTGATGACGTCTTCGCTGGCAAGCCAGCTCCTACAAGGGCCTTTAAGCGTTTTCTGGTTGAGCCATTCCAACGGTTCGAGCCGTCGGCTTCCTGGCGTTGAAGAGGGCGCCGATACAGACGATGGACAGGGTCAGCGCCCCCGTCGCAATCACCTCCATGCGGTGCTGCGGCAAAATCAGCATGATCACCAGGATGCTCAGGATGCAGGCAATCACCAGGTAGCTCAGCCAGGGGAACAGCCACATCTTGAAGGCGATCGGTTGTCCCGAAGCATTCATCTTCTTGCGCAGTACCAGTTGCGAAACGGCAATCACCAGATAGACCAGCAGCGCGACGGCCCCGGAGCTGGCCAGCAGGAAGGAGAACACTTCGTTGGGCGCAAAGTAATTGAGTGCCGTGGTCAGGAAACCGACCGCTGTACTGGCCATCACCGCTACATAAGGCACCCCCGAAGACGAGGTTTTCTGAAGCAGTCGAGGGCCATCCCCGCGCTTGCTCAGGGAGTAGACCATGCGCGACGCCGTATAGATGGCCGAGTTGAGGCAACTGGCGACCGCAATCAGCACGACGATATCCACGATCATTTTGGCGTGCGGGATGTTCATCAACTCAAGCGCTCGCTGGTAGGAACCGACTTCCATGAGCATGGGGTCGTTCCAGGGCACGATGGAGATGATGAGGAACACCGAGACGATATAGAAAATGCCCATCCGCCAGACCACGGAGTTGGTCGCACGGGTGATCTGCCTGGACGGATTCTGCGATTCGGCTGCGGCGATGGTGACGATCTCCGTGCCCATGAAGCTGAACACCGTGGTGAGCATCGCGCCGATGACGGCACTCATGCCGTTGGGCATGAAGCCACCGAACTCATGGCTCAATTGCACGACACCGCTCACCGTCGTCTGCGGCAGTGCGCCCGCCAGTGCCAGCGCACCCAGGGCGATGAACCCCAGTACCGCGATGACCTTGAGCATGGCGAACCAGAATTCGAACTCGCCGTAGCGGGCGACACTGAACAGGTTGGTCAATGTCAGCAGGCCGGTGACCGCGATTGCAAATTCCCAGGTTTGAATGGCGGGAAACCAGGCGTGCAGGATGGCGGCAGCGGCGATGGCTTCAATGGGAATGACCAGCACCCAGAACCACCAGTACAGCCAGCCGATGGTAAAACCGGCGCTGCGCCCCATCGCCCGCTCGGCGTAGGTCGAAAAGGATCCTGTGTCCGGCGATGCGACGGCCATCTCTCCCAGCATGCGCATGACCAGCACCACCAACGTGCCGGAAAAAATATACGCCAGGATGGCGGCGGGTCCCGCCGAAGCGATGGCGTGGCCTGAACCGATGAACAGGCCGGCGCCAATGGCACCGGCAATGGACAACATGGTGACGTGACGCTGCTTGAGGCCTGGGGCCAATTTTGAGCTGCTGGACATGAGACTTACCCTTATTATTTTACTTGGGAGGGTTACGGCGGGTCATGCACGTTGTAGGAGCGAGCTCGCTCGCGATGGACTGATGGACGACACGGGCTGTCTGATTCCCCGCGTTATCGTTGACGTCCATCGCGAGCAGGCTCGCTCCCACAGGGACTCAATCAAAAGCCTCGCGCACGGCGGCGCTGATGCCCGAGACACACACTTCGAGAATCAGCTCGCCTTTCTCGCGACTGGAGCCTTTGGGCGATGACAGTGTTCCGCAGGCCGGTGTGCGCTCCGGGATGATCGGGAAGACGTCATACGGCGGGAAAGTGGCGGGAGGGTGGTCAACGGCACGACTCAGATCGACCTTGTCGGGGTGCAGGGCCAACATCAGTGACGTTTCGAAAATACCGCCGTGTTCGATGTCCCAGCCGAGGAAACCGTCGGGGTACAGCTTTGCAATGACGGCCGGATCGTTGACGAAGTCCCAATAAGACAGCACGACCACCTTGAAGTCAGTGATGCCACCGTAGCGAAGCTCCCGAAGGGCAAGGTCGATGCCCTCGACAATGAACATCGAGTTTTCAAAGTGACCGTTCATCATCACCAGTTTGCGGGCGCCATGGCGCGCCAGTTCCCGGATGATGTCCTGCACGGTGCTGGTCAGCGTGGCGCCATCGAGGCTGGTGGTGCCAGGAAAGTGATTGCCGCCACCTGATTTCTGCTGCGACTTGTAGCCATAGGCCAGGGCAGGCAATACCAGGCCGCTGACCTGTTGCGCGACCGCCTTGCAGATCGCGGTAGGCAGCAGGACATCGACTTCCATGCACATGTGATGGCCGTGCTGCTCCAGTGCGCCAACCGGCAGAAAGATAGGGCAGCCGGTGGCGACCTTCTCGGCGTATTCCGGCCAGGTGAGTTCTCCAATTACGACGCTGTTGTTCATCTACAGACCCTTGGAAAGTGATTGATCGCTTGGTGGTTTTGGCCGACCCCCTGGATTGCAGGAATCAAAGGCGCCGCATGAAGCAATTCGATCAGAGGGGCAGGGCTCCAACTTGTCTAAATCCGACCCGTAAATGACAAATCACCCTCTGTTTTGTCATTTATGTCCGATTATCGGATATACGTATGCCGCTTTTGATGGGGAAGAGGGTCGGTTCTGACAAAGTCCAGGTCGGGCGCGCACAAAAACGGGTGATGGCGAACTGCTGCAATGCATTCAGCCAGCGAATGACGCGTGTGGTTGGCAGCCACAGCAGGCAGGGGACACCTTCATCACCCAGAGCGAGACAATAATGAAAAATCGCATCGACCTTTCACGCCGCACCTTCCTCAAGACCACCGGCATCCTGGCTGGCACCGCAGCACTTTCAGGCTTGCTGCCTTCGAGAAGCTTTGCCGCCGCGGAAAAGGAACTGGTTATCCTCGCCTGGGCCGGTCACGCAGAACCGGACATCGTCGCCGATTTCGAGCGCCAGTACGGGGTCAAGGTCCGGGCCAAGTACTACACCGGTGGCGACAACATGCTGGGGCTGATCTCGCAGTCGCCGCCCGGCACCTTCGACCTGATCCTGTCCGACGCCGAGTATGTGCAGCAACTCAATGCCGCCGAATACATCGAGCCACTCGACCCCGCGGACTATCCCTTCGATGACTTCTACCCGGAGTTCCAGCATTTTCCCGGCCACTGGCAGGGCGACACGCTCTATTCGGTGCTGATCCGCTTTGGCTTCCTCGGCATTGCCTACAACACCCAACTGGTTCCCGAAACCAAGGTGCAAAGCTATGACGTGTTCTGGGACGAGAGCCTCAAGGGCAAGGTCGGACACTTCGACTGGCACCTGCCGAACCTCGGGCAGATCAGTTTGATGAACGGCAATGCGCGCCCCTACGACATCGATGCCGCGCACTGGCAAAGGGTGCAACAGAAGATGATGAGCCTGCGCCCGCAGATCGGCGGTTTCTTCGATTACGGCGGCACCTTTTCTTCGCTCAAGAACGGTCAGATCCATGCCATGTGCGGCATCGGTGACTGGATCACCGGTGTCTTGCAACGCGCCGGCGCACCGGTGAAAACCGTGTTGCCGAAGGAGGGCGGGTTGCAATGGACAGAGTCTTACTGCATCGCCCGAAAAGCACACAGCCCGGAGCTGGCGAAGAAGTTCATCCAATACATCACTTCGCCGGAGGGCCAGGTCAAGTCGGCGAAGATGGCTGCGTATCCAGCGCTCATTCCCAACAAGAAAGGCTGGGAACTGCTCAACCGCACCGACCCCGCCGAAGCCCGGCGCCAAGGCATGGTGCTCGGTGAGCGCAACGTAATGGATGACATCCGCGATGGCCGGATCAAGTACCGCGAACTGCCGGTCCGCCAGAGCCTGGATGAGTGGAACGACTTCTGGTCGCAATACAAGGGCGCCTGACGGGACGAGCGGAGGTGGTCACCATGATTTCAGACAAGTTGAAGACTTCACCGTCGGTACTTTCCAATAACGCCGGTGCCAAAACGCCGCGCGGTATCCGGAGGGGATGGCGCTTGCCCGGGTTTGGCCTCTGTGTCTCGATGCCGATCCTGGCCTGGCAGTTGATTTTCTTCGTATTGCCACTGGTGTTTCTGGTGGCCATCAGCTTCTGGCTGGTACGCAACTTCCGGATGGTGCCGGCGTTGGAGTGGCAGAACTGGAGCTACATGTTCAGCCGGGGCTTCTTTTGGGATGCCTACGTCCATACCCTGGCCATGGCAGCGGGGGCCACGGTGCTGGTCAGCCTCGTGGCCTTTCCCTGCGCTTATACGATCGCCTTCAAGTTCCGTGACTCGACCAGGCAGTTGCTGGTGTTGCTGCTGGTCACACCGTTCTTCACCAGCTACCTGGTGCGCACCTATTCATGGCAGGTTTTCCTCAGCGATAACGGCATTTTCAATGCTGCTCTGGGCCTGGTCGGACTGGAACCGTTTGCCATGTTGAACACGGCGTTCGGCACCTATGTCGGCTACTTCACGCTGTGCCTGCCCTTGGTGGTGTTGCTGCAATTGTTCAGCCTGATGTACATCGATCGCTCGTTGATCGAGGCCGCGCACAACCTTGGCTGTGGTCGGCTGCGAACGGTATTTCGGGTGGTGGTGCCGTCGGCGCGGATCGGCATCGTGGTGGCGGCGCTGTTCTGCTTCATCCTGACGTTCGGCGACTTTGTCAGCCCGCTTTACCTGGGCGGTGGCCAGCCGCCGACCTTGAGTACGTTGATCACGGACACCACCAAATCCGGCCAGCAATGGCCACGGGCGGCGGTGATCGCCACGATGATGATTGTGACGTTGCTCATCGGTGCCTTTGGCGCGGTGCGCTTCGCTTACCGGAGGCGCGCATGAACGAGCATCGGTTGATCAATTTTCTGCTGCGCAGCTTTGTGGTTCTGGTGTTCATCTTTATTTTCATGCCCATTGCCGGCAGCTTCGTGTTCTCGTTCAACATCGACCGTTTCCCATCCTTGCCCCTGGGCGGTTTCAGCCTGCACTGGTACAAGACGATTGCCGCCGACCCGGCGGTCTCGCAGGCCTTCCGCAACAGCCTCACGGTGGGCGTGGTCGTGTCGCTGGTCTCAACGCTGCTCGGGTTTACTGCCGCCTACACGGACTTCCGATATCAGTTCTTCGGCAAGTCGATCTACATGGCGCTCGCGCTACTGCCGCCCACCATTCCCGTGGTGATCATGGGGCTGGCCATGCTGGCTTTCCTGTCGCGGGTCGGGCTTTCCGGCGAGATTTATGCCGTGATGATCAGCCACATCGTGATGTGCGCACCGTTCGCCATGGCGGTCATCCGGATGCGCCTGGCGCAGATGGACCCGAACATCGAGGCCGCCGCCTGGAACCTGGGGGCTGATCAATGGAAGGCCATGCGTCATGTGATCCTGCCCTTTACGGCCCCCAGCATTTTCGCCGCGCTGTTAGTGACCATGGCTGTGTCCTTCGATGAATTCGCCGTCGCCTGGTTCGTGTCGGGACTGAACGAGACGGTGCCCGTGCGCATCCTCAATACCTTGCAAGGGCAGGTGAGCCCGACCATCAACGCCATCGGCACAATCGTGTTCATCACCACCATGACCCTGGTGATCCTGGCGCAACTGCTGCTGATGCGGCGGCGTAAACCCGCAAACGCCTGATACCACCCTGACCATCACCCAGACACGAAGGATTCAGCCATGACCCAACCGCTGGTGGTATTCGATAACGTAGTCAAGCATTTCGGCAGCTACCAGGCCGTCGAGCGTATGAACCTGGAGATCTACAAAGGCGAGTTCGTCGCGATCATGGGATCGAGCGGCTGCGGCAAAACCACGACGCTGCGCATGCTCGCGGGGCTGGATAAACCCAGCGAAGGGGAAATTCGTCTTAACGGAGAGCGCATCAATGACCTGCGTTCCTGGGAACGGGAGACGCCGCTGGTCTGGCAGAACCTGGCACTGTTCCCGTTTTTGAATGTACTGGAAAACGTCGAATTCGGCCTGCGCATGAGGGGGATGGCCAAGGCCGAGCGTCGCAAGAAGGCGCTTGAGTGGCTTGAGCGACTGGGGCTGGAGGAATTCGCCACACGCGATATCAGCCTGCTCTCCGGCGGTCAGCGCCAACGCGTGGCGCTGGCGCGCTCGTTGGTCACCGAACCGCCGATCCTGTTGCTCGATGAGCCATTGAGCGCGCTCGATGCGCATCTGAGCGTACGCATGCAAGGCGTGCTGACCGGGCTGCAAAAAGACCTGGGCATCACCTTCGTCTACGTCACCCACAGTCAATCCGAAGCCTTTGCCATGGCTGATCGTGTGGTGATCATGAGCCGAGGCCGGGTCGAGCAGATCGGCTCGCCGCAAGCGGTATTCCTCGAACCACACAACCGCTTCGTCGCGGAGTTCGTGGGCGGCAAGAACATCCTGTACGGCACGGTCGTCGGCTTTGACGATGGAGGACTGGTTCGCATCGACTCGCCGCATGGTGGATTCCTGGCGCGACTGCCGGAAGGTAAAACGGTGGTCCCCGCCGAGCGAGTGACGGTCTGCATCAGCGCCGAGCATATCGAACTGACCGCGCAGCCTGTGCGACGCAACCGGTTGGGCTGCACGGTCGTGGGTGAAGAGTTCATCGGTTCGATGGTCAACCTCTATCTCGAAACCAAAGACGGGCTCGAACTGCAGGTGCAGAAACTGCAGGCCGACTACCAGTCGCTTGGCGTGCACTGCGGGCAACAGATCTTCGCCGAGTGGGACGGTGCGCATGCGCTGATTCTGCGCGGGGACTGACCTTGTCGAATCGACTTCCGTTGATCAGTCACTCCAATACCGACTGACCGCGCCATGCAAACCCTGGACGGGGTCATGCTCGGGAAACGGCAGCTTGAGAATACTCGCCAGTTGCTCCGGACTGGGTGCCGTGCGGCAGATGTCGGGGTGCTGGCCCGGCGGGTAAGCACCCACCACCAGAAAGTCATCGCTGGACTCAACATTGCAGTGGCCCGTACCCGCGGGTAACAGCAAGACGTCGCCAGCGCTGACTTCCAACACCCGGCCATCCGGGCCACCGAGCATCACACGAGCGAAGCCGCTGGCCACGCCCAGCACTTCATGACCCTGGGTGTGATAGTGGTGGTAGTCGTAAACCCCGTAACGCCATTGCGGCGGCCAGCCATTGTCGGTGAAGGTTTTCTCGATCAGGTCCGCCGGGTCGTTCTGGTGAACGGCAATGGCCTTGATGTAAATGAGCACCGGTAAGCGCGGGTTATTTGGCACCCATTCGTTGCGTTCGAGCAGCAGGGTTTGCACGGGAGCATCCACAGCTTGCGACCTGACCATGAAAAATCCTCCGTTATCGAGCATCGCCTTGAAGGCAGCTTTATGAAAGCGTCACCCAGAGTGGACATTCGATGTCGCTCAGTCGTTCAGGAGAATGTCCGTTACTTTTCCGGGTGGCTTGAGGTCAATCAGGAGTGCCACGTTTTTACACGTTTGTGAATTTACTACCCAGTTTCCTGGCCGAAAACGGTGCGATTTTGAGTGAGTGATTTATTGGAATCCAAATTGGCGCCAATATTGATTGGGTTTTTGTGAAATTGGTCTGATCCTTGCTCTGTGTCTTGCTCAAACTATTTGAGGGCAGGGCATGAGTCAGCATTTCCCGTGTATCGAACTGAGTGGCGGGCCATTTGCCCGAGGCGTGCAATACGGCAAAGCCTGCCCACAGATCATTGCTCGCAGCATTGAAATCTACGGCCAGCAATTGCTGGACATGGGTTATGACTGGGCCGGTATCAAGCGATTGGTCAATCAATTCATGCCCAATATCGAAGCGTTCGAGCCACAGTACCTGGAAGAGATGCGGGGTATCGCCGAAGGCTCCGGTCACGACTTCGAGGCCATTGTGATGATCAATGCCCGTACCGAGATCATTCACCTGGGGCGGCGCTCGATGCAGGACAAACCGGAACTGGATGGCTGCACCGGCGCCATCGTCCTCCCAGGCGCCACCGCGAACAATGAAGTCCTGCACGGCCAGAACTGGGACTGGCGCATGGAGTGCGCGGAGACGGGCGTGGTCCTGCACATCCGTCGTGATGACGGCCCGGATGTGCTGACGTTCACCGAAGCCGGTGGGCTGGCCCGCGCAGGCATGAACTCCATCGGCACGGCGATCACGGGTAACAACCTGGAATCGGATCGCGACTATCAAACGCTTGGCGTGCCATTGCCGCTTATCCGCCGCAAGGCGCTGGACGCCAACCATTTTGCCTTGTCGATGAAAGCGGTGGCCGTGACGCCAAAGTCGGGTTCGAACAACATGATGCTCAGCCATGCCGCCGGGTTTGGCATCAACTACGAATGTGCACCTGATGAAGTGTTTCCGCTGTTCGAAGTCGACGATTTACTGGTGCACGCCAACCATTGGCGCAGCGAAGTGGCGCAGATCAAATTGAAGAACACCGGCATCGGTGGCGCACCCGAAAGCTTTTATCGCGATGTCCGTGTCGAGAAGTTGCTCAAGTCATTTCATGGCAGCCTGACGCTGGAACACCTCAAAAGCGCGTTCTTCGATGATTTCGGCAAGCCATTTGCCGTCTGCCGGCCACCCCGTCCGAGCTCGAGTGGCGAGGACAATCTGTCCGCTACGGTGGCGATGATTTTGATGCGCCCGGCCAGTGGCTTCATGGAAGTTGCCTCCTTGCCGGCGATCAACCGTACATTTGGGCAGTACCGTCTCGAGATGGAATCCGATTACGCGCGGTATGCCACCTGGTAAACACTACCCCGTTGTCAGCCTGAGCCCTGCTCGATTGAGGGCCGTATCAACATCGAGGAACCCACATGTTTCGTTTGATCATTCAGCGTCTGGCCATGGCGGTCCCGACGTTATTGCTGATATCCATTGCGGTCTTCGCAATGATCCGGTTGATACCCGGTGACCCGGCGCTCCTGATGCTGGGCGACATGGCTGACCCCGCCAGTCTGGTCAAGATGCGGCAGTCCCTCGGGCTGGATCAACCGGTGATCGCGCAATACCTGATCTGGCTCAAGGCAGTGTTCCAGGGTGATCTGGGCTTTTCGATCACCAGTCATGAAGCCGTTTTACCACTGGTGCTTGAAAGGTTCAGCGTCAGTGTGACCATCGTTCTGACGGCGGTCGCGCTGGCGGCGGTGATTGCTGTTCCTCTTGGCATGCTGGCGGCGTGGAAACAGGACACGCTGATTGATTTGGGACTGGTGACGACCGCGACGTTGTTACTGTCGGTCCCCGGTTTCTGGATGGGCCTGTTGCTGTTGTATGTGTTTGGCCTGGAGCTGGGCTGGTTGCCGGTGGTGGGGTATGTACCGTTTTCGGCGGATTTTGGCAAAGCGCTGGCCTACATCATCTTGCCCGTGGCAACGCTGGTGTTGCATGAAAGCGGCGTGATTATCCGGATGCAGAGGGCCAGCTCGATCGAAGTCCTGCGCCTGGACTACATCGCGCATGCGCGGGCCAAAGGGTTGTCGGAGCGCGCGGTGCTT
Organism: Pseudomonas izuensis; assembly: GCF_009861505.1. Classification (GTDB taxonomy): domain Bacteria; phylum Pseudomonadota; class Gammaproteobacteria; order Pseudomonadales; family Pseudomonadaceae; genus Aquipseudomonas; species Aquipseudomonas izuensis. Next base: position 132,630 of record NZ_WTFT01000006.1, on the reverse strand, counting down.
TGGCGCCATACATTGCGCAACGCCTTTGCCCCCACCTGGACACTGATCGGCCTGATCCTCGGCAACCTGCTGGGCGGGATCGCTGTCATCGAAACGGTGTTCACCATTCCCGGCATCGGGCGCCTGATGGTCGACTCCATTTATGCCCGTGATTACCCCGTACTGCAGGGCTGCCTGTTGCTCATTACATTCGTCTACGTGTTGGTCAACCTGCTCGTAGATCTGATGTATCCGTTGTTCGATCCTCGGGTGAAAGCATGAAGACATTAAGCGAAATTGCCGCGCCGCCAGGCGCTGTGCCGAAGGCTACCAGGCACAAACGTCCGCTTGCGTTCAACGCGCTGATCGGTGGCAGCCTGCTGGGGGTGCTGGTGCTGCTCGCGGTGGCCGGTATCGTCTGGACGCCCTATGACCCGTTGCGGTTGGACCTGGCCAACCGATTCATGGCGCCGTCCTGGCCACACCTTCTGGGCACTGATGAGTTCGGCCGCGATGTCTTCAGCCGCATCATCATCGGTGCACGCACCAGCCTGTGGATCAGCCTGCTGACGGTGATCCTGGCCATCAGCATCGGCACGTTGTTCGGTCTGCTCGCCGGTTACCTGCGTGGCTGGACGGACCGCCTGTTGATGATGGTGAACGATGCGTTGCTGGCATTCCCCGGGATGTTGCTGGCCCTGGGGTTGCTCGCCATTGTGGGTGCCAGTCAGTACGGCATCGTGCTGGCGCTGGGCCTGGCCTATATCCCCACCGTGGTTCGGGTGGTGCGCAGCACGGTGTTGTCGTTACGTGAACGAGAGTTCATCGAAGCCTCCAGGGTGATTGGCAATGGTGAGCTGTACACGATGTGGCGGCATATCGCGCCTAACTGCGTGGCACCGTTGATTGTCCTCGCCACCAGCATGTTCGGCTGGGCGATTCTGTCGGAGAGCGCCTTGAGCTTTCTCGGGTTAGGCGTTCCTCCGCCAGCCGCCACCTGGGGAAACATGCTGGCCTCCAGCCGGCCGCATCTGGTCACGGCACCCTGGCTGGGTTTCTTCCCTGGCCTGATGATTTCCATTGCCCTGATCGGCATCAATCTTTTCGGTGACGCCCTGCGTGATCGCCTTGACCCCCGGATGAGTCGCTAATGGATACCGTCAAGCCTTTGCTTCGCGTCAGTAATCTTTGCATTCAAGTGGGAACCGAGGGTTCGCTTGCGGTTGACCACCTCAGCTTCGACATGGCACCCGGCGAGATCGTAGCGCTGGTGGGTGAGTCCGGCAGCGGAAAGACGATGGCGGCACGTGCTGTCATCGGGCTGTTGCCGCCGCCGATGCGCGTCGCGTCCGGTCGTATCGAGTTTGCCGATACCGACCTGTGCACCTTGCCTTACGAGCAGTTGCGTGATGTTCGCGGCGCGAAGATCGGGATGGTGTTTCAGGAGCCGATGGTCTCGCTCAACCCGACTTTGACCATTGGCCAGCAGATGGCGGAAGGGTTGCGCCTGCACACCGACCTGGATGAAAAAACCATCCTGGCCCGTTCGTTGGAGATGCTGCGCCGAATCGGCATGGATGATCCGCAACGTTGTTTGAACGCTTTTCCTCACGAATTCTCCGGTGGCATGCGACAACGCATCATGCTGGCTTCGGTCATGTTGTTGCGCCCGGCGCTGTTGATCGCCGATGAGCCGACCACGGCCCTCGACACCCTGGCCCAGGCTGACGTCATCGAACTGATGCTCGAACTGACGAGAGAGGAGGGCACGGCGATCCTGTTCATCAGTCATGACTTGTCGCTGGTGGTGCGCCATGCCCACACAGTCGTGGTGATGCGCAGCGGCAAGGCGATCGAAAGCGGTCCGACCGAACAGATCCTGCTGGGCCCCAAGGCTGAATACACCCGCCAACTGCTCGACGCCCTGCCTACCCGAGGCAACCTGGACAGCGCATCACTGGCTGCGCCGTTGGTCGACATGCGTAACATCACCATCGAGCACCCGGGGCGCCAGGGGTTCCTGTGGCGTGGTAAAGCCAAACGTGCGGTAGATGGGGTCAGTCTGCAAATCGCTGCGGGTGAAACCCTGGCGCTGGTCGGCGGCAGCGGTTCGGGTAAAACCACCCTTGGCCGTTCGGTTGTCGGGTTGGTCAATCCGATTGCCGGCGAGATCTTTTTCGATGGCGTCGACATCCTCAAGAGCACCAATCGCGAGCATCGATTGCAATGCCAGATGATTTTTCAGGACCCGGTATCGTCCCTCGATCCGCGTGCCCGGATTTCGGAAATCCTCGCTGAACCGCTGCGTCATGTGCCGGGGCTCAGTCGGGAGCAGCGTGCCGAGCGGGTGCGCACCATTTTGCAGGATGTCGGGCTGGACCCGCTCTTCGCCGACCGCTTCCCCCATCAGCTTTCCGGTGGTCAACGGCAACGGGTGGCGATTGGCCGGGCGCTGATTCGTCACCCCAAGCTGGTCATCGCCGACGAACCGATTTCCGCCCTCGACATGACCATTCAAAAGCAAATCCTGGCGTTGTTCGAGCGGCTGCAAAAGCAGTACGGCTTTGCCTGCCTGTTCATCTCCCATGACCTGGCGGCGGTGGAGCGCATTGCCCATCGCGTGGCCGTCATGCAGCAAGGTCGAGTGGTCGAGATTGGCACCACCGCACAAGTGTTCGACAACCCGCAACACGCCTTCACTCATCGACTGCTGGCTGCCGCCAACCCGTTGGTGCGGCTGGCCGATGGGCGTTATCAATTACGCAGCAGTGCTGCGCTGTGAAGGATTTTTTAAAGCCGTCACACCGGTGGCGGTATCAACCCGTTGCAGCTCTATCAAGGACTCGCCTATGAATCGCTTTTTAGTAAACGCTTTGACGCTGAGCATGATGACCATGGTCGGTTGCGGTATCGCCCAGGCGCAAACCCTGCGTCTGGCGATGAACTCCGATATTCGCAGCCTGGACCCGGGAGTCAATCGTGACGACCGTTCCGATGCGGTGGTGCTGCACATGACCGAAGGGTTGGTGGCCTATGGGGAGAAGGGCGAAGTCAAACCATTGCTGGCACAGAAGATCGATGTTTCTGCGGATGGCCTGACCTACACCTTCACCTTGCGCCAAGGTGTGAAGTTCCATAACGGTGAGCTAATGACCGCCGCCGACGTGCTCTGGAGCTGGAACCGGGACATGGACCCCAAGACACAGTGGCGTTGCCTTCCGGAGTTTGATGGCAGCGGCTTGACCAAGGTGACCAGGGTAACGGCACCGGATGACCACACCGTGGTGATGGAACTGGAAAAGCCCAGCGGCATGTTCCTCGCCACGCTGGCGCGGACCGATTGTGGCGGCACCGCGGTACTGAACAAAGCCTCGGTCAATGCCCAGGGTGAGTTCCTGGCACCGATCGGCACGGGTCCTTATCAGTTGAGCGAGTGGAAGCGTGGGCAGTACGTCACGTTGAGCAAATTCACGGATTATCAATCCTTGCCCGGCCCGCGCGACGGCTATACGGGAGGCAAGAATGCGCTGACCCATGAAGTACGGTTTGTGATTATTCCCGATCAGGCGACGGTCAAGGCGGCGCTCTTTTCGGGCGACCTGGACCTGGCTGAAGTCACCGAAACCGACCTGCCCGAAATCAAGACCCACGCATCGCTCAAGGTTTCGACAGATCCCAGCGCGACCATGAATGTGCTGATGTTCCAAACCCGGGATCCGTTGCTCAAGGACAAGCGAATCCGTCAGGCCATTGCCGCTGCCATCGATGTCAAGCAACTGGTCGCGACGACGAGCAACGGCTTTGGTGTGCCCAATAACTCGATCATCAGCGTGGCCTCCAACTATTACGGCCCAAGCGAACAACGCGGCTTCACCTACGACCCGCAGAAGGCAACGCGACTGCTCCAGGAGGCCGGCTATCGCGGTCAACCCCTGACGATCGTCGCCAACAAGCGCTCGATGGTTCCCAGCTATGACCTGGCAATCATTGCCCAGGCGATGCTGCAAGCGGTCGGTATCAACGCGCAGGTCGAGGTCATGGAGTGGGGGACCCAGCTTGAGCGTTACCAGGCCGGACGTTATCAAGCGATGTCCTTTACCTATTCCGCACGCTTCGATCCGGCGCTGAGTTTTGAGCAGGTGACGGGTAACAAGGACAAGGAGTCGCGCAAGGTCTGGGAGGATCCTGTGGCGATGGAGCTGCTGGCCCAGGCACAGAAGGAAGGTGACGTCGCCAAGCGCCAGTCAATCTTCGATCAACTGCATGAGCGCTTCATCGACCAAGTGCCGATGATCGTCATGTACAACGGCCTGGACATCGTTGCGCTGAATCAGAACGTAGAGGGCTACGACGCCTGGATCGGGCAGAAGCCACGTCTGTGGGGCGTCAGCATCAAGCCTTGAAACTTATGGCTCCAACGGGGTTTGACGGATGTGCGCCGCGATCAGTCGCTTGAGTTGTTCGCGGTCACCGTTACGCAGGAGCTCAAGGATCTGGAAATGTTCGCGGCTCGACTGCTCTGCGCGCAGATGCGTACGCCAGGTGCCACCGGGAGACGATGGGGGACGGCTGCGAATTTCTTCGATGAACTCGATCATGACCCGGTTGGTGCACATGTCATAGATCCCGCGATGAAACTCGAGATTGGCGCTGTAGCACTCTTGCATCGTGCCTTCGTTGACCAGGCGGCTGAAGCGTTGAGCGATGACGTCCAGCGCCTGCAGACGTTCTTCGGTGACGACCATTTGATCGACCGCTGCACATTCGAGTGCGATGCGAACTTCGCGGGTATCCGACACCTGGGTCAAGTCAGGCGTGTGGACGTAATAACCCCGATTGGGGATGTGTTCGACCATGTTTTTCAGGACCAATTGGTCCAGCGCACGACGGATGTCCAGTCGGGTACAGCCGTAGCGGTGTTCGAGATCGATCTGCTTGAGCCAGCTGCCGGTCGGAAGAATACCGGCATTGATGTCATTTGAAATCAGCAGCACCAATTGGCTGCGATCAGTCGTTTTTTTGTTCAAGGGTGACTTCCACAAAACCTGGAAAGTGGGTGTTCGAGTCGCGACCGTGCATGACCCTGGCCCGCTGTATCTACCAATAATGGCACAATTATCAACGAGGTTTCACAATGTTGAGCAACCCTCAGGACACCCCCGAAGCGCGGCGTCGCCAGATGTACTACCGAGGTAGCACGACCATATTTTCGTGCCGCAGGGATCCGCGTTTTGCCTATTGTCTTTATGTTCCGCAAACCTTTGATCAATCGCCTGAAGGCCATCGTTTGCTGGTCGCGGTCCATGGCACCGGGCGCACGATGGTCGAGTATCGGGACGCGTTTGCCGAGTTCGGCCGCTTCAACCGCTACATCATTCTCGCGCCGCTGTTTCCGGTAGGTCCACTGGGTGATGGCAACCCGCATGGTTTCAAGTACCTCAAGGAAGGGGACATTCGGTATGACGAAGTCCTGCTGGCCATGGTGGATGAAGTATCCGAGGCACTCAACACGTCGTTCCAGCGGTTTTCATTGTTTGGTTATTCGGGTGGTGGCCACTTTGCCAACCGATTTTACTACCTGCACCCCGAACGTCTACGCTCCGTGTCTATCGGTGCACCGGGGTCGGTGACCTTGATCGATGAGGGGCGCGATTGGTGGGTGGGTACCGGAGGCGTCGAGGCGATTTTCGGTAAACGCCTGAATCTCGATGCGCTGCGTGAAGTCGATGTTCAGCTGTTAGTGGGGGCCGCCGACCTGGAAACCTGGGAGATCCACTACGAGCCCGGTTCAGTGCAATACAAGGAAGGCATCAATGACGCCGGCCGCACCCGGGTGGAGCGCAATACCACACTGGCGCGTAACCTTGAGGCCTATGACATACGTGTTCAGCAAGACATTGTGCCCAACACCGCCCACGCCGGAATATCGGTTGTGCCCTACGTCCAGGACTTCCTGTTGCAACTGGGCGATTGAATCAAGGCGCCGTCGAGGCCACTTCGACGGCGTCTTGTCTGCATTCATAGACCAGCGAGTATTGGTTTCGCGAAGGATAAGCTCATGACCACGGATTACCAGCAAACCTATTATGAAACCACGGCCGACATCACAACCTATCCTGCCCAATCGGGTCGTGTGGATACTCAAGTGTGTATTCTCGGCGGTGGCCTGGCGGGGCTGTCGACTGCACTCGGGTTGGCCGAGCGAGGCATCAATGACGTCGTTGTTCTAGAGTCCCATCGCATCGGTCATGGTGCTTCGGGTCGTAATGGCGGCTTCGTTTTCGGCGGCTACAGCCTGGGAAACGCTGACCTTCTCGCCACCCTTGGCGCTCAAGAGGCGCAACGCCTTTACCGGCTGACGCTGGATGCCGTTGAGTTAATTCGCAATCGGGTCAAACAGTACGGGATCGATTGTGACCTGGTTGACAAGGGGGTGATTCTCGCCAATTGGTTCAACGACCCGTCAAGACTTGAAGCGCCGCGAAAACTCATGAGTGAGGTCTACGGAGTTGATTGGGAATACATGCCGCCAGGCCAGTTGAAAGAGCTACTCAAGACTGAGCGCTATTTCGGCGGCCTGCTGGAGTGCAACGCCTTCCACTTTCATCCTCTCAAGTATGTGTATGGCATTGCTCGTGCTGTGGCTGGATTGGGGGTGCGTATCCACGAGCAATCATCTGCCCTGATCATCGAGAAGCGTGGACAGAAATATGTCGTGAAAACCGACGGCGGGGAAGTGCATGCCGAGCATGTCATCTTTTCCTGTGGCGGATACGCGCGCGGTGTCTATCGTCCTGTCGAACGTGCCGTGTTGCCCATTGCCACCTATGTGGTTGCAACCGAACCTCTCGGGGCTCGCCTGAAAGAGGCTATTGATTGTGAATCCGCCATCTATGACACGCGGTTCGCTTTTGATTACTACCGCCCGCTTCGCGACAGCCGGATTCTGTGGGGAGGGCGGATTTCGGTGCTCAATCGCAGCCCGGATGCGATCGCAAGCCTGCTCAAGGCAGATCTTTTAAACGTATTTCCCCAGCTCGACGGTGTAGACATTCAATATTCCTGGGGCGGGTTGATGAGTTATGGCCGGCATCAAATGGCCCAGATCGGCCAGGATGAAGCGGGCGTCTGGCACGCCGTTGGTTTTGGTGGTCATGGCATGGCGCCCACGACGGTGGCGGGCGAGGTTCTGGCTGACGCTATCGCCAAGTCCATTCCGATTCCCGACGGTTTCCGCCAGTTCGGGTTGACCCGCACTTTTGGCCTGGCCGGTCTGGTCGCCGCGCAAATGACCTATACCGCCTGCCAGGCGCGAGATGCTTTCGACGCGCTGCGCCTTAACAAGTAAGGGCAACGAGAGGGCGTTTGTCAGTGTGCTTTCTTCAGGCCCTTCAAACGCACATTCGCCCTTTGCACAGCGGCCATTTTTTCAGGCCGCTTCATGCGTTTCCACTTCTTGATGTCTTCCTTGCTGCGTCCGCAGCTCACACACAGATCGCCGCTCAACTGGCAAACCGAAATGCATGGGTTTTCGATTTCCTTGGCCATCTTCAAAAACCCTTGGTCACGGGTGATTGCGCAAGACGCCTCTGCCAATCGCCACCATGGGTGCGCAGGCACTCCTCTTCAGAGTCGAATCGGACAGTGAGATCCGAAGGCTTCACATCGATGTTTGCCTCGATCAGCGCGATAGCCGTCAGCTCGAAAATTCGCGCTTTCGCGCTAGCCTGCGCGAGCTTTTTGTCGGTCAAGGTTTCGAATACCCAAGTCACCTTCAGCGTTTGCGCCAGGGCGTTCAAGTCAGCCGTGTGGGTGAGCCAGGCAAAGCCTTTGATTTCACCTTTTGCTGTCTCGCAGGCCTCGGTAAGCGTTGTAACCAAACGGCGCTCGATCCGCGCAAGTTCACGTTTGCCCAGGGGCATGGCCGGCTCCTTTGGAAAAAAAGAGAGGTACTTTGCACCGTCTGCAGGGAGAAAGCAGCAAAAGCCGTCAACGAGCGACCTGAAATCACCAATGCTCGGGGTGTTTGCGTGGCGGCGGACACTCAATGCTCATGGGCATGTGAATGGATCGTCAGGGCCCCCGGTACCTTGGTGCGTTCAAGCCCCCCACGGTCCAGCCACCGGAGGGTCTGTTCATAAGCACGCTGCAGCAAAGATTCAGTCTGGTCAAAGTTGAACACCGAGACATCTACAGGGCACAAGGGCGGGACGATGTGCAGGCTGGTGAGCGTGCGGAAGTGTTCGATGTCGCTCACCAGTTGGCGCATGCTCATCAGGTTGACGGTATGCAGGGCCAGGGCGATCAGGCCGCGGGGCGGTTGTGATAGGGCGCAACTCATTCCAGTGGGGACGACCACGACGTTGGTGGCGCCCAGGGCCACGGCAGTTGAAATGGGTGTATTGCTTGCCACACCACCGTCAATCAGGAACTGATCGGCAATTTGTACGCTGGGGAATACCAACGGGATGGCTGCGCTGGCCAGTAGCGCCTGCCCAAGCTCACCACTGGACAAAACGGTCTCGGCACCACTGAGCAAGTCGGTGGTGACGATGTACAGCGGCAGCACCGCATCCTCGATGCGATGAATGGGCAGTGCCCGACCCAGCAATCGGTTCAAGGCCGCCGGCTGCAGCAGAAAGCCACGCCGCTTGATCAGTCCTCTACAGGTATCGAGCCAGGACAGGGGGAAAATGTCAGTTTTACTCAGCCCACGCCAGAACCCGGCGAGCGCCTCGACGCCATCGGCATCGGGCCTTGCGGCAAAGTAGGCACCGTTGATAGCGCCTACCGAAGCGCCAACCACCATATCGAACCGCACATTGGCCTCGACCAGGGCCCGCAACATGCCCACCTGGACAGCACCCAAACTGCCGCCGCCTGCGAATACGATTGCAGTTTTGGTCACCATGCTCGAAGTCTCTGTGCGGCCATGCGTCGCCTCAGTGTAGTTGACGGATTAACGTCATTTACGAGGGCTCTTGCGCACAAATTCCGGGCGTTTCTGATGGTTCCTGGCGCCACAACTCAATTCTTCAAAACCCTCAACGCATCGTTCAATGGCAGAATCGCCTCAATTTGATCGTTTTGGAGAACACCATGCTTCGTGCGTTTGAACGAAGGCTCGACCCCTTTCCTCCCGACGAGGGACCACCGCCACCCAACGGCCTGGCTCGATTCCTGTGGGCCTGCACGCGGGGCGCCCGCGGTTACATCCTTGCTTTTGCGCTGCTCAGTGCCAGTGTGTCGATTTACGAAGCCTGGCTGTTTTCCTTCCTCGGCCAGGTCGTGGACCTGCTCTCGACCTGGCAGGCCGGCGGTGAAGCGGCCGCGCAGGAAAGTCGCGTGTTGTGGGGCATGGGCATCATCATGGTGACCAGCGTCGGTCTGGTGGCGTTGCGCACCATGGTGCAGCACCAGATATTGGCGATTAACTTGCCGTTGCGCCTGCGTTGGGACTTCCATCGCCTGATGCTGCGGCAAAGCCTTTCGTTTTTTTCCGATGAGTTTTCCGGTCGGGTCACTACCAAGGTGATGCAGACGGCGCTGGCGGTGCGCGACCTGCTATTCACCCTCATCGAGATCGCACCCGGTATCGGAGTGTATTTCATTGCGATCATCGCACTGGCCGGCGGCTTCGCCTTGAAACTGATGCTGCCTTTCGTTGCCTGGGTCGTTTTGTTCGGACTGGCCATGTGGTACTTCGTGCCCCGCCTGGGGAAAGTCGGGCAGGAACAGGCCAATGCGCGGTCGATGATGACCGGACGTATCTCGGACGCCTACACCAACATCACGACGGTGAAGCTGTTCTCCCACTCCAATCGTGAAGCGCACTTCGCGCGTGCAGCGATGGAGGACTTCAAGCAAACCGGCTTTCGCCAGATGCGCCTGGTCAGCCAGTTCGAGATCGTGAACCAGACGTTGGTGGTGGCGTTGATCATGGCAGCCGGGGGCTATGCCCTGTGGCTATGGCACCAGGGTGAGGTCGGCGCAGGTGCAGTGGCGGCCATCACCGCCATGGCGCTGCGTATCAATGGCATGTCGCACTGGATCATGTGGCAAATGACCTCGCTGTTCGAGAGCATCGGCACCGTACAGGATGGCATGGCAACGCTTACCCGCGGCCCAAAGGTGCAGGACGCGCCGGGCGCGGGCGTCCTGGTGACCACCGGCGGCGCAGTCACCTTCGATAAGGTGAGCTTCAACTACAATGGCGAACGCCAGGTGCTCGATGGCCTGAGCCTGAGCATTCGCCCGGGCGAAAAAATCGGCCTGGTTGGTCGCTCCGGCGCCGGCAAATCCACGCTGATCAACTTGCTGCTGCGTTTTTATGACGTCGACAGCGGGGAGATTCGCATCGACGGCCAAAACATCGCACACGTGACGCAAGACAGCCTGCGCGGCGCCATCGGCATGGTCACGCAGGATACCTCCCTGCTGCACCGTTCCATTCGCGACAACATCGCCTACGGCCGTCCCGATGCGACCGACGCGCAAATCCGCAGCGCCGCGGCCAATGCCCAGGCCGACGGGTTCATCAGTCTACTGAGCGACCGGCAAGGCCATACCGGCTACGACACCCTGGTGGGCGAGCGCGGTATCAAGCTGTCGGGCGGCCAGCGCCAGCGCGTCGCGATTGCCCGGGTGATGCTCAAGAACGCCCCGATCCTGTTGCTTGACGAGGCCACCAGCGCGCTGGACTCGGAAGTCGAAGTGGCCATTCAGGAAAGCCTCGATGAAATGATGCAGGGCAAAACCGTGATTGCCATCGCCCATCGGCTGTCCACGATTGCGGCGATGGACAGGCTCATCGTCATGGATGACGGACGCATCATCGAACAGGGTACCCACGCCGAATTGCTCGCGAAGAACGGCATCTATGCGCGGCTTTGGCACCATCAGAGTGGCGGGTTCCTGGGTGAGGATCAGGGCGTGGTCGAGGCCATGGATCAAGTGTGAGCGAGAAGGGTGTGCAGGAGGGGGCAGTGGCAGTCACCACAGAGAAGCTGACATCCAGCCAAGCGATCGCGCAGCTTATCGGTGAGTTACGGCGTGAGATGCCCCTTCAGGCCCATAAGAGAATGCATTGGGTGCTCAATAGTCTTTTGGCCTCATCTCGGGGAGGGAGGCAGGTGCCATAGTCGCCTCGCCAGACGCAGCCCAATCAGATCGCCCCTGAACGGTTGATGAGGTGAATGCCATCTGCTCCAACCCGGGGAGCGTCTCTGGCTCGTTGGAGGGGATAGGGAACTGCTCATTGATCAAGGAGAGATGATCCAACGCTTCACGAAACAGGGCTTGCGCCTTTCCTCGAAGTTGTAAGTAGTGAAGGAACATTTCGCTGTCCAGATCGGGTCGATCCAGCAAGTCGATGGCTGATCGATTGAGGGCATTCGCTTCTTCGAACAGTTTTTCATTCTGCTCCATCGCCAAACGGCGACAAGCCATGAGGTGGGTATTGGTGTGATGGGAGTACATGGTCACCTCCGAATGCAATCGAACAACCTTGCCGAGCCTGGGGTGAGGTAGGCAGCCGGAGATTGTTGATCTCGTGTTAGAGGTAGGACCGCCCGAGCGCTGAGGCATATCAAAGAATTTTTGTTCAAAAAATCGATTGTTTGTGAGGGGGTGCAAGCCCAAAAAATCCATTTTTTTGAACTGTTTGTTTCATTTTCAAACGATTAAAAAGCAAGGGCAGAGCGCCGACATGGCTGTCGGCGCCCTGCGTATTACACCTTACGCTTGAACCACCGGGATGTTGGCGTTCGCCGCCGCTTCACGGAACTCGGCGATCTGGTCGAAAGACAGGTAGCGGTAGACATCGGCCGCCATGCTGTCGATCTTGCCAGCGTATTCCATGTACTCCTCGACGGTCGGCAGGCGACCCAGGATAGAGGCCACGGACGCCAGCTCGGCCGAGGCCAGGTAGACATTGGTCGCGTCGCCCAGACGGTTCGGGAAGTTACGGGTCGACGTCGAGACCACGGTCGAACCGGTCTGCACACGTGCCTGGTTACCCATGCACAGCGAGCAGCCCGGCATTTCCATGCGCGCACCGGCCTTGTCGTAGATGCCGTAGTAGCCTTCTTCGGTCAGCTGGTGAGCGTCCATCTTGGTTGGCGGGGCCAGCCACAGACGGGTTGGCAGCTCACCCTTGACCTGATCCAGCAACTTGCCCGCAGCGCGGAAGTGACCGATGTTGGTCATGCACGAACCGATGAACACTTCGTCGATGCTCTGGCCTTGAACGGTCGACAGCAGGCGGGCGTCGTCCGGGTCGTTCGGCGCGCAGAGCACAGGCTCCTTGATCTCGGCCAGGTCGATCTCGATGACTTCGGCGTATTCGGCGTCCTTGTCCGCTTCCAGCAGTTCAGGGTTGGCCAGCCAGGCTTCCATCGCTTGCGCGCGACGTTCCAGAGTGCGGGCATCGCCGTAGCCTTCGCTGATCATCCAGCGCAGCAGGGTGATGTTCGAGCGCAAGTATTCGGCAATGGCCTTTTCCGGCAGCTTGATGGTGCAGCCCGCTGCGGAGCGTTCGGCCGAGGCGTCGGACAGTTCGAAGGCTTGTTCGACGGTCAGTTCGTCCAGGCCTTCGATTTCCAGGATGCGCCCGGAGAAGGCGTTGATCTTGCCTTTCTTTTCGACGGTCAGCAGACCTTGCTGGATCGCGTAGTAAGGGATGGCATGCACCAGGTCGCGCAGGGTGATACCCGGTTGCAGCTTACCCTTGAAGCGCACCAGCACCGATTCCGGCATGTCCAGCGGCATGACACCGGTGGCGGCGGCGAACGCGACCAGGCCGGAACCAGCCGGGAACGAGATACCAATCGGGAAACGGGTGTGAGAGTCACCACCGGTACCGACGGTGTCCGGCAACAGCATGCGGTTGAGCCACGAGTGGATGATGCCGTCGCCAACCTTCAACGAAACGCCGCCGCGGTTGCGCATGAAGTCCGGCAGGGTGTGATGGGTTTTTACATCCACGGGTTTCGGATAGGCCGCGGTGTGGCAGAAGGACTGCATCACCAATTCGGCAGAGAAACCCAGGCACGCCAGATCCTTGAGTTCGTCACGGGTCATCGGCCCGGTGGTGTCCTGGGAGCCGACGGTGGTCATCTTCGGTTCGCAGTAGGTGCCAGGACGCACACCGGCTACGCCGCAAGCCTTGCCGACCATTTTTTGCGCCAGGGTGTAGCCCTTGGTGCTTTCAGCCGGAGCTTCAGGCTTCTTGAACAGGTCCGAAGGCGCCAGACCCAGTTCGGCACGAGCCTTCTCGGTCAGGCCACGGCCAATGATCAGCGGAATACGGCCGCCAGCACGCACTTCGTCCAACAGGACCGGGGTCTTCATTTCGAAGGTGGTCAGGACTTCGTCGGTGCCGTGCTTGCAGACTTTGCCGGCATGCGGATAGACGTCGATCACGTCGCCCATGTGCAGGTTCGAGACGTCGAACTCGATGGGCAGTGCGCCGGCATCTTCCATGGTGTTGTAGAAGATCGGGGCGATCTTGTTGCCGAAGCAGAAACCGCCGGCGCGTTTGTTCGGTACGTACGGGATGTCGTCGCCGAAGAACCACAGCACCGAGTTGGTCGCCGATTTACGCGACGAACCGGTACCGACCACATCACCGACGTAGGCCACCGGGAAGCCTTGGGCTTTGACTTTTTCGATCTGCTTGAGCGGGCCAATGGCGCCAGGTTGCTCAGGCAGGATGCCGTCCCGGGCCATTTTCAGCATGGCCAGGGCGTGCAGCGGGATGTCCGGGCGCGACCAGGCATCGGGAGCAGGGGACAGGTCGTCGGTGTTGGTTTCGCCTGGCACCTTGAACACGCTCAGGCTGTACTTTTCTTCGATAGCCGGGCGGGCGGTGAACCACTCGCCGTCAGCCCAGGATTGCAGTACGCCTTGGGCATGAACGTTGCCGTTCCTGGCTTTTTCAGCCACGTCGTGGAAGGCATCGAACATCAGCAGGGTGTGTTTGAGTTGTTCGGCGGCAACGGCGGCCAGTCCGGCGTCGTCCAGCAGCTCAACCAGGGTGGCGATGTTATAGCCGCCTTGCATGGTGCCCAACAGCTCTACAGCGCGCTGCTTGTTGATCAAGGGGGATTTGGCTTCACCTTTGGCGATGGCAGACAGGAAGCCGGCCTTGACATAGGCCGCTTCGTCCACGCCTGGCGGAACGCGATGGGTAATCAGGTCGACGAGAAGTGCTTCTTCGCCAGCCGGGGGATTTTTCAGCAGCTCGACCAGGCCTGCGGTTTGTTCGGCGTTCAGCGCGAGGGGCGGCAGGCCTTCCTCGGCGCGCTCGTGGACGTGTTGGGCATAGGCTTGGAGCACGGCGATCTCCTGCGGGTAGTGCGCTGGGTAACAGGCACGCGAATTGAGGTAGCGGGACAGTTCGTTGCCAGGAAAAAGCAGGAGCAGGGTTTCGGTGTCCGAGGGTGACCACCCGTGGTCTCACCGAAAAGAACCTGCTCCTGCAAACCTGTAAGAATCTTTTATTGTTGACACATTGTTGTTTCGAGGCGAAATCTAAAAGGATAAATCGCTTAATGCAACAAGATTGTCGACACATCGTTGTTTTTTGTTCATTGAAATGCTGAGGAGCACCTGACGGGCTCCCCTCGAGAAGGTATTGATGATGGCGAGATAGACGTGTGGATCGGTTCCCTGTAGGAGCAAAGCTTGCTCGCGATGGCGCCAGGTCAGTCAATCATGGACTGCCTGATACGCCGCCATCGCGAGCAAGCTTTGCTCCTACAGGGTGATCCTCAGTCCAGCAACCCCAGGGTCCGGGCGATTGCGACCGCTTCGGTACGGCCACCGGCACCGAGTTTGGTATTGATCTTGCGCAGGTGTGATTTCACGGTGAGCTGGGAGAGAAACATCTTCTCGGCGATTTCGCTGTTGCGGTAACCCAATGCCAGTAAGCGCATTACCTGGAGTTCACGAGCGGAAAGGCAGGTCTGCGTTTCAACTTCGTTCTTGGGTTCAGCTTTGCTGCTGCGCTCGCCTTGCAGCAAACGGGCGACGAACCCTGTGCGTATCCCCAGCGCATCTTCCTGTCCATGGAAGGTGACCGACCAGCGCTCCAGCACGGCTGCCATGGGCTTGCCTTCATCGAGAAAGGTGCGGATGAAGCCGACATGGCTGGCGAAACGCAGGGCGACGGTCAATTGCTCCAGCGCCTCCTTGTCCCGTTTCATGCCGTCGAGCGCCAGCGTCAGCAACAGGCGCAGCTTCAGGGCACGTCGATGCTGGTGGCGTTGCAGCGCCTCGTCGATGGCCTGATTCAAAGGGCCGACGCTGTTGTAGTCACCTTTGGCGATCTGCAGACGCTGACGAGCGATGAAGGGCGTGTCCACATCATTGGCGCTGAGTATCACGCCCGGTTGTACCCAGTCGGACAGTTGTTCTGCCGCGCGCATCGCATGATCGGCAGTGTCCAGCCGGTTCTCCAGCGTGGCCACGCGCGCCCGCTCCAGCCAGGCGGAGCAGAGGATGCGAGAGGAGCCGGCCACTTGACCCAACTGGTCGAGTTCGGCCAGACACTGCATCCATGCCGAACGGTCACCGCGCAGATAGGCGACGCGTGCCTGCAAGACATGCGTGGAGATCAGCGCGTCCAGCGCGGCATGTTCGCGGGCATAGGGCAATAATTCATCCAGTCGTTGCCGGACCTCTTCCACCGCGTCGATTTCGTATAGCACCAGGCAATGGGTGGTCTGCAGCATCGGGAAGCCCACCGGCGGCGTGCTGGCAAAATGTTCACGACTGCGGCGTACGGCCGTGGATACCCGGGCCAGGGCGCTGTCCAGTTGCCCTTGGGTCAAATCCAGCATTGCCTCCAGCGCATCGGTGACATCACGCAGGTATGACGACTCGAGCTGCGCCTGGCGCAGTTCCGCGCTGCCGAGCAATTGCCGGGCTTCATCGTAGCGCCCCATGTAAAACAGACAGGTCGCTTTTACAAACGCCGTGACCCGAAATCCGGTTTTGTCTTGTGGCGTGAGCTGCTGCAACGATTCGGTGCTGGCGGCCAGTGCTTGCTCGACCCGATCGCCGATCAACAGCAACAGCAGGTGAACATAGTGGTGTTCACCGACCGGTACCGGAGTTTCCAGTGCGCGCAGTGCGTCCTGATAGCGACGCGCATGGAGCAGTGCCCAGGCGTAGGCGATCCCCAGCCCTGGGTGTACGTCACGAACCTCGCCTGGGATCCGCGAGAGCCAGCGCATCAACAAGCTGGCATGACCGTTTTCCACCAGTGTATCGACGTGCAGCTCCAGTTGGGTCGCGGCTTCATCCAACGCGTGGGCGCTAAACAAGTGCTCCAGGGCATCGACCGGGCGACCATTGGCGAAGTACCAGCGCGCCGCCTCCCGATTCAGCTGTTCGAACGTGTCGGGGGATTGATGCTTGAGCGTTTGCACAAGGAAGTCGGCGAACAAGTGATGGTAGCGAAACCATTGACGCTCGCTGTCCGTTGCCAGAACGAACAGGTTGGCTCGCTCCAGCGATTCGATCATTGATTTACTGTCGTTGCGGCCAGTGATGGCATCGCACAGGGCTGGACAGAACGGCCCCAGGACGCTGGTCTGGAAAAGGAACTGTCGACATTGTTCTGTCTGCCTGGCCAATACGTCTTCGCTGAAGTATTCGGCCAACGCAGCGTTGGCGCCGTCGAACGATGCGATGAAGGCGGCCGGATCGCTGTGCCGTTGCAGGGACAACGTCGCCAGGTAGATACCGGTGATCCAGCCTTCGGTGCGCCGTTGCAGGTTTTCGATTTCAGTGATGGCAAGCGGCAGTTGCCGTTTTTCCTGAAGGTAAAGAGCGGTCTCTTCGGTGCTCAGGCGCAGGTCGTTGGTGCCAATCTCCAGCAGTTCCCCCTGGGCTCGCAGTCGCCCCAGATTGATATCCGGTGCTGTGCGCGTGGCGATTGCCAGTGTCGCGCGAGCGGGCAGTATCTTGATCAGATGCTGGATAAATTCCAGCGCCAGCGGCTTGTGCAGCGCTTCGAATTCATCCAGCAGAATCGTCAATGCCTCGTTGCTCTCGGCGATGCGCTCAAGCAGCCATTGTTCCCGATGTTCAGGACTGCTGTCCCTGGCAGGATCCTCGTCGATCAGACCGAGGTCGCGCAGGCCCATGAGCAGCACGCTGGTCAGGCGTTCCCGGTCGTTGTCGGCGGTATCGATGTTGCACCACAGCACGCGCTCGCCGTTATTGAGGCACTGTTCACGGTATTGCTGCATCAAGGTGGTCTTGCCGTACCCGGCGCTTGCGCTGATCAAGACCAGGCGCACACCTTCATGTTGTACGAGTCGAGCAAGCAGGGGCGAACGGTCCAATTGGCCTGGCAGGCTCACCGGCGCAAGGAATTTGCTCGCGCGAACAGGCGGCTTTGCTCCCTGTACTGGTTCGTTGGAACTACGTTCAAAACCTTCCATGCATCCTACCTTTGGTTGTCGTCGTGCCGGGGTGGCCCTTCCTAGTATTAACCGTCATCTGCCTGCTGGCCCAGCGGATTTATCACTTGCCCGGGCATGCGGCTCGGCGCTTTTTTGGAGTAATGCGATGAAGGTCCTCGTAGCCGTCAAGCGCGTGGTCGATTTCAACGTCAAGGTCCGTGTCAAGGCGGACCAATCCGGCATCGACCTCGCCAACGTGAAAATGGCGCTCAACCCCTTCTGCGAAATTGCCGTGGAAGAGGCCGTGCGCCTGAAGGAACAAGGTATCGCCAACGAGGTCGTCGTGGTCTCGGTCGGGCCCGCCGCCGCTCAGGAGCAGTTGCGCACGGCGCTGGCACTGGGTGCTGATCGCGCCATTCTTGTCGAGTGCAATGAAGAGTTGAGTTCCCTGGCCGTGGCCAAATTGCTCAAGGCTGTGGCCGATCAGGAACAACCGCAACTGGTGATTCTGGGCAAGCAAGCCATCGACAGCGACAACAACCAGACCGGGCAGATGCTCGCCACGCTAGGCGGTTTCGCCCAAGGCACCTTTGCCTCGAAGCTGGCAATCGCCGGTGACTCGGTTCATGTCACCCGAGAAATCGACGGCGGCCTGCAAACCGTGTCATTGCGCTTGCCCGCGGTCGTCACCACCGATCTGCGCCTGAACGAACCGCGCTATGCCTCGCTGCCGAACATCATGAAAGCCAAGAAAAAACCGCTGCACAGCGTCACCCCGGCATCGCTGGGCGTGAGCACGGCGTCCACCGTCCGGGTCCTCAAAGTCGAGGCGCCGGCCACGCGTAGCGCGGGGATCAAGGTCAAGTCGGTTGCCGATCTGGTGGAAAAACTGAAAAACGAGGCGAAGGTAATCTGATGGCTATCCTGGTTATTGCAGAGCACGACGCCGGGGCAATCGCTTCGGCAACCCTGAACACCGTGGCGGCTGCCTTGCAGATCGGTGGCGAAGTTGACCTCTTGGTGGCCGGTGCCAACGCAGGTGCCGTTGCCGAGTCGGCGGCGAACATTCAAGGCGTTGCCAGGGTGTTGCTGGCTGATCATGCGGCCTATGCCCACCAACTGCCTGAAAACCTCGCGCCGCTGATCGTCGAGCTGGCCGGGGCTTACAGCCACATCCTGGCGCCGGCCACTTCCAACGGCAAAAACACCTTGCCCCGGGTTGCCGCGCTACTGGATGTGGACCAGATCTCCGAGATCATCTCGGTTGAGTCGACCGATACCTTCAAGCGGCCGATCTACGCAGGCAACGCCATTGCCACGGTGCAATCGACGGCGGCGGTAAAAGTCATTACCGTGCGGGCCACCGGCTTCGAGGCCGTTGCCGCCGAAGGTGGCTCTGCAGCGGTCGTGGCGGTGTCTGCCGTGCACGAAGCCGGGCAGTCCTTGTTCATCAGCGAAACATTGGCCAAGTCCGATCGCCCTGAATTGACGGCGGCCAAAATCGTCGTTTCCGGCGGTCGCGGCCTGCAAAACGGCGACAACTTCCAGCACCTGTACCGCCTGGCCGACAAGCTCGGTGCCGGGGTAGGGGCGTCCCGCGCAGCGGTCGATGCCGGTTTCGTGCCCAACGATCTGCAGGTCGGGCAGACCGGCAAGATCGTTGCGCCGCAGCTGTACATCGCCGTGGGTATCAGCGGCGCGATCCAGCATCTGGCGGGCATGAAGGACTCGAAAATCATTGTCGCCATCAACAAGGACGAAGAGGCACCGATCTTCCAGGTGGCCGATTACGGTCTGGTGGCGGATCTGTTCGAGGCGGTCCCGCAACTGGAACAAGCCCTCTGAGCCCGCAACCCGCTCTAAAGAGCGGGTTTTCTTTTTCACATTAATAAGGAGAGCAGCATGAGCCTCGCAGCGGAGCATTACCTGCCGGAAACAGCCGATTATTCGGCGCAGCAAACCCGTGCGGTGTACCGCAAGGTGATCTTGCGGTTACTGCCGTTTCTGGCCTTGGCCTATGCCATCAACGCCATCGACCGCCTGAATGTGTCATTCGCCAAATTGCGCATGGCCGAAGACATTGCGCTCACAGATGCCGCCTATGGCATTGGCGCCGGTATTTTCTACCTGGGTTACCTGCTGGTGGAAGTGCCCAGCAATATGTACCTGCAACGCATCGGCGCCCGCGCCACCCTGACACGCATCATGCTGCTGTGGGGGCTTGTATCGGTGGGCACGGCCTTTGTCACCACGTCGAACCAGCTGATCGTCGCGCGCTTCTTGCTCGGCATCGCTGAATCAGGCTTCTTTCCGGGCGTCATCCTGTACCTCACGTACTGGTTCCCACCGGCGTTGCGCGGCCGTATCACGGCGGTGTTTTTGATGTCGGCGATGTTTGCGGGCATTGTCAGCGGGCCGTTGGCCGGGGCCATCATGAGTCATTTCGATGGCTGGCTGGGATTGCGCGACTGGCAAGTGCTGTTCGTGCTTGAAGGTGTCCCCGCGATGCTGCTGGGGGTGTTCGGATGGTTCTGGCTGGTGGACAAACCCGAGGACGCCCGTTGGCTGAGCCCCCAGGAAAAACACGTCCTGGCCACAGCCCTTGCGCAAGGACGGCCGGGTGACAGCGCCAAGGCAAGCCTGGTGCAGATATTGCGCAATCCCCGGGTGTACATCGCCGGACTGGTGTTCTTTTGCATCTACAGCGGCTCGAACACGGTGTCGTACTGGATGCCGACGCTGATTCGGGGATTCGGTGTGGATGACCTGAAAACCGTCGGCCTGCTGTCGAGCATGCCCTACATCGGCGCGGTGTTCGGCATGTACCTCTTGGCCCGCAGTTCCGACAAACACCTGGAGCGGCGTTGGCATGTGAGTCTGACCATGTTGCTCAGTGCCACCTGCTTCTTTCTGCTGGGGCCGTTCCAGCACCATCTGGTGCTGTCGCTGCTGCTCATGAGCATCGGGGCCGCAGCCGCATTGTCCGCGCTGTCGTGCTTCTGGAGCATTCCGCCGGCCTTGCTCGCGCCTTCACAGGCGGCGGTGGGCATTGCGGTCATCAACTGCATCGGTGGCATGGCCGGGGTTGTCAGCCAGATTGTGGTCGGCGCGATCAAATCGGCGACCGGCAACCTGTACCTGGCCTTCGAACTGATCGGGGTCGTGCTGGTGGTGGGGGCGATGGTGTTGCTGGTGGCCATCCCGGCCCGACAGTTGACCGAGCGGGCAAAGCCGTAGAACCGGCCGTGCGCCTCATTGCGTGTTACTCCGCGATGAGGCGCAAGGGTCGTCGCTCAGGTGATCCAGCCTCGCGAGCGAGCGATGGCGAGGGTTTCATTGCGTCCGTTGGCGTTCAGCTTGGCGTAGATCTTTTGCAGGTGCGACTTGACCGTGAACTCGGAGAGAAACACCTTCTCGGCAATCTCTCGGTTGCGGTGCCCGGCGGCCAGCAGTTGCAGGATCTGGTACTCACGCACGGTCAATACCTGGTGAGCGCCATTATCGTTTTGCACGGCCTCCATGTTTGCGGCGCTGATGCCCAGGTGTTGCAGCAGCTTGTCGACAAAACCGGTCTCGATCCCCAGTTCCTTGCACAGAGCCTTGTTCGTCGTCGCCCAACGTTGCAGCAGGCCCGCCAGACGATCGCCTTCCTCGACGAACGTGCCGATGAACCCTTCATGACTGGCCAGCCGCAAAGCATCGTTCAACGTTTGGAAGGCCTCTTGTGATTGCTGGAGGCTGTCCAGCGCCATCGCCAGCAGAATATGCAGTTTCAGCTCACGACGGTGATGCAGCCACTGCCGGGCCTGCTCGATGGCAGCGCGCAAGGCTTTGACTGCCGCTGCGCCTTCACCCTGGGCAATGCGCAAGCGCTGACGGGCGATGTCGGGGGTATCCACGTCATTGGCAAAACGAATGAAGTCGGGGCGGTCCCAGTCGCCGGCAAGGTCTGCTGCGTGCAGGGCTTGCGCTGCCGTGTCCAGGCGTTGCTCGAGCAGCGCCACGCGGGCTCGCTCCAGCCAGGCCGAGCACTCCACGCGGCGTGAGCCGACCTGACGGCCAATGTGCTCCAGTTCCAGCAGACAACGCATCCAGGTCGTGCGATCGCCCTGGCGGTAAGCGATACGCGCGGTCAACACGTGAGTGGCAATCTGGTTGTCGGGGGAGCTGACGTGCTTGGCAAAAAACAGGCAGCGCGACAGGTATTTTTCTGCTTCGTCAAAGGCACCTTGCTCGTACAAGAGCAGACCATGGAGGATGTCCATCGACAGCGAGGCTTCGTGCGGATTGCGCTGGCCGTCGATTGGCAGTCTGCGCGGCGCGCTCTGAATGCGCACGATGGCATTGCTCAGGCGTCCCTGGATCAGGTCCAGAATGCTCTCGTTGACGCTGTAGGTATGGCGCAGGAAACTCGAATTGATCCGGGGGTCGCGCTGCAGCGCGTTGGACAGCAGCTTGCGGGCCTCGTCGTAGCGACCGCTGGCAACCATATTCATCGCCACCGTACTGGCCAGCACCATATACAGGTGGGCCTCATCGGCAGGTATGCGCGCCAGCGTCTCGATGCCCTTGCGGCAACATTCTTCGGCCTGGTCGGTTACGCCCAGATGCAGGCAATTAAGGACCTCGGCGACATAGGCATAGCCTGGTCCGGCCTGGCGCTCCAGACGTTCGGCAACCTGCCGGGCATCTTTCAGACGAGTCATGCTCGCCAGCAGCCAGGCGTAGGCCTGATTGAGGTCGGGATAACGGTCGCGGGTTTGCTCTGGAATGCGGTCCAGCCAACGCAACAGCAAGCGTGTGCGGCCACTGCCGATCAAGGTGTCGAGGTACGTGTTCAGTCCTTCGGCGGCCTTGTCCGGCAGCCCGGCGCTGAATAGGTGTTCAATCGCAGGAATCGGTTGCTCGGCATCGAAAAACCAGTTTGCAGCCGCTTCGTGAAGCGTGTTCGCCATGCCCGGATACTGACGCTCCAGCGCATGGCGCAGGAAACTGGCAAACAGGTGGTGATAACGGAACCACTGTTGCTGGCTGTCGACCGGCACCAGAAACAGGTTGGTCCGTTCCAGGTGATCGAGCATGGCGCGGCTGTCACTGCGTCCGGTCACGGCTTGGCAAAGCGGGACGCAAAATTGTTCGAGGACACTGGTCTGCATCAGGAACAACCGACAGTCTTCGGTCTGCCGCGCGAGGATGTCCTCGGTGAGGTATTCGGCCAGTTCCAGGTTGGAACCGGAAAAGGAGGAGATGAACGTGGCGTGATCGTCACGATCCTTGAGTGACAGGCTGGCCAGGTAGAGCCCGGCGATCCAGCCTTCCGTGCGGCGGTACAGGGCGCTCAGCTCGTCGTCCTCAAGCGGGATTTGCCGCTTGTCGCGAATGAACGCCATGGCTTCATCGGGAGTAAAACGCAGGTCGGCCGGTCGGATCTCCAGCAATTGGCCGCGGGCGCGAATCCGCCCCAGGCCAATGCCCGGTGTGGAGCGTGAAGCCATGACCACCACGCAGCCTGAAGGGATTTGCTCGATCAGTTGCTGGAGAAAATCCAGCAGGTCGGGGTTCTGCAACACTTCGACTTCGTCGAGCAGGACAGCGAACGGCAATGGGCTGCAGGCAATGAGTTCCAGCAGGTCCTGGGCGCTGCGTTGACGATCAGGCTGTTCGTTGCGTGGTGCTTGCTCGCTGGCCATCGGCAGCAGATCGCGCAAACCGTTGTCCAGCAGGTTGACGAAGCGTTGCAGGTCGTTGTCGGCAGGTTCCAGGTTGATCCAGAGTGCTGCCTTGCCGCCGGTCAGGTAGTGCTCGCGCAATTGCTGCATGAGGGTGGTCTTGCCGAAGCCGGCCGCGGCGCGAATCAGGATCAGACGGGCGGCCTGTGCATTTGTCATCTGCTGCAACAGGTGCGTGCGCGCCAAATGGCTGTCGGCACATTTTGGCGTGGCGTACTTAAGGGGGACATTTCTTGAGGTCGATACCTCACGTGCAGGAGGCGCGGAAGCCGGACCGGCGGACATTCCCGTAGGGTTGTCCCATTGAGCAGGCATTGAAAAAAACCTCCATAGCCGTCACCTGCCAAAGAGACCGAGGGCAAGGCGACCGTTTTATTATTCTGAGTCGGTCCATATTGCCACGTCTGGTGAATGTCCGAGACTTTAGTCTAACGCAGCCCCCTTGGAGCCGTGCCCCCGGCCACCGATGCTTGAGTCAGCCTTCGCGGCCCTTGCCGTGAAGGCTGGCGGTATTGCCGATGAACGTTGCGGTGCTGCGCGCCACCAGGCGTTCGCCATGGAGCAGGTCGAGACTGGCGTGAGACAACGTGCGCCCCAGCCGGTGCACCTGGACATGGGCCTCGACCCAGGCACCGACCGGGGCCGGGCTCAGGTAATCCATGCTCAGGTTGATGGTCGCCGGCGTCAGCTCGGCGTTCGTGGCCTTTTTCAGTACCAATCCGAGTGCCGTGTCGGCCAGGGTGGCGAGGAAGCCGCCATGGGCAATGCCCAGCAGGTTCAAGTGTTCCGGTCGGATGCGGGCAGCTATTACCGGGCGGTGCTCGTGGTAGTACAGGCCCGCGCAATGCGTCACGAAACCTGCGCGCGCCAAGGGCAGGAAGCCGGCAGGCGGTTCATCCCCGGCACCTTCGGTCGGCCACGGTGCTCTGTATTCGCTCATTTGAATCCTCGTCGATGAGTGTGCCGGGAGTGTCTTGCTTCCGGCATCTGTGGGGGTTGTGTCAGCAGATACGCGTGGTGCCTGCGATGCGCACAGGCGCGTTAGTGCTTCGCTGACAACCCAATCCTAGGCTGTGGTCCTGACTCGTCGTGAGCGCCGAACGGATGATGCTGCGGAGTAGATCCGGTGTCGTTCGAAGGAGGGTGGCCAGGGCGCAAACGGGCAGGGCGGGCCCCGTGCACTGCGGCGTGAAGGCAGCGGGGCGCTACTCCCTCCACACGTTCCTTGGAACGTCTTGCGGTACCTCCGCAACTTCATCCCTTCGACGGTCGAAGCGTGCGGGTTGGCAAACCTAGGATGAACGCCAACAACAACCGGCCGGCAAATACGACAACCGATCGTAAATGCCGAAGGAAGACCGTCCATGAGTGAAAAAGTCGTCGTCGCCGGAGTGGGCATGATTCCCTTCTCCAAACCCGGCAAGAGCCCAAGCTACACCCGGATGGGCGCCGAGGCTGTACGCCTGGCCCTGAAGGACGCCGGGATCGATTACGACAGAGTGCAAATGGCGTTTGCCGGCTATGTCTTTGGCGATTCCACTTGCGGCCAGACCGCCCTTTACGAAGTGGGCCGCACAGCCATCCCGATCATCAACGTCAACAATAACTGCTCCACGGGCTCCACGGCGTTGTACCTGGCCCGTGCTGCGGTGCAGAGCGGCCAGGCCGATTGCGTACTGGCCCTGGGGTTCGAGCAGATGCAGGCCGGTGCGCTCAAGTCACACTGGGATGACCGTCCACAGACGCGGGCCAGCGTGGTCCATGTTATGGAAGACCTGACCCGTGATGTCGACCTTCCCCGTGCCCTGAAAACCTTCGGCGGTGCCGGTCGCGAACACATGCAAACGTACGGCACCCGCATGGAGACCTTCGCCGCCATTCGCGCCAAGGCCAGCCGTCATGCTTCGAACAATCCGTTGGCGCTGTTCAAGAACATCCTGACCACCGAAGAGGTGATGAACGACCAGGTGCTCTGGCCCGGCGTGATGACGCGCCTGATGGCTTGCCCGCCGACTTGTGGTGCGGCGGCGGCGATTATCTGCTCCCCGGCTTTCGCCAGGAAGCACGGCCTGCGCAGCGACGTGGTGATCCTTGCACAGTCACTGGTGACCGACCCGGTCGAGTCATTCGATCCGCCGTCAATGATTGCCTATGCCGGTTTCCACATGACCCGGCGCGCTGCGCAAACGGTCTACGAGCAATCGGGTTTTGGCCCACAGGACATACGCGCTGTGGAGCTGCATGACTGCTTCGCCCACAACGAATTGCTGACCTACGAAGGCCTTGGACTGTGCGGGGTCGGTGGCGGCGAGCAATTCGTTCTCGATGGCGACAACACCTTCGGTGGTCAGGTAGTGACCAACCCCTCTGGCGGCCTGCTTTCCAAAGGGCATCCATTGGGCGCTACCGGCCTGGCCCAATGCTACGAGCTGACCCATCAGCTGCGCGGCACGGCCGACAAGCGCCAGGTCGAAGGCCTGAACATCGCCTTGCAGCACAACCTGGGTCTGGGTGGTGCCTGCGTGGTGACGATGTACGGGTGCAATTGAGTGCATCAGACGGCGTGTCCGCCAGGCCACGCACAACCAGCAAAACACGCATAACAAGAAGAGGAAGAGACCAATGACAGACAAAAGTCTGATCGGGCACAAGCTCGAATCGTTCAGCGTCGATGTGGAGAAGGGCCGCCTGCGCTTCTTCGCCAAGGCCATCGGCGAAACCGATCCGGTGTACATCAATGAAGCGGCTGCAATCGAGGCGGGCTACACATCACTGCCCGTACCGCCGACGTTTCTCAAGTGTCTGGAAAGCGAAGGTCGCGACCTGGGTGCGTTCCTGAAACTGGTGGACTTTGACCTCGGCCGCATCCTGCATGCCGAACAATCCTTCATTTACCACGCCGTGGCCTGCGCCGGTGACGTGCTGACGTTCGATGCGCGCATCTCGGATGTCTACGAGAAAAAGGGCGGTGCCCTGCAATTTGTGGTCACCGAATCGCGGGTGACCAACCAGGATGGCGTGCACATCGCCGATGTCCGTTCATCCCTCGTTCAGCGTTGAGGAAAAGTCGATGACTCTCTCTACCCAAACCGGCGTGCAGTTCTCCGATATCCAGGTGGGCGATGAAGTGCCGCTGCTGAAATTGCCGGCGGTCAACCGCACGGCCCTCGCGCTTTACGCTGGCGCTTCGGGCGACCACAACCCGATCCATATCGACATCGACTTTGCGCGTAAATCACGCATGTCCGATGTGTTTGCCCACGGCATGTTGTCGGCCGCCTACCTCGGTCGCCTGCTGACTGGATGGGTGTCGCAACAACAAGTGCGCAGCCTGTCGATTCGTTTCACCGGCATCACCCAGTTGGGCCATGTGCCGACCTGCACCGGCACGATCACCGAGAAGTTCGAAGAGAACGGCGAGAAACACGTGCGCCTGCAGATTCGTTGCTCGAACCAGTACGGCGAAGAAAAGCTCGCCGGCGAAGCCGTCGTGGCCCTGGCCTGAACCCTTACCCCTTTTCACAGGAACAAAATGCATGAAAAAGCTTGAAGGCAAAGTTGCTCTGATCACCGGTTCTGGCCGTGGCATTGGTCGTGAAGTCGCCCTGCAACTGGCCGCCTACGGCGCCAAAATCGTGGTCAACGACCTGGACGCCGAACCGGCTGAAGAAGTGGTCGCCGAGATCCGTGCCGCTGGTGGTGAAGCCGTGGCATGCGTGGGTAGCGTCACCGCCGCCGACTTTGCCGATCGTTTCATTCAGACCGCCGTCAAGAATTACGGCTCGATCGACATCATCGTCAACAACGCCGGCTACACCTGGGACAACGTGATCCAGAAGATGAGCGACGAGCAGTGGTACGCGATCATCGACTGCCACCTGACCGCGCCGTTCCGCATCCTGCGCGCCGCTCAGCCGGTGATCAGCGCCCTGGCCAAAAAAGAGGCCGCCGAAGGCCGAGAAGTCCTGCGCAAGGTGGTGAACATCTCCTCTGGCGCGGCGGGCGGTAACGTCGGCCAGTCCAACTACTCCTCGGGCAAGTCCGGCATTTTGGGCCTGACCAAGACGTTGGCCAAGGAATGGGGCCGCATGAAAGTCAACGTCAATGCCGTCGCGTTCGGCCTGATCGAAACCCGCCTGACCCAGGCGCTGGCAGGCGAAGACAGCAAGACCGTGAAAATCGAAGGCCGCGAAATCAAGGTCGGTGTCCAGCAGGCCATGATCGACGGCGCCAGCCGCGCCATTGCGCTGGGTCGTCCTGGCAAGCCGGAAGAGGCGGCAGGTGCGGTGGTCATGCTCTGCCTGCCGGAGTCCAACTTCTGCTCCGGCCAGACCCTGTACTGCGGCGGCGGTCCAGGCTCCAACTTCTAAACACCTGTCGCGATGTATGCCCCTGTCAGCAGGGGCAACGATGAGTCGAGCCTGTTGGCCGTCCACGGTCAGCAGGCTTCAGAACCCGAGGTATTTGCAATGCTGGAAAACTACCGCTCTCCCTGGATGACCGAAGACCTGGAACAGTTCAGTGACATGGTCAAGCGCTTTGCCAAGGAATACATGGAGCCCAACGAACTGAAATGGCGCGAACAGCATTTCGCCGACCGTTCTGCCTGGCTCAAGGCCGGCGAGTTGGGCCTGATCCTCCCTGACGTACCGGAAGAATACGGCGGCAGCGGCGGCGACATCGGCCACTACGTCAGCGTGGTGCAAACCATGGCCGCCAATGGCGGTGGCCTGGGCCTCGGCCTGAGCCATATCGTCGGGCACTACATTCTGGATTCGGGCACTGAAGCGCAAAAGCTCCACTGGCTACCGAAAATCGCCTCGGGCGAAGTGATCTGCGCGATCGCCATGACCGAACCCGGTGCCGGTTCCGACCTGCAATCGGTGCGTACCCGTGCCGTGCGCAAAGGTGACAAGTACGTCATCAACGGCGCCAAGACGTTCATCAGCAACGGCCAGACCTGCGACATGGTGCTGGTGATTGCCAAGACCGATACCAGCCAGGGCGCCAAGGGTGTCTCGCTGTTCATGGTCGACACCAATACCCCGGGTTTCCGCCGCGGCAATCTGCTGAGCAAAGTCGGCATGCACGCCCAGGACACATCGGAAATGTTCTTCGATGACGTCGAAGTGCCGGTGGATTGTCTGCTTGGTGAAGTAGAAGGTCGAGGTTTCTACACCTTGATGAGCCAGCTGCCCTATGAACGCGCCCAGATTGGTGTCGGTGCCGTTGCGGTGATGGAGCGCGCCCTGCGCCTGACTGTGGACTACACCAAGGACCGTACCGTGTTCGGCAAACCGGTGATTGATTTCCAGAACAGCCGTTTCGTGCTGGCGGATGTCAAGGCCACCGTGCTGGCCTCCCGGACGTTCATCGACGTGATCATCCAGCGCTGGATCGACGGCACTCTCGACACCACCCTGGCGTCGATGGGCAAGTTCTGGCTGACCGAGCGCCAGGGCGAAGTACTCGATCGCTGCCTGCAACTGTTCGGTGGCTACGGCTACATGAACGAATACCCGATCGGCCGGATGTGGGCCGATGCACGGGTGGCGCGTATCTACGGCGGTTCCAACGAGATACAGCGCGAGGTCGTTGCGCGCTCGCTCTGACCGCAGCGTCCTGAATTGCACAGGCCTCCAGAGCGCTCACTCCGGGGGCCGACAGTTCCAAATCAATTGAATAATAAAAAAGCAATTTGGAGTTTTCATGTACATCACACAAGGGCTGCACCGTCATCTGCAGCAACGTCCAAATGCCGTTGCGATCCGCTATCAGGGGCGCAGCATCAGCTATGCCGAGTTTGGCGATCGTGTTGCGCGGCTGGCCGGTGCGCTGAAAGGCCTGGGCGTTGCCAGCGGCGATCGTGTGGCGTTGCTGGCATTGAATTCGCCACTGTTTCTTGAGTATTACCTGGCCGTGCCGTGGGCAGATGCGGTGGTCAACCCGGTGAATTTCCGCTGGAGTGCGGCGGAGATCCTGTACTCGCTGGATGAATCGGAAACCACGGTGCTGATCGTTGATGAGCACCACAAGGAACTGGGTGTTCGGGTCCTGGAACAAGCCAAGACCGTCAACCTGGTGATTTACGCCGGGGAGGGCGAGACTCCGCCCGGGATGCTGCGCTATGAGTCGCTGATCGCGATCAGCGAACCGGTGGAAGACGTGCGCCGGGGAGGGGACTCCTTGCTGGGGATCTTCTACACCGGCGGCACCACCGGCCACCCCAAGGGGGTCATGCTCAGCCACAATAATGTGACCTTCTCGGCCTTGAACGCGCTGTCCCAGGGCCGGCTGGGGGCGGATGCGATCTTCCTGCACGCCATGCCTATGTTTCACCTTGCCGACTTCGCGGCGATCACGGCGTTGTTCCTGACCGGTGGCACCCACGTCATCGTGCAGTCCTTTACACCGCAGAACGTTCTGGATGCCATCGAGCAGGAAAAAATCAACGAGATCCTGCTGGCCCCGACCATGATCCAGATGATTCTGGACTGGCATGACAAGAACGGTCAGGCACACGACGCCAGCTCCCTGCGATACATCGGTTACGGCGCCTCGTCGATCACCCCGGCGCTGCTTGATCGGGCCCGGGCCGTGTTCACTAGTGCCGGCTTCTCCCAGGGCTACGGCATGACCGAGCTGTCCCCGG
This sequence comes from Pseudomonas izuensis, assembly GCF_009861505.1. Lineage (GTDB taxonomy): Bacteria > Pseudomonadota > Gammaproteobacteria > Pseudomonadales > Pseudomonadaceae > Aquipseudomonas > Aquipseudomonas izuensis. The sequence continues at coordinate 102,856 of NZ_WTFT01000006.1, read as the reverse complement.
TGGCCACCACCCTGTCTGCGCAATATCACACCGCCGAATACCAGGCCAACGGCAAGATGTACTCGGCCGGCCTGCCGGTGAACTGTGTGGAAGTTCGCATCGTCGATGCCGATGACAACGACGTGCCGCACGGCACCGTGGGCGAAATCATCGTGCGCGGCCCGAATGTCATGCTCGGCTACTGGAAGAAACCCGAAGTCACCGCGCACACCTTGCGCGGCGGCTGGATGCACACCGGGGACGGCGGCTACATGGATGAAGACGGGTTCATCTATGTCTGCGACCGCCTCAAGGACATGGTGGTCAGCGGCGGCGAGAACATCTACTGCGGTGAAGTCGAGGCGGCCATCGCCAGCCATCCTGCGGTCGCGCAAAGCGCGGTGATCGGCATCCCTTGTCCGAAGTGGGGCGAGACGGTGCACGCGGTGATCGTGCTCAAGCCTGGGCTTGTCGTCACCAGCGAAGACCTCATTGCCCACTGCCGCGAACGGATTGCCGGCTACAAGGTGCCGCGCAGTATCGAGTTCCGCGAGGCACTGCCGCTGACCAGCGTCGGCAAGGTGTTGAAAACCGAACTGCGCAAACCGTTCTGGGAGAACCAGCAGCGCGGAATCGCTTGACCACCGCGTGATCCCCGTGGTCGCGCGCATCACTTTCACCCCCCAGGAACCACGCCGCTTGCTTGCGAGCGGCTTGGGACCTTTATGCCAATAAAAACGGAGAACGCATGAGCACCAAGAAAATGCGCAGAGTCTGCTACCCACACCTGTTGGCCGTCGCCATCGCCGCAGCCATCCATCCACAGGCCAATGCCCAGACATTCAGCATTGGCGAAATCGAGGGCAATTTCGACTCGGCACTGTCGGTAGGCGCCAGTTGGGCCGTCCGTGGACCGGACCCGGATTTCATTTCCAACTTCAACTCGCAAGGTGTCAGGGGCGAAGCCTCGTCCCGTACCAACGATGACAACCGCCTGAACTTCAAGAAGGGCGAGACCTTCTCGAAGATCTTCAAGGGCGTGCACGACCTGGAATTGAAGTACGGCGACAGCGGCGCTTTCGTGCGCGGCAAGTACTGGTACGACTTCGAGTTGATGGATGAAAGCCGTCCGTTCTACGACATCGAAGACCACGGCCGTCAGCGCGCCGCCAAGTCCTCCGGGGCGATGTTCCTCGACAGCTTTGTCTACCACAACTACACCCTCGACGATTTGCAGGGCAACGTGCGACTGGGCAAGCAGGTGGTGAGCTGGGGTGAAAGTACCTTCATCGGCAACTCGATCAACAGCATCAACCCGATCGACGTGGCGGCCCTGCGCCGGCCCGGTGCCGAAGTGAAGGAGGGCCTGATCCCGGTCAACATGTTCTACATGTCCCAGGGCTTGTCGGAAAACGTCACTGTCGAGGGTTTCTATCAGCTCGAATGGGCGCCTTCGGTCATTGATAACTGCGGCACCTTCTTTGGCAACGACGTGACGCCTGAAGGCTGCAATGACCGCGTGGTGCTGGCGGGCCTCGATCTGCCGCCGGGCGTGGCCAAGAACACCGGGACGCCTGGCCTGACGGATGATGCCTTCATCCCGCGCACCAAGACCAAGGATGCCCGCGACAGTGGCCAGTATGGGCTGGCGCTGCGCTGGTTTGCGGCAGAGCTGAACGACACCGAGTTCGGTGCCTATGTCATGAACTACCACAGTCGCAACCCAAGCCTGGATTTCACCCGGGCGACCAGTACCGCCAGCTCGGTGGCCGCGATCCGCACCGCCAGTTACAACGTGGTCTATCCCGAAGATGTCCGCCTGTATGGCCTGAGTTTCGCCACCAACGTGATGGGTACATCGCTGGGTGGCGAGGTCAGTTTCCGGCCCAACATGCCATTGAACCTCAACGGTGCCGACATCAACCTGGCGGCCACGGGCAACGCAGCTTCACCGCTGTTCGTCAGCGGGCACTCGTCCAATGTCGCCGGAGCGCCCGTTAGCGGTTACGAACGCATGCCCGTGTTGCAGACACAAATGAGTGCCACCCGGTTCTTCGATCAGATCCTCGGTGCCGACCGCCTGACCCTGGTGGGCGAGGTGGGCTACAACCGCATCAACGGCCTGGGCTCCAGCGACGGCACCGATGTGCGTTTTGGCCGCAACACCGTGTTCGGTGCCGGGCAACTGGTCAATCAGGCCGTCTGTGTTGGCCAGAACCTGCCGGTCCCGGGCCAGCCGGGCGTAACCCGTCCGAGCAACCCGCAGCAGGAATGCAACAGCCACGGTTTCTATACCACGGACTCCTGGGGCTACCGCCTGCGCGGCAAGCTGGATTACCCCAACGTATTCGCCGGCATCAACCTGTCGCCCAACCTGGCCTGGTCCCACGACGTCGATGGCGTAGGTCCCAACTTCGAGGAAGGCAACAAGGCCGTCAGCCTCGGTGTCGATGCCGACTTCATGAACACTTACACCGCCAGCCTCAGTTACACCGACTACTTCGGCGGAAAGTGGAACACCAACACCGATCGCGATTACGTCGCCTTGAGCTTCGGCGTGAACTTCTGACACCTGTCAAACGGAGAAAACAACAATGAAATCCAGCACTCTGTTTAAAGCCTGCGCGTTGTCACTGAGCCTGATCGCTTCCGGCGTCATGGCTGCCGTTTCCGAAAAAGAGGCCGCTCAACTGGGCACCAGCCTGACGCCCTTGGGTGGCGAAAAGGCCGGCAATGCTGATGGCAGCATTCCGGCCTGGACCGGTGGCCTCAAACCCGGCGCTGCGCCCGTGACCAATGACTTTCTCGGCAATCCGTTCGAGGGCGAAAAGCCGCAGTTCGTGATCACGGCCGCCAATGTTGCGCAGTACAAAAGCAAACTGACGGCCGGGCAACTGGCGATGTTCCAGCGCTACCCCGACACCTACAAAATCCCGGTGTTCAAGACCCAGCGCACGGCATCGGCGCCACAGGCGGTCTACGACGCGGCGAAGAAAAGCGCGCTGACCACCGAGTCGGCGAATGATGGCTACTCGCTGAAAAACTTCGAACAGTCGCGTTACTACGCTTTCCCGATTCCCAAGACCGGGCTGGAAGTGGTGTGGAACCACCTGACCCGTTCACGGGGCACCAACTTCATCAGCCGCCAGGCCCAGGCCACGCCGCAAACCAATGGTGACTACACCATCGTGCAGATCGAGACCGCGGCGGGACTGCCGTGGAAGATGGCGGACGTCAAACCCGAGGACAGCGCCAACATCCTGTTCTACGCCAAACAAACGGTGACGGCGCCAGCGCGCATGGCCGGCAACGTGTTGCTGATCCACGAGACCCTCGACCAGATCAAGGACCCGCGCATGGCCTGGGCCTACAACGCCGGCCAGCGTCGCGTACGCCGTGCGCCGCAAGTGGCTTACGACGGCCCCGGCACAGCCGCCGACGGCATGCGTGTCGCTGACAACGCCGACATGTACAACGGTGCCCCGGACCGTTATGACTGGAAGCTGATCGGCAAGAAGGAAGTCTACGTTCCCTACAACAACTACCTGCTGCAATCGCCGACGCTGAAGTACGCCGACATCATCAAACCGGGGCACATCAACCAGGACCTGACCCGCTATGAGCTGCATCGGGTGTGGGAAGTGGAGGGCACCCTCAAGCCGGGCCAGCGCCACATCTACGCCAAGCGCCATATGTACATCGACGAGGACACCTGGGCGGCGGTGGAAATCGACCAGTACGACGGTCGCGGTCAACTGTGGCGCGTCAGCGAAGGTTATCTGGTCAACGATTACCAGCAGGGCGTTGCCGTTTACGCCGCGATGGGGATTTATGACCTGCTGGCCGGTCGTTATCTGGTGTCGAACCTGGGCAACGAGAACAAGCGCGGCACTGACTACGCCTATCAGCCCACCATGAATGACTTCACCCCGGCAGCCCTGCGCAACGCCGGTATCCGCTGAGTCAACCGAGCAATCGCCATCCGTCCTCGCAAGGGGGCGGACGGCTATCCCTGTGCAACTTCTAGCTTATTGAATCTGGAGAGCAGCAATGTCGCAAAAACCTTACGTTGCCGGCGTCGGCATGATCCCTTTTGTCAAGCCAGGCACCAGCGGTACCTACATCGAAATGGGCAGCGAAGCGATTCGCCTGGCGTTGCAGGATGCCGGACTCAACTACAGCCTGGTTCAGCAAGCCTATGCCGGCTATGTCTATGGCGATTCCACCAGCGGTCAAGCGGCACTTTATGAAGTCGGTATGAGCGGCATTCCGGTGGTCAACGTCAACAACAACTGTGCGACTGGCTCCAGCGCATTGTTCCTGGCGCGCCAGGCCGTGGAAAGCGGTGCGGTCGAGTGCGCCTTGGCTTTCGGTTTCGAGCAGATGCAGCCTGGCGCCTTGAAAGGCCATTGGGACGACCGTCCACGGGCCACCACGCACAAGACCCAGGGCGTGATCGACGCCTTGACCGGCGACATTGCCGATATGCCGAGTGCCCTGCGCCTGTTCGGCGGTGCCGGTCGCGAGCACATGCAAAAGTACGGCACCCAGATGAGGACCTTTGCCGCCATTCGCGCCAAGGCCAGCCGGCATGCGGCCAACAACCCGTTGGCGTTGTTCCGCAAAGTGGTCAGCACTGACGACGTCATGAACGACCAACTGATCTGGCCGGGGGTGATGACCCGTCTGATGGCTTGCCCACCGACCTGCGGTGCTGCGGCGGCGATCATCTGCTCGGAAGCTTTCGCCAAAAAACATGGCCTGCGCACCGACGTGGTGGTCCTTGCCCAGTCGTTGACCACCGACAAACCCGTGTGTTTCGAAACCCGCTCGATGATCGAAGTGGTCGGTTTCGACATGGCCCAGCGGGCTGCCCGGGAAGTCTATGAAAAGGCCGGTGTCGACCCGCTGGACATCCGCGTTGCCGAGATGCACGACTGCTTCGCCCACAACGAACTGCTGACTTACGAGTCCCTTGGGCTGTGCGATGTCGGCGGCGCCGAGCGGTTTGTCCTCGACGGCAACAACACCTATGGCGGCCAGGTTGTCACCAACCCGTCCGGTGGCCTGCTGTCCAAAGGTCATCCGCTGGGTGCGACCGGCCTGGCGCAATGCTACGAGCTGACCCACCAGCTGCGCGGCACGGCGGACAAGCGTCAGGTCGAAGGCGCCAATGTAGCGCTGGCGCACAACCTTGGCCTGGGTGGCGCCTGCGTCGTGACCCTGTACGGTCGCGCCTGATAACGCGATCCCCCCCTGTAGGAGCGAGCTCGCTCGCGATGGTCGTCAACGATGACGCGTGTTTACTGGCTAAACGCGGCGCTCTTGAGTTCATCGCGTGCAGGCTCGCGCCTACAAAAGCCTGTGCCCAACGGCCACGAGATTCATTGAGGAAAGTTTCATGCTGTCAGGAATCAAGATCGTAGAAATCTGCGGAATCGGCCCGGGGCCATTCTGCGCCATGCACCTGGCCGACCTGGGGGCGGACGTGATCGCGGTGGAGCGCTCCGATTCCGTTTCGAACAACGGCAATGCCCCGGCCAACTCGCTCAACCGTGGCAAGCGTTCGATCGTGGTTGACCTGAAAAGCCCCGAAGGGCGCGAGACGCTACTGCAACTCCTCGAAAGCGCCGATGCCGTGATCGAGGGCATGCGTCCCGGGGTCATGGAACGCCTGGGCCTGGGTCCGCAGGAATGTCAGGCACGCAATCCACGGCTGGTCTACGGGCGCATGACCGGTTGGGGCCAGCAGGGTCCGCTGGCCAACGCGGCAGGTCATGACAACAACTACGTTGCATTGTCCGGTGCGCTTTACCACAGTGGCACGGCCGGCGAAGCACCGTCGTCGCCGATCACCCTGCTCGGTGACATCGGCGGTGGGGCGCTGTACCTGGCCGTCGGCTTGCTGGCGGGTATCCTCAGTGCCCGGCAGACCGGCAAGGGCACGGTGGTCGATGCGGCCATCGTCGATGGCTCGGCGCACATGATGCAGTTGATGATGTACCTGGGCGGTCGAGGGCTGCTATTCGAAGAGCGCGGTAAAAGTGTGCACGATGGCTCGCATTTCTACGCCACTTATCGTTGTGCCGACGACCAGTACGTGGCGCTGGGTTCGCTGGAGCCGCAGTTTTACACCTTGCTGATGCACAAGCTGGGTTTGCAGGATGACCCGCGTTTTGCCAGACAGTGGGACCGCAAGCACTGGGAAGAACTGCGCGGACTCCTGGCCGACATTTTTGCCCGTCAGCCACGCCAGCACTGGTGTGATCTGCTCGAAGGCAGCGATGTCTGCTTCGCCCCGGTATTGAGCCCGCGAGAAGCTTCGCAGCACCGGCACATGGTGGAGCGGGGCGTGTACTTCGAACGCGATGGCATGCTGCAAGCCAGTCCGGCACCGCGTTTTGACGGCCAGCGTGTCACCCCAGGCGAAATTCCCGACTGTGGTGCACACACCGCAGAAGTCATGGACGCGCTCGGGGCTCGTGGTCCAACCGCTGTATGGCGTTCATGATGGCGCAGATGCGTTTAAGCCGATTATCCGTACTTACTCCATAGTGATGGCTGTGCTTTGAAAGACTCTTCTCGTTTGCCTGGTGTTCTGGACATTGTTGTATTGGGGTGGCTGCAGATTCTGGCCTGGGGCGGCTCTTTCTTCCTGATGGCGGTCATGGCCGATCCGATCATGAAAGAGACCGGCTGGCCGAGCCCATGGGTATTTGGTGCCGTCTCCCTTGGCATCCTGGTCAGTGCAGTGCTGGCCCCTTTGACCAGTCGGCTTATCTCGCGCTGGGGCGGTCGCATCGTCCTGGCGAGCAGTGGTCTGTTCATGGCGATCGGGTTGTTCATCATGGCAAGTTCGACATCGCTCCCCCTGTTCCTGTGCGCCTGGGCGGTCATTGGTGTGGGTATGGCCCTGGGTCTGTACGATTCACTCCTGGCGACGTCGGGCGGGTTGTACGGCGAGCGGGCGGGGAGTGCCATTACCGGTATCACGCTGATCTCCGGGTTCGCTACCACCCTTGTCTGGCCAGTGGTTGCACTTGCCATTGAACATTTTGGCTGGCGCAGTACCTGCCTGGCCTATGGCTGTTTGCTGCTGGTCACCGTGGCGCCGCTCTACCTGTGGGTGCTTCCGGGGGGATTGGGCGTGCTCGCCAAAAGCAATGCACCGTACGAAAAGGCAGTTTCGGTGGATGGGCGTGTTTACCTGCTGCTCACGACCATCTTTGCGGTGGGGGCGGTGATCATGACGGTGATGTCGGTCCATCTGATTGCCCTGTTGCAGGGGCAAGGGTATTCCCTCGCCATCGCCGTCGGATTGAGTGCGCTGGTGGGACCCAGTCAAGTGGGGTCACGATTTCTCCAGGTTTTTGCACGAAAGCACCACCCCATAGGGATCACGCTCATTTCTGCCGTACTGATAGCGGCGGGCCTGATGCTGGTCGCGCTGGCACCTGCGGCCAGTGCCGTGGGGCTGGTGATTTTTGGTGCGGGCAATGGCTTGCGCGCAATCATTCGAGGCGTGCTGCCGTTGGCCCTTATGTCGCCATGGCACTATGTTCTGCTGATGGGGCGGATGGCCAGGCCGTCCCTGATTGTTCAGGCGCTGACTCCGCTGGTGGGCGGCTACATCATGCAGACGTCTGGCGTGGCCAGTGTTTGGGTGGGTGTCTGTTCATTGGCGGTGCTGAATGTGGTGTTGGTGTGTGGGCTGATGCGATTGATCCGCGTTGGCGGGGCACTGTCGCCAGCAGACTCATAGGGGCTTCGTTTTGTCATTGAATTGCAGCTACTACCGCGCTCCCGCCGTGCCGCGCCGACTGACCAGCCTCAACGGCGCACCGCGCAAGCTCGATGGAGGTGTGCTGTTTGGCAGTACACCACGCCGGATCTGGGAACAGTGGATGGCTCCCGATCATGAGCACCTGGTGGAACTGCCGTCCCGCGCTCTGCTGGTCCAGGAACCCGGCCGCAATATTCTGGTACTGGCAGGGAGTGAGTTGTTGTTGGCGCCTCTGCCGCGCACCTGCAACTGGCAACCCAGGCAGAGCGGTCTTCTGAACAGTCTGGGCAGGCTTGGCCTGGGCGAAAACGATATCGATCTGGTCCTGCTTACCCATTTGCATGCCAGCCCATCACCGCAGCAATGCCGGGTCATAGACGCGGGCCAACTGCTTCGCGTGCTGTTCCCTCGTGCCCGTTACCTCACAGGTGCCGAGCATTGGCGGCGGGCCCTGCATCCACATCCCCATGAACGCAGCCGATTCATACCCTGGATTTTGCGCCAACTGGAATTCGGCGGGCGCCTTGAACTGGTCGAGGAGGGCACGAGTCCCCAACTCGGCAGTGGATGGCATCTGCACCTGAGCGATGGCTATACCCGCGGGCAATTGTTGCCGGAGATCGCCATGCCAGGCGGGCCAATGCTGTTTGCCGGTGACCTGATTCCCACCAGCCATTGGCTCGACCTGACGGTCACCAGCGGGTATGACCGTAATCCTGAAAGCCTGATTGGCGAAAAGGAACGGATTCTGGATTATCTGGTATCCAACCGAGGGCGCCTGTTCTTGCCCCGGGATCCGCAGCATGCGCTAGTGAGGGTCATGCGTAACCGCCAATCACGTTACGTTTCCTACGATCATGCTGGGCACTTCATTCATCAGGAAGCATAAGGCCTGACGGACCGGGCCTTTTGTTTTGCTGCTCAAACTGCGTCACATCACACGACGTCATAGTTTCAACAATCAGCTGTCACCGGTAGAGTTTGAAAAGGTTATTTTTTTCTTCTGGCTAAAGTTTTGGCTGCGTAGAAGCGCTTATATATGTGAATTCAATATTCATTGTCGACTATGGACGCGGTCGAGCTGGTAGATACCTGATTAGTTTTTTTGTTCTGATAAGCCATATTTTTGCTCGTTTTCCTAAATCGCCGAGTGCCGCAACATCATGATCTTGACTCATAACAAATCATGGAGCAGAGCGTGCACGACTTTAGCTACTGGCAGCAGCGGGCTGCCAAACAGAATTTTGCCGACAAGGCCTGGATTGACGGTCGCTGGGTCGCAGCTCAATCCGGGGCAAGTTTCAATTCCATAAACCCCGCGACTAATAAACTTCTTGCGAATATATCTGCCTGCGGCGATGTCGAGGTTGACCTGGCAGTAAGGGCCGCGCGGCGTTCTTTCAACCAAGGGCCATGGGTTCGTATGGCTCCAGCTGAACGCAAGAAAGTCCTGCTGCGCCTGGCCGAGCTGTTGCTGGCCCATCGCGAAGAACTCGCGCTGCTTGAATCACTCAACATGGGCAAGCCGGTGATGGACGCCTACAACATTGACGTGCCTGGCGCGGCAAACGTATTCGCCTGGTACGGTGAGGCTGTAGACAAGATCTATGACCAAGTCGCGCCAACCGCGAGATCTGCCTTGGCAACCGTCACCCGGGAAGCACTCGGCGTGGTCGCCGCGGTCGTCCCTTGGAACTTCCCTTTGGATATGGCTGCCTGGAAACTGGCGCCCGCTTTGGCTGCAGGGAACAGCGTGGTGCTCAAGCCTGCCGAGCAATCCCCGGCTACCGCTTTGAGGTTGGCCGAGTTGGCTCAGGAAGCGGGCATTCCTGACGGCGTCTTCAATGTGGTTCCTGGCTTGGGGGAGGTCGCTGGCCGGGCGTTGGGTCTGCACCCTGATGTGGACTGCCTTGTGTTCACCGGCTCCACTCAGGTGGGCAAATATTTCATGCAGTATTCCGCACAGTCGAACCTCAAGCAGGTGTGGCTGGAGTGCGGCGGAAAAAGCCCAAGCCTGGTATTTGAGGATTGCCAAGACCTTGACCTGGCCGCTGAAAAGGCTGCCTTCGGCATCTTCTTCAATCAGGGTGAGGTCTGTTCCGCTAACTCCCGTCTCTATGTACAACGCTCGATTCAAGACGAGTTCATGGAACGCTTGATCGCCAAGGCAAGCCAATGGATGCCGGGCGATCCTCTGAATCCGGCAAGTCGTGCAGGGGCGATCGTAGACACTCAGCAAGCGGATCGAATCTCGTCTGCAATCGAGCAGGCTTCGTCGCAAGGAGCCCGGCTTGTGTGCGGGGGCAATCGCCTGACCTTCAATGGTTCAAACAACTTCATCGAACCCACCATCTTTGCGGATGTTCAGCAAGACATGGCGCTGAGTAGAGACGAGGTCTTCGGGCCGGTGTTGGCCGTCACGGCATTTGACACTGAGGAACAGGCACTTGCGATGGCTAACGACAGCCTCTATGGACTGGCCGCGTCTGTCTGGAGTGATGATCTCAATCGAGCTCACCGTGTAGCTCGAGCGCTTAACGTGGGCACTGTTTCAGTAAACACAGTGGATGCGCTTGACGTCAGCGTGCCTTTTGGCGGCGGTAAGCAGTCGGGTTTTGGGCGGGACTTGTCTCTTCATTCTTTTGACAAATATACCCAGCTGAAAACGACCTGGTTCCAGCTACGTTGATCCTGAGAGGGCTGATAATAATCGGCTGTCAGGGTGCGCTAATTCCCACTATAGGGTGATATCGGTTACGTATTGCCCGTGGGATAATCACAACAAGCAAGCGATACATTCGGACGCCTCGGGAAAGGAATTCCGAGGCGCCTACAAGCACAGGTGGCGTGTGGTGGACAGTGAACAACTTGCATCAGTGCAGTGGTATCAACAGATGGCAAAAGTGGTTACTGCTGTTGGTCGACCTGATTTTGTGAGTACGCTAGTTAGAGCCTTCAGCATACTTGCGCCACTCCAGGCTACGACGGTTTACCTCTATCCGCATGACGGTCTGCCCAAGGCCTTGTTTGAACGCGACGACGAGGGGCCGTGGTTACCGGAAGGAAACGTAAAACAATATCTCTCGGGCTTTTATTTGCTTGATCCGTTTTACAGTGTTTCTGTCGAGAGTGTCGGTTCAGGTTGTTATCACCTGGCGGATGTTGCTCCCGACCACTTTGAGCGAAGTGAGTACTATGTGGCCTTTTATCAGCATGCCCATATTGAGGATGAGCTTAATTACATTCTTCAAATTTCGCCTGGCTATACAATTGCGGTATCCCTGGCCAGTGCCAGCAAATTAAACGAGCAACAACTGCAACAGTTCAAGATGATAAGTCCTTGGGTGCTGGCGGTGCTCAGTAAACATTGGGAAGGGTTAGGTGCCGATACGTTTAATGGTATGTTTGAAAATCAATTTGCCCGAAAAATACATACTGCGTTAAACAATTTCGGCAGCTCGGTTCTGTCTCAGCGCGAATGCAAAATTGCTCAACTGATATTGAAAGGGCATTCAACCCGCTCCCTTGCCGAGCGTTTAGCCATATCTGAGGATACCGTTAAAACTCATCGTAAACATGCGTATAGCAAGCTGAATATTGCCTCGCAATCGGAATTATTTTCCTTGTTTATCCATTCTCTCGCGCAAGCTCAGGATGTTTTTTTCAAGGATCCGTTAGAAAACTATAGGGGTGCAGACAACAATCCGTCCCCGCCATCAATCCAAAAACAAGAAGGTGATTGAAATGAATTTACCATTCAAGCCAGGTCGGGCGACTGAAGATTACCAGGCCTCGGACGCGGCACATCACATTCATGCTTTCCTTGATCAAAAAGCGTTGAATGCGGAAGGGCCACGAGTGATGGTGCGAGGTGAGGGCCTCTACCTCTGGGACAATGATGGTAATCGCTATCTTGATGGTATGTCGGGTCTATGGTGCACCCAGTTGGGTTACGGTCGTACTGACCTCACTGCGGCAGCCAGTGCGCAGATGAACCAACTGGCTTACTACAATATGTTTTTCCATACTACGCACCCGGCCGTTATCGAACTGTCCGAACTGCTGTTCAGCCTGCTGCCCAAGCACTACAGCCACGCGATTTATACAAACTCAGGCTCAGAAGCAAACGAGGTGTTGATCCGCACCGTGCGCCGCTACTGGCAAGTTGTCGGCAAGCCTGAGAAGAAAATCATGATCGGTCGCTGGAACGGTTACCACGGCTCGACGCTGGCGGCCACTGCGCTCGGCGGTATGAAGTTCATGCATGAAATGGGTGGCATGATCCCGGACATCGCGCACATTGATGAGCCGTACTGGTATGCACAGGGCGGCGACCTTACACCGGCTGAATTCGGTCGTAAATGCGCGCTTCAACTTGAAGAAAAAATCCTGGAACTGGGCGCCGAGAATGTCGCAGGGTTCATCGCAGAGCCGTTCCAGGGCGCCGGCGGCATGATCTTCCCGCCTGAAAGCTACTGGCCGGAAATCCAGCGGATCTGCCGTCAATACGACGTCCTGCTTTGCGCGGACGAAGTGATCGGAGGTTTCGGGCGTACCGGTGAATGGTTCGCTCACGAGTACTTCGGATTTGAACCCGATACGCTGTCGATCGCCAAAGGCCTGACCAGTGGTTATGTACCCATGGGTGGGCTTGTACTGTCGAAGCGCATCGCAGAAGCGTTGGTAGAGCAGGGCGGAGTGTTCGCACACGGCCTGACCTACTCCGGTCACCCTGTTGCAGCCGCGGTCGCGGTGGCGAACCTGAAGGCGTTGCGTGATGAAGGCATTGTCACTCGGGTGAAGAATGATTCAGGGCCCTATTTGCAAAAATGCCTGCGTGAAGCCTTTGGTGACCATCCTTTGATTGGTGATATTCAAGGAACCGGTCTGGTTGCTGCGCTGCAGTTCGTTGATGATAAAAACACTCGCAAACGCTTTGAAAATGAGAATGATCTTGCCTGGCAGTGCCGTACTTTCGGGTTCGAAGAGGGCGTTATTATCCGCTCGACACTGGGCCGCATGATTATGGCCCCGGCGCTGGTAGCAGGGCACACGGAAATTGACGAGTTGGTTGATAAAACCCGCAAGGCTGTAGATCGCACCGCGAAACTCATCGGCCGGCTTTAAACATTCCAAGGCCCGGAGCGTCGACAAACTTTTCGTCGACGCTCTCTCTCCCCCCATACATTTGCCTTTCGCTGGAGTCGTTCGTGACGGCATCGGTTACGTGCGCGCTGCCAGCGGGGAGGGCAGAGATAGAATTTTATTCTGAAGGTTGAAATCGCCTTTTGAGTGAATCTTGATTTTTTCAGTCGCCGGAGATATTCGGCGACGCGTTTCCTTTCAGCCTGAATAACAGGCAATAAAGTACTCTCATGATTTAGGAGTTCGCAATGACTACAAAAATAAGCGTACCCGACTCTTCTGGCCATGCTGGCGAGAAAACAGAATACTCCGGCTCTTCCGCAACATTCAGAAAGTCCTTGGGCATACCCGCACTGGTGCTTTTCGGATTGGCATACATGGTTCCCCTTGCTGTATTTACAACCTATGGACTTGTCACGCAAATGACCAAGGGCAACATGCCCACTGCGTATTTGTTCACGTTAGTCGCTATGCTGTTGACCGCATACAGTTACGGCAGAATGGTTCAAGCTCACCCGTATTCAGGTTCGGTTTACACTTACACTCGAAAGGCATTTGGTGCTCATTTTGGGTTCATTGCAGGCTGGACTCTATTACTCGATTATATTTTTCTCCCTTTGTTAAGCTACCTGCTCATTGGGATTTACATGTCAGAGTATTTTCCAGCCGTTCCCGCTGCAGTGTGGGCTTTGGGCTCTATTGTGCTGGTCACCGGACTAAATCTTGTCGGAATAGAATCTGTTAATCGCGTAAATCTCGTTCTTGTTGTTGCGCAGTTGGTGTTCATCGTTGTTTTCGTAGCGCTTTCCGTAAGTAAACTTAGTGGCCAGGCGAGCGAGGTGTCTTTGATGCTTCCGTTCCACAACTCTGAATTTAGTTTGCCGCTTGTTTTTTCTGGCGCGGCTGTTCTATGTCTTTCTTTTCTTGGCTTTGACGCTGTATCAACGATGGCTGAAGAAACTCGAAACCCTCGCTTCCGCATCCCGGTAGCGATTATGGCCGTAACATTGATCGGAGGCGTTTTGTTCCTGGTTGTGTCGTATTTTGCACATCTGATTTTCCCTGAGTGGAAAACTTTTGTAGATGCAGATTCAGCGTCCGTCGATGTCATGCGTCGCGCAGGTGGTGAAATGCTGGTGACAGCGTTTACTGCTACCTATGTCGCGGGCTGTTTTGCCTCTGCAATGGTTTCTCAAGCTAGCGTTTCCCGGGTGCTTTTCGCCATGGGCAGAGATGGAGCGCTACCTCGAGTCTTTGGCGTCCTGCATACCAAAAAGCGAGTTCCAGCGGCAGCGATCATTGTTGTCAGCGCTCTATCGCTGATTGCGTTGTTCATCACACTGGATGCCGTTGCAAACATGATTAGCTTCGGTGCCTTATTTGCGTTTTCTGCGGTCAACCTGGCAGTGATCAAGCACTATTTGATCGATGAAAACAAAGTAGGCCCTAAAAACTATCTGCTCTATGGATTTATTCCAGCGCTAGGATTTCTCTCGACTCTATGGCTTTGGACAAGCCTGTCACACATGTCATTCTTGATCGGCTTGACCTGGATGGCTGTTGGGATCATATGCCTGATGTGCCTTACCAGAATGTTCAAGGTGAAGTTGCCAGAGTTGCAAATGGCCGAATAATACTTGAGTGGTGAGAGGTGCTGCTTCAGCCTCTCATCAGCTTCAGCCTGTGAATCAACATCAGTTTTTGCGGCTGAAACACGGACGAAACATTCCAGCCATATGATTCGCGTCACTGAAATCCAGGGGAGGTGGAGATGAATCGGCCATCAAGAAACATTCGCAAACTGCTCGACTCAGTCGCCACTAACAATGAGAGAGCGGCGCTCGATGTGATGCGCGCAGCAGAACAGCTCCAGGACGAGGTGCTTCGTCAACGGTTGCTCAACATGATTCACAGGCTCAACCAGGACGCCAATGATTTGCGAATGGCGCGCGACGATATCCAAGGCGGTGCCATAAAGCTCGCGTGATCGGTCTCGGAGGCGTTTCTTGGCTGCGCCTTCGGGCCACTGAGGCCCCGATGTTCATTAGCGCCTGTTACCCTGATTTTGAAACCCTTTAGCCAGAAACCAGGTTAGAGTCTTCATCATTGTCTGTTCATAAGCCCCCCACACGATTCGCGTAGTCGCCACAAGCGGTCCCAGCGAACGAACCGGGCAAAAAAACCGAATATTAATCGTTATGTGAAAAATGAATCGTCCGCTGTTTGTTTCTCTAGATGGGCCCAAGGGTGCCGGAAAAACCACACTGTTGGAGGCCGTTACTAAAGTATTGAGGGCAGACAACAAAAAGGTGATCCGACTTTGCGAGAAGAAAAGCGATCCCTATAGGGGCGAAACAATGACCCTCGTTAACAAACTCGTCAGAAATCCCACCCGGGATTTGGAGTTGGAGGTTTGTGAGCGCTTTGCTGATAGCCGTACCTGGATTTCCCAGCATGTCCTGGCTAAACAGCCACCAGGCAGCATCATCTTGATCGATCGCTGGTACCCGTCTGAAGCCGCATTTCGCCGGATAGTCCCGTTTGCAGAGATTCTCCAGTTGAACATTAATCGAAACGTGCGAGTGCCAGACCTGCATGTCGGGGTTGTTACCGCCCCTGATATTTCATGGGCGAGGGCAGCGGCACGACGCCGTGGGCTGAGCAGTACTGTGATCCATAAGCTGGAAGAACATGTCGCTTGTACCAAGGCGTTCGAGGGAGCGATTGCAGATAACGGCTGGGTTTATGCCGTAATGAAGGAGCGATCGAAGACGCAACGATGCAGGTGATTTCCGAGATCTATAGAGTCCTCGATTCTCATATGCAAGGCGCCGTTTCACAACGCAATATTTAGCAAATAACGTAATTACAAATCACTATGATTCGACGCTTTGTAAGGATATAAATCCGCTCCTCTCAGTAGCAGCTGAAAATAAGTCATGGAAAGACCAAGTTTTTTTCGCCAGGAGGTTTGGGCGACAGGCTCAGGAAAGCAGTTTGGAAGTGTGCTGATTCATCAGCCACTGCGTTGCACGCTGGTCGCCGGGCCAGGTTTGGCGTTGGTGTTCGCAGTGATCGCCCTGGCGTACTTCGGCACGTACACGCGCAAAGCCACTCCCAAGGGCTTGCTGATGCCATTGCAAGGCATGCTCAGGCTGACAGCATCGGGCAGCGGCATCGTCCGAGATGTTGCCATCCGCGAGGGTGAAAAGGTTGTCAAAGGTCAACCGCTGTTCACTCTTTCCGCGGAACGCAACAGTCTGGAGGGGGGACCCAGAAACTCACTTCCGAGCAATTGAATCAGCGCGAGTTGCTGTTTAAGTAGGCACAAACGAAAAGTCAGGTATGTATCATGAGTGATTTTGGATGGGCGCTAATTGTGGGGTTGGTGATTGTTGTTGGGGCAGTGAGGGTGTTCACTCAACGAACAGGCAAGAGTTTGACGCCTGTACAAGCAATCCTGCCTATTCCTGTAGCGTTTTTGCTGGCAGCCGCACTTGTATTGATATGGAGGGCTATTCCTATATGAAAGTTGCGCTGCAGGCAGAGAGTCAGGAGTGCGGGCTCGGCTCGCAGCAGCCCGATACGATAGGTTGCTGGCCCACCTTGAGCTCAAGGCCGCGGTAGGCGCTCTGGCGGAAAAGGACTTGCGTCGGATCAACGATCTGTTGGCAGGTCAGGAGCCGGGGAGAATCAGTATGCTTGTGCCCGCCAGTCGTTACTGATCGCGGCCTATAGCTCCAACTGGATCGATTTCGATAGTGACAGACAATTTCTTGCTGTGCTCAAAGCACTTTGGCAAAGTTCCGCTCTGACACATCATTTAACATAATATACATTATGCGTATCGTCCTATACGGGCGTGGGAGCGTTTGTCGCGATCAACGATTCACCGGACAATAATTATTGATTCACCGGAATCCTTTAGAAATCATAAGCCTGTGGATCTAGCCTCAACCTACATCTAGAAATTGCAAATGACCCCCTACGCATAAAGTATGGGGCCGCTCCTGGTGCTCCTGTGGCTCTCATCGCGACGCTAGAGGGGTTGGAGCCCTGAGCGATCCAGAAAAAGTGCTAATTCACCGGAAAAAAAACGTGGTGGAAAAAGAATGTTAAATCGCCGGAATATTTGCCCTTGAAGCATGAAAAAGGGATCGCGTGGGGATTGTTGAAGGCGAAGATGCAGTATTTGGGCAAGATAAGGTGCTCGTCGACCCGATTTCGAAGCCAAAACCGCATTATTTAATCACCGGAAAAAAGAAAAAAACCTCTAAATTATCGGAAATAGCCTCATTTTTTACCAATAAAAATTCGGATACGCCCGTAATGCTTGGGTTGCGCAAGATTTTTAATTCGCCGGAAAAAAGTGAAAAAAATGATGAATTGCCGGAATCGGCCATCATCAGCGGGCGTAAATGGTTCGAGAGCCGATAGTCGTCTATTCAGCACCCAAGTTGGTGAAATACCGCGTAAAACTTAATAGATAAGTCGATAATATATGTGCGATGTAATGATGAAGTTCGGGTGCGCCCGGCGCGGTCAGCACTTTCCTATTCGAGCGTTGTGACTACTAAGTAACGAAAAATAGTATGACATTGATTTGCTATCTCCTCCTCGATACCATCCGTCTGATGAGCGCGAAATCGGCACCAAGGTTAATTACACTAAACGGCTATTTAGTGTAGTTAACTTTTTATCTCAATCGAGTTCGTGTTCCCGCTCGAGGCCTCCAACTCACGCCCAATATCCGATAACTCCCAGACCCGGATATTTCATTCCCGCAAGTTGCCATTTCATGCAGGACGTCCCATGCCTTCGTCACCGCAACCCCTGTTTGAAAGCTACCGACGCTTTTTGGAGCTGAACTTTCAGCAGATCAGTGAAGAATTACCTCTGGTGCGGGAATACTTGGCCAGCTTTCCCGAGGCACTGGAGGCTCACCAGGGCTATATCGCTGCGCGTGGATTCCTCAAATCGTATGCCGGCAATGAAGCGACCTTCAATTCCTACCGCACGCACGTGGAACGCTTACTGCTTTGGTCACTGCTGGTGGCCCAGAAACCCTTGCTGGCATTACGTCGCAGCGACGCCGAGGCGTTTATGGAGTTCTGCTTGCGGCCGGCAGCGGCTTGGGTTGGCCCGGTGGTCAAGTCGCGCTTCGTTCGGGTCGGGGGTAAGCAGAAATGCAGCGCCGACACTTACCAGCTCAATGCCGCTTGGCGTCCTTTCAGCCAGACGGCGCCCAAACGTGACAAGTATCTTCCGGAACCGGCCACGACGGAAAACCGTTACAAGATGGCTCAGGGCTCCGTGGCCCAGGTGTTTGCCGTCTGTGGCAGCTTTTATCAGTACGCCATGGACGAAGGCCTCACCGAAGCCAACCCATTTCGCGCGGTCAAACAAAAAGCGGTCTATAAGCAACGCCATACCCAAGAGGTATCTGGCCGCGCCCTCTCCCACCTCCAGTGGGATTATGTGATCGAAACCGCGGAAGAAATGGCGGAAGAAGACCCGGTTCATGAGCGTACCTTGTTTGTGCTCACGACCTTGTTTGCCATGTATTTACGCGTTTCTGACCTGGTTGGTCGCGATAACTGGGAGCCGACCATGGGGGATTTTCGGCGCGATACCATGGGCAACTGGTGGTTTCATGTGGTTGGGAAAGGCAACAAGTCGGCTAAAATCAGTGTGCGCGATGACTATGTACACAGCTATTTGACACGCTATCGCCGACACTTGGGGCTGAGTGCCCTGCCCTCACCGCATGAGACCTATCCCCTGTTGACCACCTTGAATGGCCGGGGCGGCCTTTCAGGTCGGCACCTACGCCTGTTGCTTCAGCAGGTGTTTGATCGTGGCTTGCTGAAGATGACCGCAGAAGGCCGCAGTGATGATGAGATCGATAACCTGCGTTCGGCGTCGTTGCATTGGCTGCGCCACACATCGGCAACCTTTGATGCACCTTTTCGCGATATGAAGGATTTGCAGGCGGACCTGCGCCACAACAGTCTGAGCACCACGCAAAACACTTATTACAATTCGCTCGACGAGCAGCGCGCGCACTCGGTCAAACACCTTAAGTTGAAATAGTGGAGTTGAATGATTCGGCATATACAATGCTGTCCCGTGTACTTGGTCACAAGGGAGTCGTGGTTGTGGAACGGCACCGACCCCGCCAAGTTAATAGTACATGTGGTGTACTATTAAGTTGAATTAGCTATGACTGGCGCTTGATCCACGCACGCTGCTTTAACATTCTTTCAGCCGTGCTGCTTCGCGGTGACTGAATACTTCCCTCAGCGATGCTCCGCACCGACGTTCTACAACCGATCCCTTTTCCAACGTCCCAGGTGGAATCGCCTCGGTTGATAACTGGTATGTCTGTTCTTTGTTTCTCAAGGGTCATGACGCAGGACTACCGTAGCTCCAACTATTCGATTGTCTGGAGCCTCTTGTGAAAAATGTCTTTGGCTTGAACGTGATTTTTTCAGCGTTTACCTCCTCGTTCCCCGCACGATCGGCTTCTAATAATGAGGACGGGTTCACACATTCGCCCTCCGTGGTCAACCGGGCCCGCATGGCGCGTCGTGTGGCAAGAATCGATGATCGGTTCGACGGTGCACGCAAAGCGAGCTGAGCAGAGTCAAGCGTCACACTGCATGAGCTAGGCTGTCTGATCATCGACTCCATCAGCCACCTCCTAAGCGCTCATGCATGGAAAACACACCGAACACTCCAGCCGTCATTGATGAGTCGTCCGAGGACACCGTTACCCGGGAATCACTCTACGAGCAGGCTTGGTCAATGCCGATGACCAAGATCGCGGAACGTTATGGGGTGTCCTCAAGCTACTTGGCCCGCGTATTCACCCATTTGAATATTCCCCGCCCCGCTGTTGGGTATTGGGCGAAGGTCGCCGCGGGACAGCGTCAAACCTGTCCGCCGCTGCCGGAGGTCCAGCCAGGCGCTCTCCTCGCCTGGAGCCGGAACGGTGCGCCCGAACAGATCTCACGATCATTGCCTAAAGCCCCCGCCAAAAGTCGCGGGCGCTCGTCCAGTCGCGTTGCGACTCTTCCTCGCCGGCATCCGTTACTGGTGGACATTGAAGAGCATTTTAAGAAAGCCCAGGAGACCGATGAAGGCTATCTGCGGCCTTCAAAGCGCGCGATGGCCGATCTAATTGTGAGTCGCTCAGGTGTCAATCACGCCATTGACTTCGCCAATCAGCTGTTTTTGGCCCTGATGAAAAAGGGTCTGGCGGTCGCGCTCTCTGATCCGACGACTCACATGGGCCGTGAGACAGTGGATCATCGAGAGGTGGCATCAAACAGGTACGTGCACCCTGCCCTGTGGCGACCTCAACGTCCCACGGTCGTCTACGTCGGCACCGTTGTGTTCGGCCTGTCCATTTATGAGATCAGTGAATACGTCCACGTGAAGCGCCCCGAGAAGAAATACGTCCGCCTGACTGCGCTTCCGGTAAGTACCAGACGCTCCAATTACCCTGGTGGTTGGATGATGAGCGCCGATATGCCAAGCAGCAGATTGTGTTTGCAGGTGTATTCCCCCTACTACGGTGTGGAGTGGATTCAGCGATGGACCGAGAACAAGCCTGGCGATTTGGTCAGCAAAATTCCAGGCATCGTGAAGGCTTTGCTAGCCGAGGCTCCGGCTCTTGCGAGCAAGGTGGAGATCGAGCGAGTACGGAGCGAGCAGGAGCGGCAGCGACACCTGTTACAGATGGACGAGTGGCGACGCCAGGAGGACGAGAAGCGTCGGCTCAAGGCGATTCAAGACAGCAAAGATCAGCTTGAAACGGTAATTCAAACCTGGGCGAAGGTGAACAGTATTCAGGCGTTCTTCGAAGACATTGCGCAAAGGGCGCAGCGCCTCGAATCAGAACAGCGGCAGGCTGTACTGGATCGCCTGGCTAAAGCGATGGCGCTGATTGGCGACTTGGATGCGCTCAAGCACTTTGAAGCTTGGAATCCACCCGAAGTTTAGTTATGCCGTCAATATTCAGGTCCCTGACGACTCGAAACTTTACGCCATCAGCGTAATTCGTTCCTTGGGCGAAGGACTCAGCTGACCCAAAATTTACCCAGTCCCTCGATCCCTCTTTTCTGTGCACTGTGCCTCAGAGACTGAAATTAAGGTGTGCGTACTTCCCAAGAATTGTGATGGTCCTCAGCGTTCGCTGACCGGGCTTGGCAAAACAAGCTGAGCATTCGGCGACTCTCATTGCGATCCCGTTATATGACGACTATCATGCTTGGCCATTTGCCTATTTATGGTGGCGCCAGGCTATCCGGTAAGCTCGCCACCAGGAGTAAATAATGAGGGTTACAAAGGAGAAAGCCGCTCAAAACAAGCAATCGATGGTTTTCGCCGCGGCTCGTTCCTATCGTGAAAAAGGGACTGAAGGAATTGGCATCGCCGAATTGGCCCGCTCGGCAGGTCTGACTCATGGAGGATTCTATGGGCAATTTCCAGGCGGAAAAGACCAGCTAATTGCAGAAGCGGTGAGCAAGATATTTGAGTCGAATATTGAATGCTGGAAGTCTGCTGAATCGCTCAAATCGATCATTGAATTTTACCTCTCCGAGGCGCATCGAGATGACAGCGGGAACAGCTGTCCTATTCCATCATTGGGATCTGATGTCGCGCGCTGCGGTGGTTCTGCCAGTGCTTCGTTCACCGGTGGGATCCATGGCCTGTTATCTGCCCTGATGGGGCACATGCACCAAGGCACACCGACTGAGAAAAATGAAAAGGCATTGCAGATACTGGTATCAACTGCCGGTGCAACGCTCATTGCCCGAGCAGTCGATGACGAGGGCTTGTCCTTGCACGTGTTGCAGACGGTGGCCAAGATATTGGCCGCTACCACGTCATTGACTGAATGAGGCGTGCTGAGTCCCGACCATCAGCAACTTAGAGACTGCTCATACTGCTGAACGGTGTGCCACGAGATAATCCTGTGCAGGGCTATCTGCTGGTCACAAGACTACGCAGTATCGACCCGCCCAACTCGGCCGAGGATCGCTTTTATCTGTGAACAGAGAGGTCATGTGGAATTCATTCTAAACCGCGAGGAAAGAGATCACCTTGGTGTGATAACCCAATTGATGGGCGAGGCTCAGCGAATAGTTCTGTGTTCCGGATGGATAGATCAAAAAGGGCTGAGGCTTCTTCGTACCGCTTTAAAGTCTGCACTCGCTCGAGGAGCGGAGATGACAATCGTGACAGACGTGAGGCATACACCACTACGATGCCGTTCCAGCCTTGCCAGGATGACAGCGCTTAGGCATGTCTTGGCCTCCAAAGAGACCCGACTTCATACCAAACTGTACTACTTCGAAAATGGCAGAAGCTACTCAGCGCTAATCGGTTCGGCCAACCTCACCGAAGGTGGCCTGACGCTCAACCATGAATTTTCGACGCTGATGCATGGTTGTCATGGCGATGCACAGCATCGAAGGATCAGTGAATACCTTGACCAACTCGATGCACGACACAGTCACTCAACCCCTCATTTGCGGGCCTAAATGCCGCGTAATTCAGCGATCATTCATTCCATCGATAGCACCATCGAACCCAGGAAGCTCTCTTAAAAAAAGGCGCGCGTAACATTCACTCCACACCCACCCACTAGATCCGGAGCGCGCCGCCATGGAACGCGTGATCATCCTCAGACATCGCTGTCTCGGTCCTCGCAGCAAACCCTTTCGCGGTCTCCTCGGTAAAACCTCCGATGTGGAAAAATCTAGGCCAGAGTTGCTGAAACCAAGTTGCGCTGAAACGTTAAGATCCGCATTCTGGCGGGATGTGTAGCGCCTTGGCGAATGCACAATTACGGGGTATCAAGCATGCTAAGGAGTGCGGTTTCATGTTCAATTTATTGGTGAACGCCGGTGGCTGGGCGGACAATCACGACACTTTCAGTCACGGAAGAATTCTGGAGTACACGACCCCTGCGCTGGTAACCCAAATGAGAGCTGATGGGGTGCTCAACGTTGCCGCTCTGACCGCCATGCCGACCCTTTTTATGGATGAAATGCGAGGGGACGGCGAAGAGTTTGCAAGGGTGGGCACCATTATGAGTATTCGAGACGGGGCTCGAGGTCAGGTGCTTTTAGATTACATCTACGACGCGAATGTCCCCCCGATCCCTATCGCAGAAATCTATCGCTTGCGCTCCAGACTCGGCATCAATGACTACGAATTTTCGCGCACACATTGGGCGGTGAAAGATATAGATCTTTTCCGATTCATGCTGACCGAGTTAAGAGGTTCTCGTCGTCATCCGAGGATCTTCCAGTTGCCGGAGTCAGCGACACTCGTCGACGACCAGCTATCGGTAATGATGCCATTTGCAAACTCTGCCTTAGTACTTGCCGCCATACAGCGGGCCGCAGGGGCGGCAGGTATGAGATGTGACCGGGCCGATGATATCTGGGACCACCAGACGGTTATGGAGGATGTCGTGGCACTGATTGATCGGTCTGCAATCGTGGTATGCGACTGCACAGGCCGAAACGCTAACGTGTTTTACGAGATTGGCTTGGCGCACGCTTGGGGCAAAGAGGTAATCCTGATCACGCAAAACCCGGCTGACATCCCTTTCGACCTCGCTCACCTTCGGTATCTGCATTACCACCCGAACAATGAAGGCCTGGCGACGTTGGAGGCTCAGCTGCTCGCCAGGATACGGACTTTGCGCGGAGGCTGATCAAGAGACCCGAAGCAGCTGAACAAACCTCTGCGTGGGTAAAGTCGGGCTGTGGCGCTGACCTACAGGCCACAGCCAACTCATCAATTATCTTTGCGCGCAACCCATTGCGTGTGCTCTCTCGAGAAGGCGTTTTCGGCGTCCCCGACGAATGAGGAAAACCTTTGTTCGGTCATCTCTACCTGAGATTGTTCTCGGACAAACTGAATCTCAAAGGCGGTCAAGGCGTAGGACGCTGACAGTTCGGTGTATCTTTTCGCCTGCATCCAGCTGAGTAGACTCGCTGCGGCAGCCACCATCACGTCGGTTGGCCAATAAGGCGCGGTCAGAAAGGCAATTCTGACGAGGGCTAATATGATTGCGACGACGTTGACGCCGATCAACAATCTGAAGAACCACTTGGCTGCGCGGGCATTGGAAGTTGCCTTTGCGTTGTACCAAGCCAGCTGATTTTCGATGCGATGCTCCAGGTACGCCGCCCTCCTCGCTTCCAAGCTCTGCGCGCGAAGCCGCGACATTTCCTCACTGATCTGAGGACTGTCCAGGTGGGAGGTCAGGACGCTAGCGATATCTCGATTCTGGTCAAAAACCGCCTTAATTTTCCGTCTGAACATTTCTTTCGCAGCTTCATCTTCATCGTCAAACGGTTCGGCTTTGGAAATGTACCTCCAGGTCAAAGTCTTGATCGACTCTGCGACAGCCCGACCCGCATACCAGAATCTTTCAGGACGATGAATTGCGAGGAAAACCGAACAACCCAGCGCTCCGAGCAGCGTGAGTGCTTGCAACACGGCCATGGACCAATGAGGGAAATTGATTACGGAAAGCAGGGCTGCACAGACCAGGAGAAACAGATTCACGCCCAAGGCACGGAAAAAATCCCCCTGCCGATCCTTCGATAGCTGATCTGTAGATTGATACAACGCTGGAAAGTCTTTTTCCTGCACGACGCTACTCCCTAATAACCCAGTTTTTTGTAAATATCGTCGCCATAGTAGTAGTTCTTGGTAGACATTTTTGAGAAATTTTCGATCGCATATAAAACAATTTTGGCTGAAAAAGGTACGAAAATCGCCCCTGCGCTGATGAGTAACGATGGGCACGTATGCTTTACCATGGTTCTTGTATTATCTAGATTGACCGCAATGATGCGACAACCTTTTTCGATGGCTACCTCAAGTTCCCAGCAGACTTATTCATGTTTGTAGCGAGTATCTTTTCCGATCAGGATCACAAATGTATCCGCAGCGTGAGGTGCTCCCTGCATTTTTGTTTGATCTGTCCTTCATCTTCTGGGTCTAGCGCGTCAGTGAGCTTGCAGTTCGAAAAGCTTACATCCGCGTACTCTGCATCGCTCCAGCCGAGCATAATCCCAATCATGCGAACGTCACTGTTGGTGAAGCCAACAATGACTTTCCGAGTCTCCATACGAAATTTCTTTTACACCATCAGTGTCGCTTTCTTCCGAGTAATCTGTACCGCACAAAAGACTAAGCGTTTTGTTGTCTACGGGTATCCAGGTTGATGATTTCACTCTTTCCTAACTGGAAGGTCTCAATCATCCATTGGATTGACATGTTGATCATGAATTCAGCCTCGTAAGCGATGGCCTCCTTCGCGTGACCTAGCGCCAGATAGCAATTTGAGAGGGTGGCGTATACCCACTTTATGTCTGATCGATCGACAGAATCGCTTTCTGCGAGGATAAGCTCCAATCCCTCAACGACTGAGGCCCGAACTTTGCGCGCTGACATGAAATCGAACTTCATTTCGTCCGCGTCTGACTGTTTTTCACCGCGGTATTCGTAGCAGAGCGCCAGGTTCTCTCCGTTGTAGTAATCGCGGCGGACCTCATACCCTCTGCCGTAATGCTTGATGGCCAAATCAAGATAGTGTCTTTCACCTAGCTCCAGCCAAAGCCGTTTGCAGATCGCACCAGCAATCCCCAGCGTTTCTGGATCATTGGAACTGTCAGGCGACAGAGCCGCCAACACATCCATCGCTTCAAACAATGCGACTGATAAAGTCGGAAGCTGCGCTTTGTAGGTAGCAAGCGCCAGTTGCTGGAGAATAAAGGGCTCTCCCGGTTTCATAATGGCTGCGAGCTTCAGTGTCTCTTTAGCATCTCCATGGCGACTCTGATCAGAAAACATCTGAGCCCTATGCATCAGGCCTGCGAGTCGAGTTTGCGCGGCTTCTGCGTCATCCAATAAGTCAGCGTACTGCTCGTCGGTCAGGCGAGGACGCTGGAGGCGAGGCAAGAAGGTGTAAACAGGGCTATCGGGCTGCGTCGAGAGCATTACAGCAGCAATTAGGTCTCCCAGCGCAGCACTGGCCCTCCTCGCCTCTCTTGCCGCGATATCAAATCCAATGTGGTTGTAGCGGAAGGTGCTGACGTGGTTAAGGTCAAAATACAGTCGCCCTTCATCCTCGACCATTATGATGGTCGAATTCGGCCGCAAAGCGTGCCGGACGCCCAGCTCGTACACGGCGTTGACGTTACCCGTGGATATATCTGCAATGACGAGATCCGCACGAAGCAGCATCTCGTACATTTGTGTATCAATTATCCCCGAGTGCACGATTTCATCTGCACGGATGCACCGCATGTTTTGAGCGGCTACAGCAGGCTGAATAATCGACTCGTAGGTTGCATCCAGGTCCAAGGTACGGCCTGATTCGAAATCGGTTTTCTTCCCGAATCCCATAATGACGAAACATACTTTCATATTCTCAGAATCATCAGGTAAATCTGTACCAGGCATGTCAACACTCTTAAACCGGAAGCATAGAAAATCCCGAAGCGCCAAAGGCACTTCGAAATAATCCAGGAGGGGGTTAGGTCCAGCGCGTCTGAATGGCGTTAATTAGAAACACCTCAGTTCAACGCTGCTTTGATAACGGGGCAATAGCCTTAATAACCAATTTTCGCATTGTTTAATGCGTCCACGATTCGATCCCTGGTGAAACTGGTAGCCCAAGAGGTCCCAACATTCAACAAACCTGCCGGCGACTTATTATCTTGAGCAAGCTTGATTGCCGCGATTTTGAGTCTGACGTCACTTTGTTTAGCCCTTTCGATTTCCCACTTCATCCAGTCACTCTCATGACTTTTTTCCCCGACGAGCACCAAGATGTGGGTCGCTTCCATCATCATTTTGGTTAGCGCGGTTTTGACTACCCCCGCATTGCTGCTGTTAATAGCTACGTCCGGGCCGCGACTATCAAACGCGAAATCGAAATCTTTGTTGGCATCCCAAGCTTGCAGTAAACGCTTGTAGAGAACGTCTTCCGAGTGGTCGTAGCTGATAAAAACCTTGTGCTTAGCCATTGATACACTTCCCTTTGATTGTAATTTTATTGGACAGGATCACGTTAACCGAACAAAACGCCCGACAGCCACACCTAATCACCATGCACAGATTCTCACGCAGCTGTTTCAATGAAACAGACACGAATAATCCGCAGCAAGGAGCGCATGTAATAATTAAATTGCAGATAGACCCGAAAAACTGAGGGTAGTCATGCGCAGTAACTTTGAAGTCAAGCATGACGCCCGTAATGCGACAATGACAGATAACAGCGCGAAATCAACACCTACCATGCATGATTAGTCGTTTTTTTGAGAAAAACTTTCGTTACTGAGACTATCCTGAGTCAAGAGATAAGTTTGCCAGGCTGTTGTGAAATGCAGAGCACCTGAAATGCCAGCGCTTGCTTCAAATGATGGCGTTTGCCCAAGCTGGCAGCTATGCACCAGGATCCAGCGCATCAGCCGCTTCTAACCTGCTCACAACACTGACCAGTACTGCTTCGCCGTTAGCTTTGCCCCTACAGGTCATCTTCAAAATAAATCGAATTCTGTAGTACTCGTCGATGCTGTTTGAGACGTAGATGTCCATGTGAAGGTCGTTGACTCGGACTGACCGTGCAGGCATAGGCTTCATTTCAAATTCACAGTTCAATGCCGACATCCATTTGCCTCCAGCTATCGTGACTGCGTCCTGCTCACGATAGGTGGTGTTCGGCGGAGGAGGAAAACCCGAGGTGTCAGTTGCTGTCAGATACCACTTAATGGGCTCTTTGGAAGTGTTGTGAATGCTCAGTGTCCCGTGGGCCACATCAAAATCGAGCGCAATGCTGGGTGCGAGGGGGTGGAACGGCAACACCTTGCTGAAATCATCACTACGGTCACGCAAAATCCGATAGCTGAAAATCAGCTCGTCGATTTCGGTACCTCGGGACTGGTCTGCCACGTACTCAATTCTCACTAGGGCATAAAACCCTAGGTGACTTTGCACGACACACAACGCACCGATGTGGGGGCTGAGGTTGGGTGATGAGAAATCTAATGAGGCCGCAGCAGTCACGTCTGAGCACTCCCAAGCACCAGGAGCGAAGGCTATTCCCCGGACGGTTGGGGTGTCGTTGTAAATATGGATCGACTCGCTGCCCGCTCTGCTGAAGTGCAGTTCGAAACTCCAATCCCCAGCACCGATAGTGAACCGACCGCCAAAGCTGCCATAGCCGAACCGCACAGTGTTCGTGTCTTCTGGGCTGAATGGCGGCGCTACAACACTCGCCTTCTGCGTAGACAAGTCGACACCCAGCTTCTTGCATATCAGCAAGGCAAGCTGCTCGGGTTCATAGTTTTTAGCCTCGACGTAAATTTCGCTCAGCGGCATGCCGGGGACTTTTACACGATCGAAAACCACTTGGAGCACGGTGTCATCGTTGCGTTCGAGGCGCGAGGCCAAGGCCGCACTGCGTTCAACCTTGCACCAGGGTTTGGCGACGTACTCATTGGAGACGAACATAACCACGTAGCGGGCATCGGTACCGTAAATGCCATCTAGTGACACGATGCCATCCGTTCCCCACAGAAGGACGGCTTCATCAGTGTCAAAGAAGCAACTCACCCCGAAACCTTTCAATGACCGAGCCACGCGCTCGACATAGCCCCGTTGCTCACCAGCAAACGAGAGTGCAACTTCGTACTTGAATGCTTGTTCTGCGGTCATCGTAAATCTCGAACGGGTGATTACAGCGGATCGTACACATTTATCTCGAGGTGGGGGCAACCGACAGCAGCAAGACCGTCACGCCCCCTCTCAGGGTCCCCTTCGACGTCGAGCAAGCACCTTTCAAAACGTACCAGCATGGCTGAAACGACAAAGGCCCCTAAGGGCCTTTGTCGTGAGACTAAATTTATTTGGTGCGCCAGGTCTCAACCTTTTCGGCGCCGTGCTTAAGCTTCCATTGTTTGAGCAAACGATGGTTGCCGCCTTTGGTTTCAACCGTCTCACCAGTTTCAGGATGCTTATAAACTTTGACTTCCCGCGGCCGACGCGTTGCGCGCGACGGTGCAGCAGCTCCTTTGCGGCGACCAGCCTGAGGGTCGAGCAATGCGATGACGTCTGGCAAGCTCCGCCCATACTCGCTGAGTAGCTTGCGAAGCTTGGTTTCGAACTCCATTTCTTTCTGAAGGCCGGCATCCTTTTTCATGTTTTCCAGTGCGGCTGTCTGCGAAGCTAGTTGAAGCTCGAGCTTTCGGTATTCGGCGAGACGTGACATGGGAGAACCCTATGCTGGTGAAAAAACGTTCTGTTGAGTGCGGTTGTCGCCTGCAATAGAGACTGCGCTAAGAGCAGCGCGACTCAATTTTTATTCCCCAGTACGAAAAGTTTAGCCTCGGACATTAGAGAAGCATCGGCTTAGCGCTGACTGCGTCGCTGCTGGTAGTAGTTAATCCTGACCAGATACTAGAACAACGCTTGCTGTTCAGTATAGTTTTTCACCTGCTGATAAATTTGCCCTGGACATTCGAATAAAAACTCATCGCAACCTAATCCCCTCTAGCCTGGGCCCCTTCGGAGGAGATAACTAGGTAAGGCATCAGTGGCATGCACTGACACCAATTTTGCGTTTTATTACCCCGTGGCGTCACGCTTGATCAAAAACACGTCGTGCCTTGAAGTGACGTCGCAGAATGAGATAAGCCACGCCACCACCCATCAGCGCCAAGATGCAAAGCGACAATCCAATGGAGTGAGTTGCCTTCAATACCCCGATGAAAAGCGGGCTCAACAACAGCATGACTACGACACTCAATGCAATTGTCATGGCTACTGGTTTAACCGCGGAAAGCCTCACCACTTCCCCATCCGCGAGCTGCGCCGAGTATAAGGTGTGGTTCCCCAGTATGCTTCGCACCATTGATAGCTTGACCTGACGCCCTACCTTAAGAAAGGACCTCATAAAATCATCGCACACAACATTCTTCACGCGCGTGCCATTCACCTTGATGAATGACAGCGTTCTCTCCCCCTCCGAGTACGAGCCATAGCCAATTTCTTCGATCACGCCGTCTACAATCAAAATACTCAAAATCCCCTCCCCCAACTCATGCACCGAGTGCTTCAAATCGTTTTTGTTAAAAGCACGTTTCCACTTGCAGCGTCGATGACGTCAATGCGTTGCGGCGCAATCAGTACCCACCTTTGCGACCCCAGATTCCCGCCCAAACGCTCGCGCTCCACGGACTGCACATATCCATAGACATCGATTTTGACGTTCTGGCGTAGCGCTTCAATTTGGCGTGCTTTAGCCTCGTCCTTAACTTCGAAGAAGACCTGGGAGCCACCGGTGAATCCAATGTAATACGGCACTGGACCGGGATTTAGATAGCAACGTAGCTTCGGTGCTTGCTCCAATGTGGTGGAGTTGCGGCTCTCATCGTCCGTATAGCTAAGCTTGTCCGAGAACAGGCAGTTATCGACCGAAAAACCTTTCTTCTCACTGTCGTAATTAGTCAAGGTGACGGGCACCCATTCATCTGACGTGAATTTTACCAAGGGCCTCTCTTTAACTTTGCCAGCCTCCGCTAGGGCTAGTGCGTTGATTTTTTCTGCTAGATCCTTTTTCTTGAAATTATCACCACTAGTAAGTCGTTCGGTTCCTAGTCGAGACAGCTCGGGGTTTGCCTTACGGGCATTGAATGCATCTCCAACTGAATCGGCGATGTCCGCTGCACTTTCCTCCCAATTACGCCTTGCGTTGTACAAATTGAAGGCGAGTAAAGGGCTTCTCATGTCTAGGTATTCGCGCGCATCACCTAAACCAGGATCTGAAAAGCTCACACTCTGAGGCTTGTTTTCATCTTCGATTTGTTTGAATACGGCATCATTTGCAGTCTTTTGATCCGTGAGAGAGTTGGTTTTTGTTGACTCATTTGTGACACCGACCTTATCCCCCTCCTCCCCACAGCCGCCTAATCCGATACAGCCGGCAAGAACAGCCGCAGCCATCACAAGACCTCGCTGAACGGAGGTCGATCCCATTTTCATGCCATTGCTCCTGATTGTTTTCTAACGCAAATCAGCCGTCTATGGCTGATCAAAGGGGGATTGCTAATCCCATGCCGCAAACTACCAAAACGGTAGTATTTGTAAAAGACGAAAATAGCACGATGACAGCCTTCCAAACCTAGAAGACGTCATGCGGACGAGCACACTTTCTATAAGACTCAAGCACGCAAGGCTGTGCGCCGATCTTTCACAGGAAGAGCTGGGCATACGAATCGGGCTAGAGCCAGCATCTGCGAGCACGCGGATGAATCGCTACGAGCTGGGCAAGCGCATGCCAGACCCCGAGTTAGTCGAGCGCCTAGCGGCAGAATTGAACTTGCCTGCGGCTTATTTTTACGCCGTCGAGGATGCTGAGGCCGATCTTTTGCAGCGTTACTTTCGGTTGAGCGAAGAAGGGAAAGCCAAGCTTGATAGATACTTGGCAGCCTTAGTCTAGCGCCGAAGCCAAGGCCTGAGGTCTTCCGAGCTGCGACAGTACTGCATAGATGACGGCGTATTTGCAGTCTTGTTTAACTCAATCGATTTGGGTGAAACGGCACGCAAAGGTCGAAACATAAACCTGCCGTTTGGCTCTGCACTCCTCGCCCTACTCATAAAAATGCGGTTAGTAGCGATCGCCATCGACGTAAAATCCGAGGTCGTTGAGCACATCGTTTAACGCACCAATGATCCTGGATTCCGCGCGAAATTCAGCCGTGGTGTATGACAACGCCACAGCAAGTCGAAGCCGCTCCTCCTCAACGCTCGAAGGGTCGAACGACCACACCTGGATCTTTGCAACACTCGTATCGTTGTGGTGAAAATCGTCAATGAGCTGAGCGCTGGACGACATTGCCCTCCAGCGTTCCAAAGAAACGCCATATGTCCGCTGCGGCCAATCCGCAAGCATTGTGCGTTGATCCAAGAATGTGTCGCCTACGCAATCCAGCGAATCCTCCAGATTCCTAACGGTGATATCGAATAGTCGCGGTGACGAGACGTAGCTTCGAACCTCGTCCAGGTCAATCAGCGAATCGCCGCATTTAAGCGCCCTGTGCAGGACTTCAATCAACCCATCGCGGTTGGCCATGCTGTATTTCATTGCTCAGCTTCCGTAATGGATTCACATCGTGGATGGTGGAAATGCACTCGCCGATCCGAGACGCGATTACCGCAGATGACGCAGATGTGGATGGAAGCCGATTCCGCCAGACTGAAAACGCCTTCAACATAATCATCCCCTCCGCGGTAGTAGATCCTCAATCCGCCAAACTTTTCCTTCACCTCCTCCACGGCCACCTC
This sequence comes from Pseudomonas izuensis, assembly GCF_009861505.1. Classification (GTDB taxonomy): domain Bacteria; phylum Pseudomonadota; class Gammaproteobacteria; order Pseudomonadales; family Pseudomonadaceae; genus Aquipseudomonas; species Aquipseudomonas izuensis. Next base: position 70,566 of record NZ_WTFT01000006.1, on the reverse strand, counting down.
GCCACAGCCAGGGTGAGAGTCTGTACGGGCTGAAACGAGGGAAAATGCATGACTCAGGATGTCGAACCAACCGTCACCGCACTCAAACCCCCAAAAAAAGTGATCATTGATAAACGTGGCATTCGGGAATAGTGACAGGTTGGGTTTGCAGAGCAAATGCTCGAGGTTTGGGCTCATTTCGGGCACCTTCAACCGGCTGACCATATGACTTTCCCTGCGGCGTACGACGTATCCGCGGAAACGTCTGAATAGGTGCTCCCGCTCGCAACCTCGTATAGATACTTGCTTCCTTCTTCACTCGGGATGCCAATCAGCTTCGAAAGCGTCTCCATCCGCCACTGGTCCGTACCGTTCATCCATCCAGGCGAAACAAGCTGTACCCCACTGACAAACGCAGTGTCCGAGTTCGACCGCATCAGGCTCAAAAGGCCGATGACATCAGGGATCAAGAATTGCTGAGCGCACACGTGTTCAGGATCACCCTCCTGGAAATACTGATGTGTGACATAGAACCACTCGCGGTTCTCAGTCTGGGCGATGAATGCCCAACGCGTCGTATTTTGTTCAAACGACGGTAGGCGTGGCAGCTTTGCTGCCTCATAGGTTTCGAACATATAATTTCCCAAAAATCGCAAATGAACACTATAGTGCGTGGTATTATAGTGTTCATTTCATGCTTCATCATCTCTTTTGAGAGATGACAAGATGGAACTGAATTTTGCCTTCGCCCAGGCGCTTAGAAAATCACGGTCACGACGAGGGCTAACCCAGGAAGATTTTGTATCGGTGACGAGCCGGACCTATATCAGTCAGCTAGAGCGGGGATTGAAAACCCCAACCCTTGAGAAGGTTGAACAACTCGCTGCCGTCATGGATATCCACCCCGCCAGCCTTCTCATTGAGTGCTATCTAGAGAGATCACCAGATATCGATTTGAAGACGCTTTTCGCCAAAATTCGATCCGACCTTTCTCGCCGATCTGTAGAGAACCGTTGAGTTGATTTAGGATGTGCAGGTTTGACCAAGGCGGGTTCTGATCAATACTAGGCGACGTCATGGGAGGTGGTTGCGTGACTGAGCACATTGAGAAGAAGCCGTATGCCTTTCCGAGCCCAGGCAGCTTGGCTAGTGTCGTATCAACCCGAGCCGATTGGGTGAAGTGCTCAAAGCTGATAAAGGACGGATTGCCGGCATCCTTCTTCAATGACCTCAGCACGCTGATCGGGCTAGCTCCCAGCGATCTTGCGAGACTCATTGGGGTGAAGGAGTCTGCCCGCAGGCGATGGGTAAGGACAGGCACACTGAATATGAGGGAAAGCGATTATCTTTTTCAGACAGCTGCCGTCCTCTACTCCGCGCTTGGGTTGTTTGAAGGAGATCAATTAGCCACGCAAGAGTGGCTGAACCGACCAGCCCTGGCCTTGGGCCAGAAAACGCCAGCAGAGCTGTTATCTACCTTCGTTGGTATGAACCTGGTCGAGGCGCTTATTTGGAAGATCGAAAACGGAGTCGTGGTATGAGTGTTTGGTCGCGCCCCATAAAAGCGGCTCAAGGATTGTGCAGGCACGATCTAACGGGGCTCACTCAGCTCTTTCAACCATGGGACATCTGATTTCTTATCAGCAAATGAAATCCCTCCTTACATCGAGAGGGCTTTTCTGGATTCAGCTCGCTTGATGTTGGTACGAGTTTCTGCCCGCGACGAGCACCTTTACCAGGCGTGCAATGTCCTCGTCTGTTGTTCTCCAGGAGGAGATGCTGAGCCGAAACGCAGCCTTGCCATCCCAAGAAGACATCCCGAACCACACCTCCCCGGATTCATGAGCCGCAGACTGAATGGCCCGAGTCTCTTCGTCATTTTGCCCTCTGACGATCAATTGGTTGAGGACAACTCGATCAATGACGTCAAAACCTTCCGCCCTTAGGGTATCCGCAAGTTGCGTTGCCTGAGCGCAATGTCTGTCGACCATTTCTGCGACACCGTTACGCCCTAAAGTACGAAGAATCGCCCACACAGGTATCCCTCGGGCACGCCGAGAAAACTCGAGAGTAAGGTTTTTCTGCGATGTAGCAGTCCCTGATGAATAAACCGCGTCGCTGTTCATGGCCGCAGCGAGCGTTGAGGGATCCTTGCAGATCGCCATTGCGCAGTCGTACGGTGTGTTCAGCCACTTGTGCCCATCTACCGTCCAACTAACCGAAGCTGGTGCTGAATTTTTGGCTCGTGTCGAACCCATCCTGGCGGCCCTCGACGATGCGGAGAACAGTATTCGGGAGAATGGTGATTTGCGTGGACTGCTTCGGATTGGGATGCCATCGACAATGGGTATACGCGTGGTCATACCGAGGCTCGCAGCCTTCACAGATCGCCACCCTCTGCTTCATGTTGAGTTGCTACTGGAAGATCAGTGGCAAGACATGGTCAAGGAAGCGGTTGACGTAGGAATACGAGTTGGCAGCCTGCCGGACCTGGCAGGTACAGCGAAGCAGATCGGAACCATGCGACGGGTAATTGTTGCATCACCTCATTACCTCGAACGCCATGGCACTCCGGCTACTCCCGCCGACATCGAGCAGCATCGAATCGTCGGCGGCCCTGCGGGTTCACATGTTTCTTCGTGGAAGTTTGCTCGAGATGGCGACGAGGTCTCAATCAACCTCAACCCCATGGTCTCGACCAACGATACTGCTGGAGCATTAGCAGCCGCGGTGGGAGGTCTAGGCATTGCCTCTACCACCTCCTGGGCGTGCCACATGGAAATTGAAAGTGGTGCGCTGGTGAGCGTACTCCCAGAGTGGAAAATGGCGGAGCTTCCGGTGCATGCGTATTTTCCCATGGGGCGAACCACACGAATGGCAGCACGCGCATTTGTCGACTTCCTCTCTACCGTGTTGGCCAGCGATCCACAGCACTTCGGTCCACTGAAGTAGGCTTGCCGGTCCTCAAGATTTTGCCAGCAGAGCGGTAGGATAAGGAAAATTCCAGTGTTCAAAGGCGATCGGCTACGATCAATAGATTCAGCCTGATCCACGCTGCTTTAGAAGCGCAAAAATTCGGAGGCACTACAGTTGGGAGAGTCCAGCGACGATATTGGCAAGGCTTACAGCAGCCCCAATCTTACCTTCGAAGAGTTGGTTGAAAGAAAGGCGCTTAACCATCAGCGGATGGATGCGATCAGAGAAAAATGGCATGCCGAGAATGCTGCAATGACGATTAGTGAACGCCTCGAAGCGGCCGAGAGATTTGGGCGAGCGTTTGAGACAATCGCAGAGCAGTTTTCCAGAAGCAGGCGCCTAGTTGCCTACAAGCGCAGCGTAAGCGAAAAGTCCGATTGAAGTTTGGAGACCTAGCGCTTTAGACGAAGCCAAGCGGCAAGGAGGATTGACTAGGTTTTTAAGGGTGTTAAACGCATCAGCGTCGAAAGCCCCAGAATGACCGGACAGCACGCTGTAATTCGAGCTTTTACAGATCAGGGCGAGTGGCCTGAATGCTGTCAATTTGCTAGTATTCCAGGTCATTTCTGAAAGAGCTTGTTTATGTCTCTGGCCGCCCTCTTCGAGCTACACGAACGCGAAACACTGTATTCAGGTGCAAACCAGGCCATCTGGCACTCCCATTATGATGCTCTGCACCGCGCCAAGAAAGCGGCTAGGGAAGAAGACTTCGTAGCTACATTGGTGACGACCGGAATACCTTCCCTTGCTGAACGCTGGGCTCCACTGCTCCGCTCAAAAGGTATATCGCTAAAACTTGCCGGAGTGTTCTGCCATGGCCACCCCCAGGTTTCGTTTGGCACCCCAGCGAAAAAAGTCGAACTCGCTGATTTGCTCATCGTTCACCAGCACACGAAAGCGGGCCGAGTGTCAGCCAGAGCGATTTTACTGCAAGCGAAAATGTCGACTGATTCTACTCACCGGCTTTCCCGATCTGATGCTCAGCTTGACCTGTTTAGCCATTGGCCACCGTTTGAGTTTGTAACGGGAGGTCTTGCGCCGGGCGTGCGAGATATCAATGAACATGGCAAAGGCTCACGCTATGCGTTGGTACATGCGGGGGAGGCTTACCCTGAAAATATCAGTTGGGCCGACCAGTGCCCTTGGGCGGCGAGTGATGCAAAACAGCTACTAACGGCTGATCGCTCCCTCGCGCGCTTGTTGGGCGACATGCTGCTCAATAAAGACGGTAGACCGTTTAATCTAGGTACCAGCAAGGATGATTGGTCACGAACGATAAATGAGCTACTGCAAACCACAGGGCAACGTACGTTCAAGCGCGCAAACATCAGACAGAATCATACTTCTAGAATCACCGAGGCAGGCGCGGGTACTGTCGGCTTCATGCTGACGTATCTTGATGAAAAACAAATCGCCAGCCCGACGCTGACGTCTAAAGGTTCATTGCTCGACCGTTATTTCGGAACCGTGCCTATTTTCCAAGAGGGAAATGACGGCTCGGATTTGCCACCGAGAGATGAAACTGATCAGCCTCGCGGTGGGCTCTCAACCCTCATCATCGAGACGACTGAGGGAATAGGTTAACGATACGGGAGCCCATCCATAACGGTCTCTCTGCCACCGATGCCTGCGTTAATATCAACATGCTCCACCACTGAAAATGCTCTTAACGTTGTGGCGCACATAAGCTGTAATTTTGCGTTTCCGGTTGATCTTGCGCAGGTTGGGGCTTTTCGCTCGCCGTGTCATCAGATTGGTTAAGGCAGGTTTGAGCAAAACAATGTGAAGAACCGCCGGCTCGCGATCTTTGCGGCCTCTGAGAAAATCACTGTGCCGGACCGTTACCAGGCAACTGACGCCAATAAAGCTTGTGCCGATACATCTGATCGGTTCGCGTATAGGCACACCTTGACGACAGCTAAACATTAATCGCCGAACGGCGACGCTCGCGTGCCTCTCGTTCAGAATCGACACTTTTAATCACTTCACTCATTTGCTTGTCTCGACTCCACTCATCGGGAAGCCCCTCTTCACTAGGTAAGCCGGCATGTACACGGAGCGATCGTGCGAATTCTGACGCTCGGAGTCCTAACTCTGCGTAACCACGGCGTCTAGTCCAAAAGTAATCTGTGTGTTCCGGCGGATCATAATTGTATTCCTGTATTCCTGCGAGATTACTCATGAGCTGCTCGTGCTGATCGGGAAGCCTGAGGATCGAATACAGGAGATGTTTTGGTAAGAGCTTCCAATCAACACCTATGTCTAATGGATGAAACTCTGGAAGCGCTGTGTTCACCACATGTTCTTCACCATTCCGACCGGCTGGTTGTCCTTGTTCAGTACCGTCATCACAAGCTGCATGCATGCAGCCGTTAGCGAAGCGCTCCAAGTGAGAAACGACGATAACCCCCAGATACGCGGTATCTTTTTTTCGCTTAGTACGATTCGTTAAACCTTCCTTAACGGCGACAAATGAGTTACCAATCACAACCCCGCTAATACCAGCCACAGCCGAAATTATTGCGGAAACATTTCCAGCGTCCATAGTTGATCTCCGTAGGTCTAAGAATTCATTAACGATACGTATACACTCAATTTTTAAAGTCACCTAATGATCACCTTGCCTCTCGATTGAAGACTCGCTAGGCATTTGTGGCGGCCATAAAATGCACTTGCCTCTTTTTAGGACGACAGAGTTTTGGCTCTCATTGATGAATCGAACGGCAAACGATAAGAGTTGGCGGCAAAGTGTTGCCGGGCGAACTCGGAAAATCCGTTATAGTTACCCAGATGGAGGCGAAGTTAGTGCTTTAAGCCCTGTAATTAAAGGCTCCTGAGGGTTCTTCATATGTGGCACCTTTGTTGCTAGGGTTAGTTGCCGAAGATGTAACCTCCTCCACTTACAAAAAGGAATGAATCATGATCATAGGTAGTCGCGAGCTTCCCCTCGCGTCTTGGCAGAAGCCCGCCATCAATACAGAGGTGTGCCAAAGGATTCGCTTTTCAACCTAGCAGCACCACCACAATCCTCCCAATCTGTATCCAGCAGTAGCGAGACTTCGACGAGTACAGGTTCAGATGACAAGCAAAGCTTCGATGAAGCATTTGCGAAGATGATGGTAAATCTGAGGATGGCAACATCCTCGTCCGAAGAAGCAGTCGCCCCAGCAGTGTCTCCCCTACCTACATTGGTGTCTGAGAGTCAGGGGGCTACTATTTCCGCAGGTAATGACGATGTAGCGGACAATCTCACCCTCAGCCTGTACCAGGACTCCCCTACGTCCGAAAAATCTGCGACGGACAAATTCATGGAGTTCATGAATCAAACGGACGCGGAAAAGGCGAGAGAGCAACTTACGGGGGTAAGTAAGGAAGAGTACGAAAAAATGTCGCCTGAAGAACAAGCCTCTCTCGACAAAAAGGTTGAGGAGTTAACCAAGGAAAAGGCAAAAATGGAGCAGCAGGTAGTCAAAGCGAAAATTGCGATGGCCAAGGCTGAATTCGCCTGACCTCACTGAAACAGAAAAATGAAGGGCAGGACAAATACTTAGCCTGCTCTTCTTGGCCGCAGGTGTTTAGTGGCACGCATTTTTAGCGAACGGAGCTGAATACGTAAACACCTAGCTAATCCTAGTAGATCCCGTAACAGGCATCGGGCTAGCTGTTTTCCTGGCAGGCGGCATTTGCACTTTTTTTCCAGCAGTACGCCACGGGCACGAAAATTATCAACACCGCAAGACAGACCGGCGCAACGATCGGAGTTGCCATCTTTGTAGGTGTTTCCGGTGCAGTGCTTCATCTCGAACAATTAAAATTGACTTGGCTGTTTATGGCCAGTCTTAAACCGTTAGCGACACTCAGCATTGTTTCTCAGGATGCGTGCCTGACCTACTTGCCTCTATTAGGGCTGGATCGGCAAAACCGACACCACATCGATATATTTAAACTTCTTTTTCTTTGCCTCAGCTTTGGCTTCCAGCTCCGCGGTCAGAGTACTTAGGGTGTTAGCGTCATAGACCAGTACTTCTACCGGTCCTTCGAACTCCCTTGTTACGTGCAACGTCACCCTGAGCTTAGGTGAAAGGGGTTTAGAAACAAGACGCCAAGTAGGCCGAGCGTGAACCTCCGGCTCACGGCTCTCTTTGGGTGCAAATGCTTCTACCGTCGCTTCAGAGGGCGCTGGTTTGGGCGTACCAAATAAAGCCTGGCGCATCTCTTCTTCGTTCAATTCCGCGGACATGTATGATTACCTCATGTTGTGTTCTATTCGAATACGCCTACAAGCGTACCGTGCGTTTGAAGCGCCCGAACGAAGCATTTCGGAGACGCCTGCCATAGCTTGAGTCACGGTTGGAATCAACGCATGTGTCCTAGAAGGGCAGCACAGCATGTGTGACTACTAAGGGTTACGTTGGTCATGCTCATGGACAGAGAGCGTCTATCGCTTTGTTCAATGGAAACCTCACACCGAAAGCACGCGCACTCCAAATCAACCCCATACTTCAACGTGGACTACTTCCCTCGAATGAGGGGCTCCAATCAATAACCTATAGCGGTGTGCACATTGTAAGGCAATGCGCGAGTGGACGACTCGGCGGTTGTATATCCTAAGCCTGTTTTCTGCCGACGGTCCAAAGCTCATTAATTTTTGTGGTGTAGCTTTGGCTCATCATCTCACGTCGCATAGCCCAATCGGGATTTGCAGGCACGCTGGCCGAGCGTAGCGTTCCCCTACCCCAGCGATTGTTGATCTTGTCCAACACACCCATGAGATTTGTAGCCCCCAATGGTTGCGAGACGGGAAACAAGTCATCCGTGAACTCACCTGGCTTACAGAGATTTAGCAGTAGAACTTCGGCTTTGCTGTACTTGAACCCTGGGCGATAAACAGAGTAGAGCGCATCTACAGCTACCTTGGTCAGCAACCTTACATCGTCTGTCGGATACGGCAAATCAACGATCACACCATTTGTGTATTTTGCCTCCTCGGGGTTGAACATCCCCGTACGGATGCTCACACGAATTTTTTTACAGACCGATCCCTGCGCTCGCAATTTTTCAGATGCTCGCATCACGTACATCGCGACCGCCTCTTTGATCGGGGCTAATTCAGTAAGACGCCTGCCAAACATTCTGCTGCAACAGATTTCTTGTTTGGGAGGGTCAGGTTCGTCTAACTCAAGACAAGGTGTACCCGCTAGCTCCCTAGCCGTTTTTTCAATGACGACGCTGAATTTCCTACGCAGCATCGTAGGATCAGATGTGGCTAGATCCATCGCTGTCTTAATTCCTAACGAGTCCAAATGCACCTTCATGCGCCGGCCGACACCCCAAACCTCACTGACGTCGGTATTTCTCAGAACCCAGGCGCACTTAAAAGGATCGCAGATATCTACGACCCCACCCGTTTCAGTCTGAAGACGTTTTGAAGTGTGATTTGCCAGCTTCGCCAATCTTTTTGTGCGGGCTATTCCTACCCCTACGGGGATGCCGGTGCAGCGCAATACGTGACTTCGAATTTTGCGTCCCAGCGCATCAAGATTGGCGATGCCCGAGAGATCCGCAAAGGCCTCATCGATGCTGTAAATTTCGACTGAGGGCACCATGGTTTCGATCAGTGTCATTACACGCTCACTCATGTCACCGTACAGGGCGTAGTTACTGCTGAACGCCACCACACCATTGCGATGAAGGTGATCCTTAATTTGGAAATATGGTGCCCCCATTTTTACGAATGGTTTCGCATCATAGCTTCGAGCGATCACACAACCATCGTTGTTTGATAGCACAACGATTGGTGTCTTAGCGAGATCCGGTCTGAAGACGCGCTCGCAGCTCGCGTAAAAGCTGTTGCAGTCGATCAGCGCAAACACAGGCTCTGCTTTTTTAAACATGGCGACGTACGCTGTTGGTGATAACCCCCCAAATCGCCAATTCATCCCCCTCGAGGATGTACCGCGGCGGGTACTTCGGATTCTCCGAAAGAAGGATCATCTGAGCACCCCGCTTACACAGGCGCTTACACACGGGCTCGTTATTGAGGAGCGCGACAACAACGTCGTTATGACCCGCCTCCAAGGCACGATCAACTATTGCCAAGTCACCATCAAATATTCCCGCACCCAGCATGCTGTCCCCTGCGATGGAGATGAGATAAACGTGCGGCGCACGGATATTTAGAATTTCGTCGAGGGAGATGTGTTTTTCAATATGGTCCGCCGCAGGCGAAGGGAAACCAGCTGGGACGCGGAACGAGCACTTTGGAACCTTGATGCCATCTTCAGCAATGGGACCTAGCACGATAAAACTCATGTGAGCGCCTTTACAGATACTGTTTATTTGTACAGTAAACGTCGAAGACGAGCTTAGGTCAAATTTCGCGTCCACGTTTGCGATAAGTGGACCAGCAGGCGCGAAGGGTAGCGGGTATTTGAGACCCCTGCCCTGCTGTGCTGGCGTATCTCCGAGGTGCCTGAAACTGATTAAACCGAGGAGCTGATGGCACCTAATGGTGGCTAATTAATCTCGCTTTGACATCTCGCGTCATGGGATGATGGGCATCATTAATGCTTGGCCACGGAGGTCGGTTGTGCTCGAACGATTACAAGGTGAAAACGGACGACTGGAAGTGATGCAACTGCTGATGAAGCAGACTCTGGTCGAACACAATTCGGAGCGTGCAGATTTCCTCTTCGCCAACGGCACGCTGCATAGCTTTAATCCAGATACACCCCTCATCAGCGTTGGCGAACATACCACTGACGTTTACTTCATCCTCACCGGAGCGGTGCGTATTCATGTTGGTCGCTTCACCCTCGTAGACGCCTACCCTGCGGGCAATCAAGTCGGCGAAATTGCGGCAATTGAGATCACTGTCCGGACGACCACGGTAACGCCTGTGGAGCCAGTGATTGCTCTAAAACTCACGAAAGAAAGCTTCGTAGCTTTTCTCGATAAATTTCCGGCAGCGTCAAAAACGCTCGCATTGGATTTCGCAAATCGTTTGATCTCCCGAAACAAAGCGATAGCCAAACCTGGTAAGCGGTTCAGGATTTTTGCGATTTCTTCGAGCGAGGCACTGCCCGTTGCCATGTCGGGGACGAAGCATTTTTCGTCAGGTGGGCGGTATGAGTACACGCCGTGGCCAGCTGAAGTTTTCAGAATTGCGCATTACCCCATGGAGGATCTCGAGGCTGAGCTAGATAGAGCAGACTTCGCAATCGCGATTGCTCAAGGTGACGACATAGCAATATCCCGAGGCGGCCAGCAGCCTTCACCAAGAGATAACGTTTTATTTGAGCTGGGTCTATTCATGGGACGGCTGGGTAGAAAGCGCACCATCTTGATGGTTCCTGAAGGCAAAGAGGTGAAGTTGCCGAGCGATTTGAAGGGGTTGTCAATCATCGAATACCCGGAAGACCTCAACACAAATCCGTCTGTTGCTATCGCAGTATGGCAACGGGTCAAGGAATGTATCGATGGAGCACTCGCATGAACGAATCACAAATCAAGGCGATCAAGCAGGCAGCCGTCGACGGCCTGAATAAAGCGGTAAAAAACTGGAAAAAGGTTGGCCACCAATTTAGAGCTATGTTGGACAGCGTCAGCAACGAGTCCTTCCAGGTCAACGCCAGCAATATCCCTGGGCATCCGTTTGTGAATGAAAACGAACCTAAGGTCGATGACTTCGTGGCTTTGGTGGTAGACATGCGCAAGTCGTCCGAAAGGCTCAAGACAATCCAAAAATTCGTGGGAATCGAAAGTGGTTTTCAACGCATCTATTATGAGACGTCAGCGCTTTTACCGGCGCTGGCCCAAACGGCGTTATACAACGACGGTCATGTCACTGAATACCTGGGTGATGGGTTGCTGATCCTATTCCAGGTGGACCAGGATTCCCCCAAGAAAACCTACTCAGAAGCTTACTTGGCAGCCCAAGCTTGCGTGACAACGAGTCGCCAATTAGTAAACGAACTGCTTAGCGAACGTTTCGGTCTCCCAGAGCTACACATCGGTGCAGGACTCGCTACAAGCAAAGCATTGGTAACAATGGTCGGTATCCCAACCAACTCCCAAGCCAAGGTCATAGGGCAATGCGTCTGGGAGGCTTCCAAATTGAGCGATGGATATAATCTCGTACACGTAGCAGCAGGTCTCAAAGAAATCTGGCCACAAAGCCCAACAGGAAATTTGCGATTTCAAAAGCTTACTAAATCATCAAAGCATGATGTCGAAGGGTTCAAGGTAAGCAACGGATAAGAGAACCTGTAAGATAACGTTAATACTGAAAGGTGTATCACAACCGGAGAGAGCCTAAACGGCTCTCATCTGGCCTCACGATTTTATCGTCAAAAATATGCTTCCACATCTCAGCGAAGATGGCCTAACTCTTTTTCGGGTCCCCAATGCGTCCCATTCCACATAATCGGAAGAATTCTCGGCCCCTCCTGCACGCCTCCTGGCCATTTCTTTGCAGTCTCTCCCGCCTCCAAATACCATGAGTATTTGAGAATCGTCGCATTGAATTCGTCTTTGAGCCAAATATACTTGCGGAAAACTCCAGAATCTCCACCGTCAAAGTTTAAATTCCATCCATATAATTCTTTCCAACAGCAGAACTGATCCAGTCGTTTTAGCTCAGGTCCGAAACCAGAAACCCGCTCATCAAATTTATTCAGGAAATACAGAATCGAGGATTTCACCCTCAGCAAAAAACTTAGCCAATCAGTTACATATCCAGATATGTAATTGAAAGGGTAATTAAGTAAATACTTTCGGCCTTCGGAGTCAGTTCCAATAGCAGACTCATGTAATGGAAATGTGCCAACGTTATCTTTTAAAACATCAAATACCACGTCATCCAGTATTACTCGGGGGTTGACAGCTTGAGGTTCAAGCCCATAAGCACACTGATAGGCAGTTCCGAAAAGCATGGGGCCATGATGATAAACATTGCCGTATGTCACAGCGCCACGAATGTATATCCCAATGCTCGCACCTTGCACTGACAGCTTGGTGATTTTATTGCAAATTGCTTTGAATCCATCGAAGCTGCCTTCCGTCGATATTATTACACAGTCGGAAATGTAGCTTAGCCTGGGATCCCCCAACTCCCTCTCTACCAAGCCATCCTCGACGTGCTCGTAGACGAGTAAATCATGGTGGCCATTTGACTCAACAGACTCTCGATGCAGAAAATCCAATATATCTTTCACACGCTTAAAATCTGCGCTCTCTTCTGTCGCGCTTTCTACAGAATTGATTAATGCTTTGAAGCCAAGAATATCAATAAACGCGACAAACCTTTTTTCATACCCTTCAATCTTCACATCCCCTCCCGAAAATTAGACTTGCGTAATTTACAATGCAGTTGTATTTTTTTGCCACATACCACTTTAGAGTGGCGTAAGCAACAGAGCTGCTCGTAAACTACAGCGGCATCGTACGATTAGGCTTTTAGTAACAAAAAATCTATAAATACTGTACAAGAGTTCTTTTGATTTTGTAAACAATATTTTCGTCGCAGAAGCAGCATTGGATGTTTACACTTAAGGGGCAGTCAAGTCGTAACTTTAGACTGTTTCTTTTTTTCTTGGTCAACATAGAATTCAGACTCAGCCTGACTCTGTTCCACGTGCCAATTTTTCCACATCAATCGTTCGTCCTCAAACCTTTTTGGGCAAACCAATCTTCGACGAATTGACGGAATAGTTGGATCTTGATCTATAGAAAAGATATAGCGGTGAGCATGCTCAATGATCAACCGCCTGATCGAATGAGCCCACTCGGTAGATACCACGGTATCGCGATCCAACGGCCTAAACCCTACTTGCGTGTACATCAGGTGATTTGGACTCAATGGCATAAAAATTTGAGTACCTCGACTACCCCATCCACCACCAAAGTTGTACCTCCCTCCTTCAAAGGTATTGAGTCGAATGACCGGGTCATCAGTAGTTGGCCAAACAACGCCAGGCGGCGCACGTAAAATTGTCCACTTGTGCTGAAGGATGTGCCGCACGGTGCTCGATAGGAGATGACGTAAATGGCTGATCCAATGGAGTCTACCATTGAGCATTTCCGCCTGAACTGTTCCGCCATCTCCATCGGGTGATCGCTGGATGGTGACTTGAATAGGCGGATCATAAGTACTAAATCTCTCAGGCCTTATCAGCTTTTCGCCGCGCTGAGCCGCTCGTTCTAAATCATTTATTGACCGGCGAAGTACCTCATCAAAAATGCCGGGAAGTGTTTGGTTAAGACGTCTCTGCGTCTCAATTAGCCTTGCAGGCGTCCTCAAATCTTGAGCCGCCAGGTATTTGACCAATGTCTTCCATTCGCTAGGAACCAGCCTCTCGCTACTCAGCGCCTTGGTTAGAACAGGTCTAGCTGGCGACTCGAACTCGCGATCTAGCCACACCTCAAATTCGTCAGTCAGACCTTGGTTCGTGACGTAGGTATAAAGATGTTGTAGGTAGGCAATTCCCCTCACAGAATGAGATTTCCAGTGAGGGATATTCTGATTTTGTACCAGCAATCGGTAGGTATTTATCTTTTTGTCGACGGCCCACTGCCTCAGGTAAAACTGGGGGACATAATGGTTATCGACATGTAGCTCTTCATGAGACACAAGAAACTCCCTTTAAAAAAGCTAATTCCAACCCAACCAGGGTCTCCTTCGAGACGGTAAAGCCTTGGCGCCTTCCGTGAGTCAGTGTGCGCATCGATAATAACGTCTTCCCGCCGGATTTTGTCTGGGGGAGGACAATATAGATTGCGGTCGGCAGCTGCCTTGCGAGGTTGAGCGCTTTTGGCTTTTGCACGCAGAAGCTCGATTAACTTGAGTCTCCGAGCAGCAGCATTCACCTGCTCAAGCTGCCGCCGTTTTTCCGCTTTCGCCAGATCTTTTTCTTGGCGACGCTTTCGAAGCTGAATAGCCTGAGATCGCGCTTTTTTTGCCATGTGGGTCCCAATGCCGAGAAAATCCCTGCTGGGAAAGGATGTCGATAGCAACACAGCTTAGCCGGGCACGGCTTGGGGTCCAATTGAGGCAAGGAATACCTAAAGCATTTTTACCAAGCAGGCTGCTTAGATTTGCAGACATTAGTGAGCTACGTCGATCCCCACTAACCAGATGCACCTCTACCGGAAGGCGCTCCCAAGCATACTGCCGACAGTCCGCCACGAGCGCGATGAACGGAATCTGGCCACCAACAACTAAGGAAAACAGGAGCCCTCACGAGGAATACGAAAATTGTCGGGTGCTCCACCAACGCTATCTTTGAAAGCTTGGCTGAACTCCGCCGCAGAGTTGTAGCCCATCATCACACCTATTTGCAGTAACGTTTTTCTACTGGATGTGAGCAGTGGAAAGGACATTAAAACGCGGAGCAATTGTGAAATCGTAGCCGATGTAAACCCGGAAATTTCTATGACCTCGCGCTCCGAAGATTCGTAAAAAACACCAGGTGAGGCTTCCAGGGACCAACCTCGTTGCGGATCATTGATCATCGAGGAAACGTACCTACTGAGCGTCGGGTGAGCACACAAGGACAGCAATCCACAGCGAGAGTAGTTTAGATGGATCATTTCCCGGAACGCCAACCCCAGCGCACACTTAACAAATGCTCCTGTTACGGGCCATGGCGTCCCTTCTTCTTTCGCTAGCTCTGAGTTGAGCAGATTGACCATACGCCGAAATGGAGACTCGACCGCGACCAGGCTGGACGGCAGAAGCAATCGGTCGGGCAGCAATTTGAAAAACGTAGATGTAGCCCCTTTTGTCCCTATGACACTGGCACATAGGACCTTGGACTCATATTTAGGGGTAGACCTCATCATCTCCATTTCCACATCACCGACTGCACCATACGGTGACGTCTCTGGGAGACCCGTGTCTTTTGAAACAATGCGAAGGCTATCGTTATTATTGATGAGCAAGAAATCGCCGGCACTTAACCAAACCTCATCCTCGTCCTCCAGCAACACACCGCAAGCACCCTCGAGTATGCGCCGAAGCAGCATCGACGTCCCGCCTACACAAACCCCTCTTTGCTGATCTCTTTTCACAACCAGCCCGCCACCAGTCGACCAAGGCAAACTCACCGCAGCCCTTCGTGTGTGCATCTAAGTTTCTCGGTAATCACCCATTAACTTCTGCTCCAACCCCAATCCCCAATCCCCACTATTCTCAACTGAAAAATGAGAGCCTTTGCAGGTACGGACGGTATCCCTGCGCGCATTGATAACTTCACTGAGGTTTTGTTACCGGAAGGCAACGTGAATGAACGCGGAAACTCCGAGATATGCGGCCTTTATCAGCTACCGTCACATGCCCCGCGACCGGCGCTGGGCAATTCGTATCATGCGCGAGCTGGAATCCTACCGCACTCCAAAAGCACTTCAGCGCGATGCCTATCCAGACCGCTTGGGGCATCTGTTTCGTGACGAAGATGAAATTCCGGCCTCTTCCGATCTCTCCGATCAAATCAAAACAGCGTTAGCGCAAAGCGAGTATTTGATTGTCGTTTGCTCGCCCGACACTCCAGGCTCTCAGTGGGTGCGCCGCGAGATTGCGTTGTTCCAAGAAATGGGTAAGGGAGATCGTATCATCCCCCTACTTATTGCTGGGGAACCGCATGACGCCTTCCCACCAGAATTGCTAAAGCGTCGGGTCATACTAAAGCAACCTGATGGGACAGAAAGCATGGCCTGGGAGGATGTCGAACCTATTGCCGCCGACGTTCGCCCACGCAAGGATGAAAGCAGAACCCAAACTGAACGTCGTGCGCTGTTGCGCCTGGCCGCTGCGCTGCTTGGCTGTCGCTATGACGATTTAGCGCACCGCGATGCCGAGCGCCAGCGTACGAAACTACGTTACCAATTGTCTGGTGCTGCCGCGTTTATGCTTATCGCGGGGTTATGCGGGTCTTGGTGGTGGGATGCAAACCTGCGAATTAAGACAGAGTACTGCGCCAGCTACGGCAATCGCTGGGAGATCCCGTTTTGTGTGGGTCAGTTAGAAGAAAAACAACAAACTGGGCGAGGTATTAGTTACCGCTTTCGTATCCAGGGAGGGCGCGTGCTGGAGCTAGCTCAGGTCAATGGCTCTGGCTCCTTAGTGGAGAGACAGTACGCGAATTCCCAATATGCTTTGGATGAGCCTTGGACTAATGGGGTAGCGCAGTGGAACTTCAGATATTTGACCAAGGCATTCGGGGCAGAGCCAGTGCTCTCCTCCGCCATCCTGACGGATAGAACGGGCAAGCCGATGCGTCATATCAGTTATCAATTCGCTGACGATCATCAAGAAGCAACCGCACAATTTGACCAGGGGTTGGACCACGGCTCGGTTGTTGCCGAGAGACAGTTGGCGTCTGGAAGCCACCTGAGTCTGGTAGAGGTCAAGCCCAGCCTTGAGGGGCTGAGGTCAAGTATTGGCCAGCACCATCTAGTCTTCGACGGGCAAGGTAGGCTCAAGCGCCGAGAGTTTGAGCCAGTTGGTGGCGGTGCAACGGTCCCCGACGCATTAGGTGTGTATGGGCGTAGTTATACGTATGGCGATGCGGGTCTTATCACTCAGATTCGTAACCTTGATGCAGAGGGCAAAGAGCTGATCGAAAAGTCTGGCGTCGCAGCCGTTGGCTTGAGCTACGACACTTTGGGAAATTTGCACAGCGTGGAATGGATTGATCGCAGTGGTAAGCCGCATATCAATGAAAACTTATTTTCGCGTGTAGTCTGGCGGGACGACGAGCATGGGAACAGGGTGAATGTGGAGTACCTCGGTCTTGATGGACAACCAGTCCTCAGCAAAGGCTTAGGTGCTGCTCGACTAAGTTATCTCTACGACAAACACGGAAATACAGTGGAGACCACGTATTTCGGTCTTGAAGGGCAACCTGTTCTCATCAAGGGTGAAGGTATTGCTCGAGTGACACATCGCTACGACGAGCGAGGCAATCAGGTGGAGACCGCTTCATTCGGCCACGACGGTAAACCCGCTTTCAACAACAGCACCGGAACTGCTCGATTGACGTCTCGTTACGACGAGCGCGGGAACATTGTGGAGACCGCGTCATTCGATTTCGACGGCAAGCCTGTTCTCGACAAAAATACAGGTACTGCTCGAATGACCTCTCGTTACGACGAGCGCGGGAACATTGTGGAGGGTGCGTATTTCGGTGTCGATGGACGCCCAGCTCTGCGTAAGGACGTTGGTGCCTCACGATTGACCTTCAAATACGATAAACAAGGAAACATAGTGAATGTCGCGTATTTCGGCCTTGATGGCCAGCCTACGCTACGAAAGGACGCGGGTGTTGCGCAATGGGTCATTCATCACGACGAGCGAGGGAATGAGGATTGGGAGGCATATTTCGATACTGATGGCCACCCGGCTTCGCGAAAGGACTCGGGAGCTGCTCGATTGACCTACAGGTATGACGAACGCGGCAACGTAGTGGAGGTCGCGTACTTCGATCTGAAAGGCCAGCCGGTATTGCTCAGTGACGTAGGTGCTGCTCGATTGACCTATCGCTATAACGAGCGTGGGAACTTGGTGGAAGAAGCATATTTCGGCATTCATGGCCAACCTGTTCTACATAAGAACACTGGTGCAACTCGTGTGACTTATCGCTATGACGAGCGAGGCTACAGAGTGGAGGCTTCGTATTACGGGGTTGA
Organism: Pseudomonas izuensis; assembly: GCF_009861505.1. Lineage (GTDB taxonomy): Bacteria > Pseudomonadota > Gammaproteobacteria > Pseudomonadales > Pseudomonadaceae > Aquipseudomonas > Aquipseudomonas izuensis. The sequence continues at coordinate 52,926 of NZ_WTFT01000006.1, read as the reverse complement.
AGGAGACCTTGCTCTTAGCAAAGACTTAGGTGCTGCCCGCTTGACCTACGTTTTTGACGAACGCGGTAACACAGTGGAGATCGCGTATTTTGGCATTCAGGGACAACCCGTTCTCAGCAAAGACTCAGGTGCTGCACGATTGACCGCTCGCTACGACGAACAAGGGAACGGAGTGGAAGAAGCGTATTTCGGCATTGAGGGGCAACCCGTTTTTAGCAAAAGAAAGGGTGCCACGCGAGTAACCTATCACTATGACAATCGCGGAAACGCAATAGAGACCGCGTATTTCGGGTTTGACGGACAACCCGTTCTCAGCAAAGACTCTGGCGCTGCGCGAATGACTTCTCGCTACGACGAGCGCGGAAATTTCGTGGAGGTCGCGTACTTCGGCATTGAGGGACAACCCATTCTCAGCAAAGACTCAGGTGCTGCGCGAGTGACCGCTCGCTACAACGAGCGCGGATACATCGTAGAGGAGGCTTATTTCGGTATTAATCATCAGCCGACTCTGCGCAAAAAGGTGGGTGCTGCGCGAGTGACCTCTTCTTTCGACAAGTACGGAAACAAGGTAGAAGAGGCAAATTTTGGTATTGATGGCCTACCAGTTCTGAGTGCAGACACAGGTGTGGCGCGATTAAAAAATGGCTACGACGAACGTGGGTACCTTGTAGAGATCGAGTATTTTGGCCTAGATGGAAAGCCGGCTGCGCGCCAAGACCTCGGTGTCGCGCGTTCGACTTCTCGTTACGACGAACGTGGCAACCTGGTGGAAGAAGCATATTTTGACGTTGATGACCATCCGACTATGCGCAGAGACGCTGGTGCCGCGAGAATAACCTTTCGCTACGACGAACGTGGGAACAGAGTAGAAGAAGCGTATTTTGGCATTGATGGCCAACCCGCAGCCCGCAGGGGCGGAGATGCTTCGCGATTTATCTTTAGTTACGATCAGCGCGGGAACAAAGTGGAAGACGCATATTTCGGGATTGATGGCCAGCCTGTGCTATACCCAGCCGGAGGACCAGCACGATTGGTATCTCGTTATGATGAGCGCGAAAATCTGGTGGAGAACGCCTATTTCGGCAAGGAGGGTCAGCCGATTCTGCGCCAAGACGTCGGTGTAGCACGGTTGGCATATCGTTATGATGAACGCGGTTATCTGGTGGAGGCTGTGCATTTCGGCTTGGAAGGCCAGTTGGCTCTGCGCCAAGATATTGGGGCCGCACGATTGACTGATCGCTACGACGAGCACGGGAATTTAGTGGAGGAAGCGTATTTTGGACTCGATGGTCACTTGACATTGCGCAAAGACGTTGGTTTCGCTCGATTGACCAGTCGCTACGACGAGCGCGGGAATAAAGTGGAAGAGGCATATTTTGGTATTGATGACAAACCAATCCCAGTCGGGGGCGGGTTTGTTCAATTGAAGGCTCGTTATGATGAAATTGGGAACCCAGTAGAAGTTGTTTATTTAGACATTAATGGTAATCCTCTCAACGGAAAGGCGGAGAATCATTAGTCAACAATTTACGGTTGAGTGCAGCACCCATAGCTTTCCAGCGCCAGGTGCTGATCCCATAGCGACTAAATTGCGCACAAGGAATTGCGAAATTTAATCTCACGCACCTTTAAGAATGCCAGCTGCTCCTGCCACATCCCCCGACTGGATCATCTGAAATAGCCCACGCTCGATGTCGACGACTCGGGCGGAAGGTAAGTAGGTTTGAGCAATGTGACTGAGACGATCGCACCACGCCTCATAAGCATTAGAGTTCACGATGCTCGTGGGAATGCTGGTCGCGTCCTCTTTGAACGCAGCGAGGACAGTATCGCTGTGGACCTGATGCATTTGCATGATTTGCCGATCCAAAGTCGCGGATTCAACCGGGTCCAGATACATGCGAATCTTGCTGACAAATGAGACCTTCGAAAACTGCGGAAGCTTCAGACGTGCGATGTCGTAAAGCGCTGGGCGTCGGTGTTTTGCGAACAACTCAGAGGCCTGTTCAAGCTGGGCCTCAGTGACGGTAGACCGGAAGCGCTCCACTCGAACCGAGGCCAGCCCTCCCATTTGCGCAAATCCCCAGTACAGAACATTCGACAGGCCGTTTTTGACTTGGCTGACTGAAGAGTTGAGCAGCTGTTGCTGGATGCGGGTCTCTAACTCAGTCATCGAAAGCCCGACGACGGGAGTTTGAGTCGAAAAGTCAAAATGGGCCGTCGGGAACGCGTAGCCTTTCACTGCATCGGTCAATTTGTTCACTTGGAGTGTGTCGAGCGGCATCACCTGTTCCTTTGGTGTATTCATGATCAAAGCCGAGGACTATACCGTCCTGCATCGGGATCACAACTTACTGTCGTAGATCTCAAGGGCCTGTCTCAAGACACCTCGAACGTGATCCCTTAAATGGCGTGGGGCGACAACCTGGATGTCTCCAGCGTTGCTCAGAAGGAACAAACGCAGGCCCTGCGTATCGTCTACCTGACACTTGAGCATCCAACCTTCTGTACTCGGAGTTATGACCTGCCCTTCCGCCAGCGGGTTTTCGCTCAAGCGATTGTGCAAGTTAACGCTAAGCCTCAGTTCGATATCGATTGGCCCGTCGCTGTGGATGGTCATGAGATCCTTTTGAACCTCCACGGAACGCAAGTCGTGGGCAACCAGCTCAGGAATGTTCTCCCAACAGGTCTTAACGTCCAGCATCCGGTGAAGCATAAGCGCACAAGTTTTCCCCGGACCATTGCTGCTGTATTTGCCACGAGGCGCATCAGCAAGTGGTTTTTGACCCTCAGGCCACTGCTCCTGGTGAACCAGCGCAGTGAGGTAAATGTTCGAGTCCTGATACGACAGGGCAAGCGGCTTCAGTCGATACCAGCACTGTTCAGCGGCTCCTGCGTCTCTGGGGCGATAGACGATGTCAAGACTGCTACTGCCATCGATCAACGCCTCCTGGATGATCCTCAGGTGTTCTTCCTTGTATACGCCCGGCTTAAGAACAGTGAAGCGCGTTCCGGTGGTGATGCGACCTTCTGCAACCAGGTCGCGATGGGCCTTCTTCCACAATTCCGTCGAGGCATATTCTCTGAGCTTCGCGAGGTCCTCGGTGTCGGACCGAAAGCCGAAACGATCAGCGTGCTGGAAGATGGCGGTGAGCGTCATGCACTCCATGGGAGACAAGGTCAAATCAACGCCTCCTCGCCCCTCGGTCCACAACAGCGACTTCGCGTTTGGACCCTTGTCAGCCTGTTTTACCAAACCGGGCCGACCCGCCATGGCGACAAGGTCGCGACGCGTCGTTCTGATGGAGTAAGGACCAAACTGTTCCTCGAGGACGCTATGAAGTTGTTCAGTCTTCTGCGCCGTGGTCGCGTCCTGAAGCAATTTTCGTAGGACTTTACGACGGCGGTCCCTGTCAGGAGCAGTGTATTTCGATCCAGCCAAAGAAAAATTCCTTTTATCAGAATGAGGACAAAACATGGTCCTACCAGTGAATAACATTTCCTCGTTGGCACGCAATCTTGCGCATAAATCGCCAACCCACTGGAGCATCAAATGAAGACCCAACAGGCCTACGCTACCCTTCCCCATGTCACTGACTTCATCACTTGGCTGGCTGCCGAACTTGATTCCAAGACCTTGTTCAAACACGAATACGTTGATCGCCGTAACGCTGCCAAGTGGTCGTGCGAAAGCCTGTATGACGCCTACAAGTCCTACCGTTGGAACTTCCCTGGCAACGATCGCTTGGGATACAAATCCGGTATTTCTAGCGCGGCCAACGCTGGAGCCCTCAAAGCTCTGCGCGAGGATATCATCGCCGCCGGCAGCGATGATGCGCTTGTGCTGCAAGCGACTATCGATGTCATGGCATGGGGTGGCGTTACTGCTCGCAACGTGGACTGGCTCAAGGCCAACAAACATGGCCTTGGTCGCACGATACAGGCGGTGCAATCGGCATTGATGACTGGCGATGAACACTCCCCGGTACTGCAATCCAAAGCGTTGCGCTTCAACTCGGGGATGACCAAGGTGTATTCCCTGTTGTGCCCCGGTATCTGCATCTATGACAGCCGAGTCGCTGCGGGCCTTGGGGCATTGGTAGTTGAATACTGCAAGGCGATCAAGGTGGCTAAAGTACCTGATGCCTTGTGCTTTCCTTGGGCCGCTGCGAAGGAAGGCACAAATGCTGTAGCCCCTAAACGCCGCAACCCGAGCACTGGCACCTTGCATTTCAAACGCCTGCGCTCCGGATCCCACCACGCGCGTTGGAACCTGCGCGCCAGCTATGTACTGAACCAACTCGCAGAGCGTGCGCGTGTGCTCGATACCCCGTTCCGCCTGGTTGAGCAACCCGTAGACATCCGCCTGGCCATCGAAAACAGCCTGTTCATGCGAGGCTACGACCTGGGTGCAGAAAGCCTCTGACCTAATGATCGATCACGGCGTACGCTCAACTAACTGGCAGTGAGATTCCCATGGACGATACAACTGAATTGGACAATTTAATCCTACGGCTCGCCATGGGTGGTATCGCCTCACCGGCGCTTCGTCGAGAGGTGATGTCGACTCATCCCAGTCTACGAGACAGCAAGTATTTTTCCGCGCTGCTGTCGCTCCAAGATCGGGGGCGATTAACCGGTCAGGAGATAACCGGTGTCTGGGTGTTTACCTCTATTGCGGAGGAACACATGCATGAAATCCGAGAGTGCAGCCCGGAGTTCGCAGAGATGATTATTGCGACGGATTGCGGTGATAAATGGCAAGAGATAGATGTCGACGAAATGATCGCGGACTTGGACGACATGATTCAGAAAGCACGAGCGCGGAAGTCACCGTAAGGCTACCAATGAAGGCTCAATAGCTTTGCTGTGATGTGAGATTTTTAGGTTCAATCCAACAAAAAAATCCCCTGGCCAAATGGCTCTGGGGATTTTCCTAACACACGTGGATCGTCACCCTTTCGGTGAGTTGATGCTTACACCCGAACCTGAACTCGCATCCCACCCTCCTCCGAGCGCTTTGTAGATCGCTACGATGGATCGGTATTGCTCCGTTTCGCCAAGTGCTTGTGCATCCTCAGCATTCAGACGCTCACGCTCGGCATCGAGCAACACCAAGTAGTCCGCGGTACCTTCTTTGTATTGAAGCCCGGCAATATCCGCGGCAGCACGACTGGAATTACTCTGCCGGATCAGAGACACCAAGCGCTCTTGGCGTTTGCTGTAATCGCTGAACGCATTCGATGATTCCTCCAGAGCGAGCAACACTTGCTGCTCATAAGAGGACATCGCTCCTTCAGCCTCGGCGTTGGCTCCACGGATTCGAGCTTTTACACTGCCCAAGTCGAACGCCGCCCAGGTAATGCTCGGACCAAGTCCCCACGCTTGTGCAGCCCCAGTGCCCAGCTGCGAACCTCGAGCCGCTGTAAAGCCAAGGAAACCACTCAATGTAACGCGTGGAAAAAGATCAGCTGTGTTGACACCGATGTTTGCGGTGGCAGCAGCTAGTAGTAGTGAGGCGAGACCGCCACGGTGATTCCGGCTTCCTTAGCTGCGGCGAACAGTTGACCAATGTGCTTAACGGTATCGTGTTCGACAATGCTTTTGCCGAAGACGTCCCAGCTCACGCCTTCTGGGCTGAGAAAATCGATCTGAGGATCGATGACGACCAGGGCTGCACGAGACAGGTCGAGCTTCATGCCTGTAGCTGGCAGTGCCGGGTTTGCTGGATCAACGTAGTGCGCGAGGCGTGTGGTGTCGTTGCTCATGACATTAACTCCAATCGTAGGTAAAAAAGTTGCTCTATGCCATGGCGTCCCTGAGGGCTGTTGATTAACATCGCCGCCTCCGTCATTCAGACATTGAGACACTGCAACGCTACTCGTGGCCGGGAAACATACGCGAATTACAGAACGTCATTGAGCGAGCCTTAATAACCTCCAATGGTCCGGACCTAAACCTCGATTTGCCCGATGAATCAAAAGCGCCTGCTCCAAGCACTCAATCTCCATCAGCCTCCATTGCAATTTTGACCGACGCGCAGATCAGAGATTTAGAGCGCAATAACGTGCAGGCGGCTCTCAAGGCCACATCCGGCAAACTGTTTGGGAAAGGAGGGGCTGCCGAGCTATTAGGGCTTAAACCCACTACATTGGCGTCGAGGCTAAAACGCCTGGAAATTAAGCTCGATGAATGAGCCCAAAGCATTGTGTGGTCGGCACAAAGTGAATAGCCCTCCTCGCTTCTTCGGAATTACCTATTCGAATCAAGCGTCATCCGGGCATGATTTCAACGAAATGCTGACCGTGGAGCGCGATGACCAGATCCTATACATTACTCAGATGTTGAATATGTCCGGATCAAGCTCATCGAAGCTCAGCCAGGAAGGCGCCGCTGAAGCTCTCTGGGCGATGCTGAGCGGGCCATTGCAGAGTTGACCATCATGGATTTTAAACTGAGGAAAAATTCGGCCTCATATACTGTCTACGGTTATTACCTCACCAGTTGAAACAAAGCCGATAAGTAGAAAAAGTTCGCCCACGGCGAAATTTCTTTGAAAACCGATTTTAGCTTTTCCGATAATCCTCAAACGTCCGCCATCGGTCTAGGGGGAAAAATAATTACTCATGAAACAACTAGATAGAGCAAAAGAAATGTCCAGCACTCCGGGCTACGTCGAAAAATCCATTGATTTTCTGACAAAAACAATAACCTTAACGTCAAAGATCGGCCTTATTATAGGTGGTGGCTGTATTATTTTTTACTCACTTATTAATGGGCACTACCCTCAGGGAGTATCAATAGGTGATGGCCTGTTATTTTTAATAACGGCGCTCTGTTTTGGGTTTGTGTACTTGGTTTTTACTGCCTCGTTAACCGCTACGGGAATCTTGTTTTCACCGATACTAAAAATGCTTTTAAAGCTAGGCCTTCGACTATCTAAATCTCAAAAAAATAAAAGTCTCAAGCCCGCTTTGAAATTGGAGCCAATCACCTTTTTTTCGGGTTTTCTTGGGTTGTTCGGTATATTTTTTATTATCATACTCGGACATAAATCGCCTATTGAGCACGCTCCATTAGCACTGCTACCCCTTGCACTTTATATGGTATATTCCGGGTACACAGATACGACAAATAAAATTAAAAAGCTAGAAAGGTCCGCTAAGACCTTTACATTGGCCGGTCAAAATTTTAATAACGAACTAGATGGATTGAAACAACAACGACTAATCATAGGTGCTCTTTTGATTGCGATACCTTTGATAGTCGGCGGCGTAACGACAGACCTACTAAAAAAATCAATGCAACTGGCAAAAATAAGAATTGAAAACGCAACAATTTATGTTAAGTCTCCGTTTTCAAATATTCTTCCGAACCCTTTAGATTCTAAACTTAGCGATTTCAAAAAATTTGAACATGTTACCATAACCTTCCGGGGCGTCGGAAGCACAACACTGGTCGAGGCCTCCGACGAGGATACCTACATAAAATTAGAAATACCGAATGATTCAATAATTATTGAAGCAAAAGTGACCAAAAAACATCGCTGACGCAAGATCAAATATTGGTATGACGGCTCTGCAGCGTTGAATTGCAGTGCCGCCTAGGTCACTTGGTGCAACTCTTAATTTAATAACCTACTTTTTTGTAGTGGAGAATACACCATACAGCCGATTTGAAGAACATGGGCATTGAATACCCGTTTTGAGTCAAGCGCTGACGCTTCCGGATGAATCGACGACACCGTGCTCGTAAGTAATGAAAATTTATAGGCAGCTCACTTAAACACATCGGGCAGGAGCTTCCAGCTCGACCATCTAATCGTGGGATCTAAAGGCGTTCGCTTTAAAATTCGTTTCTCACCCATGGATTTCAATCGCGCATTTTGATCCCAGGCGCTCTGCCCTCCGAGCCTGACAGCGGAATATATTGCATTAATTTCGGGGGTACTGACTCTGAAATCTTCCATGGCGAATTTAAATATTTGGTCTGATTCTTCGCGAGAAAGATACTGCTCCCAATATAAATAATCGTGGATGACCGCAGCGTAGGTGTAGATACCGTCTGGACGGAGCGCCGACCAAAAAACCCTTGGTATGCTTGCGAAATCAGTGACGAAACCAATCGGCACCCGCACTGGTTGATGCTTACCTACTTGCCCTCCTTTTGGGTTCCAACCAATTACACTATTCATGTAATAGACTGGATCTGCAAAACGACCTAACGACATCACCCCATTTGGAGTCTTCACTAACCCGGCGTCATCAATCTTTCGCACCAACATCCATTCAGTAATCCATCTGTCTCCCATTAGAACATCAGCGTATTCGTCATTCGCTGGCGCTTCACTGCCTCCGAATACAACATCCCCCCATAAAGGAAGTAGTCCTAAAGAACAACTTAGCACAGATCGCCTAGTAAGCATCACCACTACCCTCCACGTTAGTTTAATTGCCGCTCAACGGATTAAACAGCATTTCACCATCCCCCCTCATTTTCCCTAGCATTGGTATTTGTTTTGAATCCGTTCGCTGCGCCACCTTGTACTGGACGTATACGAACAACTCACTTAGCGTAATCATCCCATTATTACCAAGAATATCAGCCTCGCCACTTAGACCACTGGAAAGAAAATGTGTAAAGGTGCTCATTCCAAAATCCCGGTCAATGGCGGCAGTTTGATCCGCCATCCCCGCCGTCAGCATGTACGCACCCTGCGGTACAGCAAGTCGAGTTAGATCTGGAACCGCTACTGATTTGCGCACTACGCCTAACCCTGAAAAGCAGCTATCGATTGCGAAGAGAACCTGTTTGACTTGTTTCCCATCCAAAGCACGCTCGGCAGTAACGGATAAGTCATTCAATCTCAAGCATCCTACTGTGGGCTTCTTGAGTACACAGTCTGATGTAGCTAAATACCCCTCAGATCCCATCAAAGGATCCGGAAAGCCGTGAGTCGAAAAATATACGAAGATGCGATCATCTCTGCCCGCCAACTCAACTATTTCATCAAGGGCCTCTACGACTGTGCTCTTGTTTACCGCACCCGAAAGAATTTTTACTTCAAAGCCATTGCCTTTGAGAGCAGCCTCCATGGAGGATATATCTTTCTGTATTCGTTTTTCGTCAAACTGCGGAAATCCAGCCGCATCATCAAATTTCCAGACCCCTACCAATAGCGCATAGCTTTTTTTGTAAACCTCGTTGAAAGCAACGCTACCATTACTAACCGCTCCACCTTTGGTTAGCGTTTCGCGCGTAGGTTTAGTTATATGGTCCTTGTTGAGTGCAAACTGCATCGTCGCTGGTATTGATTCAATCCATTTATCTTCTTTAAGATGTTTAGCTTGAACTCGAAATCTATGTATGCCCTTCAACAAAACTGAATATGCTACTTGATCAGCCGAGGTCCATGCTCCCCATTCCTCATCCTCTGGTTCCATACGATACCGGTAGAGCACACTTTTTCTGTCCCCCGTAAATTCTTTGCCAACATACCAGCTAAACTTTATTGGATTTAGCAAAATCCCACCTGGAAATTTCGCTTTTGACGGAACCGTACCATTCACCTGCAAATACACAGGTGCAGTCTCGCTCGGAGGCAAAAAACCACCGACCACTTCAAACTCACTTACCTCTTGCAATGAGGACGGGTAAGCCAAAACAGTTTTAACCAACTCTCTAGCATCGAATGTATGCGGAACGAAAGCCTCTTTATATCCGGCGCCCGACTTCAAAGGATAATCTCTGAAAAGTGGTCTACTGCCTATATAAACCTTATATTTTCCGGGTCGATCTGGAGCGTTAAATCTGAAAATATAAGGTGCCGCACCGTTGGACAGCTCTTCAGAAGTTCCAGGCGCGTTGCTGAGCACGCCGTAAACCAACCAGTTGTCGACGCCCGCAGAGTCCAAAGTATCATTGGAGGCTGTAACAATCAGCGGTAAATATGCATATTCTTGGGAGCCATAAAAATACTCGGCAGTATTAAAGCGTAAAACAATGCTACTCCTCGGTTGATAGGTTTTTCTCCCTGTTTCGAACTCAACCATATCCCTGTCGACTTGAACATTGCCGGCCCATGCAGTCGTTAGCGTCAAGAGGAATAACGTAACGAAGGCAAAATAGCTTTTTGCTATAATCATCATGTAGGCACTCCTTTAACCATCTGTAAATGTCGAAACCGACAAAAACTTGAGTGGCTAAATTTTTATTCAGCTTAGTCAACTAAAACTAATACGCCACTGCGGAATGTAAGCACCTCAAAAACGTAATATAAAATCACCTTTTTTTACCGAATGGAAAGCTCCTTTTAAGCACCAAGAGCATCCGAGAATCCTTCTGTAGATTCTATCGATTTGCCCACAGTCAAAGCTCAGAGATTGCAAAGTGGGATCAACCACCTGGTCAAATTCGGCGGAGCCGGGAGCCGGTACGCATGTGGCTGCGAGAGTGAATCGTTAATGACCAGCGAACTCATAGCTATAGCACCCACTGCAACCGGCTCACGCGCCAGTTAACTAACGAGCAAGGATTCTCCTCCCACTAAACTATGGTGTAACTGGTCCATGAGCTTCTGACTGCGAATCATCGGACCTACCAAGGCGCGACGTGACGAAAGTGAATTTGTTTTTGTTCTGATCAAACGTGTAAATGGCAGTCAGCGGTACGGCGGTAACCAAGACCCCAGTTAAAACGCTGGTTATTTGGGAGTTGAATTTGTTCAACAGCGGCACACCGGCCATTGCGTTACTGATCACCCTTCCAACGTAAACGCCGAGAATTGCTGAGGCTGTCCCCGCTAGCACTACCGTAATTGCGTCGAGCTTAGCCTCATCCTTGCTCAGCATGATACGAACGCAACGCACAAGGCTCAGCGTGCATTCACGCACCAGCGCTAGCACGAAGGCGGGCATCTTGATGATCAACGAAATCAGTATTTGTGGAATGACACTCAGAGCCCCAGCTACGCCAGCCTCCAAGCCGACAGCTCGAGCGCGTGCCCATATCTGCTTTTCTTCAAAGCGCTCGCTTAGACGTTGCTGGATCCGTGCAGTGGCATCCTTTGAGTTCTGTAGCCAGCCGTCTTCATTAAGAATTCGTCCGTTGACGGTTAAGTTGCGGATCTCATCGATGAAAATATCCACGGTTTCCAGCACGATGAGACCCACGATTTGCTGTGCGGCCATCGTCGCACCGGTCAATGCTATGGTCGATCCAATTTCTACCGCTGCATCCCAACGGTGATCATTTCGATTGTCTTCTGCCCTGTTAAAGGCTTCATCGATATCTGATTTACGAACCGTCACAACCTCACCGGTTTTCTGGATCGTCACGTCAATCAGGTCAGGATCGTCGGCTCGCGGCCTCCCGTTTTGTTCGAGATATTTATAAATATTCTTGTCTTGCAGCGAGCGATTGAGCGAGTCATCTGCGAATACCAGATTCTCCTTAGAATTGATGATGCTGAAAAACTGATCATCCGTAGTACCTGCGCGCAGCAGCAGATCTTCGTAGTAATCCTTGCGGGCGATCACATGCTCAATATCTGCGCCCCAGGGATCCAGTTGCTGGTCCTTGTAATACCCGTTATCAAGCTTGTCGAAGCCTTCAGGCGTCCATGTCTCACGGGCTGCGTAACGCGCATCCTTCATCGCTGCAAAATTCGGATCATCAAACATCGCTGCACCGGTTCGCCCTGAGAATGCTTTATAGGAGTCCGACAGATTTTCGTATTTTGCAGCGCTATGATTGTCGACGTCGCGCATGACATCGCCCAAAGCAAACGACGCGACAGTACGACGAATGGCTTCACGCTTGCATTGGTCAAAGATATCGTCAATGGATTTAGCAGGCACCGGCAGCCCCTTGCGGATTCCCTCTACCATCTCCAGTGTTGTTTTTTCAATTTCAAAAGTAGCGCGAAACGAAGCCGCCACTTTCGCCGTGCCTAGGTCCTTGTATTGGGTGAATGTATCTTTGTAGAACTCAGCTCGACGCAGCTCTTCATAATCGATGCTACGAACGCTATCCGAAACAGCGACGTAAGCTCCGAACGTTTTTTCCTTAGTAAAACCGTAGGCGGTGATGGAAGTCTCTTTGGTCTTTTCGGCAGCGCTAACGGCGCTGTTTTTCACGCTCTGCGCGGCATCTTTAATATCAAAGGACGCTACAGACTCGCTGACACGGTTCGTCGCTTCGGATAAAGCGTCCTTCATAGATGCGAGAGATGCTTTGCTTGGTAGCCAGGCCATATGATCTTCCTTGATGTCAAATAGGCATCATCCTATCCCCTTCGTTGGCACTCTAAAAGATAAATTACTGGCTTATAGCCATTAGTCGTAGGTCTGCTGCACGGCCTAGCCCACCCTCCCCCAACGCCATCAATGGCAACCGATAATTTTCCATTTAAATCGCTCTTAGCCCGCATCTCCAAACGCTGACCATCCCTTCTCCGTTTTGATTTTTCCGAATTTCGTGTAGCTTTACCTAGAATGCGGGTATATACCCGCACATTACAATTCTAAGCAGTCATGTTTCATTCAGGAGTTACCAAATGCGCATTTTGATTGTAGGGGCTGGGTCTACTGGCGGTTTTTTCGGTGCAAAGCTCGCCAAGGCAGGACGCGATGTCACCTTCCTCGTGAGAGCCCAACGACTTGCCCAGCTCGAACAGCATGGCCTTTCCGTCAAGAGTGCCGCAGGTGACATCGAAATAGAGCCGCAGCTCATCACAGCGACCCAGATCCAGGGCCACTTCGACATCGTCTTGGTTGCTGTAAAAGCCTACGCGCTTGAGTCAGCACTGGAAGATATGGCTGCTGCCGTTGGCCCTAATACAGTGATCCTGCCCCTGCTCAACGGGATGCGTCACATGGAATTGCTCGCGGAGAAGTTTGGCAAGGATCGTCTTCTCGGTTGCGCATGCAAAGTAGCGACAAGCCTTGACGACAACGGTCGCATCATTCAGCAAGGAACGTTTAACGACATCGCCTATGGGGAGTTGGACGGAAGTGATTCAGAGCGCGTAGCCAAGGTGCACGACTTCATGCGCGACGCCGGCTTTGATGCCAAAACGTCGAACACAATCACACGGGATATGTGGGAAAAATGGACTCTGCTTGCAGCAATGGGAAGCATCAATTGCCTGATGAGAGGGAGTATTGGTGATGTAGTTTCGGTAATTGGCGGACGCGACTTTGCTGACGGCGTTATCGACGAGGTGGTGACCATCATCCAGGCAGTAGGCTGCCAGTTGAGCGAACCCTTCTTAGCAGAAGCCCGTCGCCTGCTTACGCTCGAAGGATCCCCACAAACCTCTTCGATGTACAGAGACTTGGTTGCTGGACGAGCTATCGAAGCCGATCAAATCATTGGCGATCTACTGGCACGAGCAGATGCGAAGGGTTTGGACGCGCCTGTGTTGGCCTTGGTTTATTCGAACCTGCTCGTATACCAATTGCAGTCGAAAAAGTGACCGATTGCTGACGCTACCGAGTAATTCGAGGGTAGCTATTCTCGCCCTTTCGGGAGGCCTTGGCTGCGTTGCTCGATTAACTTGATTGAGCATCGCATTCCCCTCAGCATTCACGTGTTTCCTAGCGTAAACCAGAATTAATGGAACGCTCGGCACCTTTGGTACATGTGTAGCAGAAATTGAAAACGGTCGACGTGACCCACCACTGGCGAACCTTCCGCATAGGGCGGGTAACCTTCAGAGGGGATAAACGCGCTATGAGGAAAGCTACCAACCAAAGAGGTCTCCCTTACATCCCCTCTCGTCATGGCCACCTTGCGGCTAGCGCCTCAGTTCATAGCAACATCGCTGAATTTGAGCATCAGTGATTCATCGTTTTTATCCCGGAAACTGAGCTTGATAGCCGGAGTCCTGTTCAGCTTGCTTCCGCTTTGTTGAAAGTTCAGCGTCACACGTGTCGGCACGTTCCTGACTAGCTGGAATGCCCTGTAATAGCCGTCATCCACCTGGCCGACGCGTACCGAATCAAGTTTAAGTGGGCCGCCCGTTTCGTCGAACAGGAGGGTGCCATCGTTAAATCGAAATCCACGATCAATGTTCAGGTTGGTCAGCTCGAACGTGCAGGTCGGCAAGCGACCTATGTTCTCGCAACCCAGCAATTCAATGCGGACGTTATCAAGGACTTCCATGCGTTTACCGAGCAGATTGGTTCCTTCGTTTTCGACAATTTTCGATTGCAGCTTGGCAAATTCGAAAGAAGGCTTCGCATATTCGGTGCCCAAAATGAAGAAGCCAAAAGAAAGGCCGATCACCATGAAAAACTGAAGCGCACCTCTCAGAACTGGCGCAAGGTTACGGATTTGCCAACCGATGGAAACAGCGCTCAAAAAGAGAAAGGTACTCACCACCAACACCACGCTCTTCCAACTAATGAAGGTGAAACCTAGTGTACTTGGATCGGGTACGACGTAAGTGATCAACGCCCATAAACCACTGAGTACAACACCCAGGCCGGCCATGCCACGTGTAATCAGCGAAGTGATTTTTTGGGTACGGGTCACGGGCGCGAGTAAATCCTGCTGAAGCGTCAACGTTGCCAAATCCTTGTTTTTAGCCGAGTCAGCCGCCATTAAGGGCGATGGGCCATTGAAATAGAAATCCCTGGGATGCCAGGCAGGTAGCGATTGTGGCACGTTGCCACTATCAAGTCATCTTGTGACAGTTCCATTAAAGTCACGACGGCTAAATATGAAAGCCCGCCACACTGCACGATACCTATCATCTATGCGTGAGCGACTAGATCCCAGGAAGTACCTGCTTCGCGGAAGTACGCCATCAGATTTTTCATTGTTGAAATGGAATAGCTGAATGCCAGTTCTCGTTTAGATGCTTGCTACTGGTCGAAGGCGCCTGTCGCAACCGTCATCAATGGGTCGGACGCAGCACGTCTCAACAGACTGCAATCGGCCTATAGCTGCCTTCCACCAACTTCCGCTTTGGGGGCTAGAGTGTGTATGTGACCTTCACCTTATCGCATGGCAGCATCATCGACATGATCGCATGGCTAATCACCTGGGAGAGGCTGGACGTACGGCAGGAGCCTTACGAAAAAGTTGCGGCAATACTTAGCGGCCGGCGGTCAGAACGCTCAGTGGCTGGGTGTATGGAGTTCCTTTACCTCCGCGCGAGGTGCGATGCCTCATCTATGGCCTACTACGCTAACCATCCAAAAGAAATGATCGAACGTGCCCAGCATCCGCTGCTGATAAAAGGGGTGCCCCATCAACGAATTTCCTGTGGGCAAAATCCGTGGTTGTATGGGCGCCGTGTCACGAATCTGAAAATTTCTCGAGACGGAGAGGATGAGGTTTTAAAGTGGCACGAGCCGCCTATTTTTTGTTGGAAAGGGACGTCACGAACCGAGTTTGAAATAGCAGACGCGGGGGAACTGGAGGAATGGCGGCGCCCAGCAAATCGCCCGCTTAGTGAAGACGTTTACCGATGGAGAAAATAGGAGGCGCGCATGCAAGCGTTGCTAATAGTGTGAAAGCATTGATACAGCCTAGATAGCAGCGACCTGTTGAATCCACCCTTGATCGCGACAGCCTGGTTTTAGCCGAATTGATGCAATTCACGAAGGGCTCCACTGGGTCGATTGCTACCCTTCGCGACAGGTAGCAATCGATCTTAAGGCGCCATGTGAGATAGCCATCCCCTTACACGATTTTGTTCGAACTGCGAATTCGGTCGGTACAAAACCATCGGGAAATACAGCTTGGCCTGCTTGCCTTTCATCATTACGGGCAGGCTGATGACTGACAAGGAAGAAGCCAGTAGCTGGCTTACACCCGCATGACCTTGTTCCAGTCGATCTCATGACCGACGGCTTCAAGCTCACGGCCCAAGGCTTGCTTCCAGCTACCTTCCATGGACTCCCACACCACACCGGCGAAATCGCTGGGAATCTCGAGGGTGCCGCGCTTTAGTGCACAGACCTTGTTACGTCCGAGGCGCCCGAGGAAATAGCCTAACTCGAGCAAGACGTTCTGTCGGGCGCGCGGCTCTGGCGTGCCGCCTTTGACGCAGCCCTCATCGTCCGGGGTTAGCAGCACCACGGCAAAACCGACTTGTCCATGCGCTTCGACCTTCTCCATAACCGTGCGGCCCTGATTGGCTTGCTCATGCAAAATGATCGGCTCGAAGCCCAACTGCATGAGGAAACGGGCCACTGTTTCCCGAGCACCTTCGTCATGCCCATGCACAACAAACACACGGCGCGACAAAGCCGTATTGTTTTCCGAAAGGTTTGCGTCAAGCTTCGATTCGGCAGCGTGTTCAGCATCCACGAGATCTTCTCTTAGTGTCCGCTGAGCCTCCTTCAGGAGAGCAATCGATCGATCGATACTTTCACGAGCGTACCGTTGGTTATTCGGTCGAACGTCATCAAGTGAGATCGGGAAGGCATGGATCATGGCCGCACCTTGAAAGCGCCGAAACGTAGAGGTGTTTTCACCAAAGCACCGTATTAAGGTGTCTTTAATCGCCGCGGCCAGAGCAACTAGGTCAGCAGGTGCGCTACTAGAAACCGTCTCTAAATCAAACCGCTCAAGCTCTGTTATGCGATCGCCCAAGCGGGTGATGCCCCGCTCAATGGCGGCCTTAGATAGTGGTGGTGAAGCAGCAGAAGGAGGTTGAGCGCCTGCCATCGGGTGAATCCTTTCCTATAGGTGATAATGGACATTATCACCTATAGGAAAGGATAGCGGAGGCTGTTTGGGTTACCTGTCGCCACCGTCCGCTTTGGGTCGATTGCGGCCCTACGCGACAGGTACCAATCAGTCACAATTGGCCACTGAACCGTCAGGTAATTTCCCAGCTGAAATAGGAAAGAGTTCATGGCTCAGGAGGTAGACGCTGACTCGTAAGAATTCGCTCGCCAACGGAAGTCCGCGCAAAAACGCTACAACTCCCCGGAATGCCCAAAATCAACGATGAGAATGGTCGACTGACCGGTGTGCTTTTCAGCGCGATGGGAACGGCCCATTATTCCAATAGGCTTCGAGAATGTCGTCATAGACTTGTACATCCTCACAGCCCCGGGCAACCAGCTGGGCACCTTCAACCGCCGAAAATATTGCAAATGCCCACTTGCGCAACGCCTCTGCGTCGAGATCTTGAGCATCCAGCGCAAGGACGATACTCAGCCAATCAACCAGCTTGTTGGTAAACCTGAGAACTTCTACTCTGACCTCTGGAGCAAGATCTGCGTATTCGGCTGCCATGATCCCCCCCATACACATGCGGTTCTCGCGCACTAAAGTCGCGCGAAAAACCTCTACGTAGCTTTTGATGCAAGATCTTCTGTCTTTGGAATCACTAAGAACCTGATTGAGATACTCGAGAAATTCATTAGTGTATTCATGGGCCAGGGTAGCCCCCAGGTCACCTTTCGTAGGAAAGTAATAATGGATACTTGAGCTTTTGACACCAACCTCTTTTGCCAAATCTCGAAAGCTAAGCGAATTGTAGCCACGCGCTTGCACCATCGAACGCGCGGCCATCATGACTGCCTGCCTTGTATCACCTGTGGCCACGATCAAACTCCCTCGAAATGGCTGAATGTATTGAGCTGACTATGCCCGGTCAAGACCGGGCATAGTAGTTAATACAGCCTGGGGATCAAGCTTTACTGTTCAGATATTCGAGCAGTGGCGTCAGGTGCGGAAGATCCTCTGGCAGCAATTCCTGACCACTACGGTTTTTCACGCTTGGGCGTTCAGCTACGCGGGCACGCCATTCAGTCAGCGCAGCATGCTCCGCGGGAACATTGAGGCCCGCGTAATCCCCATGGATCAATGCGCAGAAAACAGTGATGTCCGCGACTGAAAATGAGTCGCCTGCAACGAATGGACGGGATTTCAGCACTTCGTTGAAGTACGCCATTCCTTTTATGGCTTTCTGAGCGTGTTTCTCACCCCACTCTTTACGCAGTGCCCAATCGGCATCCTTGTGCTGCTTGTTCACGTCTCCCAAGCCGGGCGTGGCGTGGTGGAAGAACACACCAATGCCATCGATCAATTGGTCGTCTGCGCGCTTCTGCATCATCTGGATTTCTGCTTTTTCTCTAGCGGTACGGCCCGTCAGGATAGGGTTGCCGTCAAGCTCGTCCAAGTAATGAGTGATCGCGATGCATTCGGCGATGAATGTCCCATCGTCCAGCTCCAGCACCGGCACAGTGCCTGTCGGATTTTTTGCCAAGAAAGGCGCCTTCTGATGTTCCGCGTTGTAAAGATCGACTTTGACAAACTCGATCTGCGACTCGATGCCTTTCTCTCCCAAAACAATGCGAATGCGAGCTGGATTTGGAAAACCTGGAGTGTCGTGAATTTTCATGCGGGCTGATCCTGACGTGAGCTTTCGATTAGGGATGGAAAAACTGCTATCTATCTACCGGTAGATAGATACTGCGCCCGCATCGAAGGTTTCGTCAAGCGATTCCCCATCCCCGCGCTGTGCCAATCGCTCGCGTATAGATTTGGGTCGACTATTTGCCGCTCCAGTGACTGCAAATCCAGAGGTGATCCCTTAGCACAGCCCGCTATGGTCGTTTTCTGACACTTGTAATCAGGTAACGCCCTGGGCAAATGGGTAGCTGTGCGATCCACCCAATCCCCTACCCAGCGAGAAGATGAACTAGGCTCCTTGTACACCTCTCAAGGACGACCGACATGCCAGATGACGCAGACTGCAAGATCGCCGTAGCAGATGCCCTGACATTGCTACTGCACAATCAGCACGCGCTAGGTGCAGCGATAGAAGAGATTACTAGCTGGCTTTCAACGAACGGAGTAAATAGCGTTGCAGAGAACGCAGTAGCAGCCTTGGAAACTTTGGACACAAATGCAGACGTGATTACAGATGCGATTCTGCGACTGCGGCGCTACTAATAATTCTGGATACACAGGTGGCTGGCGATTAAAGAGTAGATTGCACATCTACAGGACGGGTAGCAATCGGCCAATTACGGCCTCTGGCGAAGGGCAAGAGTCGACTGTGGATTCAACCGTCCAATCGCAATGAACAGAAAACGGCCAGACGCCCCGCATTTTATACCTTCGGCGAGTATTCTCGTCCTCCCCTCTACAGTGCCCCCAAGCCGAAGTATGGAGGGCGTGCACAAGCGTGCTGGATTGTTAACCGGCGATTATTTTCGACTCATCAACCCGGTCTACTTTCGTGCCGGTCAAAGCATTCTGGAGTCTGGTTTCCACCTCAGCCTTCGACATCAGGCGTATAGGTTGAGCGTTCACAACGCGAATTTTTGCCTTGGCAACCGCCTCATTGAAGTTTGACGCAAATGCTTCGGACTCCGCAGCCGCAGGGTTGGTGGCTGCGGACTTTGGCGACTTGGCGGGTAAAACTTCCTGCCTAGTCGTCTGATTATCCTCGATGATTTTCTGGCGTTTCGCGCCGGCGTAATAGGTGTGATTAGCGAACGATCCGTTGATGTTCATTTAAGAAGCCTCTGCCAATTAATAAATGATTAGAATCATTTATAAAGCAAACTTCAAGCCAACTCTTCCGACTTTAGAACCCCCCGTCAAATGGGCAAACTCCAGAATCTCAATCTACAATCGGGCGCATCCCGATCAGTTAGAGCGGCAAAAGGTTGCCTGCCTTCGGCAGCGCTTCACCGCCTTGCTGAAGGGCCGCTGCGCCCTTCTCCGCTTTGCACCGATGAGCCGTTAGCTGGACCTCACAAAGGTCTGCTTTGGGTCGACTCCTGACGCTTTGATGCGTGCGCATAACGCTGAATGTCACTACGCTCTTGACCACGGTCTATTAGGTTCATCTGTCATTATCTATATGACCAGCTGTAGCCAGGCACGCCCAAGGTTTCGGCGCCTTGTTGCTCTCGTAGCCCAGGGCCAGAGTTTCGTTATAACGAAAAACAGGCGAGCAATGCGTCTGCTGGTGAGGGCAGAGGAAGAGAGGCTCCAGTAACGCAATGACCTCCTCACGCCTCAAAGTAATCACTTTTTGGATAGTGATAAGCCCTTTATAGTGTCGATCGGCAGAACCGGAGGATGCGATTTGAAGCAATTTCCGCTCAGGCCTGGCGCCTCTCTGGACTTGTTTCTTCAAGCATGTCTGCCCCGCCGAGACGCCGTCCCTCAAACCTTGACTGAAAAGGCCGTGATCCCTGGCATCCCTAATGCTCGTTACAGGTTGGACCACGATCGCTCTCCTTTCATTGAGGATGCAGTGCAGTCCAACAAACGCGAGAGCCAGGTACTCGCAGAGGCTGGAAAGCCCAACACTATCTTGCCGCTCGCGCACATGCTGGCAGTTTCCGGTGGCGGCGATGCGGGCGCATTCGCCGCGGGACTGATTGCTGGATGGACGGCGCATGGGACTCGCCCCTTGTTCAAAGTCGTCACAGGCATTAGCGCGGGAGCCCTCGTCGCCCCTTTCGCTTTCCTAGGGTCTGAGTACGATGGAGTGATTCGTTATGTCTCCAACGCGATCGGTCCAAAAGACATCTTTCATTCGCGAAATGTTTTAACTCGTTTCGCAAGCGATGGCATAGCGGACAGCAAGCCACTGTCGCGACTCATCGCAAAGTATGTCAGTGCTGAGATTCTTACAGCGATCGCATCGGAATACTCTAAAGGACGAATACTGCTGATCGGCACCACTGACCTTGACTCAGGTCGGCCAGTCACTTGGAACATGGGCGCCATTGCCTCAAGTCAGGCATCGGGAGCGCTCGATCTCTTTCGCAACATCATGCTCGCCTCAATGAGCATTCCCGGTGCAGTCTCACCCGTCATGATCGATGTGGAAGTTGATGGCAAACAGTTCCAGGAAATGCACGTGGACGGAGGGGTGATCACTCAAGTGTTTCTCTACCCGCCCACCACCATAATGGAGCTGAGCAAATCTACTGGAGCACCTTTGCGACGCGACCGTAATTTCTACATCATTCGTAACGGGACGCTGGACCCTCAGTGGTCCGGGACGAAACGCCGCACATTGAACATCGGCGGCCGAGCTATCAGTACATTGATTCAGACTCAGGGGATCAGCGACCTGGAGCGAATCTACCGTATGGCGCAGCAGGATGGAGCTGATTTTAATCTAGCGTTCATTGGCGCCGATTTTGACGTAACGCATGAACGGAAATTCGACGGTGAGTACATGAAGCGTTTATTCGATTACTCCTTTCAGCTCAGCGCGAAGGGCTACCCATGGCATAGCTCCCTGCCCTCGCAAAAAAACTGACCATCCAAACGCCAGTAGAGTGATTTAACCAGTCTGTTGCATCTTTCGGTTGAGTGATTCACGCAGCTCGGAAATCCTGAACGGTCCAATAAGTAGCCGAGAGCGAATATTGAGACCGAGGGAATTGCTGTGAATGAATGACTGGATCCGCAAAATACGGTTTTTCAGATTATAGAACGCAGCCCCCGGCTACATAAATAGACGGTACGGATACACATTGCCAGGCAGATCCGGGACATTGGCGATCGTCCGAGCTAATCTCTGCGAGTACCGGATACTCACCGGAACTGGGTCGTAGAGAGCGTCATTATTCCAATCCATTTTAGTCAGAGCCATGGCCTCATGGGCAATGAGTTCAAGTGGACCACTACCCGCATGCCGAATGAGTTGGAGCGGTTTTGGAATGCTCTTCTTCCCTTGGTAGTAGTCGCCTTTGATAGACACCTCAGGTGCATTGCCCGCCACCCAAATGAGCGCTGAGTTACCTGATCGAACAACCATCGTTCCCCGCGGAACCGGGTAGCCAGACGGCTTGCTCAGTGGCTTCGCTCGACCGGATTCAATTAGCCAGACACCTCTCCAACACGATGCCGCACCGACCTCGATGCATTCAACTTCGGCTACGCCTGACAACGCATCGAACGCACCTTCAATTTCCTCTGGCTTGAACGCGGTAGTTTTATGGATGACGAGTCTTTGGGGTAGGTTTCCGCCGTTTCTCCCTTGGTAGAGCGCGAGGCTCCTTGCAAGCACCGCTCGCATATCGTCTCGACTCAGGAAAGGATTACGGCGGGCCTCAGCTACATCTACTACCGGATCACGCGCCTCGAAGGCGACAAACTGCATTCCACCGCCATCCATGTCGAACACCTGAGAACAACAAGTCACATAATGAGCATTGCGCTGATCACCGCGTAGTGCATAGGCAAGACCGATGTAGGCCGTGTCAACCGGCACACCCTTCAGCGGTGCCAACTTCCACGGTGTACCTGCTGCTTTCACGTATAGAGCAATTGCAAGGCGCCAAGCGAGCGATGCCATGTATTTAAACTTGAAGACTCGGTCATTCAGTACCTGGGTGGGGATGTTGTACTTAGCGCCAAGAGCCTTGAGCACATCGTGTGCATCGAAAAACCTGCTGCGTGTTGCTGGAGCCCAAGAGTCAGGTAAATGGATAAGCACTACGTCGAACTCGTTTCGAATTAGGGCTAGACGGCCTAAGGCTGCGTCCATTGCTTGGAACAGCCGCTCTTGAGGCGTGCCATCGCCGGGAAGCTGGCTCAGGGAGTCCGGCCACTTGATATGCGCGCCGCCGGGTGCGGATTCAAGCCTCACGTGGAATAGAGGTTCGAAGCCAGGGTACGGAGGCACGTACTCTAAGCGGTCGCTTGGACGGTACGACTCGCGTAAAGAGGCCATCAGTTGTCCGCGAGTTTTGAACGCGCTCTCTGGGCCAACAGTTGCGATCCGAACCCGTGGAGTGAATCCGCCAAATGAGCCCTTTGAGTAAGGGCCGAAGTTAACAAGTCCTCTCAGAGGATGCACGTCTATCTGCTCAGCATCCGAGGGAGAGAAAGAAAGCAACGGCTCGTCCAACAGGATGAACGGCGGAAGCTTTGATGCATTCGCGGGACTTGCCATCAAGTGGTCCTGTTGAAATACGGATGATGATGGCCAGGTCGGCTCCAACCGGTGATCTGCGAGACAGCAAATTTCGCATCGATGCCTGCACCCTCCTCCAGACCAAAGGTGCACACGGTGCCATCTTTGGTTGAGGCAAGTAGAGTCGCCCACGCGCCAATTATCGCCGCCCATTGCTTGTTGTATTTTGGGGCCCAACGTTCTCTTCGCCAGTCGCCGGCGGGATCGCCCTCTCGACGCTCAGGTGCCATTTCTAACGCACTGCCTCGCTCAGCACTTTCTGACTCGATTTGCTCCAGCCTGGGAATGTCAACGAACGTGTACGGCTCAAAAGCGCACCACCAGCGGCTATCAATTTGCTCCAGCTTCAGAAATATGCCTTCTTGGAAAGGAAAGCCTAGTTTTGGAACACTCCCTGTCAGCGGGCTCTCATAAGCAGCACGCAAATGAGAAAGCTTTTGGGTCCACAGGCTCGACCTATCGTTACCTTCGCTTTCTTGAGGAGCGGCGACGACCAGTGAATGACCAGATCGCTTGTATCTAGGAATTAGATGGCGGTGGCGCGAGAGCGCTTTGACTAGCGAATCGTAAAGTAATCCAAGCGCCCAACTGTCCTTACTCGCGTCCAGTGCCACCGTTCCGGCAATCTGTGCACCAAGAGATGCAAGCGCAATTAATACCTCATCATCTCTACCGAACACTGCTAACTCGCGACCGTTCGCAGCCACTACGGCCCTACATTTTTTTTCTTTAAGCAGCGCTCTGACAGCCGGAGAAGTTGCTGCGTTTGTAAGTGTCATCCGACGCGCTACGCGCGGGAATGACTCGATCAAGATCGCCGAATACCTAAGCACCGGAAAATTCCGTGCTTCAGTATCCGACAGTCGGACTGGCACCAAACGAGGTGCGGCCCGTCCCTGCATCACGTGATCCATCAGTACCGGCGGTAAGTCGATATGTTTGATCACGTCAGCCGCGAGTTCGTCGAACGTCTTGCACTCGACCACCGCGACATCAACACCAGCAAGTCGAGCAAGCTCTAGAAACTTCGAGACCTCGGGCAGAAGTCGAGATACCGCTGATGTCACCCAGTACAGGCCATTCGGGAACGGCATTGTCTCCCGCAGAACAGAGGTAAGCGCCTCCATGATCGAGGCATCCCGACCGCTGTAACCAACGAATACCATGCCGAAACGCTTGCTGGCCTCGACCAGCACGTGCCTCATATGCTCGTCTTGTTTCTCCAACTCTGAACCGGTGTTCTTGATTGAGTTGGATTGGTAATCGCCATGAAGCTTCGCTACCAGGGGCCAGTCTGACTCGCTCAAGCTCCGCATTGCACGCTCACTCGAATCAATAGCCGCTACCGTCGGACGGGCTTGTTCAACGGTCGGCAACAGAGCATTGGCGGATAGAGCAGACTCTTCAATTAGCGGATCGAAGTTCGTGGTAAACACGCAATCCACTTTCCTTGCCGCAAGCAAGCTTCCGAGCACTCGGTGCCCGAAACATTGCGTACCTTTAGAGATAGCGTCATCGATGTACTGCCTGCGGTGCCGTGGCTGGGGGTAGACAGCCTCGAACGCAGCCGCATACTCAGTTGGGTCGCCGTCGAGTGGCAGGAGCGACGATCTCCGGAAGAATTCATCGATCCGGTCAATCCAAACCTGATCGCCGGTATCGATTTCGCGCTGTGAGAGGTTGTTCTCACGACAGAATATTTGTGCTTTAAAGTCCCGAATCATGGCATAGCCTGTAGGAATTCCCGAGGCTGCTGATGCTCCGGCGCCTAAAAACCAGGCAACAAGATTTGGCCGCAACGCTAATGCGGTCGAGAAACTCCGTGCGGACATTGTCTGGATTGATTGCGTCACGTCACTTCCTTGTTTCTATTCGTTATAGCCGTCAACGCTTGATAGAACCCAATATAGACTACGTGCGGATATCGACTCGACGTAGAAAAAATCTCTGATGTATATACAGACCTTGGCCTTGGCCCCGTGTAGCGCGCAGAAAGGTCGATGACCGTTCATAACCACTGAAATTGGCATGAACATTCAAAGCTGCTGGACGATTCTGTTCCGCACTGGGCAATGCCAGCCTCAAGACAGCTCAACCTGCAACAGCCCAGAAAATTGGAAATGCAAAACTGGCACATCGCCATCTATTTGCTATCGTTAGATTTCGTTCAAGCTGAAATTAACCGAGGTGCTGGACATGACAATCGTAAAGGCAGTGGCGTTGGGTACGGCAGGTAATGAGATTTCCAAGAAAATCACTGGCACAGACGAAGTCAGTGCGGGCCGGACAGTAGTGGCAGCTGGATCTGGGGCAGTGCTCGGGGCCGCTGCGGCTGGCACGATAGCCGTAGGAGCCGCTGCTGTAGGGATCGTTGCCGCGCCAGTCACGATACCTCTGGCAGTTGGTGCAGCTGTCATAGCAGGCATCGCAAGCCTGTTTGATTGACTACTCACTTGATATGTACATCAAGGATGAAGTGCATATCCCAGATAAAATTCGCTGCCTGATGATCGAGCTAATTGAGCTGGTCGAGCGAGTCGCCTCCCACAGCCACCTGGGTATCGAAAGGAATCGACGATAATGCCACCTGCAAATATCAGATATTGCGCAGTTCATGAAAACACTGCTTGGCGGAAGGTGCGGGGCCATACCTCTCTAGAGAACGCGTTATTCGGAAAGAAAGACGGTGCGCCAGGCCTATTCGAACACCGGGCGCGTATCGATTACGTAAAGCACGGAGAGCCGCTTTTCGTTGTTATTTGGGAGGAAGGTAAAAGCACCGGGTTCATAGCCAAGAGTGATAGCTCAAGTAGTGACGGCACGACGCGCGTGCCAGTAGATGCGAGGCTTCTTCAACAATATGATGCCAATGGCGGAGCCAGTATTGCTGAACTGGAAGCTCATTTCTCTTCTACAACCATCAATCAAGCATCTTCGGAAATCTCGGCGCAAGAAACTCTCATCGATGAAGCTGAGGAAGGGGCGCTATTGCTTAAGAAACATCTGGTACGGGAACGCAACTCCTCGATCGTAGCATCGAAAAAAGCTTCAGTTCTTGCCGCCACCGGTTGTTTAGCCTGCGAGGTGTGTGAATTCGACTTCACGCTTATTTATGGAGAAATTGGCGCCAATTATTGTGAGGTTCACCACACCGAGCCCCTTGGTCACCGAAAAGGAACCGAGAAAACGTCGCTTCAGGACCTGGCTATATTGTGCTCAAATTGCCACAGCATTATTCACCGAACCATACCCATGTGGAGCATTAGCGTTCTCGCGGCCCACCTGCGAGCAATTCGGATCAGGCCCCTATAACGCGTACCAGCGGTGAACATAAAAGTTTTCTTGGCCCTTCGATGATGATATCAATTCACAGCCGACTAACTCGTCGCTCAAAACGCCATCCGCTGCACGAAAATTAGGGGTTCTAACTCTCTTTTAGCAAATGAGGGATCTGCGAAGCTTGCAGTCCACGCTATCCTCCAGAGCCGTAATGCCTACGCACCATCGGGTAAAAATACAAACGGTAGAACAGGCTACTAACCATCAGAATTCCGAGGTAGCTTCTCAGAAACATCCCTTGCATTTAGTGATGGCTCATTACTACTATCGCCACTGAAATCTATCGGTGCATTGTGCAAACTGATTTTCTTGAGATGCAATATGGAACGTAAAGTCAACTTCTGTTATCAAGCGATAAATGACATTCAGGCAACGATCCGTGCAATTGATGCAAAAATAGGTTTTTTGATGGTTGTAATATTTATACCAATCGCAGCAATCAAAGAAATCTTGTCAATCTACAGCGGCATTGCAGCTCATTCGCAATGTTTAATGCTGTTAATGTGGCTGATTGCCGCAGTGTGGGCCGCCACAATAATTGTCTTATTTAGAGCACTTTGGTCCATTAAAAACCCTGGCAAGAGCGTGGAGGGAAATGATGCTACCGGCGTATTTTTCAACAGCGCGCATTATAAAATGAGCGCCATAGACTGCATTTTTAACTTTCCAATCAAGTCTGATATCGATCTTAAAACTGCCATCACCAATATCCCTGAAGACGATGCAGATTTACTTAAAGAGCTAGTCTTTGAAAAAATGAAACTAGAGTACATACGCGATATCAAAATGAGAAGATGCTCAGTTAGTTCGGTGCTAATCCTTTTCTGGGTAACCTCCGGCGTTAGCCTTTATATATATTCACTTATGAGCAAATTCTAGAAATGCTTTCACACAAAGAAGTCACCGCTATAACCGCATGCATAAATGACGCCTTAGATCGAGCGGAAAGACATTGGAAAAATGGAGGTTACACTCTCGTTAAAAGCGCGATAGCTATGGATGCTGCTATTGTGGTTAACGAATCAGCCCCTTCTCATATACCTGGCCACAACAAGGTTCAGGATGATGAGACAGTAATTGATGAATTTATTGCTCTAGTAGCTGATATGCGCGATTCAAGCAAGCATCTAAACTCGGCCATAAGTGAAAAAACAGCAAAGGTCTCGCAGCTTCAACGAGTTTATTATGAAACGTCCGCGTTGCTACCCGCACTGGCAATGACGATAAAATTTAAAGAAGGAAATGTCACCGAATATTTGGGAGATGGAGTGCTGGCTCTATTTCAAGTAGACCCTAAAGATAAGTCTAAAGCTATTTATGCTGCTCATGCAGCAGCTGTTAACTGCATAGGTGAGACACGGAAGATGGTGAACGTTGCTCTTTCCGAAAGATATTCGCTACCTAGCTTAGACCTTGGGGTCGGGCTCGCCATGAGTAAAACGATAGTTACATTAATCGGTTTGCCTGGTGAAAAGCACCCTAAAGCATTTGGCGAGTGTGTATTTCGAGCAACCAAATTATCCAGTGGAAGGAACGAAATCTATGTAGATACTTTCGTTAAAGGATCGTGGCCAACGTCTGAAAATGGAAAACTGCGATTCTTAGAGCGATCCAAAGGTGAGGTTTCTGGTTATCTTATTTCTGCATAGGTGCTAAACCATCAGTTGACTATAAGACTTTCGCCCTTGAGTATTGTCTGAAGACTGGCGGGCGTTTATACATCCGACGGATAGTGTGGTGCAGGTTGGGTTTTGAAGCTCTGAGTGTAGGGTGATCTCCCTGAAATTCTAGCAACCCTACGAGGTTCATCCTCAACCTGCTATGAGACGATCTGCAATCAACAACATAATACGTCGTTTATATTTTGGCTTACGGTTTGCTCAGTCGACTAAACTGTGCCAGAGATATGGTGCGGGCCAGCGCTGTAGGAACACCTTTTCCAACGGAGAAAAAACATGCTCAGAGCAGTTGATATTAATAGTCCAGATAAAGTAATGAGCGAGGTCCTTCGCGAGCGAATTGTTAAGGGTAAAAATCCGAATACACGAGAGTTTCTTATTTTGCTTAATGATGAGGAGGTAGGTCTGCTTATATATGAAGATTCAGGGCATCCTCAGAGTTTTATCTACGAAATATTCGTACTCCGTGATGCGAGGAAAGGTGGGATCGGAACTTGGATTCTGTCGCAAGCGGAACGGGTCGCAACTGAACTTCGCCGGACATCCATCTGCCTGACTGCAAGATCGCTCTACCAGGACGAGTTGAGCGATGAGGATTTAGTCTCTTGGTATGAAAAACAAGGCTACATTCGAAACTCTGTTGAAAGGAATAGGTTGGAAAAAGCACTTTCTATTCCTCCTGAGTTGTAGTGCGGCATATCGCCAGCTCTCCTGAATACGAACGCTGCACCTGTATCGATAAGTAAATACCAACCCGCTTGCAGAATAAACAATCCCATGCAACGAGAAGAGGGATTAAATATTTAATACATTAACCAGCCCCCCTTATTTGACTTAAATATTTCATATCGGTAAACTAAAAATATAATAATAAAAATAGAAAATGCATATATGATAATAGCAATCCACTGCAATACAAAACCTGACTCCACCTTGTACAGTGAACAAGTGGCGAGTCTGATGGGTAACCCTACCAAGATATCCTTCACCAAAAACGCCACAGACAAAACAAACCTTATCCAAACCTCGTTTTCAGAAACAATTTTTAATTACAACAAGTTTACAGAGGTAGTCGCGCGAACCGAGACATCGAAAGGCACAATCCGCAGCAAATTCTTGATAGCATCTGAAATCAAAACCAACAGATGCACTCTACGTACAGATTACAATTATCCTGCCCTTGCCCTACCAGACCGTAAGACAATTGAATTTCAACAGCTACTAAGAAACCGTAAGGAAACAAGAGAAGGTGGAGCAAATCTTCCAGATTCCTTGAGACGATTCCACCACTGGCTGGTATCTGAAATTGCCCAAAACTTAAACCATTCAGGATATTTTTCAGAGTTACACTTGAACATTGAAACTCAGTGCTTTGAATTAGAAATAATGCCTACACTTCGGGAACAAATCCGAGTCAAGGTTTGGGGGCTAGCTGAAAGCGATTAATGCTAACCTCCCCTCCTCCGATAATTTCTGATGAGTCGGACGTTTAAAGTATGATGTCGCGCCGCCCACTAGGCGCGTCACTATCTGGATACGATTTTTTGCCGTACATTATTCATCCCTCTAAAGAAACGAAACTGCCCCCGCACCGGCAAGCACGGCGGAATACTCACGCTGAACGGGCCAGTCCTCAAATTTGACTGCCTCGGAGCCTGGCCAGCCCCTGATTGATGAAGCCCGCATTCTCTCCGATCGCTGAGAGTGCGCCTCGAATATTATCGCCGACCTCCTCCAAGCCTTGCTCCTCCGAGTGAAGCGTAAGGTCCCATTAGCGCTGCTTCCAAAGCTAGCTGGTTCTGATACATCCTCTCTAATACGCAATGAAGCGAATACTCGTCACTCATTAATACGCTTCTTCCACATCACTTAGGTTCGCCGAATACTGCCGGAATGTTGAGTCGCCGGGAGTACGTCGCTGTTGAGTTACTTAATCAATCCTCCGGCGCCGGTAGAAAGGCGTGGGCGCAGATCAAGCACCTTGATTAGCAACCTGACACTGTTGCCCATCTCGGTCATAACTTTAGACGCTTCGGATTCAAGCAGCGCTCGCAACCCATCAATGTCTATTAATTCGCCAGTTTCCGGGTTCTCCCATTTCCGGTCGCTAGCTACAGTCACCAGAAGACAGCCAGATCGACAGCTCTCCGCCGCCATGTACCGCGTGACGAGTTGATTTTTTATCGTGTCGCGCAGTACCCGACCAGACCAGTTGTTTTCTCCGACTTTGAGTTCAATTGTTGCCTGCTGTCCTGATACGGCCCGCATACGGATATCCGTTTCTTTTTCGTCAGCGGTGGCTCCTTCTTGATCGACTGTGTAGAGATGATTGGATGCGTCTCTTAATACCCGAGCAATCTCCCGCCGCATCACCTTCTCCTCTCGGATCAAGATCCAAGCATCGCGTGGCGAAATATCCTGGAGTAACAAATCATCAATGTCCTCGAACCGATCGACAAGCACTGCGTACAGGTCGTCGCCGGTAGTAGGTGGTGCCTCGCCGTAGCGATTCAGGGTCACCACATCTGATTCGGTAAGCACCGCGCCATCAACTTCTTCTGCCGATTTCTCTCGCGCAAGTAGCGCGAGGCGATCACGGAAATGAGCGAATAGCGGGTCTGCGATTATCTCGAGTTTCACTGTCCAAGCTACCGAACCCTGAGTGTCGAGTATTGCGTTAAGGAGAGAATTTCGTGCGTCTTGAGCATCGTCTCTAGGGCCTGGTGAGAAGGTACCTCGATGGGTAATGTCGTCGGAGGGACGAACATAACGATATGCAAGCCGCAGCAACCGCAAGAGGAGTTGCGGGGTAAAGCCAGCTCTTTTCAGATCGACACGCAGACTAGCGAAACGGCTGCCAAACAAAGCACTGAAAGCATTGATAGCGGGACCCGTTGGCATGGGAGGAAGCGGCGCTAGGAAAAGCTCCAGAGCGTCCGTTCCTGCCGCCGGGTCGAGCCGCATTAATGTAGTTAGCCAAACCTGGTTGATGGAGTCGTTTGTGGCAATGTTGAGCCGCTGAGCAGCCAAGATACGAATCTTGTCCTGCGTACTGTCACCGCCGTGCTGAAGTAGGATTTTCAGTACGCGCTCGAGTCGACCTAACGCACCGGTCTCATCTTCTCCATCACAAGGATTGCTGACAAAGGAATCGAGCCACGTGAGCAATCGCGGTACAAACAATTGCGCGACGACAGCTGGGGCATAGCTCACGTCCTGGAGAAGCATTGCAAATGAATTTGTCGTAGCGGCTTCATCGAGTTCAGCAGACAAATCTGGACCAAGGGTCTCTTCGACCGCATCTTGAAACTCCCGAGCTAGGGATTCGAACCATGCGGGAAAACCGTTGCACTCTATTCGAGCGTAACGCGTGGCCAATTTTGCCTCATCGATCGAAAGCTTTTGCGCCCAGTTAGAGTCTTCGGCTTCTGCGGCTATCGCGGCCAGTCCGAGCTGCCACCTAATAAGAAAGGTCCCCTTTTGGCCCTCCGGCCTTTCGTAGCGAAGCGTGGGATTATCGCCACGCCACATCGAGCGCATGCTGACACGTAATCTATCCGCGATTGCTTTACCAAAGTGGCTCTCAACAAAACGCCGATCCCATCCTGATGCACGACTCTCGTTCCCAGAACGTTGCATCGCCTGCCAGAGATTCCAAGCGGTATTCCCTGCGCGGTCAGGCTTAAAGGCAACATCCGGTTGCTCCGCTAACTCGCGCCAGAATGTCACCCAGCTCGCATGTCGCTTTGCCTGACGCTCCTCATTGGCTACGCGGTGCTGATCTAATTCTGCTTCTAGCTTGAGCATTTCCGGATCGACTTCCGGGGGCACAAGCTGTCGGTCGATAAGAGCGATCAACTCTGGCGCATCGAGAACGTGCTGCTTTAGGCTTTCGATGTGGTCACGGGAATCGCCAATACCGTCCCATAGCCCTCGCATACATGCATGCAGCATCATTGCGCGCTCTGGGAACGTGCGACTGGAGTCAGCCAACGTGCGGCGTACCCAAGCTGCATCCTGGACGTAATTTAATTGGAGTGGCCCGCGTAATGAAACCTGCCAAAATCGCGCCCAGGGGTCAACGGATGAGTGAAGACTCTCGTTGAACGCATCGTCAGCCCAGAAAGCTGCCTCACGATGGTCTGACTCCAGATCCGCAATTGCCCTTCGCAGCTTATTAAATGTCTCCTCATGAATATAATCATCAGGCTTAAGACGCAGTGCGATCGTGGAAGAACGAAACACCTCCACTCGATACTCGCCCTCTTGAATAAGCCTCGAGCAAACTGCCGCGAGAGTTGAGAGCAAATGTGAGCGCTTGCTGACTAGATTCGGCCACTCTTCATCCCAGGCCAAACCATCCGTGATCAATCCGGTCAAACCTTCGCGCAGCGCCTCCAGATAGCCTGGAGGAAACTGAAGCTCTGCAAAGATGTAGGGTAGCGACCACTCCTGCTCGAAATCCTTGCTGGATGACTCTGAGAGTCCCCTCAAAATTCCACAGAGTCGTGCAGGTGCAAAAAACAGAGGAAGCAATCTGACTATGGCTCCATACACAACTTCATCAGGCCATAGCGTCTGCGCCTCTTCCATCGACTGTGCTAAGAGATCTACCCGGGGGTCACCAAGACGGGCCAGCGACGTAATTGCATCAAGACGCTCACCCGCCCTAGCAGAGCCATCTATTGCGACTGCATGAACGATATCTGCACACTCGGGCATGGGTCCTGCACCGATGAGATCAATCAACAGTTCACGAACCTCATGGTTCTCAATGCCCTGCCCCCACAGTTCCAAAACTAGTGGTTCTAACTCTGGTCTAGCAAAACGATGGATCTGTACCAGCGGAGCTTGCAGACCACGCCATCCTCCAGAGCCGTAATGCCTAACGTATGACCTCAATGCGTCCTCGCACTGAGACAGCGTGAGCGATTCCGGATCAGCGTAATTCAGCAGAACGCTGGGATCGCGATCTCGGACTTCAGAAAAAATAGTTGGCTGTGATGACGCTAGCCATGCCGCGACCGGACGCATTGTTGGACGGATGACTTTGTCATTTTGTTGAGTCTCAGCGAAGAGCAATCGCTTTACTGCTTTGATTGGCACACCCTGGCTCATACGGAGGTCGAGATATTGAGCTGCAAGAAACTCGAGGACCGAGCGGTGATGGAATCGGACTCGACCGTAACTCGCAAACCCGAATAGCGCTCGCTCCAGCAAAGTTTCCCGCTCTTGTGGAGTCCAGTCATGTAGCACCACTTCGGGATTCAGTGCTCCGCCTGGCTCACCACCACGATCCGCCTCCACACTGAGGCGTATGGTCAACTTCCGGGTAAGCAGCGCAGCAAGCGCAAGCCGGCTCGCTCCATCCAGCGCCTTGTCGGGAGAGAGTTGCGCAGGCTCTCTTCGATCTGTACGCGGCTTGAGTTTGACGTGGATATTTTGCGCCACTTGCTCTCGATGGGTGCGAATACGACGGTACTCTCGCCAGTCAGAGCAAAGCTCAACAAGATCTTGCGGTCGCCGTGCAAAATCCTCCGCGTTGCGCTTACGTATATCCTCTATTAAGGCATCAGCATCAGCGACACCCTCAATGACCGCCATCTCACGAATTTGCTGGTCGGAAAAGGGCATTAACGCGACGTTACGCCATACCAGAGGTACCTCCTCCTTTTTGGTGGAGCGCCGCACGCGGCCCGACGCAATGTCTGCAAAATCATCTTCACTCGGCGCCAGTTCGACTCGGTCAGGCACCGGTAAATGCCGTTCGATAATCTTCTGATCCACAGCGACCGGTCGGGTGGTAATAACAATCCGCACTCTTCCAAGCTGGCTACCAATAGCCTTTGCCAAACGCTTGAGAGCAACCTCAAACGAACCGAGAGTTAACTTCAACTCATCGATCGAATCTAGAAAAAAGGTCGCTATTTCGGATTGGGCAGCTAGCCATGCGTCAAGCCGCTCCTCTTCATCTCGGGACAGCAGGTCCGACAAATTGTTTGCGGCAAGCTGGGATAGTTCTAAATAGAACGCCGGCTCTCCGTTCTCCCACAATGCCTGCTGCTGTGCTCGACACTCATATGTCTTCCCCGCACCGGCTTCCGAAACGATCAGAATACGCTGCGATTCCAGCAGCGTTTCCCATCCAACATCCTTTGCCCAGCCCAATCGTGAAAGCATTGATGCCGACTCTATGTCAGCAACCTCTTCCTGAGATAAATTGCGGAAGGTACGCTGAATACGATGGCGATTATTTTGTTGTGTTGGCATCAGCGGCCTGCATCCTTTTCAGTTGAGCCAGAACGGTTTTTGCAGCGTTATCATACGCGCGAATTTTGTTGATGTTAGCTGGTAAGATCTACGCTCCTAGGCCTCTTTTCTTGGGCCTGCCGGACGATCTGAAACGCAAATCGCATTAATCTAGAAAAACCTACGTGCTTCGTGATTGACGGTGAATAACCGACCTCTTACGGGCGTCAAATTGAGGTCAGGGATGTCCATTTCTACGCTTACGAACACAATCAATCGGCTGCAAAGAGAACTGGCAGATATCTCCAAAAGCGTTAGCCAGGAAACGAAAAAGGAGTCAGACCTCCTTAGTCGGATCGGTCAAATTCAGCGCTCAATTACGAAGAGCACCACATTAACCGCCTTAAACACCAAACGTAGTGAGATCGAACGTAAGCAAAAGGAGATCGCAACGGTTGCTGGCAAAAAGGCCGCTTTGGCAAAAAAAGAGGCCGATAAAAACAGCCAGCTTCTGAAAGCAAGGCAGGACCTTTCAAAAGAGGAGGAGCGCGAGCGTAAACGTATCTCCACTGCCCGTGAACGAGAGATTCGGAAAGAAAACGACCTCATCCGGCAGGGTCAGGTATCGAGGCTGATGCTTGAGCGCGAGATCAATGCTGAACGTGCTGCCACCACCAGCCTCAGCGAGGCTCAGTCCTCCCTCCCCGCATTAGATGCTGAGCCAGAGGTTGAATACGATCTGTTCATCTCTCACGCTTCCAATGACAAAAAGGATTTGGTGGAACCGTTGGTTGAAGCGCTGCAAGCTCTAGGGGTCAGGGTTTGGTACGACAAACAAGCGCTGCGGGTCGGTGACAGCCTGCGGAAAAAAATCGATCAGGGCCTGTCGAACTCACGCTTCGGAACAGTGGTCCTTTCCTCTGCGTTCTTCGCCAAGCAGTGGCCTCAATACGAACTCGATGGGATGACGGCATTAGAAATGAACGGCAGAAAGATGATCCTCCCGATTTGGCACAAGACGTCGAAAAGCGAGGTCATAAAATTCAGCCCCACCCTAGCCGACAAGGTAGCGCTTAATTCGTCAACAATGACTATTGAAGAGATCGCGAATGAATTAGCTGATGTGGTTTTAGATAGATGATGGGCAGTCTACAGCCGATGTGCACAGTCTTCACACGGATTACAAATAGCAAAAAAGCCGTCCCAGTTTTATTTTGGCTAGCAAAGTACCCCTTCGATAAAGTCACTCAAATAATCCGAGACTACATCCAAACTGCCAAGCTGCCTCTCAAGAGTTGAATATTCAACCGCATGAACGTGGCCTGCGCTAAGTTCTCCCAATGTCTTCGAATCTGGAAAATCAAATTCTGAATCTAAAACTATTTTTTTAAACATCGAATGCTCCTTCGGCGAAAAAATATTAAAAATTTTTCCAAGCAATAGCAAGGCACACATCCTCTCATAGGGCACGCTATTAGAAGCACCGTAATCTAGTCTATCTTTGAAATCTAAAACCTTATGCACAATAAGTGGATTGGCAGCAGTGAGCAATTCCTTTGCCACGCCAGAGCTATTTCGATCTGTTCTAGGAACTAAAAACAACCGCAGGATAAAATTTACTGCACTTGTTAATTGAATAGAGTCCACAAGAACATCTGTGCCGGGCAAAACGCAGAACCTTGTACGATCAATCTTGTTTATCCACATCTGAACACGCAAGGTCAACCATGCACGAATGTTGTTAGGAGGGAGCCCATGCATGTGACGACGAGTGTAGGAACTTCCTTTCCGCCCTTGATAATAGTCACCGAGATTTCCACGTACATAAGCATTCCACTGCTTATCAAGAATTGGGTACCCATCAATAAAACTAAGCAAACACCAATGAATCGGACAATACGGTTGAGTTACATAGCACCAGGATTTCCTCCATGATGGAAATCTCTTCTGGAGGACGTCTGACTGGATGCACAGATGGCAATAAGCAGTGCGATAATTTGGTGAAAGAAGAAGTGTGGAAGTTGGCCTGAATATTTTTTCAATGATGCAGACATCCAAATGCAGTTCACGAGCAAGCGCTAATCCTCGCGACTCATGAAAGTCGAATTCCATACTGAGACCAGGTGCTAAAAATCTTCTTTTTTGATCATCTTCATACTTCCACTCAATTATATCTCTTTCCGAAATACCTGATATTTTCGGATTCAGCGCACACCTTGTTAGCCACGAAGGAAAGGTTTCATCGAAGATGGGGTGCAGCAAATTTGAAAATTTCATGGATTCAAGAACTCCTTATAACCCAAATCATCTTCCAGAGCCAATTTTATCATTTCCCTGTTAATTACCTCCACCCCGGTGGCAATTGCGTAACATGCCGCGGTTGTCAGCATTTTAACTAATCTATCCATCACACCTTTTGAAAGCTCATAAATCAAGCGCAGCATATCCTCTTGATGTAGTTGGGAGGGGTTTTTCAGGTTAAAGCGCTTTTCTAGGGTTGCTACAAAATTCCTGAAGTCTTCGTTCAACGACCACATTGGCAATTCACGCATATAATACCGACGAGCTAACTGATCATCGTAAAGTAGTGCGTTTTTTGCCCTACCCACTCCAAACCCAATAATAGACAAATTGTAAGGTGAACCAGATAACCCCTTCAGCAATGACAAATTCCGTAGCTGCTCAGTTTTTGGTACGATGAGGGACTCATGAAACTCATCTATAACAATGCCCCTTATGCCATGAGAGTGTATATAGCTTGCTATTTCTTTTGAAAGAGTTTCCCTGCCCGCTCCTAACTTCATTGGCAGCCCTATAGCTTCAACTATCAACTGCTTGAATTTCAGCTTTCCGGAATTTTCCGTTAGCGTCATAAATACCAAAGGTGAACCCAAGCCACGGTTCATTTTCTGTAATTGGGTTACAATGGAAGTTTTTCCAGTGCCACCCTCCCCACAAACAAGCATACATGGCGCGGTTGTACGAGGAGGAATTTCCAACATCGTAAGGATTGCGTTAAGAGTTTTGCGAGCATGAGGGCAGTCTATCCAAAACTCTTGTAGAAGATAGCTTATCCTCCTCTGCTTATCGTAACTTCCATTCTCGATAGGATTACTCACATCAAACATCCTCGCTATCGTAAATGACCGGGCCCTTTGTAAAATCTATCTCTGCCCTCGCGACCGGCTTAGGTGCACGCTCAGCTGGGTCGAAATGTTGATCAAGAACGTGCTTAGAGTAAGCTTTTGCCGCCTTGAGTCGTTTCTTGGATTGTTTCGTTTTTTTAATACTTTCGCGTACTTCTTGTTCATTACCATCGCGGGCTGCAACAACATTCTCAAGCATCCCTTTGGAACTTGTTCGATATGAATGTTTGTTTGCAATCAGATGCTGCTCATAACTTAGATTATCTCGAGTAAGGTCAGCGAAACGCAGTTCGATGTACGAACCTTCAATTTTTGCCCATATCGTATACAAAGCGAATGGGTCGTACTTTATAGTTACATTTCTTAAGCCGATATGATGACTCAACTCTGGCGCCCAATAATTACGACCAAACAAACTAACACCGATAGGTCTGATTTTTCGATTTTCCTCGGGCATAAAATCAAGCCTGAACTTAAACGGATCTGTGATTAATTTTTGGTGAGCACCCATAGCATCTTTTATTGCAAAAGCTTTATTCCATTTTTCAGAAGGTCGACATTTCAAAGCCGAGTGCACGCTGTAATTGTAAATCTCGACTTGCCTTGCAAACCAGCGATTGAACTCTTCAATCGTTAACGCTGCATGTTTTTCACTATCATAGTCGCCTCTTTTCAATACATTCGACATCGTCGTACCAGGTAAAAAATGGACATGGCTATTCATCATAGTACCAATCAAACGTTCAATATGGCCGCCCCAATGTTTCTTTCCTAGGGGCCGCCATTCTGTTTTGATACCATGAAGCGCACATGCCCTCTGAAGTTTGAGCGCACGAAACTCCGAAGCGTTGTCCATGTGGAGGATTTCAAACACTCCACAGAAAGGGTGATTTACGTCACCACAACCTATATTCTCCAGATACTGCTTCTTTGGTAGCACTGCGTGAGTAATTGCACAAGCGACTGATAAAATAGACGGTGCATGAAAAGCAATATAGTAGCCCAATATTATGCGCGTATATGCGGCCGTTAAATAACGATATGCGCTTTCAACCATCCATGGCGTCAGATGCTGCTGCATTAGGCTTACTCCCGATTGAAATTTTCAACCAGAGCTTAACTCGAACGGATCTAGTGCGTTTAATGTTGAGATGAACTCGCCCTTCAGCTGCCCTTTACGTTACAACCAAAAAGAATAACTAAACTAAATGTCTCTTTATTGAGCTATAAAATAGAAACAGGCGTCAAATGCTGTCGCTGCCACTGTCGGCCAGCCTGCCAGCGACTGCACACCCCACCGATCCCGCCCCCCACCACGATGGAGTCATAAATATGTTCCAACTGCCCGCCCTCTATTTATTGTTGTTGGTGTGCAAGTTGTCCTGCCCGGCGTGAGGGCCGTTACGGAGCCTCGCGACAATGGTGTAAGCCAGCAGGAATTATCAGTACGGCCCGAATGCGCACCATTGTTCCTTCGAGCCATTCGACAAGGCTAATTTGTCGGTTGCTGGAGGTTTTTTCTTTTTTGCCAAAACCGGACTACGCTGCACAGGCGTTCGCTCAGTTTTACCGCGAAGCAAGGTCTGAATGTTTTGAAATAACCGTTCACTTTGCCTGAATGGAATACTCCGGCTGTTTAATCACACTCGTATATATGCCGTTTCCTTTTGTAGTGGTGGCCTGATGCGAGAATCGTCAACGGAGAGACGATTTCCATGCGCATGCCACTCAATAGAGATGCTCCCCTCCCCTGGCATCCAATCGATTCGAGACACCTCCCCGCCTTCACCACGGCGTTGCTCGTCATGTTGATGCTTCCATCAACAAGTGTGCCCGTCATGGCGCAGCCTGTCCCGGCCGGTACCAACTTGAATAGCCTGACACCGGTCAACGGCAGTGTCTGGGACCTGCAAGGCGATGAATTTCTGTCCAACGGCACCAGCATTTCATTCGCCAAGGCTTTGCCGGCAGGTCAGCCAGGACTGACCATCAACGGCGTTGGGGGCGGCAGCACCGTTACGCTGAATGACGGTGCCGGTCACTTCGGGTTCTTTTCCGGCACTGCAGCGACACTCAACCTGAGCAATGTCACCTTTGTGGGGGGCAATGAGGCCACTGGCGGGGCCATTTCCCTTGCAGGCGCGTTGACCGTTAATGGTGACCTCGCCGTCATTAACAATTCCGCGACCAACGGCAACGGTGGCGCCGTTGCAGTCAACAACGGAGGCATAACCGTTAACGGCAACCTTGTCGCCAATAACAACACCAGTGGTTCCGTGTCTCCCAACACCACAATAAAAGGCGGCGGCGCGATCTATGCGGGTGCCGGCGATGTCGTGGTAAGCGGCAATACAAGCTTGAACGCCAATAGCACCACCGCAACCAATTCAATCACGGGATCGGGCGCAGGCCCTGGTGGCGCCATCCGCGCGGCGAACGGTAACGTCCGACTGGCGACAGCCGGTGGCAACGTGACCCTGACCAATAACCTGTCATCCTCCAACGGAGGCGCGATCTTCGCGGCCGGCAGTACTGTGGGCAATGTTTCGCTGGGCGCGGCTGGCAGCACGCTGACGATTACCGGCAACTCGGCAGGATTCACGCCGGGCGGCGCGCAGGTTCCGGGAAATTCGAGTGGAGGTGCGATCTCCAACACAGCCGGGACGACGACATTGACCGGCAACAACATCCTCTTCGCCAACAACAAAGCCACCTCCAATGGCGGAGCGATTGCTTCGCTCGCGGTGAACGCCACCGGCAATGTGACCGCCACCAACAACACCCTGACCGGCGGCAACGGCGGTTTCATCAATGCGGGGGCCGGCGGCGTCACCGTTACAGGCACTTTCACGGCGAACAACAACATCGGAGCCACCTCAGGGGGCGTCATTTTCACGACCGGTGCCGTGCTCGTGACCGGTGATGTAAGCCTGGATAACAATATCGCCGCCAGTGTGTTCAACGGCCAGGGCAATGGCGGTGCGATTGCCGCTACGACCGCAGCCAGTAACGTCAGCCTGGCGACAACCAGCGGCAATGTGTCCATCACCAACAACAGAGGCTCGTGGAGCGGCGGCGGAATTATCTCCAACGGCAGCGTCGCCTTGGGCAACAGCAGCTCCCTGGTGACAATTACCGGCAACAAAGCCGGGTTCAAACCCGATGGCGCCCTGTTCGCGGGGTCCGTGGCGTTTGGCGGCGCGCTTCGGGTCTTCGGCACGACAACGCTCAACGGCACCGCCATCACCTTGTCCGATAACACTGCCTCGGCGAACGGTGGCGGTATCTATTCCAACAACGCAGTGACAATCAACGGCAATTTGACGGCCAACGGCAACACCGCTTTAGCCAATGGCAACACCGCGTTAGCCGATGGAACTGGAGGCGCGATCAACGCGCAAGCTGGCGGCGTCGCCGTGAATGGTAGCCTCAGCGCCAACAGAAACGTTGCCGGTATCGGCGGCGCCATCAATGCAGTGGCTGGCGACGTGACCGTCACGGGTGGAGTCGCTATGGACAGCAACATTGCAGGCAATGGCGCGGGAGGTGCGATCAATGCCGCCAGTGGCAATGTGAGCCTGGTGACTGTCGGCGGCAATGTCTCCTTGACGAACAACACCGCGTCCTCCAATGGCGGCGCGATTTCCGCGGCCGGCGCGATCACTATCGCCGGGCTCGACAATACGATTTCCAACAACCAGGCAACGCTCGACGGCGGCGCACTCTACTCCGTCGGCGCTTTTACCCTCACCGCAGGTGGGGCGACCGCGTTCAATGGTAACAGCGCCGGTGGCAAGGGCGGCGCGATCTGGGGCGGCAGTGACGTCACGCTTAACGCGACGGGTGGGGACATCAGTTTTTCGGGCAACAGTCACGTCGACCCACAGGCCAATGCGATCTACCTGAACAATACCGGTGGCGCGTCCACGACCACGTTCAATGCCCAGGCGGGCCGGACGATCACGTTCTTCGATCCGGTACAGAGCAACGCCGCCAATGGCTTGGTGTCTGTCCTGAAGACCGGTGACGGCCTGCTTTCATTTGATGCATCCCACTACAGCGCCGAAGTCGACCGCTGGTCTCAGCTCTACGCTGACACGCAGGTGCAGGCCGGTACTTTTGAAGTTTCCAATAACGCGATCTATGGGGTCCGCATGACCGATGTGTCAGGCACCACGCCCAGCAGCTTCGTGATCGCACCCGGTGCCACGTTGGCCGGTGGTGTCGCGGGCACGGTACGCGCCGACCAGTTCATCCTGGGCGACAACTCAACGCTCAATATCGCCGGCCGGCAGCCCACCCTCCGTGGGACGTTCACGATTGACAGTGCCAGTGCGACCTTCAATCCAGGCAGTCAGGTACTGTTCAATACGCGCCTCAACGACGGTGTCGTACAGGACACTGACGTGCTGGTGCTCAATCACGCGGCAACCAGTGGCACGGCCTCGCTGCGGGTCACCAATGCGGGGGGCCTCGGCGCGGTGACAGTTGGCAATGGCATCAAGGTTGTCGACGCAATCAACGGTGCAAACACAACGGCCAGCACTTTCACCCTGGCTGGCCCGGTTTACGCCGGCCCCTACGAATACACCTTGCATCGCTCCAGCGTGGATAACAGCAATGAACAGGCCTGGTACCTTCGTTCGACGGTTGAACCCGAGCCGCCGACGCCACCTGAACCAACGCCACCTGATCCCCCTCCTCCACCGGTGCCCAATTATCGGCCGCAAACTTCGCTCTATACCGCAGTCCCGGCCCTGGCGCTGGTCTACACCCGGACCCTCGTCGACACACTGCATGAGCGGGTCGGTGAAGAGCGCTTGAATCAAGGAGAGCCTCGGGCCGCCGATGTCGAACAGACCTACGGCCCTTCGCTGGGCTGGGGCCGGATGATTTATCGAAGCGGCGAACAGGACGGTTCGAAGAGCATTCTCGGCAATACCCCCGGGTACAACTACGACCTGACCGCCTTTCAGGTCGGTGTGGATCTGTACCGTAATGTAAGACCCGATGGCAGTCATGAGCAGGCCGGAGTGTCGTTGGCGGTAGGCAACATCGACGGCGGGGTCAGCCACTACACCGGCAACAATGCCGGCGATGATACGTTGCGTGCTTACAGTCTCGGAGGCTACTGGACTCACTTTGGACAAGCCGGCTGGTACCTGGACGGTGTGTTGCAACTGCACCGGTTCAACATCGAGGCCAAGCCGACCGACATCAACAAGTTGAAGACCGATGGCTGGGGCTATAGTGCATCAGTGGAGGCCGGTTATCCGTTTGAAATGAAGCAAGATCTGTATGTCGAGCCCCAGGCGCAGGTGATCTACAGTTCGATCGATCTGGATGACAGCGACGATTTGGCCGCGAACGTTCGCTTCGAGGATGTGGACTCGCTCATTGGCCGGCTTGGAGTACGCATTGCCAAAGACTGGGTGACGGCGGGCTCGGACAATACTGTGCGGCGCACCAACGCCTGGGTGCGGCCCAGCGTGTGGCACGAGTTCAAAGGGCAACCGAAGACCGAGTTTTCCTCACAGAACGGCTTCGTGCCATTTGAAGCGGACATCGGCGGTACTTGGGGCGAAGTGAATGTGGGTGTCGACTACCAGGCCAATGCTCGTACGACGTTCACGGTATCGACCGGGTATCGGCAAGCGTTCGACGGCGACAGCCACGGGTACGATGGGATGCTCGGCGTGAAGGTCGCATTCTGACGAGTGAATGGTCTGTTTCGGCAGGCTGTTGGCTGAATGGCTGCAAGCAGATCGGCCAACAGTCCAGCTCAATCCTCAGCCTGCGACAAAGGCCTGGCCACCTGCTCCAACCCTCGACGCTCCGCCGCCACGCCCCAAATTGCCTGCACCAGCGCCGCCACACACATCAGCGCAGCGCCTGTCAGATAACCGATCAATAGACTGCTGCGCTGCTGGGTCTGGATAAGTTGACCGAACAGCGTCGGCCCGATGATACCGCCCAGGCCAGTGCCAAACGCGTAAAACACGGCGATGGCCAAGGCGCGGATTTCCAGGGGGAAGGTTTCTGACACGGTCAGGTAGGCGGAACTGGCCGCGGCCGATGCGAAAAAGAAGATCACCATCCACGCCGCGGCTTGCTGGGTGACGTCCAGCCAGCTCTGCTGGAAGGCATAGCCAGACAGCGCCAGCAATATTCCGGACGTGGCGTAGGTGAGGCTGATCATCACCCTTCGGCCGATCACGTCAAACAGGCGCCCCAACAGCAGCGGCCCGCAAAAATTACCCAGTGCCAGGGGTAATACGTACCAACCGACATGCTCGGCGGGCA
Source organism: Pseudomonas izuensis (assembly GCF_009861505.1). Lineage (GTDB taxonomy): Bacteria > Pseudomonadota > Gammaproteobacteria > Pseudomonadales > Pseudomonadaceae > Aquipseudomonas > Aquipseudomonas izuensis. The sequence goes on along the minus strand of NZ_WTFT01000006.1, from coordinate 9,286 downwards.
CCTGGTAAAAATCGGTGAGCACCAGCGCGTAAGTGAAGAAGATCGCATTGTAAAAGAAGGCTTGTGCGGTCAGCAGGGTCAGCCCCACCAGCGCCCTGCGCCTGAATCTGATGAACAGGGTATGGAAGACCTCCGCCAGCGGCGTATGGTCCCGCGCGTGCAGACGCAGCGGTTTGCTGGTCACCGCCGGCAGTTCATGGCCTTGCTCGCGCAGACGCGCTTCGATGTCTTCGACGATGCGTCGCGCCTCCTCGTGCTGACCATGGATCAGCAACCAGCGCGGGCTTTCCGGCAGCCACAAACGCATGACCAGGATCAACAGGCCCAACACTGCACCGATGCCGAAGCACAGGCGCCAGCCCAGGTCGCCGCCGACCACGTGCGGGTCAAGCAGGACGATGGCCCCGCCGGCCCCAAGCGCTGCGCCCAGCCAGAATGTACCGTTGATGGTCAGGTCGACCCAGCCGCGATAGCGAACCGGGGTGAACTCCTGGATGGTCGAATTGATCGCCGTGTATTCGCCGCCGATGCCCATGCCCGTGAGGAAACGCAACAGCAGAAAGCTGTCCAGGTTGAAAGAGAACGCCGTCGCCGCGGTGGCGCCCACATACAGCCATAACGTCACGAAGAACAGCTTGCGCCGCCCCAGACGGTCGGTCAGCCAGCCGAATACCAAGGCACCGAGCACGGCGCCGGCGATGTAGATGCCGCCGGCCAGGCCAATATCGACATTGCTCATGTGCAGTTCGGGGCTGTTTTTCAGCGCACCTGACACCGAGCCGGCCAGGGTCACTTCCAGGCCGTCGAGCAACCAGGTGATGCCCAGCGCGCACACCAGCAGGGTGTGAAAACGGCCCCACGGCAAGCGGTCCAGGCGTGCAGGAAGATGGGTTTCGAATATCGTGCCGGGCTCGCGGCCATGCAGCTGTAGGTGGGTCATTGCTACATCACTGTCATGCAGTGCCTTGTGAGTTAGGAGTCAGCCCCTGGGGCGTGAGTTCAAAATACGTGGCTGACCTGAGTGCAGGATTCGGCCTTGGGGTGGTGACTGCTGAAGGGAAAAAAAAGCAGCGTCCAATCAATGGTTTTTTGGGTAGGAGCTACTCTTTAGGGCGCACTGTCAGGATGCAGGCTTTCCGAGAATCGAGGATCTGGATGAATTCAAGAACAAAACATGCATTGGGTTTGGCCGTCTTGTTGCCAGCCGCGCTGGTCCAGGCCGATGACGGCGGCATCAGTTTCTGGCTACCGGGCCAGTTCGGGGCGTTGGCCGCGGCGCCTAGCGAACCTGGCTGGAGCATGCCGCTGGTTTACTATCACGTCAGCGCCAAGGACGACGCCAACAAAGGCGTTCCACGCGGTGGACGGACCACGTTCGGCCTTGATGCCACAGCGGACCTGCTGTTCGCCTTCCCCACCTACACCTTTGCCGAACCGTTGCTCGGCGCCCAGGCCGCCATTGCAGTGGGCACTGCGGTGGCGCGCTCCGAAGCCAGTGTCGATGTCACACTGACCGGGCCACGGGGCCGGGCCTTTTCCGGCGGCACGGACGACACGTTGAAGGGGGCCAGCGACCTGCTTTATCTGGGCACGTTGAAATGGAACCATGGGGTTCACAATTTCATGGCCTACACGATGGGCAACGTTCCGGTCGGCGCGTACGACCCCGATCGCCTGGTCAATATCGGCCTGGGTCATGCGTCCCTGGATGCGGGGGGTGGCTACACCTATTTCGACAAGAAAAACGAGTTCTCAGCCGTCGCGGGCATGACCTACAACTGGGAAAACACCGACACCGACTATCAGAACGGGATCGACGCTCACCTGGATTTGAGTGCCTCGCACTTCATCACCGACCAGACCCACCTGGGCCTGGTCGGCTACGTCTACCATCAGGTCACGGGCGATAGCGGAAGCGGCGCTACCTTTGGTGACTTCAAATCCCGGGTCAATGGCATCGGCCCCCAGATCGGGCATTTCTTCAAGGTGGGTAAAGATCTCTGGTACGCCAACCTCAAGGGCTACGACGAGTTTGATGCCAAGAATCGACCGGAGGGCTGGAACGTCTGGCTTACCGTGGTCGTTCCCCTGTCCGAATAGTTCACCTACGACCGCCAGAGGCCGGCAAGGTCCCGGGCTCCGAGCGCGTCCATGACCTGGGCGGTGTGCGCGCCACGGGTGGGGATCGCGCCGGGGGTGATCCGTTGGCCGTCGAAACGCGGTGCCGGGCTGGCTTGCAGCATGCCATCGCGTTCGAAATACACGCCCCGCTCCACCATGTGCCGGTGCCGGGAGGCTTTACGCGGGCTCAATACCGGGGCAAAGCACACGTCGGTGCCTTCCAGCAGATCACACCAGTGCTCACGCGGCTGGCTGGCAAATAGATCGGCCAACAGGCCACGCAGCTCGTCCCAGCGTTTCATGTCCCATTGTTTGGCGAACCGTGAATCGTCCTGCAAACCGAGCTTTTGCATGAGCAACGCATAGAACTGCGGCTCCATCGAACCGAGGGCCACGTACTGATCGTCGGCGCAACGATAGGTGGCATAGAAATGCGAGCCATCGTGAACGCTTTTGCCACGCTCCTCCTGCAGCAAACCCCGGCGGGACAGAGACATCATCAGCTGCATCATGTGTGCCGAGCCGTCGACGATGGCCGCATCGACCACGGTGCCTTTACCCGTCTGCCGTGCACTGAGGATACCGGCCAGCAAACCGATGGCCAGGTACAGTGCCCCGCCACCGACATCACCAATCAGGGTGATCGGCGACGAGGGGGCCTCCCCGGCTGTGCCGCAGTGATAAAGGGCGCCGGACAAGGCAATGTAGTTATTGTCATGGCCGGCAGCACTGGCCATCGGACCGCTCTGCCCCCATCCCGTCATGCGCCCGTAGACCAGCCGCGGATTGCGCGCCTGGCACGCCTGCGGACCAAGCCCCAGTCGCTCCATGACCCCGGGGCGCATGCCCTCGATGACAGCGTCGGCGCTTTCGAGGAGTTTCAACACCGCTTCACGCCCTTCAGGGCTCTTCAGGTCGGCCACCACCGAACGCTTGCCACGGTTCAACGGGTTGTCCGGGGCATTGGCCTGGCCGGTGATCGACACGGACTCTGCGCGCTCGACCGCGATGACATCCGCGCCCAGATCGGCCAGGTGCATGGCACAGAATGGGCCTGGGCCGATTCCGCAGATTTCTACGATTCTGATACCTGACAGCATGTTTTTTCCTCAATGGGTCCTGGCCTGACAACAGGCATCCATCGCCCCTGCCGTGACTTGCAGGTAGGCGAACCAAGAGGAGCACGCTAACAAAGACCCCTGCTAAAACCCGCCACCCGCCATGGGTGGCCGGGTCAAGGTCCGGTTCCAGCTCGGGGATCAAACGTGAGCAGGTGGCAAGGTTGCCAATGCATGTTCGATGAACATCAGCAACTGCGTGCGCAGCAGCTTCAAGTCAATGCCCGTAGGGTCCAGCAGGAATTGCAGCATCATCCCGCGCAATGTGCCCAGGATCAGTAGCGCACTGGCCATCGGATCGACCTGTGCGCGGATCTCACCCGTGTCGATGCCTTCGCGAATGTATCCGGCCAGGTGTTCCATGACCGAGTGGTTGTATTCGGCGAGGATCTGCACGGTTTCCGAGTCCTGGGTCACGGCTTCCGACATCAGTGCCAGCAGCGCACGGGTATTCACCCAATCGCCATCCGGGCGCGACAGATAAGTACTGACGAAGCCCTTGAGTGCATCCAGTCCGGGGCGCCATTGTGGCGACCGGGCTTCGACCAGCTCCATGAACGTGGCATTGACGAAACCCGCCAGGGCGCGCAGCAGTCCGGCCTTGTTACCGAAATGATGGGTGGCCAGGCCGCGGCTGTAGCCGGCCTCCTCGCCGACCTCTGACAACGTCATGCCCACCCAGCCCTTGCGTGCGACGATCTGCCGGGCAGCGATCAGCAGGCGTTGCTCCGCCTCGGCGCGGCGCTCGATCTGGGTCCGACGCGCCGTCGGCTGGGTGGGTTTTTCAACGGGTTCCATCGGGCAATTCCTTACTGACCTGAAAAAACGGGGGTGCGGCGTTCGGCCATGGCACGGGTGCCTTCGGCAAAATCGGCGCTGACAATCTGCCACTCCTGCTCGGACGCTTCGCGGTCAATGACCTGGTCAACCGCATCCGCCAGGCCCATGCGCAGGGTTTCACGGCTGGACATGACCGCCCTCGGTGCCGAAGCGGCAATTTCCTCGGCCAGCTCGCGGGCCATTTGGCGCTCCTGACCCGGCTCGGCAAGCACATCGGCCAAGCCGATCCGCACCGCCTCACAGCCATCGATCCGCCGCCCGGTGGCAATCAACAGCGCCGCCATTTGCGGGCCGACCAGACGCGGCATGGTAACCGAAATCCCAAAGCCCTGATGAATGCCCAAGCGATTGAAATTGGCGCAGAAACGGGCCTTTGCGCTGGTTACCCGGAAATCCGCGACCAGCGCCAGACCCAGTCCACCGCCGATGGCCGCGCCCTCTACCACGCAGATCATGGGCTTGCGCGTGCGAAACAGGCGCACGGCGGACTTGTACACGCGGCGAGGGAATTGCGGGTCGCACTGCTCCGCCCCGGAGAAGTCCGCCCCCGCGCAAAACACCTTGCCTTCTGCCTGCAGGATGACCACCCGGCACTGGGGCTGCTCATCGAGGTGTTGCAGGGCATCGGCCAGGTCATTGATCAGTTCGGCATCAAAAAAATTATGGGGCGGACGACTGAAACTCAGGGTCGCGACGTGGCCGTCGAGGTCCAGTGACAGGCCGCGGCCGGGGATGAATGAAGTGGTTGTCGACATGAAAGCTCCATCAAGGGGGGACGATTTTCCGGGTGGCGGGTGGCTTGATCGCTGCCGGGGTTGCTGCTAGCTTATTTACTTGTTGTCCGTTCAGCAAGTTAGAAAATCAACCACCCTACCCCTTTCCACACGAGCAAAAAGCCATGCAGGCACTCGATATTCGTCCCTGTCACCTGGACGCCGACGCACAGGCTTTACGCGCCGAAGTGCGCGAGTTTGTCGCCCAGACACTGAAGGACTACCCGGCCCACGAACGCGCCAAAAACTGGAACGGCGCCGATCCCGCGTTCAGCCGCAAACTGGGCGAGCGTGGCTGGCTGGGCATGACCTGGCCCAAGCGCTATGGCGGACACGAACGCAGTGCCCTGGAGCGCTACGTGGTGCTCGAAGAGCTGTTGGCCGCCGGCGCACCGGTCAATGCCCACTGGATCGCCGAGCGTCAGTCCGGCCCGCTATTGATGAAGTTTTCCCCCGACGTGCTGGCGCCCAGGCTGTTGCCTGCCATTGCCCGTGGCGAGCTGTTGTTCTGCATTGGCATGAGCGAACCGAACGTGGGTTCCGACCTGGCGTCGGTGCAGACCCGCGCCGTGAAGACCGAGGGCGGCTGGATCGTCAACGGCAGCAAGGTCTGGACCACCGGTGCCCATCGCAGCCACTACATGGTCACGCTGCTGCGCACCGGACCGAAGGACGACAAGAATCGGCACGCGGGCCTGTCGCAACTGTTGATCGACCTGCAGGCCACTGGCGTCACGGTCCGCCCGATCTACAACATGCTTGGCGAGCACGACTTCAATGAGGTGTTTCTCGATAACGTCTTTGTGCCGGACGATTTTGTCATCGGTCAGCCAGGCGATGGCTGGAAGCAAGTCGGCGCTGAACTGGCGCTGGAGCGCAGCGGCCCGGAACGTTATCTGAGCTGCACGCAGTTGTACCTGGAAATGCTCGACGCCGCCGCCCCGCAGAACAGTCGCCACGCGGTCAGCCTGGGCCGGGTCGCGGCGCGCTATGCGGCGCTGCGACAAATGTCGCTGGGGGTCGCCGGCATGCTCGCTCGCGGTGACAACCCCGCGACGCCGGCGGCGCTGGTGAAAGACCAGGGTGCCCTGCTGGAGCAATCCCTGCCCGACCTTGCCCACGACCTGTTTGGCGGTGAACGCCAACCCGGCTCCCGACTCGACCAGGTGATGCGTTACCTGACCCAGACCGCCCCGTCGTTTTCCCTGCGTGGCGGCACCCGCGAAATTCTTCGCGGCATCATTGCCAGAGGATTAGGACTGCGATGAACCAGGCACTCAATTATCAAGCGGTGGACGACAGCGCCCCCTCGGAACTGCAATCGATGATTGCCGACAGCGTCGAGCGCCTGTTCGCCGAACAGATCACCCCGCAGGTACTGGCACGTTTCGACGCCGGGCACGGGGCAACGGCGTTGTGGCAACAGGTGGCCGATCTCGGCCTGCCCGGCGCCCTGATGCCTGAGGAAGCAGGTGGCAGCGCGGCCAGTTGGCTGGACGTCAGCCCGGTATTGCGCGCCATTGGTTATTGGAACGCGCCACTGGCCTTGAGCGAAACCATGCTCGCCTCGCTGCTGCTGTCCCGGGCGGGTCTGCACGTGCCGCAAGGTCCGATCACGCTGATTCAGACCGGTCACCTGGGCGACCTGCGTTTGGCCGACGACGGCTACCTGAACGGTCGCGCCTTCAACGTACCCTGGGCACGCAGCTGTCGTTGGGCAGCGGTGGCCGATGCTGCCGGACAGGTGGCGCTGGTCGATCTTTGTCAGGCACCGGTCAGCGTGGAAACCGGTAGCAATTTCGCTGGCGAGGAGCGCGACACCCTGCACTTCACCCATGCTCCCGCTCAGGCGGTCGGTGTACTGCGGGTGGCCGATGTGGAGGAACCTGTGTGGCTGTTCGGTGCGTTGATGCGTGCCTGCATGTTGGTCGGCGCGCTGGAGTCGAGTCTGGACAAGGCCGTCGGTTACGCCAATGAACGCGCACAGTTCGGCAAGGCCATCGGCAAGTTCCAGGCGATCCAGCAGCAACTTGCGCAAATGGCCGGTGCCATCGGTGCCGCGCGCATGGCCACGCAAGTCGCGTTGCGCAGTGCCTGCGAGGCGTTTCAGGCCGAGCCTGGCGCCCGAAGCAGTGTGTCGTTCGATGTGGCCGTCGCCAAAGTCTGCGCCGGCGAAGCCGCGACCCTGGCCACCTCCGTCGCCCATCAGGTTCACGGTGCGATCGGCTTCACCCACGAGCACACCCTGCACTTCACGACCCGTCGCTTGTGGTCCTGGCGCGATGAATTCGGCAGCGATGCGCAGTGGGCCGAAATCCTCGGCCAGGCAGCGATTACGGCGGGTGGCGCAGGGTTCTGGGCTGGATTGACGCAGCGCAACCTCTGACAAGACGGTCATTGCAGGCGCTGGCTTGCCAGCTCCCACAGGAGGCGCGTGTTTTTATACGGCATGTGCGCATTGCTTTTGTAGGAGCTGGCTTGCCAGCGAAAGCGGAGCATCCGTCAGCATTGATGTTGGCCCTGCCGCCGTCTTCGCTGGCAAGCCAGCTCCTACAGGGGGCGCGTGTATTTATCGGGCATGTGCGCAGTTCATTTGTAGGAGCTGGCTTGCCAGCGAAAGCGGAGCATCAGTCAGCATTGATGTTGACCCTGCCGCCGTCTTCGCTGGCAAGCCAGCTCCCACAGGTCGGTTCCTTTTTTTTTCGCGCACAGCGGTATCAGCGTACGCCGGCACCCGCCAGGCTATCGGACGTCCAGCCGTTGTCGGGACTCAATTTGTCCATGACCTGCACGCCACCTTTGCCTGGCCATACGTTGATGTAGTACGTGCCGGCGATCAGGTCGTAGTGGCCGCCCGGCGAGTTGTTGATCGCGCCGACGTCATACATGGCGGTCATGTAGCTGAAGCCGGGGCGCCACAGTTGGCCGCGGCCGTCGTACTGATCCACCGCCAGCGCGGTCCAGCTGTCTTCGTCGATGTAGAAGGTGCGCTTGGAATAGACGTGGCGCTGGCCTTCCTTGAGCGTCGCCTCCACGACCCACACGCGGTGACGTTCCCAGCGAACCAGGTCGGGGTTGATGAACTTCGGCCCGAACACGTTCTGGGGATCTTCGGCATAACTGAAACGGTAGGTGTTGTAGGGAACGTACATTTCCTTCTTGCCGACCAGCTTCCAGTCGAAACGGTCAAGCCTGCCGTTGAACAGGTAGATGTCATCGACCGTGGACATGCCGGAGGTACTGGCGTTCGGCGTGTCGTAGGCCAGGTCAGGGGCCAGGCGCACGCGGCGTTGGCCAGGCAGGTACTGGAAAGCACGACGACCCTTTTCGGTATCGATGCTCTCGAACGTCATCACGGCTTCGCCGGCGCGTCGTGCCGGGCCTGTGTAGTTGGCGCGAGCGCGGGTGATGATGGTGGGGTCTTCGGCCTTGGTGGTGTCGTAGTACGGACTTTCCAATACCCATCGCCCCTCGGTCGAGACCACGAGCTTGCCGGCTGCATCCACGTTGTAGGCGCCATACTTAGGTGCGGTGTAGCTCATGCCCTGATAGCGGGTCAAGTGGTTGAACATGACCTCGATGCCCCGCTTGGGAATCGGGAAAGGAACACCGGCGCGTGCGTTCTGCAGGTTTTGGTCATTGTTGGTCAACTGCGCCCGGGTCGCATTTTTCAGCGTGTTGTCCAGCACGAATTGTGGGTAACCCACAGTACGATGCGAGGGATAGACGTCGATGCGAAATCCCGGCCGGGTCTTGATCAGCGCCTTGGCACCTTCGGTGAGTTTGTCCGCGTAAGTGTCGACGTTCGAGGCGTCGATAGAGAACAGCGGCTTTTCACTGGCGAACGGATCAGGCCGGATGCCCTTGGCCTTGTCGAAACCCGGCGGCGGGGTATGTAGCCCGCCGGTGTAGGCAGGGATGGTGCCGTCGGCGTTACCGGCCATTTCCGCACCCACCGGTGTCAATGTCGTGCCCAGTTGTTTGGCTTCCTGCTCTGTCACTGCTGCATGGAGCACGCCTGCGTGTGCGGCCAGCAGGCCGACCGCAATCAGAGTTCTTGTCAGTTTAATCATGTCTCCAACCTCTGGGATGGTGGTTTGAGCGTCTTCTAAAGCGCGCCCTGCCCTTCAGGGAACGAAACATTCTCGTCCGATCCGGGTAGTGTTTTTTTAACCAACCCACCCCTCCCTTCGCCCCCCCCTTATTGGTTTGGCAAGGGAGGGGTACCCCGTTACCCGATTGGAAACTCAAACGCCACGCGGCCACGGAATTCGCGTGGCGGTTGTGCGCGAGGCTTTGTATGGGTTACCGGTTCAGGCGAATAAGACTAGAATGGGCTCCGCCACGCGACTCGGGTTGGGGGCACCCTCGATTTTCAACGGCATTTCATAGGGTATCTGAGCGCCGGTGCCTTTCCGCGGTTCAAAGGACTTG